>NZ_PXXO01000020.1 GCF_003011885.1 Cyanobium usitatum str. Tous
CTGAATGAAGGTCTGCGTGCCTGGATGGCACCGGCTGACCAGCCGCATGAAAACTTCGTCTTCCCTGAAGAGGTTCTACCCCGCGGTAACGCTCTTTGATCGAAGCCTGGTTTTGATATCCGAAATCAGCCTCAGCGCCCCCACGGGGGCGCTTTTTTGTTGGCTAAATTTCTCGAGTTCTGTCAGCAGTGATGTGGCAAAGATCTGGACCTTCGGGTGCTGATCCTGCCGAATGCATCGCCGGCTGGCTCCAATCCCCAGAGGAGGAGGTGCCCGTGAGTTCCAGTTGTTTCACCCAGGGTCTGCTGATCGCGGAGAACGCCGGCTGATTTCGGCGCCTGATTCCTGATCAAACGGTTCCGCGCCATAGCGGACCCGGCGAGAGCCCCCGACGAGCCCAGTGCCCGTCGGGGGCATCGTTTTTGGGGGCGCGTGTCATTGTGCGCAGTGGCACAGGCCCAGGTGCTGATGCTGTGATACGGGTGATTATGTGTTCGGCGCATTGCGCCATCTCGTGTGAGGAACCCATGAAACTCTTTAAGCAACTCCTGGTTGCACCTGCAGCCCTTGGTCTGCTGGCCCCTGTGGCCGCTACCGCAGCTGAGCTCAACTTGGACGGCGTCAACAAGTACGCCTCCGAGGAGCAAGTCACCAGCATCTCCCAGTTCTCTGACGTCAAGCCCACCGACTGGGCTTACCAGGCTCTGTCCAACCTGATCGAGCGCTACGGCTGCGTCGCTGGTTACCCCGACGGCACCTACAAGGGCGCCCGGGCCATGACCCGCTTCGAAGCAGCTGCTCTGCTCAACGCTTGTCTTGATCGCGTCACCGAAGTGACCGACGAGCTCAAGAAGCTGATGGCCGAGTTCGAGAAGGAACTCGCCATCCTCAAGGGTCGCGTTGACGGCCTCGAGGCCAAAGTGGGCGAGCTGGAAGCTAACCAGTTCTCCACCACCACCAAGCTGAAGGGTATTGCCACCATGGTGCTTGGCGGCGCCGGCAACGTGCCTCCCTTCAACGGTGCTAATACCACCGACGAAGTGACGGTTAACTATGACCTTCGCCTGACCCTAGACACCAGCTTCACCGGTAAGGACCTGCTGCGCACCACCCTGCGTTCCGGCAACTTTGCCAACTCGGTGTTTGGCAACCAGAACACCACTCTGGAAACAGCTTTCCAGGAAGACCAGGGCTTCCAGCAGGCTGGTGTTGACACTGTTGGCGTCAACCGCCTCTTCTACCAGTTCCCTGTGGGTGAGAACTTCACCGTCACTGGTGGTGCAAAAGTTCGTCAGGACGACATGCTGGCCATGTGGCCCAGTGTGTATCCCGCTGACACCGTGCTCGACCTGTTCACATACGCCGGTGGTCGTACCGTATACACTCTCGGCCTTGGAGCCGGTGCTGGTGTTTGGTATCAGAAAGATGGCTTCAGCATCAGCGTGAACTACGTGTCACCTGAGAGCGTTTCCGAATCCTCGCAATCCGGCATCTTTACTGACGAAACCATCACCGCTCAGATCGGCTACGCCGGTAGTAACTGGGGTGCCGCCTTTGCATACGCCTACAGCGAGGGCAATCTGGGTGGGACAGTTGACACCAACGGCATCACCCTGGCTGGCTACTGGCAGCCTTCTGAAGCTGGCTGGATGCCTTCCATCAGCGCTGGCTTCGGTTATGCCGACACCACTGCCTTCGGAACCGACGGTGCCGCTGCTTGGTCTTGGATGGTCGGCCTGCAGTGGGCTGACGCCTTCATGAAGGGTAACGCCCTCGGAACTGCCATCGGCTCCGCTGGTACCGCAGTTGCTGGCGGTGTAGGTACCGGCGGTATCTGGTTTGACGAAGGCACCGGTTCTTCCGACTCCGCCACCCTTGCATGGGAACTCTGGTACAAGTTCCAGGTCACCGACAACATCAGTGTCACCCCGGCTCTGTTCTGGATCGAGAACAATGCTGCTGGCTTCAGCGACACCTGGGGCGGCCTGGTCAAGACCACCTTCAAGTTCTGATCCTCAGAACACAACTGGACCGGATTCCTCACACATTTCCGGTCCTTTCGTTCTCCACTTCTCAACACACCTCGATCAACCCCGGCTTCGGCTGGGGTTTTTTGTTGGGCAGCCGCAGTGATATCTGCAGGCAGTGGGGCTTGAGTTCCTAAAGTCATCGACAAATTCCTTTGCTTGCGGAGGCCTCGCCCTGGCTGCTGCTGAACCCACTGCCGATCCTTATCGCGTGCTGGGTGTTTCGCCCACTGCCAGCGGTGCTGAAATCAAGGCCGCCTACCGAGCCCTGGTGAAGCAGCACCACCCGGATGCTGGCGGCGATGACCGCACAATCCTGGCCCTAAACGCAGCCTGGGAGGTATTACGCGATGCCGATCGCCGCCGCCGCTACGACCTCACAGCGCCGACCTCTTTAGATCCTGCTGGCGCCAGCTTTTCCGTGAAGCGGGCCCGTGCTCAGTCCACACGCAGCGCTGCCACTGATGCCGTGTTGCAGCAGTGGTTGCAGCAGGTATACGCGCCTATTGATCGGCTTCTGGCTCAAGTGATCAACCCATTCCCAGCCCAGCTCAAGGCCCTCTCCGCCGATCCCTACGACGACACCTTGATGGAGTCATTCTGTGCCTTTCTCGAGCAGGGCCAGGCCCGCATCGACAAGGTTGAGTTGATATACCGCTCTCAGGTATGTCCACCAGGGGGGCAAGCATTTGCCCTCGATCTTTATCACTGCCTCAGCTTGGTGAATGATGCTCTCACTGAACTGGAGCGCTACACCATGGGCTACGTGGATTCATATCTGCACGACGGCAGGGAGCTTCTGAAGCAGGCTCGACTGCGCCGTCAGTCATTGCAGTCCCAGAGGCGGGAGCTAGCTGGTTGAGCTGATTTCATTTGGTGTAGGTTAAATTTGCGCGGCAATGACTGCCTCTTGAGAAAAGAGGGCCGCCAAAAAACCTCCTGGTACCATTATCAGGAGGCAGAAGTAAAATGCTGCAAATAAAATGGTGTGGGTTGTTAGTGGGAAAAGCATTACTAGTAATGTGGCTGCATAGTGTGCTGCCATTCTTTGTCTTTCGTGGCATGCCAGCGCAAACCAGCGCCAGCCAAGTGCTATTGCTAGCAGGAGGCCGCCAAGGCCAATTAACCCTGTTTCAGCTGTTAGTTCTAGGTAAATGTTGTGGGCATGGGTGGGCTTGTCTCGATGGCCATGGGGAGTGAGCTGGGCTTATAGCGGGTAGGCAGGGCGGAATGCATTGATGTCAACGCCGGTAAGGGAGCGACCTTGAATCATTTTTAGCCCTGCGTCAACAAGAAAAGCTCTGTCGGAGGTGAAGCGGTTTAAAGAATTAAACAGTCGCTTGCTTGATTTGGCATCGCTTGGATTTTCGCGTAGCTCCTGAAGTGAAGCGACCATTTCGCTTCCGGAGGAGATCATCCAGCTCGATCGCTGTTGAAGGGTTGGTGTAAATGGATATATAGCAACTACGGTTGCCACCAATATCGCTAAGCCAATTAGGCGGGTGCGCCTACTCCAGAGACTCGATAGTGCAATCAGGCCTAAGCCCAGTAGTAATAGATTATTGCGTTGGCCCGAGAGAATTGCCGTTATTGCTATTCCAATTAGTTGGTAAATGGCCCAGCGCTGGCGTTGTTTTAGAGGCTCCTACAGCACCAGTGGGGTCAATGCTGCCACGATTATGCCAAAAATGCCGTTAGTGGTGAGCGGCCCATTAATCATCCCCTCCGCTTTTGGCGTGATGCCAAATATATCTGCGCCGGTGAGAGCTTGCAGCAGGCCATCTCCGATCCAGGCGGCAATCACTATCACTAGGCCAGTCTGCAGCCAGCGGTGATCTTGCTGGCGGCGGAGCCCATAGAGCACGCTTAGTCCGGCTAGTCCAACCAATACAACTGAGGCAATTTCACCCCAGCTTTTGCCAGGAGCAAGTGATGTGGGCCCAGCAGGGCTGACCCCACCAACGGCACCCGGTATTCCCCCGGGAAGGGCTGCCAGGCCACCATCAGGAGCGCAAACAACCGGCAAAGATTGGTCAGAGTCAATGCTCTACCAAGGTTGCCAAAGGTCACAAAGCTGGAAAGTCTGTTCAAGCAGGAAAAGCCTCCAATTGGTCTAGCCGTAGCCACACATCCGGCACCGGGCGTCGCCAGCGCAGCTGGGCATAGTCACCCTTGATGGCCAGGATTTCGCCAGGACCCTCCACCAAGTAGGCCGGCAGTTGCGCTTCGCTGGCGCTGGCTTCCAGGCTGCCGATGTAAGCAGCTTTGTCTACCCGCACCAGGCTGCCCTTTTTCAAGGGTGTCTGAGCTGGCGTCTGTACTTGCGGCTGGGCGGCAGGTGCTGGGGCGGCGTCAGCCATGGTGCATTTGTCTGTTGGCTCAGGTTAAGGCGCTTCGTGCAGTCCAGACCAGCTCGTCTTAGTTGCAACCGCCTAGCCTCCCACAAGCTGTTAGGTCTGAAATGCGGCTGCTGCTGCTGGGTTGTTCGGGGTTTGTAGGTCGCGAGCTGGTGCCTTTTCTGCTCGAGCTGGGCCATGAGCTGACCCTCGTGAGCCGTCAGTCCCAGCCCTTTCCGGCTCTGGTTGGCAAGAGACTGGCCTGCATACGCCTAGATCCGGCCGATGCGGCCAGTTGGGCTGATAACGGCCTCGATAGGGCCCTCTCTGAGGCGGAGGGTGTCGTGAACCTCGCCGGTGAGCCGATCGCTGAACGTCGTTGGACCCCTGGCCACTGTCAGCTGTTGCTGCAAAGCCGCGTTCGCACAACTGAGCTGCTGGTGGCTGCCTTGGCGCGGCTGGAGCAGCCCCCCGCCGTGTTGGTTAATGGTTCAGCCGTGGGCTTCTACGGCTCCAGTACGCAGACGCGCTTCAGCGAGACCAGCCCAGCCGGGGGCGATTTTCTGGCCGAGATCTGCCAGCGCTGGGAAGCGGCCGCTGATCAGGTTCCAGCTGCTTGCCGGCTGGTGAAGCTGCGCATCGGCATCGTGCTGGGCCCCGATGGTGGTGCCCTCGGCAAGATGTTGCCCATCTTTCGTTTGGGTTTCGGTGGGCCGGTCGGTTCCGGACGCCAGTGGATGAGCTGGATTTATCGCCACGACCTCTGCCGCCTGATCGCCACGGCCCTTGAGGATGGCGCCTACAGCGGCGTCTACAACGCCGTTAGCCCGGAAGCCACCACCATGGGCCTGTTCGCCAGTGCCTTAGGCAAGGCCCTAGGCCGTCCCAGCCGGCTGCCCGTGCCGGGGCCGATCCTGCAGCTGCTGCTTGGCGACGGGGCCCAGGTGGTGCTGGAGGGCCAGCAGGTGCTGCCCGAGCGCTTGCTGGCCCAGGGATTCACTTTTCAGTATCCCCAGCTCAGCGCTGCCCTCGCCGCTGCCACCAACCCAGCACCCCGCTGAGCAGGGCCGCTCCCATCAACAGGCCAATTGCCGGGGTAAAAAGCGGTTCCCACAGCCGCTGAAACAACTCCAGGGGGGCTTCGATGTGTTGGCTGTGTAGGGTTACGGCCACCGCAAACCAAATTGCCCCGGCAATCACCACAAACACATCCACCACCAACAGGGTGTCCATCGATCCCTTGAGTTGCTGCAGCAAGCTGGGTGGGGTAGGTGTGGTCATGGCAGCTCAGAGGCCTGATTAGGGCACAGCATTGCCATGATCGCCGCTGCCATCGCCTGGCTGCCGCCGGGCGCGCCAATTCGCTCCAGGCCAATGGCGGCCAGGGACTGGCGAAGGGCTGGTCCTTGCTTGTGATCGCTTTGCTGCTCCAGCAGGCCTTGGGCTAGCAGGGCACTGGCCCTCAGGGTTGCATCACTGCCGCTGCTGCCGGGGGCGCAGTGCACGCCTGGGCCAAGCAAGCGGCGCTGGGCTTCAGCAAAGCCCCCTGTGAATTGGGGGCCCTGTCCCACCAGCTGCAGCACTGGCTTGCCTAGCCCCACGGCCTGTTCGGCGGCGGTGCCAGCCATGCACAGCACCAGCTGGGAGGAGGCCAAGATCTCCCCAAACTGGCCCCAGCCAAGTTCAACTGCCAGGGGGCCGCGCACCAGCCGGTCGCTTGCTTCGAGCCGCCAGCCCAGGGGGCCGGCCAGCTTGGCAACGCGACTGCCGTCGAGCTCGGACACCAGGGCGGCGCGTAGCCGCAGGGGCTGGCTGCGCGCCCATTCCTCGGGCAGCAGGGCCAGCACCCGCAGCATCAGAGCGAAATTGCGCGCCGCTTCCGGCAGGCGGCTGCCTGGCACCAGCGCCAGCTCCAATTGCAACGCCGGCAGCTGCAGTGATTCGCATGTGGCGGCGCTCACCACGTCGAGGAAGGGATTGCCGAGGAAGACCACGGCACGGTTCAGTTGCTGGCTGAGGTCGTTGGCGGTGAGGGAATCGCGGCTCCAGATGGCTTTGATGCTTGCTTGGTTCAGCAGCCAGCCGCAGGGCCAGGGCAGGCGCAGGCGGCCTTCGTAGTGGCTGGAGTAAGCCACTAGATAAACGGCGCTGGGCAGGCCCGAGAGCCAGCTCCCCAGTACCGCCAGCACATCGCCCACGGCCACCACCAGGCCGTAGTGGCGGCGGCGGCGGCGCAGGAGCAATAGCCGGCCGAGCACATGGCCCATCTGGCCTTCCAGCAGCTCGCTGAGCCGTCCGCGCAGGCTGGTGTAGCCGAGGCCGCCCGTGCTGCAGCTGCGGGTGCGGCCCAGCACCGGCACGCCCCGCTGGCGATAGGGGCTGCCGTGACCGACCAAGGGCAGAGCCTCAACCGGAATGCCCCGCTGCATCAGCTCGGCAGCCACGAGGGCACCACTGAGGTCTTCCCCGTGGCCGTTGCTGAGTAGCAGAACCGGTTTCAACCCGCCAGCCAGGCCTTCAGCTTCTCCATGGCCTTCCAGCCTGGTTTGCGCACTAGGCCATCGGCGATCGACTTTTGCAGGTCGCCAGTCATCTCCGGCGCCATTGCCATTACCCGCTGCACAATTTCGACGTGTTCGCGCACCCCTTTGGCGCCCGTTTCCAGCATGGCCAGGCTCAGGTTGATGCGGGCCTGGGGGTCCTGGGGGTTAAGGCGCACGGCGGTTTTGGCGGAGCGCAGGGCAGCTTGGGGCTGCTCATCGAGCAGCTGCAGCCAAGCCAGGCAGGTCCATCCCGCCGACTGGTTGGGGGACTGCTCGGTGATGGCGATGAAGCTATCGATCAATTCAGCGGGTGCCGCTCCCTCCTGGTAGCGCTGCATAGCCTGCTCGAACAGGGACGGTACGTCTGCTGAGGTCATAGGGAGGCGGCTTGCCTGGTCATCTGCTCAGATTGCCACCCGACGGGCATTACACCGCAAACGAGCTGCCGCAGCCGCAGGTCTGGCTGGCATTGGGGTTGGTGAAGTTGAAGCCGCCGCCGATCAGGGCACTGGAAAAATCCAGCTGCATTCCGTAGATGTAGAGCAGGCTCTTGGGATCGCATACCACCGCGAAACTGGGAGCATCGGCGGGTTCGTAGGTGTAGTGCTCGTCATCGCCCTGGATCGCGCTGGCATCGATGAAGTCCATCGTGTAGCTCATGCCGCTGCAGCCCCCGGAGCGCACGCCCACCCTCAACACCTTGGCCTCGCCCTGCTGGTTCATCAGAGCCCCCAGCTGCTTCATGGCAGGTTCGGTGATCAGGATCCCCTTCCCGTCTTTGGCGGTGAAGGTGGGTTGGGCCTGGGCTGCAACAGTAGTGACAGTTTCGGTACTCATCAAGATCTACGCCAGTTGCAACCACTGTATGGAGGCTCCCCGTTCGCTGCCTGGCGGAGTGTCTCCATAGAGTCAGCGCACTAATGAGGGTTGAAAGGGTGCAGGTCGCCATCGTGGGAGCGGGACTGGCCGGTTTATCTGCGGCGGTGGATCTGGTGGATGCCGGCCACCAGGTGGATCTCTACGAGGCCCGGCCGTTTCTGGGCGGCAAGGTGGGCAGCTGGGTGGATGAGGGCGGCAACCACATTGAGATGGGGCTGCATGTGTTCTTTTTCAACTACGCCAACCTCTTCGCCCTGATGCGCAAGGTGGGGGCGATCGACAACCTGCTGCCCAAGGACCACACCCACCTGTTTGTGAATACTGGCGGCGATCTCCGGGAGCTTGACTTTCGCTTTGCCCTTGGCGCTCCCTTCAACGGCTTGAAGGCCTTCTTCACCACTCCCCAGCTCGACTGGATCGACAAGCTGCGCAATGCCCTGGCCCTAGGCACCAGCCCGATCGTGCGCGGCTTGGTGGACTACGAGGGGGCCATGAAGACGATCCGCGCCCTGGATCGGATCAGCTTCCAGGAGTGGTTTGTGGGCCATGGCGGCAGTGAGCAGAGCATTAAGCGGATGTGGAATCCGATCGCCTATGCCCTGGGCTTCATTGATTGCGAGGCGATCTCGGCCCGCTGCATGCTCACGATCTTCATGATGTTTGCCTCCAAAACCGAGGCCTCCAAGCTCAACCTGCTCAAAGGCTCCCCCCACCGCTGGCTCTCGGGCCCGATTCTCGACTACATCCAGCAGCGCGGCGGCCGGCTGCATCTGCGCCACCGGGTTACGGAGGTGCATTTCGAGGAGGGGGCAGCTGGCGTCGATGGCCAGCCCGCTACCCGGGTGAGCAGCCTCACTCTCGGCACCCCTGAGGGCGATGTATCCGTAGTCGCAGACAACTATCTGGCCGCCTGTGATGTGCCTGGTATACAGCGAATGCTGCCCCAAGCCTGGCGCCGCTGGCCCCTTTTCGACAACATTTACAAGCTCGATGCGGTGCCGGTGGCCACCGTGCAGCTTCGTTATGACGGCTGGGTAACCGAGCTCGGTGATGGCGCCGCCGCCACCGCCGCCCGAGCCGATCTCAGCAGCCCCGCTGGCCTCGACAACCTGCTCTACACCGCCGACGCTGACTTCAGCTGCTTCGCCGATCTGGCCCTGGCCAGTCCCGAGGATTACCGCAAGCAGGGGCAGGGCTCCTTGCTCCAGTGCGTGCTCACCCCAGGTGATCCCTGGATTCCCAAGAAAACCGAAGAGATCGTGGCCCACACCGACGCCCAGGTGCGAAGCCTGTTCCCTTCGGCCGCGGGACTGAAGCTGGTGTGGAGCAACGTGGTGAAGCTGGCCCAGTCCCTTTACCGCGAGGCTCCAGGCATGGAGCCTTACCGGCCAGAGCAAGCCACGCCGGTAGCGAATTTTTATCTGGCCGGTAGTTACACCAAGCAGGATTACATCGATTCGATGGAAGGCGCCACCATGAGTGGGCGCTTAGCCGCAGCTGCGATCCTGGGAAGCCAGGCTGCGCTGGCCACCAACACCTCTGTTTCGTAGGAGATTCCATGGGCCGTTGGCTTGAGCACAGCGTCACCACAGAGATCCGGGCCTCGGTGGATCAGGTGTGGGAGGTATGGAGTGACTTGGAGGCGATGCCCCAGTGGATGCGCTGGATCGAGTCGGTTGTAACCGAGCCCAACGATCCCGATCTCACCGATTGGACCCTGGCGGCGCAAGGCTTCCGCTTCCATTGGAAAGCCCGTATCAGCCAGCGGGTTGAGGCCCAGCAACTGCACTGGGAGTCGGTGGGAGGCCTGCCCACTAAGGGTGCGGTGCGCTTCTACTCCCAGGAGCCCGAGCTCACGGCGGTCAAGCTGAGCGTCAGCTATGAACTCCCCGGGGTCTTGGCACCATTGATGGAACCAAGCATCCTGGGTGGAATTGTGACCAAGGAGCTTCAGGCCAACCTTGATCGATTCCGTGATCTCGTTGAATCTCGCAACCCCTAAGTTCCTCGGCTCTGCTATCGCTGCAGCCCTGCTGCTGGCCTCGTGCTCTGGGGAGCAGCCCCCTCAGGCCTCCAGCCAGGCAACCTCGCCGCCTATGTCGCAGCCGGCACCCCCAGCACCAGCGCCTGTTGGGGCACCAGCTCCCTTGGCGGGACTGACACCCCTGCCCAGCTCCAACCAGGTGGTGGCTTCCGTTTCATCTGGGCGTGTTGATCCATTTGCGCCCCTGGCGACTCCCGCAACAGCTTCCTCTGCCCGTCCAACACCGCTCAGCCTCCCCCCTGGCTTGATCTTCAACGGTGTGATTCGCTCCGGCGGCACCCCCGAGGCTCTGGTGCAGTTCGGTGCGGAGAGCGGCACCTTGCGGGTCGGTCAGAGAGGCGGCAGCACCACGGACTACAGAACCACGGACTACAGAACCACGCCCCTACTGCCGGTGGGTTGGAGCGTGGCCAGCATCGATGTTCAAAATGGTCGCCTCACCCTGCGTCATGGCAAGCAGGCGGTGACGGCCGAGCTCTGAGGCTGCGGCCGCAGGCATCCACCAGTCCGCTCAGGTCATGGGGATCGGCTTCAGCATCGACGCGGCCGAGTAGCTGCCGGCAGCGCTCGCTGGTTTGGGGTCCGATTGAAACCACCGCCACCCCCTCCAGCTGGCTGCTCCAGGTGGGCCCGAAAGCCCCTTTCAGCAGCTGGCAGGTGTGGCTCACGGTTTTGCCGCTGCTGAAGGTGATTGCGTCGAGGCGCCGTTGCTCTAGGGCGGCCACCGCTGCGCTGGGTAAACCCTCTGGACAGCCGGTTTCGTAAGCGGCAACTTCAACCACCCGGACACCAGCGGCGGCGAAGGCATCCGCTAGCAGGGTGCGGCCGCCGCTCTGCACCCGGGGCAGCAAAAGGCGCAGCCCCCAACCTGAGACGGGAAAGTGCTCCAGCAGGCTGTCGGCCACAAAGCTGGGCGGGATGAAGTCGGCGGGCGATCCCAACGATTCGAGCTGCGCCGCGGTTTTGCGGCCTACCGCAGCGATCTTCAGGTGGCTGGGCCGCCGTGCCAGGGAGCGGCCGATGCGGCGCAGCCGCTGCTCCACGGCCTCAACGCCGTTGCCACTGGAAAAAACCAGCCAGTGGAAATCATCGAGCTCGGCCAGGGCATCGTCGAGGGGCCCCCATTCATCTGGTGGGGTCACCACCAAGGCAGGTAGGTCTACCACCGTGGCGCCAGCGGCTTCAAACAGGCGCCGGGCTTCACCTAGCTGGGTTTCGGCCCTGGTCACGGCGATGCTGCGGCCGCTCAGATAGGAGTCAGAAGCCATGGCCAGGGGGATCACTGGTCATCCAGCTTGACCATGCTGCCCGCCTGTTGCCGCAGTGCTTCCGCTTCGCTTTGCTGGTTTTGCTGCTCCAGTAGGGCGATCGCCTGGCGGAAGCCGCTGCGGGCCCCTCGCACATCACCGCTGAGCAGCAGGGCAACGGCCAAGTTTTGCTGGGCGGCGGCCAGGCTTGGATCGCGCTCCAGGCCTGAGCGGTAGGCCGCGATTGCCGCCGGCAGCTGGCCTCGTCGCCGCTCGCTAATCCCCAGGTGCAGCCAGCCGAGTGCTAGTTCGGGCGCTGCTGCGCAGGCCTGGCGGCACAACTCGCAGGCCTCTTCCAGGGCGCCCTGGCTCGTGGTGCCGGGCTCTTGCAGCAGGGCGGCCAGATTCAGCCGGGCCGCCAGGGTGAGCCGCGGCGGCAGGGGTAGCTCCAGGGCTTGGCGGTATAGCTGGCATGCGTGCTTTGGGTCGCTGCTGCCCAGGGCGATCGCCAGGTGCAGCAGCAGCTCGTAGCGCTCGGGGTGGCGGCTGGCTGGGCACCGGGCCAATCCCTGCTGCAGCAAGGCGATGCCGCGTTCGCGGCTGCCCTCGCTCACCTCCAGGCTGCCGAGCTTGGCGCAGGCGTAGGGATCCCCAGGATTGGCGGCAAGGTCGGCCTCCATGGCCTGGCGCAGCCGCTCTGCCTTGGCACCGCTGGCCAGCAGATCACTGCGGTAGCCATCGTGGGCTAGCGCAGGCACAGCGCAATCAGCCAGTTGCCAGTGGGGCTCCTTTTCCAGCAGGGCCAGCACGCTGTCGTCCACCATCGAGTGGTACGGCCGGCTCCAGTGGATGGCTGGATGGCGGCGAAACAGGCGGCTCACATTTGAGTAAGGCGACTGGGCCGCCCCCAGCTCCTGCCGCAGCAGGTTGATCAGCAGCAGGTCCGGCTCGGCCATCAGGGCTTGGAGCGGCTGGCGGGCCTCGGGCAGCAGCCACTCGTCGGCATCGAGCACGAGCACCCAGTCGCCTTTCACGTGCCCCAGGGCCTCATTGCGGGCCGGCGCGAAATCCCCTGGCCAGGGCAGCTGGTGAACCACCGCACCGCAGCTCTCGGCGATGGCGATGGTGGCATCGCTGGAGCCGGTGTCCAGCAGCACCATCTCATCGACGAAGCCCGCCACCGAGGCCAGGCAGCGCTCCAGCCGCTCGGCTTCGTTGCGCACGATCATCGAGAGACTGAGCATGGGCCGGATGGGGACGGGGCTGGAAACAGGCAGCTTGGCTCCGGCTCAGTCGGTGAAGCCAGCGCCCGCTTCAGTGTCTCCCAGCCCCAGTCCACTGCCCAGTCTTTGGAGAGCTTCGGCCTGAGCCAGGGGCATCTGGCCGGGGCTGTAGACGCCAGGGACGCCCGGCGGCAATAGGGGGCGCAGCTCCTCCCAGAGGTAGGGGCTGCCATACACCACCAGCCCCGCCAGCCTTCCGGCTCTAGCTAACTGTCTCAGGGCCGCGGGCCAAGGTTCGGCGCTGCCGGCGCTGCCTCGGAAGGGATTGCCCCGCACAAACAACTGCAGCAGCACGGGCCCAGGGCCGAGCCGCTCCATGGCGAGAGGGGCGTCGGTGTCGGTGCCCCAAGGGCTGGGGCTGCGGCCCTCCAGCAGCAGGGTGCTCCAGCCGCGGGATTCGGGCCGAGCCAGGGCTGGAGCAGTGGCTTTTAGCACTGCGGCGGCTGCGGCCAAGGCCGAGTCGAGCCTGATCAGATTGATGCCGGCCTGGGGGGTGGCGGCGCCGCTGCTGCCCGCCGTCTCCATGGTGGCCCGCACCAGCTCCAGGGCCAGGACCTGGTTGGGTTGGGCGGCCGCCTCTGGATCGGCAACGGCCAAGGCCGCTTCAGGCCCCGCGCAGCGCTCCAGGGCCTGAAGGCGGCGCTCGGCACTGGCTTCCAGCTGCTCAACCCTGAGCCGGCCGCTGGCCACCGCTTCAGCGATGGCGGCGATGGCGGCATCCGCATCGGCGGGCATCAAGACCAGATCGGCCCCGGCTTCCAGGGCCAGCACGGCCGCCTCCCCGGCGCCGTAGCGCCCCGTGATCGCGTCCATCACCAGGGCATCGGTCACGATCAAGCCACCGAAGCCCAGCTGCTGGCGCAGCAGCCCGGTAAGCACCGGCTTGGACAGGGTGGCTGGCCGCTCTTGATCAAGCTCCGGCAGCATCAGGTGGGCGGTCATCACCGAGGCCACTCCAGCAGCGATCGCCTGTTGAAACGGCGGTAGCTCGATCGCCGCCAGCCGCTCGCGGCTGTGGGGCAGCAGGGGCAAGGTGATGTGGGAATCGCTGCTGGTGTCGCCATGGCCTGGGAAGTGTTTGGCGCAGCCGAGCACCCCAGCTGCCTGCACGCCCCGCACAAAGGCCGCTGCCAGCGCCCCGGCTGTGGCTGGATCTTCCCCCCAGGCCCGCACATTGATTACCGGGTTGGCCGGGTTGTTGTTGACATCGCACACCGGCCCCAGCACCCAGTTGAGCCCCAGGCCCTGGGCATCCCGGCCCGTGCACTGCCCGTAGCGTTCGGCTAGCTCAAGCGCCTGTTGGGGCTCGCGTCCGTAGAGGCGCCCCAGGGCTAGGGGTGGCACCAGCCAAGTGGCGCCGTCGAAACGCTGGCCCACTCCCTCCTCCACATCGGCGCAGAGCAGCAGCGGCTGACCGGCCCATCGGCGCAGCTGGGTGCAGCGCAGGGCCACCTCGGCGGCGCTGCCGCCAAGCAGGATGACGCCGCCCACGCCAGCCTCCAGCAGGCTGCGGAGCTTGTTGTTAGGCAGCTCCCAGCGGGGGTAGCCGCGTTGGTGGTCGGCGAGTTTGCCGCTGCCGCGCACCACGATCAGCTGGTGGATCAGGCGCAGCAGGGCTGGACCGACGGTTTGGGTCGCGCTTGGTTCAGAGATCACTGGCTTCGGGGGGTTCGCCCTTCTCCTGCCGCTCGTCTTCTAGGCGATTGAGCAGCCCCAGCACCGTGGTGCCCTTTTCGATGCCTCGATCGAGCACAAACACCACCTCAGGGGTGCGCCGCATCTTCAGCCGCCGGCTCAGCTCACCCTTCACGAAGGCGCTAGCCGAACGCAGGCCTGCCATGGCTTGCTCCTTGTCGGAGTCGCTGCCGAAGACGCTCACAAAAATTTTGCAGTGCTGCAGATCGCCGGCCACTTCAACTGTGGTGACGCTCACCATCCCCTGGTTGACCCGCTCGTCCTTGATGCCGCCAATCAGCAGCTCACTAATTTCGCGGCGGATCAGGGAGGCCACCCGCTCCACCCGTCGGCTCTGTGCCATGGCTATGCCAGCGGTGCTGGGTTCACCATCGCATGCAGGATCAGCCCCAGGCTCAGGAGGCCGCTGACGCCGGCGCCAATCAGGGCAACCGCCGTTACCGGATTGCGGCCCCTGGCCGCCAGCGGTTCGAACACCGAATTGGCCACACCCAGGCCAAAGGCCACCAGGTAGCGCGGGTAGCGCGTCACATTCAGGAAGAAGTCCTTCATCGCCCGGGGTGGTCGGTCCTTGCTGCTTGCTGGCTACTCTGCCGCCCAGAGGTCAGATTTGAAGCATGGAACTGCACCAGTTCAGGCATTCGGCCTTTTGCGAGAAGGTGCGGCTGGTGTTGGCCGCCAAACGGCTCGACTACACGGTGGTCGAGGTCACGCCCGGGTTGGGCCAGCTGGAACTCTTCCGCCTGTCGGGCCAGCGCCAAGTGCCAGTGCTGCTAGATGGCAGTGAAGTAATTGCCGATTCCACGGCTATTGCCCTTTATCTAGAGCGGCATCACCCCGAGCCGCTGCTGCTGCCCGAGGCCCCGGCCGAGCGAGCCCGGGTGCTGCTGATCGAAGACTGGGCCGATACGGCCCTTGCTGCCGGCTGCCGGCTTGCCCTGGTGCAAGCGGCGGCTTTTGATCCGCTGTTGCGCTCCGCCCTGCTGCCCGACTCCACCCCCGGCCCCCTGCGTCAGCTGGTCAGCAACCTGCCCGCAGCTGTCATGGCGGGCGTCGGCGAGGCGGTGGCAACGGTGGTGGGCAGTGCTGAGCGCCAGCAGCTGCAGACCAACCTCGAGCAGTTGGCTGTGCTGGTTGCCGATCAGCCCTACTTAGTGGGCGATCGCCTCACCCTTGCCGATCTGGCTGTTGCCGCCCAGTTGGGGCTGCTCAAGTTTCCCGCCAGCAGCGGCGCCCCCCTGGCGGGCCAAGGGGTTAGCGGCATCGCCGACCACCCGCTGCTTGAACCCCTGTTCAACTGGCGGGATCGGATTGCGCTGGAAGCGGGTCGGGGCTGAGCGGCGTCAGGGTTAGTTGGAAATGGCCGCTGCTGCTGGCCGCGGCGGCTAGGCCCAGAGCCGGTGAGGGATAGCTGGCTTGCCACTGCTCGGTTGTAACAGTGCCGTCGGGGTTTTGGCTGTAGTGGCTCAGGGTTTCTACCCGGCTAACCCGGGGGTCGCCGGGGCCGTGCAGTACCTGCAGGGCCAGTTCGTCAGACCAGAAGCCGGTCGGATTGGGCGACTCGCTGCGGCGTCCCACCACCGTCGATTCCAGTTGCTGATCCCCCGCCAGTAAGGCGATCTGGCGGTTTGGATTGGCCGGATCATTGCGCACTTGCAGCAGGGCAGCGCCCAGTAGGGCCCGGCCGATAGCGGTGGCATTGAAGGCCCGATCGCCCACCACCGCTCCGCCTGGGTCGGGGCTGAAGCGCACCTCGTAGTCCAGGTCATCGCTGCGCACCTGCCAGCGCCCGGCCATCCAGTCTGGGTAGCTCAGATCCTGGTGACCGGCTCGAGCTGAGGGTCGATCTAAGGGAGCGGGTAGGCGCCACTCGGGCCAGTGGGCGGCCCGTTCCGCCAGCACGCCCGGCCCCATCGCCAGCAGCAGCGCCAGGATGGGTGCCAGTAGGGCTCCAGTCATGTCCAATCCCCTGTTGCGGGAGCTAGATCATTACGTGGTGCTGGAGCCAGGTGGCGGCGAGCGGATTCTCACGGCGGCCGAAACCCTGGCCTGGCTTGAGGCCCGGCTTGCCAAGCTGGAGCCGGTGCCGGCAGATCTGGTCGGTCTCTCTAGCCCGGGTCTGCAGGCCCAGCGACTGCTGGAAACCGCCTGTGAACTGGAGTTGGCGCCTGGCCTGACGATTCAGTGGTTTGCGGTGCGGATCGAGCCGCCCGGCTAGGGGGGGTACTCAGTTCAGGGATGGCGTGATCTGGCCATCGGCCTGGCGCAGCTCCACCGGGGCCTCAGGCACCGCTGCTGGGTCTTTGAGAATGGCTGGCAGATCGGCCAGCACCTGCTGGGCCACTTGGGCGGGGCTATCTCCAGCTTGCTGCACCCGCAGGTCGGCCTGGGCATAGAGAGGTTGCCGTTGGGCCAGCAGCTCGCCTAGGCGGGCGCCGGGATCACCGGCCTGCAGCAGGGGCCGGGGGGTGGAATCGGCGCGCAGGCGCTGCAGCAGCAATGGCGCTGGCGCATCTAGCCACACCACCACCCCCTGGCGCATATGGCCCCAGTTCTCGGGCCTGGTCACCACTCCACCTCCGGTGGCCACCACCAGGGAATGCCAGCCGGCGATCTGGCCAAGCACCGCCGTTTCCAGTTCTCGGAAGCCGGCTTCGCCGTCAGTGGCGAAGATTTCGGGGATGGTGCGGCCAGCAACCTGCTCCAGGGCATCGTCTGCATCAAGGAAGCGGTAGCCCAGCGCTTCGGCCAAGGGGCGGCCGACGGCGCTTTTACCGGCGCCCATCATGCCGATCAAATAAACGTTTAGCCCTTGCAAGCGCTGGGCCAAGCTTGGCGATGGGGGTCTATTCATGGCGGGGTTTTCCTGGTTCGACGCCTTGGCCCTTGCCCGTTTCTAGGATGGTGCGCCACCGACCCGGGCGATGACGGCTACTGCAACAGCGTCAGGCTTCTCGCCGAACCCGGCCAGCTCCAGCCACGGGCGGGGCCGCCCCTGCGTAATTACCAGGCGGGCCACCTTTAGTGCCAGTCATCGCTACTGGTTGCCGGAGCTCAGCGCTGAAGAGAATCAGGCCCGCTTCGGCCCCTGCAGCCTGGCCCCAGGCCACGGCCACAACTACACCTTGGTGGTGGCGATGGCTGGTCCGCTCGATGCGGACGGCATGGTGCTCAATCTCTCTGAGGTGAAGCACGCCATTCGGGCTGAGGTGACGGCCCAGCTTGATTTTCGCTACCTCAACGAGGCTTGGCCTGAGTTCGATCTGGATCGTCCTGAGGGCAAGCTGCCCACTACCGAAGCCCTTTGCCAGGCCATCTGGACCCGCCTGGCCCCCCAGCTGCCCCTGGTGGGGCTGCGTCTGCACGAAACCGACACGCTCTGGGTCGACCTGCTCGCCCCCGGCTCCGCCCCAACCCCCATGGAAGCCTTTCTCTCGATCCGCACCCACTTCGCCGCCGCCCACCGCCTGGCCCGGCCCGAGCTCTCCCAAGGCGAAAACGAAACCATCTACGGCAAGTGCGCCCGGCCCCATGGCCACGGCCACAACTACCTGCTCGATGTAACCGTCCGAGGCCCAATCGATGCCCGCACCGGCATGGTCTGTGATCTGGCGGCTCTGCAGCAGCTCGTCGACGACCTGGTGGTGGAGCCCTTCGACCACACCTTCCTCAACAAGGACGTGGAGCACTTCGCCAGCACGGTGCCCACAGCTGAGAACATCGCCCTTCACATCGCCGACCTGCTCAGCGCTCCGATTGCAGCCACCGGCGCCCGCCTGCACAAGGTGCGCCTGCAGGAAAGCCCCAACAACGCCGCCGAGGTGTTTGCTGAAACTCCCCAGCTGGAAATGGTGCCCGCGGCGCTCGAAGCCCTGGTGGCTGGCTGAGACCCGTGCTGCGGCTGGTGCTGGCCGTCAGCCTGGATGGCCGCTTGGCGCCCCCGCAAGGTGGCGCTGCCCATTTGGGTGGAGTAGGGGATCGTCAGGTGTTGGAGGAGGCCCTCGCCTGGGCTGATGGCTGCCTGATCGGTGCCGAAACCCTGCGGTGCCATGGCAGTACCTGCCTAATTCGTGCGCCTCACCTGCTGGCCGAGCGAGCAGCCAGCGGCCGCGCTGAGCAGCCGGTGGCCGTAGTAGTGAGTCGTAGCAACGATTTTTCCCCGGATCTGCATTTCTGGCGGCAGCCGCTGCAGCGCTGGCTGCTGACACCCAAGCGATCGCCGCTAGCCCCGGCTTTTGATCGTCGCCTGGATTTAGAGAGCTGGGGTGTGGCCCTGGCTGCCCTGGCGGATCAGGGGCTGGACCGGCTGGTGGTGCTGGGCGGTGCGGCCCTTGCCGCCAGCCTGCTGGCCGAAGGCTGGATCGACGAGCTGCAGCTGACGCTTTGCCCTCGGCTGCTGGGGGGACCCCATGCCTGGTTGCCCCTGGAGGCCGCAGTTCAGGTTGGGGAGTGGTGCCTGCAGGAGCACCGGCGTCTGGAGGGTGAGGAGTTGCTGCTGCGCTACCGCCGCGTCTTGGCGAATCCCTGAGCCAGCTCCCGCAGGGGAATCTGCTGGAGGATGTCGGCGGGCAGGCCCAACATGCGGGCCAGGCAGCGTTTCAGCACTACTTCGCTTTCGGCGCCGAAGTCGCCGCGGATCAGATCGCCCAGCACCGCCAAGCCCCTTCCACTCGAGGCGGTTTCCTCCACCAGGCACTGGCTGGTGGGCCGGGCCAGCTGGGCGCAGGGAGCTTCCAATTTGGCTGCCAGGCTGGCATTGCCGGCGGCTGCGGCTTCCACGCAAACGGTTTTAAGCCGTTGCTCCAGTTGGGGGCGTACCAGCTGCAACACCGGCAGCAGCAGGCTCGTCAGCAACACCGGGGCTACCAGTACAGGGGCGAACAGTTGCACCGGAGTTGCCAGGGCACGTAACGGTTGAGGCACCAAGGCGGCGCAGCTGTAGTTAGTTTTGCGCCTTGCGAGCCCCTATTGCAGCCATGGCTGAGTTGCAGGCCCGCTGGCACCAAAGCCTGGCCGAGATTCCCGAAGCCGATTGGGATGCCCTGCTGGCCGCGGCGCACCCCCAAGAGTTGCCTTTTTATCGCTGGCGCTGGCTGCAGCAGCTCGAGGCAAGCGGCAGCATTGCGCCGCGGGAGGGCTGGCAGGGCTGTCATCTGGGCCTGTGGCGCGGCGAGGTGTTGCTGGCGGTGGCTCCCCTCTATTTGAAGGGTCACAGCTACGGCGAATTTGTTTTCGACCAGAGTTTTGCCCAGCTCGCGGGCCAGTTGGGCCTGCGCTACTACCCAAAGCTGGTGGGCATGAGCCCGGTCAGCCCGGTTCAGGGATACCGCTTCCTGATCGACCCCGCTGAGGACGAGGCGGAGTTAACCGCTTTGATGCTTGAGCTGATCGATGCGTTCTGCCGCCAGCACGCCATCCTCAGCTGCAATTTTCTTTATGTGGATCCAGGTTGGCAGCCGCTGGCTGAGGCGGCTGGCTGTGCTGCCTGGGTTAATCAGCAGAGCCAGTGGATCAACCCCGGCCATGGGGATTTCAATGCTTACCTGGCCAGCTTCAATGCCAACCAGCGCCGCAACATCAAGCGGGAGCGGCAGGCGGTGGCAGCCGCTGGCCTCACGGTTACGCCCCTGCTGGGTGAGGCAATCCCGCCGGCTTTAGTTGGGCGCATGTATGACTTTTATGCCCAGCACTGCAGTCGTTGGGGGGCCTGGGGCAGCAAATATCTGAGTGAATCCTTTTTTGCTGCCCTGGCTGCCGATCCGGAGCTGCGGCGCCACATAGTGCTCTTCAGTGCCCATCGCGGCGATCCCGGCGAGCCGGTGGCCATGTCGCTGTGCGTCCACGCCGGCGACCAGCTCTGGGGTCGCTACTGGGGCAGTGATGAGCAGATTGACTGCCTGCATTTTGAGGTCTGTTATTACGCTCCGATTGCCTGGGCAATCGAGCGTGGCATCCGCGCCTTTGATCCCGGCGCTGGCGGTAGCCACAAGCGCCGGCGTGGTTTCGTGGCCCAGCCCCGCGTCAGCCTGCACCGCTGGAGCGATCCACGTTTTGCCTCGATCCTGCAGCGCTGGTTGCCTGGGGCTAATGAGGAGATGGCCGAGCTGATGGCGGCCATGAATGCGGAGCTGCCTTTTACGGCTGCCTACGATCCACCGCATGCCTGAAGTACCTCCCAGCCGCCAACAGCTCGATGACCAGCTCTCCCAGCGGTTCATCGCCTTAGACCCAGCCGGCTACTTCCTAATTCGCATCGATCTCGAGGCGGCGGAGCTGGTGGTTGAGCACTACGGCAATGGCATCGATGAGCGGGGCTTAGCCATTGATCCCGATACCGGAGAGGTATTGAGCTGCCGTGGCGGCGGCGTTCGTGCGCCCTTGGCAGTTTTTCGGGGCTGCAGTGCCAAGCAACTGGGTATTGACCTGACCGAAGGTCCAGGCCCTCACCCGCTCACCTGCCTAGACCACGCCCTCTATCTAGGCAGAGAGCTTCAAAGAGCTCAAGCGTGCCTTGAACAAAGAATTGAATATATCCAAGATTGAATAAATAAATATTGAGTAATTCAGGGCTAGAAATATTGATCCACCAATCCAGCCAAGTTAATCGACTGGATTCAACTACCACCTTTAAGCAGGCTGTAGCTCTCTGCTCGGTTCAGCTGTGGCCTTTGGAGGATCGGGTGGCAGGGTGGCGAGCTGCTCTTCTATCTCGCGCCGCACGATTGCGCGGTATTCGAGGAAGTGTTCGTTGTGAGCCAGGATCGATATGAAGCCAGTGAACCGCTTCGGGTTGTGGCGGTACATGCCATAAAGCGCCTTCCAGAAACGCACCCTGGTGTTGCGCTTAAGGCCTTGGCGCCAAAGAACGATTCCTAAAGCGCGCAGGTCAACCCAGCTGGTCGGCTTGGGCGGACGGCTGCCAGGAACAACCAACTTCTTCCATTGTTGGGGTGGCAGTTTCAGGAAGTAGGAATAAACGCGATCAATGAAAGCGTTCGGCTCATAAAGGGCGCCGAAGGCGTCGACATACTCATTGGCGATGTCGCGAATTGGCCGGGTTGGCTCGAAATTAAGCAGGTTGGTTTGGTTAACCCCTTTTGCAGCTGCCTTGCCTTCGATCAAGCGACCTTCTCTCTCGAGGCGATGCCAAAGCGCTGTGTTTGGAAGGGCCTGTAGCATGCCCATCATGGCGTGGGGGATGCCGGTGCGGGTCACGAACTCGACGATTCTGCCGCCCGCGCCCTCTTTCTCGCCGTCGAATCCGATGATGAAACCAGCCATCACCCGCAATCCGTAGGAGGTGATTTTGTCGACAGAATCCACTAGGGAGCTGCGGGTATTTTGTAATTTACCGGCAGTTTCCAGGCTTGCTTCGTCGGGGGTCTCGATGCCGAGGAAGACGCTCTCAAAGCGGCATTCCACCATCATTTGCATGAGGTCATCGTCCGCCGCCAGATCCACTGAGGCTTCGGTGGCGAAGCTGAAGGGGAAGCCGTGCTCAATTTGCCATTGACGCAAAAGCGGCAGCAGCAATTTGACATTGCGCTTATTGCCTATGAAGTTGTCATCTACCAGGAACACTGAGCGGCGCCAGCCCAAGTCGTAGAGGCACTGCAGCTCGGCAATTAGCTGCTCAGGGTTCTTGGTGCGGGGTTTGCGCCCATACAGCACAATTATGTCGCAGAACTCGCACTGGAAGGGGCAGCCTCGGGAGAACTGCACCGACATCTCTGAGTAGGCGTCCAGCTCTAGTAGGTCAAAGCGTGGAATCGGCGTTCCGGTTACATCTGGCTTGACGCCATCAGAGCTAAACCGGCCATGGCTGTCACCCCGCTCAATGGCTTCGATGAACATCGGCAGGGTGATTTCACCCTCGTCGAGGATCTTGTAATCCGCTAGGTCGAGCTCGGGCGCGTCTGGGGTGGAACTGGCAAAAGGACCTCCCACGGCGACGGGGATACCGCGCTGCTTGGCCTTGCCGATCTGAGTGGCCATATCGGCCTTCTGCACGATCATCCCGGAGATCACCACCAGCTCGGCCCAGTCCCACTCGGCTTCGCTGACCTCGCGCACGTTGCGGTCAACCAGCTTCATTTCCCATGACTGGGGCAGCAGGGCAGCAACTGTGACCAATCCCAAGGGCGGCAAAAGCACCTTGCGATCGATCAACTCGAGGATTTTTTCGTAGCTCCAGAAGGTTTTCGGGAACTCTGGGTAAACGAAGAGAGTACGCATGCAAACAGCCGAGCTGGGTTGATGACCGGGAAAACCAGGGCGCTTTTTCTGCGCTGCAATGCGGTGTTGATGAATGAAAGCTTAGGAGGTCTGCGGAAGTGCTGAAGCCTGCGGGCTTTCTGCTGTAATGGCCTCACCTTCAATGATGGCCTGCCATGGCTGCTGCGATTTACCTGGGTTTGTTTGGTGGTGGGCTTGCCGTTGCCATTGCCGCATCGATCGTGCTGCGCGGCATCAAACTGATCTGAGTTTGAGTCTCAGGCCCCTGCGGCTGATCAGCTCCTGTAGGCCCAAGACGAAGCCAGCGGCCCCAAGCACGGCAAAGGTTCCCTGCAACCCGAGCGTCAGGCTCATGGCAGCTGCCAATAGGCCACTGAGGCCGCCCCCACCTAGGAAGGCAATCTGGCTCAGGCCGGCCATGCGCCCCCGGATGGCCATTGAAGAACCCACCTGGCTGATCAAATTGACCCCTGCTAGCAGGCTGGCGGTGCCAGCACCGACGGCGAAGGTGGCCGCCAGACCTATTCCCAGCGTTTCTGGGCCGCTGAAAGCGGCCATGGCCAGTTGGGCTGTTGCGGTGATCAGGGTGCAGGTTCCAAGCAGCAGGCCGGGCCGCTGGCTCAACCAGCGACTGTGACGCTGAAGTACCAGGCCGCCGCTGATGCTTCCTGCCGCCAACACACTGGTGAATAGGCCAAGGGACTGGGGAGAGGGGCCCAGCAAGTCCCGGGCCATCAACGGGGCTAGGCCTGGGTGGAAGAAGCCCAGTAAACAAGCCAGTGCCGTGTAGATCAGCACATGCCGCAGCACTGGACCACTGCCGCGCCAGGCGGCTCTGAGCCCACTGCTGGCGCCCGCCACGCTGCGCTGCTCCAGCCCCCTATTGGGGTGGAGCAGCCACAGCACTGAGGCGATGGGGATCAAGTAAGTGGCGGCATCGATCGCCAGGGCTGTGCCCGCGCCGGTCCAGGCCAGCAGCCAGCCCCCTATGGGAGGCCCCACCAGCTTGCCCACGTTGAAAACCACCGAAAAGCTGGTGAGGTACGGAGCCAGTTGCTGGGGATCCTCCACCAGTAGGGCGCAATATTTGTTGCGGGCCGTGAGTTCGTAGGAACTGGCGATGCCTACCAGCAGGGTGCTCAGGAGCAACAGGACAACCTGCAGGTCGCCATTGCTCAGGGGTATGGCAACGGCTCCCAGGATGCCTGCTGCGAAAAGTCCCCACTGGGAGCGGATCAGTACGGCTTCGCAGCCCAGCTTGTCGGTTGCAACGCCTGCTGGTCCACTTACCAGCAGGGCAGGTAGGGCCAGCACCGCGAAATGGAGGGCTAGCACCAGGGCATTGCCGCTGCCATCCATCAGGATCCAGCCCTTAGCCGTGAGGCCTGCGAAGGATCCAGCTGTGCTCAGTCCTGAGGCAACCAGAAAGGTGGTGCGTTGATGCGTCCGCCAGTTCAAGCGCCCAGGCGGCGGACATCAACGGCCTCAGCCACCATCGCCTTGGCGCCCACTACCTCGCCGATCAGGTCGTAGGTGTCGGCAGCAGTGATGCGCACCGGCACCATGGTTCCTGGTGCTGCGCAAAGTCCGCCCTCGCCTGGATGCACCCGCACTTCGCCATCAACCTCGGGGGCGAAGCGGGCGCAGCGGCCGAGCATCTCACCGCTGCTGGGGTTCTCCTGCTCGATCAGCACATCCACGATCCGGCCCACCCAGGCGGCGTTGCAGGCGGCGGCGATCGGCTGCTGTAGGGCCATCAGGCGATCCTTTCGCTCTGCTGCCACCTCGGCGGGCACCTGGTCCGGCAGGTCGGCGGCGGGGGTGCCCTCCTCCGGTGAAAAGGTGAACACGCCCACGTGGTCGAACTGCTGCTCGGTCACGAAATCGAGCAGGTGCTGGAAGTGCTCTTCGGTCTCGCCAGGAAAGCCCACGATGAAGGTGGTGCGCAGCACCGACTCGGGCAGCTGTTCGCGGATCCGCCGCAGCACGCCGCCGGTTACATCCGCTTGCCAGGGGCGGTTCATTGCGCGCAGCACCTCGGGGTGGCTGTGTTGCAAAGGCAGATCCAGATAGGGCAACACGTTGGCCACCTCGCGGTAGGCCGTAAGCACTGCCTCGGTGAGTCCGGTGGGGTAGGCGTAGTGAACGCGGATCCAGGGGATTTCCACCTCCCCAAGGGCCCGCAGCAGCTCCGCCAGCTGGGGCTTGCCGGCTAGATCGAGGCCGTAATTGGTGGTGATTTGGCTGATCAACACCAACTCCTTCACCCCCTGAGTCGCTAGCTGCTTCGCTTCAGCCACGATGCTCTCGATCGGGCGGGAGCGCTGATTGCCGCGCAGGTGGGGAATGATGCAGAAAGCACAGCGGTAGTCGCAGCCCTCGGCCACCTTCAGGTAAGCCACGGCTTCGCTGGTGGTGCGGTAGCGGGGCAGGTGCTCGTCGCCGACGAAGGTGGGATTGGCGCTCACCTGATTGACCCGCTCGCCGGCCTCCACCCGCTCCAGCACGCTGACGATGTGTTGGTAGTCGCCGGTGCCCACGATCGCCTTGGCTTCGGGGAGGCTTTCGAGCAGCTCCTCCTGGAAGTGCTGGGCCAGGCAGCCCGCGATGATGAGTTCCTTGCCCTGTTCGGCTAGCTCCACCAGGGTGCGCACCGACTCCTCGCGTGCTTCCTGGATGAAGCTGCAGGTGTTCACAACCACCAAGGTGGCGTCGCTTTCGTCGGCACTGACGCCGTAGCCGGCCTCGGCTAGCAGACCCAGCATGTGCTCGGTGTCCACGCGGTTTTTTTCGCAGCCCAAGTGGGCAAATGCCACGGTGGGCTTGGCTGCAGGAGCGTGGGTTTCCTGGGTCACAGTTTTACCAGGGCAGGGATTCACCCTACGTTGCACTCTGACGGCACCCTGAAACCCTGGTTTGCGCCTGCCACAATCAGGCCAGCCTGGGCTACTACCCGTGACCTCAACCCGCCTCAGCCAGCGCCTTAGCTCCAGCCGGCGCCGTAGTGATCCGGCCCGCCGCTGGGCGCGGGTGGCCATGGCTGTGTTGGCCACCATCGGCGCCATCGATACCGGCGCCATCACCCTGAAGCGTTGGGGTCTGCTGGGTCCTCTGAGTTGCCCTGGCGGAGCAGAGGGCTGCGACAAGGTGCTGAACAGCGCCTGGGGCAGCATCTTTGGCCAGCCCCTGTCTTTGTTTGGCTGGCTGGCCTACGGGGCGGTTTTGTTGCTTGCTGTGCTGCCGCTGGTGCTGCGCGGCGACTCGAGAGCGGCCCTTGCCCAGCGCAGTTGGTGGGCCCTATTGCTGCTGAGCACGGGCATGGCTGTTTTCAGCCTGTTGTTGATGGGGGTGATGGTTCTGAAGATTCAGGCCTTCTGTTTCTTCTGCGTGCTCTCAGCGACTCTCAGCCTGAGCCTGTTAGTGATCAGCCTCGTTGGTGGGGAGTGGGAAGACCGCGGCCAGCTGGTGTTCAGGGCCGTGATCGTGGCCTTGTTGGTGGGCATGGTGGGCCTGGGCTGGGCGGCTTCTGTGGATCGCCCCGCAGCGGTGCGGGGGGCTGGGGTCCCTCCCCTAGTTGTGGCCACCAGTAGTCCAGAAGCGATTGCCCTGGCAGAGCATCTCAGTCGAACTGGCGCGGTGATGTACACGGCCTACTGGTGCCCCCATTGCCATGAGCAGAAGGAGCTGTTCGGCAAGGAAGCCAGCGCCAAGTTGGGCCTGGTTGAGTGCGCTGCCGATGGCCAAAACAGCCAGAAGTCACTGTGCGACACCAAGGCCATTGAGGGCTTCCCCACCTGGGAGATCAACGGCAAGCTCGATTCTGGGGTTAAGTCCCTAGCTGATCTCGGCCGGCTATCCGGTTACGCCGGCCCAGTGCCCTGAACAGCAGCGGTGCTGGGGGGCCGGTGCCGCTGTTGATCGGTGTGGCGCTGCCAAAAAGGCTGGGCATGGGGCGAATCTGTGCGGTGGTGTCCGCCCCGGCTCTCGGTGCGGAACAGGGCAGCTTCGATTAGCAGCTCGGTCAGCACCAGCCGTTGCTGCAGTTCCTGCAGCCGCCGCAGTGCGGGCACCGCCGCGGGCTCGAATTGGACGCTCTGGCCCGGCTTCACGATTTGTAGCTGCCTCCAGGCTTGGCTTGCTTCGAGCTGCCGGCGCTGGCCCCGAAGTTGCTGAAGGGCAGGCCCCAGGGAGTAGCCATTGCGCTCTACACCCGCCACCTGCCAGCAAAGATCCCGCAGGGCGCTGATCTGGGCCTCCAGGCGCTCTTTTGGGGGCAAGGCCAGCTGGGTTGTGGTGATTAGCCCCTCTGGGTCGGCCTCGGTTGGCCTGCCCGGCGCCAGCTCGATTGTGCGTAGCTGGCGGGCAAACACCAGGCACTCCATCAGGGAGTTGCTGGCTAGCCGGTTGGCCCCGTGCACGCCCGTGCAGGCCACTTCGCCTACGGCATACAGGCCAGGCACGCTGGTGGCGGCTTGGAGATCGGTCCAAATGCCGCCCATCCAGTAGTGGGCGGCCGGGGCCACCGGGATCGCCTCCCGGGTGGGTTCCAGCCCGAGTTCACGGCAACGCCCCAAGATCGTGGGGAACTGGCGCTCCAGGCGCGGCAGTCCCACAGGCCGCAAATCCAGCCACAGATGGTCTACGTCTAGGGCCTGCATCCTTCTGGCCAGGGCGCGACTTACCGCATCCCTTGGGGCGAGATCTGCTCCCGGCAGCTGCGCCACCGGGCTGGCTCCCGACTCTTCCACCAGGCGTGCGCCTTCGCCGCGCACCGCCTCAGATATCAGGAAGTGGGGTGCACCCGGCAGCATGAGGGCGGTGGGATGAAACTGCACAAACTCCAGATCGCGCAGTTTTGCGCCGGCTTGCCAGGCCATCACTACCCCGTCGCCGCTCGCCAGGCTGGGGTTGGTGGTGTGGGCGAAAAGGTGGCCTCCACCACCAGTGGCCAGCACCACAGCCCGGGCTGTAAGCCAGTGGAGGCGGTTCTCCTCGAGCACCGCCAGGCCCACACAGCGGCCCTGCTCCAACCAGAGTTGCCAGGCCACAACGCCCTTTCGCTGTTCTAGCCGGGGCCGAAGCAGAACCTCCCGTTCCAAGGCTTCCACCAGGGCGCCGCCGGTGCGGTCCTGGGCATGCAGCACCCTCCGGTGGCTGTGGGCGGCTTCCAGGGTTGTGCTCAGATTTTTGCCGTCGCGGTCGAAGGCCATGCCCAGCTCCAGCAGGCGCTCTACGCAGCCTGGAGCGTCATGCACAAGTAGCTCCACGGCCGCCAGATCGCCCAGTCCAGCCCCTGCCACCAGGGTGTCTTCGATGTGGCTCTGGAAGCTGTCGTTGGGTCTTGTTACTGCGGCTATGCCTCCCTGGGCCCAGCGGCTGGCGGATCGGGGTGTGGTGCTGGGATCACTGTCCTTGCTTAGCAACAGCACGTGCAGATGGCTGGGCAGCTCCAGGCAGGCCATGAGCCCGGCTGCTCCACTGCCAACTACCACCACATCCCAGGACTGCTCTGCCATGGCGGCTGAAGACATCCGACAAAGGTCGGCACTAAAAAAGCCGCCGGAAGGCCCCGACGGCTTTCAAGAGAATCGAATTTTAAGCCTCAGCGGTACTGGCCATCGTTGATGCGGTCGTCGCCTTCGTTGAGGGCGATGACTGCATCAGTGACTGTGAAGTTGTCCTTGTACTTGGTGAACAGCTCCTTTTGGCGATCGGTCAGATCGAGGTTCAGCACATCGTCAACGCTGGCATAGGGGCCTCCCAGGACGATTTTGCCGGCCAGGGTCGGATACATGCCTGGGTAATCCTGGAAGCGGCGCACAGAACAGTTGTTTAGGTCCACCTTGCCGGCTCGCTCGGCGATTTTGTCGTCGGCTTGGTTGCGACGATCGGCTGCGTAAGCCGGGGGTGGAATCAGCAACGTGATCAAGAGGCCGGCCAGCACAACCCCACTAATCAGCCAGGCAACCAGCCGTTTCATCACGACACTCCGTTGAACTACGGGAAGGGAGGCGACATCGGTCACCGGGATTCCAACGTTACAGAGCCATGCCGGAATCTCTACCTGTAACCCTCCAGGATTTGCAGTTCTTCAGATCAGGCCGCTCAGGCTCGGTGCCCCAAGAGAGGCCAGCAGGAAAAGGGCATCTACCGCCAAGGTCGTGGCCAAGGCTGCACTGGTTATGCGTCCCACCTCGCCCAAACCCCAGAGCCAGCGGCAGGCTTGAACCAGCACCGCAGCGCACAGCACAACCAACACCAGGCTTTGGGGTGCGAGCACCTGCTGGGCTGCAGCTTGCAGGAGCAGGGGTGCTTCGGTGCTGCCCGCATTGAGGATCTGGGGCCAGGAGGGCATCAGCCCGGTGCCGGCTATGGCTGCATCAGTGGCTGCCGTACCAAGCAGGGACCCCAAGTAGAAACCGCAGGCAAATTTCCAGCGGCTCTGCAGTCCAGTCAGAGCTAGAGGCAGGGCAAAAGCCTCGATGGGCAGGTGCCAAACCGGATGGAGCCGGCACCAGCCCCAAAACAGGCTGCCTGCCAACCAGCTGCCGCAGAAACCAACTAGCAATTCCCCGGCTCGACTGGCTCGGGGATTGGGGTGCTGACTCAGGGCTAGCGCCAGGCCGAGGAGGGGCACCGTGAACAGAGCCGCACTGAAAGGTGCAAGCCGCACCCATGGGGCCTGCAGGAAAACTGGCAGGGTGACCAAAACCCCGCTGATTAGGCTCAGCCCAGGGTTGCGGCACACCTGCAGCAACGCACGCAGCGAAGGAACGGCCGGAAGGCCTGCCGGGGCTATTGCGCTGGGAGGGGCCCCGACCACCAAAATTGTGAAGAAAGATGCGCAACCTTAAGGGTTCAAGCGGGGAGCCGCGCCATAGGGTCGTTGCAGCTCGTGTTGCCCGCGATGTTGTCCGCTGCCATGCCGAACCTGCCCGTTGCGGTGATCGGTTTCTGGGAAGCCTGCTTTCGATCCCTGGTGTTGGGGGTTTTGCAGGGGCTGACGGAGTTTTTGCCGATCAGCAGCACCGCCCACCTCAAGGTGGTGCCGGTCTTGCTCGGCTGGGGTGACCCGGGGGTGGCGGTCACGGCGGTGATTCAGCTGGGCAGCATCGCGGCGGTGTTGGCTTATTTCCGCTCAGACCTGGCTGAAGTGATCAGGGGTGTGGGCCGGGCCTGCCGTCACGGTCAGTGGGGCGACCCCTCCGCTCGCATGGGTGTCGCCATTGCCCTTGGCACTCTGCCGATTGTTTTTGCTGGTTTGGCTTTGAAACTTTGGGTGCCCGATTACGACAACTCGCCGCTGCGCAGCATGGCCTCGATCGCGGTCGTGTCGATCGTGATGGCCCTGTTGCTGGCTCTGGCTGAGCTGGTGGGTAGTCGTCGCCGCGAGCTGGTTGATGTGCAGCCCCGCGATGGTGTCTGGGTCGGCCTGGCTCAAGCACTGGCTCTGGTGCCAGGCGTTTCCCGCTCGGGGAGCACCCTCACTGCCGCTTTGTTTGACAGCTGGCAGCGCCCGGCCGCCGCCCGCTTCTCTTTTTTGTTGGGCATTCCGGCAATCACCCTGGCAGGGCTGGTGTCCCTCAAGGAGGCATTCAGTGCTCCAACTGGTGGAGGCGCCGTGCCCTTGCTTGTGGGGATCGTTGCCGCTGCGGTGGTGTCCTGGTTGGCGATCGCCTGGTTGCTGCGTTTTCTGCAAACGAACAGCACCTGGGTATTTGTCGCCTATCGCCTGCTCTTCGGGGTGGGCATATTGATTTGGCTTGGCGCCAGGATGGGAGTCTGAATCCTTAGCAACCCCTAACGCCGTGTGGAATGAGCCCTCTGCGGGGATTGCCCTGGCTGCCCTCGATGGCAGCTCTCCAGGGGCGGTGCGCTTGCCGGCCCCTGCCGTGGTCGCCTCGGTGGAGCCTGGTTCGATCGCTGAGGAGTTGGGCTTTCAGCCGGGCGACCGCCTGCTCAGCATCAATGGCAAGCGTCCACGGGATCTAATCGATGTTCAGATGTTGGTGGGAGAGGAAGAGCTCACCTTGGAAGTTGAAGATCCAGACGGATCCCTGCATACGGTTGAGTTGGAGAAGGATCTCGATGAGGGCTTGGGACTGGGATTCACCGAAGCTTTGTTCGATGGCCTCAAGCAGTGCAACAACGCCTGTCCGTTCTGCTTCATCGACCAGCAGCCACCGGGTCGCCGCAGCAGTCTCTACCTCAAAGATGATGATTACCGGCTCAGTTTTCTTTACGGCTCCTACCTAACACTCACCAATCTCACCGCCGCTGATTGGCAGCGGATCGAGGAACAGCGGCTTTCGCCCTTGTTCGTTTCCGTCCATGCCACCGAGCCTGAGCTGCGTAGCCGTTTGCTAGTCAATCCTCGGGCCGCTCTGCTGCTCGATCAGCTTGGCTGGTTCGCCCAGCGGGATTTGCAGATCCACGCCCAAGTGGTGGTGTGCCCCGGTATCAACGATGGCCCGGCCCTACTGCGCACCTTGCAGGATTTGGCCCAATTTGGCGCTGGCGATTGGCCCGCGGTGCTCTCCGTGGCAGTGGTGCCCGTGGGGCTTACCCGTTTTCGTCCCGATGGGGATGCCCTCGTACCCGTAGATCGCCAGTCTGCCCGCCAGGTAATCGCCTTGGTGGAGCCCTTGCAGCAGGGCTTTCAGCGAGATCTGGGTAGTCGTTTCGTTTGGTTGTCCGATGAGTGGTATTTGATGGCGGGGCTGCCCCTTCCCCCCCGGGCAGATTACGAGGACCTACCCCAGCAGGAAAACGGCGTGGGCAGCATTCGCGCCTTTATCGAGGCGCTTGAGCTCGCTACCCGGAAGCTGCCCAAGGCCCTGGCCAGGCCGCGGCGGCTGAGCTGGGTGGTGGGCCAGCTGGTGGCCGAAGCCCTCGAGCCCGTGGTGGCCAGGCTCAATGCGGTTGAGGGGCTTGACCTGATTTTGCATGGCTTGCCCAGCCCTTACTGGGGGCAGGAGCAGGTGGTTACGGGCCTGCTGACCGGTTCTGATCTGCTTACCGGCTTGGCTGGCTTGGATTTGGGCGAGGCCTTGCTGCTGCCAGCGGTAATGCTGCGCCAGGGCGAACCGGTATTCCTCGACGACCTCAGCCTGGCTGAGGTCGAGGCCCAGCTGCCGGTGCCTGTGCAGCTGCTGAAGGGTGCAGACGACCTTGTGGCCTCATGTTTAGGCAAGTTTCCATTAACTCCTTAAGATGTGCGGGATTAGGCTGTTGTTGGCGTGCACAATTTCACTTCCCGCTTAGCTCTGCTTTGCCTGCTGGGCACTCCTTTGTTGTCCTTTGCAGCCCAAGCTCAGGACAAGCCGGCGCCTGCTGCTTCCCAGGCGGATTTGACTTTGCCCATGCCTCCATCGTTGCCACTGGCGCCTGAAGCGCTGCGTGGCGACTCGACTACGAAGTTGCGGGGCTATCGGCCACGCCTAAACCCAACCCTCGTGACTCCGGCATCTACCAAGCTGGCGCCTGGGCTTGAGAATCTGCCCGCACCCGCCTCCTTGACGCTGCCGGTCAAGCCTGAGCAAGTCAGAATAACAGAGTTGCGCCCCCTTGGTTTAGTTGAAGTAGAAAACCTTGCCGAGGTCAATAACCCCAATCTTAAGGCGATTGCCAGCCAGGTTGATCAGGCGCAAAGTAATCTACGAGCCCAGATTTCTCAGTGGTATCCCAACCTAAATCTTGAGGCAAACTCGCTTCCAACCTTTACAACAGGGCAGGCGCGTTCAAATGCTTTTTCCGGCGCTGCCCTGACTGATCGCTGGGACTTGGGAGCTGCGTTGACAGCCCAATGGTCCTTGATTAACCCTCAGCGGGTTCCGACTATCGCAGCGGCGCGGGATCAATTTGAGAGGGCCAAGTTTCAATATGTCATTGCCCTACGAGATTTACGCCTGCAGACGGCATCTGCGTATTTTGATCTCCAACAGTCCGACGATCAAGTCCGCATTGGCCAAGAGTCCGTGCGTGCTTCGATCGTGAGCCTGAGAGACTCCAAGGCTCGCTTCCAAGCTGGGGTTGCCACTAAATTAGAAGTCTTGGAGGCAGAAACCCAGCTCTCCCGAGATCAGCAATTATTAACTAATTCACTTGCTGCTCAAGCAATTGCTCGCCGCACGTTGGCGGCGCTGTTGGATCTTCCCCAAAACGTAACTCCAACCGCCAAAGATCCGGCAAGGGTCTTTGGCATTTGGCAGCCTTCATTGCAGGAAAGTATTGTTGCTGCATATACTTTTCGCGAAGAGCTGGATCAAGCCCTGCTTGATATTTCTATCGCTAACAGTCAGGCTAACGCTGCCCTCGGAGAGGTTCAACCATTTTTAAATATAGTCGCGGCCTTCTCCGGCAATGTCTTCGACGGTCAGGATCCAGTGATTGTCGCGCAGGCTGGTGTTGATGGAAGTAATTACGACACTGCCATTGGCGTCAACCTGAGCTGGCGTATTTTTGATGGTGGGGCGGCTGCGGCCCAATCTCGGCAAAATAAGCAGCTTGCCCAAGAAAATACCTTTCGCTTCGCCCAGCGCCGAGACGGCATTCGTCAGGAAGTGGAGGCCAGTTTCTATGAACTTGAGAAAAATAATCGCAACATTGTGACTACTTCTAGGGAGGTGATTTCAGCTCGCGAATCTTTGCGGCTAGCTCGTCTGCGCTTCCAGGCTGGTGTTACAACCCAGCGAGAGGTGGTGGACAACCAGCGAGATCTCACCCAGGCAGAAGTGCGCTATTCCAATTCAATCACTGACTACAACAAGCGTCTGGCTGAGTTGCGTCGCCGAACCGGGCTAGATCAAGTGGCTGGTTGCACGCCCCAGTCCCTACCAGCGGTCAAGCCTGCCGGCGCTTCAGATGTTCCCGTCGAACCCACACCCCTAATTCCTGCCTGTCAGGCAGCTGCCCAGGGAGCAGTCTGACGCCGTGGTGGCGTCGTCCGTTGATCAACAGCCTTCACTTGGGCTGCCCAACACCCTGCGATTGGGTTTGTTCCAGGGTTGTTTGGGCTGCTTAGCCGTCATCTTCGCGGGCCTGCTCAACAGGGTCATGCTTAGCGAGCTTGAGTTCCCCGGCCTACTTGTTGGTGGGGCGCTGGCGTTTGAACAGTTTGTTGCTCCCTCCAGGGTGTTGTTCGGCCAAATTTCAGATGCCCATCCCTGGGCGGGGCGTCACCGGCTTCCCTATATATGGCTGGGTACTGCCCTGTTTTGTGGCTTGGCGGTGCTGTCCGTTCCCCTGATCTTTCATGTGGGTCGCTTGCTTGAAGCTGCTTCCCAGCCTGAACTGGCATTGGGAATCGCGGCGCTTTGCGGGCTGTTTGCTCTTTATGGTCTGGCGATTTCCCTCGCCTCCACCCCCTATCTCGCCCTCGTAATTGATCGCACCAGCGAGGCTGAGCGGCCCCGGGCGGTGGGCTTGATTTGGTGTCTGCTCACTGTGGGCATTGTGATTGGGGCAATCTCGATCAATCTGAGCTTGCGCAGTCTTGATGGCATCACCGATCCTGCCCTTTTGGAGCCTGTATTGCTTGGCTTCATGGGCCGGGTGGCCGTAGTGGTGCTTGTGCTCACGGTTGTTGCCACCGTTGGGCTCGAACCCAGCAAAAAGCAACTTGACTTGCCTGCGGGCGGGCAGCGCCGGGAGGATTCCATCACCCTCGCCCAGGCCTGGGCACTTGTCAGCTCAAGCCGTCAGGTCCTGGTTTTTTTCTCCTTTCTTGTGCTGTTCACCCTCGGCTTGTTTCTACAGGACCCCATTCTTGAGAGCTACGCAGCAGACGTGTTTGGCATGCCGATTGCAGCCACGGCATCCCTGAACGCCATCTGGGGTATGGGAACTTTGACGGGCTTGCTGCTTGCTGGGCTGTGGATCGTGCCCAGGCTCGGCAAGTTGGCAACTGCGCGACTGGGTTGCCAGTTGATCTTGGTCAGCCTGGTGTGTTTGGCATTAGCTGGTTTGGAGCCCCGTGTGCCGGTGCTGCAGGTAGTCATGCTCCTGTTTGGCTTGGCGGCGGGCATAGGGACCAACAGCGCCCTAGTGCTGATGCTTGATCTCACCTTGCCGGAGGCTGCTGGCACCTTTGTAGGGGTCTGGGGTCTGGCCCAGGCCTTATCAAGGGCCTTAGGGAAACTGCTCGGTGGTGGACTGCTTGATCTAGCTCGTTCTCTCCAGCAGGCTTTCGAGCTTGCCCCGTCTGTTTATTTCCCCTACGCCCTGGTTTTGGGCGTGGAGGTGCTGGTTGCTTTTGGTGCCCTGGTGTTGCTGAGGCGCGTCAACCTGCGCCAATTCAGGGAGGATACGGGTCGCAGCCTCAGCAAGGTGCTGGCCCTAGAGCTCGGATGAACCCAGAACACCCAGTGCTTTCCCCCCCAGATCTCAATCCAGGCCTGGTTGAGCTGATTGATCTTGTGGCTGACCGGCAGCGGGCTGATTTTGGTCATATGGCCTCCGATCTCAAATCAGACGGCAGCCTGATCACGGCCTGTGACCGCTGGAGTGATGCGACCCTGGTTGAAGGATTGGCTCGCTTGTTTCCCGGTGAAGGGGTGCTAAGCGAGGAAGGCGACAAAACAGTGCCTAAGACCTCTGCTTATTGGGTGGTTGATCCCCTGGATGGCACCACTAATTTTGCGGCTGGGATTCCCTACTGGGCCATTTCAATAGCGCGTTTTGAGGCTGGTCGTCCCGTGCTTGCCGTACTGGATGTGCCACCTCTGCGGCAGCGGATCGTAGCGATACGCGGTCAGGGCGCCTGGCGCAATGGTCGCCTCCTGCTGGCTCCCTCCGGGCAGAGCCACCCTGCTGGCTGCGCTTCCTTGTGCAGCCGTTCGATAGGAGTGCTGCAAAAGCTGCCCAATCAACGCTTCCCTGGGAAAATCCGTTTGCTTGGGGTGGCAAGCCTCAATCTTGTCAGTGTGGCGATGGGGCAAACGATCTCAGCCCTTGAGGCCACTCCCAAAATCTGGGATCTGGCAGCAGCGTGGTTGGTGCTCAGCGAGTTGGACTGCCCGATCCGTTGGCTGGTGCGATCACCGGAATCAATCGATGCTGGTTCCGATCTGTCTGCAGCCGATTTCCCTGTGCTGGCGGCCGATCGGCCGGAAACCTTGGCCCGCTTCATGCCCTGGGCCGATGCGCTGGTCGCCTGATACTTGCCAGAAGGGCATAGGAGGTGATATGTTTTTGGACTGCGCGCAAGGGGGAAGAACCCGAAGCGAGCAGGCTTAC
>NZ_PXXO01000021.1 GCF_003011885.1 Cyanobium usitatum str. Tous
AGCAGCAGCTCCAAGACGCCCGCGAAGAAGCCGAGCTCACCCTGCTCCAGCTCCACCAGGTGCAGGAAGAGCTCGAACACATCTTCCTGGAGCACCGCAAATCCCAGGAGCAGATCACCGCCCTCGAAGCCCAGCTCAGCCAGGCCTCAACCGAAGCCGATCAGCTTCGCGAAGCCGCCGCCAGCTCCTCCCACAGCATCAACGAGCTCGAACAATCCCAGCAGCAGCTCCAAGACGCCCGCGAAGAAGCCGAGCTCACCCTGCTCCAGCTCCACCAGGTGCAGGAAGAGCTCGAATACCAATTCCTCGAACACCGCAAAGCCAGCCAGGAGTGCGATGGCCTGCAGCAGCAACTCGCCGCTCTGCGCGCTGAGATGGGCTACTACTTCCTGCTCAGCCAGGCCGATCCCTGCCTCGACCAAAGCCGCATCCCCCAGCTCAAGGGCCTGATGCGCGACACCCTGATCCGTCGTTAAGGCTCAAGGCCAACTTGCCAGCCAGCGCCGCCGCCAGCCGCCGCGCCGGTCGCCCACGAGCCGGCGGCGGCTGAAATACCAAAGCCGGTTGAGCTGAAAGCTGCTGCGGTTGGCCTCCGCCAGGGCAGGATCGGCCGCAAGGGTGGCCGATCCGCTCGGATTCGCCGCGGCCATCGCAGCAAGCCATGGGCCCTGCTCCAACTGCTGCACCAGCGGATCAGCATCCAGCCGATTGCGGTAGTCCGTGTCTTCCCAATATGCCGGATAAAAGCTCTCGTCAAAGAGCCCCACCCGATCCCAGGCCAGGGCGGTGAGCACAAAGGCCGAGTACGCCGCCGCACCCGGCAGCAGGGGCACCCATTGGGGTTGGCCCGGGTCAACCACCGCCAGCAGCTGGGCCAGCACCCCCGGCGCAAACACCACGTCGTTGTTCAAGATCAGGGCCCAGGGCAGCTCCGGAAAGGCGGTGAGGATCTGGTTCCAGCTGGCCGCCACCCCTTGGTTGCCAAAGGGGCGCGCCACCCGCACCCGCTCCACCTGCGGATGGCCCTCTGCCTCCAGACGCGTGAGCACGCTCTGCACCGCCGCATTGCCGCTGCTGTTGTCCACAATTGCCAGGGTGTGCACCGGCTGATCCAGGCTCGCCAGCAGCCGCTCGAGCAGCTCCGGGCCATTCAGGATCGGCACCCCCAGCAGGGGGATTCGGCCCACTGGCGCCGCTGGTGGCGGCAAGCGATCAAGCTCCTGCCAGAGCTGCTCCAGCAAACGCTGTTCAGCACTGGCTTCTGCCACATCCGCCAGGCTTTGCCACAGCAAGGGGCGGCGAGCGCGCTGGCGTGAGGGCAACAGGCTGAGCTCCTGGTGGTAATGCGCCATCCACTTGCCCAACCCCGCAAACACCACAGGCCAGTTGCGCTGGGTCAGGGCCTCCTGAATGGCATCACAGCGCTGCTGGTCGAGAGTCATGCCAAAAAAAAGCCCGGCGGAAGCCGGGCTCGGAGATCTTTAGGAGTTGGAGCGATCGGTCACTTAACTTGGAAGGAAATACCGCCCAGGCCCTTGATCTTGCCGTTCTTATTAATATCGGCACTGGTAAAGGTCTGACCCTTTTTGTTGATGATCTTGTCGTTTGCATCAACAATAACGGTCGTCTTCTTAACAGACGTTTGGCCATCGATCTTGAACGTGTCTGCACCTCCGGCGGAAAGATCAACCGTGGTGTTAGAGATCTTGGTTTTCACCTTGGCACCGTTCACTTCGGTGGCGGAACCAAATACCAAGGTGTCAGGAGTGGTGGTGCCAACGAATTTCAAACCAGCTACATAAGTCTCTTTGAGATCACCTGTAACAACTAGATTTTTCTGAGCAATCTTGCCCAGGTCGTAGGTCACCACAGAGGTGATAGGAGTGATGTCCTTGGCGGCTTTCTTAGATGCGGCAGCGATAACCAAGGTATCGCCGGTTACAGCAGCGTTCTGGCCTGAACTCTTAAACTGAGTTTCGGTGTATCCTGTAACACCTGACGTTGGAGTGGTTGAAGTTGCCAATGCACTTTGAGTAACTCTCGATAAAATTTAGCACATCACCACCCCCCTCTCACACCCTCTTCGTCATTAACGAGGAAATCCAGACGCGACCTCTCTGCCCTTGAAACCCCTTGCCCCCCAAGCCATCCGCCTCTTCCAGGCGGGCTGGGACGCAGAACAATCCGGCAACTGGCACATAGCCGTGGAGGCCTACGACTGCTGCCTATCCATCACCGGGCCCCACCCCCAGGTGCTCTGCAACCTGGCCCAGGTGCTGTGGATGAGCGAACAGCTCACAGCAGCCGAGCACGCCCTGCACCAAGCCCTCCAGCTCGCCCCACAGGAGGGCAAGCTCTGGCGGCTCCAGGCCACCCTGCAGCGCGACCTCAACCGCTTCGAAGCCGCCGAGCAGGCCTTCCAACGGGCGGCCCGTTTCGGCTTCACCGATGCCACCACCTCCTGGAACCACAGCGAAACCCTGATCGGGCTAGGGCGCTACGGCGAAGCCTTCGCCCTGGCCGAGCAGCGCCTCTCCGAGCCGGGCTTCCAGGGCCTCTTCCATCGCACGGCCCCCTACTGGCAGAACTGGCCCCACTGCCGCAAGCTGCTGGTGTGGAGTGAGCAGGGCCTGGGCGACACCCTGCAGTTTGTGCGCTGGCTGCCCCTGCTCCAGCACCGGCTTCCGGCCCTCGAGCAACTGGTGCTGGATGTGGAAGCGCCCCTGGTGCAGCTGATGCAGCGGGGCCTGGCCTGGCTGCCGCGGCCCCTGGAGGTGAGGGCCAAACAGGCCAATCCAGCCCCCTGGCAGGGGGCCCAGGGCTCCCTGCTCAGCCTGCCGCACCGGCTTGGTGGGGCACCCGCCCCACTGCCGGGCGCCTACCTGCTGGATCCGGCCTGGCAGCGGCGGCTTCGGACGGCACGTTCGCGGCCCCGGGTGGGCGTGGTGTGGGCCTCCGGGCACCGCCAGGACGATCCCAACACCGCGCGCCTGTACCGCCGCCGCAGCCTGCCCACCAACGCCCTGGTGGCCCTGCTCACAGGATTAGATGCACTGGGCGCCGAGTTGGTTAATCTGCAGATCGGCCCCGATCGCCAGCAGGCCAGCGCCTGGAAGGGCAGCTTTGCAGGTGCCCTCGATCCCAGCGCCGACTTCGCCGCCATGGCCGAGCAGATGGCCGATCTGGATCTCACCCTCAGCGTCGACACCGCCGCCGCCCACCTGGCGGGGGCCACCGGCCTGCCCGCCTGGGTGCTGCTGCCCTGGAATGCCGATGGCCGCTGGCTGCGGCAGCGCTCCGACAGCCCCTGGTACCCCTCCCTGCGGCTCTGGCGTCAGCCGGCCGCAGGGGATTGGCCAGGGCTGGTGGATGCCGTGCTGCAGGGCTTCGCCAGCTGGCTAATCAGGTCGAGATAGGCCTCTGCGGCCCAGTCCACCGCAAAGCGCTGCTGCACCGTGCGGCGGGCCTCCGCCCCAAGCGCCCGGCGCCAGGCGGGATCCTGCAGCAGCCGCAGCACCGCCCCAGCCAAGGCCGGCGGGTCGTTGAAGTTCACCAGCAGGCCATTGCGCCCCGGCTCGATCACCTCCGCCAGGGGGCCATCGCCATTGCCCACCACCGCCGCGCCGCAGGCCATCGCCTGCAGCACGCTCCAAGACAGCGTGTAGGGATAACTCAAATAAATATGGGCGGCGCTCACCTGGAACAAGGCGATCAGCTGATCTAGCGGCAACCAGCCCACCGCATGCAGCCGGCTGAAATCGAGTCGTCCCTGCAGCTGCTCGAGCAGCTCCCCCAGGAACCCACCCGGGTGGCTGCTCACCCCGCCGTAGCCAGGCCGGGTGGCATGGCCAGCCAACACGACCTGCAGATCTGGGCGGGCCCGCATCAGCGCCGGCAAGGCTTCCAGCATCGGCTCGATCCCGCGCAGGGGCTCCAGGCTGCGGCAGGCCACGGTGATCACCGGATCCCCGGGCCGCAGCACCAGGCCATCGCCACAGTGGAAGCGGGCCTCGGGGTTTGGGCAGGCCAGGCTGGCATCTATACCCTCGTGGATCAGGTGCAGCCGGCCCTGCAAGGGGGCGGGGAAGCTATCCCGCTGAAACCGGGTGGGCACCACCGCCCCATCCGCGCCCAGCACCGCCGCACTGGCGAGCAGATTCTGGCGATCGATGCACGCCTCGAGCTGGGGGGAGATCGGCGGCTGCCTGGGATCGAAGCCATACCCCAAGCAGCGGGGGCTGCCGTAGAGCTCGGGATAGGCCAGCAAGACAGCCTTTGGCCACACCGCGTGCAGGTGCAGGCCCTCCCCCCAGCCGCTGTGGCAGATCACCGCATCGGGATGGAGCCCCTCCCCATCCCGCAGACCACGGGCCAGCTCAGCCAAGGCCTCGCCGCGCCGCAGGGCCGATTCCAGATCGACATCAAGGGGAGCGCTGGCCGGCGCAAGCGGATCGGGCAATTCCCAATACGTAAACGACAGCGGTTGATCCTGCTGCTGCAGCAGGGCCCCCACCTCCTCCGCCGGCCTCGCGCCGATGGCGTCGATCACCACACCACGCCGCAACCACGCCATCACCAGATAGCGAAACTGGCCAGGGAAGTGGCGATGCACCAGCACAATCCTGGGGGCCAGGGCAACCGATCGCAAGGCCCTTAAACAGTAGGCTCATGCCATAACAGAGCAGGGTTTCAACCTGTCAGCTATGGCGTTCTTCGATCTTCTGCGGGGCGGTCGTCGTCAGCATCAGCGCAAAAATGGTCTGATCGACGCTGCCGAAGCCCCACTGCCCACCATTACGCCGCCCCGCAAACTTGGCATCACCACCACGGTGGACGTGGAGCCATGGTCTACCTCCCGGCTGGCCACCATTTTTCGGGAAGCCAAGCGCAATCCCTCCGCCGCCGCCTATGAGGAGGCCCGCCTGGCCCGCCACCGCCTCAGCCAATTCTGGCTAGCCGCTCCGATCGACCAACTGGAAAGCCTCTACACGGGCAGCTTTGGCCATCTCCAGCGACTCGTGCTCAGCGGCCCCCTCACCGACCAACCCCTCGCCCGAGACGAACAACGCTGGCGCCGCCATCTGGTGGAACGCCTCCAGGAGGATTTCGCCCAACCCGCCCGCCTCAATCTGCTGCTGGCAGCCATCCTTTATGTGCCCAGCGGCACCATGCGGGTGGAGAAACCCACCAGCTATCTGCCCGAATGGCTGCTCGACGACTACATCGAGTTCTGCGATCCCAGCATCGCCGGCGAGATCCGTGGCCCGGCCGGATTCCTCGAAGCGGCAGAACAAACGATGCTCACCGCCCCCCAGCTTAGCCTGCCCCAGCTCGATGAACGTCGTGGCAACCAGATCCTCGAGATCCTGGCGGAGGCCACCTACGTGACCCGCATGCAAGGCCTGATCAACCTCCATGCCATCGACCCCAACGACGCCGAGGTGATCGAGGAACTCGCCGACCTACGCCGCCTGCTCAGCCAGCTGTGGCTCGATCTGCCCTCCAACCAGCTGGATCGCCTATACCAAAGCGCCGCCGGCGAGCTTTACCAATCCCTGCTGCGCAGCCGCTTCGGCGCCGCCCCGCTCAGCGACGAGGATCAAGCTCGCCGCTCTGCCCTGCTGCCCCTAGTGGCCGATCTAAGCCTGAATGGTGCAGTACAGGCCCTGCTCGCCGCCATGCCCTTCTTTCCCCCCGAGAAGATCCAACCCGCGGGTGGCCTCGAACACCTGCCACCCTGGACGGTATCACTGATCAGCAGCCTCAGCGGTGGAATTCCAGCCAGGTGAGCCGGTAGGCCAGATAGCCCACCGGGGGCACCAGCAGCACCGGCAAAAGCGCCACCAACACCAGGGTGGGCTCACCCAGCAGCAACGGCAGTAAACACAGCGCCACGTACACCCCCAGGGCCAAGCCGATCCGCACCCGGCGCTGCCGCAGCCAGGCCCACAGGCGTTGTCGGCGCACCTGGCGGCGCAGCCGATTGCGCCCCTCTGGCGGCACGTAGGGCCACCAGGGATGGCGATGCACGCTCACAGCCGCAGCCGCTCCAGGCTTCGCTGCTTGTCTTCAAAGAAGCCGGTGAAGATCTGGATGTAGCGCCGCTCCCGCACCAGGATGTCGGCGGTGAGGGCCATGCCGGCCTGCAGGGGCAGGCTCACACGGCCCACCTGGAGGTTCTGGCGCGACAGGCTGAGCAGGGCCGGGAAATAGAGCCCGCTCGACTGGTTGCCGAGCACCTTGGCCTGCTCCTCCTGGGTGAGGGCATCCGATCCGATCCGCACAACCTTGGCCGGGATGCGGCCGTAGTCGGAGGATCGATACGACTCGAGCGAAACCTGGGCCTCCTGCCCCACCCTCACAAAACCAATGGCATTGTTGGGGATGTAAACCCGGGCCTGCAGATCATCTCCCGGCACGATCTTGAGCAGGGGTTTGGTAGCCGGCAACGCCACCACACTGCCCCGGCCCACCGAGAGGTCAAACACCACCCCGCCGATCGGAGCGCTGAGCTGGGCGTACTGGAGCTGGCGCTGGGCCTCGCTGATCTGCCGCTCTACCTCGGTGAGTTCCTTGAGGTTCGCTTCAATCTTGGAGCGCAGCTCCTCGCCGGGCCGGGCCTCCGTTTCCTCCAGAGAGGAGCGGGCGCGTGAGAGTTCGGCCTGCTGGGCCAGCAGCTCGGCCGAGATCTGGTTCACCTTGTTTTCCGCATCCCGCAGCTGCAGCTCACTCATGGCGCCGGAGCGGGCCAGGGCGCGGAACCGGGCAGCCACGTCCTGGGCATTGGCCAGGTTTTTGCGCAGCCCGCCGATCAGAGCCTCCGTTTTGCGCACGCCATCCATCGCACCCTGGCGCCGGCCGCCCAGGGCCCGCTGGCGCTCCAGCAGCTGGGAGCGCTGGTTGGGGCTTAGGCCTGCCGAGCCCGACTCGCCCAGGATCACCCGGTAGATCTGGTTTTCATTGCGCAGCCGGTCGCGCACGGCCGTGGCAGCAGCCAGTTTGCTGCGCGCCTCGCGCAGATCAAAGCGCACCAGCGGATCCCCCTGACGCACGGCCTGGCCCTCCTTCACCAGCACCGCATCCACCAGCCCCGGAGCCGGGGCATCGATCGAGCGCACCTTGGATCCCGGCTCGAGCTTGCCCTGCACCGCAATAGTTTCCGAGAGGGGCGCCACCAGCGCCCAGAGCAGCACGCCCACCGTGCCGGCCGCGGCCGTCCAGATCAGCGCCGACGAGGCCCTTCCCGCCTTGCGCAGCAGCACCGGTTGGTTGAAGCTCCACTCCTCCGCTGGAGCCATCAGCCCAAACCCTCCTGCATCTGGCTCTGGTAGAGGCCGTAATACCAGCCCTGGCGTGACATCAGCTCAGGGTGGCTGCCCACCTCCATGATCGAGCCCTGATCCATCAGCACGATCATGTCGGCCGGACGCACCGTGGTGAGCCGGTGGGTGATGAAAAACACCGTGCGCCCCCGGAAGGCCTCAAACAGGTTGAGGCACACCTGGCGCTCGGTGCGGGCATCAAGGGCACTGGTGGCTTCATCGAGGATCAGCATCCGCGGGTTTTGCAGCACGGCCCGGGCCAGGGCCAGTCGCTGGCGTTGGCCACCGGAGAGCCCCGCGCCCCGCTCACCCACGCTCGAGTTGTAACCCTGGGGCATGGCCATGATGAAGTCGTGGGCGCAGGCGATGCGGGCGGCTCGGATCAGCTCATCGGCGGTGGCATCGGGCTTCACCATCTGCAGGTTTTCCTTGATGGTGCCGTCAAACAGCAAGCTGTCCTGGGGCACCACGCCGAGCTGGCGGCGCAGGGAATAGAGCTCCACCTTGTTGATATCGAAGCCATCGATCAACACGGCTCCCTTTTCCGGGCGGTAGAAGCGCGGCAGCAGCTTCAAAAGCGTGCTCTTGCCGCTGCCCGAGCCGCCCACCATGCCCACAAAGGCCCCGGCCGGCACGGAGAGATCGATGTTCTGCAGCACCTGGGGAGCCCCCGGGCTAAAGCGGAAGAAAACGCCCTTGCACTCCACCGCCCCCCGCAGCGGCGGCATCGGGATGTTGGTGGCCTCGGCCTCCGTTTGCTCGGTTGTGCGATCCACGATGTCGCCCAACAGCTTGATCGATTCGGTGTTCAACTTGTATTGCTGGTAGGTCTGCACGATCTGCACCAGCGGGCCCGTGATGTAGCCACTGATGATGCGGAAAGCGAAGAACGCCCCCAGGGTGAGCTGGCCCTGCATCACAAACCAAATACCCACGCCGATCACCAGCAGCTGGTTGAGCTCACTGATGAAATTGGCCAGCCCGGAGATGGTTTCCTGGGTCACCCGCAGCTTGAAGTCTTCGCCGATGAAGCGGGTGTAGCGGTTTTGAAATTCCCAGCGGGTTTTGAGCTCGGCGTTCTGGGATTTGATCGTTTGGATGCCGGTGATGGCTTCGTTGAGGAACGAATAGGTGCGGATTGCCTCGCCGATCGAGCGTTCGACCAGCCGCTCCACCACGGGATTGCTCACCAGCGCCAGGATGATGAACAGGGGCACCGTGCTCAGCGTCACCAGGGTGAGCACTGGATTGATCAACAACAAAATGAAGATGTAGAGCAGGCTGAACACGAAGTCCACGCCCGTGGTGAGGCTCTGGCCGATCAGAAAGTCGCGCAGTTTGTCGAGCTGGCCGAAGTAGAAGGTCACCTGGCCCACGGGCCGGGTGTCGAAGAAGCTCTGGGGCAGCCGCACCATCTGATCGAGAATCGTGGCCCGGGTGGCTTGGTCCACCCGATTGGACACCTCGGTGAAGATCAGGCTGCGCAGAGTGCGCACCACCGACTTCACCAGCCCGGCCAGCAGCAGCAGGGCCGAGATGCTGATCAGGGCACCGGTGTTGCGGTATTGGGCCACCTGGTCGATCAGCACCTGCAGCCCCAGCGGCGTGGCCAGGGCCAGCAGGTTGAGCACAAAGGAGGCCACCAGCACCTCCAGCAGTGCCCGCTTGTGCTGGCGCAGGAAGGGCACAAACCAGCTCCAGGAGAAGCGGGCCTCCTTGCTGTCCACTTGGCGCTCCATCAGCAGCACCGGCACATTCCCCTCGGCGTCGGCCAGCTCCGCCAACGGAATCCGCAGCGGCCCCAGCTCGGGATCCAGCACCCGGGCACAGCCGTCGGGGTCGACGCCATCCAGCACCCCGATCTGCTCGTGCTGGGCCAGCACGGCCGGGGTGGGCAGCCGCTGCAGCCGATCCGCCGGCACCTCGGTGAGCACGGCCCGCAGGCCCAGGTTGCTCACCAGCTGGCCGTAATTCACCAGATTGAGGCGGCTCTGTCGCTGCAGAATCCCCTCTACCTGGTCTTCCATGCCATCGCGGTTGAACGGCACGCCGTAGTAGCGCGCCAGCGCCTGGGCAATGGCGAGGGGGGCATCGCGCACGCCACTAGCCCGGGCCAAGGTCAAACCCGCCCCCAGCCCCTCAGCCCGCGGGGCCGGCGGCTCTGGGGAGAGCGCGTAGGCATCGGAGCTGGGCTCCTCCTCCGCCACGGGAGGGGCTGGGGTCTGCGCCGCACCAGCCACCTCGGCCGCTGCGGGCACCCCAATCCACCGGCCCTCCGCCGAAGCCAGCCAGAGGTGGTCCGCCGGCAATGCCGCCGCCTCGCCAGCCTGCCGCACCTCGGCCTGCTCCAGTGTGTGGGCCCAGCGATTAAGCAGCGGCGTGTGGGCCGGCTCCCGCCGCACCAGCTCCAACACCAGGGAATACACCTCAGCAGCGCCCACCCGGCTGTGGCACCAGTTCTGCAGAGCCGGCGAGCGCTCCAGCAGATCCACAAAAGGCTCGGCCGGCAGCCACCAGGCCTCAACCTCGGTGCTCGCCCGCAGGTGCTCGCAGGGCTGGCCGCGCAGCAGGCCCACCCAGCCCGCCAGATCACCGGGGCCGAGGTGTTCCAGGGTGACCCAACCAGACCCCACCAAGCGGGGCCCCAGGCTTCGCACTCGGCCCTGGCGCACCAGCAGCACCCCATCGGGCAGGGTTTCGCCGTGGAGCATCAACTGGCCCATGCGGTAAAGCCGCCGCTCCCACAAAGGCAGGGCCTGCTCCAGCAGCGCAGGCTCCAGCCGACCAAAGGGAATGGCCTGGTTCAACGCCTCAAGCGAGGCGAGCCAAGGGGGCGACGTCACCATGGCTTAGGAGTCATCAGGTGTCGCGTGGCAAGGGAAGCGCCGCCCGTGGCTCGCCGCGAAGCACCTGAACTACACGGTCTTGCATCCATTTATTGTAGAGCTCAGTGGTCAAGTTTCGCCGCATCGACCCATCCAATTCGGCAGGAATCAGCTCTTCAACCTGAAGAATCACCCAGATATCCACCACAAAAAAGGGCTCCCACAACTGCCCCGGCCGACTCACGCGAAAACGGGCACTCAGCTCGGGGTGGGAGGCTTTCAGTGAATGGGGTCCAAGCCGGCCACCGCTCTCCCGTTCCGCTCCCTGGGAAAACTGCGGCGCCAGTTCGGCGAAGTCTGCCTCGCCCTCCACCAGGCGCTGATACAGCTCCAGGGCCACGTCGTGGTCGTCCACCCGGATCATGGAATACACCACCTGATCGAGCTCCAGCTTGCGATCCAGAAACCGCAGCTCCACATCGGCACCGAAAGCGCGTTGCTGAAACAGCTCCAGCTTCCGCAGCCGCGTGGCCAGATAGCGCTCCTCGTCAGCGCTCTCAGCAGCAGGCCGGCCCTCAACCTCCCGCCAGGCCGCCACCAGCTCCTCGCTCTCAGCCTCAGGCAGCCTGATGGCCGACACCACCTCATCGAGCACCAGGGCCAGCGCCACCGACTGATCCAAACCCTGCAGCCGCACGAGCCGCTGCAGCTGGTCCAGGCTCACCGGTGGGGAGCCTGGTTGCAATACCAGGCCGGCCACAGACTGGAAAACGGCTTCCTCAGACTCCAATCGACCGACCTCAGGCCCAATCCGAAATTACCCCAGCTGTGCCGTCGATCCAGCCATGCCACGATCCAGATCCGTGATCGCCTCTCTCGTGTGACCCTGCGCCTCACCAACACCCTCAGCCGCCGCATCGAGGAATTCCAGCCGCTCGAGCCTGGAAAGGTGAGCATCTACTGCTGCGGCGTGACGGTCTACGACCTCTGCCACCTGGGCCATGCCCGCAGCTACATCGCCTGGGATGTGCTGCGCCGCTACCTGCTGTGGAGCGGCTACCGGGTGACGTTTGTGCAGAACTACACCGACATCGACGACAAGATCCTGGGTCGCGCAGCTGAGGAGGGCAGCTCGATGCAGGCGGTGAGTGAGCGCAACATCGAGGCCTTCGTGACCGACATGGCCCGACTAAATATCCTGCCGCCCGACCGTATGCCGCGGGCCACCCAAAGCCTGGACGCCATTCGCAGCCTGATCACCGAGCTGGAAGCCAAGGGGGCGGCCTACAGCGCCGATGGCGATGTCTATTTCGCCGTGATGAAGCATGCCGGCTACGGCAAGCTCTCCGGCCGCGATCTGGCTGAGCAGCAGGACAACGCCGCCGGCCGGGTGGCCACTGCAGAGGAGGCCCGCAAGCAACACCCCTTCGACTTCGCACTCTGGAAGGGGACCAAACCCGGCGAACCCAGCTGGGAGTCGCCCTGGGGTCCAGGCCGGCCCGGCTGGCATATCGAGTGCTCAGCGATGGTGCGCGAGGAGCTTGGCGACACGATCGACATCCACCTCGGTGGCGCCGACCTGATCTTTCCCCACCACGAAAACGAAATTGCCCAGTCGGAGGCAGCCAGCGGCCACGAGCTGGCCCGCTATTGGCTGCACAACGGCATGGTCAATGTGGGCGGCCAGAAGATGTCCAAATCCCTGGGCAACTTCACCACCATCCGGGCCCTGCTCGATTCCGGCATCTCGCCGATGACATTGCGCCTGTTCACCCTCCAGGCCCATTACCGCAAGCCGCTCGACTTCAGCGCCGACGCCCTCGAGGCCGCCGCCACCGGCTGGAAGGGTCTCAACGCCGCCCTGGGCCTGGCAAGCACGCTGACGCTTGGCGCCGCCCCCGCCGCATGCCCCCCGGATCTTGCCGCCGCCCGTGCGCGCTTCGCCGCCGCCATGAACGACGACCTCAACACCTCCGCCGCCCTGGCGGTGCTGTTTGAGCTGGCCAAGCCCCTGCGCGCCCTGGCCAATCGACTGGAGCGCGGTGATAGCAGCGCCGCCGCTGAGGCCCGGGCACCAGATCTGGTGGATCATGGCCAGCTGCTGCTGGAACTGGCCGGAGTGCTTGGCCTCCAGAGCAAAACCGAGGCCAAAACCAGCAGCACCAGCCCCGGCCCCAGCGACGCCGAAATCCAGGCCCAAATCGATCAGCGTCAGGCCGCTAAGGCCGCCAAGGATTTCCCTGCTGCCGACGGCATCCGCGATGGCCTGAGGGCCTTGGGCATCGAGTTGATCGACAGGCCTGGCGGCATCACTGAATGGCTGCGGGGCTGAGTATCTCTCTGCAGGGCAACCCCTACGAACGCTCCCAAATTCCGTACAGGTTGTACAGAACCCGGGAGACTCCAAACAACAAATGAGGGCAAGCCCCTACTTAGTCCTCGCTCGGCTCGGGTGCCTGCCGGCCCTGCATCATCCGCTCGATCTTGCGAATCCGCTCCAGGGTGGTGGTCCACACCTCTTTTTGAAAGCCCGGCTCACAGCCATCCACCAGGGCCTGCAGGTCCTCTTGCCGCTCGAAGGCATCCCAGAGCTGGCGCTCGAGCTTGGCCCGGTCGATGAAGTTCCAGCGCTGCAGCCACACGGGCAGTGCCGCCATGGGAAAAGTTCAACTGGGATCAGTTAAGGGGATCCACCCCCACCAGCCCATCGCCAAAGCAACGGCTGCGCAGATGCAGCGGCTTGCCCGTGGCCGGATGCAGCAGCTGCAGACCGGCGGCATGAAGCTGCAGCCGTGGCGCCGCGGCTGGTTCGCCGTAGAGGGTGTCGCCGTAGAGGGGGTCGCCATAGATGGGATCGCCATAGATGGGATCGCCCAGCACCGGATGGCCAAGGTCCGCCAGGTGCACCCGCAACTGGTGAGAGCGGCCGGTGCGGGGTTGCAGCAAAAGCAAACTCGAGCCCTCGAAGCGCCGCAACACTCGCCAGCGGGTGAGGGCCGGCTTGCCCCCCTGCTCTAGCGGCACCACCCCATAGCGGGGCGGCCGAGTGGCGATCCGCGCTAGCGGCTGGTTGATTACCCCGCCCCGATCCGCAGGCAGCCCCTTCACCACTGCCAGGTAGGTCTTGCGCACGCGCCGCTCGGCGAAAGCGGCACTTAGGGCCCGATGGGTGGTGGCGTCTCTGGCCAGCAGGATCAGCCCCGAGGTATCGCGATCGAGGCGGTGCACCAGCCTTGCCTCCGGCCACCGCTCCTGGGCCCTACTGATCAGGGAATCGGCCAGCTCGGGCCCAAGCCCCGGCTGGCTAAGCAGGCCCGAGGGCTTCAGCAGGGCCAGCAGCCAGGGATCGGCATAGAGCACACAACAGCCGGGATCACTTCGGGGCATCCTGCAGGGTCAATGGGAGACTTGCCACCACTTGAGTTGCCGCCGTGAAAGCCCTCTCCGTGCTCGGCTCCACCGGCTCGATCGGCACCCAAACCCTTGAACTGGCCGAGGAATTCCCGGACCGCTTCCGGGTGGTGGCCCTCACGGCCGGCAACAACCTGGATCTATTGGTGAGTCAGATCCAGCGCCATGCGCCCGAAGTGGTGGCCCTGGCCAATGCCGAGCGCGTCAGCGAGCTGGGCGAGCGGCTGCAGGCCCTGGAACCCGCCGCCAGGCCCGCCAAAATGCCCGAGCTGCTGGGGGGCTCTGAGGGCCTCTGCGCCGCCGCCGCCTGGTCCACGGCCGACCTGGTGGTTACGGGGATCGTGGGCTGCGCTGGCCTGCTGCCCACCCTGGCCGCCATCCGCGCCGGCAAGGATCTGGCACTTGCCAATAAGGAAACCCTGATCGCCGCCGGCCCCGTGGTGCTGCCGGAGCTGGAGAAAAGCGGCTCACGCCTGCTGCCGGCTGATTCCGAGCACTCGGCGATCTTCCAGTGCCTGCAAGGCACCCCCTACGCCGAGACGGCGCGGCTCTCCACCGGCAACCCCACCCCGGGCCTGCGCCGCATCCAGCTCACGGCCTCCGGCGGCGCCTTCCGCGACTGGGCTCCGGCAGACCTCCACAAGGCCACCGTGGCCGATGCCACCAGCCACCCCAACTGGAGCATGGGCCGCAAAATCACCGTGGATTCGGCCTCCTTAATGAATAAGGGCCTGGAGGTGATCGAGGCCCACTACCTGTTCGGCCTCGACTACGACCACATCGAGATCGTCATCCACCCCCAATCGATCATCCATTCGATGGTGGAGCTGGCCGATTCCTCGGTGCTGGCCCAGCTCGGCTGGCCCGATATGAAGCTGCCCATTCTTTATTGCCTCAGCTGGCCCGAGCGCCTGAGCACCCCCTGGCGCCGGCTCGATCTCACCGAGGTGGGCCAGCTCAGCTTCCGCGCCCCCGACCCGGCCAAATACCCCTGCATGCAGCTGGCCTACGCGGCCGGCCGCGCCGGCGGCACGATGCCGGCGGTAATGAACGCCGCCAACGAGCAGGCAGTGGCCCTCTTCCTCGAGGAAAGGGTTCACTTCCTCGATATCCCGACATTGATCGACGGGGTGTGTGATCGCCACCAAGTCGATCTCATGGCCAATCCCTCCCTAGACGACGTGCTGGCCGTAGACGCTTGGGCCCGTAATGCGGTGCATGAGGCTGCAGCCCGGCTCCAGGCCAAGGCGCCAGCTGCGCTGCCAGCGTGATCTCGCACCACCTGCTGCTCTGCGCCACTCCCAGCAAGGCCCTCTGCTGCCCCGATCCCGCCATTGGCGCCGCCAGCTGGGAGGCCCTCAAGCGCCTGGTGCGCGAGCTGGGTCTCGAGGATCCGGCCCGGGCCGAGGGGATCGTGCTGCGTACCAAGGCCGACTGCCTGCGCATTTGCGCCGAGGGCCCCATCCTGCTGATCTGGCCGGAAGGCACCGTTTATGGCGGCGTCAGCCCCGAGCGCATCGAGTCAATCCTGCGGGAGCATGTGATCGGCGGCCAGCCGATTGAGCAGTGGATCATCAAGCGCATGAGCCTCAAAGCTGCCGCTTGAGCCAGCTCGCCACCAGCTGATCACCCCAGCAGCTGAGTGGCTCATCACCCACCCCATGGAAGCCGTTATGGCCGCCATGGGCCGTGAGCACCACATCAAGGCCAGGAAGGTGCTGCTGGGCTAAAAGCTGGGCGCCACTGGCCGGCACCCAAGGGTCGTCGAGGGAGTGCAGCAGCAGGCTCGGCGGCAAATCGACCGATGCTGAAAGCAGACGCGGCAGGGGCGAAGCCTCCCGGTAGTAATCGTCAACGGAGGCGTATCCCCAGCGAGGGGCAGTGATAGCAGCATCGAAGCTACGAATCGAGCGGGGCCGCTCTGGCCCCTGCAGGGCCTGACTCTCAGCGTCGCTCACCCCAAATGGATCGGCCAGGGTCTGGGCGCACAGCCGGCGCAGCAGCCAGCGCTGATACACCCTGTTGCGGGGCAGCTCAATCTGCTGCGAGCAAAGGGGCAGATCAAGCGGGCTGCTGGTACACACCACACCACTCAGCACCCCCGGACTAGCCAGGCAGGCATTGAGGAGCATCGTGCCGCCCAACGAGATCCCCACGCCAAAAAGAGGCAGGCCACCGGCCCGCTGCTGGGCCAACTCCAGTACGGGCAGCAGGTCGCGATCGCAACGGGCTGCATAGGTGCCAGGCGCCAGGGGCCGGCCCGGTCCGGCACCCCGCAAATTCAGGCGCCACACCGCGAAGCCCGCGGCTTGAAGGCTGAGGCCCATGCGCCGCAGACCCTCCCGTTCGCTCGATCCACCCAAACCGTGCAGCAAAAGCACAAGTGCCCTTGGTGCCCCAGCAACTGGCGGATCAACCAGCGCTAGCAGGGAGGCATCACCGCCCACCGCAATGGGGATCGGTTCACCAAGATCTAGGGGCAGCTTTGGCGGCCTGAGGGTGTCTCGCAGGGTCTGGAGATCGGGGCCGATCCAGGGCCAGCGTTGCTTAAAAACAGGGGGTGTCGAGGCGGACTCCTTCAGGCGGCCACCTTCTTACCCACCCCCATGCTGCGCAGCTCGGTGAGCAGGCCATTGAGCACGGCCTTGGCATCACCAAAGACCATGGCGGTCTGGGGCAGCTCAAATAGGGCGTTTTTAATACCGGCGTAGCCAGCGCCAAGGCTGCGCTTCACCACAAACACCTGGCGGGCTTGGTCCACCTCAAGCACGGGCATGCCGTAGAGAGGGCTGGTGGAATCGGTCTTGGCGTCTGGGTTAACCACGTCGTTGGCGCCCAGCACAATCACCACATCGGTGCGGGGGAATTCAGGGTTGACCGTGTCCATCTCCAGCAGTTGCTCGTAGGGCACATCGGCCTCTGCCAGCAGCACATTCATGTGACCAGGCATACGCCCAGCCACCGGGTGGATCGCATAGGTCACCTCCACGCCGTGGTTTTCCAGCAACTTGGAGAGTTCGCGCAGGGCGTGCTGGGCTTGGGCCACTGCCAGGCCATAGCCGGGCACAAACACCACGCGCTCAGCGGCCTCCAGAGCAAGAGCGCACTCCTCAGCGCTGCAGCTGGTGATGCGGGTGTAGCCGGCCTCTTCGCCGCCACCGCCCACCGGTGCCGCCCCACCAAGGGCGCCTCCAAACAAGACGCTCACCAAGGAGCGGTTCATGGCGGTGCACATCACCTGGGTGAGGATCAGGCCCGCAGCACCCACCATGGCGCCGGCCACAATTAGGAGTTGGCTGCCAACGACGAAACCTGCTGCAGCTGCGGCCACTCCGGAATAGGAGTTGAGCAGCGAGATCACCACAGGCATGTCGGCACCGCCGATCGGCAGGGTGACGCCGATACCCAGTAGGGAAGAAGCCACCACCAGCACCCAAAGAGGGGCTCCGGCCATATCGCCAGGCAGGGCAATCGCACCGGCCAGGCAGGCCACCGCCAGTGAAATATTCACGGCGTGGCGCATGGTGCTCTGGGTCCAGCCGGGGGTATCAATCCAGCCCTGCAACTTGCCCATCGCCACGATCGAGCCGCTGAAGGTGATCGCACCAACGAACACCGAAATCACGATCGAGATCTGCTCCACCAGGCCGGAGGAGCCCTCCCCCGGGCTAAACAGTGCCACCCCAAGAGCTACCAGCAACGACGCCATACCGCCGCAGCCGTTAAACAGAGCCACGGTTTCGGGCATGGCAGTCATCGGCACCCGCTGGGCCGTAATCAGGCCGAGCACGCCGCCCAGGCCAGTGCCGATCGCTACCCAAAGCCAGGCTTGGGGGGAGAGGGGTTGCTGAATCAGCAGGCCAAGCACGGCCAGGCCCATGGCCAGGGCCGCCAAACCATTAGCGGAGCGAGCGGTGCTCACCTTGGAGAGGCCCTTGATACCGAGGGCCAGCAACAGCACGGCACCCAGATCGATCAGGGCGGGCAAAAGATCAAGTCCAGCCATCAGCGGGTCCCTCCGGTGCGGGGTGATTTGCGCGAAAACATGGCCAGCATGCGGTCGGTGACCAGGAAGCCACCAACGACGTTGAACAGGGCAAAGCCCAGGGAAAGCGAGCCGAGCACCAGCAGGGGCAGCTGGTCATTGGCCTGGGCGATCAGGGTGAGCGAAGCCAGGACGGTGATGCCGCTGATCGCATTGGCACCACTCATCAGCGGGGTGTGCAGGGTGGGAGGCACCTTGCCGATCAGTTCGAGTCCCAAAAGGCTGCCCAGCAAGAGCACCCAGAGGGCTTGGGTCAAAGCACTCATCAGTTAGCTCCGGAAACGAGGTCAGGGAAACGGCAGGCGCCATCGTGAGTGAACAGGCAGCCGGCCACGATCGGGTCCTCCTGGTCGAGCTGGAAGCCGTCTTCACCCAGCACGTGCTCCACCAGGGCCGCCAGGTTGCGGGCGTAAAGGGCGCTGGCGTGGTTGGCAACGGAGCTGGGCAGGCCATCGCCACCAATCAGGCGCACGCCGTGGCGCTCCACGGTTTGGCCGCAGACCGTGCCGGCGCAGTTGCCGCCCTGGGCCACGGCCAAATCCACCACCACTGAGCCGGGGCGCATACCCGCCAGCATCTCATCGGAAATCAGCATGGGTGCTCGCCGGCCCGGCACCTGGGCGGTGCAGATCACCATGTCGGCCAGGGCCAGCTGATCGGCCAACTGCTGGCGCTGGGCAGCCAGAAAGGCTTCGCTAGCCGCCTTGGCGTAGCCACCGGCTTCAGCTGGGCGCTCCTCCTGCTCGGGAGGGGAAATAAACCTGCCACCCAGAGACTCAACCTGCTCCTTAGCCGCGGGCCGCACATCACTCACGTAGACCACCGCGCCAAGACGCCGGGCCGTTGCCAAAGCCTGCAGCCCCGCCACCCCTGCCCCGAGGATCAGGGCCCGAGCCGGCTGAATTGTGCCCGCCGCTGTCATCAACATCGGCACGTAGCGATCTAGGGCTGCAGACGCCAGCAGCACCGCCTTGTAACCGGCGATGTTGGCCTGGGACGACAGCACATCCATGGACTGGGCCCTGCTGATCCGGGGCAGCAGCTCCAAGGCCAAGGCCGACACCCGCCGGGACTGAAGCTGTTCCACTAGGGCGATGGCGCCATAGGGGGAGAGCAGACCAGCCAGCAGGGTGCCGGGCCGCAGCTGATCCAGCACCTCGGCAGCTGGTGGATTGACGCAAAGCACCGCATCGACGCCAGCGCCTAAATCGGGGCCTGGGGCAACAAGACGGGCTCCAGCCGTTTCAAACTCATGGTCGGCATAGCCGGCCGCCAAGCCAGCGCTTTGCTCAACTTGCAGCGTCAGCCCCCGGGCCAGCAGCCGGCGAACGGTTTCGGGAGTTGCGGCAACCCGGCACTCTCCCGGGTTGCGTTCCCGCAGGATCAATACTTCAGCCAAGTGGGTCCCCGGAGGCCATAGATCTATTAGGGGGTGTCTCCCCTCGCCTGAGCAACACAACTGCAGCAAATGTGCGCAGTTGCCCATCCAAGCCAGGTGGAGCTCAAAACAGGGGAAGCAACTCCTGTTCAACGCAGCTGGCCTGCGGCAGGGCGCCCTGGTGACGCAGCTGGCGCGCCCGCAGGATCATCGGATCGATGTCGCATTCAAGAGCCCAGCAGCGGTTTAGATGCCAAAGCTGCAAGGCGGGAGCCCAGGCCCAGGCATCCGGATCGGGGCAGGAGTTCGCCATAGGGAAAACAACAGGGGAGCCGGGAGTTGAACTGAAACTAGGCACGCTGGGCCATAAGCCCATAGGCCAGATCACCCATTTGCAGGTGGCCTGCTGACGCCAGGGCACCTCTGGCCACAATGGCGTGATGGGATTTCCTTCCTTCGACCTGGGCATCCCGCCGCCCACAACAACCGCCGTGCGACCCAGGCAGTGGCAGAGCCGCCTGATCCAGCTGCTGCGGGCCCGCCTGCTCAACCACCAGCCTGGCGGCCATGACGTACTGATCCATGCAGGACCGGGTGCGGGCAAAACCCTGGGGGCCCTGCTCAGCTTCATCACCCTGCAGCGGGAGGGGAGGCTCGATCGCTTTTTGATCTTCTGCCACCGGAGCTCAATCGCCCGTCAGTGGCTGGGAGCTGCGGAGCGCCTCAACCTGCGCCTGCTGGAGTGGGACCCGGAGCAGGGGCTATCAGCCCTCGAAGCAAATTCAAACTGGGATGGCCTGCTGCTCAGCTATCAGTGCACGGCCCGGCACCGCCTAGCCCTCGAGGCAGCCCTACCCCGCATAGCTCTGGGAAGCTGGCTGGCCATTGCCGATGAAGTGCACCACCTGGGCCTGGATCCGGATGAACCAGAGGCTGCGGCCTGGGGTTTCGCCTTCAGCCAGCTCACCGCTCCAGCCCAGCTGCGACTAGGCCTCACCGGCACCCCTTTCCGCGCCGACAACCTGGCCTTTTGCGCCGCCCGACGGGTAAAGGTGCGCGAGGGAGATCAGGTGATCGAACGCATCGCCCCCGATTTGAGCGTGGAACCCCGCCAGCTGATCTTGGCCGGCGATGTGCGCCCCCTGGAATTTCGCTTCCAGGACGGCTGGGTCGAGCACGGCAGGCCCCAGGCCTCCGCCGACACCGAAACCTCGCCCCTTTCAGCTGAAGCGCGGGAGAGCTGGCGAGCCCGCAACTTGCGCCGCGCCATTCAACTCGGAGATGCCAGCAGCATCGCCCTGCGACTACTGCTCAAGGCCCGTCAACGGCTGGAGCGAGTGCGGGCAGACCACCCCGAGGCGGGCGGGCTGGTGATCGCCCGCGACATCGCCCACGCCAGGCGCATCACCGGGCTGCTGGAGGAGGAGGGCGACCGGGTACACCTGGTCCATTCCCAGGACCCGGAGGCCAGCGCCCGCCTGGCCGCCTTCCAGGCCGGCGAGGCGGACTGGCTAGTGAGCATTGATATGTGCGCCGAGGGCTTTGACGCCCCAAGACTGCGGGTAGTTGCCTACCTCACCACGGTGGTAACTCGCAGCCGCTTTGTACAAGCCATCACCAGGGCTGTGCGCATGGATGGCCAACGCGCCGCCGTGGAGACCGTGCCGCGGCAGCCGTCCTATGTGTTCGCGCCAGCCGACCCATTGCTGATGAGCTACGCCCGCAGCTGGTCCCTCAGCGAGCCCTACCTGATCAAGTCGAAGCAAGTGGCTACAGAGCCTGTCTCACTCGCTAGCAACCAGGGAGGTTCCCTACCCCTGCAAGCTGTAGAAGCAAGGATCGGTGCTGTGATCAGCATGGGTCCGGAGCTACCTAGTTTTCTGCAGCGAACGGCCTGAAAACTGCTTTGGCGATACAAGGTTTAAGCGCAAATGTGCGACGTTGTGTCAACCAATACCTTCCCAGGGCCCGTAGCCCGTCAGCGTGGTGGAGCCCAAGGGAGAGGGGAGCATGGATGCCGCAGTGAATCGCCGCCTAACCGTTGCTGTCAGCTGGGCTTTGGCCCGCCGAGCCACCCTCGACGCCCTCGAACATTTCGAAGAAAGCTTTGCGGTCACGGAGGAATTCCGAGAATGGCTGCTCTGCCTGGAAGAACACCCGGAACTCCTTGCTGCGAGTGTGTTGATGGTGCCAAACGACCTGGGCCAGGGCATCCGGCCCGCCAGCGACGGCATCCTGGAAATCTGAGCCGATTTGAGATGCAAATCCGCAGCAAATTGCGCTCAAATCTAAAGCAAATCTAAAGACATTTGCTCCCGAGGTGTCGGGCCCTTCGTGCAAGCTGCCGCGCTGATCTCCTAGGCTCAACTCATAGTCAATCCGCTTAAGCAATGACGGTTTCGGGGCTTTCAGTCGAAAACCTGGTGATCGTGGGTTCAGGGCCCGCTGGCTACACCGCCGCCATTTACGCCGCCCGGGCCAATCTCAGCCCCGTGCTGATCACGGGCTTCCAGGACGGTGGCATCCCTGGCGGTCAGCTGATGACCACCACCCACGTTGAGAACTTCCCCGGCTTTCCCGACGGGATCATGGGGCCGGAGCTGATGGACAAAATGAAGGCCCAGGCAGTCCGCTGGGGGACCCGTCTGATCGAGGCCGATGCCACCGCGATCGACCTCTCCAAGCGGCCCTACCGCATCACTGCCGAAGGCCAAACCATTGAAACCCAGGCCGTGATCCTGGCCACCGGCGCCAGTGCCAACCGGCTAGGCCTGCCAAGCGAGGAGCGCTTCTGGAGCCAGGGGATCAGCGCCTGTGCGATCTGTGACGGCGCCACGCCCCAGTTCCGTCAAGCCGAACTGGCCGTGGTGGGTGGGGGCGATTCCGCCTGTGAGGAGGCTGTTTATCTGACCAAATACGGCAGCCAGGTGCACCTGATCGTGCGCGGCGACAAGCTGCGGGCCAGTGGCGCCATGGCCGATCGGGTGCTCGCCAACCCCGCCATCACCGTGCATTGGAACCGCCAAGTGGCCGATGCCAGTGGTGGCGACTGGCTAGAAGCGATCACCCTCAGGGATCCCAGCAGCGGCGCCAGCGAGGAGCTGCCGGTTAAGGGCCTCTTCTACGCCATTGGCCACACCCCAAACACCCGCCTAGTGCGGGGCCAACTGGAGGTTGATAGCCACGGTTACCTGGCCACCCAGGCTGGCCGCCCCGAAACCAGCGCTGCCGGGGTCTACGCCGCTGGCGACGTGGCCGATGCGGAATGGCGTCAGGGCATCACCGCCGCTGGTAGTGGTTGCCAGGCTGCCCTGGCCGCTGAGCGCTGGCTCACCCATCACGACCTGGCCGTCACGGTGAGCCACGAACCAATAGAACCGGCCACCGTCGGCGAACCGGTGCGCACTGCCACCAGCGACGCCGACAACTATGACGCTGACGCCCTTTGGCAGAAGGGAGGATTTGCCCTGCGTAAGCTCTATCACGACAGCAGCAAGCCCCTGCTGGTCGTCTACACCTCACCGACCTGCGGTCCCTGCCACGTGCTTAAGCCCCAGCTCAAGCGCGTGCTCGATGAGCTGGGCGGAGCTGCCCAAGGCGTGGAGATCGACATCGAGGCCGAGCAAGAAATTGCCAGCCAAGCCGGTGTTACCGGTACCCCGACGGTGCAGCTGTTCCACAACAAGGAGCTCAAGCAGTCCTTTAAGGGCGTCAAGCAGCGCAGCGAATTCAAAGCCGCAATTGAAGCCCTGCTAGCCGTTGCGGTCTGAAAGGTGCGCTCAACGCCTCCTGGGCCCGCCTGGGCGGTTGCCGCCGGGACGGGGGCCTGCAGCCGCATTGCGCTCCCGGTAGGTGATGCGGCCGCGGGTGAGGTCGTAGGGGCTGATCTCAACCAGCACCTTGTCACCCGCCAGCAGCTTGATCCTGAATTTGGTCAGCTTGCCTGCCGCCCGGCAGAGACATTGGTGACCAGCCGGCTGCTCCAGGGTCACCAGGTAAAACCCGTTTCCCTGTTCTTTTTCAATCACACCGGAGGTCTCGATCATGCGGGGGCGCTGTCTGGAGGTTCAATCGTTCCTAATAGCTTAATTGCCGCCCGACAGGCGATAGGGTCTGGCTCACTTGTGCCGTTTTGGCTCCACCATGGTTTTGCCGCCGCTTTCGTTGGATCTGGGGCTGCTGCTGATCTCCATTGGTGTGGTGAACCTCTGGAAAGCCCGTCAAGCCAGCTGAACCCAGGCCGCTGACCACCCTTCTTTTCCATAAGCCCTACGGGGTTTTAAGCCAGTTCACGCCAGAGGCCGGCTGTGACTGGGGTTGTTTGGCGGAGTTCATCCCGATTCCGCAGGTTTATGCCGCCGGCAGGCTCGATGCCGATAGCGAGGGATTGCTGCTGCTGACCAGCAATGGCCACCTGCAGCAGCGCCTCACCGACCCCCGCTTTGGCCACTGGCGCCGCTACTGGGTGCAGGTTGAAGGAGAGGCAGCTGCCCACCCTGAGGCTTTGGAGCAGCTGCGCAGCGGCCTTTTGATTCAGGGGCAACGCACCCTGCCGGCTCGAGCCCAGGCGATCAGCGATCCAGGGCTGCCAGAACGCACCCCACCGATCCGTCAGCGGGCCGCCATTCCCACCAGCTGGCTGCAACTGGAGCTGCAAGAAGGCCGCAACCGTCAGGTGCGTCGCATGACGGCCGCCGTAAATCTGCCCACCCTGAGGTTGCTGCGGGTCGCCATCGACCTGATGGACGGCGCCGCCCCGCTCGAGCTCAAGGGCCTGGCACCGGGGCAATGGCGAGAGGTGGACGAAGCCGAAAGTCAGCGCCTGGAGCGGCTGCTTAAGCCGTCGCGGGCCATGGGAAAAATCTCGCCTGGTCGGGTCTCACCTGGTCGGGGTGGCCTCGCCGGGGGAGGGAAATCAGGGCGGGGCGCTGGGGGCGGATAGGGCGGCTTAGCCGAGCACGTCCTTGAGCTCGCGCACGCTCTGCAACTGGCCGTAGTAGTAGTTGGCACGGGCCCGCCGGTCAGAATCATCGAGGCCATCGAAAGCATCGAAGCCCAGGGTTTGCCATAGCTCGTGGCCACAGGCCCGATTGAGCTCTTCGGTGGCCTCCGCCTCAAGGTTGGCCAAGCGGCGCTGCAAATTTTTGATCTGGGCAACCGACATTCACTCTCCCAAGCAACCAAATAATAGTACAGGCGAACTGCCGGCCGCGGTCGTAGGCGCCAAGGCCTAGAAGGGCAGCTTCTTCTTGGCTTCCTTATCGAGGTCAGTCTCCATCTCACGCAAGCGGCGCAGGATCGTGTCGTAGTACTCCTTGAGGTAGCCCTCCAAGCCGGTGGTTTCAGCCGAATCGAGCCCGAAGGCCGCGTAGCTGGCCTCCATTGGTGCATCTAGAGCTGTGCCCCCACCGGTGACTGCCTCAAAAGTCAGCCGCTCGGCCACATTGAGGCTGGCCTCAAAGAAGCCGGTCACAGACCGCATCAACCCCAGCAAGGCAGGCGGCACTCGGAAAGTGCGGGCCTCCTTACCCGTGAACCGCTCACACAACTGGGTGATTTCGCTAGTGGTCCAGGCCCGGGGACCCACCACCGGAAACGCTTGGCGCACGGTTTCCTCACGCTCCAGAGCCGCTACAGCAAAGCGGGCCATGTCCTGGGTGTTCATGTAAGCGATTGGGGTGGGCGAGCCACTCACCCAAACCGTCTGACTTTCCAGCACGGGAATCGCAAACTGACTGATCACTCCCTGCATGAAGGCAACGCCGCGCAGGATTGTGTAATCAAAATCCGAGGCCATCAGCCAGTCTTCGGCGCAGGCCTTGATGTCCATCAAGGGCACTTCGCGGTGCTTATGCGCATCTAGCAAGGACACAAACACCAGACGCTTCACCGAGGCGGCCTGGCAGGCGGCAAATAAATTCTGGTTGCCTTTCCAGTCGATGTCGTAGGCGCTGGCGGAGTCCGTGGCGCGGGCAGTAGCCGCATCAATAACTGCGTCCTGACCTTCCAGGGCATAGGCGAGGCTTTCAGGCTCGAGCAGGTCGCCGCGGGTGAGCTCGCAACCCCATTCCTGCAGGAAAGCGGCTTTACGGGGGGAGCGCACCATGCAGCGCACCTGATGGCCTGCATCGAGGGCACGGCGGGCAATTTGCCGACCCAGGGTGCCCGTTCCGCCAACCACCAAAACCTGCATTAGCAACCTTCAAGCCGGCCCGAGCCTAGGTGTCCGACGGGTCGAGCCGGGAGCAGGGCGGAACTAACTGGCCTTTGGGGCTCAGTCGTTGTCGGCCAGCTTCAACAGCAGGGCTCCGCCGGCAAGACCAACGGGGATGAGTATCCAAAACAAAGCTGCGGTACCGAAAATTTCAGCAGCCATGGCGAAGTGAGAGGAAGTCCATCCTATTTAGCAGTGCCAGTGGCCATTCCAACCAACTGAGCGGCGGTCTGCAGGATCTCGCCCCAGGTTGCATCGCTGCGCAGCTGACCCGGCATCACCCCACTGACCTGGGCCGACCAGCCCCCCTCCCGCAGGGCCGCCACCAGGCTGAGCAGCGGTGGCGCACCCCCTTTAAGGCGGCGCGCGATCTCGGCCATCGGCCAGCAGCGGGCCGGAAGTCCCCTATCAGCAAGCAGACGGGCAAGCAGGCGAGCCCCCTCCGTACTGAGGTTTGCCCCTTGATCAACCTCAGCGAACGCCTGCATTTCAGCCAGCAGCCCAGGCTCCTGCAACGGGCCGATCCACAGAGGACCGCTGATCGCCAGGGGCGCAATCTCGCCGGCAGGGCAATGGCAGGGCAGCCACTGACGTAAGCGAATCAACGGCTGCACCTGCTGATCGCCGCAGCCATGGCAGTGGGCCAGCATGCCGAGGTGATGCTCCTCCCCTGGCTCGCAGCGGCGGCGCAGGCGCACCGCGCTGCGAAAGGTGCGCCCTTCACTGAAGCTAAATAGGGGCTCGATGCCCCGGCCCAAGGCCCAGGCCGCTCGAGCCACGCTGCCAAGGTGCAGGCGCAGGGCCAGCTCCCAGCTGGCGGGATGGGCCCGGGCCGCCGCCCCCAGCAGCCGGATCGCAGCCGGGCGGTCGTGGCCGGTGGGAGAGCGGCCATCGGTGCTGGCTAGGTAAAGCACACCGCCGAAGGACACCGCCTCCAGAGCTAGGGGCAGCAGGGCCGTGGGGCAGCCAAAGCCATCCAGGTCTAGGAGCTCGAAACGCTCCTGGCGCTGCAGGCAATCCGCCAGCAGGTGCTGGGCAGTAAGGGCGCTGCAACGCAAACCTGCCAGGGATGCCAGGTTTTGACGCAGCAAAGGCAGCCGATCCGGATCAGCGTCGTTAGCCCACACCGCCGCGGCTCCGGCCTCCAGGCCGTAGCGCAAGGCCCGGATGCCGCAGCCGGCCATGGCATCGAGCACCCGCAAGGGGCCGCGGGCCGCCAGCGTTTGGGCAAGCAGCACCCCCAAATCCCGAGAAGGACGCGACTCCGGCCTAAAAAAACCGGCCCCGGGCAACAGGCGAGCCCGTCCTTCGCAATAGTGAGCGTCGGTGTGCTGGCTCAGGAGATCAACCGTGGCTGCAACAGTCCAGCCTGCACCTCCACCCGCAGCGGACTGCAGCTCAGGGGCTGAGTGGGGCATACACGCCGATTGGCTCTGGCGAGGTGAGCGCTGCCACTGGCGGGTGCTGGGGGAAGAAAATGCCCCGGCCCTGGTGCTTGTGCATGGCTTCGCCGCCGGCAGCGGCCACTGGCGCCGCAATGCTGCGGTGCTTGCTGCAGCCGGCTGGCGGGTCTACGGCATTGATCTAATCGGCTTCGGCGCCTCAAGCCAACCGTCCCTGCGACTGGACAACCGCCTCTGGGCCAGGCAGCTGCAGGCCTTTCTCGAGCAGGTGGTGCAGGGGCCAGCCGTGCTGGTGGGCCATTCCCTCGGCGGCCTAGTGGCTCTCAGCTGCGCCGTGTTTTTTCCCCAGCTGGTGCGAGCAGTCGTGGCAGCCCCCCTACCCGACCCAACCTTGCTGCTGGCCGGCAGCAGCAGCCCACCCCGCCGGCGGCCCTGGCAACGCCGGCTGCAGCGCTGGCTCGTGACCCTGCTCTGCCAGCTGCTACCCCTGGAGCTACTGGTGCCCCTGATTGCCCACTCGCCCCTGCTGGATTTAGGCATTCAGTCGGCCTACAGCGAAGCGGTGATCGGCGACAGGGACCTGCACCGGCTGATTGCCCGGCCAGCCCGGCGGCCTGGAGCGGTGCGGGCCCTGCGGGCGATGAGCATCGCCATGGCCCTGCGTCCCCACGGGGCCACCGCCCCAGCCCTGCTGCGAAGGCTGGGGCGTCCCCTGCTGTTGATCTGGGGGCAGCGCGACCGACTGGTGCCCGTTCAGGTGGCCCAGCAGGTGCGGCGACTGCGGCCCGAGCTACCCCTAACGGTGCTGCCTGGCAGTGGCCACTGTCCCCATGACGAACATGCCGATGCCTTTAATGCCGCCTTACTTCAATGGCTTGACCAATTGCCAGCCGCCGAGACCCTTTCTGGGCCCGGGCGGTAACTTGGAATGCAGCCAGCGCCACGGGTCCCTCAGGAGATGAAACACACCCTTTCGGTGTTGGTGGAAGACGAATCCGGTGCCCTCAGCCGCATCTCCGGCCTATTCGCCCGCCGCGGCTTCAACATTGAAAGCCTGGCGGTGGGTCCCGCTGAAAAGGCTGGCATTTCCAGGCTCACCATGGTGGTCGCAGGCGACGATCACACCCTCGAGCAGATGACAAAGCAGCTCGACAAGCTGGTCAACGTGCTGGGGGTGATTGATCTATCCCACATACCTGCCGTGGAGCGGGAACTGATGCTGCTGAAGGTGTCGGCTCCTGCCGAAACCCGCAGCGCCATCCTGGACCTGGTGCAGGTGTTCCGCGCCAATGTGGTCGACGTGGCCGATGACGCCTTGACGCTTGAGGTGGTGGGCGATCCGGGCAAGCTCGTCGCCCTCGAACAAGTGATGGAGAGCTACGGCATCCTTGAAATAGCCCGCACCGGCAAGGTGGCATTGGAGCGGGCTTCGGGCGTCAACACGGCTTTCCTGAAGGTCACCGCATCCAGCAAGCGGGTACCCGCCTAGGGATTTCCCTTCACCAACTTCCCGCCCGACACCAGTGTGGCCTTGACGATCTTGTCGCCCTGGCGGATCTGGTCGACCACCTCCATGCCCTTACTCACCCTGCCGAAGACGGCATAGCGGCCATCCAGTTCAGGCAGGGCCTGCAGGGCTACGTAGAACTGGGCGCTGGCGGAGTTGGGATCGGCGGAACGGGCCATGGCAACAGCTCCGCGTTGATGGGCCAAAGCCAGTTGGCGGGTAGCTCCTGGGGCCGTCACAGGCTCGCCATAGCGCGGCTCTGCTTCGTCGCTGCGCTTGATCTCCAGGGGAATCAGACGGGATATTCCCGTGGCTGGATCCACAAAACTGCCCAGGCCGTGCTGGCTGGCTGGCACCTTTGGATCAGCGCTGGTGGGGTCGCCGCCCTGCACCACAAAAGGAACAGGCTCGCGCACAACTCGATGAAAAGCGGTGCCGTTGTAGACGCCACGCTGAACCAGATCAACGAAATTGCCCGCCGTCAGCGGCGCAGCAGCACCATCTAGCTGCAGCTGCACCTCACCCTTGCTGGTCTGCAGTGCGACTGTGGCCGTACCGCTGAGGCAGGGGGTGCTGGCAGTGCTGCAACCCACAGGGCTGCTGCCACCATCAGCCGCACAGGCGACCAGAGACAGGGGCGCTAGCAACAACAACCCGCCCAGGAGCAAGCGACTCCACCAGTTGCCAGTCATCAAATTGCCAGTCTTCAGATTGGTTTTCATCGGATTGGTAGTAATCAAACCCCCTCCAGGGGCACGCCCAAAAAGCGGGCAAGTTGGGCGCCAGACAACTCCAGATCGGCCAGGGGCATGGGCTCGCCAACCCTGGTCAAGGGCATATCCCGCCTGCCCTGCACCTTGAGGGCCAGGCGACGCCGGGGATTAAGGCCATCACGCACCTCTACCTTCACAGCCTGAATCTCCCGCAAGGGGATATCCACCGTGATCTCTTGGCGAAAGCCGCGGCGACTAATAGTTGCCACACCAGCATCCCGATCAAAGCGGTTGCTACCCGCGCCAACGTCGATGCCGATCACAACCCAGAGGTAGGCACACAGCGCCATGGCGGCCAGCCCGTATAGCCCCATGACCAACCCCTGGGGCAGCCAAACCAGCTCGGCGGGGTGCCCGATCGGCAGCAGGTCGGTACCGAGATAGCTGGAAACACTGGTGAGTAGGAAGCCGATCCCGCCAGTGGTCACCACCAAGGCAACCAACACATTGGAAAGGCGCCTTGAGCCCAGCACCGGCAGCTCAAGCAAGGGGGCAGGAGCCTGGGGGGAGGCCATGACCTGGAACAAGGAATGGCGCCATCCTGACCGGTCGTCGGGGGAGCTGGGCTGATCAAGACCAAGCGCTCAGAAGTGAAGCAAAAGACAGTCAGAAATCAGCTGCGAAAGCCCAGCGAGAGGAAGCCATGTCAGCCCGTTTCAACCGGTCTCGCGATCCGCTTCAGCGTTGTTACGATCGCCCGGTAATCCCACAGCCTCCGCGGGTTTCCCGCACCGTTTCATCATCATGACGATCGCTGTAGGGCGCGCGCCAGCAGCACGGGGATGGTTCGACGTCCTCGATGACTGGCTCAAGCGCGACCGCTTCGTATTTGTGGGGTGGTCTGGTCTGCTCCTGTTCCCCACGGCCTATCTGGCTCTGGGTGGCTGGCTCACCGGCACCACCTTTGTCACTTCCTGGTACACCCACGGAATTGCCAGCTCCTACCTGGAGGG
>NZ_PXXO01000022.1 GCF_003011885.1 Cyanobium usitatum str. Tous
CTCGAGGGCGACACGCTCGGCCTCGGCTAGACGCTGCTGCTCGAGCCGCGCTGCGGCCAGCCGCTGGGTTTCAGCCTGGCGCTCTGTGGCGATGCGCTCCTGCTCGAGCTGCTGCTTGGCCTGCTGCTCGAGGGCGACACGCTCGGCCTCGGCTAGACGCTGCTGCTCGAGCCGCGCTGCGGCCAGCCGCTGGGTTTCAGCCTTGCGCTCTGTGGCGATGCGCTCCTGCTCGAGCTGCTGCTCGAGGGCGACACGTTCGGCTTCGGCTAGACGCTGCTGCTCGCTTAGCTGATCTCCGACTTGCATGGTCGGTAGGGCTTGCGATCTCTCATCTTGCTCTGGTGCTGATTTTGATTCTGCAGGTGCAATAGTGGCAGAAGCTTGCGATAGCGAATCAGAGCATCTTTGGCCGCAAGAATTCTCGCTGAGTGGCTTTTTATCTTGAGACTCGGCAAGGCCCGCGCTTTCAAGAGCAGAATTTCGAGCAGATGGAGCTGATGGCGAACTCTGTGATAGTAGAGGCTTTCTTGAACTTAAAGTAGAGTTTGTTCCAGGTTGAATCGTCGGTGCGACTTGAGCTGACGATGTCTCCTGGTGACCAGGAACACCGCTTTGACCTGTTCGATCCTGAGGCACGCATCCACCTACGAATGCGGCTCCTAAAATGGCTGCGCGAGCTAGCTTGTGATATGTGGACATTTTTTCCACAACAATATTAGTTGCTTCAAGTGTATCAGAACAGCCAGCTCCCGGCAAGAGTCGAACAGATGCTGCTGATGAGCGCCGGGTTTACTCGGCTTTGCTTGCTCGTGACTTCCACACCGAAAGCCAAGGAGGCGTGTGGGCGCGAGAAGCCCAAATAAAATTCTATGTAAGCGAGTACCTGGTGATAGAGCGGACAAAAGACGTAGCCTCACTCAGTGCTGCACGGACCCATCCCAACCTTTAGGTACCACTAGCAACAACCCAGCTGGACCAGGCATTCTGTGACATTTGGTATCACGTCAACCCAGTCCCCCCCCCCCTGGGCTTGAAGGTATTGTCCCAGTATATTGGGATTATTGTTCACCGAGGCGGATAGGCTGATTTGATTGCGGCAGCGCATACATAAGATTGACTAGTAGCTTTTATTTGACCCTGTATCGCCACCAGATTATGAGACTAACGAGGGAATCGACACAGGCAGGATCGGGCTGAAGTCCCTGTTATTATCAGCTGCAATCGGCGTTAAAGTTGCCACGTTTACAGATTAGATTTCTTAGCAATACCCCAAACCTTCGATCAGGGCACTGGATTTTTGAAGCAATCGCAACTGTGCCACTTCCTACCCCACGCTGCTCTGAGCTAGTAGTGGCTCAATCATCCGCACATTCATGGTGCTCCTGAATGATCCAGAGACAACTCTGCTGTCAGATGTTTGGCTGCTGCTAGCACATCAGATAAATGAGTTCAGTTTTAGGTGCAGTTTGTGGCGATGGGGAGACGCATATGCTTTCTTAGACGATGATAGGTGAGTCTTAAAAGAGCCAGCGGACGTGGCTGCTTTCGCCATGTTGTGATACTTGCGGGGTAGACTGACGTGTAGGGAGATCAGCCAAAACGACATTATTGGATTTCAATCCGTAGGCAAGATAGGAAAATGCCGAAATCCCATCCCCAACCAAGTGGCGTGCATTGTTCATCAATATGAAGTCTCGAATTGCTTCCACATTGAGCAGCTCCTTACTTATAGGCTGCGAGCCTCCAGTTGTTGATTTAGACCAGTTCGCATCAGATAACGATTGCCCGCGAACTTTATGAATACCCGTGTCTCCCATCAAACCATGGGCGCGATTGGCGATTAGCGTAGCTTCACCAAAACTACGCATCCATTCCTCCGCCAAAGAGGGAGTGTCAGTGAGGATATAAAGAGGACACGGCATGGATCCTCCCCTGAGCTGTTGCAGCACATCAAAGATCTCTTGCATGTAGTGGTGGGCTGACTCCCACTGTATGTGCTTATCATAGTTAGGACTGTCTTCAGAAATCGAGCCTCCCGTCCAACTTTTAGTGCCACCTCTGAGGTGAACAATATCGTAATGGCCAGCGCTCAACTGATGCTCATTCACGCAGACTTGTAGGGCTTGAGAAATAAGCGGTGTTGGTCTAATATGATGGGCGTCGCAGCATTCGAACTTCCGCGGTCCTATGCTTGGGTAGACCACAATCGAATGTTCAAAATCTGGCTCATTGCCTTCGATAATTCGCTCTAGGCAGCCACCATTGCTTGGCAGTGCGAAGTCAGGATCATGAACAAACTTTTCGTAATCTGCATCAACTAAATGATTACCCCAGGCTTCTGGAACTACGCTAAGATCATTGCTGGCATATATGAAATCCCCTAGGATTTTTGTAACGAACTCATTAAACCTTAGCGTCTTGAGTCCTTCGATGCGAAAATAATGCTCAAGTTCGAGGCTCTGTTCGTGGGCCCAATAACTGTCGCGCCAATCACTAACTAGGCATCGTTGTGTAGACTTTGCATAGGCGATTGCTTGCAATAAGCACTGAAGTCGATTTCCAAACCCTCCAAATCCTTTTAGTAGAACAAATTTCATAAGCTACTTTTGAAAAAAAAAGGGTGAGAGCAACGCTCTCACCCTTAACAACTATGCTAGGAATTAGCGTAGTTGAAATTATTGGGCAGAAGTAGCAGCAAAGGCTTGAGCGAATGCGCTAGCACTGGTGCTGTTGCTCTGCGTCGCGAAGGATGAGGTCGAAAGGCTAGAGCCAGACGAGGCCTGAGCGTTTCCGTTGCCACCTTGGTTAGGGGCATCCTTGCTTGCTTGGGCTTGGAAGTTGGTTGTGGAGGCAGCATTAACATCTGCAATCACACCAATACCCTTGACAGTAACCTCGCTGAGGCTTTCACGAGCAGCCGCTGCTTGGGCAGAGCTGGAAGCTTGTGCGTAGGCCTGCTGATACGCGCCTTCATAAGCCGCACTGTATTCGGCTTCGGTGGCGTAATCGGTACCAGATCCCCAGGTTGAGCCAACTGCTAGCTGAGCAGTAGCCGAAGCACTGGAATCAAATGAACTTGCCAGTGCAGCGATAGCACCGGAGCTGGTACCGGTATCTTTGGTTTGGAAGTTCGCAGAAATTGTGCCCGACTGTTCACCAGCCCCGGTTGTAGTCTGGGAATTGGTGCTTACAGTGCTATAAGCATTGTTATAGGCAGATTCCCAGCCACTTTGCCATGCAGACTCAGATCTAGCGTTGTATTCTGCGGTGGCATCGTACGCGGCTGAGCCCTCTCCTTTCCAGTATTCAGCATCAGCACCGTTGGCGCCGGCTTTGTATTCATACTCCCCTTTGCCTGTCCAGGTAGCGGTTTGATCCCACTCGGAGGACCAAGATGAGCCATAGGAGCTGGAATTAGCTGCGGATGTAGCTGCGTTTACTGCAGCTTCGGCAACGGTTGAAGTGTTAAATGCTTGGGTTGCAGTACCAATGGTCTGCTGAAAACGGCTGGTTCCTGCCAGGTCCAGATTGGCAGCACCATTAGCGGTGTAGTCGGAGGTGCTCGAAGCAGAGGCGTTGACGCCTAAGTTGGTCGAGGAACCTACGTTAAAGTTGTTGTTGGTGCTTAGCTGGTTGTTAAAGCTTGCGGTACCACTACCGGAAAAAATAACAGATCCTGCTGAAGGAGTCTGAATGTTAAACAGTTGATCTGGCACTGCCTTGGCGGCAGGAGCGGCGAAAGGGGCGGCAGCCAGAAGGGCTGCAAGCACGAGTGGCTTTTTCATGGTTAAGAAACGAATGGGTCGACGCATGCCGACCCATTTATCTTAAAGGCTGATGCGCATATGTGTCAAGCAGATTGCCTGGGGAAGCCGCCCAACGTTTTGTATCTCGTATCCCAGTCCACAACGAACAATTCTTGAGGGACCTCAAGCTTGATTAATCGATCGAAATCGTTTGGCCGTTACTGTCCGTGATCGTCGTTGAGCCGTTCACGGCTTCGACATTAGTCCAATACCCAGACGTCGTTCCCACAACTCGGCCCGGCTGGGTGTTGCTGACTCGAAAGCCATAGTAAGCTTCCGTGCCCACACCTTGGATGAAGGGGGGCTGGTTGATTGGTCGGTTTGGGAGCGGCGACCATTGTGGAATTGTGTCAAACGTTGTGGAAAAGGATGCAGGATAGGTTAAACACAGATTTCCTGGATTCTCTCCATCAGGGTCGTTGGGGTAGCAAGGGGCAGCACTGGCAGGCACCACGGCATAGAGCAGAGGGAAAACCGCAGTTGCGGCACAGCTTCCAAGAAACGAAAGGAACTGGAAGGTGGCGGTATTTCGGTGGATTCGAGCTGACATCAGAATCTTAAGTTTGACCAGATCCTAGTTGAATAGATCGATTAATGGGGTTAGCTGATCCGGTAATTCTGGGGTGATCGTGGGAGGCAGACTTGGAGTGGTAGGCTGATCAAATCTCTCAAGATTGATTCTCTTCCCGCTCACGCCGGCGTTCCTTCGTGGGGCACAAGAAAAATATGCCTGTGCGTTAAGTACAGAGCTAGCCATGACGCACTGTACAGATTTACCATCTTTCTGCATGCAGTTAATGATAGAACCGGGAACCAGTTCACATTCGATGCTTTCACTGGTATCAGTACGAGAGCAATCTCCCGTCCCATCATGATTTGAAGTACAGTAAATTATGAAAGAAGATTCTCTGGCGACCAGGGGTTGGCCTGATGGTAAAGTTTGAACAGCACCATGAAGCAAAATTAATGCAACTGTTGATCCTATCACAATAACATGGTTAAATCTAACTCTTGGTAGTGCGAGGTGTTTTCGGCGTTATCATGGGAGTAACAGGGATTGGGCCTGGACGTGGTTGTGAGATGCGAATAGATGAACTTGCTACCTTTGCGCACTTCTCAAGGTACGGGAACCTATCCGGATCAACCACTATACCTTCCTTTTCAAGTTGAGAGCAAGCTCTGATAAGAGAAAGATCTGTTGAAATCTTTCGATCTAATGTAATCTGTTTGGCCAGGTCAGCGCATTGCCTTAGTACAGAAGACCCGAAGGGGACAACTAGTCCAAGGTTGGCAGAATAGTTGATGTTATCGTTTGAGCTTGTATTATCTGCAATGTCTAGCGCATTTTGGTTGGTTTGGCCCCAACTTCCCCCTGCATAAAGAGATGGTGTCCGGCAGAATATGCCTGGAGCGAAACCGTTTTCGTTATTGAATGAATTATTGGTTTGATAGTTTATGTTTGTCCCTCCAGATGTGATCGATGAAGCAGAGGGCGCTGCTTGGTTGTTGAGCGTGGAACTATTATTTGTTTGCTGTGCAAGTGCTAGTTCGGGGACTAAAAGTATGAAGCCGCCTAGTGAGGCTAGTAAAGTGATAAACTTCATGGAATTAGTTTAGAAGCTCGTTGCAAATGATTGGCTGAACGTTGACTCTGACTTCTCAACAACCACGGTTGATGTATGAGTTGCCAATGCTGAGCCAGAGGCAACGCCCCCGTATTCTGGATTATAATTTTCTGGGTCAACAGAGCGAATTGATGATCGAAACATGGTCCCGTCATCAATAAGAAGAAGATTTTTTCCGGTTATCCCTTGCAGATCAACGCCGCCACCTGTTGGTGTTGCTGTGAATACTGCTTTCGCATTACCTGAATCATCACCAAACTTGTTAGTTACGAAGCTGCCTTGCTTCAAAAGTAAGACGGCTTCATTGTCTACAATAAAGTTGGGATTTGAGTTAGCGGATGTAGTAACTCCGTAAGTAGACTGAACAGAGTAGCTGAAGGTGCTTTTGGAGCCTGTCGTTCCTGATGTCTGGCCTTGAGACTGCGCTAACACAGATGCGGGAGAGGCAGCAAGCGAAAGCGAAACGAGTGCAATAAGCTTACGGATCATCATAAGATATTAAAAGCTTTGAGCGAATGTCGATGAAAACTGGTTGGTCTGAATATCAACTGTTGTGTTAGAGGTGATAGTTGCAGTAGCGTTGCCATTGGCAAATTGCTGCTCCGAATAAGCTTTTTTACCATCTACATCTGAATAAAGGCAATTGCCCGCGCCTGCGCTGCATGGTTTGTCAGGGGTATATCCAACAGTATTTGGAGATACACTTGCTGCAAATGTAGAACCCCCATCTCCTGTAAGTGAGATGTCTACTGTAGCGCCCACGCCCTCGAGCAGGGCGTTGCCTGATGCAAAGTTCGCCTGATCGGTAGTAATAGTACCGTCGCCACCAGGAATCGGAATAACGCCAGTTCCCTGTGCTTTCAAATTCGAAATTGTTGCTTTAGTGACGCCTGCTGTATCGCCAGAACCAATACTACTTGTAATTGATGCAGTTGAAGGGACGAATTTGGATTCAATAATTGAATTCATTCCTGGAGAGCTTTGGGTGGAAAGCGAAGCCCCGAACGCTGTGTTCGTGCCAAAGGCAAGGGAAGATTTAGAGCCATTCTGGACAGATAGGTTCTGGGTTGTTCCCTTCTCGGCAGGAGTGGGATTGGGAAGGATCTGGGCCTTTGCTGCGATCGGTGACAGCAGCACCAGCAGCGCGACAGCGTGAGAAAACGACTTATGCATGACCTGAGAGGAGGAGAGGCCTAGGTCAGAAGGCGCTCATGCTCCTCCCTCACAGGCCATGTGCTTACCACAAGATCCTACCGCGTAAATGCGCATGCTGCAACTATGCGGCAATATGCTGCCTGCCAGGGCCGCCTAAAAGTGCCGTCACGGCGGGTTGGCGGAGCCTGGTTGCGTTGGCCTTGGCCAGCGGGCTTGGCTCATTCCCATGCACCAAAGCCCGATGCTGCAGTCGTTCAGGCGGATTTCAGCAATCTGATCAGCTTCCACAAGGCCATCCCTGACGGTCGTTCCCGCCGCGGGGCCTCTTACCTGCAGTTGTTATTCCTGTTGGTGGCTGTGCTGGGGATTCTCAGCGGTTGCCGCAGCTCCAGTGATAGTGATCTGGAGGGGGCTTCCAAGCGGCATCTGGAGCCGCTGGGCCAGGATTTCAAGTGCTGGCTCTCGGCTCCCACCTTCCTCTACTTGTTCAGCAGAGCCCATCTGCACGATTTCTTCCAGGTTCTGCAGGCCTGGCTGATCATCCAGATTCCAGGTGGCACGCACGGGCTGGACCAGTTGGTGTGCTGTAGCAGCACTCTCATTGGTACGGATGTGGAGACCGAGGTCGATCAGCACACATTCGTGGTCTAGGTCACGGTCTATGCCTGAACCCTGGCTTGAAGACCCACGACACCCTTCAATCCATTTAGCGAGATGCACTCATGGAGCTCCTAAGCACCCCGGATCTGGAAGGCGTGCTCAACTAGGCGGCTGACTTCCACACGACGCAAGCGTTTTTGATGGTGCTCGATCCAGTGATGGCCTCATCCTTAGTGTCGCTTGTTTGGGGAGATGTAGGCCTCCACCCCCTCCCCTCACAGGCTTTCACGTTGGTGACACTGCACTTTCTGGCGTCGGCAATTCAGACACCCGGCGACTGGCCGGTTTTGGCTCGATCCGCTCGGTCAGATGTCAATCAGCTTGGAAAGTGGAAAAATTTTAGGGTGGTTGGAACATTTTTCGTGACGCCTCAACACCTCTGAAGCCCTCATCGGTCGCAGCTTTTCATCATGACGGTCATGACGCCCGCTCAATGGCACAGGTGGCTCAGCTGTATCGCCAGAAACCTATGCAGCAGCTCTTGTTTGTAGGTAGTTTTAACTCTTGATGCCAACGATTTCGCCGTGTTGCACCAGCCGGCCCATCGCATCTACAGGATCGATCCGCTCGGAAGGATCTCGTCCAATTCGCGGAATGGCTGGTCGGATGTGATCAGCAGGGAGCATCAATCGTAGCTGTTGGCAGATCAGCTCAAACAGCACCGAGGTCTCCAGCACGCTCCGGCGCACGTAGGAGATGTCGTCGATCACCACCAGGGAGGGCGTAGCTGTCCAGCTTTTGGAGCAGGGCCGGCAGCTCGTAGCTGGCCTTGGCCTTCTGCAACAGCTGCACCAAGGCCGTGGCCGGGAAGAAGAGGCAGGACTGGTCCTGCTCCATCATCGCCATCGTGATGGCAATGGCCAGGTGGGTATTGCTCACCCCGCTGGGGCCCAAAAACAGTAGTACCTCGGCTGCAACAGCCAGGTGTGGCTGCGGGAGAGCACCTGCAGTTCCTGCCAGTGCTTGGCCTCCAGATGCTGGTGATCAAAACCCCCGAGACCCTTTTGTTAGGGATCACCTGGTGCTCTCCATCGACGGCGGCCTTGGAGTTGTAGCCCTGAATCCAGCCGTCTGCCCGTTTGAGGATGTAGCTGTCGGGGTCAGTGAAATTGCGCTGGGCCTGGGGTTCTGGCTTTCCGGCTGCATCCTTGGGGAGCTGGCCGTGTGGAATCTCCAGTGGATCCCTTTCATGGGCAATCTTCTGGGCATCATCTGTTCGTTTGCGGGCACAACGGCTGCTTTTCGTCGCTACTCGCCTCGGTCTCCTTAGCATCCTGCTGAGCAGCATGGGTCTTTTCTTCCCTTTGATGGGCCTTGGCGGCAGCTGCTTCCACTTCCAGCTCAGCCTTTGCCCTTGGCTTAGTGCCCGTCCTCCAGGGCCTCGATGATTTCGGCCCTGAGCACTAGCCCGCTCGTGGCTCATGGCCTTTGCTTGCTGGCATTGGTGCGAGTCTTGGTGCCATCCAGCGCCACCTGGCCCAAGCTCACCAGCCCAGCTTTCTGGCAGAGCCTCAGCACCTGAACGCACAGCCCGGCCAGGGCAGCCAGGTGACGGTGACGGAAGGCGGCGTCTTCCCAGCAGGCCTTCTCCCCCCGGGATCCATCTACCGGTAGTCGGCGTGGATCTGCTCAAGATCCAGCTCAGCGGCCAGATCTAGTAGGAAGACCACCAGGTGATGCTCCGGCAACCACTTCACGGGCGACGGCGGCAAGAGCAGAGTTTGCTCGGGGTTCCAAGGGCGGGGCCATACGCCATCTGTTGCTTACCAGCCTGCGCACAGTTCAAGAAGCGTTGCTGCGCCTGATCGGGCAGCGGTGTAGCAGGAGTGGCACTGGCCGCGGGATGTGCAGCTGCACAAGGACGCGCACCGCTACGCCTACCGCAACGGGGCGCCATGATTGCATTTTTGGGCTGCCCTGTTGCAGCAATCGACCCAAGGGGATTGCCTCAGCGTGATCCAAGCCGTCTAGGCCAGGCTGCTAGATCAGGCTTCATCGATTAAACTCTTGACAAATGGGCAGGACAGGTCCGTGGCTGATTTCCTTAACGGCAGTTTTGAATCCGGTACGTTCTCAGGCTGGAGCACACTGGGTAGCGCAGTGGTCCGCCAGGGCTCCGTTGATCTAGGCAGCAGTAGCGACAGCAATGCCAGATTTGAACCAACTAACGGCAGCTATTTTGCTGAACTATCAAGCCAGGATAAATCACTCAGTGATATTGAGATATTTCTTGGCCTCGACGTCGGTAGCTTCAACGCATCTTTCGATACAGAAAAAGACAATACTTACACCGTCGGCTCAGCTATCAAGCAGTCCGTCCATATCAGTGCCGGCCAGAAGCTCTCTTTTGATTGGAAATTTAAGACAACAGATTACTGGTCGTATAATGACTCGTCTTTTGTTGTCAGCGGCCCTTCGAGCGCCAAGCTTGCCAGCGTATACAGTGCCGGAAATTACGGAGCGCAATCCGGTCGTTACGATTATACATTTGCCGATAGCGGGGTTTACACAATTGCAGTTGCCGTGTTTAATGAAACCGATTCTAGCGCCAGCTCCTATTTGGCTGTTGATAATTTCACGATCACTAGTGCTGCTGTGAATCGTGCGCCCACTAGCGCCAATTGCTCGGTGCGTACCAGCGAAGATGTTGCGTATACCTTCTCTACCTCTGACTTTGCCTTTTCTGACGATGATTCAGGCGATTCACTCAAATCTGTTCTGATCACCTCGGCACCTGATCTCGGCCAACTGCTTTTTGACGGCTCCAGCTTCACTATCGGAAGCAGTGGCTATTCCATTGCCAAGGCTGATCTAGGCAAGCTCACCTTTGTGCCCGCTGCCAATGCCAATGGCGATGGATATTCCTCTTTTCAGTTCAAGGTACTGGATCAGGCCGATGCCGCGTCAGCCGCATCCACCGTCACGATCGATGTCACCCCTGTGGATGATGCACCTGTCAGTCTTAGGGACCTGAATCTTCTTGACCAAGCCTATGAGACAGGTTCGAGTCCACTGGGTATAACTCTAGATTCTGTCGACGCCCACGGAGCTGCCGGCGCCCTGTTTGCTGAGATCCTCGACCCAGATGATGATCAGTTGCTGATCACAGCTGTTCGATGGAAGGATGTGTCTGGTTCACAGACCAACAACCAGTGGAGCGAAGTTAGCACAACGCAGGCCACCACAATCGAGGGCATCTATGGAACGCTAACGCTTGCTTCTGATGGCTCTTTTACATACGTCGTTAAGGACCAACATGTCGGCTTCTTGACCCTTTTTGATGGCCAGAGTCTTGTGGATTATTTCCGCCTGCAAATCTCCGATGGACACGGTGATCCGATAGATCAGGATCTCAATATTGGTATCAATGGCCGGGACGAAGTTGCGAAACCCACCATTGCGTTGGTTTCTGCGGACGATCGTGTGAACCGGGCAGAAAAAGGCACAGGCGTCACACTGACAGGGCTCGCCCCTGGTGCCAGCACGGTGGATGTCAGCTGGGGTGCCACAACAAAGCATATATCGGTTACCAATGGAGCCTGGTCTACACACTTTGCTACCACGACTGATCCAAATCAGAGCAATCCGCTCTTAGCGGTTATCTCTGAAATTCCTGACGATTGGCAAGACACAACGATCCGAATTACAGCCTTTGATCACGATGGCCACGCCTCTCTGCAGACCGAGCGTGCAGTGGTGGTTGACACCAGTTTCCCCACCATGCCCTGGCTTAGCCAAGTGGCAGGAGATGATCAGATCAACGCTTCCGAAAAACAAAACGGCATCACACTCATTGGAAAAGCTGAAGCCGGAGCTACTGTCACACTGAATTGGGCCACAGCTACCAAAACGGCTCTTGCCACTGCCAATGGATTTTGGTCGGTTCAGCTGGCATCCAGCGAGATCCCAGATGATAGTCCGCGTTCAACACTTCTTTTTTCAGCAACTGATCAAGCCGGCAATACGTCCCTTGTTAGTCGATACTGGGTTGGTATCGATACAGTCTCACCACAAATTCCCACCTTTGAGCCCATAACCAGTGACGGCATCATTAACATCAAAGAGTCTGGGCTTGGTATCCACATCTCTGGTCAAATTGAGAGGGGCTGCGCTCTTCTCCTGACATGGGACAATTTGTTTATACGCCCATTTGTATGGCCTTCAGGCAGGTGGAGCCAGTGGATCACTGCTCAACAGCTGGCCAGTCTTGACCTAAATGCTCCGATCATTGCCACTGTGACCGATAAGGTTGGCAACAGCACGATCTCTCCTCCTTTCCATCCAACGTTTGACCTGCTGGCACCCAAAGTACCGCTGGTTGAATCCCTTGGTGTGCTCGTGAATGGGCAGCAGGTCATCAACGCAATCACCAAAGCAGCTGGTGTACTGCTAATAGGGAAGACAGGCAGTGCAGACGCAGCCAGCACCATTCGTGTTATGTGGGGTAGAACTGACAAGACTACCCTTGTGAACTCAGATGGTAGTTGGAGTATCCTCTTTAGTGCTACTGAGCTGCCAGCTGACACTGCGGCATCTGTTGTCAGCGTTCAGGCAACTGATGCCGCTGGTAATTCTTCATCCATCACAACCCAAACTATCTTGATCGATACGAAGGCACCTGATACTCCTAAAATATTAACGATTGCTGGAGACGACCTAATCTCAGCCGCAGAAGCCTTGACAGGTGTCATCGTTGAAGGCGTGGCTGAACCTGCCACCTCCATCACCTTGTCCTGGTCGTCACTCACACGCACCACAACAACAACAAGTGGTGGCACCTGGAGCATTTCTTTCAATTCCAGCGAGCTTGGCTTCTTAAGCCAGGGCGCCACCAGCCTGAGCGTCCTGGCTAATGATCTGGCCGGTAACCATTCGAGCAGCGTCAGCAGGAATGTGCAACTGGCCACAATTGCACCTGCTGTACCCTCGTTGGATGCTGTAGCAGCGGATAATCGTATTAATCTAGTTGAGGCACAATATGGCATTACTCTCCATGGTAGGTCTGAAGTTAACAGCCAAATCAATGCTCGCTTAGGAGCCAGAAGCTTCACTGGTAAGGCCGATCCGAGTGGCACTTGGAGTATTCGTATTCGTTCTTCGGATTTGCCTTCGGCTGATGGCACAGCAATGCTGCACCTTAGTGCTATCAATGCTTCTGGTTTAGAAAGCAATGTACTCACCCAAGCTCTGCAGATCGACCGCAGTGCCCCCAGGCTTCTCAGTCAGACAGTTTCTGGTAATAAAGTGCTCCTTTTGTTCTCTGAGGATCTTGCCTCTTCTAGTCTCGTAGCCAACAACTTCCAGGTCCTGGAGAATCGCAGCCTTGTTCCTGTGATGCAAGCTGGGATCGCAAGCACTCAAGCTAATCTTGTTGAACTAACTCTAGGTCGCCAACCCGCCTCCAGTTCAACGCTCAGCACGACTTACAGCCCTATGAGCGGTGGAAGATCTCTTGTTGATATCAGCGGTAATTCGGTTAGTGCCTTTAGTAATAATGTTGTCAATAGTTTTCGTTCCACTTCTTCGGTGGTGAATCTCGCAGCAACTTACCGCGCTGTTGAGCTATTTGGGTCTGATCCCATTAGTGGAGTTGGAAATGCAATGGCCAACAGCATCACAGGCAATGATGCTGGCAACATCTTGGAGGGTCGAGCTGGAGGAGATACTCTCACCGGGCTGGGGGGTAGCGATGTCTTCCGTTACTCTGTGCTCAGTGACTCACTGCTTAACGAATATGATTGGATTACCGACTTAGCGATTGGATTTGATCGTATTGATGCACCTCACGCAGTCACTTTTGGCGGTATCCGTCAGCTCGGATCCGTTTCAGCGCTCACTAACGTCGCCTTGCGGCAAGTGCTTTCTTCTGATAACTTTGTCGCAAATGGTGTTTCCAGCTTCAGCTTCGGTACCCGTACTTTCCTTGCTCTTAATGATTCTATCGCTGGATTCAGTTCCTCAAGAGACGCCGTAATTGAGATCACAGGCTACTCCGGTAGTCTCAACCAGCTTGAAATTATTTGATCGTGATGTCGATTGGTTCGTGATGGTGTCATCGGATTGGGAGCAGATTAAGCAATCATTTTTAGAGCTTGGTGGTGATGTCCAGAACCTCGAGCCTCGAGTTGGCATTAGAGGCCGTGGACTTTTCTCGCTGGATTCTTCAAATCCATCTCGAATCTTTTGTCCTAAGCAGCTCTTGCTGCCGACCATTCATCTCCAATTTCTTGACAACGGCGGCATCTCGATCATGGATAGCTTGTGCTTGCCTGATAATGCCATCCATTTTCTCCATGATTATTACAATTATTGGAGTTGGTCGGGTGGTGGCCGGTCAGAGGCATTGAGTTTTCTTGAGGGGCTCAGCAAGTTACCCATTCAATACAGGCATAAGCTGATTGCCTTGGGCTTACTTTCGCCAAGTCTGTTGATCCCTTCATTGGCAGAATCATCGCTATATAGGCGCTTTATTTCTACCCGCACCGTTTCCTATGAAGGCTCCCATGTTCTTGCGCCGGTATGGGATCTTGTGAACCACAGTGCCTTTTCCCAGCCTTTCCGTAACACTAGCAACGGGATCGAAACGCCGCCCCGTGGCGATGCACAAGAACATCTGCAAAAATATGTACACTTAATGAGTCCACTTGGAATGTGGGCTCACTATGGTTTCAGTTGCCATTCGACTGTAGCCTTTTCCTGCCCGATTACCCTCTCTAGTGTTCTCTCGCCCTTCGTATTGCAATGTCTAGGTGAGCACTACTCCGAGGCATCTTATCGTGAGAATAATCTTAGGGTTGACAATCAAGTGATTGTTGTGAGTTGTCTTCCCATTGGAAGTATTTCGGCGCCTCTGCCAGTTGCTACGTTGCTCTCACTTCTTCGTCCTCTTGGTCTTGCCGATGCTGTTGTGTTTGACTTTTTTCATCAGCTCACAGATTGGAACATCGCCATTCGATCCGAGCTTCTTCAAGATATCAGTCACATTTCGTCGTCCTGTTTAGATTCCCTTCGAAATGGCCTCTCTCTCGAGTTAGATCTGATATCTGAATCGGGTATCGGTAGGTAGCTTGTCGTAGCTAGCATTAGCGCGCTAAAGCTTGTGCCAAGCGAGGCTATGGTCTCAACAAAGTCTAGGTCATTTAGTAGTGTGCGGTTTCGTCTAGTGGCTGTACTGATGTAGCTTTTTATGCTGATCAGGCTATTTCCCTTCGCAATACCGGCAAGATTACGCATGGCCATTATGTGCCCGGGGTTTGACTCAAGGGCTAGCAAGTAATGGTGACTTGCTTTTGAGAAGTCGCCCATGGCTTCGCAAGTATTGGCAAGATTATTGTGTGCGTCTGCATAGTTGTGGTTTGCATCTATGGCACTTTCATAAGCGCTGATTGCCTCTACGAGATTACCTTTCTGTCTAAGGGTGTTTCCAAGGCAATAGTACGGCTCGCAGGCTGATCGATCACGCTTAATCGCTGCCAAATAGGCTTCTATTGCCTGATCGTATTCGCCAATTCGATGCAAGGAGCTCCCAAGGTTGGTGAGGAGGCCGGGCAGTTCGCGATTTATCTCGCAAGCCTTCTTGTAGGCACTTATTGCATCTTCGAATAGTGATTGTTGAGCAAGGATGTTGCCAAGATTGTTGTATGCTTCGGCGTAATTCGGCTTAAGTTCGATGGCCCTATTGTAGGCAGATATTGCTTGGCCTGTTCTGCCCATTGCTTTCTGCAGATTCCCGTATTCAAAGTGCCTGGCGGGATTTGAAGGGCCGAATCTTAGTGCTTCTTGAAAGCATTCGATCGCCAACCCGAGTTCGCCCTGCTGTTGGTAGATGGAGCCTAGGTACCAGTGGGCATCGGGCACTTCAGGTTTTATGGCTAAAGCCATCTTGAAGTTGTCAATGGCGTCATCAAGCCTGTTTTGCAGCCAGCAGATGGCGCCGAGCTTACAGAATAAGATGTGACTTGAACCGGCACGTCTCGCTAGCTTGCGCAGCACTAGTTCAGCCTCCCTGGCTTTCCCCTGCTTGACAAGTTTGTCTGCAAGTCTGAGCTTCTCGTCAAGTTTGACGGAGCCAGGAGCGGAGTGGTTCATTACCCGGGCTTGGTGTGTCGCATGTCCATCTGGATTCCCATCAGCTTAGCTGTGCTTGTCCCATTGCCTGTGTATTTTAGCGTAATTCTAGGTTTGGGCTCCTCCCGATTTTGTGGACACTGTTTAGTGATTAGCGTAATTGAGTGTACTGGCAGCGATGAACTGCTGCTCATAGTCATTTGCTCGGGTAGCTGACCCTGAGCCCTGCAATCGCCCACTGGCAAACCGCAGTTCAGCCGCAGCATCGCTGATGGCCCTGCCGGCCGTCGAAATCGGTGACCGTGTCTCGCCAGCGGCTGGAGGCATCGTTGGCCTGATGCGAGATGAAGTCTGCTCCTTCTTCCCAGTTGAGCGGGACTGAGACCTGGCCGCTAGGCACGTCTTCTGGAGATAGGTGCCGATATCGCCATAGGACGTCAGGCTGTCACCGAAGACCTAGAGCTGTTGAAACAGGCCCTTAATCTTTGGGCTTGAAGGGGTCGCCATGGAGGTTTTATGTTCCAGCCTGGGGACTGAACTGTTAACCCCCCCCCTTGCATAGCCGTTCCTTCATTCGCAGTGGTTGCTGAAATGAATTTGCATTGAGCCTTTCGCTGCTCTGGCAGGCCATCGCTTCAATTCGTTCTTACTGGACCGGTGGCAGGTGAGCAGCCAGGAAGATGGCGCAGCCTTGCCAGCTCGAGGCCCAAAGTGATCAGAACTCAATCAGGAAGGAGAAGATAGGGTCCATTGACGTTCTAGTAGAGGCATCGTGGGTCAATTAGAGCCCTTGGGCCTTCGCCCACGTCCCAGATGGGCGAGCTTCCTCTTTCCCCTTCTGGTCGCTCTGCTGGCGACGCAGTTGCTGGTAGCGGCCCCCCTGACCCGAGCTGCTGACGCACCTAGTCCGGCCTACATCGAACTGGATGGCCGCCGGGTGCTTGAAATCCGTGTCGCCGCCGGTGCCCAGACACCAGCGCAGTTGGCGAGGGTGGCTAGCCAGCGGCTGGCCGAGCTGGCCGCCAACTATTCGATCCAACCTGAGCAGATCGTCCTGCAAGAGGACCCGCCGTACTCCACCATCGGCGTGATGCGGGAGGGAATGTTTGAGCCCCGCCTCTCAGTGGATGACCGCAACGCGGCTCGCTTTCAGCTCAGCCGCCAGCAGCTTGCCCAGCGCTACCTCGAGCAGATCCGCGCGGCGATTGTGCGCCACCGCCAAACCCACAGCCGTTCGGACTGGTTGCGGGGGGGCGCACTGGCCCTGCTCGCCCTGGGTTTCTACATCCTGTGGCTGCGAGGCCAGATCGCCCTCAACCGGCGCCTGGAGCGCTGGATCAACGACCCCGCCAACCGCCGGATCCGGGGGCTGCAGGTGGGGGGGAACCAGTGGCTTACCGCCGATCAGGAGCGCAGCCTGCTCGATCCCCTGCGCCGGATCGTGCACGGGGCCGTGCTCCTGCTGGTCAGCTACCTCTCCATTCCCCTTTTCTTGGGGCTGTTTCCCCCCACCCAGGCCCTCGCCGAAACCCTGCGGCGCCAGATCACTGGCCTCGTGGTGAGCGGTGCCCTGGCCGTTTCGAGGGCCATCCCCGACCTGATCTCCGTGGCGGTGATCCTGGGTCTGGCCGTGCTGCTGATGCGGGCGAGCAACGCCTGGTTCCGGGCGGTGGAGAAAGGGAGCCTTCGCCTGAGCTGGTTTTACCCGGAATGGTCCCGGCCCACAGCCCGACTAGTGGGCATCGGCATCCTTTTATTTGGTGTGGTGGCCGCCTACCCCTACATCCCAGGGGCCAACAGCAAGGCCTTCCAGGGGGCCGGCCTGTTCGTGGGCGTGCTGGCGGCCCTGGGCTCCAGTGCCGTGGCCGCCAACCTGATCGGGGGGTTGATGCTCACCTACACCCGGGCCTACCAGGAGGGCGACCGGGTCAGCATCAACGGCACCGTCGGCATCGTTCACGACTCCGCCCTGCTGGTGACCCGCCTGCGCACCCCCCGCAACGAGGTGGTGAGCATCCCCAACGCCACCGTGCTGGGGGCCTCGATCATCAATTACAGCCTGGCCCGTCGCGAGATCGCCCAGCCAGTGGTGATCGCCACCACCGTCACCATCGGCTACGACGTGCCCTGGCGCCAGGTTCACCGGCTGATGCTGGATGCGGCCGGCGCCACCGCAGGCATCAGCCAGGAGATCCCCCCGTTCGTGCTTCAGACCTCACTGAACGACTTCCACATCAGCTACGAGCTCAGCGCCTACGTGGTGGATGTGGACACCTACCGAAGCACCCTCTCAGATCTGCTGGGGGCCATCCAGGACCAATTCGCCGGCGCTGGCGTTGAGATCCTCTCGCCCGGTTACCACGCCATGCGCAACGGCAACGGGAGCACGGTGCCCCCCTGGCCTGCCAAGTCCTTTGGCACCCCGACCCCTACTCCGCCCGCCGCCGGCTGAAGGCTCTAAAATGAGATCGGCCGGGCTGGTTCAGCTTTCGGCTGAGCAGGCAAATGCCCGGGACCAATGCTCCGGGCTTTGTTGTCTCTGCAGTCGATCAACTTGATAGCGCTGCCACCCCTGCCAGCACTGCACCGCTGGCCGCCGCTGCACCGATCACCTGCAGCACGCTCCAGCGCAGCCGCAGCTGCGCAAATAAAGCTAACGCCACCACCACTGCCGCCCAAGGGTTAAAAATGCCGCCGGACCAGAGCACCGGCCCGGCGAAAAACAGCGCCAGGCTGGCGATCACGCCCACCACGACGGCGGTGATGGCGCTCAGCGGCGCCCCGAAGCGCAGGTCGCCGCGCGTGGCTTCCACCAGAGGTGCCCCGGCCAGGATGAAGCCGAAGGAGGGCAGGAAGGTGAACCACACCGTCACCAGCACCGCCGCCAGGGCCAGGGGCCAGGGGCTCAAGCCTGCTGCGATCGATTGATTCCAGCCGCCCATGAAGCCCACGAAGGCCACCACCATGATCAGTGGTCCCGGGGTGGTTTCGCCTAGGGCCAGGCCATCGAGCATCTGGCTTGCCGAGAGCCAGTTGAACTGCTCCACCGCCCCTTGTGCCACATAGGGCAGCACGGCATAGGCACCACCAAAGCTGAGCAGGGCCACCCGCGTGAAAAAGCGGGCCATCAGCGCCAGGGTGCCGCTCCAGCCGCCGGCAATCGCCAGAGCTGCGAGGGGCAGTAGCAGGGCCAGGGCCCAGATCAACAGCGTCACTGCCAACCGCCGCTTTGAAAAGCGCGCATGGTCCGGCGAGGCGGAGTCATCGTCGTGAAGAGCGCCAGGCCGATCCTGCTTGGAGTCGCTCGATCCGGCCCCGTGGGGCTTGCTCGCCACCAGCAGGTTGGGCCGCCAACGGGCGGCGCCAAGGCCGATCAGGCCAGCGCTGATCACCACCACGGGATAGGGAAGCTTGAACGCCGCCAGCGCCAGGAAACCGGCAACCGCCAGGGCCACCAGCAGGGGCGTATGCAAGGTGCGGCGGCCGATGCGCCAGGCGGCCATCAGCACAATTGCCAGCACCGCCGGTTTGAGCACGGCGAACACCGAGGCCAGCAGTGGCAGCTGCCCCCAGAGCGCATAGATGCTGGCCAGGGCCGTGAGCACAAACACTGAGGGGATCACGAACAGCCCCCCGGCGATCAGGCCACCGGGAACACCGTGCATCAACCAGCCCAGGTAGGTGGCCAGCTGCATGGCCTCCGGCCCCGGCAGCAGCATGCAGTAGTTGAGGGCGTGCAGGTAGCGCCGTTCCGATAGCCAGCGGCGCCGGTCCACCAGCTCGCGATGCAGCAGGGCGATCTGCCCGGCCGGACCGCCGAAGCTCACCCAGCCCAGCTGGAACCAGAAGCGCGAGGCCTCAGCCAGGCTCACAGGGCTGACGGATCCAGTGGTCACGGGCTTGGGCAATGGGGGCACGATCTATATCAACGCACAGGTCAACGCAAAGCAGTCTGGGCAGCGGCTTCCCAGGTGCTCGCCATGGGCGATCAGCCCCTGGTGCAGTTGGCAGGAACGCAGTTCACTCCCGCGTGGTGCCTAAACCAGTGACAGGTCATGCAGATCTTGCGGCTGCGGGTCTTGAGCAGCACCGCCTCATCGAGATAGGGACACTGCCGTAATGCGGGAGCCATGCTCCAGCACAAAGCCGACCTACTCCAGCTACGCACTGGGACCCTGGTGCCGCGAACCTGGTGCCGCGGAACATCCAGGCTCGCTTTGCATGCCCAGGCCTCCTTGTCGAGGGCTGTTGCTCTTCAGCCTTGGCAGCCCGTGAGCGCAAATTGGCTCGTGTCTACTTTTAGCCAGCTACCTGGGCCACCCTCATCCCTCACTCCACTTCCAGCACTCCTCGCACCATGTTCATGCCGCAGTGGAAGGGATAGACGCCGGCTTTTGTGGGGGGCAACTCCAGGCTGGTGGTGGCATCAAGGGGCAGATCGAGGCTTTTGTGGAAATCGGGGAAGATCACCTGGGCCAAGCAGCTGCTCGGATCGACTCGATGAAAGGCAAGCCGCATCGGCTGGCCGGCCTTCACCTTGATTCTTGAGGGTGCATAGCCGCCATCCACAAGGATGGTGATCTCCTGCAAGCCTGCCTCGCTCTGGCGGGCCGCCACGCCACCGCCTTGGCGACCCAGGAACCACCAGAGCTGCCAGGCGATGAGAAGCAAGCCAACCATGGCCACCAGCCCTTTGAGGGCCAGGGGTTGATCGATGGTGCGCCAGAGGGGCGCTGCGGCAGCAAGGATCTGCATCAGGTGGTTGGAAGAGGTAGGTGCGCAGGGCGGAAGTTCCGCAACCGCAGGGCATTGCTCACCACCGACACGGAGCTGAAGGCCATGGCGGCGCCGGCGATCATCGGGCTCAGCAACCAGCCGGTGAGCGGAAACAGCAGGCCGGCGGCGATCGGGATGCCGGCCACGTTGTAAGCGAAGGCGAAGAACAGGTTCTGGCGGATGTTGGCCATCGCGGCGCGGCTGAGCTCGATCGCTGCCGGCACGCCGGCCAGGTTGCCGGAGATCAGGGTGATGTCGCTGGCGGCGATCGCCACATCGGTGCCGGTGCCCATGGCGATGCCCACATCGGCCTGGGCCAGGGCTGGGGCGTCGTTGATTCCGTCGCCCACCATTGCCACCGGGCCCTCACCCTGCTCCTGCAGCTTGCGAATCACCGAGGCCTTGTCGGCGGGGCGCACTTCGGCGATCACCCGCTCGATCCCCACCTGGGCGGCCACCACCTCGGCCGTGCGCTTGGCGTCGCCGCTGAGCATCACCACCTGCAGGCCCAGACGCCGCAGGCCGGCCACGGCGGCTGCTGAACTGGATTTGAGGGGATCGGCCACGCCGAAGCAGGCCTCGATCCTTCCGTCCACCACCACGGCTGCCACACTGCAAGCGGCGGCCTCAAGACGCTCCACCAGGGGCTGGATGGCGGCGGTGTCGATGCCCAGTTCCTCGAACCAGCGGGGGGTGCCGACCCGTACCTGCTGGCCGGCGATCAATCCCTGCACGCCGCGCCCGGCCACGGCCTCGAAGCCCTCGAGCGCAGGCAGTGCGCCGCCCTTCAATTGGCTGCGGGCATAGGTCGTGATCGCTTCGGCCAGGGGATGCTCCGAGCGGGATTCCAGCGCTGCCGTGAGGGCCAGCAGGGTGTCGGCCGGCAGCACGCCACCAGCCAGCCGCGCGAAATCGGTCACCTCCGGCTGGCCGCGGGTGAGGGTGCCGGTCTTGTCGAGCACGATGGTGCGCAGCTTGCCGGCCGTTTCCAGGGCCTCGGCGCTGCGGAAGATCAGGCCGTTCTCCGCCCCCTTGCCGGAGGCCACCATGATTGAGGTGGGCGTAGCCAGGCCCAGGGCACAAGGGCAGGCGATCACCAGCACGCTCACCAGAAACAGCATCGCCAGCACGGGATTGCCGCTGATTAGGAACCAGACCACGAAGGCGGCAATAGCCAGGGCGATCACCACTGGCACGAACCAGCCGACCACCTGATCGGCCAGGCGCTGCACCTGGGTGCGGGAGCTCTGGGCCTGGCGCACCAGTTCTACGATCTGGGCCAGCACGGTGTCGGCCCCCACCCGGCTGACGCGGAAGGTGAAACTGCCGCTGCGGTTCATCGAGGCGCCGATCACGGCATCGCCGGTAGCTTTGGCCACGGGGGTGGGTTCACCGGTGAGCATCGACTCCTCCACCCAGGAACTGCCTTCGCTCACCTCCCCATCCACCGGGATCTTTTCGCCGGGACGCACCTGCACCAGGTCACCGACCACCACCATCGACACCGGAATTTCAACCGGTTGTCCATCCCGCAGCACCCGGGCGCTGGGGGGCTGCAGCTGCAGCAGCCGCCGTATCGCTTCTGAGGTTTGGCCGCGGGCCCTGGCCTCCAGCAGCCGGCCCAGCAGCACCAGGGTCAGGATCACCGCCACGGTTTCGTAGTAGACGTCGGCGGGCAGGCCTTCAGCTATCAGCACCTGGGGGAACAGGGTGGTGAACAGCGAGGTGAGGTAAGCAATGCCGGTGCCGGCCGCCACCAGGGTGTTCATGTCGGCGAAGTGCCGCCGAAAAGCCGAGACGGCGCCGGTGAAGAAGTCACGCCCGCACCAGAACAACACCGGTGTGGTGAGGATCAGCTGGGTCCAGGGGCTTGTGAACCAGAAAGGCAGGAAGGAATGGTGCCCACTGCCCAACATGTGGGGCAGGCTGGAGACCATCACCAGCACGGTGAGGACGGCAGCAACGCTGACCTTGCGGCGCAGCAGGGTGCGCTCCCGGGCCAGCTCCCGCTCCATGCCGTCTGCTGATACGGCTGGGCCCTCGGCAGGGCAGCAGGGTGGGGAGGGGGCGCTCATTGTGTGCGTGACATCAGAGGCCTGGCGTTGGCGCGGAGCTATCTCTTCAAGCTAGTGATGTTCAGTTAGATAGAGAGCCATATCCCGTGATTTTCGTATTCTGGTTCTTGATATTTCTCCTTTGAGCTCAGTTATGTAGAAAGTGGATTGCACTGATCGCGCAGTAATAGGGCTGCAGGTTGATCATCTCGAAGTTGTCCGTGTGGATTTCCAGCACTCAGGCCCTAGCCCTGCGGCTTGAAATCAGCAGGGCCAAGCCGGAACCAATGACCACCAGCGTGAACAGCCCCAGCAGCCCTGAGTAAAAGGGCTGCAAATTCAGCGGGCCAAAGCGACCGGAGTGAATCTTGAGCAGCCAGAAGGCGTCAATGCCCTGCTCGAGCAGCAGGCTGTAGAGCGAGCCGGTTGCGGCGGTGAGCAGTAGTGGTGCCGCCGCGATCGGCACTACCCAGCGGTGCAGCTGACGCCAGCGAGTTTTAGGCAAAAAAGGCATGGCGGTTTAGTGGTGACGCAGGTGCTGGTGCAGGGTTGCCTCATTGCTGCAGGGCATCCACTTACCGCTGTTCTGGTGAGTGCCGGTGCAGCCGAGCTCCTTAGCCCTTTGCTCGGCCTGCTGCTGAGTGTCATGAAGGCCCTTGGGGTGGGCGCGGCTGGCAAGTGGTAAGGCCGCCAGGACCAGGGCGATCAGGGCCATGCGGCTAGTCATGGAGAAGAGATCCATCAGAGGTGAATCGATCAGATCAAAAGAGTCAGATCAAAAGAGTTAGAAGCCAAAGAGTGCGTCGTATTGGCTGTACTCCGGCTTGATCAATCCCTCCAGGCGCAGCATGCGGCGCAGCTCGATGATTTCAGCGCGCTGGGCCACGATGATCTCCCGCGCTAGCCGGCGCACGGTGGTATTGCCGCTCTTGTTGAGGGCGTCGTGGGCCATCTGCAGGGCACCGCCGTGGTGGGCGATCATCCCCTCGAGAAACCACACCAACCGGTTGGCTTTGGTGGGGGTGGAGCCCATCATCTGCATCGCCTGGATCTGGGCAGCGCCCATGCGCTCCAGGCTGCCCATGGAGTTGGGATCACCGCCCGGCCTGAGGGCCACGGGATAGACCGGCGCCTCTGGATACCAGGCCTTGCGCCACTGGGCCATCGCCTTGATCTCGCGGGCCTGCTCGCGCCAGATGCCGTTGGCCAGGGCCCCCACCCCGGGGTGGCCGATGTTGAACACAAACTCACTCATCCGCAGCGCACCGGTGTGGTGCTGCACCATCGCGTCGAGCCAGCGCAGGTCGTAGGTGGCTCCGGATGGGCCGACGTCATGGCTATGGCTGGCGTGAGCCTGGCTGGGAGACGCCGCAGCAGGGGCCGCCTGATGGTGGTGATGGTGCTGGTGGGGATCTCCCTGGGCCAGGACCGGGGCGGTCCAGATCCCAGCAAGTAATAGCGATGCAGCGAGGGGACGCATGGGTAGGGATTTGGTTGTGTTCCTACGATGGGGTCTCCTCTTGGTGGAGAGTCAAGTGGCCGCGCGACAGCGGGAGGAATTGACGGCCCAGGAGCTCCAGAAGATCGGTGCGGTAGCTGCCCATTCGGGCGTTTCCGTGAAAACGATTCGCTTCTATTGCGATCAGGGACTGCTGCGACCATCAGGCCGCAGTGAGGGGCACTACCGGCTTTTTGATGCGTCGGTGTATGGAGAACTGGCCCTGATCCGCACCCTGCGGGGGCTCGAGCTCCCTCTGCCCACAATCAAAGCCGTATTGGAGGCCCGCCGATCGGGGATGTGCACCTGCGACAACCTGCAGGCCACGATCCGCGTCAAGGCCGGCGAGATCGAGCAGCGGATTGCCGATTTGAAATCCCTCCATGCCGAGCTCAACGGACTGCTCAGCACTTGGCAGAGCTGCGGCGGCAGGCCGGCTCCAGTCAGTGCAGGCATCTGAAGGAGAAACGTACTGCCTGCGCCAGGGGTGATCTGCTGCTGGGCGGCAACACAGCTAAACCGCGCGACACCCTGGTGGGACCACAGCGATCTGGCCAGAACTGAAGGAGCTGAGGTCCCCCAGGCAACAAAAAAGCCCCCTTATGCAAGGGAGCTTTTGGGATTCCGTATTACCCAGCCGTAGCTGGGCTGTTGA
>NZ_PXXO01000023.1 GCF_003011885.1 Cyanobium usitatum str. Tous
TAATCCGAGAAGCCAAGCTGCTTGCCGCCCATCAACCCAGTCCTGGCCTGCGGTTACAGGCTCATTTTCGCGCAGATGGGCTGGGTTTTCCAGAGTCTCCCTAGGCGAGGCCTGCGTGTTCGCGTTGGAGCACTGGCAGCCGGGGCCGGAAGAGCAGCAGTTCCTCAATGTGGGCACCGGCGTGGATCTGACGATCCGCGAGTTGGTGGAGGCGGTGGCTGAGGCCACCGGCTTCCAAGGCGAGATCCACTGGGATGCCAGCAAACCCGATGGCACCCCGAAGAAACTGCTGGATGTGAGCCGGCTGGCCGCCCTGGGTTGGCGGGCGCGGATTCCGCTGGCGGCGGGATTGCGGAGCACGGTGGCCCAGTTCCGCGATGGGTTGCAGCAGCAGTTGGTGCGGCTTTGATCTCGGAACGTTCATGCTGATTCGTCTTCCTTGGTTGTTCACAAGGCGCCGTTTGCTGGTGGCGTTGCTGCTGGATTTCAGCCTGTTTGCCCTGCTTTTCACGGGCTGGTTTCAGTTGCGCTTCGGCAGCTGGCCCTCCTTCTCCCTGCCGCTCACCTGGCTGCTGGAGTTCTGGTTGCTGTGTAGCTACGTGCTGGGTCGATACTACGACCAGGAGGAGCAGACTTCCGCAGTAGCACTTAAGCAGCTGGTGCGCACCCTGCTGACGCTCCTACTCAGCACCGCTGTTTATCTGGCCTATCTCTGGATCACGGCGATCGGAACGTCGCCAACAGATGCACGGGGCTTTCTGCTGCCCTTCCTTTTAGCGCTTGCCCTGAGTAGCGGCCTGGCGCAATTCGGCTTGAACACCCTGCTCCGGCAGCGCTTCGAAGCCAATGATGGCTGGGTGGTGTTCGGATCAGCTGGCTTCTATCAGCACTTGGAGAGTGAGCTCAGGTGGGCTCGCCAAACAATCCGCCTAGAGCAAGCCAGCCCCATTGGCCGTCGTTTCGTGGTGGAGGATTTCAACGCCCTGTCCCCTGATCAGCAGCAGCAGCTGTTGCGGCTCCAGGCCGAGGGTGCGGCGGTGCTAACGGCTCTCGGCTGGAGTGAACAGGTGCTGCAGCGCTTTCCGCCCGATCTGCTGCAGACGGTAGATCTGCTGCGGGGCGAGTTTGCTGCGCCCCATGGATCGCTGCAGAAACGGCTGAAGCGCCTGGGAGATGTGCTGGTGAGCGGTGTGCTGCTGCTGCTCACGGCGCCCCTTCTCCTGTTGGCGGCGGTGTTGATTCGCCTGGAAGACCGCGGCCCGGTGTTCTACGGCCAACTGCGCAGCGGCCTGGATGGCGCGCCATTCAAAGTGTGGAAACTGCGCAGCATGCGGGTGGACGCGGAGGCGAGCGGGGCGCAGTGGTCTGGCCGGGGGGATCCCCGCATCACCCGCATCGGCCAGTTGCTGCGGGTTACCCGCCTGGATGAACTGCCCCAGCTGTGGGCGGTGTTGCAGGGCCAGATGAGCTTGATTGGCCCGCGGCCGGAGCGCCCGGAGATCGAGGCGGAGTTGGAACAGCAGATCCCGCACTACCGGCTGCGCCATGTGATCCGGCCGGGGCTGAGCGGCTGGGCTCAGGTGAACTATCCCTATGGCGCCTCGGTGGAAGATGCGGCCAATAAACTCAGCTACGACCTCTATTACCTGCGCAACTTCTCGTTCTGGTTGGATCTGTTGATTCTGGTCAAGACTATGCGCCTTGTGTTCAATGCACGTGGGGCGGTGGCGAAGCTATGAACATCCACACCCCAAATCGCCGCGGCATCATCCTTGCCGGTGGCAGCGGCACGCGACTGCACCCCATCACCCAGGCGGTGAGTAAGCAACTGCTGCCGGTCTACGACAAACCGATGATCTATTACCCGCTGAGCACCTTGATGCTGTCGGGAATTCTCGAAATCCTGATCATCTCTACCCCTCACGATTTGCCCCGCTTTTAGGAGTTGCTGGGGGATGGCTCACGCTGGGGCTTGGAGCTGCACTATGCAGAGCAACTCCGTCCGGATGGCCTAACTCAGGCCTTTCTGATCGGATCTGACTTTCTGGGCGACCGGCCCGCAGCCCTGTTGCTTGGGGACAACCTCTTCAAGGCAGGCACTTGCGAGCTCTACGACCAGCAAGAGAATATCGCGCAACTAGACTTACTGACCTTAATTGACTGATGCCAACTTCATCCAATCAACCCCTATCCACCCGTACCCTGCTACTGGGCATCTGGGGCCACCTCAGCCGTCGCAGGCGGACCCAGTTGGGACTGCTGTTAGTTGTAATGCTAACGAGTGGCGGGGCTGAGCTGCTCTCGTTGGGGGCAGTGATGCCGTTTCTTGCCGTGCTAAGCGACCCCGAGTTGGTGTGGAGTCAACCTAGGTTGCATAACTTGGCTATCCGTGTGGGCTTCACGAAAGCGAGTGAGCTTGTGCTGCCAGTCATGCTGGTGTTTGCAGCGGCGGCAGTGCTGGCCGCGCTTATCAGGCTGGCAAACCTATGGCTGAATGGCCGCATGGCGGCGGCTGTCGGCTCAGATTTGAGCTGTGAGGCTTATCGGCGCACCCTTTATCAGCCCTATGAGGTGCATGTCACGCGCAACAGTGCCGAAGTCATCACGGCTGTAACCACCCAGATTAGTCGAACAGTTGTGGCGTTAAGTGCTCTATTGCAGCTGCTCACTGCATCAGTTGTTGCAGCATGCCTCCTTTCAGCACTCCTACTGATCGATTGGACAGTTGCACTAGGGGCCTTAGCCTTGTTTGGGAGCGTGTATGGCCTTTTGGCAGTCACGACACGCCGAGAACTTCAGCGCAATGGCCAAAAGATCACGGCTGCAGCGAGCCAGCAGATCAAGGCGCTTCAGGAGGGGCTTGGGGCGATTCGCGATGTATTACTCAATGGCAATCAGCATACGTATTTGGAGATCTATCGGCAGGCCGATCGACCACAGAGGATACTTGAGGCTAAAAACCAGTTTATAGGTGGATTTCCCCGCTATGCCGTTGAGGCGCTTGGAATAGTGGCAATCGCCCTGCTGGGGGGCCTGCTGACACTGCAGAAGGGGGCTGGGGGCGCGGTGATCCCCCTGCTGGGGGCCTTGGCACTCGGGGCACAGCGGCTGCTTCCAGCTTTGCAGCAGATTTTTAGCGGCTGGACAGTCCTCAACGGCTTCAATGCAGACTTGGCTGGAGTGCTAACACTGCTAAATCAACCTTTACCCACGCATGCGAACGTGGCTGATCCATTGCAGCTGCGCGAGAGTATTCGCTTTATAGGGGTTCATTTCCGCTACGGGCCTGAGCAGCCAGAGGTGCTGCAAGGCCTGAATCTGGAGATCCACCGAGGCGAGCGCATCGGCCTTATTGGCACTACCGGAAGCGGAAAGAGCACCACCGTAGATCTTTTGATGGGCCTTCTGGCACCCACAGCTGGGCGATTGCTGCTAGATGGGGTGGATCTTTACGATTCATCAGATCCGAAGCGGTTGGCATCTTGGCGGGCGGCGATTGCGCATGTGCCTCAGAGCATTTACTTGGCCGACAGTTCCATGGCAGAAAATATCGCATTTGGGGTCCCTCGCAATCAAATTGACCTTGGCCGAGTGAAGCAGGCGGCTGAGCAAGCCCAGATTGCCAGTTTCATTGAAACTAGTCCGGAGGGTTACCAGAGGGTTGTGGGCGAGAGGGGTGTTCGATTAAGCGGAGGGCAACGCCAACGCATTGGCATCGCGAGGGCTCTCTATAAGAATGCCAAAATACTTGTTCTTGATGAAGCGACTAGCGCCCTCGACGGCAAAACAGAATCTTACATTGTCGATTCAATTAATTGCCTTTCAGCCAGCCTTACGCTTATAGTAATTGCGCATCGATTGAGCACGGTTGCATTTTGCGACCGCGTTATCTGCTTTGAAGCTGGCAAGATAATTTCTGAGGGTCCGCCTTTTGCCGTTTTACCCTCTCGCTTAAAATAGCTTCTTTTTGAAATCAACAATCTATTGCGGTAGTTCCCACCGAGGCATCCGGTGCCTTCTCGCTAAAAAATTTACAAAAATTTTTTGATAGCAAACAAACATGATTTCCAATTTAACTCGTCTCACCTATAAATTTCTTTCCGCATCTTATTGCCTTGCTCTCGTCCTTACTTTTCTTAGCTACTTTCGGCTAGGCATTGAATCTCTAAGGCACCCTGTTATCAGGCAGGACAGCTGGGCATTGGTCAGGCCGCTACCTCTCAGCGACTACCCTGGATTAATATCCTGGCTTTTTGAGCAGCACAATGAGCATCGCATAGTTTTACAGCGAATATCATCTGTTATCGGTGAAAATATCTTTGGCATCCCCCCTGCAGCGGGTGGAGTAATGTCGAACATACTTATAATGCTTTCGATTTCAGGCTCATTAGCATGGATCGTCGGTAATACCATCAGAAATAGACAGCTATCCCTGGCTGCGTGGTCCGTTGCGTCCCTAATTGCTTTCAATCCTTGGCAACACGAAAACATTATATGGGAGTTTCAAACTCCATGGTTTCTCATAAGCTCACTTGTTTTTCTTTCAACTGCTATATTTACATCAGAATCAAAATCAAATATTTTTGTTACGTTTAAAGCTGTTTTCTGTGCCTTGGCGCCTCCTGTTTTAATTTTTTCGTCTTCGCAGGGGGTTGCCGCAGCACTCTCCATTCTTTATTCTTCGTATATTGATAAAAGAAAAAACTTTGGCATTTGTGCCCTGGCAACTATTTTATCTATCTTACTCTATTTTGCATTAGGGTATTCAAAGCCAGGGGGGCATCCCGACATTTCTTTTAATTTATTTTATTTTGCCGCTATTTCCCTTTCTTTTACAAGATCGATATCTGGCGCAATTATTATAGCAATACTGGTCTTAATTCTTTCAGCTTTTTTCTTTCGCAATAAAAACAAAGCCCCTTTCGACAGGCAGCTGCTAGTAGTTTTCCAGCCGGCTATCTTTTTTATAATTTTTGCGCTCATGACAACTCTAGGGAGAAGTGGATTGGGAATTACCCAGGCTGCCTCTTCGCGCTATACAACCTACTCGCTTATGCTGCCCCTGGCGTTATTCATTGCCTGTATTATCATTTTGCAAAATAAAATAAATCTTTCTTTGGGGCTCGCTTTTCTGATCTGCTCCTTGCTTTTTTCTTCTGGCATTGCGGAAGGCAGGCTTATTAGCAATTCTTTTTTTCATAGTTGGAATTTTGCGTTTTTCGGCATCCATCGTGAATATTTTCGGCGCACCGAAGCCATGGAATGCTCTTTGCGTGAAGGTGGTTCAGAAAGGGAGCGCTGCATTGTTCCTGTGATTTACCCTTCTGATAAATATCCGAAAGCTTTAACTGATTACTACTCAGGGCTCTATGATCTAAAGGGTTGGCACCGCACTCTTAGCGCTGGGAGTTGATTGCTAAAAAAACTTCTTCTCACTTTGTCGTAAGCTTTGGCCTCTAAGCTGATTTCGCTTACTCCTTCTCCATTGCCACTCTCTTTAGTACTACCTCCTTTGCCATAGGAAATTCGACCGTAAAAGGTAAATTCAGTTATTACCAAATTCCATGAGCTTCCATTTGTTAATTTCGTTAAGACCCCGACAGTGGACCAAGAATCTGCTGGTGTTTGCAGCACCTTTGTTTTCCTTTCGGTTCTCTGCAGAGGTCTGGCTGAGAGCAGGTGGTGCCTTGGTGGCCTTCTGCCTGATCTCCAGCGCCATCTACCTGCTCAACGACTGCCTGGATGCGGCAGCCGATCGAAACCATCCCAGCAAGCGCCACCGGCCGATCGCCTCTGGGCTGGTGAGCATACCTTCCGCTCTCGTTACGGCAGTCATCCTGGCTGCCGCGAGCCTAAGCCTGGCGGCCTCAATTACCCCGGCCCTTGCTTGGGTGGTACTGCTCTACGGGTTGATCCAGGTGGGTTACTGCTTCCAGTACAAGCGGATGCCGCTACTGGATCTGTTCTGCATTGCTTCCGGCTTCCTGCTCCGGGCGATTGCAGGCGTGGTGGCTGGGGGATTCGGCTTCTCTCCGTGGTTTCTGCTCACCGTGGGACTCCTCGCCCTGTTCCTGGCGATCGAGAAACGCAAGGCCGAGCTACGGGTGGCTCAAGGGATTGGCGTGATCACCCGCAAGGTGCTGGAGCGCTATTCGTTGCCCCTCCTACTGCGGCTGGAAAGCCTGGTGGCCACCAGTGCCTTCATGAGCTATAGCCTCTGGGCCGCGGGCCCTGCCCTCAATGGTGCTTCCACCGCCTGGATGCTGCTCACGGTGCCGTTTGCCCTGGTGGGAATCTTCCGCTACCAGTTGTTGAGCGACCCAGAGGAGGCCGAACGCCGGCGCCTGCTGGCACCTGAGCGCACCAGCGAGAAGCCGGAAGAGATTTTGCTGGGGGATCGGGGCATCCAGCTCACCCTGCTGGCCTGGCTTTTCACGGTAGTGGTAGTGGGCCTCAGCCATCATGCTGAGCTACTGCCAGAAGCGGGGCTCCAGTCATGAAGGTGTTTCTCCCTGGGGGTGCAGGCCTGGTGGGCCTGAACCTGATCGCCCTGCTGCAGAGCAGCCATCCCGATTGGGAGCTGCTGGTAGTGGATAAGAAGCGTGAGGCCGTGGCCATTGCCCGCAAACTCTTCCCAAAGGTCAACTTTCTGTTGGAAGACCTCACTGAAACCAACAACCAGCAGTGGCCAGCAGCGATCCGGGGTTGCGCGTCCTGCGTGATGCTGCAAGCCGAGATCGGCAACACCGACCCAAGCCAATTCGAGCGCAACAACGTACTCAGCACGGACGTGGTGCTCGACCAGCTCCGCCTAGCCGGCATCCAGCGGCTGGTGCACGTGAGCAGCTCGGTTGTGAGGTCCGTGGCCACCGACCTCTACACGCAAACCAAGCGTAGCCAGGAGCAACTGGTGCTGTCCCATTGGCCTGATGCCGTTGTGCTGCGGCCCACATTGATGTTCGGCTGGTTCGACCGCAAGCATCTGGGCTGGCTGGCGCGGTTCATGCAAAAGCTGCCTCTGTTCCCCATCCCGGGATCCGGGCGCTTCATTCGTCAGCCCCTTTATGTAGGAGATTTCTGCATGCTGATTCAGCGCTGCCTGGAGGATCCCGGCCTGCAGGGCACCTACGACATCACCGGCCTGGAAAAGGTGAGCTACCTGAGCCTGATGCGCCAGCTGCGCCGGGCAGTCAACGCCCGTACCTGGATCATCCATCTGCCGATCCCGCTCTTTGGATTCCTGCTCCAGCTCTGGGCGGTGATCTCTCGCCAGCCGGCCTTTACCCGCTCCCAGCTCAAGGCCCTCACAGCTGGCGATGAATTTGAGGTGATCGACTGGCCGGGGATCTTTGCGGTCGCTCCCACACCGCTGGCAGAGGCGCTGCGGATCACCTACCAAGATCCACGGTTTAGCCAAGTGGAGATGCCGTTCTGATGTCGTCCTCCGATCAGCAACTGTGCCGAATAGCCGTGATCGGCGGCGGACCCATGGGCCTGGCGGTGGCCTACGAGCTCACGCGTCTGGGCCATCGGCCTGTCCTGATCGAGGCGGATGACCGGCTCGGAGGCATGGCGGCCTGCTTCGAGTTCGCCGGCATCCAGCTGGAGCGTTACTACCACTTCCATTGCCTCAGCGACACAGCGTTCTTCGAGATGCTGGGAGAGCTGAAGCTGGCGGATCAACTGCAATGGCGCACCACTCGGATGGGGTTTTACCTCGATGGGCGCCTCTATCCCTGGGGAACGGTTGGGGCGGTCCTGGGCTTTAGGCGATTGCCCTGGTTCACGCGCGTTCGCTACCTGCTGCATGCAGCGCGCTGCCTCACGATCCGCGACTGGCGATCCCTGGACGGCATTACCGCCACCCAGTGGTTGCGCAGCTGGTTGGGGGAGAAGGGGTATCAGGTACTTTGGCACAAGCTGTTTGCCTTCAAGTTCTTCCACTACGGCGACCAGATCTCTGCAGCCTGGATCTGGAGCCGCATCCGTCGTTTGGCGCTATCCCGCCGACGCCTCAAGGAAACTCTGGGCTTTTTGAACGGCGGCTCCCAGCAGCTGATTGATGCCTTTGAGGCCGCCATCCACCAGGGAGGGGGAGATATTCAGCTCAGCACCCCTGTGCAGGCCCTGCGGCCTTTGCCCTCCGGTGGAGCCGTGCTCAGCACTCCCTCCGGTGATCAGGCCTTTGACTGCGTGATCAGCACGGTTCCCCTGCCGCTGCTGGCTCCGGTCCTGAAGGCAGGAGGAGTGGAAGAGTCGCTGGTGGAGCGCTATGGCGCCGTGCCTTCGGTGGCCTGCGCCTGTGTGGTGCTTAAAACACGTCAGCCGGTCACCGCCAACTTCTGGACCAATGTCAACGACAGGCGCTTCTCGATTCCCGGTGTGATCGAGATGAGCAATCTGCGCCCTTTGCCAGGGCATGTGAGCTATGTGCCCTTCTATATCCCCGCCGATCACCCTGATTACCAACGCCCCAATCAGGACTTCATTGGCGATGCCTGGGCTTGCCTGAAGGCTCTCAACCCCCAGCTCAACGACGCTGATCTTCTCGATAGCCACTGCAGCCGCTATCGCTTTGCCCAGCCGGTCTGCGGTGTGCACTTCCAGCAGAGCCTGCCGCCGCTGCAGCCGTTCCTGGGGGTGTTTACGGCTGACACCACTGTTTACTATCCAGAAGACCGGGGGATCAGTGAAAGCATCGGCTTTGGACGGGAGCTTGCTCGCAGGGCGACAGGCCGGCCAACAGGATCTACGTGAGCGGTCGTAATCCAGCCAGCGACAAGCGGCAGTTTCTGTTGTTTGTGCTCAGCGGTGGGGTTGCCGCGCTGGTCAACATCGTCAGCCGGCTGGGATTCTCCCAGCTCTTGCGCTTCGAGTTAGCCGTTCTAGCTGCCTACGGCGTCGGCATGGTCACGGCTTATGTGCTGGCAAGGCGCTTCGTGTTCGTGGCCAGCCGTCAGAGCGTGCGGCGCTCGTTTGCTGCCTTCGCACTGGTCAATCTGGTTGCGGTGATGCAGACCTGGCTTGTGAGTATCGGCATGCGGTATCTGTTGCTGCCACTGATCGGGATGGCGGCCCTGGTTGATCTAATCGCCCACGGCTGTGGCGTGATTGTTCCTGTGTTCACCAGCTTCCTGGGTCACAAGCACATCAGTTTTCGCGAATCAGCGAAATGAATCTGGTTGTTGCCTTCGACTGTGACGGCACCCTGATCCATGGTGATGCCACCCGGCGTTTTTTGCTGTTGCTGCGTGGTCCCTTGGGTTTGCTGGCTGATTGCTGCAGGCTCGCACCACAGCTGTTGGCCTGGCAACTAGGACGCTGCAGTACAGCTGCGCTGAAAGAGTCTCTGTTGAATCAGGCTCTCCAGGCGGCACCGATGCATCGCCGCCAAGCGGCGCTTCGCCAGCTGCCCGCGATTCTTGTGGCCCAGCTGCGGCCTCAGGCCAAGGTTCGCTTGCGCTGGCATCAGCAGCAAGGCCATCGCTGTTTGATCGTCACGGCATCACCTGAGCCATTGATCGCGCCACTGGCCCACACCCTTGGTGTGGAGTTGATTGGCACCGGCTGCAGTGATCTCCTGCAGGTTGGGCCCAGCTCGCCCCTGCGGCTCACCACACCCAATTGCAAGGGTGCTGAAAAGGTGCGGCGGTTGGAGCAGCACCTGGGTGTTCACCCCCCATCAGATCAGCTGGAGGCTTACGGCGATAGCCGGGGAGATCGCGAACTCCTGCAGGCCAGCGCTCGTCCGCATTGGCGCAGCTTCACCGACGCGCCGGTGCCTTATCCCAAATCCAAGGCTGCGCGCTGGTTGCTTCCCCTGTTGGCCTTGGCTCTGCTCCTTGCCGGGCTCAGCGGCTTTTTGTTCACGACCTCTGAGGCAAGGGCTGACCTGGTGACCAACAGCCTCAGGCTGATCAAATGGTTGCCTGCGCTGTACGGCGTGGTGGCTCTGAGCTATGCGGGGCGCTATTGGCGCTGGCGTCTGCTGCTCGGCCGGCTCGGGATCGGCAGCACGGACTGGCCGGATTTTCTGGGCTGGTTGCGGGGTTTTGCTCTTACTGCCACCCCCGCCAAGCTGGGGGAACTGAGCCGGGTGCAGTTGCTGCATGAGCAGCTGGGTTATCCGCGCCTGCCATTGGTGCATGTGTTCGTGGCGGAGCGCTGCGCAGATGCGGCCGCTGTGGCGCTGTTGCTAATGCTGCTCACACCGGCCCAGCTCCTGGAGAGGTTGCCTGTGCTGAGTAGCACGTGGTTGGTGGGTATCGCCCTGGTTATCTGCGGTGCCGTGGTGCTGACCAGCAGGCCAGGCACTGGCCGTTGGCTGGCCGGTCGTTGGCAGCGCTGGCGCCATCACCTGCCCAGTGGCGCCCTTGCCCACGCCACCATCCCGGCAGTCCTGATCTCGGTGTTGCTGAGGGCCACTGAGTCCTTGGTGCTGTGGTTGTTGGTGCGCTTTCTGGCCCCGGCACCCATCACCATCCCGGTGGCGATGGCCATCTACCTGCTCTCGGGCACGGCGGGTATGGCCTCCTCGTTGCCGGGCGGGATCGGCGTGAACGAGGCGGCCACGGTGCTGCTGCTTGGCCAGCAGGGTTTGCCGACTGGAATCGCGCTGCAGATCGCGGTGCTGCGGCGACTGATTACGCCCTGGTCGATGGTGGCTCTGACCGCTGCAGTCAGTGTCCTTCCGTTACCTGCAGGGGCCCAACTCAGGCGAGACTCCTAGCTATGGCCGCAGCAGTTCCGATAGCGATCCGTACCGCCTTTGTGCTGGGCAGCACCAGCGAGGTGGCTAAGGCCATCTGCCGAGAGCTTGCTGGGCGCGGCTGCCAGCGCTTCCACCTGGTGGCCCGCAATGGAGAAGCGAACCAACAGCTTGCCACTGAGCTGCAGCATCGATTTGGAGCATCGGTCAGCACTGAGACCACCGACCTGCTCGCTGATGCAGCCCTGGAACCAGCCCGGCGCCCCGAGGTGGGGGAGTTCGACCTCTACCTGATCACCGCCGGTTCCCTGGGCGATGCCGAGCTGGCCCGCAGCGATGCCGCCGAGGCCCTGCGGATCACCGCGGCCAACTACGCCGGCCTGCTCCCCTGGCTCACCGCTATCGCCACCCCCGAGCGGATTGCCAGGCCCGGCCGGTTGTGGGTGTTCAGCTCGGTGGCTGCCGATCGCGGACGGCCATCGAACTACCACTACGGCGCTGCCAAGGCAGCCCTTACGGCGTTTTGTGAGGGCTTGCTGCTCCGGTGCCACGGCAAGCCCTTTGCTGTGCGGATCATCAAGGCAGGCTTCATGGCCACGCCGATGACCGTCGGCAAGGCACCGCTTGAGCTGTGCGCCAGCCCCGAGTCGGTGGCGCGAGATCTGCTGCGCCGGCCCAACCGTCGGGCGATCGAATACCTGCCTTGGTGGTGGTCGCCCTTGATGCTTTTGATCCGCCTGTTTCCTGCTCCTCTGGCTTCCAAGCTCTGACACCTCTGTGACCATCACCCTGCCTGCAGGCCTCACGGCCGAAACCCGAACCCTCAGTGGCTGGGGCCGCACCAACCCCGTATCAGCTCAGGTGGTGCAACCCAGCTCGGTGGAGCAGCTGCAGGAGCTGATCCGTGGTGCGCCGCCAAGGTCATTGATCGCTCGCGGCCTGGGCCGCTCCTATGGCGACGCCGCCCAACTAAAGGACGGCACGGTGATCGAGCTACCGGCCTTTGATCGCATCGACCTGGATCCCGGCAGCGGCACCGTCACGGCTGGGGCTGGGGTGAGCCTGGATCAAATCCTGCGGGTGATCGTGCCGGCCGGCTTCTTCCTGCCGGTAACCCCCGGCACGCGCAACGTCACGGTGGGCGGGGCCATTGCCGCCGATGTGCATGGCAAGAACCACCACGTGGACGGCAGCTTTGGCAACCACGTGCAGCGGCTGTTGCTGGTGGATGGCAGCGGCACCCTGAGAGAGCTGACGCCCAGCGGCCGGGGCAGCTTTGACGAAGCAGAGTTTTTCTGGGCCACCGTCGGCGGCATGGGGTTGACCGGGGTAATCGTCGAGGCGACGTTCTCGCTGATCCCGATCACCAGCTCACTGATCAGCGTCGACACCACCCGCTACTGCGATTTGGAATCGCTTATGGCGGCGATGGTGGAGGCCGACGCGAAGTACCGCTACAGCGTGGCCTGGGTGGACAGCCTCGATCCCAAAGGAAGAGGGGTCCTCACCTGCGGCGACCATGCCCCTGCAGAAGCACTCCCCAAGAGCCAGCAATCGGACCCGCTGTACTACGACCCCAAGGCCCTGGCCTCAGCGCCGCCGTTCCTGCCGGGAGGGCTGCTGAACAAATTCACGGTGAGGGCCTTCAACGAGGCCTGGTATCGCAAGGCCCCCAAGCATCGGGTGGGAGAGCTGCAGGCGATTGCGCCGTTTTTCCATCCGCTGGATGGGGTGCAGGACTGGAACCGGATCTATGGCCCGGCTGGCTTCCTGCAGTACCAGTTCGCCGTGCCGAATGAGGCGGCCCACCTGGTACAGCGCACGCTGGAGGCACTGCGGCAGGTAGGGGCACCGAGTTTCCTCACGGTGCTGAAGCGGTTTGGCCCCAGTAATCCAGCACCGCTGTCATTCCCGATTCCGGGTTGGACATTGGCGGCTGATGTTCCGGCTGCGGTGCCGGGGCTGCTGGAGGTGCTGAATCAGATCGATGAGGAGGTGGCAGCGGCTGGGGGGCGACTGTACTTGGCTAAGGATTCAAGACAGTCCGCCCGGATGATGAAAAATAGCTATGCCAGACTTTACGACTGGGAGCAAAGCGTTGCGCTGATTAACCAAACTCCAAAAACTTTTTCCGATATAGCAGAAAGGCTTTTTAATGTGCCAATGGCATGATTACAGCCACTATCGATGCGTTATATGCGTGAATTTGCTAGCTTGCAAACTGCGACAGCAGTCGCATCTATAGCTCTTGAATCAGAGGCAGCGCCGACTGATTTCATAAGATCAAGTTCAGCCCTTTAAAACGCTACGGTAATACGATTGCCTTTCTATCCCGGTCTCTGCATTGGCGTCATCAACATGAGCTGGCAGCATTGGAGTCGCCTATTAATTCAGATCAGAATCCAGCCCAGTTGCATCCGCGCTCATTTCCGGTATAGTCAACTAGTCAATGGAATGCCGACAAAATGGCTAATGCTTTGCGGCTACGCCTAACGGCCAACAAAAAGATATTTGTTTCCATTGTCCTTCTAGCAAGTTTTACAGCAGCTGTAACTTTCGGTGCCATACCAATACGCTATCCGGAGCTAGGCCTAGACGAATCTTGGCAGCAGGCCTTAGTTGATGCAACTGATACAGGGAGAGTTTTTGGAGATAGCTTTGTTTTTACCTATGGCCCCTTTCATCAAGCTGTTACCAGCCAAGCATCAGAACATCTATCTGCGCTCTTGACGTCAAGAGCTCTATTCGAATTGACTTGGTTTGGCATAACTGCGCTTATCGGGTTCAATAACGGCCTGCCTTCTGCTATAGCAATAGCTATTTCGGCTGCCCTTTTAGGTGTATGGCATGCCGGTACGCCAGGCGATGCAAAGTTTTATTTGTTTTCTTTGATTGCGATTATTGCATCGCAATCGACTTGGTCAATCAGCCACGAGAGGGTTCCTATATGGCGAAAAGTACCCTTTCTATTATGCTTGCAATTGGAGTATTACTGTCAACGCTAGTAAAGCTCAGCTTTCTTGGAGCCGCTGTCCCAGCAATGTTGTCAATTTATGGCTTTCAGATCTTATGTCTCTTCAGAAGTCCAACCAAAAAGGCGATCTTCTCATTACTTGTATCTTTGGCAACACCAATCTTGCTTCTGTATTCATTATGGGGGCTTTTTGTAAGCTGGTCCCCAAGCTCCATTATCTCGTATTACACAGGGCTAAATCTTGACATTGTAACAGGGTACACCGATGCAATGTCCTATAACGTCTCTATTCTGTAACTCGTTTTAGCCTTATTATATTGGACTTCGATTCTCGTTAATCTGGCTTTTATGGGCTTTTATTTATGAAGGCAGATTATCCAGAGGGTAGTCTGCATAATTATTTTAAGCCTGGCTCTATTTTGGCAGCTACTTCGTTAATACTTCTATCTTGGGTTTCCTTCAAGGCTGCATACGTGAGGGACGATGGCTTGCACGTTGTTCTTGCCGGCATGTTTATAATTTCATTCACTATTTTGCTTGCAGGATTTAAGTGGGATCATCTATGCAAGATCTTCCGCAATTTAGACAAGGTACTTTTATTTATCGCGAGTTTTCCTTTGGTATGCATTAGTTTAATCATCACCGTGCTTGCGGGTGGATACAGGCCGCCAAGCCTGATTTCTACTATGGCTAAAGGCCTCTTGGATTCCACGTCAATGATTACGGGCAGTGGTCGTGAAACGATTGCCAGGAATCGAAGAGACAAGCTTAAAGAAATTCAAGTAAACTCCGAAAACTACCTGATCTCGCCTGAAAGCAGCGCAGATATTATACCATGGGATATTACCACTTTGCTTGCAAATCAGCAGGTCTACAAACCCAGGCCAATCCCTCAGAGCTATAGCGCTTATACAGAGTCTTTGCAAAAAGTCAACAAAGACTTCTTTCTGTCTTCTCCTGATCGCCCTGAATTTGTGATCATTTAAGCCAAAGACATCGATGGCAGGCTGCCAATTAGCCCAGATCAGCATCGCTGGCAGCAATAAAGGACCATTACTCATTCAGCGACAGGGGTAGTCAGGATAGCCTTGTATTTAAACTTGGCAACAGCAAAAAAACAAACCCTACTCTTAATAATTAATCCACTTGCAGACTTAATGGCCAAGCCCTTTCGTGGAGACCATCGGGAAGATTAAAGTGGTATTCTGATGATATTAATATCCCCAAGAATCGAATTGGATATATTACATTGACAGCTGACCTTAAGAGTTCACTTTCCCGATCGCTACTCTCGGCCGTATACAGACCCTTCCCTGTAATGATTGAATATCTTGATGCGCAGCAGAATGTTGTTGAGCGGTTTCGATTTATACCTAAGGCTGGAAAGCAAATCGTCGCTTATCCGATAATACGTGACAACAGCGACCTATTTGATTTTCTGACCTCTAATGAAGCGGTAAATGCCACCGCCTCTCCGGAAATACGCTCATTCAGGCTCAGCACAAGAAGCCTGGGGATTCCATTTAAAGCATCAAAATATTCTCTCAAGTTCTCATGCTGACTGCATTTTCTGATCAACCTGCCGTTCCACCTTTCTCTCCGAAAACCCGACGCTGCAACATTGAGTCATTCTGCGCCCACGTCCAGTGGGCTGCCGCCAGCTCGTGTGACCACCGCCGCAAGTTTGCCCTTGAGGCTCAGAACTCTAGCTCCTACACTAGTTTCATGATCTACCTTAAGGCATTCTTGGCTGGCATCCGGCTCTTATTCATTACATAGGAAAATATGCAGCCACCGATCTCTCCGTGCAATCGAATCTGTTCTAGTCAATTGCCACTTTTTTCCAGAGAAGAGAATTAATTTTAGCGAATTTAGAGATATAAAAGTGCCGCCAGAAAAGGCCACATTCAGCCATGGTCCGTTGCCGAGAGGCGTTCATGAATCAGTGTATAGCCGGTTCATAGATGAGTGCCTCACGACTAAACTGATTGCAGACATGGCTGAGGTTTAGGGCATCGCTGATCTCTCCCCATGAAGCATTAGATCCACCGAGGGCATTTTTGTTTCTATCAAAAGCCTTTGGAATTTGGGGGTAACAAAAATTACTCCCAAAAAGCCTCGTCTCTTAGTACATTTAACCCGGAAATGCTGTAAATGCAGACAACAAAAGATGCTTCAATCTTTACGCACTTAAGGGAGAGATGTATCGAAACGATGGAAGGTCATGCATTGGAGAGAAATCCCCCCCGGCTCTCACACAGCCTTGTATACATAGTAATAGTTAACTGGAATAATCATAAAGATACGATTTCATGCCTCTCGAGCATCGCACGGCTTAATTGCCAAAATATCAAAGTCATAGTCTGCGATAACGACTCAAGTGACAATTCAAAGTTCTTTCTCTCACGCTACATTAGCGAACAAAGATTTTCAAATATTTCAGTTGTAAGCACAGGATGCAATGGCGGATATGCTTTTGGAGTAAATCATGGGATAGGCATTGCTCTTGCAGATCCAAACACAGCCTTCATATGGATACTAAACAATGATACCATTGTTTTGCCCGATACACTCTTCGAAATGATATCGAAGATGAACTCAGATGTAAAGCTTGGGATGGTTGGATCTATATTACTTAATCGAGATCTACCAAATCAAATCCAATCTGCTGGAGGAAGCTATAATAAGTATCTAGGAACCACTCACCATTTTTTCCAAGGTGAGCTCATCACCTCTACCCTGTTAAAATCAATTGGCAATAATGATCCGGATTATCTTGTTGGGGCGTCAATATTGATCACAAAAGCTTGTGCAATGGATCTAGGCCCCATGAATACTGCATATTTTCTCTACTATGAAGATGTTGATTGGTGCAAGCGTGCCATAAACAAGGGTTACAGACTAGTAGTTTCTGAAAAAAGCTTTGTTCTCCACTCCGAAGGAGCGTCAACAGGCTTATCGTCTCGGAATATTACTTCATTCAATGCTAATCGAATGTATAAGATATACTACCGAAGCTGCCTTTTGTATTCAAGAATTCACCACCCTAAATTATATGCATTGATAAGGCTCTCAATGATTCTTAGAATGATATTGCCCCTCCTGAAAGCTAACCATAGAAAATCAATTGCTGCTCTATATGTGATGCTTTTTGTATGGCCAGGTCAAAAATGATATATCAAAATACAATAATACAATTATGCAGAGAACTACCGCCTGGATATGGTGGCGTTGAAAGAGTTGCCCACGAACTTGCAACGCATTTACTTACTAGGTATCATAGGAATATTATTTCCTACTCGTTCAATCCGGCACATTGTGAAGATCCGTTTACAGTAGATTATTCTAGAGAAGTTTTACCGTGTATCTTAATTGGACAACTTCTCCTTCCTCGGCCATCTTCCAAATATTTCACTATCTTGCTTAGTCCTTGTCCACTTATTATCCATCTACCCTGCCCAACCATACTCTTATTGGCAGTTTTCGCAAAGATAATACGTCCAAATAGAAAGATCTTGGTTTATTGGCATGCATTTCTCGAGAGCAAAGGAATGGGTGGATTATTCCTATATTTTTACCAAATGCTTGCCCTAGTCTCCATCAACTTGTTTGACATAATTGTGACCACTTCTCCTGCACTTGCCGATTCTTTGCGAATTCACGTAAAAAATCATAGAAAAGTTCAAATTCTTCCGTGTTGCATACATGAATCTCAAGAGCACTCGTTATCTATAAAGTTGACTTTTAGAAGCACACTCTCCCATCCAATTCTGAGTGATCCCTCGCTACTCAAGTTAATCGCTATAGGGAGGCTGGAGTCGTATAAACGAATTGACTGGTTGTTAAGTATTGTTGAAAAGTGCAATCAAGTTCTTAAGCCCCGTGGGAATGAAATTCATCTGGATATCATTGGGGAAGGAAGGTCTAAATCCTTATTGCAAAATATTGTTAGTAGCTCGCCCTTCTTGGAGGGCTCAGTTTATTTTCATGGAAGGGTTAGTGAAGATATCAAGCAAGAACTCCTTTTTGATTCAGACATGCTAGTATTAATGGCAGGTTCTTGTAATGAAGCTTTTGGAATAGTACAATTAGAAGCAATGGCACTAGGAATACCTTCTGTTTCATTATATAACAGCAAGAGTGGCTCATATTGGGTAAGCAACACCAGTTCACAGAACTGGAACGGTTCAAGGTCGTCAATGCACGATTTTCTTCTAAATGTTGCGAGAGATAAAACGAAGCTTTCTATTCTTAAAACTGAAGCCAGTTCAAGGTACCGCAAGCATTTTTCTCGCACCGTTTGGAATAGAAATTTTGAAAATATTTTCAATGCTTTTGTCGAAAGCTAAATGTTTGTTTTAAATGCATTAAACTATGTTCCATTGCATACGGGATTAAGCCGATACACGGAAAGGGTTGTTGCTGGGTTAAGCAAGAAGCTCATTTTTAAAATACTGGCGATTTCGCCTGAACGCTTTGAACCGAATCTTTTCAATCATGGATTGCCTTCATCATATACTTCCAAAAGATCTTCGTATTTTGCATCAAAAGCTCTAACTCAGTATTTTCTTGACTATCGACATTTGCTGTTTTCTAGCAAGGCGGAGCTGATCTATTCCCCGCTCCCTGATTACCTAGTAGGCTGCAATAATTGCAAGCAAATAATTACTTGTCATGACCTGACCCCATTGTTTTATCCAAATTCATTCACCGCATATATATATGCTCGCCACCTTCTCGCGCATTACTGCAATAAGGCTGGCAAGGTTATAGCGATCAGCAAGTTTGTTGCTGACCAGCTAATTGAGTGCTTTAATATCTCGGCCTCTAAAATTGAAATCATATATAATGGAGTAGAGACTCAGAGCATTGCGAAGCCTGCCCTGCCAGGCAGGGATATAGTGGTGATCGCAAGGCACGACCATAATAAAAACTTGAAGCTTGCGATTGCTGGATTCAACATATTTGTAAAGCAAGCAACATACTGGTCTGGCTCGCTTATTCTCGTCGGAAAGCCTGGAAAGGAAACAAAGAATCTGCAATTATTGGCCAAGGAATTAGAAGTTGACTCGAGGATTAGGTGGATCTCAAATGTTAGTTCGGGCCATTTGTTTGACATAGTCAGCAGCTCACTCTGCTTGCTTTCCGCAAGTTTAATGGAGGGTTGTGATTATCCCTTGCTAGAGGCTCAGTCCCTTGGCGTTCCCACGCTTGCCAGCGATATCCCTGTTCATAGAGAGATGCACACCGATGTGGCCATCCTATTCGATTTAAATGATGGCGGGATAAGTCTTGCCAAGGCTCTTTTAGCTTTAACTGAGTCACCCGCCCTTTGGCAGCAGCTCTCGCTAGCTGGAATGGCCAATGCATGCAAATTTAGCATCTCTAATCAAGTGGATCTAATCGCAAAGGAGATTCAGTCTTCGTAGGCAAATAGCATACATGTTGCATTTAAAGGGGGCGAAATACTCAATTGCCCGAGGCTTTCCATGCTTTACTCTGGCAACAGGTTTTGGCAGGCTCGTTAGTTTTACATATTGGGGTCCCCGGAAATCGCTCCACTGTGAATGAGAGTTCTCATCTAGCCATCCTGAGCCAGGGACTCCACGATGAAATAAACCTGCCACACGCCCGAGCAGATCATCCGCAAGCTCAGGTCGCGAGGCAGCTAGTTGGCCAGGGCTGGACCGTCGCACCTCTGCCGTGCTCTGTAAGTCTCCTAACCCACCCCGCCGCTACGGCCAGCTGTGTACTGCGGCACGCAGGCTGAGTAGTCCAAGAGCCTCACCAATCTATAGGAGTGTGAACTGCCGGCTGCAAAACTTCTCGCGGATGCCGAGCTGAAGAAAGCCATGCACAAGGAGCTGGCCTAAGAGCCTCTCGCACCTAGATCACCGCTCGGACTCTCCACAGACGCCCTGAAATCCACCACGATTCTAGTAACTGAAGTGCTTCTAGCTGCGAAAATGTGGCATGGTCAAGCCCCAATCCCTTCGCGCCTAGAACCCGGAGCAGACGCTGCTGCTGCCGCCTTCACCAGTAGACTGGCTGGGGATGAACCACCTAGTGTTCTTTCTTCTGGATCTTGCTGCTGAGCTGGATCTTGACGAGATCTACGCCGTCTACCGGCAGAAGGATCCGCGCTGTGACAAGGCCTACGATCCGCGGATGATTGTGGTGATGCTTCTGCCTTCTCGATCTTGCGCGAGCTGGGCATTCCGACGCAGTAGGCCTGCTGGGAAAATGCCGAATTTTGCGTTCTCACCGGCAATCAACATCCGGACCACAGCCGGATTAGCGACTTGCGCCGCCGTTGCCTTGGTACTTTGGCTGGGCTCTTTGTTCAGGTCCTGCGGCTGTGCCAGAAGGCAGGGCTGGTGAGCTTGGGCGATGTGGCTCTGGATGGCACAAAGGCGATAGCCAATGCCAGCCGTCAAAAAGCCATGAGCCACGAGCGGATCCTCAAGGCCATGCGGTAGCTGGAAGCCGAGATGCGAACCCTGCTGCGCTAAGCCGAGGTCATCGATGCCCAGTAAGACAGCCAGTTCGGCAAGGGCAAACGCGGCGATGAGCTGCCGGAGGAACTCAAGCGGCGCAGCAGCCGACTGGAGTGGATCCACAAGGCCAATACCAAACTGGAAGCTGAGGATGCTGCCGCCAAGCCCGCCCAACGGCAGCAGAAAGCCGCAGCAGCTGAGGAGGTTGCAACCGCCGCTGCGGAGGCCAGTGCTGACGGCCAAGCCAGCCAGCGGGCAGCACGCCGTGGGTGTGGGGCACGGAAACATGCGGATGACGCCCACAAGCTGGCCAACGAGAAAGCTGAGGCAGCAGGCCTTGAGCCCCCTCACATCACTGCAGCTGGGGTAAGCGATCTCCTGGCGATGCCGCAGCGGCATCTGCCTACCGATGCGAGCGGGTACCCCAAACCCCAGGCACAGAGGAACTTCTCAGAACCTGACAGCCACATCTTCAAGGGACCTTACGGTTGGATCCAAGGTTTTAAGGCGCAGTCCACTGTCGATTGCGAGCATCAGGTGATCGTGGCGATCGGCGTCAGCAACCAACCCAGCGACGCCCTGCACCTGTTGCCCATGTTGGAGCCAATCCATGCCAACAATGGCCAGCTGCCAGCAGAGCACGGCAGACGCGGGTGACGTGACCCCCCTTGCTGCTCCAGTTCCTATGAGAGCTGGTGGGTTAGTCAGGCCGCTTTCCATTGCTGGAGGACTTCCAGGGGCGTGCGCCCCTGGAGAGCCGAATGCGGTCTGTAGACGTTGTACTCGATTCGGTGCTGCTCTGCCAATAACTTTGTCTCTGGTAAAGATGAGAAGAGCTCAATATTTAAGAATTCATCCCTGAGCCTGCTGTTAAACGACTCCACAAATGGATTCTCCCAGGGTGAGCCTGGCGGGATGTAGGCCGTTGCTGAACCACTGCCTGTGCACCACTCCTGCAATGCGTGGGCAATGAACTCAGGGCCATTGTCCATGCGCAGATGGGTCGGTGCTGGATACAGCTTGAGTAGCTCCTCGATCGTGTCGATCACTTCAAAAGCCCTGCAACGTCGACCTACACGGATCGCCAGGCAAACACGGCTAAATTCATCCACCACGTTCAAGAACTTGAGGGCGCGGCCATCCATCGTCTGATCGAACTGGAAGTCGATTGCCCAAACGTGATGCGGGTATTCAGAGCGCAACAGCTCCCTGCCACCTCCAGCAGGCCGGGAGCGCTTGCGCCTGCGAGGCAGGGGCCTTTGGAGACCTTCCTCACGCCAGATCCGTTGCACTCGCTTGTGATTGACGCTCCAGCCATCAAGCCGCAACCGCCGGTAAACCAGGCGCCGGCCCCAGCGCACATGGCGCCGGGCCAGCTCCCTGATCCGCCTGCGCAGTTTCTGCTCCTCGATGTCTGCCAGCGGCACAGGGCGCCGCTGGGTATTGCGGTGTTGACCTGTCAACCGGCAGGCACGACGTTGAGAAACCCGGAATCGATCCTGCAGAACCACCACGGCCCTGCGACGACGCTCCGGGCTCAGAAGTTTCCCGTCGCACCGCAAGGTGCGCCTCACGGCGCAACAAGCTCCTTAAGCATCGCCTTATCGAGTTCTGCGTCAGCAAGGAGGCGTTTGAGGCGGGTGTTCTCAAGCTCAAGCTCTTTCAGGCGTTTGGCCTCAGTCGCTTTCATTCCCCCGTACAGATGCTGCCAGCGGTGGTAAGTCGCCGGAGAAACCTCTAGGGCTCGGCAGACGTCAGCAACGGCCTGGCCCTGGTTCAAGAGCTGCTCAGCGGTCCGCAACTTGCGAATGATCTGCTCGGGACTGTGGCGTTTGACTTTCATGGAGCTTCTCCTGGCCAATTCTGGCCGGTAGGGAAGCTCTCATAAGGGCTGGCTCAGTTTCTGGGGTCCACGTCACGGGTACTCCAGCACCGCCAACCTGGAAGCTTTGGAGCAGCGAGGCATCGATGCTTATAGATCCACCAGCCGGCAGCAACACGGTCATCGGCTACAACCATCAAGGGGCCGACCGCCGGAAAACTCGATGCCCGCGGCCGGATAGACCGCATGCTCAGATCCAAGGTTGGCCAAGCGATCTACGCCCTTTGCAAGCCCGTTTTTCAACCGGTGTTGGCCAGATCAAGGGCTCTGGAGACCTGAATCGGTTCCGGTTGCGCGGCCTTGTAAAGGTGAATGGTGAATGGGCGCTAATGGCCACCACCCACAACCTGCACAATCTGTGCAGGGCGTCGATAGCAACTGCCTGAGAGCGTCAGGTCTTCCTCCGGTTGTACAGGGTGTCCACGTAAATGCCACCTCTGCCGAGATGTGGGCAACGCTCAGGTGGAGTGGAGGAATCACCTGCCAGCGTGTCCTCTCGGACAATGGCTCTACCTACACATCAGGAGCATGATGCAACGCTCGCAAGACCCATTAGCGCAGACCAATCCGCATCAAGCTGTATACGCCACGCACCAACGGCAACGCCGGACTTCTCATTCTCTCCTTTCCTTATAATGGGCCTATGGCATGTCGCTACAGGCCTAAGAGGAACGGACGTGGTGGCTTGGTAGCGCCCCTCCGAGTGGTGTAACTCAGGAGGTCCTGTGACCCTTTCCGGAGGGTGAACAGGAGCAGTCAAGAGA
>NZ_PXXO01000024.1 GCF_003011885.1 Cyanobium usitatum str. Tous
GATGATGGAGGGGCCCTCGAGTGGGGCGGACGTGCAGCCGGAGGTGTGGCTCTGGCGCTCGGTGGTTTCACGAACCAGCGAGGAGGTAACCAGTGAACCGTGCATGGCGGAGAACAGGCTGCCACCGAAGACACCAGCCACTCCCAGCATGTGGAAGGGGTGCATCAGGATGTTGTGCTCAGCCTGGAACACGAGCATGTAGTTAAAGGTGCCGGAGATGCCAAGGGGCATGGCGTCCGAGAAGGAGCCTTGACCGAAGGGATAGACAAGGAACACGGCAGATGCTGCGGCCACAGGAGCGCTGTAGGCGACGCAGATCCAGGGGCGCATGCCCAAGCGGTAGGAAAGCTCCCACTCGCGTCCCATGTAGGCGTAGATGCCGATCAGGAAGTGGAAGACCACCAGCTGGAAAGGACCACCGTTGTAGAGCCACTCATCGAGGCTGGCGGCTTCCCAGATGGGATAGAAGTGCAGGCCGATGGCGTTGCTGGAAGGAACAACAGCACCGGAGATGATGTTGTTGCCGTACATCAGGGAGCCAGCTACGGGCTCACGGATGCCGTCGATGTCGACAGGGGGCGCGGCGATGAAGGCCACGATGAAGCAGATGGTGGCAGCCAGTAGGCAGGGGATCATCAGCACACCGAACCAGCCCACATAGAGGCGGTTGTTGGTGGAGGTGACCCAGTCGCAAAACTGGTTCCACGCAGAAGCGCCTTGGCGCTGCTGAATAGTGGTTGTCATGAGAACGGATTGGGGAAGAGCTTGCCGGGCTAGAGCCGAGAGGCTTTGCAGGAAAGCAGTAAGTAGATGCGGGGCGGAAAACCGCTCGCTCATCTGAACTTAACACCAATTCACATCTTCCGGCCCACTTGGAGGCTCAACTGGGCAGCAGCAGGGCTGATGGCACCGACAAGCCCGGCTGATCACCCCCTATCCGGTGGTCGATGCACAAGGTCCGGCACGGAGATCCCGTCTTGGTTGTTTTCGGAGACAGCCGCCACCGGGACCCTGGTGCCGCGGAGGTGCTCATTCACCCAACAGGTGGCCTTCCCTTGCCAGCCCCGTTTCGTCCTGCGGCGCAACCCGTAGGGGCCAGTGCTTGATCTGGCGCACCTTGGTGTGCGTGGATAGACGTTCTTGGGTAGCCGCACCGCAAGGTAGGGCCAGCAAAGCCGATGACGCCTGAACTCGCAAACTGCGTACTAGAGGGACTCCTGCTGCTCCATGAGGAGCTGTCACAGGATCCTGAGTCGCCTTGGTACGTAGGCACACCAGATCAGACGCAGGTGCTGCATGACGAGCTCTGGATCTTGGCTGGAGAGCTCTACGCCCGTTCCAGCGCTGCCTTGGTAGATGCCTGGTACCGAGCTGGGCGCTCGTCGTTACTGCCGGTGAACTGCACCGGCGAGCTGTTCAGCAGCCGGCACCTCCAGCTGGTGGGCTGATTAGGTCTGCTCACGCCGAGGGTGATGCAGCAACTAATGACTGAGGCTTTGAGCCGTTAGGAGTAAGAGCAAGGAGCGGCGGATAGGGCAGGTGCTTATGTGACGATTCTTGTTCGCAATCCGCGATCAACGGAGATTCCTCCTAAGTCTTGCCCCATCTTGCGGCGCTTGGTGTGTCTTGACCCCAGAACGTCGTACCAATACCATCCGAATATTGATCGCCGATGACGAGTCGAACATCAGGCGCATATTGGAAACGCGGCTGCGTCTAGCTGGCTTTGAGGTGGCTGCGGCAGTCAATGGGATGCAGGCGCTTGAACTCTTCCGCAGTTTTGAGCCGGATGCACTTGTTCTTGACGTGATGATGCCAGAGCTTGATGGTTTCGCTGTGACCGAGCGGATCCGAGCTCAATCAGAAGTGCCGATTATTTTGCTCACTTCTTTGGGTGATGTAGGCGACCGCCTCACTGGACTAAAGCTTGGCGCCGATGATTACATACTCAAGCCATTTAGCCCCAAAGAGCTTGAGCTACGTATTCGCTGTGTGCTGAGAAGAAGCTCTCCATTGCTTCTCAGCGGCAAGCAAATAAATAATGGCGCTGACCGAAAGCCTGCAAGCAGTCATTGGCTGATTGTAGGGAATTTCAGGGTTGATCTAACGCGCCGCAAAGCCTATCGCGGTGATGAGCGCATCCGTCTTACGGGAATGGAATTCAGCCTGCTAGAGCTATTGATTAAGCGAGCGGGTGAGTCAGTCAGCCGACTTGACATCCTCGAGCAGGTTTGGGGGTATAGGCCCACAAAATCTAATGATAGTCGAGTTGTAGACGTTCACATATCACGACTGCGCGCAAAAGTGGAGGAGGACGTAGAGGCTCCCGAGCTTATTCTTACAACGCGAGGCAAAGGCTACATGTTTCGGCGTTGCAGCCAGGAAGAAATGTCTCTCAAAGTATGAGCCCATGCTCGTGATCTCTCCATAAAGCAGTCAGGACTGGCCCCGGCAGCACCCCCTAAAGTTAACGTATAAGGCCAAGATATTTCAAGAGGTCTTGTTGCAAGCGGCGATGTAAAGGTGTGACATTGACCATGTTTTTTGGAGGTGAATTCAGTTCAATTCCAGACTGTTCTGCCTCCTTGCGAACCTGCCTCAAGACAGGTATCAGCAGCAAGGCCATCACAAGCGACATCAGCAGCAGCGCCGGAAGAACGCTGATGGTCATGGCAACAAAAACGGTCCCGGCCAGCATTTGACTGGCCAGCACCAGCCACTTCGGTTTGCTTTTGCCGGATAGCTGTTTCATGGCCTCATCTTGATAGCGCTTCCGGCTCACCGAGCCCTTGGTTTGGTCCGCGAAACAATCCATCTAGGTAGTGCTTGACCACTGCGGGCTGCATCAGCCTGTACTGATCCCATTGCGGGTGACCAACGATGAATACCGCCATTGCATCTGGAATCCCAGTCATCAAGACGCCAACACAGAGCACCCGCCCGTCAAAGCAGTATCCCGCTGCGGCACTAGCGGAAGTGACCGCAAGACACTTGTGGCTGTCTTGGTTTTTGTTCATTGTGAACGCTTGCGGGCCTAATCCTTTGCCTCTGCTATGCCGCTGTCAAGCTCCGCTGCAATTTCCCAGGGCCAGGACCACAGCGCTTGCATTTGAGCGAGTCTCGCCTGGATCGCCTGTGTAATCCCCGCTGACCGCAGAGCCCAGCAGCAACGGCACACTCGTCTACAGGCTGGATGGCACCACGCTCGTGATCCTCGCCTGGCCGCGATCAATACCGCTGAGGCCAGCTGAGCGAGGGTAAGACAAGCCTCGAGGAGGTGATTCCCTACGACATGCTGGCGGTGTGCACTACCCCAGTGATGTGGAGGCCAGTCAGAGGCTGGCCCTGGCGATCAGCAGAGATGTGATCAAATCCCCCGAATGGAGAAGCTTCAAACAACAACTAGCCGATGAACTTCAGCGGTTATTGGTTGCTCCCCCGGCTGGCCTGCCATTGCTTTCCGATTGATGGCTTGGCAGCATCAATTGAGGCGGCGGTGGTCGCTGATATGCGTGGTAATCCTGCCGGTTGCGATGGTGATGCCAGTTCAGGCTTTACCCCAACTAGTGGTGTTATTACGGCGTGGTCACAATTACAGCCCAGCTGACCAGCAGAGCAACTACAACCTTTCAAGAATGGGGCTAGTTCATGGCCTCCAATAGGACGCATGCTGATGGCGTGTGTCGTGCCAGAGGGGCCCTTGCATTTGGCTAGTTACAGCTTTGATGACAGATCAGGAAAGAGTGCCAGAACTTATCAAACGCTCGGTCCTCTGGCTGTGTTCACGGGGCGGAATATTCGGGTCTTTCCCAATGCCGCAGAGCGCTCTGAAAACATTGGACGGGAGCTGGTGGTAGCTCCCGAGTTTGCGGCGGCACGGTGGTGATGGCCTGGGAGCATCGGCATCTGCCAGAGCTGGCTCGAGGATTGGGCTGGTCACGGATGCCGAGGATCAGGGACGACGACTTTGATGGCCTGTGGCTGCTGCGGTATTCAGGGCAGCAAGGGGAGCCTGCCGTGAGCCAGTTGTCCCTGGGTGAGTTGCAGCGCCAGGATTGCTTCAGGGCATCGAGCCCAGCCGGCCATTCGTTACAGCATCTTTCCCGGCAATTGCTGTTGCCCTTGAACAAGACATCGGGGGGTGCGTTGAGCAACCATGATTCGATCGGCCATCAAGGATCAAATGGCGTCGATGTCGATACCTGTGGTTTCGATCCGGTAGATCCAGGTGATGACCGCACCCACCAGGGAAGTGATTGCTAGGAGGGGGAGCAGTCGCTCGGTGCCCCACTCGGCCAAGAGGGTGGGAAAAAGAAAGGCTGTCAGTACTGCGCCAGCTTTGCCGATGGCGGCCGCTAAGCCAGCGCCAAGTCCGCGCACCCTGGTTGGAAACACCTCGCCGGCCAGTAAATAGGTCTGGGAATTCGGCCCCAGGTTGGTCATGAATTGGAACAGCACGAAGCCCGCCACGATCACCACCACATTGGTGTGGTTACCCAGATTGCCGAGTGCTGCGATGAGTAGGCCTGCAGCGCAGCCCACAAAGCCCAGAATCTGCAGCGGGATCCGTCCCCAGCGATCAGCCAAGGCGATTGCACAGGCGATTCCTACTAGAAATCCGACATCAACCAGTGCGGTTCCGCGAGCGCCTAGTAGGTCGTTGTGAATGATGGCCGCAACGGTGTGTTCCTTGGCCTCAGCACCGAAGGCAGCGGCGATGATCACCGGCGTAAAAATGCCAATGCCGTAAGTGGAGAGGTCCTGGAGAAACCAGGGCACTGAAGCCAGGATTGTGGCGCGCTGCAACTTGCCTGTGAACAGCTGACGCCAGTCGGTGCTGCGTTCGATGTGCCCTTCTTCGGCGATCTCGAGATCGAGCAGATCAACGTCTTTGCGGCCCAGTAATTTGCGTAGCTGTTTTTCCGCTTTTTTGACGTTGCCTTTACTCACCAGCCAGTGGCTGCTCTCAGGCAGGAACAAGCGCCCCCACACCACAAGCAGCACCGGCACTACCGGGATGAGATAAAAAATGCGCCAGGTGCTTAGTTCGGGTTTGCTGTCCAGCACCACCGCGGCGATCGCAGTGCCCAGAACGGCTCCTAGCGCTTGGAAGCTGAAGGCTCCCAGCACCAGCCGGCCTCGCACCGATGCTGGGATGCTTTCAGAGATCACCAGGTGAGCTGTTGGGTAGTCGGCGCCAAGGGCAACACCGATCACAAACAGCGCGGCCACGAGGGTGTGGGCGCTGGGGCTGAAGGCTGCGGCGATCAGTGCCCCCGCCAGAAGCACCATTTCACCGATGAAAACAGGCTTGCGGCCAAAGCGATCTGCCAACCCACCCAGGCAGAGGGCTCCGATCAGAATGCCCGCCAAGGTGGCGGCGGTGACCAAACCCTTGTCGGTGCTGGTCATCGCGAACTCGCTATCTATGAGGGGCAGGGCGATACCCCCCATGAAGACGATCAATCCCTCAAAGAATTTGCCAGCGGTGGCGAGGCTCCATACCAGCCATTGCATGCTCGAAAGCGGCGGGCCGCTCAAGCGGACGCCCCCTTCCCAGCTGGGCACTTCCTCGATGTAGGCCTGAACGCTGCGCTTTCCCATTGCTGGTGAGGCTGTGGATCAACTCGGCCCAGGCTGCATCTAGTGGGCAGGGTTGTGGTTAAGAAATCGCCCTTACTTCGCAGTTCTGTTCCGATCGCGGTTGATGGCCCCCATGAGAGACGTTGACCAGCCCTTCATCCGAAAATTGGAGCCCGATGACCTTTATGCCGCGGCTGAATGCCAAGAGCTTGCGAACGGTGAGCTTGGAGTGGATTCCAGCGACGGTCTCACCGGGGGAGGGTTTGTGCCGATGTTGAGTCCCACATGAGCTAACGATCCCAATCCGAGCTGCCTACGGCGAGGGAGCGATCAGTGGTTGGTTGTTCAGCCGTCGGATCGCCACCACTCCTGGCCGGGGAGGCCGGCCTGGCACGCCTGAGGGCCAGTTAGAGCCCAGCGGCACCCAGCGCAGCTGCTCGAAGCGTTGACCGTTTCGATCGACCAGGCTGTGGGCTTGGGCTTCCACCTCCTTGCCTTGGCGCACACCCTGGCCCTCGCCTGGGTGCTGCACCGCCAGAAACAGAGTGCGGCCCTCGGTATCGAAGCAGGGCCCGCACAGCTCAGACCCCACCGGACCGATCGCAAAGCAGAGGGCCTGTCCCGCCATTGCACTTGCGCGGGGCAGCAGCCAGCAGCTGTTGTTGCCGAACACATCGAGGTCCGCATCCCCAGAGCGATCGGTCACCAGCCAGAGGTTGCCGGATGGGTCGAAGGCGAGGTTATCGGGATGGCTAAAACCGAGCCCGCCCTCCCAGGGCAGGCCGCCAGCGGCCACCATCCGCCAGCGGAAGCGGGCGCCTCGGCCAGCGCCGCCATCGCTCAGGCGCATCACCCAACCGTGGGGCCAGAGGGATTCGCCTTTGGGGCCGCGGAAGACCGCCGGATCACTGCAGCCGCTTTCATCACGGCCTGCCGCCGTGAAAGCGATCAGCAGGTCGCCGTTGATCGGGTCGATATCGGTGTCTTCTGGCCTGGGGCAGGCTGTGGCACCAGCAGCGTTGGCGGCTAGATGGGCATCAATCAAGATCGCCCCCTGCTGCCGCAGCTGCGCCTGCACGTCATCGCCGCCCAACGGGTAAAGATCGCCAAGTTTTTTGTAGCGGCTGCAGTAGGCCTGCAGTGCGGAATCGCTGCTGAGCGCTTCACTGCCGCTGCGCTGGCGGTCGCTGTGGGGCAACACGACCGGTTGCTCCCAGCCAAAGCGCTCGTAATGACTGGGGGGTTGCGGCTGCACCGCCGTGGTGGCCTCCAGGGCAATCCAGGTGCCGCTGCCTTCTGCGTTGAAACGGGCCACCTCCAGGCGCCCGGCTGCAAACAGCCGCGAATTGGTGCGATCGAGCGGGTCTTGCACGAGCCCCTCACTTACAAAGCGGTAAAAGTGCCCGCCATGGCGATCGCAACCCGAATACACCACCAGCGGCTCCCCGGACCGCGCCACAACGGCAACGGCTTCGTGGCGAAAGCGGCCCAGAAGACTGTGCTTAACCGCGGGTTTGCTTGGCTCGCGGGGATCGAATTCCACCATCCAGCCGTACTTGTTGCCGGCCAGCCCAAAGGGATTGCCGAGCCCGTCGAGGCGTGAACCGTCCCAGCGGAACGGCCGCTTCTCGGGGGAAGCCGCCGAGCCATCGGCATAGACGGCCTCGGGTACCTGCGACTGAAAGTTTTCCTCAGCGCTCAGCACGGTGCCCCAGGGGGTGGTGCCGCCAGCGCAATTGGCAAAGGTGCCGATGATCCGATCACCCAGGCCGTCGCGGTAGCCAAGCGGCTGGCTGTGGCGAAACACCGCCGCCGCCGGACCGCTGCAGCGCAGTGCCTGCTCCTGCTGGCTGAGCCCGCTGAGCCCATCGATGCGCCGCTCATAGCGACTGCCGCCGAGGCGGCGCCAGCCTGAGCTCCCCTGCTCAAGCTCGAGCACGCCGATGCCGAGATCAGCCATGGCAGCACGGGCCACGGCCTCGATCAGCGAACGCAGCGGGTCGTTCGCAGCCAGGCTGGCCACGTCCACGCTGCCGCCGCGGCTGGCCAGGGACTGCTGCAAAGGCTCCAGCGGCAGAGTGGTGCCCACGGCTTCTGAAAAACCTGCCGACCAGGTCTGCGGGCTGATGTATTCGAAGTTGATACTCAACAAGGCCTTCCCGCCAGGCAGGGCCTGAAATGCCAGGTAGTCGTTGTTGAAGCCAAAGCGACCCGTGGCGAGAAGATCCCCCCAGACAGCAATCAGCTCGGCGCGATAGCCCTCGGGAACCAGCAGTTTGTCGTCGACGTTGAACGTCCGATAGATGCGCCGTTGGTCTGCCGCACTCAGCCCGTCAGCAGGCAGGGGCAGAGGTGCACGCACGGGCACAAAGGGCAGGGCAGCATCCCCCGCCGTGCCGCGACTGCGCACCTCAAGCTGCGGCAGCAGCATGGCAGCGGCGCTGCTGCCAGCACCGATGCCCAGTAATTCGAGCAGCTGGCGGCGTTTGAGCGCGGAGCGATTCATTGCTGTTTCATTGCTGGGGTGGCCCTGAGCAGCCCGGCAGCTGGCGCGGCGCCAGCCGGGCAAGGTGTGATCGTTGCAGGGGATTGAAGTTGTCGTCGGTCGCCAGCAGCAAGCTTGGTCGGCCATCGCCAAGGGGCGGAGCCGCCAGCAACACTTCCCAGTTATCTGGAGCAAGACCGAGCTGCAGCAGATTCCAGCTGATCAGTGGTGCCACGGGGGGGACTTCATCGTTGCTGGTGGCGTTGGTTGTGATGGCGCTGGCGGGATACAGCACCAGTCGCGCCTGCCACTGATCGGGTGCCGTAAACCGTCGCCACAAACCGAGCAGTCCCTGCTTGCTGGCCAGCAGATCGGTGAGCCCCCAACCTCCAGGGGGCAGGGCCAAGGGGCGCAGCTCTGCAGGTTGCAAGGCGCCGCTGGCATCGGGCGCCCAGCGCAGCAGCCGTACGCGATCAGGTGGATCTTGCAGCAGGGGCTGTTCAGCCGCCATCAGCAAGGCCCCGTCTACAGGTGAACGGCTCAGGGACTCCGGGCCCCCATTGCTGCGCAGTCCACGCTTGGGTTGGAGGCGCCAATCTTGCGGCAACTCCCGGCTACTCAGAAGCGAACCTGCGGCCATGACGTAGCGGAGCAACGCAGCGGGTTGGGCAGGTTGCAGCCGCCCCTCAGTGGCTACCCAAAAGTGCTGGGCTTCAACCACCAGCCCTTCGCCGTCCATGGGCTGCGGCTGCTTCAGCGGTAGGGGTGGCAGCGGCACGAGACCCTTCAGTCCGCCGGCTCGGAAGCCACGCCAGCGGCTGATGCTGCCGCGGGGAGCATCGCTCAGCAGCCACAACTCATCAACTTCTGGGCGGTAGGCCCCGGCCGAGAAGCCACCCCCCTGGCTTGGTTCGATCAGCCGCTGCTCGACAACTTCCCAGCCGGCAGAGAGTGGACAGGGCAGGGCAATAGGTGTGGGTGCGTCCATGGCGAGTGCTCAGGTCGACGCGGATATTTCAGTGGGGGTGGGCTTGAACTGGAAGGACATCGTGCCGATCACGTTCACCGCTTGGATTGGATCAAGGATGCTTCTGCTGTAGCAGAGCTACTGCTCTTTTGCCTGTTGCGCCTGCAGCGTGTCCCTGTGCTGAAAAGGCTTGTAGCCATGGCCTCGCCACGAGAAAAGTGAGTTCGTGGATGGGGCTGGAATGGATCTCTGGGTGCTTCAAAAGCGACCGACCGGAATGGTCGAGCCCTTTGAGCTGACGCGGTTGCGGGAGGAGGCGCGCTCTCTTGACATACGCTTTGAGACCGTCGCACCAGAAGAAATCGATCTAATCGTTAGCCGTGGTGGCCGGCGATCAATTCGGCGCTGCGGCGCTGAGGTTCAACTCCCCGATGTCTTGCTGCCCCGCACTGGTAGTGGCACGGATTACTTCTCATTAGCGATCCTGCGCCAGCTGGAGCACCTGGGTGTGGCTGTGGTGAATCGCAGCAGCGCCATCGAGGCGGTCAAGGACAAGCTCTACGCGCACCAAATCCTCGCCCAGAGCAATTTGCCAATCCCACGCACCATGTTGGTGCGCTTTCCAGTCGATCCCCATCTGGTCGCCCAACAGATTGGGTTTCCCTGTGTCATCAAGCTGCTGGTTGGCTCTTATGGCGACGGGGTTGTGCTCAGCCGTGACCCAGCCAGCTTCCGTGACCTGATGGAGCTGGTCTCCGGGCTGGATCGCTCCCAGAGCCTGATCTTGCAGCAGTACATCGGTACGAGACCCGGAAAGGACCTGCGGGTCTGGGTAATTGGCGGCCAGGTCATTGGTGCCATGTTGCGCAGCAGCACCGATGGCAGTTTCAAGGCAAACATCAGTAGGGGTGGTGATGGGCAGGCATTTCCGCTTAACCCAGAGCTGGAGCGACTAGCGCGCGATTCAGCCGCCGCCTTGAACCTCGACATAGCAGGTGTCGACATGCTGTTTGATGGCGATGGTTACAGCATCTGCGAGGTCAATAGCGCCCCAGGCTTTCAGGGCTTTGAGACAGCCACGGGCCTGAACGTGGCTCGCCTGGTGCTTGAGCACTGCAGATCAACAGTGCAGTTATTGCCGCCAGTGCATCCCCAACTGCAAGCCCAAAACGCCGCCACCTGATTGCTTGCTACGGGCTTGTTGGGCTCTCAGCAGATCATTCCTGCGCTCGCAACGCTGCACCATTACAACAATGCGCCGCAATGTGCCTCAGGGAACCTGGCAGCAGGCTCCAGTTCACGCGAGGTTGATCCCATCTCTGGTTTGAGTAGATGAGCTGGTCTGATTTGGAGCGGATGGTTGCCGATGCAGAAACCAGCCCGACGCTCCAGCAGGTCCTGCATCAGTGCCGTAGCCGCCAGGAACTGCTGCACACCGCCCGCCAGCTGGGCTATCGGCTCACCAGATCTGACCTACAAAACGCCTGGCTGGAGCACCACAACGCAGCGGAAACGCAAGGAGCCACTGGCGTGATCTAGCCACGGAGCGAGACTGGGCGCGGCAAGATGTAACGAAGTCGTTACATCACTCTCATGACGGTCGGGGAAGTCTTTCTGGAGTCCATCTCTAGTGGTGTGATCACGGAGCATGAGATCTCTTGGGTCGCCTCCCAGCAGGGTGGCTTTGCCCGCCACGAGGAAGCCTTGGCGCTTCGGTTGGGGCGCTTGGTCGACGAGGGGCAGATCAACCTCGGTTGCCGCCTGCCAAGCCGGCGCCGCGGCAGAGCGGCCGCTTGCGCCTGAAACCGCAGCAGCTCCTATGAATCAAGACGACTCACTGCACTACTGGCGGAACATGCGCATCGCCATGGAGGTTGCCGGCGCAACTTCAAGTGCCATTTACAAACGCGCCCTAGCGATCACCCAGGGTCTTCCAGATCCCCTCGCATCTCAGGATTTAGCCGAGGGACAATTATGGGCCCCTTTCTGATCCGGAGGTTTCAGCTCAGGTAGTGGCCCTCCCAATCAGCCTGGAAACGCAAACGCAGCTCGACCCTTGCTGCACCCGTTCACAACCTAGGCGATCGATGTTGTTCCGCATGCCGGCCTACTTAATTCTGTCAATATTATTTCCATTTAACATTTTGACTGCCTAAGGAGACTCTGGAAAACCCAGCCTATCTGCGCGAAAATGAGCCTGTAACCGCAGGCCAGGACTGGGTTGATGGGCGGC
>NZ_PXXO01000025.1 GCF_003011885.1 Cyanobium usitatum str. Tous
CACTGATATCAAGCGTTTGCACACTCTTGTGTCGTATGCCGTCTTCGGCGACAGCACAAATCAAGTGTTTAACGTGCGCTTCATGGAGCATGACCTCTTTTCGTTCAAAAGGGGTCGCTGGCAAGATCGGAAGGTACGCTGCGCCTGCTTTCATAATGCCCAACATGCTGATCACCATTTCTGGTGAGGGCTCAAAAATTAGGGCGACGACTGAATCGTGACCGATCCCGAGACTTCTAAGCTGTCTGGCTAGTTTGTTCGCTTGCCGATTGAGAGTATCGAAGGTGAGTGCGTTGTGGCTGCCATCGGTTAGCGCAATGGCATCTGGTCGAAGAGCAGCCTCACGCTCGAAAAGCGTCTGTGCACAGGTGTACCGTTGCGAGACCAGCGTTGGGTTGTAATCGACTAGAAACTGATGCCGTTGCGCCACCGTTAACAAGGGAGTTTGCAGAATCGTCGAGTAAGGCTTTGCAACCATACGGCGCAGCAACTGAGTGAAATGCTCAGAGAGTTCTTCGAGGGTACTTTCTTCGAAAAGATCAATGTTGTATTCGAAGATGCACCGCAAGCTATTTGATTCTTGTTGTATCGCTAGGGTTAGGTCAAACTTAGTGCTTGAGGTTTCGGCATCGAGCGGCAACATTTTCAGATCAGAGTGGTGAATACTCTCTTCGATCGCATTTTGAAGCACGAACATTGTCTGAAAAATAGGCGCATGACTCAAGCTGCGCTCGGGATGAATCGCATCGACAATTGATTCAAAAGGCGTGTCTTGGTTTGCTAAACCTTCAAGCATCGTTTGACGTAGACGGGCCAGCAGTTCGACTGTGGTGCTCTGTGGGTTATGCAATATTCTGATCGGCAATGTGTTGACGAACAGACCAATAAGTTCATTCAATTCTGAACGATTTCGGTTGGTAACCGGCGTGCCAATCACCAGGTCGTGGGTGTCGCAGTGCTTCGCCAACAGGGTTGCATAGCAGGCAAATAAGCCCATAAACAACGTCACGTCATTAGCGGAACATAACGCCTTTAATTGCTGCGTCAACGAGTCATCGATAAAAAATACCAACGCACGCCCTTGATAGCCTTGTATCGCAGGCCTTGGTTTGTCGATTGGCAAATTTAGAAGAGTGGGTGAACCGTCTAACGTTGTTTTCCAGTAATTGAGTTGTGCGTTGAGTGTTTCTGGATTAAGCCAACGTTGTTGCCAGGTTGCAAAGTCGGCGTATTGGACTTTTAGTGGGGTCAAGCAATCAGGCTCTTGCTGAGCAAACGCTTGATATAGCGCTAACAACTCTCGTTGTAGGACTAGCATTGACGCCTCATCTGAGGCAATGTGATGCAATGTGATTGCTAACGCCCAGTGGTTGCTGCTTAACTCAAGTAAATCGGCACGAATTGAAATATCTTTAGCAAGGTCAAACGGCTTTGTGTTTTTCTCAACTAGCCATTGTTGAACATCTGCGGTTTGCTGGGAAGACGCTTTTAGTCGCGTGATCTCTAGCAGCGAGAGAGGAGTTTCAACAACAACTGCTGATGGTTCTCCGTCTGTTTGTTGATAAACAGTGCGCAGAATTTCGTGTCGCTCAACGATTCTGACCAAAGCCATGTTAAGCGCATCGACGTTAACTTTACCGAGAAGCTCAAGCGCTGTAGAGATATGATAGTTGCTGTTCGGGCCTTCAAGTTGATCCAAAAACCATAGCCGTTTTTGCGAATACGAAAGTACCGATACTTTCCGCTGTTCTAAGGTTTGAGCCAAGATAGGTGGGCTGACCTTTTTAATGGTTTGATGGTTTGAGGATAAAAACTCAACTAATAAGGCAATCGTCGGATGATCAAATAATGCTTGTACTTGAATATCCACGAGAAACTCATCACGAATCTTCGTAATGATTTGAAGCGCCAGTAACGAGTGGCCGCCCAAGTTAAAGAAGTTATCGTGAATGTGAATGCGTTCGACCTTCAGCACGCTGGACCAAACACTTTCCATACGCTGCTCATGGTCATTACGCGGCCCGATATACGCGATCTGACTCGACAGACTCTTGATAGTGGGCAAAGCCTTACGATCAATTTTTCCGTTTGGAGTTAAGGGTAAGCTTTCAAGAATCGTAATGTTAGAGGGCAACATATACGACGGTAATTGGGCGGCGATCAAGGCGCGTAATGCGGTCGTTAGTTCTTGTTGGTCAGAGGCCTGGTGATCTGCGTGATCTTTTATTTCAATAAACGCGTTCAGCGTGACATGATCTTGATCACTGACTTGGCAGACTGCGACGGCGTTTTTTACCCGCGGATGCTGTGCCAAGACCGATTCGATTTCACCAAGCTCAATTCGAAAGCCACGGACTTTGACTTGAAAATCTGACCGACCAATATATTCAACATCACCATTTTCTAAAAAACGCGCGACATCTCCAGTTTGATAAATGCGGTCTCCTGGTGTCAGACTAAAAGGTGACGGAATAAAACGTTCGGCTGTTAAGCCCGGTTCATTCAGGTAGCCGCGACTTAGACCCAAACCGCCGATGTAGAGATCACCTGGAATGCCTAGCGGGCACGAGTCCAGGCTCGAATCAATGATAAACAGTGAGGTATTGGCAATCGGTCGGCCGATAGACGGATTGGTGTGTCCGTTGAGCTCGTTGAGATGAAGTTGATTGCGCGTTGACCAGATTGTCGTCTCGGTGGGGCCGTATACGTTCCAAACTTCGGCATCACTTTTTAACAAGCGTTCGGCAAGCTCCGCTGACAAGGCTTCGCCTCCGCAAAGCGCTTGTTCAAGGCCTAACTGCGTAGGTTCTATGCTGGCGAACAGCAATCGCCACGTGGCAGGAGTGGCTTGCAACGCCGTTGCTTGTGTCGCAAACAATAATCTGACAAGCGCCTGACCGTCGCCCGCCGTTTCTTTGGGCACCAGAGCAATACGCGCCCCACTGATTAAAGGCAGATAGAGTTCGAGCGCCGCAATATCAAAAGAGATCGTCGTGACGGCTAGTAGAGTACTGTCGCGACTGAGACCGGGTTTCTCAAGCATTGTCTCAAGAAAGTTATGCAAGGCACCGTGGGTGATTTGTACGCCTTTGGGCTTTCCGGTCGAGCCTGAAGTAAAAATCACGTATGCCAAACTATCGTCTGGAAGTGTGTTGCGTGTCGCAAGAAAATCCTTAGCCGGGGCATGCTTGATGAGATCCCAGTCTGAGTCAAGGCAGACGAGGTCGACGGGATCTAACGCAAACAAAGGCTGGGTAGCGGTCTGCGCAACAATCAGGCGAATGTTCGCAGTGCCGACCATGTCTTGAATGCGATTTTTTGGATAACTCGGATCGATAGGAACATAGGCAGCACCACTTTTCAAAATACCAAGTAGTCCGATTATTAAAAGGACCGAGCGCTCGACACATAAACCAACCAAGGTTTCAGTGGTCGCGCCTTGCTGTTTTAAATAAGAAGCCAAATGTGAGGCGCGTGCATTGAGTTCGCCAAAAGAAATTTGTTCAGTCCCAAACAACACGGCAATACGGTCTGGGTATCTGGCCGCTTGCGCTTCGAACAAATCGCAAATCGACTCTTGTTTCGAGTATTGCTTGTTTGTTTGGTTGAAGTCGAGTGTGAGTCGTTTGACTTCAGTGTCAGAGGACAGACGAAGAGCGGACACTTTTTGATTAGGATTTTGAATGACTTCAGCGAGAATATTGTTGAAATGCTCAATGAAACGTTCAATCGTGCTGGCTTTAAACAAGTCTGTGTTGTATTCAAGCTCGGCAAATAATTGCTCGCTTTGCTCTTCGAACTTCAACGTGATGTCAAACATCGCCGTGTTCGCAGCGATCGGGACAGCATTTAAATGTAGGTCACCGATACGTAAGCCATCTCTTTCTTCATTTTGATTTTGCAGAATCAACATGACCTGAAAGAGGGGAGAAAAGCTCGGGTTGCGCTCTGGGTCGACCGCTTCGACAAGCCGCTCGAAAGGCAGATCTTGATGCTGATAGGCCTCTAAGAAGTTATCTCGGACATGCGTCAGCAGTTGTGCAAACGAAATTTGAGGGTCGACGTCAGTGCGTAAGACTAGAGTGTTAACAAAAAATCCAATGAGTTGCTCAAGTTCTATGGTCGTTCGATTTGCGATTGGCGAGCCAATGACAACGGTCTTTTGCCGGCTATAGCGTGCGATGAGCGTACAAAATATTGCCTGGAGCACGACGAATAACGAGGCTCCGATTGGCTTTCCGAGCAATTTTAGGGACTGTAATCGATGCGCATCGATCGTAAAGTAAGTTGTTTTCCCTGCGTAACTCTGTCTAAGTGGGCGAGGGTAGTCTGCTGGTAGCTCAACTAGGCTCGGGATGCCCTTGAGTTTGTTTTTCCAGTATTTGACCAAGACGTCTGAGCGAGGACCGTCTAGTAAACGTCTTTGCCATTGCGCAAAGTCTGCATATTGAATCGGTAGGGGCAAGAGCGGGGATAACGCGCCCTGTGAGAACGCTTCGTATAGTGTGCAAATCTCTTTTAAGAGGACATTGCCGTTTGACCAGCCATCTGAGACGATGTGGTGCACGACCATCAGAAGAATGTAACGTTCTTGACTGAATCTCACTAATTTCAAACGCAACAAATGATCTTGCTCAAGATCGAAAGGAGCGTGGCAAGTCGCTAAAGCAAGTCGTTCGTATTCTTCCTGCTGCTTGTTCGGCGTTAAGTCTTCTAAGTTAACGACGGCAATCTCTGTGTCTCTTGAGGGCCGGATGACTTGATAGGCTTGCCCATCAATCGTTTGGAAATTAGTTCTTAAGGCTTCATGGCGATGACAAATCTCGCCAAAAACATTTTCTAGTATCGTAACGTTCAGAGGCCCAAGCAACTCAATCGCCGAGGGCATGTTGTAAGTCGCGTCAAGGCCGTCTAATTGAGCCAAAAACCAAAGGCGTTGTTGCGCAAACGACAACGGAGCTGGACTCGTCGGATCGTTTCGTCGCGCAATGACTTCACCGCGCTGCTGCTCAGCTGCACTGGCCTGGACTTTCGCCGCCTTAATTTTTTCTAGGAGCGCACGCTTAGCCGGGGATAGTGAACCAAGCCGAGCTTCAAAATTCTCATCCATGGCTCAACTTAAAACAATTTTTACGTAAAGATCAATAGCACTTAGAAAGCTGAAACATTGCGATTTCAGGCAAAAAGGCTTGTACTTTCAGGTAGGTAGCTAGATTACCCCAAAATGCACTATAGAGAGACTGAAAGCGCTAGCGGTTGAGGTTTTGAGAGCTTTGTTTCAGCAGAATCTAGATAGTTAGCGTGCTTGAGCGCGATAAGTATTTATAATCTTTAAGAGTAAGTCAGCACATCATTTTTTTCAGGCAGAAATTTTGAGGTTTTATCATGATTGATTTGACACCGTTTGTTGGCAAGATGAACGACTTAGACACGCACATTACGCCATCGCCTGATTTTTATGAAAATGTCGCCGGAAAAGAAGCCGGTAAGTTCTACGCTGACATGTGCCGAAAAGCCATCGAGGATATGTCAGAGGCTGAGAAAGAGTCAGTCCCCGAGATCATGGGCACCGAGGCGACCGACTATAACGAGAAAACGGTTTGGAACTTGAAGGGTTCTGGTGCTGCGGGCGCTTACACGTCTGAGGGGCGTTTGAAGGCACTCGACTACATGGGCGTGAACCGAGCCTTTGTATTTGCTGACCCAGCGCTTCAGATGGGTGCGTTTTCTGACTCACCCATGGGAATATCCGCGATGCGCGGATGGAACGATTATTCGATCGCGTTTAGCCGCACAGAGCCAAAGCGCTTGTTGCCGGTCGCGATCCTGAATACACACAACATCGCTGCGGCGTTAGAAGAAACAAAGCGTCTGCTAAAAGCTGGCATCCGGGCATTTGTCATCGCCAGTTCGATCCCTCCTGGTGGTGGCTCACCGGCGCACACCAATTTCGATCCTCTTTGGGCAATGTTGCAAGAGGCGAATGCGACTGCTATCTTGCATGCCGGAGGCGAGCAAGGTTTTATGGCAAGTGACGCGTGGTCAAAAGGTGTTCCGCATCTTGGCTTCGAAACTTCGTTCCGTCATCACGGCGAGCCTGGCGATACGTACATGATGGCAAGCTTTATTTTTTCTCCCCAGAATTTTTTAGCGACAATCATTTTGGGTGGCGTCTTTGAGCGCTTTCCTCGCTTACGTTTCGCAGTCGTTGAGTTGGGCTCGGTGTGGTTTGCTCCTCTCGCGATGCACTTGGATCACGTTGCGAAGATCTTCAAACATCGCTTAAAGGGCGCGTTGTCGATGTCGCCCTCAGATTACATGCGTCGTAACATTAGAGTCACTCCGTACCGCTTCGAGCCTGTGGGTGATCTGGTAGAAAGGTTTGGCTTTGACGACTGTTATTGCTACAGCAGCGATTTTCCACACCCTGAAGGTGGCAGAACGCCAATCCAAGATTTTGAGAAACATATTGAACGCCTCGGTCAGCGTAACGCCGAGAAGTTTTATGTCACAAATGCCGAGTGGGTGATGCCTGAAACGGTATAGATCGCGACGCGGTGTAAACGCCATTTTTTGTGAAAGTGATGACGAAAGACTCAAGTCAACTTAATCTGTATCCCGGTCAAATCCCTCAACGAAAACTGAAGGATTTGGTCGATTCTGGGGTTGACCTTGGGGCTCTTTGCTCGCAATCAAAACGGCCCTTGTTGATCACAGATATTTATGAGGTTTTTCCAAGCCTGGCACAATGGAGCCCAGAGTTTCTTCATGAGAAAGTTGGAGATAAAACAGTCGAGGTAAATACGTCTGAAACAGACGTGTTTCAAGAATATCACCGGCCGATTCAGATGAGTCTGAAAGAATACTCGCATGAAATGAATAGCGATCATCCAAAAGCCGGAAGACGCTTGTACCTAGGTGCTTTGGGGATTAATCAGTCTTTTCCAGAGTTAAAGTCAGAGATACTGTTTGACTCTTTGCTACCCCAAGAGAGGTTGGGTCTTAAGTATTTGTGGTACGGCCGTGGCGGTAACACGACGGGACTGCATTACGACACGTCAGAAAATTTCTTCATGCAATTGTATGGTCAAAAGCGTTGGTTGATCTCTGAGCCCAGCAGCTTTTTAAACCTGCATCCGCGTTCGGCTTTGTCAAATTACCCAAAGATTACTGACTTTAATCCGCTGAAACCTGATTTTGACAAGTTTCCAAAAGCACAGAAAGTTAAATTTTATGATCTGACGATGGACGCAGGGACGATTTTATATGTGCCAGCCTACTGGTGGCATCAGGTGATCAGTTACAGCACGATTGTCTCAGTCAACATCTGGTGTAAAACCAGTATTTTTAAGGCTGAGTGGGGAGCTCTTCAACTGATTCCGCTCTACCTCAGAAATTTAATGGGATTCAATATTTTTCCAAAGCGGTTTTGAGTTCGTTCATTCAATACAGCTTGGAAGGATTGCAATGTTTGCCCGTGGATTGGCTTGATGGTACCGAACCAATTAGGTCGTTTCAGCTAAAGACAATTCGATTCGAACGTTACCCTTTAACGCTTTAGAGTAGGGGCAAATTTTGTTTGCAGCCTCAATCAACTCTTTTGCGAGCAAGCTCGCGACTCCTGGAAGACTAA
>NZ_PXXO01000003.1 GCF_003011885.1 Cyanobium usitatum str. Tous
AAGTCAAGAGGAAAGAAATTTCTGAATGCACTCTTTGAAACCTTCTGTCAGAGGAAGGGGCTCCAACTGTGAGACCTACGCCAGTGGGTTGAAGCGGGTGAGAAGCAATTCAAGTTGAGGCGAAAGCCGATAGGACGTGAACTACAACGGAGAGTTTGATCCTGGCTCAGGATGAACGCTGGCGGCGTGCTTAACACATGCAAGTCGAACGAACCTTCGGGTTAGTGGCGGACGGGTGAGTAACGCGTGAGAATCTGCCCTTAGGAGGGGGATAACGGCTGGAAACGGCCGCTAATACCCCATATGCCGAGAGGTGAAATGAATTTCGCCTGAGGATGAGCTCGCGTCTGATTAGCTAGTTGGTGTGGTAAAGGCTCACCAAGGCTTCGATCAGTAGCTGGTCTGAGAGGATGATCAGCCACACTGGGACTGAGACACGGCCCAGACTCCTACGGGAGGCAGCAGTGGGGAATTTTCCGCAATGGGCGCAAGCCTGACGGAGCAACGCCGCGTGAGGGATGAAGGCCTCTGGGCTGTAAACCTCTTTTATCAAGGAAGAAGATCTGACGGTACTTGATGAATAAGCCACGGCTAATTCCGTGCCAGCAGCCGCGGTAATACGGGAGTGGCAAGCGTTATCCGGAATTATTGGGCGTAAAGCGTCCGCAGGCGGTTTTACAAGTCTGTCGTTAAAACGTGGAGCTCAACTCCATTTCGGCGATGGAAACTGTAAGACTAGAGTGTGGTAGGGGCAGAGGGAATTCCCGGTGTAGCGGTGAAATGCGTAGATATCGGGAAGAACACCAGTGGCGAAGGCGCTCTGCTGGGCCATAACTGACGCTCATGGACGAAAGCCAGGGGAGCGAAAGGGATTAGATACCCCTGTAGTCCTGGCCGTAAACGATGAACACTAGGTGTCGGGGGAATCGACCCCCTCGGTGTCGTAGCCAACGCGTTAAGTGTTCCGCCTGGGGAGTACGCACGCAAGTGTGAAACTCAAAGGAATTGACGGGGGCCCGCACAAGCGGTGGAGTATGTGGTTTAATTCGATGCAACGCGAAGAACCTTACCAGGGTTTGACATCCTGCGAATTCCTTGGAAACTTGGAAGTGCCTTCGGGAGCGCAGTGACAGGTGGTGCATGGCTGTCGTCAGCTCGTGTCGTGAGATGTTGGGTTAAGTCCCGCAACGAGCGCAACCCACGTCTTTAGTTGCCAGCATTAAGTTGGGCACTCTAGAGAGACCGCCGGTGATAAACCGGAGGAAGGTGTGGATGACGTCAAGTCATCATGCCCCTTACATCCTGGGCTACACACGTACTACAATGCTACGGACAAAGGGCAGCAAACTCGCGAGAGCTAGCAAATCCCATAAACCGTGGCTCAGTTCAGATCGTAGGCTGCAACTCGCCTACGTGAAGGAGGAATCGCTAGTAATCGCAGGTCAGCATACTGCGGTGAATACGTTCCCGGGCCTTGTACACACCGCCCGTCACACCATGGAAGTTGGCCACGCCCGAAGTCGTTACTCCAACCCTTGTGGAGGAGGATGCCGAAGGTGGGGCTGATGACTGGGGTGAAGTCGTAACAAGGTAGCCGTACCGGAAGGTGCGGCTGGATCACCTCCTAACAGGGATACAATAACTAATTGTGATGTCTGAGTAATTTATTCTCAGGCCATGATTCTGTCATCTCTAAGGTCGATCGGTGCCTCAATTTAAGAATTCAAGAAGAACTGAGCAATCAGTTTGGAGATGAAGGTCTTATTTTCAGTTCCTAAACTTTGTCTAGGTCACCCCACAGCGGGTAAAGCCGAAAGCACATGTAATTTAATTATTTGTGTTTGATCTGGCAAGCCGAAAAGCGAGCTAGGTTGCGGCGAGAGCTCCTGGGCCATTAGCTCAGGTGGTTAGAGCGCACCCCTGATAAGGGTGAGGTCCCTGGTTCAAGTCCAGGATGGCCCATTCGTGTTTGGGGGTTTAGCTCAGTTGGTAGAGCGCCTGCTTTGCAAGCAGGATGTCAGCGGTTCGAGTCCGCTAACCTCCATCCAATAATGATGCTCATCCCTCAATCTGTAACTGCAAGTTTTGCAGTAAGGAGTTTTGCTGTGTTTGTGATCTTGACTGTTGTTCGCTGAAGATTTCAGCTTCTTTTCATCCTAATGAGTTAACCAGATAGCTGGTTAGTCAGTTTAGTTGAAAAGACGCTGGATTCAATCCTGCCCTGGAGACAGGGCTGTTTGAATGTCAGCAGAACCTTGACAACTGCATAGGTAAAGTCTGGAAATAAAGCATCTCATGGATGCTTGATTCTGGCTTGAGTTTCATCCAGCAATGGATAGGGCTTAAAGCTGGTATCAAGAAAATTCTATTGAGTTTTTAGAGCCGAGAGCTTCCAGTTTTCTTCTGAGCCCGCCGAGGGTTTGGGAGTTTGATCCTGGCATTCAAACCGCATTAGGTATTCAAAGAGATTTGAGTATTAAGTGTAGGTGAATCTAGAGAGAATAGGCCTCAACAGCCTGAAGGACTGGGAGTTGAAATTGGTCAAGCTACAAAGGGCTCACGGTGGATACCTTGGCACACAGAGGCGATGAAGGACGTGGTTACCTGCGATAAGTCTCGGGGAGCTGGAAACACGCTTTGATCCGGGAATTTCCGAATGGGGCAACCCTTAGAACGGCCGCCTGAATCCATAGGGCGGCACGAGCCAACCCAGCGAACTGAAACATCTTAGTAGCTGGAGGAAAGGAAAGTAAAAACGACTCCCTGAGTAGCGGCGAGCGAACGGGGAAGAGCCTAAACCGATGCTTCCGAGCATCGGGGTTGTGGGACAGCAACGTGGACCAACAGAGTTAGAAGAAGCGTTTGAATGGCGCGCCACAGAGGGTGAAAGCCCCGTATTCGAAAACAAAGTTGGCCTAGCTGTATCCCGAGTAGCACGGAGCACGTGAAATTCCGTGTGAATCTGCGAGGACCACCTCGTAAGGCTAAGTACTCCTGTGTGACCGATAGCGAAACAGTACCGCGAGGGAAAGGTGAAAAGAACCCCGGGAGGGGAGTGAAATAGAACATGAAACCGTGAGCTTACAAGCAATGGGAGCCCGACTAATCGGGTGACCGTGTGCCTGTTGAAGAATGAGCCGGCGACTTATAGGCACTGGCAGGTTAAACCGGGAATGGTGGAGCCATAGCGAAAGCGAGTCTGAATAGGGCGATCGTCAGTGTTTATAGACCCGAACCCGGGTGATCTAACCATGGCCAGGATGAAGCTTGGGTGATACCAAGTGGAGGTCCGAACCGACTGATGTTGAAAAATCAGCGGATGAGCTGTGGTTAGGGGTGAAATGCCAATCGAACCCGGAGCTAGCTGGTTCTCCCCGAAATACGTTGAGGCGTAGCGTCTAGTGCTCCAGCAGGGGGGTAAAGCCACCGTTTCGGTGCGGGCTGCGAGAGCGGTACCAAATCGATACGAACTCTGAATACCCTGTGTGTAACTAGGCAGTCAGACTGTGGGGGATAAGCTCCATGGTCGAAAGGGAAACAGCCCAGACCGCCAGCTAAGGTCCCCAAATCAATGCTGAGTGATAAAGGAGGTGGGATTGCCCAGACAACCAGGAGGTTTGCCTAGAAGCAGCCATCCTCAAAGGAGTGCGTAATAGCTCACTGGTCGAGCGATCCTGCGCCGAAAATGAACGGGGCTAAGCATTGTACCGAAGCTGCGGATTAAACTTGTTTAATGGTAGGGGAGCGTTCCATGCGGGGTGAAGCGTTAGCGTAAGCGGGCGTGGACTACATGGAAGTGAGAATGTCGGCTTGAGTAGCGAAAACATGGGTGAGAATCCCATGCCCCGAAACCCTAAGGGTTCCTCCGGCAGGCTCGTCCGCGGAGGGTTAGTCAGGACCTAAGGCGAGGCCGAAAGGCGTAGTCGATGGACAACAGGTCAACATTCCTGTACCTGTGATGTTTTGGGAAGGGGGACGGAGAAGGCTAGCCAAGCCAGATGTTGGTTACTGGTCCAAGCGTTCGAGGCGTTGAGAACCGGCGAAAACGGTTTGAGCTGAGGCGTGAGTGCGAGCTGCTACGGCAGCGAAGTTGGTGACGTCATGCTTCCAAGAAAAGCCCTATACCCGTTAAGGCATCATGGCCTGTACCCGAAACCGACACAGGTGGGGTGGTAGAGAATACCGAGGGGCGCGAGGTAACTCTCTCTAAGGAACTCGGCAAAATGACCCCGTAACTTCGGGAGAAGGGGTGCCACCGCAAGGTGGTCGCAGTGAAGAGGCCCAGGCGACTGTTTACCAAAAACACAGGTCTCCGCTAAGTCGCAAGACGATGTATGGGGGCTGACGCCTGCCCAGTGCCGGAAGGTTAAGGAAGCTGGTCAGCGTAAGCGAAGCTGGCGACTGAAGCCCCGGTGAACGGCGGCCGTAACTATAACGGTCCTAAGGTAGCGAAATTCCTTGTCGGGTAAGTTCCGACCCGCACGAAAGGCGTAACGATCTGGGCGCTGTCTCGGAGAGAGGCTCGGCGAAATAGAATTGTCTGTGAAGATGCGGACTACGTGCACCCGGACAGAAAGACCCTATGAAGCTTTACTGTAGCTTGGTATTGTGCCCGGGCTCTGAATGCGCAGGATAGGTGGGAGGCTTTGATCAACAGCTTGCGGGTTGTTGTGAGCCAACGGTGAGATACCACTCTTTCAGAGCTAGGGTTCTAACAGTCACCCGTTATCCGGGGACTGGACAGTATCTGGTGGGCAGTTTGACTGGGGCGGTCGCCTCCTAAAAGGTAACGGAGGCGCGCAAAGGTTTGCTCAGGCTGGTTGGAAATCAGCCGACGAGTGTAAAAGCAGAAGCAAGCTTGACTGTGAGACCTACAAGTCGAACAGGGAGGAAACTCGGCTTTAGTGATCCGACGGTTCTGCGTGGAAGGGCCGTCGCTCAACGGATAAAAGTTACTCTAGGGATAACAGGCTGATCTCCCCCAAGAGTTCACATCGACGGGGAGGTTTGGCACCTCGATGTCGGCTCATCGCAACCTGGGGCTGAAGTCGGTCCCAAGGGTTGGGCTGTTCGCCCATTAAAGCGGTACGCGAGCTGGGTTCAGAACGTCGTGAGACAGTTCGGTCCATATCCGGTGCATGCGCAGGAATATTGAGAGGATTTCTCCCTAGTACGAGAGGACCGGGAGGAACGCACCTCTGGTGTACCAGTTATCGTGCCAACGGTAAACGCTGGGTAGCCATGTGCGGAGTGGATAACCGCTGAAAGCATCTAAGTGGGAAGCCCACCTCAAGATGAGTATTCCCATGGCTTTAGCCAGTAAGGTCACGGGAAGAACACCCGTTGATAGGCTCTATGTGGAAGCGCAGTAATGCGTGAAGCAGAGGAGTACTAATAGACCGAGGGCTTGACCAAAACTCAGGCTCTAAACAAAAGCTTGTTTCCAGTTTTTAATCACTAAATCTTAGGGTTAAGTGGTTGACTTACCTATGTAGTTCTCAGGGTTCAACCTGAGGATGAATACTATCCTGGTGTCCATGGCGCAGTGGAACCACTCCGATCCATCTCGAACTCGGCTGTGAAACGCTGCAGCGGCAACGATATTTGGGGGGCAGCCCCCTGAGAAAATAGCTCGATGCCAGGTAAAACATTCATCCTATTAAATTGCCCCATCTTCTTGAAAGAGGATGGGGCAGTTAACTCAAAAGCCACCCGAAGGGGTGGCTTTTTTGTTGGGTAAGCTTCTTGGTGGGGCTTGGTAACTAAAAATGACTTTCAGGAACGATGCACGTGGATGTGTTTCCAGGTGCCATCGATCCTCTGCCAAATACGCGTCTCGCAGCAGCTAGACGTAACCGCTGCTCCGTCGACCAACTTCTGAGTGAGACGGGTGTAGCTCAATACGGCAGCGTCGGGGCTAATCCAGCGAATGTGTGGTCTTGCCATGCTCACCTGTATGGGAGTGGAAGGGGTGCTTGTCGCTGCTGCTGGTAGGTCGAAATAGAATTGATGGAAGGCAAGACCCTCTGCGAGGATTCCATTGGTCTCTGCTTCGAAGCAGGTGAGGTCAAGGCTGCAGTGGCTGGAATAGGTGAGCCAATCACCGCTTACTACGCTTTCAAGCAGGTTTTGGTTGAGGCAGATCAACTGCTGCTCGTTTGTCTGCGGTGCCCCAGCTTTGGCATCAATATCCTTATCGCCTTGGTTCATGGGTTTAGCTCCAGGTCTTGGAATGAGCTGATCCTCTCAAATCGAGTCACCGCTTGTGCCGGATTGCCTGGGCGGATGCTTAGCAGCACCTGCATGCCGCTCGCAGCCGCCGCCTCGCATTCGGCCAGGGTGTCGCTTATGAACAATATTTGGTGGCTGGCAACATCAAGCGACTCGGCAATCTTTCTGTAGCTGCTTTGATCACGCTTGCTGCCCACGCGGGTGTCAAACCAATGCCTAAATATCTCCCTGAGATCTCCACCACTGCTGTATCTGTAAATCAGCTGTTGGGCTCCAACTGATCCAGACGAATAGACCGCCAATTGCAGTCCTGCTGCATGCCACTGCCGCAGGGCGCCTGGTACATCTTCAAACAGCGGACCCTGAAGTTCGCCGCTCTGATAGCCAATCTCCCAGATCATCCCCTGCAGCTCTTTCAGTGGCGTGAGCTTCCGATCCATCTTGATCAGCCAATGCAGGTACTTCAAAACACCATCCTTGCCCTCTGATAGGCCCGGCCGCCGAATTGATTGAGCTTCGGGGTCTGGATCTTCCACCCAGGCTTTTTCTACTTCTGCTAGCAACTCTTGAACCTGCGGGTCCTTGTGTTGCTCGTCCAAAAAGCTGCCGAGATGCTCAGCCGCATAGGGGAAAAGGGTGTCTGATACAAAACTCACCGGACAGGTGGTGCCCTCAATGTCAAGCAGCACATGGCTCACGCCATGCCGTTGCACAACTGCCCTGCCGTGCTGCCTGCCGCTTAGCCCCTGAAGCAATAGTTGACGCCAGTGTTGCTCCAGCAGGAACTCCAGAATCTCGAGATGTCTACGAGCTGTTGTCAGATCTTTCCCCCAGGCATAGAGCCCATGACCCGCTATTAGTAGCCCATAGGGCGCTGCCGCAAGGTGGGGTTCCGCGTTGCCGCGCAGTCGTTCCAGATCCTGATCGTTACCCAGTACTGGAATTGAGACGCTGGTGGCATGGGTGGCGACACCTTCAAGTCCTTTAAGCATCTCCAGGTCTTGCAGCACTAGGAAGGCAGCCCCTGCTTTGGTGGGTGCGTAGTGCTGGGACAGCAGGGTGCCGGCTTGGGAATGGGTGTGCAGCACCGCACCGGCTCCACAGGTCTGCACAAGGGCTAGGTGCAGGGCGGTTTCGGCGCTGGCCCGCCCGGTGCCTTTCAGCACCGCCCCAGCAGCATCGACCACGATCAGCTGCTCAGGGGCAACGCTGCCCTTATCCACCCCACTAGGAGCCATCAGCAGCTCCAGCGGCTGCCACCGCAGAACGCAGCTGAAGTTGCCTCCCGTGCCATCGCACCAACCGCGGCGATGAATTGCGGCCATCGTCGCGCTGAGCTGTTGCGCCAACTCGGCAGTTTGTGATGCGGCGGTTTCCACGCAAGCTTGCGGTTGGTTCAATGCTGGCAGCTCGGGCACCAGTGGCTGCTGCGCCCGCCGAGTTTCTCGCGTTGAATGGGGGTCTGGCAGCGGCGGCAGGGTTCGCCACCACGCCTGTACACCCAGGCCACGCCGCCGTAATTGCCGTTGTTGCCCTTGAGGTCGCGGAAGTCGCTGAAGGTTGTGCCGCCGGCGCCGATGCTGGTTTCAAGCACCTCCACCAGGGCCTGCCGCAGGCGCTCCAGCTGCGAGACGCCAAGGCTGCCGCTGGTGGTGGCGGGCCGAATACCTGCAGCAAACAGGGACTCATCGGCGTAGATGTTGCCCACCCCCGCCACCAGCGCCTGATCCAGCAGGGCATTTTTGATTGGCCGCTTCGAGCCCCGCAGTCGCTCGGCCAGGTAGGCCGCGTTGAAGGCTGGGCTGAAGGGCTCGGGGCCCAGCCGCCCCAGGCCCGTGATCACCGAGTCCAACGGTTGGCCGGGGGGGACCCACCACATCTGGCCGAAGCTGCGGGTGTCTACGAACCGCAGCTCCTGATTGCTGGCACCAAACATTTGCACGCGGGTGTGGGGGCAGGCCGGTTTCGAGGTTTCCAGCCAAAGGAATTGGCCGGTCATGCGCAAATGGACGCCCCAGCTGCCAGCATCTTCCCCCCCTCGGCTGAGCTTGCTCATCAGATATTTTCCCCGTCGTGACCAGGCGCCAACTCGGCAACCGCACAAGGCCGCAGCGAATGCAGCGGGGTTTACCGGACTGGCTATGGCCCTAGCCCGGTGTACCTCAACCCTGCTGATCTCAAAGCCTTGGGTCTGCTGCTCGAGACCCCGCCGCACGGTTTCAACTTCGGGTAATTCCGGCATTGCCTTAGGCGCTTGCCCAGCAAAATGCCCGCGCAACCAAAAGTTGCACGGGCTTTAGAGAGGCCTGCAAATTGTCCAGAAACTTGGATCCCAAGAGGCTGAAGCGGTTCAGGCCTTTTGGAGTTCGCTCTCGGCGAAGTTGTTGGTGTTGATGCCGCCTTCAGAGCCGCTGTAGCCGTTGTAGTTCACCTTCTCAAAGCGAACCACCACGGGGTAGCGGATGCCGGAAGTGTCGATCGAAGCGACGGTGCCGACTTCGTTGAACCAGTAAGACTCGGGGCGCTTGATGCGCACCTTGTCGCCGCGGGAGATTGCCATCGCTGCGCTTTAGATCGGGTGGCTGCCAGAGCGAAGATACCCGCGCAGGAGGTGGGCTTCACCAAGGGCGTCACGATTCGTCGCCCTTGGTGAGACGTTGGCTGCCCATGGCACCATCGACAGCACAGCAGCCCGTCCTTTCCCATGGCCATGGACCCGATGGAGGTCCCGGCGCCGCCGGTGCTCAACCTCGAGCTGCCCGACCCCGAAAGCGACACCATCAGCACGATTGAGTTTCTGGCCAGGCTTGAAGAAGCCTGGGCCGTGTGCGACCGCTTTGACCTGCAGACCGAAATCTGGCGCGGGCGGATTTTGGCGGCGGTGCGGGACCGGGAAAAGCGCGGCGGCGAAGGGCGAGGCACGGGCTTCCTGCAGTGGCTGCGGGAGCGGGAAATCAGCAAGACCCGGGCTTACACCTTGATCCAGCTGGCTGAGTCGGCTGAGAGCTTGGTGGGTGGCGGCCTGCTTGAGGAAACCAGCGTCAACAACTTTTCGAAGCGGGCCTTTCTGGAGACTGCCCAGGCTGACCCGGAGGTGCAGCAGATGATCAGCGAGGCGGCCAATGAGGGTCAGCAGATCACCCGCAAGCAAGTGCGCCGTCTTAGTGATGAGTTCACAGCCGCCACCAGCCCCCTTTTGCCCGAGGAGATCCGCCAGCGCACAGCTGACAATCTCCTGCCACCGCGGGCTGTGGCTCCCCTGGTGAAGGAGCTGGCCAAGTTGCCAGAAGACCAGCAGGAGGACCTGCGCAAGGTGTTGCGCGAGGAGCCGGAGCTGGAGCGAGTCAAGGAGGTGACCTGCACGGCCCGTTGGTTGAGCAAGGCGGCGGAGGCAGCTCTGGCGGTGCGGGCGTTTCAGCAGGGGGAGCTGGATTTCGAGAAGGCGCTGCAGGAGGCTCAACGACTCGATGCCCTGGGCTTGCTGGCCGATGCGGTGGGCCAGGCCCAGGCCCTGGAGAGTGCCGTGCTGAAGCTTCACACCAGCTGGCGGCGGCTCGGGGGCCTGCAGGAGCGCCTCTGGGTGGAGAGCGGCAGCAGCACGCCCCACCTGCGCGAACTGCTCACTGCCTTGCAGTCGCTCAGCGGCAGCACCCTGCGGGTGTCCCTGGGGGAGTTGGCGGGGGGCAAGCGGGTGCGCTTGCAACTAGTGGAGGAGTCACCGGAGCAGCTACCGCCACCACCCCTGCCATGACCACCTCTGCCATGACCGGCCCCTAGCACCGCATCTGGTGGTCGCTATGGTCAGTGAGCACTACGGGTAGGGCCCAATTGCCTTCTGGCCCCGCTGATCCCCTGGCGCTGGCCCTGGAGCGCCATTTCGGCTGGTCCGATTTCCGTCCCGGTCAGAGGCCGGTGGTGGAGGCCCTGCTGGCCGGCCAGGACTGCCTGGCGGTGCTGCCCACTGGCGGTGGCAAGTCGCTTTGTTATCAGCTGCCCGCCTTGGTGCGTGGTGGGCTGGTGCTGGTGATTTCACCCCTGGTTGCCCTGATGCAGGACCAGGTGAGCCAGTTGCAACGCCGAGGCATCCCTGCCGCCTGCCTGCATGGCGGCCTGGCCTTGCCGGAGCGGCGCCAGCTGCTGCAGCGGCTGCGCGATCACAGGCTGCGGCTGCTTTATCTGGCCCCGGAGCGGCTGCAGGGGGAAGCCACCCGCCAGCTGCTCGACGACGTTCTGGAGAGCGGCCAGCTGGTGGCGCTTGCGGTGGACGAGGCCCACTGCATCAGCGCCTGGGGCCATGATTTCCGCCCCGACTACCGCCGCCTAGGCCAATTGCGGGCTCAGTGCCCCGGGGTGCCCCTAGTGGCGCTCAGCGCCACCGCAGCCCCCCAGGTGCGGGCCGACATCATTCGCCTGCTGCAGCTGCGGCGACCGCTGATCCAGGTGCGTTCGGCCCGCCGCACCAACCTGGTGTACGGCATGCAGGTGCGCCCGCCCGATCCCCTGCCCCTGGTGCTGGCGGAGCTGGGGGCATCCAGGGGCGCCGTGCTGATCTATGCGCGCACCCGCCGCTCGGTGGAGCAATGGGCGGCTCGCTTGACAGGGGTCGGGGTGGAGGCGATCGCCTATCACGCCGGCATGGACCCCGAAAGCCGCCAGCTGGCCCTGGAGCATTTCCAGCTGCAGCCGCGGCCGGTGCTGGTGGCCACCGTGGCCTTCGGCATGGGAGTGGACCGATCGGATGTGGGACTAGTGCTGCACCTGGACCTGCCGGCCAGTCCGGAGGGTTATCTGCAGGAATCGGGCCGGGCCGGCCGGGATGGGGAACTGGCGCGCTGTCTGGTGCTCTACGACTCGGCTGATCGCACCAGCTTGGGCTGGGCAATTCGGGGCGTGGGGGCCCAGCGCCAGCAGGACCAGCAACGGCTGGAGCTGGCCCAGCAACAATTGCGGCGGATGGAAGCGGTGGCGGAGGGCGAGGGCTGCCGGGAGCAGGCGCTGCTGCTGGCCGTAGGGGAACTGGCGGCTGCCTGCGGCCGTTGCGATAACTGCCGTAGTCCCCGTGAAAGTCGGGATTGGTCTGTTGAGGCGCACCAGGCGCTGGAGGTGCTGGAGCTGCGTCCCGGCCGCGATCTACGCAACCTGGCTGAGGAGCTCGCATCCGCCGTGTCGGTTGAGCAGCGACAGCAGCAAGAAGCGAGCTGGGGGTGGCTGCTGCGGCGGCTGGCCCAGGAGGAATTGCTCAGCGAAAGCGATGACGGCGCCCAGCGGCTCTATCTGCGCGCCTCGGGCCGGCGCTACGTGCGCCAGCCCTGGCCACTTCACTGGGCTGCCTGACTGGGCAGCCTGATTTGTGGTGCTTGGCTAGCCGGTTGGATTAGCTGGCCCGGGCTTTGCAGATATCGCTGATTAGCTGCTCCTCAAAGTCGCTCTGGGGTGCATCCCAGCTTTTCCATTGGCCTGATTGGCTGGTGGCATTGAGCTTGCGGGCTCCGCAGTTGACCGCCAAATAAACGGGCTTGCCATCGCTATTGAGGGTTGGGGCTACGAAACTGCCCCCCATGGGCTGCCAGTTGGCCCAGTCCACCTGCAGCGGGCCGTAGCTGCGCCAGTCGGGCCCCTGAGGCTTGCTGCTGCTGGGTTTGCTGCTGCTGGGCTTGCTGCCAGTGCTCGGCCGGCTGGCGGGGGAGGTGGTTGCGGTAGTCGAAGTGGTTGAGGCTTTGGCGATCGGCGTGGCAACGACTGGGGAGGGTTTCGGAGTGGGTTGGATTTTCGGTTGGCCCGCCGCTTGTACGACTGGTTGTACTGCGGGTTGTACAGCCCTCTCAGCAGCCTTTTGCACTGGCTGTTGAACAGCTTGTTGAACAGGTTGTTGTATGGCCTGTTGTATGGGCTGCTGAACGGTGGGTGTGGGCCGGGGAGTGGGTGTGGGTGCTGGCGTTTTCACGGCCACTGGTGTTGTTACTGGCGTTGCCACTGCAGTTGCAGTTGCCACCGGCTTGGGATTGGGTTTGGCCTGGGGTTTGGTCTGCGGTTTGGCTTGGGCGGCGGCGGGCTTTGGAGTGGCTGGCTTTGGAGTGGCCTTCACCGGAGGCGGGGACTGCAGTTTCAGGCGGGCGCCGGACACCACCAGATCGGGGTCGTCGATTTTGTTGATGGCAACCAGCCGCTCAACCGGCAGCCCATAGCTGTCGGCGATGGTGGAGAGACTCTCACCGCTGCGCACCACGTGTTCCTTGGCGTTGCGCGGGGCCGCTGTGCTGCGGGGGGCGGCCGATGAGGACGGACGCCCAGGGATGGCCAGGCGTGTTCCCGCCACCACCAGATTTGGATTGCTGATCCCGTTTAACTGAATCAGGCGCTCAGTGCTCGTGCCAAAGCGATCGGCGATTTCTGAGATGGTTTCACCGCTTTTCACCGTGTAAGGGGCGGTGGGCAGCTCGCGGGGAGCGGCGGCCGCAGTTGCCCGGCGAGATCCAGGTAGCACCAGCTTTTGGCCTGCTACCACCATGTCGGGGTTGGTGATGCCGTTGGCCTGCATCAACTGGTTGAGGCTGATCCCCTGGCGATCGGCGATGTCGGAGAGGGTGTCTCCGGGCTGGACGGTGACACTGGCGCCGCTGGAGCTCCCAGCGCCAGCGGCGCTACTGCCTGGCAGCCTCAAGCTCTGGCCCGCCACCACCAGGTTGGGGTTGGTGATGCCATTGGCCTGCATCAGTCGGGTGAGGCTGATGCCGTGGCGGTCGGCAATTTCCGAGAGGGTTTCGCCTGGCTTTACCACCACGTTTGCCAGGGCTGCCGCAGGGGCCAGACCCGGGAAGGGCAACACCACCGCTAGGGCCAGGGCGGCAAGGGAGCGACGCATCGGCACCACTTATAGGTACGGGAACGTTAAGGGCGTTGCCTCGTCCCATCCAGTCCCTGGATCGCTTTCGGGGCATCAAAGCTGCTGATCGCCCCCCCCCGTCGCCGTGCCCCAGTTAGCCCAGCAGCCGCTTCACCAGGGCCAACTTGCCCGCATAGGGGGGGTAGCGGAAGGGCAGATCCAGCCAGAAAGGGCGCCTCAGCACCGTGCGCCGGTGCGAAAAGGTTAGAAAGCCTGCCTCGCCGTGGTAGCTGCCCATGCCGCTTTCGCCGACGCCGCCTAAGGGCAGGGCCGCCCCACTCGCCTGCATCACTACATCGTTGAAGCAGACGCCACCGGAGCTGGTGGTGTCCAGGGTGCGCTGCTGGGCGGCTCGATCGTGGCTAAACAGATAGAGAGCAAGGGGCTTGGGCCTTGCCCTCACCTCGGCTAGGGCCGCTTCCAGGTTGGCTACTGCCAGCACGGGCAGGATTGGGCCAAACAGCTCCTCCTGCATCAGCGGATCGTCGCCGGATTCGATTGCTACCAAGGTGGGTTCGATGCGCCGGCGGCTGGGATCGCTGCGCCCCCCGGCCAGCACCTGGCCGCGGCTGCGGGCTCCCGCCAGCAGGGCCTCCAGTCGCTGGAACTGGGCTTCATTGACGATGGAGCCCATGTCCTCGCTGGAGAGGGGATCGCTGCCGTAGAAGCGCTGCCATTCGGCAGCGATAGCTGCAACTAGCGCTTCCCGCACGGCTGGTTGCACCAGCAGGTGGTCGGGGGCGATGCAGGTTTGACCAGCATTGAGACCCTTGCCCCAGGCCAGGCGCTTGGCGCTGGTGGCGATGTCGGCATCGGCAAGCACGATCGCCGGACTCTTGCCGCCCAGCTCCAGGGTCACGGGGGTGAGATGGCGGGCGGCGGCGGCCATCACCAGCCGGCCGACCCGGCCGCCCCCGGTGAAAAGGATGTGGTCAAACTGCTGCTCCAGCAGCTCGGCTGCCACGGCCCCATCGCCGGTGACCACCTGCACCACCTCGGCAGGAAAGGCCATGGGTAGGCAGCGGGCCAGGAGTGCGGAGATGTGGGGCGCATGCTCTGAGGGCTTGATCACGGCCGTGTTGCCAGCCGCAAGGGCGCTCACCAGCGGGCGCAGGCAGAGATGGAATGGGTAGTTCCAGGGGCCGATGATCAACACGCAGCCCAGAGGTTCGGTTTGCACCCAGGCCTGGCCGGGCCGCAGGGCCAGATCCAGCCCAATCGGCCGCGGTGCCATCCAGCGCTTCAGCTGACGCCGGGTGAGGGTCAGCTCCTGACGCACCGCTATTAGCTCAAAGGTGGCCTCTAGGGGCGGTTTGCCTAGGTCGGCCGCCAAGGCTTCGAGCACTGCCGCCTCCTGATCGCGCAACAGGCCTTCCAGGCGATCTAGCTGCTCCAGCCGCCAGGCCAGGCTGCGGGTGAGGCCCGTGCTTACGGGTGCCCGCATCGCCGCAATCGGCGTGGCCAGGAGCGGGGTGGCGCTTGGGGCGGAGGTCAAGGGGCAGGCCGCGTGTCAGCCCAAGCTGGCAAATTGCTTGAGGCTTCGGCTGCTCAGAGCCAGGCCAACCCCTGCACCATCTTGCAAAACAGCTGCAGGACCATGACCTGGTCTTCCCCGATCAGGCAGCGAAGGGTCAGCAAAATGCAGCCGGTGTACCACTGTGCTTGAGGAGCGGTGCCAGCTCCTCTTTTTGTAAGCCCTTGACGAGATTTGAACTCGTGACCTCTCCCTTACCAAGGGAGTGCTCTACCACTGAGCTACAAGGGCATGTGGAAGGTGGGCCGGGTTGGATTTGAACCAACGTAGGCAGAGCCAGCGGATTTACAGTCCGCCCCCATTAACCACTCGGGCACCGACCCGAACCACACCCGAAGAACTTACCAGCCGACCTTCTCAATGCAGCTGCTCGCTCTCCACGGTCCCAATCTCAACTTGCTGGGCACCCGCGAGCCGGGTGTTTATGGCAGCCAGACCCTTGATCAGGTCAACGCTGAGCTCGAGAGTCGCGCCCAGGCCCTGGGGGCGGCGATCAGCTGCTTTCAAAGCAACCATGAAGGCGCCCTAGTGGATCGCATCCACGAGGGCCGCGGCAGCGTGGATGGCATTTTGATCAATGCCGGCGCTTACACCCACAGCTCAATTGCCCTGCGCGATGCCCTGCTGGGGGTGGCGATTCCCTTCGTGGAATTGCACTTGAGCAACACCCACGCCCGCGAGCCGTTTCGGCACCATTCCACCCTGGCCGATAAGGCCCTGGGCGTGATCTGTGGCTTTGGGCCGCTCAGTTACACCCTGGCCCTGGAGGGGCTGGTGGCCCACCTGCGAGCCCAGCCTTGATGGCCCGGGTGAAGTGGTTGGCGGCCCCCTCCAGCCCCGCCTGGCTGGAGCAGGCGATTGCCCAGCCAGAGCTGCTGTTGATCGACCACGCCCACTGCGAGCGCAAGGCTGCCGGCGTAGCCCTGCAGCTGATGTTTCGTTATCCCAGCGAGGTTGGCTTGGCGGCCGCCCTTAGCCCCCTGGCACGGGAGGAGTTGGAGCACTTTGAGCAGGTACTGCAATTGCTGCAACGGCGCGGCGCATCCCTGCGCTCCCTGCCGGCCCCGGCCTACGGCTCGGCCCTCACGGCTCAGGTGCGCAAGGGCGAACCCCAGCGCATGCTCGATTCCTTTTTGGTGGCTGGCTTGATTGAGGCCCGCAGCCATGAGCGCATGGCCCTGTTGGCGGCCCATAGCCCCGACGCGGAGCTGCGAGAGCTGTATGGAGAGCTGCTGGCCAGCGAAGCGCGCCATTTCGGCCTCTACTGGCTGCTCTGCGAAGAGCGCTTCGGCCGTGGGGCCACGGTGGAGCGGCTGCAGGAGCTGGCGGCGGCGGAAGTCGCAGCCCTCACAGGCGATCTCGCCGCTGCAGACCAGGTGCGCATGCACTCGGTGGGGATTGATTTGGTGAGCTGACTTCGGCAGACAGCACCGTCCACCCGATCTACAAAAGGTTTATGAGCCATCCAGCGGTGGGCCGCCAGCGGCTGCCACGCCACATCCAGCACGAACACAGAGATGGCAATCCGGCGGCCTTTCGCTGGAGTGTGCTGCTCAACAGCGGCCTCTCCGCTTTGCAGCTGGCCATTGGCATCGGCTTTGGCTCTTTGGCCCTGATCGGCGATGCCCTGCACAACCTCGGCGATGTGGCGGGGTTGCTGCTGGGCTGGGGGGCTGAGCGCCTCAGCGCCCTGCCCGCCAACAGGCAATTCACCTACGGATTTGGCCGCAGCACCCAGCTGGCTTCGATGATCAACGCGGCCTTGATCTTGATGGCATCCGCCGTTGTGATCGTTGAAGGCGTGCAGAGACTGGCCAAGCCGGTGGAGCTAACCCCTGGCCCGGTGGCGGTGGCGGCCCTGTTGGGCATTGCGGTGAACCTGGGCTCGGCCCGTTTGTTTGGCCACAACCACAGCCACGATCTCAACCGCCGAGCTGCGGTGGTGCACCTGCTCACCGATGCGGCGGTGAGTGCTGCGGTGCTGGTCAGTGCCCTGTTGATTCAGTTCACCGGCATCCACTGGCTTGATCCCTTCACCGGTATTGGCGTGGGCTTGGCCGTGGCCTGGTCCGGCTGGACCCTGCTGCGTCAGTCGGTGCTGGTGAGCCTCGACGGGATCCCGCCAGGGATCGATCGAGATGCGGTGGAACGCACCTTGGCTGAGCTGCCAGGGGTGGCGGCGGTGCATCACATTCATATTTGGGGCATGAGCACCTCCCAAACGGCCCTGACGGCACACCTCCTGCGCGACCCCCAGCAGGTAGACGACATGGCCCTGCTGCATAGAGCAAAAGCTGAGTTGGCCCAGCTGGGCATCGATCATTCGACCCTGCAGTTAGAGCCCCTGCAACTTGATTAAGACCGGAGCATTAGCTCAGCTGTCTTTGAACCGGTCGCGGATGGTGTTCACCTCCGGGAGATGGCACTTCAGAGCCTGAACGCAATCGCCATCGAGCTTGCCCCTTTCAACCAAGCGCTCCAGCTCACAAATGGCCGCCTTCACAGACCAGGGCTCTTTATAAGGCCGGTGACTCGTGAGGGCGTCGAGAATGTCGGCGACGGCGATGATCCTGGCCTCTAGGGCGATCTCGACTCCTTTAAGCCCATTGGGGTAGCCGCTGCCATCGAGACACTCGTGGTGCCCGGCCACCACGTTGCGCATCACCTGGGAGTCGGGCAGGGTATTAAGTCCGAATTCGCCGATCATGCGCTCCAGCACGTCAATACCCTTTTGAACATGGGTATTCATCAGGGCTCGCTCTTCAGGGTTTAGACCGCCGGACTTAAGCAAAATACTGTCGGGAATGCCAATTTTGCCAATGTCATGTAATGGCGCAAATAAGTAAAGATGTTCAATGTATTCATCGCTTAAGTCGTAGCGAGGGGCTAACTCCCTGGCGATTAGGCGGGAGTAGTGAGCCATGCGCTCAAGATGATTGCCGGTTTCAAAGTCGCGGAGGCTGGCAAATTCGCGAGCAACCTGAGCAGATGTGGTGATCGAGCGAACTAAATTTAATTCATTTGAGATTGTCAGGCTGATAAGGGTGTTGTAAACCTCAAGGCTGCGCTGAACTTTTTTGCTAAAAGCAGCTGGCTTCAATGAGTCGTAGAAAAGGAAGCCGATAAACTCCTGCCTCTCGTATAGGGGCACGGTGAAGGAGGAGCGGTAGCCCTCGTTTAGGAGCCATTGGGAGTGGGGATTGGCAGCATTTACGACATCGGCGATTTCATCCAAAATCCGAACGCTACGGCTAGCCGCTAAGCCGCTGAGGGAGGCGCTTTCGGAAAGGCAAAACTCATATCCCTTGATGGCTACGCCCTGGCGAGTGCTATGCACAAAGGTTCTGAGCATGTCATCGCTGGGTTCGTAGAGAGCGCAGGCGATGCGATCTACGTCAGGAACCTGCTCTAACAATTGCTCGTGCAGCTGGCGCAGCCTGAAATTGAGGTCATCGCCAACTTGACGGATCAGGCTGGCAGCTTCCTTGTTCCTCTCGGGCTCGGTGGGGGCGAGATGGCTGGCCGGAAATGTCATTTCGAGAGAAAACCCTAACTTTTTCTTTTCAGCTTCAATTCAAACTTTAAGCGCCTAAATCGTCGAGGCGGGGGTAGTGGTCGGCGATTTGGTCGCCGGTAAATTCGGCCACCCAGCCTGCGGGGTTGTCGAAGAAGCGCAGGGCACAGAAATGCGGTTCTGGACCCATGTCAAACCAGTGCTTCGTGCCGGCGGGCACGGAAATCCAGTCGCCCGCTTCACAGAGCAGCTGCAGCACCAAATCGCCAATGTGCAGGCAGAAAAGGCCGCGGCCCTCTACGAAAAAGCGCACCTCGTCTTCGCTGTGGGTGTGCTCGGCCAGAAACTTCTGGCGCAGGGCCTGGCGGTCGGGATGGTTTGGCGTGAGGCGAATCGCATCCACGGTGGGGTAAGAACCACCGGCCTGCACTCGGGCGATTTCGGTGGCGTAGACGGCCAGGATCGCGGCCGGATCGGCCTCCGGGGACAAGCCGCCCTGGACTTGCCAGCGCTCAAAGCCAATGCCCATCGGCGCCAGGGTGGCGGCGATTGCGGCCGGATCGCTGCTGCTGAGGTTTGGCGAGGCTGATGCGGCTGGGCCGGTGCCAAATACCTGCAGAAGAGTCATCGGGCTAGATCACGGGCTCCTCCCAGCCTAGAAAGGCTGCAGCGGCAGGCCACTCGTGTTTTCGGCAGAATTTCCGGAAGCCCCGTCGCCGGTGGCAGGCCTCACCCTGGTAGGCGTTGGCCCCGGTGATCCCCAGCTGCTCACCGTGGCGGCGGTGCGGGCAATTAGGGCTGCGGCGGTGGTCGCCTACCCGGTGGCCCGGCTCGAGGCGGAGGGAATGGCGGCCCAGATCGCCGCCCCCTGGATTGGCCCCGAGCAACGGCGCCTACCGCTGCTGTTTCCGATGGTGAGCGAGGCGGAGCCGCGCCGCCAGGCCTGGCATGCCGCCGCCGCTGCCCTGGCCGCAGAAGTGGCTGCTGGCCAGGCCGTGGTGTTGTTGTGCGAGGGGGACGCCTCCCTCTATGCCAGCGCCTCCTACGCCCTGTTGGCCCTGGCGGAGCGCCATCCCACCTGTCCGGTGGCGGTGATCCCCGGCATCACGGCGGTGGCCGCCGCTGCCGCCGCTGCCTCCTCCCAGGGGTTGCCCTGGCCGCTGGCCCTGCAGCAGGACGCCCTGCTGATTCGCCCCACCCCCGACGATCCCGCCCAGCTCGAGGCGCTGCTGGCTGAGGCGGCGGCAGCGGCCACGGTGCTGGCCCTGCTCAAGCTCGGCCACCGCTGGGCCTGGGTGCGGCCCCTGCTGGAGCAGCGCAACCTGCTGGCAGGGGCCCTGTTTGCCCAGCGGGTGGGCTGGCCCGACCAGCTACTGGCGCCGGCGGCCGAGGTGCCCGCCGATGAACAGCCCTACTTTTCGCTACTGCTTATTCGTCAGAGCTGGCCAGAGGTGCTGCCCTGAACAGCAGCCTCCGCTCGCTGCAGCAGCTCCAGGGCTGCGCCGGGGCTGGGCGCCCGCATCAGGGCATGGCGTAGCTGGGGGGCGCCGGCGAAGCCCTGGCAGGTCCAGCCCATGTGCTTTCGGGCGATCAGCAGGCCATGGTCGCCCTTGGCCGCCACCAGGGACTGAAGCTGCTCCGCCGCCAGGGCGAGGCGCTCGAGGGCGCCGGGGGTGGCTGGGATGGGCCGGCCGCTGAGCTCCGCATCGATCTGGCCCACCAGCCAGGGGGAGCCCATGCTGCCCCGGCCCACCATCACCCCATCAGCGCCCGTCTGCTCTAGGCAGCGCACCGCATCCTCGGGGCTGTTGATGTCGCCATTGGCGATCACCGGTATGGCCAGGGCGGCCTTCACCGCCGCGATGGCGGCCCAGTCGGCCTGACCCTTGAAGCCCTGTTCGCGGCTGCGGCCGTGCAGGGTGAGCAGCTGGGCACCGGCATTTTCGAGCCGCTGGCACCAGCTCACCGCATCGCTGCCATCGCACCAGCCCAGCCGCGTTTTCACCGTCACCGGGAGAGCTACGGCCGCGGCCACGCTTTCCACCAGGCGGGCCGCCAGCTCGGGATCGCGAATCAGGCCGCTACCGCCGCCTTTCTTGGCGATCTTCTTCACCGGGCAGCCCATATTTATGTCGATCAGAAAGGCGCCGGCGGCCTCGGCCCGCTTGGCCGCATCGGCCATGGCGGCGGGCCGGTAATCAAACAGCTGCACACCGATCGGGCCGGCCTCGCTGCCCAGCTCCTCCACCTTCTGCAGCCCGAAGCCCCGCTCCAGGCTGGTGGCGTTCACCATCTCGGTGAACAGCAGGGCATCGGGCGCCCAGCGCCGCACCAGGCCACGAAAAATCCGATCGCTCACCCCCGCCAGCGGCGACTGCAGCGCGCGGCAGCGCAGGGCGCGGGGCGTGCCGTTGCCAGAGAGCTGCAGGGGCAGAGCGGTGATCGGTGAACCAGTGATCATGGTGATCCGATTGTGATGCTTCAGGTCGATGGCTTCCGCTCAGGCCGCCCCCGCTGCCGTGCCCTACCCCCTGAGCCGAGAGTTGCTGGAGGCGGTGCTGGCCGACCGCACCAGCGATCGCTTCGTGTGTGAGCTGATCTGGCCGCGCCTGGCATACGAGCTGAACGGCTCCGGCACCTGGAGCGCCGGCCCGGCTACCAGCGCTGGCTGGCGGGAGTCCTTCCCGAGCGAACCCCAGTTCATCGCCGAGCGGCCCGCCTCGGTGGCCCTCACCCGCTCGATCGCCAAGGTGCACAAGCAACTGCTGAAGGAGCAACTGGGTTTTGCGGGTTACACCATCGGCGAGCTCTACCCGCGCCGCACCCGCCGCGCCACCGTCGTGAACTGGCTGCTGGCCCACCTGGCGGAGCGGGGTGAAGCCCTGCCGGAGAGCGGGCCACTGCCGCTGCTCTTGGTGGCGCCGGCTGATCCGGTGCTGGGGCATCCCGGCGACCTGCCCATCAGCTAATTGCTGGGGTTAGGGCCTCTATTTTGGGTCAGGCCAGAGCAGACGTTAGGGTCAATACAGGACAGACGTAGGAATACATCCCTTGGCCTTACCGGTCGTTGCAATTATCGGACGCCCCAACGTGGGCAAATCCACCCTGGTGAACCGGCTCTGCCGCAGCCGTGAAGCGATCGTGCACGACACGCCCGGCGTGACGCGGGATCGCACCTATCAAGAGGGTTACTGGGCTGATCGCACCTTCCGGGTGGTCGACACCGGCGGCCTGGTGTTTGACGACGACAGCGAGTTTCTGCCGGAGATTCGCGAGCAGGCAAACCTGGCCCTGGCCGAGGCGGCCGTAGCCCTGGTTGTTGTTGATGGTCAGCAGGGTTGCACCGCCGCCGACCAGTCGATTGCCGAGTGGCTGCGGGGCCAGGGGGTTCCCACCATGCTCGCGGTGAATAAGTGCGAGTCGCCGGATGCGGGCCTGGCCATGGCGGCCGAGTTTTGGGGCCTGGGCCTGGGCGAGCCCTTCCCGATTTCGGCGATTCATGGTGCCGGTACCGGCGACCTGCTCGACAAGGTGGTGAGCTATCTGCCCCCTACCGAAGAAGACGAGGGCGAAGAGCCGATTCAGCTGGCGATCATCGGCCGGCCCAACGTGGGTAAATCCAGCCTGCTCAATGCGGTGTGCGGTGAAAACCGGGCGATCGTCAGCCCGATTCGTGGCACCACCCGCGACACGATCGACACCACGATCGAGCGGGAGGGCAAGACCTGGAAGCTGCTCGATACGGCCGGCATCCGCCGCCGCCGTTCGGTGAGCTACGGCCCCGAATACTTCGGCATCAGTCGCAGCTTCAAGGCGATCGAGCGCTCCGATGTGTGCGTATTGGTGATTGACGCCCTCGATGGCGTCACCGAGCAAGACCAGCGCCTGGCTGGCCGCATCGAAGAAGACGGCCGAGCCTGCGTGGTGGTGGTGAATAAGTGGGATGCCATTGAAAAAGACAGCCACACCATGCCGGCGATGGAGAAGGAACTCCGCGCCAAGCTCTATTTCCTCGACTGGGCGCCGATGCTGTTCACCTCTGCCCTCAGCGGCCAGCGGGTGCAGGCGATCTTCCCCCTGGCCCTGCTGGCGGTGGAGCAGCACCGCCGCCGAGTCACCACTTCGGTTGTGAACGAGGTGCTCACCGAGGCGCTCAGCTGGCGCACGCCGCCCACCAGCCGTGGTGGCCGCCAGGGCCGCCTTTACTACGGCACCCAGGTGGCGGTGCGGCCCCCCAGCTTCACGTTGTTTGTCAATGAGCCGAGGCTGTTCGGTGAAACCTATCGCCGCTATGTGGAGCGTCAGATCCGGGAGGGCCTGGGCTTTGAGGGCACGCCGATCAAGCTGTTCTGGCGGGGCAAGCAGCAGCGAGATGCCGAGAAGGAGCTGGCCCGCAGCCAGACTCGTGGGCGCTAGGGCCTGCGCTTAGGTGGATTTCTTACGCCAGATCCCCATCGGCCAATTTGCCGCCCCGGATCCGGCGGAGGCGGCCACGGGCGGCAGCAGCTGGTTGCGCCGGCTTGATCCGCGCCTGAAGCTGGCCTGGAGCCTGATTTTTCTAGTAACGCCGATCCTGGCAGGACCGCTCTGGCGTCTCAGTCTGGTGGGCCTGTTGCTGCTGATCACCGCCGCTAGCGGGCTCAGCTGGCGGCTATGGCGCCGCAGCGTGCCGCTGCTACTGGCCCTTGCCCTATTGGTGGGTGCCCTGGCGGCCCTGCTGCCGGCGGGCACGGCGGCACCCGCAGCCCTGCAGCGGCCGCCGGTGGAGTTGCGGCTCCAGCCCGGCCCCCCCGGAAGCCCGCCGCCAGAGCGCTCGGGCACCCCCTGGGTGCTGCTGCGCGCTGGCCCCCTGGTGGTGACCCGCCGTTCAGCTGAGCTGGGCCTCAACGGCGCCACGCTGCTATTCACCCTGGTGCACAGCGCCAACCTGCTGCTGCTCAGCACCTCCCCCGAACAGTTGGTGTGGGCGATCAGCTGGCTGCTGGCGCCCTTGGCCCGGCTGGGCCTGCCGGTGGAGCGGCTTGGCTTCACCCTGCTGCTTTCCCTGCGCTTCCTGCCCCTGGTGCAGGAGGAGCTGCAAAACCTGTTGCGATCTATTGCAACCCGGGCGGTGAATTTCAAGCGGCTGGGCTGGAAGGGGGGCTTGGCCTTGGTGCTGGCCCTGGGAGAGCGGTTGCTGGCCAACGTGTTGCTGCGCGCCGAGCAGGGAGCTGAGGCGCTGCTGGCCCGCGGCGGGGTCTGGCTGCCGCCCGACCAGCTGCTGCGCCCAGCGGTTGCGGGGCGGGGCCTGGGCCTGCTCAACGCCACGGCGGCGGGATTGTTGCTGCTGATGCTCCTGCTGCGTTGGAAAGTCGGTGACCTTTAATGGCCAAGTTCGACCGCATCGGTGAGCAGCGCATTGACGAGCAGCGCATTTGTGAGTCCGGAGCGCTACCTAAACCATCCCACCTTCGGGATGCTCTATCGGGTGGCGGCGGTGTCCGAAGGCCGGGATCTGTTCGCCACCCTCTACGCCCAGCGCATTTTTTTCGTCGTCACCCTGCAGCCCCGTGGCGCCACCTTTGAGGTAGTGCCGCTGATGGATGCTCGCCACTTTGCTGAGCAAAATCTGGTGCGCTCCCGCCGCGACGGTCCCGAGGCCCACGCCCATTGGCGTCAGTTGTTTGACCAGACCTTCATCTGAATCCTTGGCCGGGCGACTGGCCGCCCTCCAGGCCGAGCTGCCGCCAGGCTGTCGCCTGCTGGCGGTGAGCAAGGGTCAGCCCGCTGATCGGATCCGCGAAGCGGTGGCCGCCGGCCAGCGCAGCTTTGGTGAAAGTCGCCTGCAGGAGGCGGTGCTTAAGCAGGCCGAGCTGGCCGATCTGGCGCCCCTCGACTGGCATTTCATCGGCCGGCTGCAGGCCAATAAGGCCCGGGGTGTGGTGCGCCACTTCGGCACGATCCACTCCCTCGACAGCCTTGAGCTTGCTAGACGCCTGGCCCGCATCGCCGCCGAGGAGCAGCGCCAGCCAGCGGTGTTTTTTCAGGTGAAATTTCGCCCCGATCCCGCCAAGACCGGCTTTGACCCCGCTGAGCTCTGCCAACACTGGCCTGAGTTGGGTGGCCTGGCGCCCTTGCGGCCCCTGGGCCTGATGACCCTGGCCCCCCTGGGCCTGGACGAGGCCGAGCGCCGGGTCCTTTTTGGCGAGTGCGACGCCCTGGCGACGCAGCTGGGCCTGCCGGAGCGTTCGATGGGAATGAGTGGCGATTGGCCCGAGGCTGCTGAGGCTGGCAGCACCTGGGTGCGCATTGGTAGCGGCCTGTTTGGGCCGCGCCAAATTCAATAATTTCCCCAGAAGGTGCCAATCTCCGCTTGAAAGCCTTGCCGCGATTGGTGTGGGACGCTATTCAGGTGGAAAGAAACTTGCGAGGTTCGGTTCGTGTCGTTGTTTTCCCGCCTGCGTGCCGTTGTCTCAGGAGACGACTATCTCGATGGCGACTACGACGATGAGCTCGATTACGACGGCGGAGAGCAGCCTGAGCCGAGCTACACCAGTCGCTCCAGCGCCCTAGCCCTGAGCTCCGATTTCGGCGCTGACGATCCTTTTGCCGGCACCAACGTGATCGGCATGCCTGGCCTATCCACGGCCGTTGCCGAGGTGACTCTGATGGAGCCGCGCAGCTTCGATGAAATGCCCCGCGCCATCCAGGCCCTGCGCGAGCGCAAGACCGTGATCCTCAACCTCACGATGATGGAGCCGGATCAGGCCCAGCGCGCCGTGGATTTTGTGGCAGGCGGCACTTTCGCTATCGACGGCCACCAGGAGCGGGTAGGTGAAAGCATTTTCCTGTTTGCGCCTAGCTGCGTCACTGTGACCACCGCCGCCAGCGACGAGGCCTCTTCTCCCACGATCGTGAGCCGGGAGATCAGCGAGCCCCAGCAGGACGCGGCCCCCAGCCCGGCCTGGGGCCGCCAGGACGCCGCCATTTAGGCCGGCTGTGACGCCAACCTTCGGCGTAGTGGGCCTGGGCCGTATGGCCCAGGCTTTGCTGTTTCCCCTGCTGGAAGCAGGTCTGGTGCAGCGCGAGGGTGTGCGGGCCGTTGTTGCCAGCGAAGCCTCCGCCACCTGCCTGGCCCAAACCCACGGTTTGGCCGTGGCTACTGATGCAGCTGCAGCCTGGTCTGCGCCGGTGGTTTTGCTGGCGGTTAAGCCCCAGCAGCTCGAGGCCGTGGCACCGGCGGCGGCGGCTGGTTCGGGCGGGCTGCTGATCTCCGTGCTCGCCGGTGTCACCCTGGCGCGGCTGCAGCGTTTGTTTCCTGGCTGGCAGTGCGTGCGCGCCGTGCCTAACACCCCGGCCTTGGTGCGGGCGGGGCTCACGGGCCTGGCCTTTGGCGTCGACGTGCCCCCAGACCAACGCAGCTGGGTGCAGCAGCTCTTCGCCCAGGTGGGCGAGGTGCACGAGCTGCCTGAAGCCCAGCTCGATGCCTTTCTAGCCCTTACTTCATCTGGGCCCGCCTTTGTGGCGGTGGTGGCTGAAGCCTTGGCCGATGGCGCTGTGGCTGCCGGTTTGCCGCGGCTCCTAGCCCAGCGGCTGGCTCACCGCACCCTGGCTGGCAGCGCCGCCCTGCTGGAGGAGCGCGATCTCCATCCCGGCCAGCTCAAGGACATGGTGAGCTCCCCGGCTGGTACCACCATTGCCGGTTTGCGTCAGCTGGAAAAAGCTGGCCTGCGCTCGGCCTTGATCGAGGCCGTGCTGGCTGCCGCTCAGCGCAGCCGCGAGCTGGCCTGAACGGGAGTTTGGGGTCTCAATCAGAACTTGTCTCAATCAGTCTTTGTCTCGATCAGTGCTTGGGGGCCCCCAGGCGGGGTTCGGTGCCGGCTAGCAGCCGTTTGATGTTGCTGCGGTGGCGCCACAGCACCAGCAAGGTGGTGAGTAGGGCCAGGCCCAGGTATGGCCAGCGCAGCCCCAGCCCCTGGTCAGCAAACCAGCCCAGCATCAGCAGCGGCAGGGCGAGCGCCGCCACGACGCTGGATAGGGACACGATGCGGCTGAGGCTGAGCACGGCCAGGAAGATGCCGAAGCAGGCCAGTCCTACCGGCCAGGTGAGTCCCAGCAACATGCCCAGGCCGGTGGCCACCGCCTTGCCACCCTTCCAGCCCAGCCACACCGGCCAAATGTGGCCAGCCAGCGCCGCCAGGCCTGCCAGCACTACGCCAACGCCAAAGGGGTCGAGCAAGGTCTTGGCCAGCAGCACGGCGGCGGCTCCTTTGAGCACATCCACCAGGAACACCGCTAGGGCCGGCCCCTTGCCGACCACCCGCAGCACGTTGGTGGCACCGGTGGAGCCGGAACCTTCGCGGCGGATGTCGAGGCCAGCCAGCCAGCGCCCTGCCAGGTAACCGCTGGGGATTGAGCCGAGCAGGTAGCCGGCGATCAGCATGGCAAGGGTGAGCAGGGTCACGGTGATTGGGGTTAATAGGTTTCGTCGGCCATAAGTTCGCCGGGGCCGGCCGCGAAAACCAGCCAGAGCGGAAACTGCAGGATCGGGATCTCGATCACCTGCTCGCCCGCATCCACCACGATGAAGGGCAGCTCGCCCCGCTCTTCGAGGCGGTCGGCCCGCTCCACCAGGGCATCGGCCCGCTCAAACAGCACGATGCCGCTGCTGGGTCCGAAATCTTCGCGGGAAAGGCCCAGGCAGTCCTGCAGGCCGCGGCGCCACTCCCCCAGGCGCTCCGGTTGGCTGGCCAGCACCAGGGTTTGGAAGCGCTCGCCATAGAGCTCGCCGAGGATGGCGATGGCGGCGGCGGCCACCAGGGCATTGCGGCTGCGGCTACCGCAGCTGGGCTGGGCACCCCGGCCGCCCTGGCCCAGGAACCAGTCGTCGAGCAGGGCGGCTCCGCTGGCATCCAGGGTGCGGCGCAGCTGCCAGGGATCGGCGTAGAAGTCGGGCTGGCCACCAAAGCCGGCCAGACGCTCGCGAATCAGGACTTCGTCAGGGCCGAACAGTCCCGCGGCCGCTACAGCCGCTAGGGGTTGGCTCGCTTCTGCCGTGGTGCTGATCTGGTCGAGGGGGGAGGGCTGCACCAGCACCTGCTGGGGCACCAGCTCCACCTGCTCTGCGGCCACGGCGAGATCCTGCAGGGCTCCCACCAGGTAGTCCTGGAAGCCCTTGAGCCGCCTGGCCACCCCATCGGCCTGGCCAGCAAAGCTCGCTTCGATCTCCTTTTGGATCAGGCCGCGGCGAGCTTCCAGCTGGCGGATCTCCTCAAGCAGGGCTGTGCGCTGCTGCTGCAGCTCCGTGAGGGCCAGCTCCTGCCAGGGGGCTGGTGAAGGGATCTCAGGGCTGTCAGGGGTAGGGGAAGCCTGGCTGGGGTCGTCAGACATCGCTTGGGGAATCGGGAGGTGCTGCGGGGGGGAGCTGGCTCAGGTGCTGCTCCAGCTGCTGGCGCAGGCTGGTTGCATCAAAGAGCACTGGCAGGAAGTGGATGCTGGCCTGTTCACGGAAATAAAACAGCACCGGCAGCCCCGGCCAAAAAATTGTCCAGCTCAGCCACTCCTGGTATGGGAAGCGGCGCAGCAGGGTCTGCTGACGCCACACCAGCAGGGCATCGCCGCCAAATTCCAGTCGCAGCAGGCGGGTTTGCAGCAGCAGAAACAAACCGAACACCGCTACGACCAGGCTGAGCCAGATGGCCCCAGCCCACAGTGGTAGTAGGGCCAGGGCTGCCAGTCCCAGGCCAATCACGCCAAGGGATACGCCGTAGGCGGGGTCGAGCACCACGCCGCTAGTGCCAGGAGCAGGGGAGGTCATCAGGTGAACAGCAGCGAGGTGAGCAGGGCGTCCATCAGGGCGACTGTGACCAGGATCATGACCACGGCACCGGTGGTGCTGGTGCCCACCTCCTTGGGCCCACCACGGGTGGTGAGTCCCCAGCCGCAGGCGATCACGGCGATCTGCAGCCCGAATACCAGTGCTTTAAGCAGCATCGAGGGCAGGTCGTTGGGCTCCATCCAGGTGCGCACCGAGTTCCAGAACACCGCCGGGGGGATGTTGTAAAGCAGCGTGCTGCTCACCTGGCCCGACCAGATCCCCACCCAGAAGAAAAGCAGGCATTGCACCGGCGCCATGATCACCATTGCTATTACCCGGGGCACCACCAAGTACTCCACCGGATCGGTGCGCAGCATGGTGATCGCGTCGATCTGCTCGGTCACCTTCATGGTGCCGATCTGGGCCGCATAGGCCGTGGCCACCTTGCCGGTGAGCAGGGTGGCGGTGAGCAGGGGCGCGATCTCCCGTGACAGCCCCAGGGCCAATAGACCGCCCACCGTGGCGCTGGCGCCCTGTTTGGAGAGTTCCGCTGCCACCTGGATGTTGAACACGGTGCCAGCAGCCAAGGCCGTGATCAACACGATCAGGAAGCTGCCGGGGCCGGCTTCCATCAGCTCTTGCATCAGATCGTTGAAGCCGATGCGCCCCTTGGCGATGGCGCTCACCGCCTGGCCGCCAACCAGAAGGCTGGCTCCCAGGCGCCGCAGCCAGCGCGGTGTTGTCAGCCAGGCGGGGCGCTTCATGGCTGGCGGTGCAGGCCTTTCTCCGGCCAGCGTCGCATCACCAGCAGGCCAGCGGCGATCAGCACGGCCGGAATCAGGCCCATGCATAGGCGGATGGTCGTGAGGGCAGTAGTCGGCTGGGCCAGTTCCAGGGAGGCCTGGTAGCCGCTGAGGCTCAGCCCATTACCAAGGGCAAACACGGCCACACCGATGCCCAGTTTCTGAGTCACCACCATCCAGGCGGTGTACAGCCCGGCTGGTTTGTCGGGGTCGGCATCGATCGCGTCGGGCAACAGGGCCCAGGGGATCAGGTAGGCGGTGGAGGCTCCCAGGCCCGTAACCATGATCGTGAGCACCAGTAGGCCCAGGGAGATGCCATTGCTGAAGCTGCCCAGGGGAGCAGTGCTGCCATCGAGGGGCACCAGCAGGCTTGCCCCCAGGCAGCCGGCAATCCATAGCCCGGTGCCCCAGCGCAGGGCGCAGACACGGCCGTGGCGCCCTGCCACCCGGCTCCATAGCTGCAGCCCCGCCAGGGCACTGAGCTGGAAGGGAATCAGGATCCAAGTGCTCCAGCTCTCCGGCAGTTGCATAACCACGGCCAGGAAAATCAGCGAAACCGGCTGCATCAGCTGCAGGGCACACCAGAGCAGCAGGTAAAGCCCCAGCACCTTGAGAAAGCGAGGGTTGGCGGAGATGCGCTGTAGTTGGCGCCGGATCGGTTCCGGGTGGCCCGTAGGGCGCTGGCAGTTGCGGGCGAAGGGGGCTAGGCCCCAGCAGCACAGCAGGGTGAACACCGTGAGGGTTAGTCCGGACACCCAGCCCATACGTAGGTAGCCCTCCGCGCCCTGGCCCACCAGCAGGGCCCCCAGCACCAAGCCGGCCAATCCAGCCAGGATCGATCCGGTGAAGCGGCTGGCATTCAGCTGGGTGCGCAGCTGGGTGGAGCTGGTGAGCTCGGAGGCCAGGGCCGAGTAGGGCAGGTTGACGCAGGTGTACAGCGCCATAGCCACAAGCTGAATCGCCACCAAAATTGCGAACTTCTGCCAGTCCCCCCCCGGAGGAACCCACCACATCGCTACAAGCGCCAGGCCTAGGGGAATGGCGCTTGTAGCCATCCAGGGCAACCGCGGGCCCCAGGGATGCTTGGTGTGGTCGCTGAGCCAGCCCACTAGGGGGTCGTTGATGCCATCCCACACCTTCAGCACCATCAGCACCAGGCCCGCCATCCAGGCCGGCAGCCCGGCCACACCGGTGTAAAAAACAAAGAGGTAGAAGCCCAGCTGGGTGGCAGCCATGCCGGTGCCGATGTCGCCGAGCCCATAGCTCCACAGCAGGCGACGCCGGGCTGCTTTCCCCAAGCTTGGTTCTTCAGCTGTAATCATCGGGGCCGCTTTGGGCTTGGGGTGGGCAGGCCATAATGTCTGAGCTGGATTACTTCGGTAACAGCAACAGGCATGTGACTCGTACGCATGTACTGCCGCGGGCGTAGTTTAGTGGTAAAACCTCAGCCTTCCAAGCTGATGATGCGGGTTCGATTCCCGCCGCCCGCTCTTTAAAGCTTTCGGCCTTCCAGCAGGGGGGCAGCCACCAGCAGCATCAGGCTGCGGCTTTGCAGGGGTGCGCCGGTGGGCAGCCAGGCCTCAGGCTTGGAAGGCAGGTCTTCGCCGGGGGGTAGGGCCGTGTCAATCACCCGCAGCCAGCCCTGGCGGCAGCTGGGCAGCTCAAAGTGCATCGCTTTGCTGTAGGCGTTCATGCCGCACCAAACCAAGGGCCCCTGTTGACTGTCATTGAGGCTCCAGGCCAGGGTGTGGGACCAGCTCGCCCAGTCCGGGCTTCCTAATTCGACACCGTGCCACTGGCGCCAGAGGTGGCCCCGATCGCCGCTGCGCCGCTGGGGTTTGTCATCAAGGGGCAGCTCGGGGTTGAACAGCCCGGCCAGATGGGCCCGTAATTGCAGCAGGCGTTGCAGAAACAGGCGCAGGGCCAGGTCGCCCGTATCGGGTTGCCAGTGCATCCAGCCGAGGGGGTTGTCCTGGCACCAGGTGTTGTTATTGCCGCCCTGGCTGCGGCGCACCTCGTCACCCATCAACAGCATCGGCACTCCCGGTGCGAGCAGCAGGCTTGTGAGCAGATTGCGCAGCTGGCGCTCGCGCAGGGCCGTGATGGCTGGATCGGAGCTGGGACCCTCTACACCGTGGTTCCAGGTGTTGTTGTGATTATCGCCGTCGCGGTTGTCCTCACCGTTGGCCAGGTTGTGCTTGCCGTTGAAGCTCACCAGATCGGCCATGGTGAAGCCGTCGTGGGCGGTCAAGAAGGTGATGCACTGACCCGGATGCACCGGTGTGTTGGTGAAAAGGTCTGGGCTGCCGCTCAGGCGCTGGGCCATGGTCCAGCAGGTTTTTTCATCACCCTTCCAAAAGCGACGCAGGTCGTCGCGGAAGCGGCCGTTCCAGGTGGCCACCCGGCGGGCTGGGAAGTCGGCGAGGCGATAGAGGCCACCGCAATCCCAGGGTTCGCTGATCAGTTTCAGGTCGCCGAGATCTGGATCGGCTTCCATCTCCTCAAATAGGGGCGGCGCGTCTAGGGGGGCCAGGTTGTCGCCGCGGCTGAGGGCGATGCCCAGGTCGAAGCGGAAGCCATCAATTCCCAGCTCCGTGGCCCAGCAGCGCAGCGATTCCAGGATCAGCCGCCGCACCAGCGGCCGATTGGCCGCAATGGTGTTGCCGCAGCCGCTCACATCTTGGTAATCGCCTTTGGCGCTCTGTTGGTAGTAGAGGCGGTCGCAGAAGCCGCGCCAGCTGAGGGTGGGCCCATCCTGATTGCCCTCAGTGGTGTGGTTGTAGACCACATCCAGTAGTACTTCGATGCCGGCCCGGTGGCAGGCGGTCACCAGTTGACGCACCTGGTCGCGGCCGCTGAGCGGGTCATCGCCCACCAGATAGTCGGGATGGGGCGCCATCCAGCTCAAGGGGCTGTAGCCCCAATAGTTGTGGCGTCCGGCCGGGGCGTCGTTGGGATCGAAGGCCATCACCGGCAGCAGCTCGATGGTGGTGATGCCCAGATCCTTCAGGTAGGGAATGGTGTGGATCAGCCCAAGCAAGCTGCCGTGCAGCTGCGCTGGCACAGGACAACCCGGTCCCTGGGTGAAGCCACCCACGTGCAGTTCATAAATGACGCTCTTCTGCCAGCTGTGGCGGGGCCGGGGGGCGTGGCTGAAATCAAAGCGGTCGCGCTCAGTTACCACTCCCTTGAGGCAGTGGCCGGTGTTGGGTGCCGCCCCAACGGCGCCGCCACGCTGATAGCTCTGCCAGCCGGCGATCGCTCGGGCGCAAGGGTCGAGCAGCACCTTGGACGGATTAAAGCCATGGCCGCCCGGCTGCAGCGGCCCAAATGCCCGGTAGCCGTAACAGCTGCCCAGGCCCAGACCCTCCACCTCCACATGCCAGTGATCAGCAGAGCGGTGCCGCTGGTCCAGTTCCACCACCCGCGCTGGCTCGCTTGCCTCACCGTCGGCGAACAGGAGCAGCTCGATCCGGGTGGCCAGAGGGGCCACCACCGAAAAGTTGACACCTCGGCTGGTGAGGCTTGCCCCCAGCGGCCAGGGGTGGCCGATGTGAATCCCTTGGTGGTGATTCGGGGGTGGAGCTAGCTCAGGACTGTTGAATTGGACCGTCAAGGGGCCGAGCCTGCTGCGGTGACGCTAGGCGCGAATCTTGGCCGGGGCAGCAGGCAATCGCCTGAGGTGCCCGTCTCCGGACGGATCGCGCTCCACTCCTTGCCCTGTTTTTGCCCGCTGCCGCTGCATAAACAAGTTGACCCAGTTGACCCAACCACCCGAATCCGGCCGGCCGCCCCAGCAGGTGCGCCCTGGTCTGTGGCTGTTCGCCCCCAGCCGCGATAGCCAGGGGGGAAGCAGCTGGCTGCTGGAGGCCGCTGCTTATGGAGGTGGCGGAGATCTGCTGGTGGATTGTCCGGGATTCACTGAGGCGAATTTGGCCATCTTGCGCCAGCGCACTGAGCTGGTGGGGCCAGGCAGGCTTGTGCTCACTAGCCGCGAGGGCCACGGCCGCTGCCGGCGCTGGCAGGAGGCCCTGGGCTGGTCTGTGCTGGTGCAGGAGCAGGAGGCCTACCTGCTGCCGGGTGTGCAGAGGTGCACCAGCTTTGGCGAGCAGCTGACCCTGGCGCCTGGGGTCCAACTGCTCTGGACCCCAGGGCCCACGCCGGGCTCCTGCGTGCTGCTGGTGCGTGCTGGAGCAGTCGATGGCCTGTTTTGTGGGCGCTTGCTGTTGCCAATCGGACCAGCGGCTTTGGCGCCCTTGCGCACGGCGCGCACCTTCCATTGGCCCCGCCAGCTGGCCAGTTTGGAGCGGCTGCGCAGCTGGTTGCCGGCCGGCTCTCCCGACTGGATCGCCAGTGGTGGTGGGCTTGGTGCCCTGCGCGGCGAAAAACTCGTGAATGGGGGTGCGCAGCTGCTGGCTGGGCTCGTCTTTTGAGCCATTTGGAGCCTCCCTGGACCCCCCATGTGGGGAAATTGTCACGAAAACCGTTGCGCCGGAGCACTTCTGTGTTGCAGCAGCGGCCAGAGCCCCATACCATTGGCGCGCTCATCTCAGGGCCGGTCGGGGTTTTCCGACTCGCCACCTTTCGTCGCAACACGACCGCCACCCCCGAGGCTTCCTATTCCCATGAACAAAGCTGATCTCGTCAACCTCGTTGCCGCCCGCACCGAGCTCACCAAGACCGACGTCTCCCAAGTCGTCGACGCCGCAATCGAAACCATCATCGACTCGGTCGTAGAAGGCAAGAAGGTGTCGATCTTGGGCTTCGGCTCCTTCGAGCCCCGTGAGCGCTCTGCCCGCCAGGGTCTGAACCCCAAGACCGGCGAGAAGATCAAGATCCCCGCCAAGCGGGTGCCTGCCTTCACCGCCGGCAAGATGTTCAAAGACCGCGTCCAGGGCTGATCTGGTTTCAGGTAATTCCTGCCCCGGCGGCTCCTAGGGGCCGCTTTTTTTGTGCCCAGGGCAAAGTGGGCCCCTGAGTGATGCTTCCCCCTGCTGGCTGCTGCGCCGCTGCCATCCCACCTGCAGGCCCTGGTTGAGGCCGGTCTGGCCCAGCGCCAGCTGGGGTATCGCGGCCGTTTCGCCCCATCCCCCACCGGCGCTCTGCACCGCGGCAACCTGCGCACGGCCCTGCTGAGTTGGTTGCACGCCCGGCTGCGGGGGGGCGCCTGGTTGCTGCGCCTCGACGACCTCGACACGCCCCGCAATCGGGCCGGTGCTGAGTCTTCGATTTTGACCGATCTGGCTTGGCTGGGCCTCAATTGGGACGGCCCGGTGCTGCGTCAGAGCGAGCGGCGCGGGCTCTACGCCACGGCCCTGTCAGCCCTGCGGCGCCATGGCTTGCTCTATCCCTGCCGCTGCAGTCGCCGCCTGCTCGCCGATATCTCTGCGCCCCACGGCGCTGCTGCTGTGTATCCGGGCACCTGCCGGGCAGCCAGTGGCGGCTGGGGGCCGGTGCAGGGGCGACTGCCCAGCTGGCGCTTGCGGCTGGAACCCGGGAGCCTGCATTGGCTGGAGAGCTATGGCGCTCCTGGGGAGCTCGATGGGCCAGCGGCTGTTGGTGATGTGGTGTTGCGCCGGGCTGATGGTTACCTCGCGTACCACCTGGCCACAGCGGTGGATGAGCTGGTTTTGGGAATTAGCGATGTGGTGCGCGGTGACGATCTCTGGGGAGCCACGGGTGCCCAGGTGGCAGTGATGGCGGCGCTGGGCGCGCCCCCGCCCCGCTACGGCCATGTGCCGCTCTTGTGCGATGGCAGCGGGCGGAGGCTCAGCAAGCGAGAGGGCGCCGAGGGGCTAGCGGGCTACCACCAGCTCGGCATGGACGCAGCGGCAGTGGTGGGCCAGCTAGCTGCCAGTGCGGCTTTGGTGCCAGCTGGCAGCCGCCTTTCAGCTGCTGAATTACTGCAGCAACTCAGCTCAGAGCGGCTGGACCAAGTGCTCCGGGGCGCCCAGGCTTAAGGAAGGTTTCGGGATCAAGTGGGGAAAAGCAGATCACACTGGTGGATAGCTCTAAGTTCCCAAATGGGGACATTTCGATGACCTACTCCGATGGGCCCCTGCAGCGGTCAAGCCACGCAAATTCCTGCCGCTGTCAGCAATGCGGAGGCAGCGGCATGCTGCGGCTGGACGATCAGCGCTACCGCACCTGCCTTGATTGCTTAGGGCAGGGCAAGGTGCTGCAGGCCATTGGTGCTACCACCGTCGCCGCCATTCTCAAAGGACGGACTGGGCTTCAGGTCAGCCTTTCTGCTTCTTCTTCCGCCAAATGAAGAAGGCTGCGGTAGCCACCACCACGGCTAGGGGCGCCGCAGTTAACAGCAGCAAAATCACGGCAGTCCAGTCCGTGTACATCGCTCAGAGGCCAAACCGGAGCCATCATCCCAGTAAGCCGTTCTGGTTGACGATCCCCATGGCACGGGTATTTCCCATGGCTCTGATATTTCGATCAGCCCTTGCAGTGGGGGTCATCAGCACTGGTTTGCTCGTGGGTCAGCCAGGCCGGGCTGGGGTGGAGTTTGACAACTGCCAGCCCACCGCCGATGGCGGCATCAGCTGCGACACCCGTCCCACCGGCAATACCCAGATGGATGACGAGGCGGCCCGCTATGGACTCTTTAACGACGCCAGCCCCGGCTGGAGCGAGTTCGATCCCGATCAGGGCTTTGAGGACGACCTCGGTGGCAACGACACCTGATCGCCCCGGCTGCCATGCCCTGGATGCCTCGCTGATCGAACGCCTGCATGCTGTGCAGCAGCGGCATGGCTATCTGCCGCGAGCTGAGCTGCAGCAGCTGGCGGTTGCCATGCAGCGACCCCTTAGCGATGTGATGGGGGTGGCAAGTTTTTATCACCTGTTTCGGCTTGTTCCTCCGCCATTGCACCGCTGTGTGGTGTGTCGTGGCACCGCCTGCTTTGTGCGGGGGGCGGAGCGGCTGGAGGCGGGCCTGCGGCGGCGAGGGGTGGCGTTCGAGACCGCCAGTTGTGTGGGGGCCTGCGGCCAGGCGCCAGTGCTGGTGCTCGACGGCACTGTTGGTTGCGGCGACCCCGGTGCCTTGCCAGAACCATGAAGGCGGCCATCTCCTGGCGTTGTTGCGATGCCACCTCCTGCCGGGCGGCGGGGGCCGCGGCCCTGCGGCAGAGGTTGGTGGCCCAGCACGGGGTGGAGCGGGTGAAGTCGGTGGGCTGCCTGCGGCTGTGTGGTCAAGGTCCCCTAGCTGCCGCCGACCACGAAGATGGCCGCGTCGAGTTGTTTGGCGGCGTGGCCGCTGAGCGCCAGCTGGATCCGGAGCATCCCTTCTTCACCCTGCAGCGATCCGTGGTGCTGGAGCGTTGTGGCCTGGTGGATCCGGGCTGCCTCGACGACGCCCTTGCCCAAGGCGCCTACACCGCCCTCGCCGCCTGCCGCCAGCTGGCACCGAAAGCCGTGGTGGAGGAACTGGAGCGCAGCGGGCTGCGGGGCCGCGGCGGGGCCGGCTATCCCACCGGCCGCAAATGGCAGTTGGTGGCAGCTCAGCCGGGCAGCAGCAAGGTGGTGGTGTGCAACGCCGATGAGGGCGACCCGGGTGCCTTCATGGACCGGGCCGTACTGGAGGGCGATCCCCACCGGCTGCTGGAGGGCATGGCGATCGCAGCCCATGCCGTGGGGGCCAGCGAGGGTTTTATTTACGTGCGGGCCGAATACCCCCTAGCTATTGAGCGGTTGCGCCGCGCCATCGCCGCTGCTGAGACCAGGGGGGTACTGGCGGGCTTTGCCATCCAGCTGCGCATCGGTGCCGGGGCCTACGTGTGCGGCGAGGAAACGGCCCTGCTGCATTCGATCGAGGGTGGGCGGGGTACGCCGCGGCCGCGGCCGCCCTATCCGGCGGTGTCGGGGTTGTGGGGCCTGCCCACCTTGATCAACAACGTTGAAACCTTTGCCGCCGTGCCGGCAATCTTGCGGCAGGGCGGCGCCTGGTATGGCGCCATGGGCACCGCCACTAGCAAGGGCACCAAGGTGTTTGCCCTCTCTGGTGCCATCACCCACACCGGCTTGATCGAGGTGGAGATGGGCACAAGCCTGCGCACCATCGTTGAAACGATGGGAGGAGGGGTGCCTGCCAACCCCAACGGCAGCCTTGGCGTGGTGAAGGCGGTGCAAACCGGTGGCCCCTCAGGCGGATGCGTGCCGGCGGCGCTGCTCGATACCCCGGTCGACTACGAGAGTCTGCAGGCGCTGGGATCAATCATGGGTTCGGGCGGCATGGTGGTGATCGACGAGTCGCTGGCGATGCCTGAGCTGGCCCGCTATTTCATGGGCTTCTGCGCGGCCGAGAGCTGCGGCAAGTGCCTGCCCTGCCGGGCCGGCACGGTGCAGCTGGAGCAGCTGCTCGATCGCTTCGTGGAGCGGCGCGCCACCGGCGCGGATCTCGTGCAGCTCGAGCAGCTTTGCGGCATGGTCAAAGCCACCAGCCTTTGCGGGCTGGGTCAGTCGGCTCCCAATCCGGTGCTGAGCACCTTGCGCTTTTTTCGCGCTGAATATGAGGCGGCCATCGCCGGAGCTGCGCCATGACCCAAGTGCTGCCCAGCGTCAGCCTGCAGATCAACGGCCAACCCTGCACGGTGGCGGCCGATGCAACGGTGTTGCAGGCGATCCGCAGCGCCGGTCTGCACGTGCCCACCCTCTGCCACCTCGATGGCCTCACTCCCGTGGGGGCCTGCCGGCTTTGTTTAGTGGCCCTTGAAGGCCACCCCAAACTCGAACCGGCCTGTGTCACCACCGTGGCTGAAGGGATGGTGGTTCATACCCACACGCCCGAGCTGGAGGGCTACCGGCGCATGGCGGTGGAGCTGTTCTTTGCTGAGGGCAATCATGTGTGCGCTTTCTGCGTGGCCAATGGCGCTTGCGAGCTGCAGGACGTGGCGGTGGAGGTGGGCATGGACCACTCCCGTTTCCCCTACCAGTACCCCCATCGCCATGTCGATGCTTCCCATGCCCTGTTTGGGCTGGATCACCACCGCTGCATCCTTTGCACCCGTTGCGTGCGGATGTGCGACGAGATCGAAGGGGCGCACGTATGGGATGTGGGCTACAGGGGCAGCGCCTGTTCGATCATTGCCGGCCTCGACCAGCCCTGGGGCGAGGTGGAAGCCTGCACCTCCTGCGGCAAGTGCGTGGATGCCTGTCCAACCGGCGCCCTGTTTCGTAAGCAGGACGCCACCGCCGAGAAGCAGCCCCACCCCGAGCGGGCCCAGCAGCTGGCTGCAGCGCGCACTGACCACCGCTGGCGCAACCAATGACCACTCCCCAGGTGCCACCCCCAAAGCTGCGATTTGCCACGGTGTGGCTGGCCGGCTGCAGCGGCTGCCACATGTCGTTTCTCGACCTTGATGAATGGCTCTTTGAGCTCGCCGCAGCGGTGGAGATCGTCTACTCACCGGTGGCAAGCGACATCAAGGTGTTTCCCGAGGGGGTGGATCTGTGCCTGGTGGAGGGGGCGGTGGCCAACGCCGACAACCTCGAGCTGGCCCTGCAGCTGCGGGCTCGCAGCAAGGTGGTGGTGTCCTTCGGTGATTGCGCCGTGAGCGCCAACGTGCCGGGCCTGCGCAACCTCTGGGCAGGAGTGGCTGGTGGCAGCCGCCAGAGCGTGCTGGAGCGCGGTTATGTGGAGCTAGCTGATCGCGGCGCCCAGCACCCCCACGCCCCCGGCATCGTGCCGGAGCTGCTGGAGCGGGTGCTGCCGCTGCATGAGGTGATTGCGGTGGATCACTTCCTGCCCGGCTGCCCGCCTTCGGCCGAGCGGATCCGGGCGTTTCTGGAGGCCCTGCTGCGCGGCGAGCCGCCGCCGGAAGGTCAGGCCATGTTGAGCTTCGGCTGAGGGAGATCGCTTTGAGCTCTGAATTCACTCCCCGCACGATCACGATCGATCCGGTGACCCGCATCGAGGGCCACGCCAAGATCACGCTCCACTTGGATGAGTCGGGCCGGATCGCTGATGCCCGCTTCCACGTGGTGGAGTATCGCGGCTTCGAAACCTTTTGTGAGGGCCGGCCCTTCACGGAAATGGCGGGCATCACGGCGCGCATCTGCGGCATCTGCCCCGTGAGCCACCTGCTGGCCGCGGCGAAAACCGGCGACAAGTTGCTGGCGGTGCAACCGCCGCCGGCGGCCCGCAAGCTGCGGCGGCTGCTGAACCTGGCCCAGATCTGCCAAAGCCACGCCCTGTCGTTTTTTCACCTCAGCAGCCCCGATTTCCTGCTGGGTTGGGATAGCGATCCGGCCAAGCGCAACGTGTTTGGCCTGATGGCGGCCGATCCGGAGCTGGCCCGCGCCGGCATCCGCCTGCGCCAATTTGGCCAGCAGCTCATCGAGCAGCTGGCGGGCCGCAAGATCCATGCGGCCTGGGCGGTGCCCGGTGGCGTTCGTACGCCGATGACGCCTGAGACGGTGGCCTGGATCCGGCAGCGCTTGCCCGAAGCCGAAGCCACGGTGCGGCTGGCCCTGAAGGTGTTTCAGCGGCTGCTGGATCAACAGCTGGCTGAAGAGCAGCAAGTGTTTGGCACCTTCGACTCCCTGTTCATGGGCCTGGTGGACGACCAAGGCCAGTGGTCTTGCATCGATGGCCAGTTGCGGCTGGTGGATAGCAGCGGTGCCGTGGTGGCCGATGGCCTCTCAGAGGACCACTACGCCAGCTTCTTGGGCGAGGCGGTGGAGAGCTGGAGCTACCTGAAATTTCCCTACTACAAGCCCCTGGGCTATCCGGAGGGGATGTATCGAGTGGGCCCTCTGGCGCGCCTGAACGTGTGCGAGCGGATCGGCACCCCCTGGGCCGATGCCGAGCTGGCGGCCTTCCGCGCCTGCAACGGCACAACGGCCAGCGGCGGTCGGATTGCCATTTCGTCGTTTGCCTATCACCATGCCCGGCTGGTGGAGATCGTGGCCTGTCTGGAGGCGATCGGCCAGCTGGCGCAGGATCCCGAGCTGCAATCCCCCCACGTGCGCAGCCATGCCAGCCTCAATGCCCGCGAAGCGGTGGGGGTGAGCGAGGCGCCCCGCGGCACGTTGTTTCACCACTACCGGGTAGATGACGACGGCCTGATCACCCGGGTGAACCTGATCATCGCCACGGGCCAGAACAACCTGGCGATGAACCGCACCGTGGCCCAGATCGCCCGCTACTACCTCGGCCCCGCGCCGCTGGCCGAGGGCGCCGAAATTCCTGAGTCCCTACTCAACCGGGTGGAGGCCGGTATCCGCTGTTTTGATCCCTGTCTCTCCTGCTCCACCCACGCGGCCGGCCAGATGCCGCTGCGGATAGAGCTGGTGGATGCCACTGGGCGGCGGTTGGCGGAGCGGGTGCGGGATTAAGGGGGCAACCCCAGGGCAACGCCTCGCTGCGGATCAGGTCATCGCCGCCAACAATTAGGAGCTCGCCTCCCCCCTCTCTTGGTTTGCCATGGAGAAGCACCCCCAGGGCAGCCGCCTGGTGATCGGCATCGGCAACAGCCTGCGCGGTGACGACGGGGTGGGGGCGTTGCTGGCCGAACAGGTGGGAGGCCGCAGCGTGCAGCAACTCACCCCCGAGCTGGCTGCGGAGCTGGCCGAGCTGGAGGAGGTGCTGTTTATCGATGCCTGGCTGGCTCCGGCAGGTGGGGCTCCCCAGTTGGTGGAGGTGATCCCGGCCGGGGCCGGAGCGCCGGACAGCCACCGGCTCGAGCCCGCCCAGCTGCTGGCGATCAGCCAGGCGCTCTATGGCCGCGCCCCTGCAGCCTGCCTGCTCCAGGTGCCGGCCCATGCTTTTGAGCACGGCAACACTCTGTCGGTTGAGATCCAGGCGGCCCTGCCTCGTTCCCAGGCGCTCATGCAGGGCTGGCTGAGGCGCCATGCATGAGCTGAGCCTCATACCTGCGCTCTTTGGAGTGGAACTGGCTCCTTAATTTGTTTTCTTCAATACGGAAAGATGGCCTGGTGGGCTCAGCTTTCTAAATTTTTTCCTGCTTTATTTGCGCTTTTAGTGTTGTCTGAGGGGTGTTGATTAACGTGCCAGCAGCTGGCTTGGTCTTATGGGGATGAACCGGCGTGATCTCCTGGCGGGCACGGCGTTCAGTGTGGCAACGGCAGCCTGGTCCATGATCGGGGCCCAGCGTGCCTGGGCCTCCGATCCGATCGATGGCCAGTTGCTGGCCAGCCTTCAGGTGTGCACCCCAAAGGATGCTTTGGATCGCCTGATGAGCGGCAATGGGCGCTTCGCCAAGGCTTGGGCAGCGGCCAGTGACATCGCCACACCGGTCGAGCGCATGCAGGTGCTCAACAGAATCTGGCAAAACGGATGTCAGATTGATCCTGCGGCGCTTGCCCAGGGGCAGAAGCCGTTTGCGGCCACATTGTCCTGTGCGGATTCCCGGGTAGATCCCAGCTGGTTGTTTGCCTGTGGTTCCGGTGAGCTCTTCGAAGTGCGATCTGCAGGAAACACAGCTTTTGATGAGGCCATTGCTTCCTTGGAATATGCCGTGTCCGTTCTCGGTACTCCGTTGATACTGGTTATGGGCCACAGTGGCTGTGGCGCGGTCAAGGCGGCCATGGACACGGCGCCGCTGACGCCCTTGCTCGAGCAGCTAGTGGCACCGATCAAGGCAAGTCTTCAAAGTGGTGACGATCTGAGCAAAGCTGTTCAGGCCAACGCTCGCCATTCAGCCACCGAGCTCACCAGACGCAGCGAGGTGCTGAAATTCGCAGAAGCAGAAGGGACGCTGACTATACGTAGCTCCTATTGTGATATTGGCACTGGAGTTGTGAGCTTGCTGCCTAAGTAATTCCAGGCGTCTGGTTGAATCCAATTGGTAGCTATTGCAAAGATCAGTTCCCTCCTCGCTTGTCAAAATATCATGATCTATTTGGCTGCAATTATCTGTTCCTGGTAGGCCCTGACCCTGATGCGCCATGCATGAACTCAGTCTGATGGAGGCGGTGCGCGATCAGGCGTTGGCGGCCGCCCGCGCTGAGGGTGCCAGCCTCATCACGGCGATCAGCCTGCGCATCGGCAGCCTGGCCGGGGTGGAACCGGAGGCGTTGCGCTTCGCTCATACGGTGGTGATGGCCGGCACGATCGCCTCTGGCGCCGAGCTGCGCATCGAGGTTGTGATCGCCAGCTTTTTTTGTGAGTCCTGTCAGCAGGGCTTCGATTGCGAACAGGGCGATTGTCTTTGTTTCCGCTGCGGTAGCTTCAGCCGCCGGCTTCTGCAGGGCCGCGAGCTAGAGCTGTCCTCGCTGGAGCTCAGCTGAAGGCAGCATTGGCATGGCCCGACCCAGGTGCGCCCTTGGGAACCTGCGGTTGCATCAAGGTGGGCATCAAATAATGAGCTGCTGCGTCGTCGAGTAAACTGGCATCAGCTTTAAGCGTGGCATCAACATGCTTTAAGCGGGACGAAAACGTCTAGTAAGAATCCCAATTTGAAGTGCGATTAGTTTAGGGAAGGTTCTTTCCATCTTGATCATTGTTTTGTGATTTCAATTCAGAGCTTGTAATGCCAGCCCCAACCGTTCTTGTTACCGGAGCCTCCAGCGGAATTGGTGCGGCGACAGCCCGCCTATTGCTGGAGCGCGGCTGGCGTGTGTTTGCCGCTGCTCGGCGGCTGGAAGCAATGGAGCCCCTGGCAGCTTTGGGTGCCGAGGTGATGGCGTTGGATCTCAGCGATGAGCACTCACGCCGCGAGCTCGCTGAGCAGCTCACAGCCAAGGTGGGTGCGCTCGATGCGCTGGTCAATAACGCCGGCTTCGGTGAAGTGGGTCCGCTCGAGACATTGCCCCTGGATCGAGCCCGGGCGATTTTCGAAGTCAACGTCTTTGGGCTGATGGGGCTCACCCAGCAGCTGTTACCCGCCATGCGCGAGCGAGGTCGCGGCCGCATCGTCAATATCTCCTCGATCGCCGGTCGCTGGGTTTCACCCGGATCGGGGTGGTATGGGGCCAGCAAGTTTGCGCTGGAGGCCCTGAGTGATGCCTTGCGTCTCGAGCTCAAGGCCTTTGGCGTCAGCGTGGTGGTGGTTGAGCCGGGCGTGATCGCTACCGACTTTGCCAATGTGGCAGCCCCTCGATCGAGGGAGCTTTGTCTTGCAGCACCTACGGCAACATGATGCGTGCCGTTCGCAAGAGCTGGGATGCGGTCTACCGGGGTGCCTCCCAGCCGCTAGAGGTGGCACTAATAATCGAGCGAGCCCTCACCGACCCCACCCCATCAGCCCGTTACCTCTGCGGTCACCAGTCGGCCTCAGTGATCGCCAGCAGGATCCTGCCAACGCGACTGTGGGACAGCCTGATTCGCATTCAGATGACCTGATCACCGTCTGCACTCGTGGTGCTCTGAACCTTGCAGGCACGGAGCCCCATGACCCTCATTCCGGAATGGATCCGCGTGGTGCCTAGCCTGGAACTGGCCTCTGCCGATTGCCGACATGTGCCGCGACTGCTCCTGCGGACAGCCGGCGCCTGAGCCGCTCCCAGAACCAACCCGCCAGCTACCCCTGCACACGGCCCTGCTGCAGCGCAACGACGCCCAGGCCGCCGGCCTGCGCCAGCGCTTCGAAGCCGCAGGCGTCACGGTGGTGAACCTGCTCTCCTCCCCGGGCTCGGGCAAAACCGCCCTGCTCGAAGCCCTGGCCCAGCGCCTCGATCCCACCGTCTTGGCAGTGATCGTGGGCGATCTGGCCACCGACAACGACGCCCGCCGCCTCCAGGCTGCCGGGCTGGCGGCGGTGCAGATCACCACCGGCCAGGCTTGCCACCTGGAGGCGCCCATGGTGGCCGAGGGTCTGCATCGCCTCCACCACCAAGGCATCAGCCTTGAGCAGCTCGAGCTGCTGGTGATCGAGAACGTGGGCAACCTGGTGTGCCCCGGCGCCTACGACCTCGGCGAGAGCCTGCGGGTGGTGCTGCTCTCCACCACCGAGGGAGAAGACAAGCCGCTCAAATACGCGCCCATCTTCCACGGCGCCGATCTGGTGCTGATCACCAAGCTCGACCTGGCCGAAGCGGTGGGCTTCGATCGCGCCGCCGCCCACGCCGCCATCGCCCGGGTGGCCCCCCACGCCCGCGTGCTGGAAACCTCGGCCCGCAGCGGCGCCGGCCTCGACGCCCTGATCAACGCCCTGGTGCGATGAGCGCGGCCCGGCTGCGCCTCTGGTGCCGCGGGGTTGTGCAGGGCGTGGGCTTCCGGCCGTTGGTGCATCGCCTCGCCGCTGACTTGCAACTGGTGGGCGTGGTGGAAAACGTCGCTGGCGCCGTAAGGCTCGATTTGCAGGGGGAGCGCCGCTCGCTGGAGCTGCTGGTGCGGCGCTTGCCCCAGGAGTTGCAGCCCCCCGGCGCTCTTGAGCCACTGGCGCCCGAGTGGCTCCCGCCCCTCGTTCCGGCGCCGCCTGGCCTGCGCATCTCCGCCGCATCGGCCCAACCCCTGGGTGCTGGCCTGCTTGCCCCGGCCCTCGCCGCCGATTTGGCCCCCTGCCCCACCTGTCTGGCGGAGCTCCACGACCCCGCCAACCGCCGCCACCGCTACCCCTTCATCAGCTGCAGCCAGTGCGGGCCGCGCTATTCGATCGCCACTGACGAGCCCTACGCCCGCGCCCACACCACCCTGGCCGACTTTCCGCTCTGCCCTGCCTGCCAGCGCGAGTTTGACGACCCCACAGATCGCCGCTTCCACGCCGAAACGATCGGCTGCCCCACCTGTGGGCCCCAGTTGCAGTGGCAGGGGGCCGGGGACTGGGGTGCGGATCCGCTGGCGGCAGCCCTGGCCCTGCTGGCGGCGGGCGGGATTTTGGCCCTGCAGGGGGTGGGCGGCTTCCAGTTGTTGGTGGCTGCCGGCGATCCGGCGGCGGTGGCCCGGTTGCGCCAGCGCAAGCACCGCCCCGCCAAACCCCTGGCCCTGTTGGTGGCCGATCTGGAGGCCATCGCTCCCCTGGTGGAGCTATCGGGGCCTGAAAGGCTCCAGTTGCAGCACCCGGCCGCGCCGATCGTGCTGCTGCGGTTGCGGCCAGGCCAGCGCGAGCCCTTCGCCGGGGTGGCCCCCGGCGCCGCTGCTTTGGGGGTGATGCTGCCGGCTTCGCCGTTGCACCAACTGCTGGCGGAGGGTTTTGGCCGCCCCCTGGTGGCCACCAGCGGCAACCGCAGCGGCGAGCCCCTCTGCCTCGATCCGGCCGAGGCCCTCGATCGCCTCGCCGGCATCGCCGATGGCTTCCTGTTGCACAACCGCCCGATCGCCCGCCGCCTCGACGACTCGGTGCTGCAGGTGATCGAAAGGCGGCCGGTGCTGCTGCGCCGGGCCCGCGGCTACGCCCCCCAGGCCCTAGCCCTGCAGGCCCCGCCTGGCACCGCCCTGGCCCTCGGCGGCGATCTCAAAAGTGCGCCGGCCCTGGCGCTCGGCGGTCGGGTGTGGCTGGCACCGCTGCTGGGTGATCTGGCTGGCCCCCTGCCGCAGCAGCTGTTGAGCGAGGGGCTCGAGCAGCTGCTGGAGCGCCACGGCCCCCGGCTCGTTGCCCTGGCCTGCGATGGCCATCCCGGCTACGCCAGCCACCAGCTGGAGGTGGTGGCGGCCCGGAGGCTGGGGATTCCGCTGCAGCTGGTGCAGCACCACCGCGCCCATGGCCTGGCGGTGGCGGCGGAGCACGGCCTGCCGCTGCCCCTGCTGGTGTGGGCCTGCGACGGCCTCGGCTATGGCGAGCCGGCCGGGACGAGCGGCCATCGGCTCTGGGGCGGCGAGCTGCTCTGGCTCACGGCGTCTGGCGCCGAGCGTTGGGCCTGCCTGCGCCCCTTCCCCCTGCCCGGCGGCGAGCGGGCCATGGTTGAACCACGCCGGGCCGCCCTGGGGCTGCTGGCCGCGGCCGGCCCGGAGGCCCTGGGTCATCCAGGGGCCGCCGCCTGCCGGGCCGCTTTCAGCCCCGGCGACTGGCAACTGCTGCAGCAGGCCATCGCCAGCGGCTGTAATAGCCCGCTTTGCTCCAGCACCGGCCGCCTGTTTGATGCGGCGGCCTCCCTGCTGGATCTATGCCAGCGCAGCAGCTTTGAGGGGGAGGCGGGGCTGCTGCTGGAGGGCCTAGCCCTGCAGGCCTCCCTGCCGCAGGTGGCGCCCATGCCGCTGCTGCCAGCTGCAGGGCTGGAGCTTGGCTGGCTCGATTGGCAGCCCCTGCTGCAGAGCTTGTTGAACGCGGGCGTGGCGCCGCAGGAGAGCGCGGCCTGCTTCCACGCTTCCCTGGCGGCCGGCTTGGCCAGTGCCGCGGCTCAGGCAGCTGGGCGCCTTGGTGCCACCACCGTGCTGCTGGCCGGGGGCTGCTTCCAGAACCGCCTGCTGCTGGAGCGCAGCGCCGCTGCCCTGCGGGCGGCGGGCCTGGTGCCCCGCTGGGCTGAGCAGCTACCCAGCAACGACGGCGGCCTGGCCCTAGGCCAGCTTTGGGCAGCTCTGGCTGATCTCTCTATAAAGAAGTAGAGCGTGGAGGCCTACCCATGTGCCTTGCCACCCCCGGTCTGATCTTGACGATCACCGGTTCGCCTGCGAATGCCGGCCCTGATGCGGAGCTGTGGCGCCAGGCCGAGGTGGATTTCGGTGGTGTGCGCCAGTGGGTGAGCCTGGCCTGCCTGCCGGAGGCGGAGGTGGGTGACCGGGTGCTGGTGCACGTGGGCATGGCCCTGAGCGTCGTGCTCGCTGACGATCCCGCCGAGGAGCCATGAGCAGCCCCCAGCTCACTACCACCAAGAACACCATTGATGGCAACGAGGCCGTGGCCCGGGTGGCCTACCGCCTCAATGAGGTGATCGCCATCTACCCGATCACGCCGGCCTCGCCCATGGGCGAGTGGGCCGATGCCTGGGCTGCTGAGAGCAGGCCCAACCTCTGGGGCAGCGTGCCGGCGGTGGTGGAGCTGCAGAGCGAAGCGGGTGCTGCCGGCACGGTGCATGGCGCCCTGCAGGCCGGAGCGCTCACCACCCCTTCACGGCCAGCCAGGGGCTGCTGTTGATGATCCCCAACCTCTACAAGTTGGCCGGGGAGCTCACCCCGGCGGTGCTGCACGTGGCGGCCCGCTCCCTGGCGGCCCAGGGCCTGTCGATCTTTGGCGATCACAGCGACGTGATGGCCACCCGCGGCAGCGGTTGCGGGATTCTCTGCTCGGCGTCGGTGCAGGAGGCGGGCGACTTTGCCGCCATTGCTGCCCGGCTCAGCCTGCGCAGCCGGCTGCCGTTTCTGCATGTGTTCGATGGCTTTCGCACCTCCCACGAGATCCAGAAGATTGAGCCGCTCAGCGACAGCCAGCTACTTGAGCTGATGCCCGCGGCGGAGATCAGTGCCCACCGCGCCCGCGCCCTCAGCCCCAATCGGCCGGTGATCCGAGGCACCAGCCAAAACCCAGACGTCTACTTCCAGGCGCGCGAATCGGTAAATCGCTTCTACGACGCGGCCCCGGCTCATCTGATCGAGGCGATGGCGCGCTTAGGCGAGCTCACCGGTCGCCCCTACCGCCCCTACGACTACGTCGGCCCCGCCACTGCCGAGCGGGTGCTGGTGCTGATGGGTTCCGGCTGCGAGACCGCTGTGGAGGCGGCTGAGGCGCTGCAGGCCGCCGGCGAGCGGGTGGGGGTGCTGAAGGTGCGCCTGTTTCGGCCCTTTGCGGCCCGCTTGCTGGTGGAGGCCCTGCCGCCCAGCACCCGGGCGATCGCCGTGCTCGATCGCTGCAAGGAGCCAGGCGCCCCCGGCGAGCCCCTCTACCTCGATGTGGTGGCGGCTCTGGCCGAGGAGTGGGCGGCGGTGCATGGGGCGGTGCCGCTCCCGGCGGTGCTGGGCGGCCGCTACGGGCTGTCGTCGAAGGAGTTCACCCCGGCGATGGTGAAGGCGGTATTTGATCATTTGCGGCCCCTGCTGGTGCCTGGCCAGCCCCGCCCGCTCAACCACTTCACGGTGGGCATCGACGACGACCTTACCCACCGCTCCCTGCCCCTCGACGCTGACGTCGAACAAGGCTTCCACACCGACGCCGCAGAGGTGCGGGCCGTGTTTTACGGCTTGGGTTCCGATGGCACGGTGGGGGCCAACAAGGCGGCGATCAAAATTATTGGCGAGGGCACCGATTTGTATGCCCAGGGCTATTTCGTTTACGACTCCAAAAAGTCGGGTTCGGTCACGGTGTCGCACCTGCGCTTTGGGCCCCAGCCGATTCGCTCCACCTACCTGATCCAGCGGCCCACGTTTGTGGCCTGCCACCAGTGGGATTTCGTCGAGCGCTTCGATCTGCTGGCCGGCATCGAGCCCGGTGGTGTGTTCCTGCTCAATAGCCCCTTTGCGCCAGCAGACACCTGGGCGCGGCTGCCCGAGGCGCTGCGCAGCCAGATCCGCGCCAAGGGGATTCAGGTGCAGCAGATCAATGCCTACCAAGTGGCGCGCCAGGCGGGCATGGGGCCCCACATCAACACGGTGATGCAGGCCTGCTTCTTTGCCCTTAGCGGCGTGTTGCCACGCCAAGAGGCCTTCACCCGGATTCGCCACTCGATCGAAACCAGCTACCGCCGCAAGGGTGAGGCGGTGGTGGCGATGAATCTGGCGGCCCTCGACGCCAGCCTCGAGCACCTGGTGCGCCTCGATTGGTCGAGCCTCGACGACTCCGGGCCGGAGCCATTGCGGGAGGACCGGCTCAATGGGGCGCCCGATTTTGTGCGCACGGTGATCGGGCCGATGCTGGAGCGCCGCGGCGACGCCCTGCCGGTGAGCGCCCTGCCCTGTGATGGCACCTGGCCGGTGGGCACGGCCCGCTGGGAGAAGCGCAACATCGCCGATGCGGTGCCGGTGTGGGAATCGGACCTGTGCGTGCAGTGCGGCAAGTGCGTGCTGGTGTGCCCCCATGCGGTTATCCGCGCCAAGGTGGGCGCCCCGGAGGTCTTCGTCGCAGCCCCCGAGGGCTTCCGCATCGCCCCCGCCCGCGACCCCGCCTTCGCCGGCCAAACCTTCACTATCCAGGTGGCCGCCGAAGACTGCACGGGCTGCGCCCTGTGCGTGGAGGTGTGCCCCGCCCGCGACCGCAGCGAGCCCAAGCGCAAGGCGATCAACATGGCGCCGCAGCGGCCCCTGCGCGAGCAGGCCCGGGGCAACTGGGACTTTTTCCTGCAGCTGCCCGAGGTGCCCCGCGCCGAGCTCAACCTGCACAAGATCGGCCAGCAGCAGCTGCAGCAGCCCCTGTTTGAGTTTTCCGGCGCCTGCGGTGGCTGCGGCGAAACGCCTTACCTCAAGCTCGCCTCCCAGCTGTTCGGCGACCGGATGCTGATCGCTAACGCCACCGGTTGCAGCTCGATTAACGGCGGCAATCTGCCCACCACCCCCTGGAGCGCCAACGCCGAGGGGCGCGGGCCGGCCTGGAGCAATTCCCTGTTTGAAGACAACGCCGAATTCGGCTATGGGATGCGGGTGGCGCGCGACCAGCAGCGCCAGATGGCCCTCGATCTGCTGGAGCGGTTGGCAGGCCAGCTTGAGCCTGACGAGCTGCCGCCTCCCCTGGCCGCGGCGATCCGCAACGCCGACCAGGGCGATGAGGCCGGCATCGTTGAGCAGCGCCAGCGGGTGGCCGAGCTCAAGGCGCGCTTGGCGGGCATGGAGCAGCCCGAGGCCCGCCAGCTGCTGGAGCTGGCCGATGCCCTGGTGAAAACCAACGTCTGGCTGGTGGGCGGCGACGGCTGGGCCTACGACATCGGCTTCGGCGGGCTCGACCACGTGCTCGCCAGTGGCCGCGATGTCAATGCCCTGGTGCTCGACACCGAGGTGTATTCCAACACCGGCGGCCAGGCCTCCAAAAGCACCCCCCGGGGGGCGGTGGCCAAGTTTGCCGCCGCCGGTAAGGCGGCTCCCAAAAAAGACCTGGGGCTGATGGCGATGACCTACGGCACCGTCTATGTGGCCAGCGTGGCGATGGGGGCCCGCGACGAGCACACCATCCGCGTTTTTCTGGAGGCTGAGAGCTACCCGGGGCCCTCGCTGATCATTGCCTACTCCCACTGCATCGCCCACGGCATCGACATGGCCCAGGGCATGGCGCACCAGAAGCTGGCGGTGGATTCGGGTCGCTGGCTGCTCTACCGCTACGACCCCCGCCGGACCGAGCGCGGCGAGATTCCCCTGCAACTCGACAGCCCGGCGCCAACGTGCTCGCTCAAGGAGGCGATGGAGCAGGAAAACCGCTTCCGCATGCTGCGCTACAGCCAGCCGGAGCGGGCCCAGGCCCTGGTGCGTCAGGCCCAGCGGGAGCTCGAATGCCGCTGGGCCACCTACCGGGCCCTGGCCCAGCCAGCCCCCAAGCCATGATCCCCGACCTCTCCACTACCTATCTCGGCTTGGCCCTGCGCAGCCCCCTGGTGGTGGGCGCTGCTGCGCCCCTCAGCGAGGAGCTGGCCCAATTGCAGGCCCTGGAGCGGGCCGGGGCGGCAGCGATCGTGTTGCATTCGCTGTTTGAGGAGCAGATCGAGCAGGAGCAGCTCGACCTGCACCGCCATGCCATGGCCGGCGCCGATAGCTATGGCGAGGCGCTCACCTACGTGCCGGAGCCATCGATCTTTCATGGTGGGGAAGACCTCTATCTGCGCCATCTGGAGCAGGCCCGGCGCTGCCTTGCGGTGCCGGTGATCGCCAGCCTCAATGGCACCAGCCCTGGCCGCTGGGTGGAGTCGGCGCGGCGGATTGAGGCGGCCGGCGCCTCGGCCCTGGAGCTCAACATCTACGCCATCCCCACCGACCCCGAGCTCTCCAGCGCCGCTATCGAAGCCGAGGTGGAGGAGATCGTGCGCCAGGTGCGCGCCGAGGTGCGCCTGCCGCTGGCCGTGAAGCTCAGCCCCTTCTTCACCAACCTCAGCGCCATGGCTCGGCGCTTGGCGGTGGCTGGCGCCGATGGGCTGGTGCTGTTCAACCGCTTCTACCAACCCGATATCGACATCGAAACCATGGAGGTGCGGCCCAACCTGCTGCTTTCCACCCCCCACGACCTGCGGCTGCCGCTGCGCTGGATCGCCCTGCTGCACGGCCGCCAGCCGGTGGATCTGGCCGCCAGTGGCGGCGTGCACCGGGGCACCGATGTGGTGCGGCTGTTGATGGCGGGGGCTTCGGTGACCCAGGTGGTGGGGGCGCTGCTGCGCCACGGCCCCGAGCGCTTGGCGGGCCTGGAGGAGGAGCTGGCCACCTGGCTGATGGAGCACGAGGTGGCATCGGTGGCGGAGCTGGTGGGCTGCATGAGCCAGCAGCGCTGCCCCAATCCGGCCGAATACGAGCGGGCCCAATACATGCGCGCCATCCAGGGCTACCGCCCCGCCGATGCCCGCCAGGCGCAGGGCCCCTGGTGAGTGCCGCCCTGCAAAGCCAAATCAATGGCCGGGTAGCTGAGCTGGCGGCCCAGCTTGCTGCCACTGCCAGCCGCCCCTGGACCCTGATGGAGGTGTGCGGCGGTCAGACCCACGCCATCCTGCGTTGGGGTCTTGATCAATTGCTGCCACCGGGGCTGCGGTTGATCCATGGCCCGGGCTGCCCGGTGTGCGTGACTTCGGCCGAACGCATCGACGCGGCCCTGGAGCTGGCGGTGCGCCCCGAGGTGATCCTTTGCTCCTACGGCGACATGCTGCGGGTGCCGGGCGGTGCCGCCGGCCACGATCTGCTCGGTGCGCGGGCTGCAGGCGGCGACGTGCGGCTGCTCACCTCGCCCCTACAGGCCATTGCCCTGGCCCAGGCGTGCCCTGAGCGCCAGGTGGTGTTTTTGGCGGTGGGCTTTGAAACCACGGCACCGGCCACCGCCCTGCTGCTCCGCCAGGCCCGGGCCCTGGGGCTCACCAACCTCACGGTGCTGCTGGCCCACGTGCGGGTGGCACCGGCGATGGCGGCGTTGCTGCAGGAGCCCGGCAACCAGGTGCAGGGATTTTTGGCGGCGGGCCATGTGGGGGCGGTGATGGGCACCGCCGAGCTCGGGCAGTTGGTGCGGCGCCACCGGGTGCCGGTGGTGGTCACGGGCTTTGAGCCTGTCGATGTGATGGCCGCTCTGCTGCGGCTGGTGCAGTTGCTCGAGGCGGGCACCCCGGCGCTTGCCAATGCCTATGGCCGGGTGGTGCGCCAGCAGGGCAACGGCGCGGCCCAGGCCTTGCTGAAGGAGGTGTTTGCGGTGGTGGACCAGCCCTGGCGGGGTTTGGGCCCCATCGCCGGTGGTGGCTATGAGCTGGTTGCGGCCTACCGCGATTTCGATGCGCTGCTGCGGTTTGACCTGCCCCCAGCGGCTGCTGCCCCGCCGCCGGAGCCCCTAGCCAGCCCCTGCATCAGCGGCCTGATCCTGCAGGGCCGCGCCCTTCCTCCCGACTGCCCGGCCTTCGGCTCGGCCTGCACCCCGGAGCGGCCGCTGGGGGCACCGATGGTGTCGAGCGAAGGGGCCTGCGCCGCCTATCACCGCTACCGGCGCCCGGCGCCATGAGCGACTGCATCCAGCTGGCCCATGGCGGTGGCGGCACCCTGATGCAGCAGCTGATAAACCAGGAGCTGCGGGCCCTCTACGCCGATCCGACCCAGGTGCTGCACGATGCGGCCCGGCTCGAATTGCCGCCCGGCCCGCTCGCTTTCAGCACCGACGGCTACGTGGTGCAGCCGCTGGAATTTCCCGGTGGTGATATCGGCAGCCTGGCGGTGATCGGCACCGCCAATGATTTAGCGATGGCCGGCGCTCGGCCCCTGCATCTGAGCGTGGCGCTGCTGCTGGAGGAGGGCTTGCCGCTGGCGCTGCTGCGGCGCCTGGTGGCCTCGATGGCTGCGGCGGCCCGAGCCTGCGAGCTCACGATCGTTACCGGCGACACCAAGGTGGTGGAACGGGGCAAGGCCGACGGCATATTCATCACCACCAGTGGCATCGGGGCGGTACAGGCGCCGACGCCGATCCACCCCACGGCGATTCGCCCGGGCGATCAGCTGCTGCTGAGCGGGGACCTAGGCCGCCATGGCGTGGCAATCCTGGCCGCCCGCCATGGCTTGGCCCTGGTGCCGCCCGTGCTCAGCGACTGCGCGCCGCTCTGGCCCCAGGTGCGGGCCCTGCTGGAGGCCGGGGTTCGAATTCACTGCCTGCGCGACCTCACCCGCGGCGGCCTGGCCAGTGCCCTGCATGAGCTGGCGGAGGCGGCGGTGGTGGAGCTGGCGATCGAGGAGGCGCGCCTGCCGGTGCTGGAGCCCGTGGCGCGCACCTGTGAGCTGCTGGGCTTTGACCCCTTGCACCTGGCCAATGAGGGTCGCTTTGTGGTGGTGGTGCCGCCCCAGGCCCGCGATCAGACCCAGACCCTGCTGGCGGCCAGTGGCGGAGCCTGGATTGGCAGCGTGCGGCCGGCCAGCAAGGGAGCGCGGGTGCTGCTCACCACCTCTTTTGGCACCGAGCGCCTGCTGCTGCCCCTCAGCGGCGAGCTGCTGCCCCGCATTTGCTGAGCCCGCCAGCTGTCTTAGGGTGATTTGACGCCCCTGCCAAGAGTTGTGGGTCGATGGATCTCACCCCTTTTCTGAGCAGCCTGGAGGGCACCACCCTTGACCAGGTGCTGTTGTCGATTGCGATCAGCGGCAAGGTGGCGGTCAGCGGCAAGGTGGCGATCGCCATGAAGGGTCGATTTCTGTTGCGATCAGTGTGCGAGAGCTTCCAAGACCGCACCCGCATCGGTTGTGCCGTGACCGATGAGGCCACCTGCCTGGCCTATCTGGCGCGGGAGCCCTACGAACTGTTGATCTGCACCGACTACCTGGAGGATGGCAATGGCTTCGAGCTGGCCCGCAAGGCGCGCAGTGCCCATCAGGGCTTGCGGGTGGTAGTGCTGGCTTTAGGGGATGTGATCCCGGCTCAATACGTTGAGGCTTCCTGGCTGGAGGCCGTAGTGGCGGAAGCCGATTTCATCGGCGATCAGCGGCCCCTGCAGGCAGCTGTGCTGGCGGTGATGGGGCGGCACTCCTACCGCAGCCCTTCGCTGCGTTCCGGCACCCTGCCCTACCTCAGTTGCCCGCGGCTCACTAAGCGCGAATACGAAGTGTTGGATCTGCTGGCCAGCGGCCTCACCGATCGGGAGATTGCTGAGCGACTGGTGGTGAGCGAGGAAACCGCCAAGACATACACCAAGCGACTGCTTAAGACCCTGGATGTCAATAACAGGTTGCAGGCCGTGCTCAAGGGCATGCGTTGCGGCATGGTGCAGCTCTGACGCCTTACAGATTGTCCCCGTATGGGGGGCTCGGTAAACCTGCCCAGAAGCGCACACTCAAGCCAGGCCCCAACGGGTTCTTTGCGGCCGCCCAGCCGGAGTGCCATGACCACCTCCCTCCCCGCGCCAGGTCTCACCATTGGTGAATTGGAAGCGAACTATCCGCTTTATTGCAAGGCCATGCGCCTGTTGATTCGCGAGGGCAAGACGATCGCCAAGGTGCGCCGTACGGTTTGCTGGCAGAGGCTGGAGATCCTGCACAATTGCCTGCCGACTCAATATCGCGAGCCCGATTATCTATTCGCCTTGCTGCAGCGGGAGTTGAGCGCCGGCCTCTAGGCGTCGCTTGCTTTTTCTAGCTGGGGATCGAGAACCCACAGGGCTAATCCGCCGCCCCGCCCCCTGGCCAGCAGCCAGCCGTTATCGGCGGCGCCGGAGCGAGCGATCAGGGCGAAAAATGGGCGCCGGCGTGGCTCCGGCTGCCGGCTGATTGCTTGGCGCCAGAGGCTTTGGCGACCGAGCCGCAATTCCAGCTGGTCAAACCAAAACTCCAATAACGGCCTGCGGCCCCGCAGATTGCCGCTGCCGCTGAAGCGCAGCTGCAACGCCCCGAGCTGAACGCTGTTCACCACCTTGAGATCACCCCTTTCCAGAGAAGGGGCGTCTGGAGTGACGTCTCCTGTGGCGATGCTCAGACTTGCCTGCAGGCCCCGCAGCAGGGCTGCGGTGGCGGGGTTGGGGTGGGCCCTGCCCTTGCTCCAGAGCAGCTGGAGCCGCCAGCGGCCAAACAGCTGCTCTGCCGTAATCGCGGAGCCCTGGCGACGGCTGAGCCGCTCAAGTGCCAGCGCCTGTTCGCCACTGGGAATTTCGCTAGTAGGCATTTTGCTACTGGGCATCAGACGTCGAAGATGGCCTTGAGGTAGCGCTCTAAAAAGATGCCTGGTGATAGCTCAGTTGGCAACTCAAATTTCATGGCCAAGTAGGTCTGAAAGGAATCGTCTGAAAACCCCATCGGCAGTACGGAGGTAAGAGCGGGGGGTAATGGCGAAGGGAATGACCTTGCGCTTCATGGCACAGGCCTGGCCTAAAATCAATCGTCAGTTTTCGCGGAATTGATTGATCTTGATGCGCTTACGGCGCTCGATGCCCTGCAGTGGCTGCGTACGATTGAAGAGGTCTCTAAGCGCTTCGGCCTAAGTCAGGCCACCGTCAGCAGGCAATCGCGGAGATGTCTGGATCTTTTTGGCCTTGACCTCCAGCGCATTGAGGGCGAGTGGAACACCGTTGGCGATGCGACGATCTTGGCGCTGGAGCGCTGCGTTCATCAAGTGGCGAGGTGGCAGGGGCGTAGGCCCCTGCGCCTGGAGGCGACCTATTGGTCAGGCCCCTTGTTGTGTACTCCTGTGCCAGATAATTGGATTCTTGGCCTTGCCAATATTGTTGGAGTGCCGCGTAATTTTCAGCTAGTTAGGGAGAGGATTGTTGATGTCTGCCTCACCGGCTTGCCTGATTGCCCCCCTGCAGGCGACCCCGAGCTGACCTCGATTACCCTGTCGAAGATGCCGGTATTTTTTGTTGCTAGGCCAGGTCATCCTTTGATTAATCAAGCCCAGCTGTCTTTTGATGATATTGCCCAATATCCAACCCTTGGTCTGCCGCCAGGCTCCTATCCCAGGGTTGAGGCTTGCCTAAAGAAGCTCGGCTTCTGGAACGATCATGTGCGAATGTTTCGCTATAAGCGCGAAAATTGGGAGGGCAAAACGGAGGCGGAGCTCACTATCGGCTATGCCACTTCGCTCAGTATGGAAATTTCTGGGGGTGATTTAGTCAAGCTGCCCCTGGAGTTGCCATTTGCCTCTGGGGAGGTGCTTGTATGTCGCCGGGATTTTATTGATCATCCTCGTTTGCAGTCCTTGCAAGCTTTGCTGCTTTCCCGCCTGGCTGGGTTGGCTGAGCGCTACGGCGATATCCAGTTGATCGGCAATCACTAGTTTTTGTAATTTTGTGGCTGGTGCAATCGCTGGCTCGCTGAGTTGCCGCCGGCTGCGCAAGGAGGCCGCAAATGATTAATTATGCAAAAACTGAAGCACTCTGCATGGTTCGGCTACCCTCAACCTGGTGTTTTTGCTTTTTTGCGTTAAAATTATTCCGGTTTGCTGGGGGGTGGTGGTTGAGCTTGATTGGCTAGCTGCACTAGATGGTCTGATTTGGTTGCGCACTGGCCATCAGGTTGAGGCCAGGCTTCGGATCGGTCAGTCCAGCGTGAGTCGTTTGAGTCGCAGGTGCGCCGATGTTTTCGGCCTTTCCCTGGCCAGGCGAGGCTCCGAGTGGCACCTCGATGGTGATACGACACTGTTAAATCTTGAGCGCCGCGTTCATCAGGCGGTGCGGTGGACCAATGGAGGTCCTTTGCGTCTGGAGGCGCAGCATTGGTCGGGCCCCTTGCTCTGTGAGCCGGCTCCAGCAGGTTGGATTGCTGGATGTTTTCACTTTTATGAATACGAAAAGCCGCTGCAGCTGCTGAGGGAAGGGGTGATCGACGCCTGGATCGCTTCCTATCCCGATGTGCCAGCTGCCACTGACCCCACCATTGCCTGCATTGGCTTGAGCCGAATGCCGATATGGCTGGTGGTCGATCAATCTCACCCGTTGCTGGAGCTTGGTGAACAGGTGACGTTTGCTGATGTGGCTGCCTATCCCTGTATGCCCATGCCTGATGGCGCCTTTCCTAAATTTCAGGCTGTTCTGGAAGCCTGCGGCTTGTGGAATGGCGGCACCGCCCCTAAACCGATTCGGAATTCTTCGCAATCTCGGCAGGTTAATTCTGAAGATCTCATTGTTGGTTTCGCCACTCCCCTCTCCTTGCTTCTTAGTGACGATTCCTGCAGGGTGCTGCCCCTAGAGCTGCCTTTAGAGGTTGGCGATGCCCTCCTGGTGCCAAGGCAATACGAGCGTGCGCCCCAAACGCTGCAGCTGCTGGCGCAACTTCGTTTGCGTTTGGAGAGCCTCGCCGGCGCCGCTCCAGGCTTGGTGGTGTTAGACGGGGTCGAGCACCCAAGTGCTGCCCCAAGCGACCAGCCCTTTAAGGAGCAATGGCTGCCAAGCGCACCCTCAATGCCAAAAACCTCGAAGGTCTAGGCGCGGCCGTCCTCGCCGAATTGCTGATTGAGGTGAGCGCTGGTAGTGCGGTGATGCAGCGCCGTTTGCGGCTGGCGCTAGCTGCGACTGAGGGTGCCGGGGGAGCGGCCCAGGAGGTGCGCAAGCGCTTGGCAGCCCTGGCCCGGGCCACCACCTATGTCGATTCGCGCAAGCGCAAAGCCTTGGTGGTTGATCTGGAGGCCCAGCGCCAGGCCATCGCTGGACCGGTGGCGGCAGTGGATCCGCCGCTGGCTCTGGAGTTGCTGCTGCGTTTTCTCGAGCTGGCAGATGGTGTGCTCGATCGCTGCTCCGACAGCACGGGCATCGTGATTGGCCTGTTCCAGCGGGCCGTGCTTGACCTCGGGCCGCTGGCCAGCGCGGCCGCCATGCCCGCCGAAGCGCTGGCTGAGCAGCTGCTGGAGCTGGTATTTGAAAACGGCTACGGCCAATTTGACGACTTGATCCCGGCGGTGGCCGATGCCCTTGGCGATCCGGGCCTGCGACTTCTCGAGCAAGGCTGCCGCGACCGGGGTGCCTGCGCTGGTCACCCAGCCCTGCTGCAGATCGCTGAATGCCTGGGTGATGTGGATGGCTATGTGGCCCAGTTTGATGCCAAGCAATTGGCCTGGCCCCCTACCGCCGCGGATGTGGCAGGCCATTTGCTGCAGGCGGGCCGCAGCCAGCAGGCCCTGGCCGTGCTGGATGGCGCCGCCAGTGCTGCTGCTACCTGGCATTCCCCCGAGTGGCACGACACCCGCATCGCCGTGCTTGAGGCCCTGGGCCGCAACGACGAGGCCCAGCAGTTGCGTTGGGCTTGTTTTACCAAAACCCTCTCGGCTTGCCATTTGCGTGAACACCTCAAACGGCTTGCTGCCTTCGAGGACGTGGAGGTGGAGGAGCGGGCTTTTGCGCTGGCAGAGGACCATCCCATGCGGCTGCTGGCCCTCGACTTCCTTGTGCTCTGGCCCGCAGTAGCGCGGGCTGGGCGCCTAGTGCTCACCCATGGGCCCGACTGGGATGGTGAGTCCTACGAAATCCTTGCCCCAGCTGCTGAGCGGCTCAGCGCTGAGCAGCCGCTGGCCGCCACGGTGCTGCTGCGGGCGATGTTGCTTTTTGCCCTGTCGACGGGCCGCACCAAGCGCTACCGGCACGCCGCCGAGCACCTGCGGACCTGTGAGCTGCTGGCCGCCCGCATCGACGACTGGCAGGGCGTGGAGCGCCACGAGAGCTTCATGGGTCGCATTCGGGAGGCCTTCGGCGGCCGCTGGAGCTTCTGGTCTCTGGTGGAGCGCTGAGGCTCTGGCAGGGTGGTCCCTAATTCACAGGAAAAGCCGTTTCTTTGAATAAGCTGGCTGCGTATTCAAAGTTGCTGGGGGGTAATGCGGCGCGAGGCCACCGGCCACTACGAGGACAGCGCCACCGCCGGGGAAACGGTGCGGGCTTTTGTGCCCGATCCGCTGCCGCCAGAACCCCCGGTGTTGCTTGCGGGTCCACTGCAGGCGCTGCATGAGCGGGCGCTGCTGGCCTGCGGCCGCCTTGATGGCGTCTCCACCCTGCTGCCCAACCCCGAGCTGTTCCTCTACGCCTACGTGCGCCGCGAGGCCCTGCTCTCCTCCCAGATCGAGGGCACCCAGTCGTCGCTTTCTGATCTGCTGCTGTTCGAGCTGCAGGAAGCACCCGGCGTTCCCTTTGACGATGTGGTGGAGGTCTCCAGCTATGTGGCCGGGCTGGAGCATGGCCTGACCAGGCTGGCGGAGGGGTTCCCGCTCTCCTGTCGCCTGCTGCGCGAGATCCACGGCCGGCTGCTGAGCCGTGGACGCGGCGCCGATCGCCTGCCGGGGGTGTTCCGCCGCAGCCAGAACTGGATCGGTGGCACCCGCCCAGGCAATGCCCGCTTCGTGCCGCCTCCGCCGTGGCTAGTAGAGGACTGCATGGGGTTGCTGGAGCAGTTCATCCATAGCGGCCACCACGGTGAGCACTCTCTGCCAGTGCTGGTACGTGCCGCCCTGGCCCACGTGCAGTTCGAGACGATCCACCCGTTTCTCGATGGCAACGGCCGCCTGGGCCGGCTGCTGATTGTGCTGATGCTGATCGATGCTGGCCTGCTCCAGCAGCCGCTGCTCTACCTGAGCTTGTTCTTTAAGCAGCACCGCCGCCGCTACTACGAGCTGCTCGATGGCGTGCGCCAGCAGGGCGATTGGGAGGCCTGGATCGAGTTCTTTCTGGAGGGCGTGGAGAGCACGGCCTCAGCCGCGGTGGCTACTGCTCAGCGGCTGCTGGCCCTGTTTCATACGGATGAAGCGCGGCTGGAAGCACTGGGCCGATTAGGCCCCAGCGTGCGCTTGGGCTATGCCGCTTTGCGCCGGCGGCCGCTCACCAGCACTAAGCAGCTCAAGGAGCTGAGCGGACTGAGTTTCCCCACCGCCGGCAAGGCCCTCGAGATCCTGGTGGAACTCGGCATCGCCCGGGAAATCACCGGCGGCCAGCGCAATCGTCTGTTCGCCTACGACTCCTACCTGGCGATCCTCAGCGAGGGAACTGAGCCGCTCTGAGATTTCTGCTCCATCGCATCGGCCAACCGCGTCCGTGCAGTTGATTTGGAAAGCGCCCCCTGTTGGATTCGAACCAACGACCGGCTGCTTAGAAGACTCTGGTCTTAAACGCTAAAAGCTCTTGATTTGACTGGTATCTGGTGTGCGGCTGCCTTGGGTGTGAGAAGGAATGTGAGAAGGTTTGGGGTTTCAGGTTCGTCGGAGCCTGCCAGGGAAGCGTCTTGGTATCGAGCATCTGCTTTGCAAGCAGCTGCTCGATAGAGGGGGCGAGTGGTTGCGAGCGCGCAGTCTCGAGTCTGTGGCGAGGCAAGCAAGGAGCGCCAAGTCGCCATATTCAAGAGAAACTCCGATTCCTTGAATAAGGCGACAGCGGGATCAATGTTCGAGAAAGGCGCTCACTTTGGCGTGCCGCTCGAGGGTGCGGAGCGGCTCTGATCGTTCTGATCTCCACGTGTCGGGATTGCTGGCGGCCACGTCGCAGGGCTCTGCTGACACCGCAATGCTTCGGTCGGTGACGGCCGTCCTTCAGCGTGCCACGGCTGGGCCGTGGCGTGCATTGGCCAGCCGCCGCCCTCCGTTCCGGGGGCGGTGTTGGGGGGTGGTGGGTATAGCGGCTCTCCCGCGGCTGCGGTGGCCTGGCGGCCGGTCGCTAGTGAATAGCCGGGGTGAGGTTCCAGCTTTCCTTGCGTGGCTGCGCGGGCGCTGCTCGATTCGGCCCGGATCTAGAGGTCTTGATTGTCAGCAAGCTGGAGCTGCCATATTTGCCTAAGTTTTGCGCAGATCCATTGCCCTGCAGTCGCTCCGCTCGCCCAAAAGTGCATTTGTACTGGTACAATAAGGGCTGCGCCAAAGGCCCCAAGCCCATCGCCTGCGGCAACCTCATCCCCTGATCTCGCCATCAAGGCCGCGTATTCCTAAGCGGTTGTGATGCCCCGATCAGTTGTCACTTTCGGCAACTGATTCCATGGCTATCTGTCATTCATCCGAGCCAAGTTCGGGCCCTGCTCGCTCCCTTGTGATCGCTGCCGGTGGAGGCCGCGATCTGGCCTGGTCCCATCAGCGGATCGCCGCAGAGCTGCTCGCCCGTAGCGGCGGCCGGCTCGTCCATCTGCTGCTCCATGGCGGTGCCCGTGGCGCCGATGCTGCCATCGGCCGTGCGGCCCATCAGCTGGGCTGGCCGTCTCTAGTGATGCCGGCGCAGTGGCTGCTCCACGGCCGGGCCGCCGGGCCGATGCGCAATCGCGAGCTACTCCAGGAGGCCATTGCCCGGGCGTTGGCTCACACCTCCCCCAGTTCGATCGCCTCTGTTTTGGTGGTGGCCTTCCCGGGTGGCGCAGGAACCGCATCGCTAGTGCAGCAGGCCCGCCGCATGGCTTCCCGCTCCCCGGTGCCCATTGCGGTTGTGGAAGTCAGCCCATCGGCTGTGCTCTGGGCCGCTCCCGCCGCTGCCCACTCCTGAAGCCTTCCGCGCCATTGGCGCAGCGTTCTGTCTCCGATCCATTCATTCCCCCTCCCCGTCATGGCTGTTCTCACCCCTATCCCCGCGTCCGCTGCTGCCATCGAGTCAGCCCCATCAGCGGCAGGTCCGTCCTGCTCCCTCCAGCGCGTCGCACCGCAAGGTGCGCGTGGCAAATCTGCTTCCCTCTGGCAGCTGGGCATTGAGGCCCAGGCGCTCACAAGCGCCATCGGCCAGCTTGCTGAGCAGCTGGAAACCGATGACCCCGAGCAGCGCGCCTCAGCTCTGGCTGAGCTGGAAGCGGCCCTCTTGTCAGAAGAGGGCAATAAGGCTGCCCTCGCAGCCAAGGCCGATGCCACCTGCTGGGTGATCGAGCACTTACGCGCCCAGGCCTCCTACCGCCAGCAGCAGGCCAAGCGCCTCACCGATCTGGCCCGCTCCGATGCCGGCCGGGCCGATGCCCTGGAGGAATCGCTGGTGTTCGTTCTTACCCAGCTGCAGCCGGCAGCGACCCGCTTCTCCTTCCCCAATCACGAGCTCAGCAGCCGCAAATCCCAGTCAGTGGTGATCGATGACGAAGACGCCCTCGACTCCGAGTGGCTGTCCGTCACCACCACCACCAAACCGGACAAGTTCGCCATCAAGGACGCCCTTAAGGCCGGCCGCCAGATCACCGGTGCTCAGCTCCTCATCCGCCGCTCCTGGCGTATCCACTGACGGCCACAGGTCGTCCGGCAATGGGCCCGCTGCAAGGGCAGGCCCGTTTCGTTTCACCAGCACTCACTTTCTCTGCTTCATCGCCATGAGCACCACCGTCTTCTCCCCAGACCAGATCGCTGCCCTTTCAGCTCCACTCGATCGCGCCAAGGTCAAGCAGCGCGAGCAGGGCCGCGCCAAGGTTTCCTATCTGGAGGGCTGGCAAGCAATCGCAGAAGCCAACCGTATCTTTGGATTTGACGGCTGGCAGCGCGAAACGATTGCCGTGCAGTGCGTCGCTGAGCGGGAGCGCACCCTCGGCAGTAGCAACCGCGCCGGCTGGGGCGTTACCTACACCGCCCGCGTTCGCATCTGCGTTGGCGCAGATGCGGCAAGCCAAGTCATCCGTGAAGGCAGCGGCGCCGGCCACGGCATCGACGCCGATTTGGGCCAGGCCCATGAATCGGCCCTCAAGGAGGCCGAAACCGACGCCATGAAGCGCGCCTTGATGACCTTTGGCAATCCGTTCGGCCTGGCGCTCTACGACAAGCAGCAGCGGGAGGTCACCAGCTCCACCGCTCCCACGTCCTCCCGCCACGTACCGGCAGCTCAGCGCAACAGTGCCGCTGCCGAGCCCATGGCAGAGGTGGGCCTGGAGCCCCTCGATCCAGCCACCGTCCAGAAGATCCTGGCCACCGTGCGGGGATTGCCCCGCCCGGCTCTGGAGGGCTTCACCAAGGCATTCCGTAAGCGGTTCCAGGTGCCGCCTGATGCTCCCTCGATCGCCGACCGGATCTGCCAGCGGCGGCACCACGACTGGATCGAGACGTTTCTCGTGTCGCACACCGCCGACAGGCATCCCGCGGTAGCGGCTGGAGCTGCGTCAGAGGCCAGATGAGCGGATCCGAAGTGGATCCACCTCATTGGGCTATGGGTGTAGACGGGACCGGTCAGCTCCAGATCTGTTGCTCTTGCCAGCCCACAGGGCAGCCCATGGCTGCTTGCTGCTCGCTTGGCATTGGTGAAATGACTTTCGCCATGCGCGAGGGCCAGGTGCTGAGAGGCGCAACCTTGCGCACGATGATGGCCATCACGACAAGGTAGTTGTACAGATTCTTGGATGGCTGGACGCCTTCTTCGTCAACATCATCCAGCACAAGGAGGTGCTGGAGCTTCTTTATCTTCGGGAGCCGCTTGACGATGAGACGGTTCCAGAGCCGGCCGTGGTGGGCGCTGATATTTCTGAGCAGATTCAGGGAGTGCAAGACACCATTCAGCACCTGGGCCGTCGGCATTCCCAGGGATCGCGCCACCTTGGTCTTGCTGTCCAGCTCTGTTGCAGCAATCCAGACGCGCAGCGTGCCAAGGGAAATCAGCTCCGTCATTGCCCAGATCGGGGGAAGCTCGGGCTCTGAGTAGGTCTGCTGGTAATGAATCACGAAGGTTTCATTGCTTTGCTGCAGCTGATCACGCAGCTGCTTGATCTGTTTTTCGTGATTAAAGTCAGGCCTAAATAGCTGCTGCTCAAGGTAAGAGTGGGGGCCATGCTTGATGCTCAGCTCTTGAACCCAAGCTGATCTGGCGGCGATTTCGATTCGCTCAATGGCGTCAATCACCAGCAACCGAATCAGACGGTCCCTGTCATAGAGCTCAATCACCTGCTCAAAACTGGAGCCAGGCTTGAAACGATGGCTTCTGGTCTCCCCTAGAGCTGGAGGTTCTTCAAAAAACAGCCAATACGCGCTCAAGCGGTAGTAGCCGATCAGTTCGAGAGCATTCAGCGCTAGGTCGTCTGACCCAACCAGCAGACCTCGATCGCGTAACTGCTTGAGCTGGTCTGGAATGTTCAGCGGAGGCTTGGAATACCTCAACAAACGTCCGCTGGGAAGAGTGACCCCCCTGTTTGGGCATGCCGGGAGCCGGCAGAGGCCTGGAGGGTGTTGCTCTCAAAAAAATAGCAGGTGGGTCAACCGTCGTGAGATCGGCCCAGCAAAACCGCGGCAGCCAGACGATTGGAGGCGTGCTAGTACGGATGTACGCATCAAGAGTGGTTCATGGGTGTCTCTCTCCCCCGGTCAATGGAGCTGACTGCAAGGCTCGAAACCTCTGTTGAGGAGTGGCCGTACCTCGATGGGGACGTGCTGGTGAAGACCCGCAGCCGCAAGGTCTGCATGACCTGCCACTGGTTCCGGCACCACGCCGGTGCGAACTGCATCCCCGTGCTCACCTGTCAGCTGCACCAGGGGCTGATCGCCCATGGCGAGCACCTCACCAGCCGCTGTCAGGGCTGGACCGACGACATGGTGCGCCAGAAGGGGTGGGCGCCGGAGGTGGCCTGAGCAGCTCCCGATGAACGTCACGGACAGGCCTGGCCGGCTGCCGCTCTCTCCGCAAGAGGGCTGGATCAGTGATGGCCGCCAGGTGCTGCATTTTCAGCCGCGCCGCTACGACCGCTGGAGCCAGAGCCTGGAGGTGACGCTCGGGGAGTTGATCCCCGGGGAGGCCGCGCCCCTGCTGAAACGCCGCAGGGAGCTGACGCGGGAGCAGGCGGTCAAGCTCTGGACCCAGAAGCAGCGGCAGGGCTGGCGGGCTTGTGTGCCGCAGTGGATACCGCCGAAACCTCCGCGCTCCTGAAGAAACCACTGCGTTGGTTTTTACACGCCACGATGGGGGCACGTCATGGTCTCGCTGTGCTTCTGAACCCGTTCTGTCCGTTCAGCACGGCCAAGGTGGTGGCCCTCAAGGCCACGGTGTTGCTGCTGCTCACCCTGCTGATCAAGGCGAGGGTGCAGATTGCGGCTGGCTCAGCACTGGGTATCACCCTGTTGTTGCTGCAGACCCTGGTGTTCCTGGCCATTAGCGGTGGCCTCGTGCTGGCGGCCGGCGGGGCCGCTCTCTACGCCACGCAGCAGCGCCGGCCTTCAGCTGCCTGAGGTTGACCCATGGCCGTTGAAGTTGCCCTGGCGATGCTGCAGCGGGATGGTCGCTGGCTGATGCAGCTGCGCGACGAGATCCCAAACATCGTCGCCCCCGGTTGCTGGGGACTCTTTGGTGGGCACCTCGATGCCGGCGAAACGCCGGAGCAGGCGCTGCGGCGGGAGCTCCTAGAGGAGATCAGCTGGCAGCCAAACGAGCTGGAGTTCACCATGGTGCACCACATCCATCGGCGCACGGCCCACGTCTTCCACTCTGAGCTATCGGTGCCTCTGGAGCAGCTGCGGCTGTTGGAGGGCCAGGACATGGCCCTGGTGAGCCCAGAGGAACTGCTGTCTGGATCGATCTGGAGCAGTCATCTGGGTAGCCATCGTCCCCTGGCCGATGGGCTGCTGGATGTGATGCAGCACGTACTTCAAAGACAGACCTGAGCAGGCGCAGCCCTGAGTTGTTTGTCCAATCCCTCCATAAATCTTGGGCTATTAAGCCCGAGCTGGAATCACAGCAAAGAAGGTCAAGCTCCAAGCATCCCTTCTCTGAGATGGGATCCCTTTCCTTTCCTGTCAGGCTCCAGACAGCCGATCCGCGAATCCACAGCCACTCGATCGGCAGGCCTTGGTGTGAGGAATGGACTGCCGCAACCGGTGCTAAGGCGTCCACCCACGGGGCGCCTTTTGAATGCTGTGCAGCTGGGATCCGCACCATGGCCGTATCGAACTGGGACCAGCGCTACCGCGAGGGCAGTGATCGTTGGGAGCTGGGCATGCCAGCGCCACCGCTGGAGACCTTTCTGCGCACTGACAGCCGAGCACCCCAGCCACCGGGTCGAGTGTTGGTTCCTGGCTGCGGCCGAGGTCATGAGGCTGCCTTACTGGCCGAGTTGGGTTACGAGGCGATCGGGCTGGACTTCAGCAGCGAGGCCATCCATCGCGCCCAAGCGGTGCACGGTTCCGATCGCGCTGATTTGCGCTGGCTACAGGCTGATCTATTTGACGGGATGGCACTGGCGGCAGCCGGCATCAGCCCCGGCAGCCTGCAGGGCGTGTTGGAGCACACCTGCTTCTGCGCGATCGATCCAGCTCAGCGCGGGGCTTATCTAGAAGCTGTGCAGAAGTTGCTGGACCCTGGGGGCTGGTTGCTGGGTCTGTTCTGGTGCCATCAGCGCCCGGATGGTCCCCCTTGGGGCAGCGACCCGGCGCTACTGGAGCAGCAGCTGGGGGAGGCCGGATTCCACCCGGAGATATGGGAGCCAGCACAGGGCTCAGCCCCCGAGCGCGACAACGAATGGCTGGGACTCTGGCGGCGCTGAGCACCTGTACAGACAGAACCTGCACACCAAAAACGGAGGAGTAGTGCAAAAAGCTCGAATTATTGGAGCGCAGCGCTCAGGGCCTTGTAGCCACCGTGGACCTTCCTACGGGCAGACCGTTTGAGCAGCCTGCGATGACGGTGAGAAATCGAATACCAGCCCCACTGATGGGCGCTACATTAAAGAACGTATTCGACTTGATTTCCCATGCTCACCGGCTCGGATCTGCTCGCCAAGGTAAAAGAGCTAGGCGATATCTCCAAGTCCGAGTTGGTGCGCGAATGCGGCTATGTGAGCACCAAAAAAGATGGCAGCGAGCGCATCAACTTCACTGCCTTCTACGAGGCGCTGCTAAGCGCCAAGGGTGTGAACCTCGGCATCGATAGCGCCGGTCGGGGCACTGGCAAGGGTGGCCGCAAGCTGAGCCACACCACCAAGGTGCAGTTCAATGGCAATCTCATGGTGGGAAAGGCCTACACCGCCATGCTCGATCTCAAGCCAGGTGACGAATTTGAAATCAAACTGGGCAACAAGCAAATCAAGCTAATTCCCTTGGGCGGCGAAAAAGAATCTTCTACAGAAGTCTGAAAACCAGCCGTAGAAGGAGTACTCACCAGCCCTGTTTTCAGGCCTAGCCAGAGCTGAACGCAGTAATTGGGTAGGTATCTATGCCACGACGCCTGCTGGTGGGTTAAATGTTGCTGAGAAGCATGGCCACCCAGGGCTCGGCTTTGCTGCCAGCGTTACGAGTCCGATCGGCCATGCACCTTCCATTCCACTATGGCGGCTTTAAGTATCAATCTTGCAGCAACTCTTCTAGTAATCGTTGGACGACTTCCGTCCTGGTCTTTACGCCAAAATGATCACGCAAGGCGTTGATCTTCTCAAAGGTTTTGCGAGATAAATTTAGCCGCACAGTTACATTAATGGAATCGTGGTTAATGCTTTCTTCGGGTTCGGGATTCATGACAGGGCTGGAAATAGTTGAAATGAGTAGAGCGGACGAACTGCTAAGGCCTTTCGGTCGGTGCCTGCGAGGCCTCGACAGGAGCGCTCTGGCAGGAATAGATGTTGCCCGACGCTTGGCAAATGTACTCGGTTTTAAAGTTTGAGTACACAAACGTATTGCCACCCTTTAAGACGACATATCCGATCCCTAGCCATTGCTGAGCACATATCGCCAGTATTGACGTGCAGATGAAGCTCATTGGATTGCTTCGCAATTGATGGCGGGATTGTCTTGCTTTCTGGGCCTCTTCTTGTTTAGCTTTTTCTCTTCACGTTGCCGGGCTTCTTCGAGGAGGAGCTTGACCAGTCTTCTGAGGTAGGGACTTCTTCTCAGTTTTGCAATCTCAATGTCTTCTAGTGCCAAAGTGATCTTGTCCTCGAGCATGTAAGAAGCTGCCCTGAGTAAGTGAACCCCTCGCGTCTCGGGCTTGCAATCCAAAAGCTTGGTATATGCCGCTATCGCCATTTTGTGGTTCCCTTGCCTTGCCATGGCATAGCCATAGGAATGCCAGATGTCTACAAAGTTAGGCTCGCGAAAAATGCACTCCCTGAAATCATCCGCCGCTTTTCCATACCAAGCAAGACGTGCGTAGTAGAGGCCCCTTTGATACAGGCAAAAAGGGTGCCTCTGGCACTGGTCCATTCCGGAAGACAAGACCTTGATAGCTAACTTCAGCTCATCTGCTTCCGCGTACTCCTTCGCCGATTCAATCCATTGATAAACACGCCAGTCCACACTGTGATCTGGAAATGCCGATAGGTCCAGTGGTAATGCTTCAAGGACCTCCAGCGTGACTCTGTTTTCCTGGGGCTCCATGCTTGTTTTCGCTTGCCACTGCTTTTAGTTCCGAGGGCGATTTGCTGATTCCAAGTGGATTTGGAATCACCCTCAAGCAACCAGAACGAGGAGAGGGCAGCAGCACGGGACACAAGTCCATCAGCCGCACCTTCACCCAAGTAAAAGGACTATGGAATCCACGAAAAACAACAGCTGGCCAGTTCTGGGCGCAGCCTTTCTCATTCTTTGCGGAATCTGTACTGCATGTAGCGGCGGTAGTCAAGGGATGACTGACTACCAGCGGTCTCAAGTTCAACTCCAACAGCAGCAGCTTAATCAGCAGTCAATTGACAGTGCTCGTCAGGCTGCTCAAAGTGCCATGAACAATGCAACACAACTGCTGAATTCACCGGTCCCAGAATATGGTGTTGACCCGAACCAATCACAGACCAACTGTGTCACTGGAGCTGATTACATGGGAAGGTTGGTGACCCAATGCAACAGCCAGTGATTGGTTATCGACAAGCTCGTTGAATCACTGTTTGTTGAAGCTGCTTGATGGCGCTGCCTTCTGGAGCCTTATCGGAGAACAGCAGGGCCAGGGCAAGACCTTGCTGTTTGGTATTCAGTGCCGATTGGATTGACCCGCGCCAGGCCTGTGGATCAGATCCCAATTTTCGAATCTTGGCTTCCGTTTCTGACATGACTTCAGATGATCCTGCAACCAAGTTGTAACTAGCAAAATCACCCCCTGAGGCTCCCTTTGGCCGGACTCTTAATGTGAGTCTCTGGTTTGGACTCAGGGGCTGAATAGGCCAGGCAATGGGTCCTTCGATGCTCTTGGTGCTGGACGCTAGCTTTTGCCAGAGAATCCCATCTTGGTTCTCAAGGCGAAGCTCATTTAAGGGGCCTTTAACAACAATTGTTGGTCGACTAACCAATGCCCGCAGGCTGGATCCTGATCCGATCTCGGCGGCAGATGCCCCTGGCGAGACCACACAAACACTGCCATCGCTACTACTACGACTGCCTCCCACCGCACTGGGGGTGCCGATTCCGACGAGTTCCCTGATTTGCTCAAGCAGACTGGGCTGAGGAGGTTTTGGCTTGTTCGCGGGCTTAGCGGCTGATGCCGCACTGAGCTGGGGCAATAGCAATGGGCCTGACAAGCAAAGTCCCAGAAGCCAAGGGCTGAGTCTGCTGTTGGCTGTTGCCCGGTAGGAGGAGGTTTTTTTCATCTTTCAACGCCTGCTCAGGACGACGGCTGTGAGAGTTGCTAGTGGCAGAACCAGGGGGATGAGAAAGAGTGTGCCTCCCACCAGGGGCGTCACTGCAATTTGCAGGGCCACCACCGTAGTGGCAATGGCGATGACTCCCAGCCAGAGGAGTTGTCTTGATCGCCTTGTCTCCACTGCTGCAAGGACCACCCCAAGACCTGCAGCAAGTGCGGCCGTGGCACTTTGAAGCAGGGGGGTAAGCCAATGGTGCATGGCAACGGATTGGGCCAGAACGGCCTGCACCAAGACACCTGGGATTGTTGAATCCGCTTGCTCCAGACTGCTGAGGGCCCGCTTGGCTGCCCAAGGGGCCACAAAGACATCCTTCCTGCTGTTGGTTGTATTAACGCCGTAGCCATTACTGCCGACAAGAAGGATTGGGGCTTTGAGTTTTTCCAGTGATTGACGATCACGCATTGGCGTGATCATGCTTTGCCAGTTGATGGACCAATCGATGACTGCCTCTGATGGGATCTGACCATCTGCGTTTCCGCTGACTGCAACTGCAAAGTGTTTCCCCCATAAACCGTGGTGCAACTGAAGTGGCACTAGTTTCTCCTCTGGACAATTGGAATTGGAGTTTGAACTTGTTTCGACTGACAGATCAAAGGATTGAAGTCCTTCAGCCGTCAGTTCCGTTAATGGGTGGGATGAACTTCCCGAATTAGGTGCACAGGTTGTGGGACCGAAGTAGCCAGCAAAAAGGCTTGGCCGCCGTTGCTTCTGGATCGTTGTCAGGAATTCCTGGTAGGCAGCTGGATCGGATCCCTTGGAATCAAGAACGAAGTCCAGGGCTACAGAGGGGACGCGTTCAGGTGGGGCTGCTTGCAGAACCCTGGCTAAAACCTGGCGGGAAACCTGATCGCCCTCCTGATTGGGATCGACACCGAAGTCTTGGTAGGCCTTGGCATCGAGCATGAGCAGGGGCAGCGCCGCAGTTGATGGACCTTCCTGGTGAGTGAGCTGCCGCCATACCCGCTGGACATTCAACCGTCGATCAAGCAATCCCAAGTTCACCGGGTTCCAGGGGACCAGATCGTTGGTGGCGCCGAGTACGACGGCAATAGCCGCTGCAACAAGCTGGGGTTTTTGGCTGCTTGCTAGGCGGAGCTTGATTTGTTGACGCTTCCTGAGCGGCAGGGTGAAGCCCGTGGCATCGGTGCAGCTCACAGCGCTGAGCAACAGTTCGCTAGTGGCCGGGCCTTCTCGGCCGAGCAGCTCACGGACCGCTCCTATGGCCTGGGAAAACGGAACTCCTGCTTCCAGCTTCTCAAGCAGGCTCAACACTGTGATGGCAGCAGCCTGGGTTGGGACTTTTTCGCGGAAGCACAGGGTCCAGGGGATTCCAGCGCCACAGAAGGTTTGGGCCAGATCCAACCCGCTGCAGCTGGCCAAAACGGCTAGACCCAGACCATTGGATGCGGCGGTTTTTAGTTCCGGTGTGAGTGACGCCCCTGCTATCGAGCCGCCATCACCAAGGAGTAGCCGCCCTCCAGTGGAGGGGTCGGCATCGGAATGGCCTAAGAACGCCAGCAAATCCCACCCTTTGGCTTGAGCCAGGGCAGATCGAATCGCAGATGGATGGCACTCAGCCCCCCGCAACACGGTGAGATCGATTCGTCCCTGCCGCTTGAGGGTTGAAAAACGCTCCAGTTCTGGGCTGAGATCGAGGCCGCGTTCATTGCCGACAAGCAGCAGAACCCGGGTCAGACGCCCAGAAGATCGATTTGACTTGAGAGCACAGCTGGCTTGACCCAGCCGCCAAATGGGGCGAGCAAGGGGAAGCTGCTCCCAAGGAAGAAGGGCCAGTTGGCCCGTTCCATCGAAGCAAGAAATCCGCAGCGGCAAGCCTGGATGACTTTGCAGGGCCTGCTGCAGCGGTAGCCAGCTGCCGTCTTCCAGCCATTCGCCCAGCAACACGCATAGGCGTTCGGCGTAATGGCGCACCGCATCAGCTGTTGGCCGCCCTTGCTCCAAGTGGAGGATCAGTTTGTCGATCCACAGGTCGCGAGAGCGGAACAGTTGATCAGGGATGGATAAGGCGAACGAGCGATTACCCGTAGGACCCTGCAAAAAAGCCGTTACGACAGGGCCTGTATCAGCCCTGTGCAGCTGCAGATCAAAGGACTCCATCAGCTTTTCGGCAGTTGCAGCAAGGGCAGTTCAATCGGTTCACTGGATCCAAAAGCAACCGAAACGGCCAGCAACTCGGAGCTGGAGGGGAAGTTCAGATCCAAGTTGTCGCTGTTTTCACTGGTGATGGATTGAACGTGCTCACCTTGGCGCGCAATCAGGGTCAGGCCATCAGGAAGAAGGTCGCCGATCAGGGCAGGTGCCAGGCGTAAATACAGACCATCTGGGTGGATCGGAATTAGGGATAGATCGAATCGCTCAAGACACCGCTGGGCTGTCAGACCCGTGACAAGCGACCCATCTGCCAGGCCAAGGGGAATAGAAACCATGGCCAGCGCCCCCTCAACAGGAGGCAAACCAACCCCACTTCTGGTTGCACCGGCTGTAACGGGAACCAAACCACCACCTAGGGCAGCCAGGCTTTCATCGAGTTGACCGTTCAGCCAATCAAGAACCGAAACCACCGTCTTTTGCAAGGCGGTGATGGGATCAGCTGGAAGGGCCAGACGGGGCAGAGCGGCAGGTTCAAGAAGCTGAACCAGGATCAACAGCCGATCAATCCCCCCTTTGAAGCAAGCGGTATTGAGCACAAGAGCGGCTGAGTCGGAATCCGCATTTTTGGCTTGAGCCAGAAGCTCCTCCCCTGTCAGGACCCCAGGGAAAAAGACGACGTTGTTCTCCTCATCTACGGCAGCAGCAAGCAAGAGCTGCGGGGCCAGGGCTGAGTCTTCCCAAAAGGATCGTTTGACTAAGACCTCATCACTGGTGATGCCAGTGGTCGCCAGCTGCACAGAGAAACGGTTCAAGCTCAACAGCCGAGCGGTATCCTCGGGTTCGATGGTTGGACCAAAAGGCAAATCAAGGTTCCGTTCATCCATGGCTTGCTTGAGGGCAGCCACGGCAAGAAGCCGGTCCTCGTGGGCAAACGCCAAGGGCAATTCGCCCAACTCGATTGCCCCTTGGGGCATCTGCATCACATCAAGCGGTTCTTGGGAAGAGGGTGTGTTCATGGCTGGTTTAGGTATTGCTGAATCCAGCGGCGTAGGGGGGCGACATCTCCCTCTCGTTCTGGCTCCAGCAAGTGATTCCGAAGGGCATTAACCAAGCGCTCAGCCCCTTCTACGGACTGGCTGACGGAAGCAAAAGCCTGATGGCGATTGAGTTCTTGGGCTGCGGCTGTGGCGATGATGGTTGCGTGCTCGGTAGGGCGCAGCTTTTTGCTTACCGTCCCGCAGGTGGTGCCGCAGCGCTCGGCTAGAGGACGATTGGTGAGGCCCTCTGCCCAGCCAGCCCAGAGGCAGCGGAGGAGTTCCGCATTTTTCCCACTCGCAGCCAAGACGTCTGGCATGAGCTGGTCCATGGCCCGTTGCAATGCATCGCTTACCAGCGCTTTGAGCTCACCACTAGAAGGGCCAACATCATCATCTGAATTGGCCTGTGAGCTGGGATCGACGGGCTCAAAGCCAACCTCAGCTGCTTGATCGAGGCTCTGGTTGGAGCTGCCGGTCAACAACAGGCGAACAGCCTTCGCGATCGCTTTCAGGCGTTCAGTAGTCGCGAAGGGATCCTGATCAGGAGCGAGCTCCCTGAGGAACGCCGGATCGGGCTGCCAGCCCGATGACTTGCCGGTTCTGTTTTTGTAGTCGCGCTTAGCGGCGTCATACAAAGGTCCATAACGGCTATGCAGGGCAGACAAAAAAACGACGGTGTCATTAGTTCTTAGTTGTTCCTGGCAGGCCTGGCGGACCCGGCTGGGGCTGCTATTGCGCAATAGGGCCCAATCTGAGATCAGAAGCAAGCCGTGCTGCCGGAAGTAGGCCTTGAGCTCGTTGTGAGCCTGAATTTTGAGCCTTGCCCAATGGGGCAGCCCGCAGAGTGCCGAGTCGTAACTGCGCAGGATCTCAGCGGAAAAGGGCGTGCTCATCCCTTTGGGAAGCAATGCCAGTTGTGTATGGGCGAAGGGCTTCAGCTCATCAGGCCCAATACGGAGCGTGAGCTTCCCCTCATCGTCGAGGGCGTAACTCGCCATGGCCAACAGCTCAAGCCCGTAGCGTTCTTCGTTGGCTCTGTGGGTGGCACAAAGCCAGGCTTCTAGAGCATGGCTGATGCGGCAGCGCAGGCAGAGCAAGGGCAGTGGGTCATCGTCCCGCATCCCCGCAAGGAGCAACGCAGTATCAAAGCTTCGTGATGGCTCTGGCTCTGGCTCTTGGTCATGGCCCTGGCCCAAATACTGGGCGGCGTCTGCCAAAAGCCTGGGCTTGATTCCAGTGGTCGTGAGACTGCAGAGCTCCTGGTATTGCCCCATTGCAGCCCTGCAGGTCTGTCGCACCGTAGGAAAGCGAAGCTGGTTTTGCCCAGTCCACAGCGATCTGGAATCACTTCGAGGCAGGCAGAACAAGAGGGAGGGGTACTCGCAACGTGGCTGCGGCCACCGCATCCGATGAGCATCCCCAGATTGAACCCATTCCTGTTGGGCGCTGCTGCCGCCGTTGCCGGGCTTCTTACCCAACCAGCCCAGGCCCAGATGTATGGCTATGGCAGTGGCTGGCAGCAGCCAAGGCAAAGCGGCCCGCTCATGAGGCCCAGCCAATCCGGAGGCATCTACCAGTCCAACCGACCCGTGATGCAACAACCAAGCTTCGGCCCACAACGTCAGATGCCCAGTCAACAGGGCAATGGCTACAGGAGCGGTAGCTATTTCGGCTGGTAGGTAGCCCAGGCAATTCACAACCCGACGAAAAGTGGGTCGATTTAGTCCCCGCTTTCTTTTGGTTCAACCGTTGAGATATGCGGCATTACGGCGTAACCTCAGAACAGCACCCGTCGTTGCAGTTGCATTTAGTGGCGGCCCTTTTGGATTGACATGGCTTGCAACTTCATCCGCCGCCACATTCCTTATGCTAACGCTTTGGTGATTCAATCTGCAACAGCTTATTCCATAATTTCTACTGGGCTTGATTTAGTTGCTCCTCTGCTAATACGGCCAGAGCGGATGTCGCGTGTAACTTCGCCAGGGAGCAGGCCATGTGAAGTAACAAGGGGAACCAGGAGGCAATTTGCCATGCAAAATGTTTGCAGACGGTGGCCATGACAGGTAAATCCTTAGGCTTCGTACATAAGGGGCTCGCCATCAGCCTCATGGCATCTGCGGCACTGGTCTCAGTACAGCCGGGTTATGCAGCTACTGCCAGGGTGGCACAGGCGAATGTCAATCAAAGCACACGTAATCAGCCTGATCTTAAGGCGATGATTGAGCGGGCTGAAAAACTACGCACGGAAGAGAAGTTTGGTCCTGCGGCAACCATCTGGCAGCAAATATTGCTCGTTGTTGAAAAGTTGCATGGGCCGGATCATCCCGATGTAGCCAACAGCCTCAGTAACCTTGCGTTTCTTCTGAACACACAGGGACGGTATGCCGCTGCCGAACCCCTCTATCGCCGCTCCCTGGCCATCCGAGAAAAAGCCCTCGGGCCTGACCATCCCGAAGTTGCGTGGAGTCTCAATAATCTGGCGTTGATGCTGAACGAGCAAGGGCGGTACGGTGCCGCCGAGCCTCTCTACCGTCGCTCACTGGCCATCAAAGAAAAAGCTCTCGGGCCAGACCATCCCGATGTCGCTACCAGTCTCGTCAACCTTGCAGATCTTCTGAAGAATCAAGGGCGGTATGGTGCCGCCGAGCCTCTCTACCGGCGCTCACTGGCCATCCTAGAAAAAGCTCTCGGGCCGGACCATCCCGAGGTTGCGTTAATTCTCAATAATCTTGCAATGCTTCTGAGTAAGCAGGGTCAGTACGCAGCAGCCGAGTCTTTCTATCGCCGTTCTCTGGCCATTCACAAAAAAGCCTTCGGGCCGGATCACCCCGCCGACGCACCTGTCCTCAACAACCTGGCGTCGCTTCTGAGCGACCAAGGTCAGTATGCCGCAGCCGAGGCGCTCTATCGACGCTCTCTGGCAATTCAAGAAAAAGCATTAGGACCGGGTCATCCCAATGTAGCCATTCTCATCAACAACCTGGCGTTGCTTCTGAGCGACCAAGGTCAGTACGCCGCAGCCGAGGCGCTCTATCGACGCTCTCTGGCAATTCAAGAAAAAGCCTTCGGGCCGGATCACCCCGTTACCGCAGTTATCCTCAACAACCTGGCAGAGGTTTTCTATTATCGTGGGCAATACAGCTCCGCCGAGCCACTAGTTCGACGATCACTGGCCATCCGTGAAAGTGTTCTGGGGGCAAATCATCCCGATGTCGCTACAACGCTTGGCAAGCTGGCGTTTCTTCTAGGCGAACAAGGTCAGCACAGCAGCGCCCTAATCGTTCTTGATAAATCTGAAAAGGTAAAGACAAACTGGTACCTAAAAGAACTTCCGCTGCTTCCCGATCGAGATCGGGCCACTCAATTACGCCAACTAGCGGATGGGGATGAAAGGGAATATACCTTCGGGATGATTGAGTTCTACCCACCCGCGGTCCAACTAGCTCTGGAGACCCGTCTCAACCGCCAAGGCTTGCTTCGGGATATTGAACGGAGTCAGGCCTTGCTGCTCAATTCACCTGGTGTTGATCGCATAAAGGTGAAGCAGTTGCAGGCTCTGGCCCAGCAACTGACATCTGTCACGTTGTCGATTGATCGCCGCGCTGAGGTGGCCAGACAACGGGGCAAACTGCAGGCTGAGATCTACCGACAGATCCCAGAGCTGCAGCTTCACCCTGTAACCACCGCTGAGGTAGCCAAGGCATTGCCGGCTGATGGGGCATTGGTGGAGTTCCAGCGCTACCAGCCCTTTGACGGGCGTAAGCAAAAAGACCAGCGCTGGGGCGCGGCCCAGTACATCGCCCTTGTGCTCAAACCCAACGGCAGCATCAGCGCAGTGCCTCTCGGAGCAGCAGCGGCGATTGACGCGCAGGTGCATAAGGGGCTGAGGGCCTCGGCGGATGGACTCTCTGATGCCGAGTCGATCTGGGCTCAGCTAAGCATCCAACTGCTCAAGCCCCTATTGCCTCAGCTGACTGACAGCCACCAATGGTTTCTCTCCCCTGATGGTGAGCTCAACCGGGTGCCGTTTGCCGCACTGCCAGCCCCGCAGCAAATGGGTACACCCCTGGCTCAGGCGGTGCAGCTGCGGCTGCTCACCACCGGCCGGGAACTAGTTCGGCTCCAACAACCCGCACCGCCTGGCAGTGAAGCACTGGTGATGGCCAATCCCAACTACGAGCGCCCCAGCACCAAGCCGCCGCCAGCCAGAAAGCCCGATGCGGTGTCCACCATGACTCAGCGACGCTCAGCGGAGATGGGCAGCAACCAGTGGAATCCGTTGCCGGCCTCAGAACTTGAGGGGCAAAAGGTGGCGAAGCTGCTGGCTACCGGGCTGACCAGCGGGGCAGCAGCCACGACCACGGCGCTGCAACGCCTGCAGGGCCCCAGGGTGCTGCATATTGCCACTCACGGCTTCTTTGTCGCTGATCAGGAGACCAAACCCACAGAAGGAATGCGAGCAATCCAGGAGGGGTCGCCGCTGCTGCGCTCCCTGCGCCAGGAAGACCCCCAACTGCGCAGCGGCTTGGTACTTGCCGGCGCCAACCAGCCTGACCTCGACCCCAACGACGACGGATATCTGACCGCGGCCGAGGCGGTGACGCTGAACCTCAAGGGAACTGAGCTGGTAGTGCTTTCGGCATGCTCCACAGGCCAGGGGGAAGTGCGCACCGGTGAGGGTGTCTACGGGCTACAGCGCTCGCTAACCGTGGCAGGCGCCAGAAGCACTCTCCTTTCTCTCTGGAAGGTGGATGATGCGGCTACGGCTGAATTCATGACCCGCTTCTACAAGCGCCTTAAGGCAGGAGAGGGAAGAAGCGACGCTTTGGCCGCTACCCAGAAGGAGTTCCGCGACGTACAGGTTCGTGATCCCCAATCCAAATTGGTCTGGAGTTCGCCGTATTACTGGGCAGCCTGGCAGCTGGTAGGGGATTGGCGGCCTATCAAAGGTCTCTAACACCAGTGGTGACAATGGTTTAGCCGTTTTGGAATCACCCGCCTGACGTTCGAACGAGAGGAGTGCGTACCGATCACTGGCGCTCGCCACTCAGATCATGAAAAGCCTTGTTCGTTTCCTCGCAGTTGCTGGTTCCATCGCTTCAATCTCGGCAACCGCAGTTCAACCCGCATCTGCTCAATGGGCTACCTACGGACTGAGCCGCCAACAAATTGAGCTCCAGCGTGGAAATGGCTGGTCTAGTGGCGACTATTTCGGATCTGGTGGCGGTCCCAGGAGTCAGTATCAGCGTGTAAGCAATGACTACTCACCCGGAATGGACCAGAACATCCGTTATCGCTCTGGCTCCTGTGCTCAATATATCTATTGCTGATCTTGCCTTGTTCTCATTCCATTCCCACCCGCATTTTATCCGCGGGTGGGTTTTATTTTGTGTAGGCATCTGTATAGATACGTGGTTTCTTCAAAAAAGTCAGATCTGAGATTATTTGATTAAGTATCTATTGAGTATTCTTCTGTACAGGTCTGGCGCATAGCTGGCCATAGCCCCTAGATCCAAGCTGGCACTTTTCTACCATTGCTCATGGGTTGCTCTCATCCACGCCTCGAGGGGGTGACTCAGTCTGCAGCGCATGCAGAGCAGGGGGAACGGGTCAGGCTCCGCTAGGCATCTTGTCAGCAGTTCCCTATCCTGCGCTGGAGTGGGTTACTCCCCTATCTATCCAAGCTGGTTTAGCCAGGATTGTGCTGCGGGGATGGGCTTGGCTTTGATAACTCCTGTGGACTCAAGCCTCTTGATCTCCGTAAAGACCTGCACAAAAATAAATAAGTGGCTTATCAAAACCGAACACGCAGTAAGATCATGCGACATGATAGAGCGTATAGACTGTAACGCTATGGATAGGATGAAGCCGTTTGCCCTGCGGGTTGTTCTCATGATTTCCACCTTGGCTATAGTAGCCAATGGAATTCAGGCAAGATGCGCACATGCCATTGTAGCGAACAGCAATAATGAAGAAAAAAGCAACATCGCCGAGCCAGATTCAAGGCCGATTTTTTTTAGATTAGTTTCTGAAGCAAATGAAAAATGCAAAAAACATGAGTTGGAGAAGAAAGAATTAGATCTGCGAGATGCTGAAAGCTTGTTTCTGAAGGCAAGAAGTCTTGCCAAAAAAGGAAGAGACGGCAATGGAATTAGGTCATTAGTGGATCTACAATACATACAGAACTGCCTGGTGAAACGAAATGACTGGGATGCAATTATTCAGCTCGCAGCTGAAATTAAAGAAAGCGTTGGGGAATATAAGACCGAATTAGAAAAAAGCCTATATCTAGACTCCCTTGACTGGGGAGGATGGGCTCTGTATAAGAGAGGAGAAATAGAAAAGGCGATTGACAGCAGAGAAGAGATTTTAAGGCTTGGCCCCGCAGAACCAAATTGGAGCCTAAATCATCTGATACTTATCATAGAGCAAACAGTAGGGATAGCCTCGGAAGCAAATAAATTCGAGAAAGCCGACCAATTAATAACAAAGGGCGACCAATTAGTTTCTAAGATGCAAGCTGGCGAAGAGAAAGACAGGCTAACCGCAGAAGTTTCAATATTGTTAATGAAATCCATATCAATGCAAAGGAGATCAGACTATCTAGGTGGCTTAAAAATGGCCAGGCAAGCCGAAATGATAATCAAAAGCTCAAAGCAGCCCCCCATGTATCAATATCTTATGTACAGAATCTATGCAAACGAAGGCTCGTCTTATGAAGGACTTGATAAATACGTGCAAGCGCTAGAAGCATTCCAATCTTCACTAAAGTGTGCAGAAAAGATTTTCGGCAGCAACAGCAGGGAAGTTGCTGTTGGATACCTAAATATTGCCTCCCAATACAACGAAATTGGCAAGTATCAGGAGGCTATAAGCGCACTAATGAAAGCCAATGGCATCGCAGTCGATGTACTTGGCAATAATGACCCAGACACCATAAACATACATCAACTAATGGCTGCAGTTAAATTCAATATGAGGAAAACTGGAATTGCTGAATTAGCAGCACAAAGCGCTGAAATTAGCGAGTCTGAAAGGATCCAAAAAATAACTAAAGTCTATGACCCATTTATTGGGCAAATGGAGCTAAACAAAGCTGCTATGTTAATAGATCTGGGGAAAGCAGAAGAGGCGTTTTTGATTGCCAAAAGTGGTGTAACTAAGATTTCTGAATCGATCCAGACAATACTTCCTCGGCTATCAGAAAGAGAGAGAGTCGGAGCGGCAAATAGTATTGAAGGTGATATCCAGGCAATATACTCTTACATGAAAAAGATGAATGGCTTTGGGAAAGCGAATGAACTTGCATTGTTTGCTCGAATAAATACTCATGGGCTAATTCAAGAGTTAGCAAGAAGGCAAGTGGTGCTTAACCCCGGAGACAAGCAGGGTAAGCAATTAATCAAAGAGCTGGATGAACTTCACCAAAGAGGTGTTAACGAACTAGTGAGCCCATCAAGAAAAGAAGAATTAAATTTAAAAAAAAATGAATTTGAGCGTGAATTGTATTCGCGAATTCCGGCTCTTAGGCCATTATTAGTGTCAAGCGAAGATATAGGCAAGAAAATGGGAAGCGGAGGAATCCTTATTGAGCTTGTCAAGTATCGGCCCTGGGACATCAGCAAACCACGATCCGAAAGATGGAGCAATGCGCGCTATCTGGCACTTGTTTACAGCGCGAGACTGAACACTAGCTATTTTGACCTTGGCGAGGCAAAAGAAATAGATAAAATAGTAGACGAGGCTTTGGTTTCTGCCCAGGAAAATCTTTCTGATTCAACTGAGCAACTCAATAGAGTAGAAGCTTTGGTTTTCAAGCCTCTAATGAAAATAATCGCTCCATATAAGGAAATTTATCTCGTACCAGACGGAGAGCTCCATAGAGTCCCGTTTGCCGCCCTAAGTATTTTCCAGTCAAGACTCAAGAAGCTAAGGTTGCTGACAACATCCCGAGAGCTTGTGCTTGAAAAATCTAATTCATCAAGTACTGGGAAGCCAGTAATTTTTGCAAATCCGAATTACAACAAGGGTCTAAGTGGTGAACCACATACTAATGCTGGCAAAAAAGATAACGAAAGAGGATCAATAAGTGGGTGGGCGATTTTGCCTGGTTCGTTGGTAGAAGGGCGACAAATTGCGGATACATTAAAGGGTGAACTTGTAACTGGCGACGAGGCTACGGATACAAGGTTAAAAGCAATGAAGAGTCCAAATATATTGCATCTTGCTACTCATGGCTTTTTTTATCGAGCTGAAAAAGCATCAAGCGATGATCCAATGAGCCATAGTGGAGTTGTGTTGGCCGGTGCCAATGCTGGATTAACTGGCAACAATTTCGGTAGTGGAGTATTGACTGCCAGCTCTGTCTCTCTGCTGAACCTCACTGGCACAGAATTAGTTGTTCTTTCTGCTTGCGAAACGGCCAATGGCACGATACAAAGTGGAGAAGGTGTATACGGGCTTCAACGTGCACTATCAATCGCCGGATCACATAGTACTCTCTTGTCGCTATGGAAAGTTGATGACAATGCAACAGCCGCATTCATGAATATTTTTTATAAGCGTTTGAAGACTGGTGAAGCTCGAAGTGAAGCCCTAATTAATACACAGTCTGATTTTAGAGAGGGGAGGTTGTCGAAGGAGAAAGGCTGGCAAAATCCTTACTACTGGGCTGCCTGGCAGCTAACTGGCGATTGGCGTCCAATAGCAGGGCTCTGACACCGCCCCTAAACTATGAACCATTAGCTGGATTGCAAATGGAATCACCCGAAGAAACCTGGAACTAGGGGTAGGTGTCCGGAGGGAAAACCCTCCACCCATCAACAATCCCATGTTTTTCCAGCAGATCCGCCCAACCCTTGGTGGCGGCTACAACATCATGGACAACCAAGGTCATTACACCCAGGTACAACCCACCCTTGGCGGTGGTTGCAATATCTGGGACAACAAAGGTCATTTCACCCAAGTCAACCGCACCTTGGCTGGGGGCTACAACATCATGGATAACCAAGGACATTTCACCCAGGTTCAACCCACACTTGGCGGTGGGTGGAACATTTTTGGCAATTAGCAAGAACTGAAGCTAACCGCTCAAAACAACCCCCAAAAGAAATGATCCACTTTATCGAAGTCACTGCCCTGCTTCTACCAGTAGCTTTGTTTCCTCCCCAAGTAAAAGCCCAGTACTACAACCCCTACACTCAGTAATAACAGCAGTGGAATCGGGACAATGGTTATGGGTCTTCCAGAAACAATGAGATGAATCCCTACAACCAAATGAGCCGACAGTATCGCCAAGAGACATACGGGAATCAGCGTTATAGCCAACCACGTCAAAACTCCTGGTGTTGAGATGCCGCTCAAGTTGCCTCGCCCATGGGGCAACCGAACTGCCGCCTCCGAATCATTCCAGTAAACAGGTCTAGATCTCTACCAACTAAGCAGAGGCTATTTTATGCAGGAACTCCCGGAGCCCAAACGGTTCACGCTTGAGCTTGATGGCGAGATTCTTCGCGAGATCGACGGCATCAGGAAATCCTGGGGCCTGCGATCCTGTGGAGCCACTATCAGTATCTTGCTTAGAGAACTGCTTTGCCCCCAAGGACGAAGCGTAGAAGCTGTTCCCCCAGAGCAGTTTGATCAGACGCGACTTTGTTTTTTGACTGATAATCCTGTTCCCATGGTGGCATCAGTTGAATGCAAAAAGATCACCAAAATGCCAGGTGGAGTTTTGCTGGTCATTCTGTAGGTGGTTTAGATCGGTGAGATAGGTGCGGGCGCTGGAGGGATTTGGAATCACCCGACTTCCGCCAGAACTAGAGGTAGGTGTCCGGAGGGAAACACCTCACTACTACTTAACCAAAATGCGTACTCGCATCCTTGCTCTGATCGCTGCTACACCTCTTGCTTTGATGGCTGGAAGCAATGTGGCACAAGCCTATCCGCTGTCTTACTACGGCTATGAATCTCCTTCCAGCAGCTATTTGATGGTTGATGGCCCTGGTGGCTACTCCGGCATGGGTTTTGGTGGAAGGAATTGGGGAATGTATTCCGATAACTATGGCAGCACCACCTGCGTGTCTTCTGGCAACGCAGTGATGTGCTTTTAATTAAAATAACACTACCAATTTCTTCTTGTCATGGGCTTCAAAACAAATCTTCTGCTTCAGGCCTTTGCTGGAATTGTCATCGAGGGAGTCGTGGCACCAGCCCTGCAACAGGCCCCAGAGGTCATTGGCCGCTTCCGTTCTAAAAACAAATGGCACATTCATTTTTATTGCCTTAGTGCCTCAAATCCCGCCGATAGCTTTTGTTGCGTCAGTACAAACCCGATAGCAGCAAATCCTCTCCAGCTTCTCGAGGAAGGATCTCTCTCATCATTGCTGCCCCTGTTTCTCGTTCCTGTCCGTTTCTCTAAAGATCATTTGACTGGGCTGACACTCAGGCCTAGTTCCACTTCCATTCCAATCGGCTTGTCTAGTCATTGGATTGGATCTTCTACCAATCTTTCTGGGATGAAGATTGTGAATGATTCAGGTGTCAATCTTCTTTCCTTTCATCGCTCAGTTGATCGAATGGTGTTTGTTGCAGCAGGATCTACATCAGCAGCACAGACGGCCATGGCAGATCTAAGCATGAAAAATCCATTGTGGACTGAACTGAATTCACGTGGTCCAGCAGTTCCTGGGCTGCTTGCTCAGGCATTGGGTTGATCTGCTAGCAATCTCGGAAGCACGATGAGCCGGCCTTAACTAAAAGTAGGCATAGGGGGGGGCAGCCTGGTTTTCCCTTTAATTTTTAATCCCATGTAAGAAATTCGTATTAAGGCAGTCAAGCTTGTTGCTTCGGCCAAGTCCTCTTCACTTGGCATGCCCAAGGCTAGTGTCGGGTTTGACAATGGCTACGCAACAGGGCTGGGAAGGATTGTCAGCCAGCAAATAGCAGAACAAAATCGGAGGCTCTGGTTTTAGTCCCAGATTTGCAAGCAGAACTGGCCGGAATGCTCTTGATCCAGGCACTTCACTTTCTGCGTAGAGCTACTTCAGCCTTTCAGGTCTGGTAGCTCTTTCTTCTATTCAATCACGCCAGCCAAGTTTATGAATTCATCTTTGCAGCCTGTTCAGCCGATCTGCTCTCTTGCCAAACCCCGAGAGGCTCTAGGCCCTGTTGGGATCTGGCTGTGTCCTCTTCTACAAAGTTTTTGTCCTTCTGGCGACCCACAAGCCCTCAGCGTGACTGTGGAAGGGAGGGCTTGAAATGTCATTGGTCTTGACCAATCTGTTGGTAATTTGCTTGATGTTGTTTTTCTGTCTTTAGTTCAGAAAGTCAGATGTATGGCTTTCCTGTTGTCACCAGCCGGATTGCAGCAGGACTCACCCCAATGACTTTGAACCTAAGCATCATGCCTCCATCAGTTTCAGGAAAGACGTCACCGCTCTGAGCAGTACACCTGGGGCTCGAGGAGGGAATCAATCCATTCATGGCCGTGCAGGTGCAGCCAGGCTTGATCCCTGGATCTACAGCTCAGGGCCACTGCAAAGTCCCTCACCAACGGCGGCATGGAACGGGGATCCAGGGTCATCCCAACATCCGCTGACCATCGATCAGCAGTAAGGCTTCCTGTACGGCCGAGATGCAGCGATGGGCGCGGCGCTTGGCATCGTCCTGCCCCTGGGCGCGCTGTAGATAGGCCTCCATCGCCTCTTGTGTTTCGATCAACGCCAGCAGACCGGTCGTTCGCGCCGGGAGGGAGCCATTGGCGAGCAGGCGGCTGACCAGGCCCTGCTCCCACAGCTGCTCCCCTGGGGAACCTGGAGAGAAGAGATCCTGGTGCAGCACCGATAGAAGCGTCTGCTTGAGTGCATCGAGCTGACCGGACCGGAGGCGGCGGCTGTTGGGCAGACCCGATGCAGGCTCCGCACTCCAGCTGAGGCCCGTGCCTGGCAACCCCACGGTGGTTCGGGCTCCACCATTGAGGTTCATCGGGATGTTGAAGGAAGCACCGCGGCCCCCAACGGAGATCGAACTCAGCCCTCCCTTGCTGAAATTGAAGCGCAGTGGACCCAGGCGGGCAGAGCGGCGGAAGCGGAAGCCCATGGTTCAGCGGCTCTTGACGCAGTAATTCCCGGAGCCGTAGTAGCCCAGCGGGCAGGAGTTGCCCGCTTTCTGGATCGCCTCGCGGTTACTTGAAGGGCTACTGACGCAGTAGTTGCCGGAGGAATAAAAACCCAAGGGGCAGCCGCCACTCTTTTCGATCGCTCCCCTGCTGTTGGCACCGCCCGAGGGAACGCAGTAGCTCCCGGAGCTGTAGTAGCCAAGCGGGCAACTGCCAACCTTTGGCAGGGGTTGCACCGGTTGCTGGGCCAGGGCGCTGCCGGCTGCAAGAGCCGAGAGAGCAAAGGCGATTAGCAGGGGATTGCGGCTCATCGCACGCACAAGTAGGGCTCCAGATTGGCGTGAATCACTGCAGCTCACCCAGGCGATGCAGGAACTGCATGGAAACAGTGCCGGTGCAAACTTCGGCGATGGTCAGGTGGGTTCTGCTGGGTGTAGCGCTCTGGGCGTCCACGGTCTGGCCGGCTGAGGTCCATGGCCAGAGCATGAGGGCCACCGTGTTTTCCATCGGCGATGGCGACACGATTCGTGTGCGCCAAGCCGGCCGGACTTTGACCGTGCGGCTGGCCTGCATTGATGCTCCCGAAACAGCTCAGAGCCCCTGGGGTCAGCAGGCCCGGCGTTACCTGCAGCAGCGGCTGCCGATTGGCCGTGAGGTGACCCTTGAGGTCAAGACAACAGACCGCTACGGCCGCACGGTGGCCGAGGTGATCAGTGACATCAACCTCAACCTTGCACTGGTAGAGGACGGTCAGGCCTTTGCCTACCGCCAGTATCTGGGCGGTTGCAACGCCAGGGAGTACCAGGACGCCGAATACCGCGCCGGCCGGCATCGCTTTGGGGTGTGGCAGGTGGAGGGCGGCATCACCCGCCCCTGGGATTTCCGCCGGAGCCCCCGGGGTCGCCACATCAGCGATGGAACCACACCAGGAGGCCGCCGATACCGCTGCAGCGAGATCGGCTCCTACGAGCGTGCCCAGGAGTTGCTGCACCAGGGGCACAGCTATCTCGATGGCAACGGCGATGGCGAGGCCTGCGAAAGCCTGCGCTGATCGCATCGGTGGGGGGCCCCTGATCTGGACTGCTTGATCAGGGGGCGCTATCGGGGATCGCCGCTAGGGGAAGTGAATCCACATGGCCGTCGGGAGCTTGCGATCCCGGGCCAGGTTGGCCACGGTGGTGGCCAGGTCCGTGAGGGCGGAGGCTGCCGAACCTGTGCTCGGAGCCCTGCGGCTCGCTGGCGGATCGTCTGCTGCAAACAGCGGGTCTGGCAGTGCGTCGAATTCCATGGACGGCGACGAACAACAGGTTTCATCGCAGTTGTCGCTTGCCTCGATGGACTGTTCCGCCCAGGGCCTGAGCTTCAATCCGCTGCGGGTTTGCAGCAGGTTGACCTCGCGGCCCTCCAGTTCGCTGAGCTTGTCGAGGTCGCCAAAGAGCTTGCTGCAAGCCAGTGCCGTATGGGTGTTGCCGGCCGGATCGATCATCAGGGTTACGGCGTAGGGAACGCCGTAGGGCGATGTGCGTTGATACAGCACCTGATGCAGGAGGCAACGGGTTGGTAGAGGCTTAGTCATGAAGGTCACCTCCGCTGAGTGCAGTGCCGTGCGGGGCAGCAGCATCAGAAGCGATGCATGCCACGCCAGCACGATGCCGGCTGGGTAGAGATGGATTGACCCGACGTGACAGCCCTGTCAAGGGGCTGGGGTCAATTCCTGAGATGTGTCGCGGACGGTGTAAAAAAGGCGGTTGATGGGTCACCATGAATCTGCTGACAGAAAGCAGCACCCTTGAAGGGGAGGCCTGGGGAGGTGAGATTCCCTGGGCCTTTTCTTTGCGAAAAGCCCGGGACTCCCCGTGTCGCCCGGCCAGGACCGGGAGTGCCGCCCCTTGCCAAGGCGCCCATCAGTTCTATCAGCACCGGTTAGGTCTTGAACCACCCGTTGCCACCATCGGCAGTGTCAATTCCCAACCAGACCCTGAAGCAAAGCTTAAATGTTTGGTGGGTGGGCCTAGAATCGCGCGCTGGTGATTATTTGGCGCGAGTGTTTGCAGGCTGCGCACCACGGGCCCGTATAACAAAAAATTATTGGTGCCTTTGAGATCAACTGCACCGCATTGGGTCTTGCTTTCTCCTCAGCCGTCTTAGTCTGAGTTGGTGTGACGATTGCGAATCTGGCGTGTCGCGTCGGTCTGGCAACGGTGTAAGCCCTTGCGGCTGATCAATCGCATGATTTCGATGCAGTTCCTACATTGTTATCTGCGGCTGCTCACGGATATCCGCGCTCCAGCTCGATCGGCAAGGTTCGGGATTCACGCCATCTCGCAAGTGCTGACCCTCGATCTAGCGCCAACACCTGTGGCCTTCCGGCTTCAATGAGTCGTTGCGCCTCGCGTCAACCGTGGGCTGCATTCAAAATGATGCAGCTTCTGCATCATTGCCGTAGCCAGTTCCTCCGTCTCTGTTATTCAGGGATGGTCTTCGGGCAAGAGGCGCTGCCTATGCCCGCGTCGATCCGTTAGCACTGTCTCAGCGTTTCTGCTTGTTGCTTGTAGGACGCTGCCCATTGCCTGAGGCCCGGCTTGGAATCGAGATAGGCCTCCCACTGCTGGTCGGTCGACGTGGATGCCATGTCTTGCACGGGCGGCAACCCCAGCTTTCTGCGCAAAGCATTGATGTGCTCAACCATGTCTTTGTAGGCGGCACTGTTTAAATTGTCGCTGAGCTTGATGGTTGTGCACCACGGCTTTTTGTTGTTCACAACCAGAAGAGGTTTCTTTAATGCCTCCAGCTCAAGTATCGATTGCTTGAGCCCTGCTTCGTAAAGGGGTTTGGTGGTTTCAGGTCCTCGCCTCGTGCCTGGGGCTAAACCCGTGGAAAACCGCAGGAGCTCCATCGCTGGCCTGGGGCTTTCGATGGTGGCGAAATCAAGGCTGACATCTTTGCCGAGCCGATCAATGGTCTCAACCTGAAAGCCGGTGATGGTGTAGTTCTTCACCATGAACGGGGCCGCCAGCATCATCGGCCAGAAGAACAAGGCGCCAGCAACGGCAACGCTCACGGCGCTGCTGGCGTCGGTTCCTGAGCCTGCGTTTGCCGATTTCCAGCTGATGATCTCGGCCGGCTTCAGCACCAGGCTCTCTTTGTTCTTGCCGTAGTCGAAGGTGATCTCGCGGCCATCTTTGGAGAGCAGGGTCAAGCCAATCTGTTTCCCGCTGGTCGGCTCAACCGTCAGAAAGCCGGGACGAGAGAAGGGATAGGTAGGGGGCTGCAATTCTTCCGCCTTTTTCTTGGCCTCTTGTGCCTTGGCCGGATCTTCGGCGCAGCGAGTCTCCTGGTCCGGGGTGAGTCCGCGACCCGGCGGATATTTGCAATACAGCGGCAGCTCGTTCGCTAGTAGCGGAAGCTGGCTGCTCAACAGCGCTGCCGCGGCTAACAGGCTAAGCGGACCATGGTTTGACTTCACGACGCAATTGCTCCTGTTGGCCACGGCTGGGCTCGGGCCTTTATGTAGACCCTGGAGTGCGTCATTCAGGGGGGTGGTGATGAATGGTTGTACCCATGCGAAATCCGCATCAAAACAAGATCTCTCAGGATCTTGTTTCGTTCAGGTTTGATTACAACAATCGCCTATCTAGATGCAGGCGGTTGGCAAAGTCAGTCCGCTGGGAAGGCTGTTCTGCGGTAGCGCTTGGGCTTGGCTGCCCACCATTGGCCGCCATCGCCTCCTGACAGCGCTGCAGTAGCTCCTGCCTGAGGACATCGGGTTGTTCGATGCGAATGCCGCCGCCAAAGGCAAATAACCAGCTGCGCAGGTCGATGTCGGCGGCCACGGTCCAGGGGGGCAGGTCCAGCTCCACCGGGTACGGGTGGCTGGCGTCGGCTGGGCCTGGCTCGAGCACGTGCGGCGCCTTGGGGTGATGCCACCAGCTGTCGCCGGGCAGTGGTCTGGAAAAGCGAGTGTGCTCGATCGGATAGCGCTGCAGGCCCTCACGGATGAAGGCAAAGGCCCAGGGGCTGCAGCAGAAGCGCAGGGTCACCAGGGCCTGGGTGCGGCGCTGGACTGAGCTGCTGGCCACCGCCAGCTGTTGCTCCAGATCACTGCCGAAGAAGATGCCGCCGCTGTGGTGCAGCAAGCGCTCCAGCCGGTTGATGGCGGCGGCGTGCTGCTCGTGGTTGCGGCGCAGGTCGCCATCGCCGCGGGCCATGGCGAGGCGATCGAGCCGTTCGCTGCGGATCAACCCCTGCTCGCGCCCCACCTGGTCCTCTTCAAAGAGGAGATACCAGCCCACGTTGTGGAAGATCAACTGCAGCGGCCACACGCGCAGCTCACCAGCGGGGCTGCCTGCGAAGCTGCCCACGCCGGGGTAGCGCTGCAGCAGCACGCGGCGGTGTTCCACGATTGCCGCTTCGATCGCCTCGGCGCGGCGGGGTGCGGCCAGCGAGTCGCGGCGCACCAGCTGGGTGTCGACCACCGCATGGCGGGCATAGCTGCGCACCGGCGGTAGGCCATCGGCGGCGATGCCGGCCCAGCCCAGCCGTTCATCCAGCTCGGCCAACAGGTCCTGCGCCGATGGATCAGCCAGCCGGCCGGCCGCCTGCTGCACCACGTTGTGCACCTCCCGCAGCCGGGCCGGTGAGAGCACGGCGGTGCCCAGGCAGTAGCCGTGGCGCACGTTGTCGTTGCGGTTGCGGAAGCCGTAGGGGGTGAGGAGCTTCTCGAGGTCCTTGCGCAGGGTGGCCGTTTCGCCCGGCAGGTAGGCGCCGGGGATCGTTTCTGTGGCGGTGATCAGGTGCTGATGGAGGTTGCTGCCGCGCTCGGCTGGCCGGTCAAAGGGCACCTGCAGCAGGTGGCGCAGCAGCGTCATCACCCGCACAAACACCGGCCCATCGCCCATCGGCGGCAGCCCGCCATGGATGGGTGCGGCGGCACGCGGCGCTGGGGCCAGCTGAACCGGTGAGGTACTTGGGATCGCGCTGCAGAAGCCGTTGGCTTCCAACCAGGCCAAGTCGTTGCGGATGGCGCTGGCATCGGCAAAACAGGCTCCGTGCAGCTTCCCCAGAAAGGCCGCTGCCCGATCGGCCAGATCGCCCTGGGGCAGAGGCGAGAGGATCGCCTCCAGCTCTTCTGCGCTGGCGGGGTCGGTGGCGGCCAAATCGGGCCAGGTGCTCAGCAGCCGGATCAGATGGAGCAGCCGCTCCAGATCCAGCAGGCGCGAATAGCCATGGCGCTGCAGCTTGCGCTCGCGGTTGGTGGCCGAGCGAATGCGCTGATCGAGCCCGGCCAGTTCGGCCTGCAACACCGCCGCCAGATCGTTGTGGTGGGTGGGCACCACGGCACAGATGGCCGCAAAACCCTCCGCCCGTGATGGCCCGAAGTGCGGATCGGCCAGGGCGGCGGCCATCTCCTGGATCACCGGCACCGGCACGGCCCGCTCGCGCCGGCTGTTCCACTCCAACGAGGTAGGCAGATCGGTGTAGAGCCACCAGCCGATCCACTCCACCGGTGCCGGCAGCGGCAGCGCCTGGGTGATCTCCAGCCGCCAGGCCCGGCGGGCATGGGTGGCATCCACGATCACTGGAATGCCAGCGGCCACACACTCCTGGATGCGTTGGTGCAGCCGCTGCTGGATGTCCACCCACGGGCCTTGCACGGCCGCATCGCCAAACACCTCGGCGCGGATGGCATCGGTGGAGAGCACCTGCGCCGGCGGTTCACCAGGGGCGCTGAGCAGGGGCGCCAGGGCCTTGGACAGGGTGGTCTTGCCGCTGGCGGGCTGGCCGATCAGCAGGTGGCAGCGCAGCGCAGGCGTCATCGGCAACGGCAACTCCCACCCCAAAACAGAAGCCGCATCCTCACCCGGCGGCTTCTCTTTCGCACGAAAAACAGCGCGGATTGGTCCTGCGGCGCTGACGCTGCAACCAGCAACGTTCAAGCCAGCCGTGGCCAGCTCCAGCAGTCCTCCAGTCAGCAGTTACGCGCCACCCGCGGCGCTGGCAGACCTGCACATCCTCGACTTTCTCGAGCTGGCCGGCTCCCAGGCCAAGGCCGGCGCTGCCCTGGCCATGCACCAGAGCACGGTGTGCCGCAGCCTGCAGTTGATGCAGCTGCAGTTCCGGCTGGTGCCGCGCCAGGGCTCCTCGGTGTGCCGCCACGGGCACAACACCTGCCTGCAGCACCTGCGGCTGGCCTACCGCGAGCACCGTTTGATGGAGGGGCTGCTGCGTATCGGCACCGATGTGCTGCACCAACGCCTGCTGCACGGCCTGGCCGGGATTCAGCAGGTGCCAGCGCGCTGCCGCCAGGCGGAGCACTGGGCGGAGCTGGTGCGTCATGGCCTGCTGGATGGAGCGCTGCTCAGTTCCTTCTGCCTGGAACGCAGGCTGCTCTCGGGTCAGCTGCCGCATTGGGAGGGTCTGTCGGTGATGCCGCTGGGCCAGCTGCGCCTGCAGTTGGTGGCCACGGCAGCCACCAGCCGCCGGGTGCTGCTGCCCCGCAGAGCTGTTGCTCCCCTGCTGCATCAGGCCGTTGCGGACCAGGGCTATGGGGTGGAGCAGCAGCCAGCGGCCTGCCAGGAGGCCGAGGCCTGGATCAAGCGCGCCCGCGACCGGCAGCTGGCCCTACCGATCAGCCCGGAGCTGCTTGGGCCGCGCTGGTTGGAGCGGTATGGCTTGCAGCCCCTGGCTGATCAACCGGTGCTGGTGGAGCAGCTCTGGCTGCTGCTGCCCCAGGGAGCGGCCAACGGCTCCGCTGCCCGTGAAGCCTTGCGGGTACTACGCCAGCAGCTGCGTTTAGCCGAAACAATGCAAGATCCGCATGAAAACTAGTTCTGATCAGCGTTTCATTGGCTGCGGAGTGGCTGTCTTTTGCCCCGGCCTAGCGCAGACTGAAGCGAATGCGTTTGCCGTGATGGGCGGCTCTTCACTGGTGGCTCCGGTCGGGGGCGTGGCTGGGGTGCCTGGGCGGCAGCCACGGCAGGAGGTGCAGCGATGACCACCCGCCTGGAAGACCTCAAGCCCGACGCCCTTGTGAAGGGCCTAGTGGGCCGCGAAGCCGTGCGGATCGTCACGGCCCAGATGATGGGTGAGGCCGCCCAGGTGGTGTACCGGGATGGGCAGGGCACGATCGATACCCAGATCCTGTTCCGCGAAAGGGAGTCCGAGCTGGAGATCGTCTCCGGCGGCCGCAAGTGGAGCTTTGAGGGCGACGGCGACCAGTTCCGGCTGGTGAGCGAGGCGGAGCGCATCCGGCTGGCCTACCTCTTCGACCCCTATGTGGCGGTGAGCGGCAGTGCGATCGACCCGCTGCCCCACCAGATCAGTGCGGTCTACGAGCACATGCTGCCCAGGCAGCCGATGCGCTTCCTGCTAGCCGACGACCCCGGCGCCGGCAAGACGATCATGGCCGGCCTACTGATCAAGGAGCTGCTGATCCGGGGCGAGCTTGAGCGCTGCCTGATCGTGGCGCCGGGGTCGTTGAGTGAGCAGTGGCAGGACGAGCTCAAGGAGAAGTTCGAGCTGCAGTTCGAGCTGCTCACCCGCGACCTGATCAACGCCACGGGGCTGGGCAACCCGTTCGAGCAGCGGCCCTTGCTGATCGCCCGGATGGACATGCTCTCCCGGGATGAGGAGCTGCAGACCCGGCTGGAGCAGGCCCCGGAGTGGGACCTGGTGGTGTGCGATGAGTCGCACCGGATGAGTGCCCACACCTTTGGTGGGGAGATCAAACGCACCAAGCGCTACGAGATGGGCCGGCGGGTGGGGAACCATGCCCGCAACCTGCTGTTGATGACGGCCACGCCGCACAACGGCAAGGAGGAGGACTTCCAGCTCTACATGGCCCTGCTGGATGAAGACCGCTTTGAGGGCCAGGAGAGGGATGCGGTGCACCGCAGCGATCCCACCGACCTGATGCGGCGGCTGGTGAAGGAAGACCTCTACACCTTTGAAGGCAAGAAGCTCTTCCCGGAGCGCAGGAGCTACACCGCCCAGTACGAGCTGAGCCCCAGCGAGAAGGTGCTCTACGAGCGCGTCACCGAGTACGTGCGTGATGAGATGAACCGCGCTGATCGCAATGCCGACAAAGAAGGTGGTGGCAAGCGGCGGGTGAATGTGGGCTTCGCCTTGATGACCCTGCAGCGCCGCCTGGCGAGCTCACCGTTTGCGATTCACCGCTCAATCGAGCGCAGACGGGAGCGACTGGAAGCTCGGCTCAAGGAGGAACGGCTGCTACTGGAGGGACGGCAAGTGGGAGACCGGTTGCAGCTGGAGCGCAAGCTCGCGGCCCTGGAGGCCGATGACCTCGACGAGCTCTACGAGGAGGACACCGCCGCTGAGATCGAGGAGGTGGAGAACGCCTTCACCGACAACGCCACCTCAGCCCAGACCCTGGCGGAGCTGGAGCACGAGATCCAGGTCCTCAAGGAGCTGGAGGTGCTCAGCAAGCGGGTGGTGAATTCCGGTACCGATGCCAAGTGGATGGAGCTGGACCGGATCCTCGATGCCCCGCAAATGGTGGATGAGAACGGCGGCCGGCGAAAGCTGGTGCTGTTCACCGAGTTCAAGGACACGCTCACCGACCTGGCCCGCAAGATCCGCAACCGCCTCGGCCGGGAAGAAGCGGTGGTGGAGATCCATGGCGGTGTGCCAAGAGACCGGCGGCGGCAGGTGGTGCACGCCTTCATGAACGATCCACAGGTGGTGGTGCTGCTGGCCAACGACGCCGCGGGGGAAGGCGTGAACCTTCAGCGGGCGCACCTGATGGTGAACTACGACCTGCCCTGGAACCCCAATCGGCTGGAGCAGCGCTTCGGGCGCATCCACCGGATTGGTCAGCAGGAGGTCTGCCACTTGTGGAATCTGCTGGCGCAGGACACCCGCGAGGGCGAGGTCTACATCCAGCTACTCGAGAAGCTCGACAACGCCCGCAAGGCCCTCGGCGACAAGGTGTTCGACGTGCTCGGCCAGCTGTTCACCGGTCGCTCGCTGCGGGAGCTGCTGATGGATGCGGTGCTCTACAACGCCGATCCGGCGGTGAAGGCCCGCATGCAGGAGATCGATGAGGCGGTGAAGTCCGATCACCTGCTGGAGCTTCTGGAGCGCCGTGCCCTCGTGAAGCAGGGGATGGACACCAGCAAGGTGCGCGATCTGCGCCAGCAGATGGAGCGGGCGATGGCGCGCCGCGTCCATCCCCACTACGTGCACGACTTCTTCCTGGAGGCATTCCGGCGGCTGGGCGGCAAAGCCTTCCCCAGGGAGGAGGGCCGCTACGAGATCACCCACGTGTCACCGCAGCTGCTCGATCGCGACCAGCAGATCGGCGTGGGGGTGCCGGTGCAGCCTCGCTACGAGCGGATCTGCTTTGAGAAGGAGCATGTAGGGCAGAGCCCCAGGGCCGAGCTGGTGAGCCCGGGCCATCCCCTGCTGGAGGCGTGCATCTCCCTGATCTGGGAACGCCACGGCCAGGTGCTCAGCCAGGGGGCGGTTCTGATCGACGACGACGATCTGGGGGCCGAGCCGCGGCTGATGTTCTGTCTGGAGCATGGCCTGCAGGATGGACGCCGTAACCGTCAGGGGCAGCAGCAGCTGATCTCCAACAGGCTGGTGTTCCTTGAGATCGCCCGCTCCGGCGCGGTGAAGAGCGCCGGCTCCGCCCCCTATCTCGACTACCGCCCGCTGCGCACGGGTGAGCTGGAGTTGATCCAGCCGCTGCTGGGGGATGGCTGGCTGAACCAGGACTGGGACCAGCTGGTGCTGGCCCACGCCATGCAGAGCCTGGTGCCTCAGCACCTGGAGGAGATCAAGCGGGAACGGCTGGAGCGGATTGAGAAAGCGCGCCAGGAGATCCAGGCCCGCATGCAGCGGCAGATCAACCATTGGTCGCGCCAGTACGAGGAGCTCAAACACAAGGACACCGCTGGCAAGCGAACCCGCCTGCCGGCCCATGTGGCCAAGGAGCGAGCCGAGCTGCTGGTGAGCCGGCTGGGCAAACGCATGGCCGCACTCGAGGCCGAGGCTCAGATCAGTGCCCGGCTTCCCCTGATCAAGGGAGGGGCGCTGATCGTTCCCGGGGGCCTTTTGCGTCAACTGCGCGGCGAAACGCCCGATGCAAGCGTGGATGCCGAAGCCCGCAGGCGGGTGGAGCTGCTGGCGATGGAGGCGGTATTCGCAGCCGAGCGCGCCCTGGGCCGCATCCCGGTGGACAAGAGCGCCGAGCGGGGCAAGGGGTACGACATCGAATCGGCTGGTCCTGATGGCTCGCTGGTCTTCATTGAGGTGAAGGGCCGAGTGGAGGGAGCCGACTCATTGACCCTCACCTACAACGAGCTGAAGTGCGGCAACAACCAACCCGAGAAGTTCCGGCTGGCGATCAGCACGGTGAGTGGCGATCGGGCCTCGCCGCCGCGGTATGTCAGTGGGATCGACTGGGGCCGCCCTGGCTTTGGCTCCACCGGTTCCAACTTTTCCCTTTCAGACCTGCTCTCCGTTGCGGAGGACCCGCACTAACCTATGACCAGCGACCATCCCGTCAAACGCCGCAAAAAACTGATCGAGGTCGCCATCCCTCTAGAGGCGATCAATGCGGCCTCAGCGCGGGAGAAGAGCATCCGTCATGGGCACCCGAGCACCCTGCACCTGTGGTGGGCTCGGCGTCCACTGGCGGCGGCACGGGCGGTGATTTTCTGCCAGATGGTCGACGACCCCTCAGCAGTGCCTGAGGAGTTCCCCACTGAGGAGGAGCAGGAGAAGGAGCGGCTGCGGCTCTTCGCCCTGATCAGTGAGTTGGTGTTGTGGGAGAGCACCACCAGAGAAGAAGTGCTGGAACCCGCTCGGGAGGAGATCCGCCGCAGCTGGCGCCGCTGCTGCGCCGACAACGCCGAGCACCCGGAAGCAGCTGAGCTGTTCAATTCGGAGAAGCTACCTGGTTTCCACGATCCCTTTGCCGGTGGTGGAGCTTTACCGCTGGAAGCCCAGCGCCTGGGGCTTGAGAGCTACGCCAGTGATCTGAACCCGGTGGCGGTGCTGATCAACAAAGCGATGATCGAGATTCCCCCGAAGTTTGCGGGGATGCCGCCGGTAAATCCGGAGAGCCGGCGCAACCTTGATGTACGGCAGTGGAAAGGCGCTCAGGGGCTTGCGGAAGACGTGCGCTATTACGGCCAGTGGATGCGCGATGAGGCTGAGAAGCGGATCGGCCATCTCTACCCGAAGGTAGAGATAACGGCCGAAATGGCTAAGGAGCGACCCGATCTAAATCCCTATGTGGGCAAGAAGCTCACTGTGATTGCATGGATCTGGGCCCGCACAGTGAAGAGTCCGAACCCAGCCTTTGCACAGGTCGACGTGCCTTTGGCATCAACCTTCATGCTTTCCACAAAGGTTGGAAAGGAATCTTATGTGGAGCCAATAATCGAAAACGGTGCATATCAGTTTACGGTCAAGTCGGGAAGGCCCGCGGATCCCAAAGCCGCCAAAGAAGGTACAAAATTTAGCCGGGGAAACTTCCGCTGCTTGATGTCAGGGAATGCGATCGATCCAAATTACATCAAATCCGAAGCTCAAGCAGGTCGTATGGGCGCTCGCTTAATGGCGATTGTGGCAGAGGGTGCAAGAGAGCGTATTTATCTAACTCCCTCGCATGAGCAGGAGGCCGTCGCCAAAAGTGCTCAACCTGGCTGGAAGCCCGATGTGGATTTCTTTCAGCAGGCCCTTGGCTTTCGAGTCGGCAACTACGGCATGTCGAAATGGAGTGACCTCTTTACCGATCGCCAGCTCGTTGCGCTTGCCACCCTCTCTGACTTAGTCCAAGAAGCACGAGAGGAAGTTAAGGCGGACGCACTTGTAGCCATTCGAGCGAGTGGCGAAGTGGAATCAAGAGAGGAAATAAGTCTGCCCGAGAAACATGCGAATGCCATCTCCTCCTACCTGGGGATCGGAATCAGCAAGATTGCAGATAGTGGCAACGCGCTCGTCTCATGGAAGTCGAGCATGGATCAACCAATTCATTTGTTTACCAGGCAAGCAATTCCAATGGTTTGGGATTTTGCAGAGCCAAACCCCCTAGGGGGCGCAATGGGAGATCCGCTTGTCACGCTAAGGAACCTTGCACGAGTTCTCGACAACTTTCGCTCCTCAATTAGTTCATTCGCCGAACAGCTATCGGCCCAGGATCAAACACTTTCCGCTAACAGGGTGATTTCATCAGATCCTCCTTATTACGACAATATTGGCTACGCGGATCTTTCGGACTTCTTCTATGTCTGGCTGCGACGCTCTCTTAGGCTGGTTTTTCCTGAGTTGTTCGCGACTCTAGCTGTTCCCAAGGCTGAAGAGCTGGTGGCTACTCCTTATCGCCATGGCGGAAAAGATTGCGCTGAAGCTTTCTTTCTGGATGGGATGACCCAGGCAATGCGGCGCATTGCAGAGCAATCCCATCCCGCATTTCCTGTCACAATTTACTACGCGTTCAAGCAGTCTGAAACCAAGTCTTTGTCCGGAACAGCCAGCACAGGCTGGGAAACTTTTCTTGCCGCTGTGATCAAAGCAGGCTTTTTTCTCAGTGGAACTTGGCCTATGCGAACGGAGCTGGCCAACCGCATGCGGGGAATGGAATCCAATGCCCTTGCCACCAGCGTCGTACTTGTCTGCCAGCGACGGTTGGACTCGGCGCCAACCCTTTCGCGCAATGAATTTCGGCGCCAGCTGAGGCATCAGTTACCCCAATCCATCAAAGAGCTTGAGCGCGCCAACATCGCTCCCGTTGATGTGGCCCAGGCGGCGATTGGTCCCGGTATGGCCATCTTCAGTGGTGCCAAAGCGGTACTAAATCCTGACGACTCGCCCATGTCAGTACGAGAAGCTCTGATCGAGATCAACGCTGCCCTCGATGAGTATCTCTCCCAGGACGAAGGCGATCTGGATACTGATAGCCGCTTTGCTCTCACCTTCTTCGAGAGCTTCGGGTATGCCGAGCGAGAATTTGGCGATGCCGAAGGACTAGCAAAGGCTCGCAATCTCTCCGTAGATGGTGTGGCTCGTGCAGGGATCCTGCGCTCCATTGCCGGCAAGGTGAAGTTGCTTCAGCGCTCAGAGCTGCCTGAGGATTGGGATCCCACCAGTGACAAGCGCCTCTGCGTCTGGGAAGCCACCCAGCAGCTCATCAAGCGCCTGGAAACCGGCGAAAAGGCTGCGGCAGCACTGTTGGCACAACTTAAAGACATTTCGGGCCACGGTGATTTGCCAACCAATTGCCGAGCCCTGGCCTATCGCCTCTACAACCACTGCGAGAAGAACAAGCAGGCAGAAGAAGCCCGTGCCTACAACGGCCTTGTCATCGCCTGGCCCGAGCTCGAAAAACTTTCAGCCCTGGCTGCCAGTCCCATTCAGCCCTCCCTGCTGTAACCCCCACCCAGTTCCATGGCCATCACCAACAGTGAGCGCGTCGGCAAGGCGCTGAACGAAGTCCGCGATGGGCTGCTCCCCTACATCAGCCGTGAGCTCTACGACAAGCTCGGTCCGGGCTGGCAGGAACGGCTCGATCCGAGCGTCAATCTGAAGGATGTCAGCGTTCTGCTTGGCCTGTTCATGGAGCATTGGGGAGCTGTGTTTAAGCAGCTGCTCAGCCAGGAGGATCGGGCCTACGTGAGTGAGCTCAAGGTGGCCCGGAATAAGTGGGCCCATTCCGAGCCCATCACCTCCGACGACGCCGATCGCTATCTCGACACCGCCGTTCGGCTCTGCCGCAGCATCAACGCCGTGCCCCAGGCGGAAGCCATCCGAGACCTGCGCTCCGAGCTGCAGCAGCAGGTGTACACCGAGCGGGCACGCAACAAAGTCCGCTACAAGACCACCACCGAAAACCAAGTCAAGGCAGGGCTCGTGCCCTGGCGGGATGTGATTACCCCGCACCAAGACGTCATCCACGGCCGCTATCAACAGGCTGAGTTCGCTGCCGACCTCGACCAGGTGCGCCAGGGCAAGGGCAGCTCGGAATACACCGACCCTGCCGAGTTCTTCCGCCGCACTTACATCACCGGTGGCCTCAAGGATCTGCTGCGCATCGCCTTGCTTCGGCTCAACGGCCAGGCCGCCGACCCGGTGATCGAGCTGCAGACCAACTTCGGCGGCGGCAAGACCCACTCGATGCTGGCCCTGTATCACCTCTGCTCAGGCACCCCGCTCAACCTCCTCACCGGCCTCGAAGAGGTGTGCGCCGAGGTGGGCATCAAGAGCGTCCCCAAAGCCAACACTGCCGTTCTGGTGGGAACGGCCTTCAGTGCAGCGGAACCCACCACCAAGGCCGACGGCACTGTGGTGAACACCCTCTGGGGTGAGCTGGCTTACCAGCTGGGTGGCCCAGCGGGTTACGCCATCGTGGCCAACAGCGACCGCGAACGCATCTCCCCCGGTGCCCGGGATATCGCTGAACTCTTCCGGCAGTGCGCTCCCTGCCTGGTGCTGATCGACGAGTGGGTGGCCTACGCCCGCAATCTTGTCGGCAAAGACGACCTGCCTGCCGGCACCTACGACTCTCAGGTCTCCTTCGCGCAGGCGCTCACTGAAGCCGCCAAGCAGGTGCCCAATGCCCTGCTGTTGATCTCCGTGCCACAGAGCACCAACGAAATAGGGGGCTCGAATGGTGAGAAAGCGCTGGAGGGCTTGCGCAATGTGCTGCAGCGCATTGCAACGGAGTGGCGCCCTGCCAGTCCAAACGAAGGCTTTGAGATTGTGCGTCGCCGCCTGTTTGAGCCGATCCCAAGTGATGAGGCCGGGGCCCATCGCGACGCCGTCGTCCGCTCCTTCAAGGAGATGTATTCGCTCAACAAGAACGAGTTCCCCGCCGAGACACGCGAGGCCGACTACGGCGACAAGTTGACGGCCTCCTATCCCATCCACCCGGAGTTGTTCCAACGCCTTTACGACGACTGGAGCACCCTCCCCAACTTTCAGCGCACCCGCGGCGTGCTGCGCCTGCTCGCCAAGACCATCGAGGAGCTCTGGAACGGCGGCAGCAAAGACGTAATGATCATGCCCTCCTCCATGCCGCTCGATGACCTCGAGGTCAAGAACGAGCTGCTGCGCTACCTGCCCAATGAGTGGGACCCAATCATTTCCCAGGACGTCGACGGTGAGGGCTCGATCCCTGTTCGCATCGACGCCGCCAACAGCAACCTGGGACGGCTCAGCGCCTGCAAGCGCGTTTCTCGCAGCATCTACATGGGCACCGCTCCGGGTTCAGGAGCCGCCAAGCCCGGTATCGGCGATCAGCGCATCAAACTCGCCTGCGCCATGCCGGGAGAAGCTCCAGCGGTGTTTGGCGATGCCCTACGGCGGCTGAGTGATCAAGCCCGTTTTCTCAACCAGGACGGTGACCGCTACTGGCTCGACACCAAGCCCAACCTCAACCGCACTGCCGACGAACACAAGCAGAGCTATCTCAACGACCGAGACACCTTGCTGGTGGAGCTGAACCAGAAGCTCGACCGCGAAGGCAAAAGTCGCGGTGCTTTTGCCGGGCTGCACCTCACTCCTCCCAACAGTGCGGCCGTCCCCGATGAACCAGCCACCCGTCTGGTGGTGGTGCCCTCCCAATATCCCCACAAGAAGGGTGAAGACAGTGCAGCCCTCACTTGGGCGAAGGAGGTGCTCTCCGCACGTGGCACCAGTCCGCGCCAATACGCCAACACCCTGGTGTTCCTTGCGGCCGACGAGCGGGCCCTTGAAGATCTTGCGGACGCTTACGCCTCGCAGAAGGCCTGGCAGCGGATCAGCGACAACCGGGAGGAGCTTGATCTCACCCTCAGCCAGGTGAACCTGGCCGCCAAGCGCATCAAGGACGCCACCGACGCGATTGATGTCCGCATCCCGGAGACCTGGTGCCATCTACTGCTCCCTCACCAGGCCCAGCCCGGCAACCAGGGTCCGTCCTGGGATGAGTTCCGCCTTACTGGCGGTGAACCGCGCCTCGCCGATCGCGTCTCGAAGAAATGCAAGGACGAGGAGGCGCTCTATGTGGAGATCGGTGCCAGCCGCATCCGCCGCAACCTCGACAACTTCCTCTGGGCCAACCGTGACTCAGTCAGCGTGCAGGAGTTAGTGGATTGGTGCCGCAAGTACCTCTACCTGCCCCGGCTGAGCAGTGACGACGTGATCTTCAACGGCCTCACCAATGCCCAGGCCTCCCTGCAGGGCGAAAGCACCTTCTATCTGGCGGAAGCCTGTGATGAGGTCAGCGGACGCTTTATCGGCCTCAAGCCCCAGGGGCAGTTCCAGAGCGCCGCCACCATGCGGATGCTGATCGTCAAAGACGAGGTGGCCCTGGCGCAGATCGAGGTGGAGCAGCGGGCGAAGACCGTTGATCTTCCCGCTGGCACAGGAACCGGTGGTGGCGATGGCTCTGGCCCTGGTCTTGGGACTGGCATTGCTACCGGAACGGGCACAAGCGCGACCAACACCAACACCAACACCGCCGAAGGCACTGGCAAGCCAGGGACTGGCGTCAATCCACCTCCCCCGCAGGCGCCGCCTCAGCGCACGACCTTCACCGGCTCCCTGAAGCTCGAACCTGTGCGGGCGGGCCTGCAGATGGGCCAATTCCTCGAGGAGGTGATGAGTCACCTGCAGGCTCTCCCCGGCGCCGAGGTGAACCTGTCTGTTGAGGTCCACGTCAAAGCCCCCAACGGCATCGACGACCAGACCGCCCGCATCGTGCTCGAGAACGCAGCGGCACTGAAGCTGGATAACCCACAGGTCTATTGATCCTCCATCTCAATCCACGCAAACGAACAGCACGAAATCAGCATGGAAAACCCAGATCCACTTGTTATTGATCGAAGACGCCTAAACCTTGGCAAATACACCCGCTGGGCAGCCAGTCTTTCCGATGAGGAGATGTATGGGCTGCTGTGGTTCCTTGGTGAATTTGGCATTAGAACCAGTGAATACAACCTTGTTGACTCCATCCAGGAAGTCGGCAGAGCAAGAACAGGCTTGCTCGGAGCTCTTGGTTTTGTCCACGGACGCCCCGTCACCCAAGAGCAGGCCATGAAGGCCATACGCAATGCCTACAAGACCAGTCCTCTCCCTCAAGATCTGAACCAAGCCTCCCATGACTGACCAAGTGACCCATCCGCTGCTTGCCTATCCAGAGGTCGAGCGTGTTGCCTACCTCTCAATCATTGCGGAACTCAGCAACGTTGACAGCAAGTTCGACGAGCAAGAGAGAAAGCATCTTGATGAGCAGTTGAAGGCCTTTGAAATCTCCGACGAAGGTAAAGCCAAGGTCTATGCCGCCGTCTTTCACTTCAAGGAGGAGCACAGGTCAGAGGTCCTCGCGTCGCTCCATGCCCTCGATGACAGCGATTTACGTTTCACCTTGATCGCCGATCTTTTCCTGCTTGCATTGAGCAACGGATATATATCCGTAGAGGAACTCGAATATGTTGAAGTAATAGGCAGCGAGCTTGGCATCACGAAAGATCAAGTGATGGCCATCAAGGATGTTCAGTTCCACCTGTGGCAGCTCAGGTCAACGCCATCCGATTCAGATGCCTTTAAGGCCATGCTCAAGGAATGTGCCAGCAATCTTGCGGCGGCAGGTGTTCCGATTGCCGCGATCGCTGGTACCGGAAGCGTGTTTGGCCTCAGCGCTGCCGGTATCACATCTGGTCTGGCTGCCCTGGGGGGCCTGATTGGAGGCGGGATGCTTGCTGGCACTGTCCTGGTTGTTCCTGCAATAGCGGTGGGTTCAGCCTGGGGAGTGAAAAAGCTCGTTGACCTTGTCATCGACAAGAAGTAATCATTTCGCGCATCCTGTTCTTCCTTAGCCATGCCCAACACACCTGAAGACCTGCCAGTAGCCCCTGCGGCATCTCTTGATACGAGCGTGATTCTTGCCAAGGGGCTTGTCGAAAACCTTCCGGCGATTCTGTCTTCTTTCAAGGAGGTCTATGCCTTGCGCGCCAAAGAGAGCGCCTTCAAGGCAGCACTGGAGGCGCGTTGCGCCGACATGAAGATCAACAGTCAGAACTTCACGACCCTTGTCCAGAACCTGACCGAGCTTTCAAAGAGTGAGTCGGCAGACGAGGAGACAAAGTCAATGTACCGGGAGTTGATCCGCTCGCTGTTTGAGCTGTTTACAGCCCGTTCGAAGGAATCAGATTCGTTTTCCAGATTTCTCAACGGATAGCCTCGATGTGGGGAATCAATCCATTCACCGTGGGCAAGATCATCGCAGGGGTTGGTTTCTCCAGTGCGCTACTGGGCAGGCACGGCTCCCTGAAGCAGTTGACAAGAAAGATCAAGCTGCATGTATCGGAGCAGCATGCGGAAGCGGCAAAGGCCATGGCGCGTTCTGTCGCCCTTCAAGATCAGTCGCTCTATGAGAGGCTAAAAAAAGAGCTCGAACGCGAGCTTTCGCCGGAGGAATACGAACGCGTCTTCGGTGACTCTGGTGATCCACCGTCTCACTGAACTGTGACCTTGGCAATACTTCCCCATGAAGCGCATACGTGACAGGTCATCTCAACGGTCTTGGTGATGGCTTTGTCACGCAAGAAGCCCATTGGCTACCCCGAGATCAGCTTCCTGTCATTTGACGTTCTGGCCCTACTGGTCAAGCTCCAGCAGGAGATGGGGCTCGATTCTGTTGGTCCTGTCTCTTTCAGTCTGCAGACGATGGAGACCTTGGCTTGCATTCGCTGGGAGCATGGGAAGCCGGGTGGGGATGTCTTCTTCCACTCGCTGTTCAACCGCCCTGATGTGCCTCAGCCAGTAATTGAACATGTTCTGCGCCATGAGCTCCTGCACCTGAAGATCCCGGCCAGGGAGATCGATGGCAAGCTGCTCCATCACCCGCCTGAGTTCTGGGAGGCGGAACAGGCTCTGGTTCCCTGGAAATCGGCGTCGTGGGGGTGGATGGTTCTCGCCTTCTGGGAAGTCATCAAGACGGACATCCCGAATGAATGCGTTTGGGTCAAGAAGTCTTGGCGAAAGCTCCAGAAATACCCCTATCCAAGCTGGCAGATGATCCTTGACGACCAGAGTAGATACTCTGACAAGCAAGGCCAGATCCAGATCTTAATGGAAAGTCTCTAATGAGCCTGAGTCACGAATTTTTGGCCATGCCTGTCTGCCACCTGCCTACTCTATCGGGGACCGCGCCTTGGCCCCTTTGCGGACATTCTCGTTGGCGCTGATCACCTGAAGGTTGCCAGGGTGATGCTGGCCACCCTTTGCGAGAGGAATGATGTGATCCACGTGGTACTGAATGAATCCCGCCGCTTGATTGAGCCTGTCCCTTTGGTCGTAAACCTGCTGGATCAGCTTCTCTTCTTCATCGCTCAGCTCCGGCGTTTGCTCGCGCAGACGCTGTTTTCTTCTCTGCAGATAAATCGCTGATTTGTGTCTATCTTCTTCATGGACAGTCTCTGGTGGCGGACATCTCACCCCGTCCAGGTCCAGGGCTGCTCGCTCAAGTGTCCAGAGTTCTGAGCGGAGCTGCTTGGAGCACCACTGGTGATACCGGGTATCGCCCTGGAGATCGATCACATCCCGAAAACGGCTGACGACGTAAATGAAGTCATCCCCAAGCCGTTCGCCTGTCCACTGGGTCCAGCAGCGGGCGAGATAGCGGTCTTTGTCGCTGACCCAGATGAAAAGGGTCGGTAGTTCAAGGGCCTCCTCTCCTTTCGCAGGTCCGCGTCGGGCATACGTGCGATCGCCCTGCTGCGTGATCAGTCCGCGGTCGTTCGACTGGATGACCCGGAACTTCAGCTCCATGGCGCCGGGAGCACTCGTCTGCTGTGCCCAGCAGCCTATGGCCCAGAAACACGACGAGCACCGGCCTGCCGGGGGATCAGATTCCCCCTGAAGACCCCAAAAGTCGTCGCGCAGGAATCCTCAGCGTGCGCGGCCGCGCAAGGGCTTCGCAAGCCGGCCCACCACTGGTGATGAGACGCCGGTGGCACTGGGTTGACGGAGCGCTGTGGCCGGCCCTTGCCGCTGGCCGCGCTGGCGCTTGCGGTCCTGCGCTTGTCCATCCGTGGCTGTTGCTTCACCATCCCGTTCCTCTCGGTCAGCCAAGAGAGCTGCTGCTGCCAAGGTCTCCCCTGAGGAGAAGCTGGTGGCCTCCCTGGTCGCCCTGCTGGAGGCCGGCACCACCCCCTGGCGGCGGGAGTGGGATGCCGCCTCGGGGGGCCACCATGTGAATCTGCTCTCCGGCCGCCGCTACCGCGGCGCCAATCCGGCGCTGCTCACTCTGGGCATGCACCTGCGGGGATCAGCCCTGCCTTACTGGTGTGGCTTCTCGGAGGCCAAGGCCCTGGGGATCTTTCCCCGTAAGGGCAGCAAAGCGGTGCATGTGCTGCGGCCCCAGGTGTATCAGGGAGTCGAAAGCCGTCTGGCGGAGCCGGGCTCAGTTGCTCAGGGTGGCCAGGTATTAGCTGGCGCCGATGGCCAGCAGTCGGTTCAGCCTGGCCCCAGCTGGGTCAGCTATCGGCCGGTGGCACTGTTCAATGCCGCCGATCTGGAAGGCGAGGCTCTGGAGGCGCTGATCCAGAAGCGCCGCCAGGCCGAGGGGGCTGTGCTGCGGCCCGAACCGGAGCGGCTTGTGGCAGCCGATGCCGTGCTCAGTAGCTGGGCAGTGCCGGTCTGCTTCGCGGGCGATCGAGCCTGCTACCTGCCGGTGCCCGATCGCATCCAGCTCCCTGATCGCACCGCCTTCCACTCGGCAGGAGCCCTCTACGCCACCTGGGCCCATGAGGTGATTCATTCCACCGGCCACAGTTCCCGGCTGGCCCGTGATCTCTCTGGTGGCATGGGCGAAGGAGGCGATGGCGGCCGGGCCTATGCCCGTGAGGAGCTGGTGGCCGAGCTGGGCGCCGTGCTGCTCGGCGATCGCCTCGAGATCGGCAGTGCGATGGCCAATCACGCCGCCTATCTGGGCCATTGGATCGAGCTTCTGCGTGAGTCGCCCCGGGTGCTGTTGCAGGTGCTCAGTGATGCTCGCAAAGCTGCCGATCTGGTTTGCCCCGAGAGCGGCGGGGAGTTATCCCCCTGACATTGCCGCGCAGGCCTCTTCATGGTGCGGGGCGGCGTCAAGGATCGGAGCCATGCCCGCGGCTGGTTGACGTTGGTGCCGCATGACGCGGCACATCAGTCGAATGGCGCGGGTCCTTGACCCCGCCCCGCTTGAAGGTGAGGTCCTGCGCTGGTTCCGCCATGGCCACGCTTTGCCTTCCTGTTCACACCCCTGCTCACCTGCATGCCGCCCGCCGGCTGCACTTCTCGTCCAGCAGCGATGGCTTGCTGCTCTGGCTCAGTGAAGAGTGCTGGTGCCGCGGGCTGATCCGGCTCGCCGACCTCCTCGATGATCTGCTCACCGAGCGTCAGGCGGAGCAGCCCGAGCCAGTCCTGGATCCCGAGCTGGAGGCCCTGCTGCCCTTCTGAGGGCTGGGGACTGCGGCCCCCTTACAACGGATTTCAGCAGGGTCCAGCAAGGCCATCGCGGACCTGGGCAGAGACGCAACTGGGGCGGCCGACTGCTCTGGCAGCCGAGGACGTGGATCGCCACCGGGCCGGCGCACACCCGCCGCATCCCTCGGCCAGTCCTCACGCCGCGTCAAGGATCGGGCCATGCACCCCCTGGGGGGCGCCCTTGTCACAGCGCTGCGGCCGGCCGGTGGGGGCGGGGTTCTCCGCCGTCTCCCAGATGGCTTCCCCGCTTTCTCCCTGCCGCCGGCAGCAGGCGCAGGCCCTCAGCCGTTGTGCCCTCAAGGCCCGCAATGCCCTGGTGCTGGAGCACCTCCCCCTGGCCGATGCCATCGCCACAGCCACTGCTCGGCGCCTGTTCCCGCTGGTCGAGCGGGAGGATCTGGTCCAGGTGGCCCGTGAGGCCCTGGTTCGCTCCGCCCCCCGCTGCAGGGCCGGCGAGCCTCCAGCTCCCTACCTGCGCCGCTGCATCACTGGGGCCTTACAGCATCACCTGCGCGATCGGGTTCGGCTGGTGCGCATTCCCCATCGCCTGCATGAGCAGGGCCAGTGCCCGCTGGGGCACACCAGCCTCGATGCCCAGGTTGATGGCGAGCACTCCCTGCTCGATCAGTTGGAGGCGCCCGCAGCCGAGCTGGCCTCAGGCAGTGATGCCGAGGAGCTGGCCGTAGAGCAGCTGGTCGAGCAGCTGCCCGCTGCCCAGGCCACCGCGTTGCGGCTCACCTTGCTGGAGGGCCTAACGCTGCGCGCCGCTGGGCTCAAGTTGGGCATCAGTGCCATGGCCGTGCAACGAGCCCAGAAGAAGGCCATCGCAGCCCTGCGCCTGCAGCTGGTGGGTGGGGGCTGAGGGCCCTGAAGCTCCGGCCTGTTCCTTCAGCGCACGCCCCTTGGCTGGCGGTGGATCGGCCGCACCACAGGCCGCAGCGACGGAGGGATTTGCAGTTGCTGTTCGGCCCAGTGGGCCGCCAGGGCTGCCAAAAGGCTGCTTCTGTCGCCGTGAATGCGGAGCATGGCGTGAGCTGAAAATGCAGGCCACCAGCATGATCTGGCTGAGCCGCTGCCCCAGTGAAAAGGGTGACAACACCGCGCAACCAAAGGCACAGGAGCGGCCATCGGAAGGCGCCGAGGCGTGTGCGCAGATCCGCCAACCTCGCCAAGGCAATGCACCTGCATTACTTTGGTGTCAGGTTCAGCGGGCGGCCTGATGGCTCCTCTTTCCACTCCTGATGTTGCTGGCGCCTCCCTGGGCACCCCCAAGGACGAGGTGGAATCGGCGCTCACGGATCGCTATCAGACCACCGTGCCGCAACCGGTGCGGCGGGCTCTTGGTTTGCGCAAGCGCGACCGCATCCGCTACGCCTTCCGCGCCAACGGTGAGGTGGTGCTGCAACGCGTCAGCGCAGATTCAGACAACGACGACCCGGCACTGGCTCCCTTTCTGGCGCTGCTCGAGCAAGACATCGCCAACCATCCCGAGCGGCTGCAGGCCATCGATGCCGAGCTGGTTGAGCGGCTGCAGGATCTGGTGGGCGGCATCGAGGTTGATCTGGAGGAAGTGCTGCCAGACGAGGCGTGATCAACGGGTGGACGCTTTATGCGCACCCCTTGTTTCTGGATCAGCTGGACGCGTTGATCGCTGAGGTGGACGCGTTGCGCGCCAAGGATCCACAGGGCTATGGCAGCAAAAACGCCAGCAAGCGCCTGGCGGCCATCACCCGCCTGATGCTCCAAGACATCCCCCAGGACCCCAGCCGCAAGGAGTATCAGCAGGGATCAACCCTTGGCGCTGCGCATCGCCACTGGCGACGCGCCAAGTTCTTTCAGCAATACCGCTTGTTCTTCCGGTTTCACACCCGCTCACGGCTGATCGTGTTGGGCTGGGTCAATGACACCGACACCAAGCGCGCCTACGGCAGCAAGAGCGATGCCTACCGGGTGTTCCAGTCGATGCTGGCCAGCGGTCATCCGCCGGATGACTGGGGTCAGCTCTTGCAGGAAGCCACACAGGCCGCAGAACGCCTGCAGCAACTGAGGCATCGACTGCCCTGAACTGCCCCTGAAGCTGGCTTGCTCGGGGCTTTGCCCTCCTGCAAACAGCTGCTGCACGAGGTGCTCCTTCGGTGAGGGCAAGCCTCCAAGAGCGCAAATCGTGCAGGCCTACCCCCTAGTGGATCGGCACCGCGCAACCCTCTTCATGGTCTGGGCGGCCTCGGGTGCTGACGCGAGGCCGCCGCAATGGGGATCTGCCCCCCTGGCCACTGGCGACCCCGACGTGCCGGGAAGCGGCCTGTGCCGGCAGTCTTGTTGGCAGGGTGGGGGGCTGGTGCCACCTATCGTCAAAACACGTCAGCAAAATGGCGTTTTCTTAACTGGTGTCAGCCGACGTGTCAGCTTCCCACGGCTTCCTGCAACCGCTGCCTCCTCCCGTAGAGCTGGAAACAGTGGCGGTCATGCGTTCTCTGGCCGCCGCCAACCGTGCTTTGGCGGAGCTCAAGGGACGGGCGGCCACGATCCCCAACCAAGGGATCCTGATAGACACCCTCGCCCTGCAGGAGGCAAAGGCCAGTTCCGAAATCGAGAACATCGTCACCACCCAAGATGAGTTATTCCAGATGGACCTGTTCCCGGACGGTCTGGAATCGGGTGCGGCCAAGGAGGTTGCCCGCTACCGGGATGCCCTCAAGCTGGGGCTGACGCAGCTGCTGGATACGGGCGGGTTGATCCGTAACGCCACGCTCATCGACATGTACCGGTTCCTGAAGGCACGCAGCGATGGTTTTCGCTCAACGCCAGGCACCGCCTTGAAGAACGATCGGACGGGGGAAGTGGTCTACAGGCCTCCACAGGATCGCAACGAGATCATCGCCGCAATGTCATCACTGGAGGCGTTCATCAATGATGATGAGCTCTGCCGTCTCGATCCACTGATCAAGATGGCACTCATCCATCATCAGTTTGAGAGCATCCATCCCTTTGCCGACGGAAACGGACGAATCGGGCGCATCCTGAACGTTCTCTACCTGACAAGAACAGGATTGCTGGACATCCCAATCCTCTACCTGAGCCGCCATATCAACCAGCACAAAGCTGAATACTACCGGCTGCTCCAATCCGTTCGAGAAGAAGGCGAGTGGGAGCCCTGGGTGCTCTATATGCTTGAGGCCGTCGAGAAGACCTCTAGAACGACCCTTGCGCTGGTGGAGGGAATCCGGAAGCAGATGGCAGATGTGAAGCAGCGCATGCGCACCCATCTCCCGAAGCTTTACTCCCAGGATCTGCTGAACAATCTCTTCCGTCACCCCTACACCAGGATTCAATTTGTCCGAGATGACCTGCGCGTGACCCGGCAGACAGCTGCCGAGTACTTGGAGCAATTGGTGGAGAAAGGTTTCCTAGAGAAGCACAAATCAGGTCGGAGTAACTACTACATCAATACAGCCTTGGTAGCCTTGTTCCTGCAGGTCTCGGAAGGCCCCTGACGCGCCATCGATTTGGCTTGGATCAATTATTTAGGCATGGCTCGGCCCTCTTGATGGTCCGCAGCTAGGGCAAGGGGCGGCCACGACTTCACTGCGCATCCTGATGAGGCAGCCCATCACTCTGCCCTGGACTGCTATTGCCTGGGGCCAGGAGGAGAGCTTGCTCGGGGCCTCTCCAGTCTGAGGCCTTCCTGTCGTCGGGCCTCCGCTGGGATCGGTCCCGTCGCTGCGCCGCTCTCGGCGCCGATCGTCATGGCCACACGCTCTGCTGCAGGCAACCCGGCTTCCGCGGAATCGCCGTTCTGCCGGCCTATCGCACCGGAAGGTGCGTTCTGCAAACCAGAAGAAGATCCGTTCCTGCTGCTGGAATCCACGCTCCGCTCCGTGCAGGAGATCCTGCTGCGCCGGCGCGGGCTTTCGCTGCGGCGCACCTGGATCGAGCAGCCCTATGGAGAAGAGGAGATCACCCTGCTGGAGGAAGAGGTGATCCCGGCGATCCAGCAGTGCCTGGCCCGCATCGATGAGCTCGATGAGCGGCTGCTGGCCGAGCAGGAGCTGCTGCGGCGCTCCCAGCTCGAGGCGCAGCGGCGGCTGATGCTGGCCTGAGGCCATCCAGGCCCGGCGGGCGTGATCAGCACGCAGCGCCGGGCCTCAGCTCAACACGTACACATCGCCGCTGGTCTGATCCAGATACAGATCACCCGGCACAGATCCAGGCACGGATGTGGGTGCGCCACTGCCGGTGAACCAGCCGGTGCCGCGGTTGCCCTGGGGCCCGGCAGGACCCTCCACCCCCTGCAGGCCCTGGGGGCCTGGCTCTCCTTGCAGGCCTTGGGGTCCCTGCGGGCCGGCGATGCCTTGGGGGCCCTGGATCGAACCCCCATCCACCCAGCTGCTGCTGGTTGCGTCCCAGACGCGGAAGGAGTCATCCGCCTGCACGATGTAGGCATCGCCCTGGGCGGCATCAGCCGGCAGATCCGCCACGGTGGCCACATGCCCCTTGAAGGTGATGCCCAGGCCCGGAGCACCCTGGATGCCCTGCTGGCCCTGCGGTCCTTCTGGCCCAGCAACGCCCTGCATCCCCGCTGGTCCCTGTGGGCCTTGAGCGCCCTGGGCGCCATCGGCACCGGGTTGGCCCTGTACCCCCTGAGGTCCCTGCGGGCCGGGATCCCCTTGCGGGCCCTTGAGCGAACCGGAGGGAATCCAGGCCATGGAAGAGCAACGGCCCTGTGGCCGGCGAGAGCACACCCCCTATTGCCGTTGTTGCGCGCGTCTGAGCCCGGCTCAGTGCTGCAGCACCTGCCACCAGGAGCCGCGCAGCACCGTCACCGCTGTGCCGGCCACTTCTGAGCGGAAACGCAGGCTGAGGGTGCCAGCATTGGCGCCGTTCTCCACCGTGCCGCTCACCTGGGCCCTGAGCACCGAACTTCCGGCGGAGGTGGTGCCGATCAGGGGCGTGTCGTAGCTGCTGGCGGTGAGGTTGCGAAAGCTGGTGAGCGATTCACCGGTTACCAAGTTGTGGATCACCGCCTGCGGTGTGGCGGGGCCGGAGAGGGTGGTCACCAGGCCGGTGTTGTTGGCGCCGCTGGAGAAGTAGAGCTCCGCCGAGAAGGAGAGCACCTGTTGCGCCGCCAGCGGTGTGCTGAACAGGCTGAGCCAGCTGGTGTTGGAGGTAGTGCTCAGCGCCGCCGGTAGCCGCGCCACCCGCAGTATCGAGGGGCCCTTGAGGTTTGTGCTGCGTGTCCAGGGCATGGCCGTATGCCTGCGGTCCAGCTGGCCGCTCGAAGGGGTCGGCTGCTATTGCCGCCTCAATTCAGCAGCTGGTCTGCCCTTTCACCTCAGTCAGAGGGAGAATGGGCTTACGGAGGCCAGCGATGGAAACGGCAGATCCAGAGCTTCTGAGGTTGCGCGCTCTGGCGCGCCGTCGGCCCCTGCAGCAGCGGATCATTCGCTCAGTGGCGAGCTCAACTGCCATCGAGACCCGTCAATCCATCAGCAACATCGAGGCCAAGCTGCTCACCACACCGGAAGTTGTCGTCAATGGGCGCGTAATAACGCTCGCCTGAGACCGGCACTTGCAAGTTCCTCTTAGGGGCATCATTTCCTCCTTCATGTCCGACTCGCTTCAAGCCGAGAACGCGTAAAGATCACCGCTGCGGGTGTCGAGATAGAAGTCGCCCGCCTGGGCATCAGGCAGCACACCGGGTGGCCCCTCGCCGCTCCACCAGCGGGTGCCGCCACTGCCCGGTGGGGTGGCCCAGAGGCCATCGGCCCTCAGGAAGCGGCTGCTGGAGCCATCGCTGGCGGGTACGCCGCCGCTGCTGGTGCCGCCACTCCACCGCTGCAGTTGCCATTGCTCGCGGCGCCGGCCATCAAAGGGTTGGCCCAGCAGGCCGCTGCCGGGGATCAGCGGTTGAATCGCCCCCGGCGGTAGGGGTTGCGGTGGCGGCCAGATCGGGCAGCCCAGCAGATGCACCGCCAGCTCGGCGCTGATGCCGCTGCCGCTCAGTTCTGCCGAAACCTGCCAGTCCTGGGCATAGGCATAGGCATGGCGCAGCCGCGGCGCATTGTCGCCGCTGGGCCAGGGCCAGGTCTCAACGCTGCCGTCACCCCAATCAAGGGTCAGCGCCGTTGGCAGCGGTGGCCGGGCCTGGAGTAGCAGCAACACCGCGGTGCTGCCAGCTGGGTCCAGGGGCACAGGTGCATCCGGCAGCCAGGCCAGCTCCAGCGGTGCGGCGGGGATGGGAGCGCGTCGGTAGCCCTGCTGCTCCCAGCGGGTCACCTCCACGGGAGGCACCCACGCGCTCTCGCCAGGGCAGCCCAGCGGCGGCAGCAGGCGAATCAGCTGCGGGCTAGCGGCCGCCCCGCTGCTTGCAGTGGGACTGCTGGCAGCCAAGCGCGGGGCCATTGTCTGGGGTGTTGCGCCGGCCAGAGGGGTTCGCCAGGGACCGATTGCTATTGCCGATTCCCGAGCAGAATGGACCGATGACCATCGCCAGCACGGGCACACCCAGCATCCGCGAGCGGCTTGAGACGCTCCGGCCTGCCGTATTGGAGGTTGCCCAGCGCTATGGGGCCTCCAACCTGCGGGTGTTCGGCTCTGTGGCCCTCAATCAGGAGCATGAGGACAGCGACCTCGATCTACTGGTCGATTTGCCGCCAAGTCAGTCATTGCTGGCGTTGGTGGGTATGGGTCAGGAGCTAGAGCAACTGCTTGGTTGTCCGGTTGATGTGGCCGAGCCCGATTCGCTCCATCCGCTGATTCGCTCTGAAGTCCTGCAGCAGGCCGTGGGTCTGTGAACAAGGACCGCCTCTACCTGGAAAGCATTCGCGATTGCCTTGAGCGCATCGCTGAGTACACAGAGCCCGGGGAGGTCGCATTTTTTGCCACGCGCCTGATTCAGGACGGTGTGATTCGCAATCTGGAAGTCATCGGCGAGGCCACCAAGAACCTCAGTGAAGACCTGAGGGCTGCCAATCCATCCATCCCCTGGCGGCAGATCGCAGGGATGCGAGACGTGCTGATTCACGACTACCTCAAAGTCAATCTCAGCCGGGTCTGGCGAACCGTCGAGAGCGATCTGCCGCCGCTGGATGCAGCCGTGCAGCGACTGCTCCAGCAGGACTCCCCTCAACTGTGAAGCGGCCGCTGCCCGTCTCTTACAGCAGCGGGTCGTCGAGCAGCAACGCCTCGCCTGTGGCGCTGGTCTCCAGCTCCCAGGTGGCCACTGGCCCGGACTCGGCGACGTCTGGGGTTGGTTCGACTGTGCTCGCCTCTGGCGTTGCTGCGGCCAGCGGTGCCTCGATCACTGCTGCAGGCGCTGTCGGCTGCGGCGTGATCTGAACGCCGGTGGCGGCAGCGATCAAGGTCCAACCCTGCTGCTGCCAGCCGCTCAGATGCACCGGCCAGATGAAGCGCTCCTGGCTGCCGTCGCTGATGCGCACCAGGCCGACCGGAACGGTGGGATCCACCAGGTCGTGGCGGGTCGCCGTGGCTGGTGCCACTTCGATCGCGGTGGGCTGCGCCGGCAGCGCCTCGGCTGCCGGTTCCTCTGCAGGGCTGGTGGAGCGTTTGCGGGCCATGGGCTCAAGCCGCGATGGTGGCCGTCAGGCCCGCGTGCATGCCCGCCGGGGTGGTCGGGGTCACGAGCGCCTTGGCGAAACACACCGCCGGCAGGTCGAGGTTGGGGAGATCCGCCGGTGCGATCTGGATGTCATGGCCGGAAAGGAACGCCTCCACCCGGCCGCCTTCTGCCGGTAGGGCAACGCGGACAGCACTGATCCAGCTGCCGGTGGTGCCATCGCGCAGCACCGGTGCCAGCAGCAGCTCCACCTCCACCGCGGCAGGCGCGCCGGGATGGGAGGCCACCAGCGAGAAGCGGGAGGCCGCATCGAGCTTGGTGTTGAGCAGCACCTCCTCACCGGAGAGGAAGGTGTGCTCGCTGTTGCGGATGGCGCTGCGGTTCGTCCACCCCACCAGGGTGGTCTCCGCATCGATCAAGGGGTTGCCGTTTGTGAGGGCCATGGCTCAGGCAGCGGGGGTGATGTTGAACAGACGGCCGGCGGCGCGGGGCTGCAGCACGGCAAAGCCCACGTACCAATCCACGCGGGTGCGGAACACCGGGGCATCGGGCACCTCGCCCAGGTCCCGCACCGAGATGCCGTAGCGGCCCTGGAACGGGCCCTGCAGGCCGGTCACGCCCTGATCGCCAAAGGTGCAGCAGTAGATCGAGCTGGTGCCGCCCGCTTCGTCGTAGCCCATCACCTCGACGCCCTGGGCATCGCGGTCGACGGTGAGGATGTCGCAGTCCTGATAGCGATGCACCGTCATCCCGTAGGAGTTGGTGCTGGTCTGGTAAACGCCGCCGCCGATGGAGGCGCGGGCGAGGGCATTGAGCTGGCGGCGCATCGCCTTGCTCATCACCAGCACCTTGCTGCCGCCGTAGGCATTCACCGAATCGATCAGCTCATCGAGCCGATCGAAGTTCAGCGGTGCGCCGGGGATAGCGCCGGAGGCGTTGTTGATCGCCATCGGGTTGCCGGGTGGCAGCCGCTTGCTCAAGCCGTCAAAGGCGCGGGGATTGCTGGCGGTGTCGCCGTTGATCACGGTCGCCTCCAGCGTCAACCGCATCGAGCGCACCTTCATCTCGATCTGGCTGGCGCGGGCCTCCGGGCCCATCAGGTCCACGATCGAGCGGTCCACATCCACGTCACCGCCAAAGAGGTGCACCGCTTCTGCGCGCTGGTCCACCACGCCGTAGCTCTGGGTGTAGCCCTCGTTCACGGCGCGGAAGCCCACTGAGGGCAGTTCCTGCTCGGCGGAATAGAAGAGGCCGCTGCCGGCGATGTTCATGAACGGCAGCCGGGCGAGCAGTTCGCCCTCCGAGAAGGTCTTGAGCACAGCGAGGTGCTCAAGCCGGTGCTCGTATTTGGCTGCCTCGATCAGGGTGAGGCCCATGGCACAGGTGGGGCCAGGCCCCAGTGATGTCAGGGGCTATTGCCGAGGCGCGACCAACTGCCCCACAGGAGAGCGTTCAGCCTTGGCCGCCGATCACCCGCTGCAGCACCTGCTGGCAGTTCGTCTGCAAGGCCAGCGGCAGCCGTCCGATACGCCGTTTCACCAGTGGCATGGCCAGCGTTGTCATGCGGCTGAGCCGCAGCCTTGAGCTCACCTTCAGGCCGGTGCCTGAGAAGCCTGGATGTTCGGCTGGGATGTCGAGCTCATCGCTGGCTGTTGGGCCGCTGATGTTGGAGCTGATGAAGGCCAGAAGCACATCCCCATGGCGATCACTGGTGGTGATCACCAAAGCCGGGCGAGGCTTGGCCGCCGGCCCATCCGTGAAAGGGAAGGCGACAAGCACGATGTCGTAGCGGCTGAGCATCAGCCGGCAACGATCGCTTCTCCGTCGGAGAAGCTGTAGATCTCAGGTTCAGCGGCCAGGTCGTCAAAGGCTCCCCCGGCCATCGCCAGCTCAGCCAGGGCACCGTGACTCAGGTCACTGTTGTCCTGCTCCAGCTGCCTGAGCAGCCAGCGGCGATCGTCAGCCGGCAGGCTGCGGATCACGGCGAGCAGGTTCTCGGTGAGCTGGGGATTGGTCATGGCCCCCAGGCTAAGCAATCTGAACCGCAGGGATCACGGGCGCGGCGGTCTCAAGCAGCCCGACAGGTGACACGCAGGCAGGCCTGGATCAGTGGATGGATGCTGCTGCGGCAACAGCAGAAGACTGCTCTTCTGCCATGACCACCTCCGCCGGATCGGCCACCCCTGCTGCTGCCCAGGCGCCGTTCAGCGCTGAGCGCTGGCGTCAGTTCTGGGACCACTGGAAGGCTCAGCCTCAGCAACTGGACGGCATCGAGCAGTTGCGCCAGGCGGTCATGGCGGCCGATCCACAGGTCCTCACGGAGGCCGCCCCATGGCGGCAGACCTTCTCCTCGGCGCCGCCGGCTCCGGCCCATGCCAATCCGCTGCCGGTGGCCTGGGAGAACCAGAACGACAACGCCTCAGGCACTGGCTACCGGGAGTGCTTCTCCAGCAGCTGCGCCATGCTCGCCCGCTACTGGGGCAAGGTCAGTGGCGACGACGCCTACAACGTCATCCGTGCTCGCTATGGCGACACCACCTCGGCAGAAGCGCAGTTGGCGGCGTTGCGGTCCCTGGGGCTGACCGCCCACTTCGCCACAAACGGCCATCGCACAACACTGGAGGAGCAGATCAAGCTGGGTCGGCCGGTGGCGGTGGGCTGGCTGCATCACGGCCCCGCCTCAGCCCCCAGTGGCGGCGGTCATTGGAGCGTGGTGATCGGTTTCACCGAGACAGCCGCCATCCACAACGACCCCAATGGTGAGGCCGATCTGGTCCATGGCGGCTACACCGCCAACACCAACGGTGCAGCCCAGCACTACAGCTGGAAGAACTGGCTGCCGCGCTGGCAGGTTGATGGCCCTGGCACGGGCTGGCTGCTCACCTGCCATCCCTGAGTCAGAGGAGCTGTGCCATGGCTAGTAGTGATGGGTTTGATCGCGAGCGCTTCCTGTTGCGGGCCGTGGCTGGGATATTCATTGCCCAGTTCGCGTTCTATGCCGCTGGCCTTGGCGGTTGCTTCTGGCTTGGCCTGCAGCGGCGGCTTGGTCCGGTCTGCAGTAGCTACGCCGAGAACCTGCAGCAGACCTTTGAGGCAGCCGTTGGCACCAGCCTGGCATTGCTGAGTGGCGGCGGCATCGCGGGTGCCCGGCGCCGCGATCCAGACAACTGATCCAGCCTGGCCGCTGAGTAGGTAGCGGCCAGCGGAAGTTTCAAGGCTGGGGATGGGCCTCTGGTCGCTTCAGGTAACTGGCGGCCCACACTGCTGGAGCGATGCCATGGGGCACCAGGCGCCGGTAGGGCTCGCTTCTCAGCAGTTCCTGCACCGCTTCTGCCAGCAGGGCGGTGGAGCGACTGTCCGGCAAGCGATGGCTCAGGGCCTGCTGAACCCGTAGCAGGTACCAGGCACTGCCTTCCAGCCCAGCCGTGAAACGCTCCCAGCCACCAGGGTTGCTGCGCGCATCGAGCACTAGGTCGCGGGCGTTGTGGGCCTTGTCGGCTGCCGTCACCAGCAGGGAGGTCTGCGGCTTCTCCTCCAGCGAGGCGATGTAGCGGGTCTTGCGCAGCAGCCAAGGTTCCTTCTCGGCGCCGGGCTCCACGGGGCCAGCGGTGTCGGTGCAGTCCACCACGATCGCGGCCACCTCCTCGCCAAAGCGTGCGGCAATCGAGGCCTGGCTCTGGCCCGCATCCTCGATGGCGTCATGCAACAGAGCAGCGATCGCCTGGTTTTCGCTGCCGCCGTCCTCCCACACCAGAGCACTCACAGCAATCAGGTGGGCGATGTAGGGAACCGGCTTGCCCTTGCGCCGCTGACCGCGATGCAGCTCAGCCGCCCAGCCCAGGGCATCGGTATAGCGCTGGCTGTGGGCTTTCTCAGGAGCCGTCATCGACATGTTCTACATCCTGTGTTGCTGCTGCTGTCTCAACCAGACCCGGCAGCCATCCGGCCATGGGGGCGGCGAGGAATCACCAGCACTGCCCCGGAGCACAGGGCTATGCCCTGCTCGCACCGCCATGGCAAGGGCTGACGCGAGCCGCTGCGCGGCCCTTGCCATGCCGTGTCGTCCGTGGCGATGGGGCGGGTTGTTCCTCGCTTCCTTTCCATGGCCTCCTCTGCTCCTCTGGCCTGTCCGATCCGTCAGCTTGTGCTACACATCTATCCCGATGGCCTCAAGGTCGCCGGCGCCGAGCGTCTCACGGTCTTCTATGGCCGCCGCGGGCGCCCCGTGAAGAAGCCTCGCTTCATCCCGGCTGAGCTGGCCCATCAGCTGGCCCGCAAGCTGTCCGCCAAGCGCCTCGGCACCGTCTCGGTGCTCTGAGTCCTGTTGGCTATCGCATCAGGCCCGGCATCGCCGGGCCTTTGTCTTGCCCATGAACCGCTCAATGACAGGCCGGCCAGTTGTTGTAAAAGCAAGGGCATATGACGTCTGAGTTCTCTGCGAGCAGCAGCACAAGTTGATGCGGAATCGAACTGTTGGCTGCTGCCATCTTGAAGATCCGCGCCAAGCTCTAAGGATGTTCAATCTTGCATCGCAAGCCTGGCCTGAATCGTCCCTTGTTCATCTTGCCAAAAGCAGAAGCTAGGCGTGACGTCAATCACTGGCATAGAAGACTGGCGAGGATAAGCATATGAAGCGGCCTCCTCAACCTTTCTCACCGTTGATCTATCAAAAAGCTTTCTTTGAAACCAATTCATTTGATTAATGCACTGCCTGGCGTGAGATTGAAGGCTTTCAACGGTGTTACATCGCTCAATAATTTTCTTGTGGTCGTCAATCCTCGTGCTTGCGATGTCCAGTCGCTTATCCGCGAAAGAAGGCTGCTCTATGAGGTCATGGTAGATCTGGAGCTGAGTGACACGATTTCTTGCTGCAATAAGAGCAGTGAAAATCTGCATGTCTTGAACAGCCATATGAGCATTTTCATTAAGCATCGCAGCTGCTTGCTCGGCACCAGTCTTTCCATGGGAGTCAAGCGTGGCATCGACTCTGCACGAAAAATCTTCAATTAGTATCTTGTTGCGTTCATAAATCGAGCCAACCTCCTTTTCTGCTTCTGCAAGGCGACTTGTGGCTAGCTTGTTAAGGTTGCCAGTGTGCCCATACTCATGCAACAGCTCGTCAAGCACGTTGATTGACATCGCAAGTCTTCCCATGACCTCAGCTTCTTGCCGAAACCCAAGGGTTTCAATTTGTCGAATAAGAACGCCAAGCTTGACATTGATACGCTGAAGTTGAACGGTGCCTGCTACGGCATTTAGCAACGACCAAGCAAGGGTGGGTCCAAGCACGGGCGCCATTGTCGCTGAGGGCGCGAAGCGAAGTTGCCCCGCAATCTGGCCAGATGAACTGCTGACAACCGTGCCAAGCGTTCCTGTTGAAGTCTGCATCAGAGTATGTGTGCCGGCATTGATTCCTTGAAGCAGTTCAGGAGTGCCAACGACTTGAAACAGATTTCCCTTGCTCAAGGCGGAAGGAATAGCGGGAATGCAGCGGCTAAAAAGATCAACAATCTCTGCACTGACAATTCCTTTCGGAGCATCCTTTGGCCGCTGCCTCCAGCGCTGCAAAATATTTGCACTGCATTTCAATCCATAGGAAACCAGAAGGGCGCCGGGCTGCTTATCTTGGCCAAGTAGCTGTATGTAGCGTGCGTCAGGCTTGGAGGTCATGTGTCAATGCCAAGGTCGAAGGTATGAAGAGGAAATGGAATCTAGTCAATCAATAGCTATACATCCAGGATGCTCTTTAATCAGACAGTGCTACACCGCTTGGCCATTCGGTTGCCAGCATCAGCCACTGCCAACTTTCGGCATTACCACGTACCAGCACAACCGCTTCTCCGTCTGAAGCAAGGCGCTGTGCACAGCGCAAGGCCATTGACCAGGGCATTAGCAGGGTGTCTGATCTGCGGCTTGACCAAGGATTCAAGGCCGCAGGAGCTTCTTTGGCCAGCACTAGGGCGTGGCGCTGGCTGAGAATCGCCCACTGATCGAATGGCGGGGCGCCATTTGGATCGGGCACATCGAGTATGCGTAAGGGAGTTTGGCCGGTCATGGGAGATCAGCAGTTGAGGTATGTGGCGCAGCTGTTCTGGCGGTAGCGCACGTTGTTCTGAAGTCCGGGCGTGTAACCGCCGTCATAGGGCTGCTGCTGAATCCGGGGTTGCTGGGGTGCACCGAAGTAATCGCCGCTGCTCCAGCCGTTGCTGCGTTGTTGCCGCTGCTGCTGCTGGCTGAGGCCGTAGGAACCCCATTGAGCAGTAGCAGGCTCAACAAGAAGTGTGGTAAAGGAGGCGACGGTGGTCGCTGCAGCGGCAAGCAGGGTGAGGAAGGCTTTCATGGGTCGGACGGCCAAGGGCCGCGGGCTGAACGGTTCCTCCTCGTTCTGGGTTTGGCTCCCTGATTCCATGACGGTGTGTCCCGTGTCAATCAGGTTGATGGCCGCCCATTGCTCCAGGTCCCGCTCCTCCCGAGCAGCAGGCCAACACCCATGCAGCCAGCTGTGACACCAACATGTGCACCAGCATTGCCTGGCCAGCGTTGTACCCCTCTTGACCACCGGTGCTCCCCTGCGCAATCCGTGCCGTGGAGAGGAGGCTCCTCGGTGATGAGTTGCCATTGGCATTCAGGCCGATTCTGCAGAGAGTGTCGGCACACAGGGCCTCATTGGTAGAGGCAGATGCTTGGCTGGCAATCAGCAATGAGACGACAAGAAAAGAAGTTACCCGCACGGTGCGAGGAGGGGAACATCCCTTGCTTCTCACCTGCGTGGGCCACAGACCATTCCAGCGGATTCCAGGCGCCATACCGCCAGTGGAATCAGCTTCAGAGACTTGGAACAAGGAGTAGACGTCCCTCCTGCAGCATGAGCTGCCAGTGCCATGAACAATCAAAACGTTGCGCAGCCTTCAATTCAGGTCGATGGTCTTAGTCGTGTTCTTGAAGCATGTGCTGTTGTGGGCTTAGGCCTCGTGTTTGCATCACAGGTACCCGCCGCCTCGCCAGTCATCTTGGTGCGATGTGCTTTTGAAGCCGGGCGTGTGATGGCAAGGTTCTGAGAGTTGTTAAACCTTCCTCAATGAGATGTTGATAATGGGTGTTAATACAGGATCTGCAAGTAATTTACGAGAACCGCAGCTCCCGTCGTTTCTTCAGCGCAGAGCCGCCCCAGCGACTGATCTTCATATCCAGCAAGAGTCCTTCCAGTCCCTACTCAACGATCTTTGCGGTGAATTGGGGTTTGACAGGCAACAGACGGCATTGCGCTGGCTGCTAGAGCAACTGGAGGCCAGCCATGATTTGAGACATCTGATCCTTCTTTTGCTTCAGGAGGGTGAGACTTGATTACAGTAGAATATAACTCTAAAAAATATTGGCAATGAGCTTCCTTTGGTAACTAAGCAATTCTGCACTGATTACTCCTCCGAGGTTTGAAAATTAGCGATGAAAAGCTAGTACCGCTTAAAGTCGTTGGTCATAGCTTCTATCGGCTCTGAGGTCTTATTAGGTAGGGAAGCAGTTCCGAAAGTACTCCGTAACTATTTATTGAAGACAGGAGTCATCTTGCCTGCTATTTGCCAGCCCGCCCAGTAATACGGGTTAGACCAACCCCGAGCAGCATACTCCGGATCCTTAATCATCCTGTCTTGGGCTTTAGCTAGGGCCTCATCTAGCAAATTACCCTCTTTCAGACTTTTATAAAATAGACTCATAAGTACCGCGGTTGCTTCATCGTCTACTTTCCACATTGATAAGAGCGTAGATTCGGCCCCAACCGACGACAAAATACGGTGCATACCAAAAAGCCCATAACCCCTCATGGATCCACCCAGGCCTGTTTCGCATGCAGAAACTACAGCAAGTGAAGTCCCGCTTAAATCCCAACCTGCAAGATCTCTGTAGGTGATGATCGTCGATTCAGGTGGCGAGACATTGGCTCCTGTTGCAACAATATAAATGTTGTATAGGCCGTCTAATACTTGCCGACCCCCGAATTCAGATTGATCTCTACTGCGTCCATCAGTGGTCTCCTCTGCGAAACCAGCATGAGTGGATATGTGAAGAACTTTGGGGCTTTTAATGGATAGCATCGAGGATTTGCTGGCCTGCTTGCCAAATACCTTATTTGCGGACAGAATGCCAGAAACAACTTCGCCTTCTTTTGATGAATAAACAAGTTCCTTCCATTGTTTTTGACAGGATGCATTGGATGTGCATTTAGCGCTCTCTCCAAATTCAGGGGAATAGAAAACGGTTGAATCGCCAGCTTGCATGTTTCGTTCATGATTCCCAATATCTGCCACGCTTTGAACAGCAATAATACGACGGGATCCAAGCCCCTTTGACTCAAGATGTATCCGAATAATGCCAATGGGTACTCTTTGGAGGAGTCCATCAAGTCCTATATATACCTGCTTCGATTCCTGAATCTGTTTAACGAGTTCGGGGCTAAAAAGATTATCTAATAGCACCCGCCACTTTTGAGATGCATCCCCGAGCCCTTGGGATGATGATCTCAAGGCCTCAGACATTAATCTGTTGCATAATTCTTTTTCACAGGTTTTGTAAGCTAAAAGCGATTCACTGCCTCCTCCATTTCTAACCACGAATGCCTGAGTCTTCGTCTCGATCTCATTTGTTGATATGCGCGTATTGTAGCCTCCAGGTGAAGGCTCAATAAACTGAATAAATAAATCGTTTTCCCTGAGCGACCTTTTGATCTGATTTGTATAGTCAATGTCCGATGCAGCCATTTGCCTGGCCAAAGTGTCAATGGTATTTGGTGCGAGTGGAGATATGTTTTTAATGCTCATCCTTAATGCAATAATCTCCGATTCGATGAGTGAATAACGAAGCTGCAGGAAAGAATCTAGATACTCTTCTGAGCTAAGAATACCTGTTGCAAAACCGCGTGCGGCAACTCCCTCGGATTGGGAAAATAAATTGAGATACTCAATTCTCTCTTTGGGAGTAATCGATGGCAAGAGTGCTTTAAGGGCTACATGCTCCCATTGTCTTAGCATGAGCAATGCCGTTCTAAAGTGTATTTTGTTATCCCAATTCTTGGTAAACATTGCATATCCGGACAGAAGCGAGTAGTTTTCGCTAATACTGGTCGCCCTAAGTGGTTTATCCAAGGCTCTGGCGATAAGGTTTCTGTAGATTTTATCGGCTTGTGAATAATCTCCAATCGATTCAAGTATGTAGGCCAACTGCTTTGCAGATCCTTCAGCGCGCTCCAACTCATTAAGCCCAGTGTGTATGCGCAAGGCTTGAGAGGTTGCCTCCCTGGCTCTTAATAAGAGATCAGAGCGCTTGTTATTCTTGCTTACACCTGCCATTGAGTATTTAAAGTAGCCCTCCTTGAGAAGGATGTCGGCTAATTGCATCTGCGTGGGCTTGCCACCCACTACGCTGTAAGCTTTATTGAGTGAGTCAAATGCAAGCTCAGCTCTCTTGCTCCTCAGCGCTTCATTGTCTTCTTGCACATATCCCGAAAAAAATGCTCCGCTTAGGCGAATAAAGATATTAAATAATGCAGGCTTTGTTACTTCACCTTGTGTTTCAAGGCACTTTTTGAGAAATGGCCACTTCTTGAAAAAGATATCTGAAAGTGACACGAAGTCTTGCTTCTTGGTGTAAATTTCGTCAAGAAATTCAATTCCTCCGTTAAATTCCTCGCATGTTTCCCTGGTTCCAACGCTGTGAAGCTGAAGAATCTCCAGCCCCTTTTTTATCTGTTCTTCGGCTTCCTCAAGCCTAAATGCTCTGTAAAGCTTTGAGCCGTAGACCAGCCTGAAGCGTCCACTATTGACGCTGCAGGATCCTTCGGCATCCATTATAATCTTTTGGGCATCGAAGTATTGGTTAGCTGCTTGCTCATAAAGTCCCTTGCTTTCAAGCGATTCCACCTCGGTAATTATCGAACTTATTTGTGTTTCCTCTTTTTTGTTCAGACTTCTTTTATTTGATGGCGCTTTAAGTCCGCAAGACACTGGCTTTTCCTTGGTCGGCTTGTCTGTAGAACTTTTAGTGTATGCAGGTGCAATAGTTGGATTTAATAGCATCAAGGAGCAAGTTGCAAATATTCCTGATACGATGTTCAATATATACAGGATCTCACTTTTTGGATATGCCTCTCTTGTCGTCCTGCGCCTTTTGCGCTTGGCTTTTGATGGCATAGCTTGATCTATTCTAATTCTATGGTATTTGACCATTCAATCCGGCGGCAGCATGTCTTTACGACTGTTAATAACCTTTCTTTTTTGTTCTCGTGCGATTCTTGATGCGCGGCCTTCTTGTCTTGTTTTAGGATCAAAGATCGTGCCAGATTGCCCTAGGGTTGATTTGGCGTATGAACGTTGATCTTTCTTTAATGAGTAGGCTTGATGATAGAGCTAGCTGTCTTGGCTGGTTGCCGCCAGTCGTTTTTCCAACAAAGAAGTCTTATGGCTTGGCAGGTGCGATGTGAATACTTGTTGATATTGCTTCGGTTACGTTCTTGAATGACTTCGCGAGTCAGTCGGGGTTCATAGCGAAAGTGGCTTATGTCACCGGTTGGTCCGCCTTATAATCATTCCGGTGCCATTGCGGCGACGCCGCACCCAGGCGCCCTGACGAATCAGCTGGCGATCAGCAGCCGTGGCCTGCTGGACAGACACCAAGCTGCCGTAACCAACTTGATGTCGGGCCGTGGCAAGGCGGCGGGCCTGACTGGCGGTGGAGGCCGGCACCACGGTGGCAGTGGAGCGGCGGCTCCAGAAGGCCAAGTAGTAACGCCAGCTCGCCATGGCGTTCAGCGGTGGGGACCCCTGCCGTTAGTCAGGAAGCCAGCTCGGTAGAGCTCACTGGCGCTCATGGCGTGGGGGTTCAGCACCTCCCCAAAACCACCGGCCGTTGCCGGTGCTGCCGCCAGGGCATTGGCCCCGCCCATGGCCCCGCGCTGCTGGAACAGGAAGCCGTAGACGGGATGGATGCGCAGCTGATCAAGGAACTCAGCGGTCGTCATCGGCCGACCGTCGTCGCCCAGCAGGGGCTGGCCCTGGGCATCGAGCGGTTCGAGGACGTCGGTGCCGTCCTTGCTGGTGCTGAGGCGAAAGCTCTCGCCCAGCTGACCCTTGAAGACATCAAAGAACGTGCCACGCCCGTCTCCGCCAGTACGGCCTTCGGCTTCTGAGAAAGCGCGCTCCAGCAACCGTTCCTTGCGCAAGGCCAGGACCTGGGCCTGGGCGCCATCCCGCTCTGCGGCCACGGTTGCCACCTTCTTGGCAGAGGCTTCTTCCATCTGCCGCTCGCGCAGCTCCACCTGCTGCTCCAGCAGTTGCTTCTGCCGTTCGGCTTCCTGCAGGCGGGAGTATTCCTCCGGGTTGATCTCGGAGAAGCGGGTCAGCTGCTGACGCAGGCCCCGCAGCTCCTTCTCAAGATGGTTGGTGCGGCGACGCTCGGCCTTAAGGGCCTCGCTGGCACCGTCTTTTCCTTTAGGGGCCAGGTCGTGGCCACCGGGGGCAGGATCATTGGCTTCTGCGGAGTAGGTCTCGCTGCTGCCTGCCCGTGCTTCGGCCTCACCCCCGTCCTGGGGATCGTCGCCGTAGGAGTGCGGTTCAAGCTGGTCGGTGTTGCTGATCGCACCCCTCGATGGGACCTGATCGGTAGTGCTGGTGGCCATGACCCGTCTCGGCTGTCAGTGGGTTCGGCAGCCCATCGCGGCGCTGCCATCACCTGTTGCCGAGGCAGGGATCAGCTGCTCAGATAACGCTCGACGGTGCTGCTGGTCCAGGTCGCAACGCCGGTGCCAAAGAAGTCCTGGTCCTCCGTCCAGATTGCGCACTCCAGCTGCAGCCCCAGAGCCAATGCAGGCCAGTCATCAGCGTCACGGATCCTGGCCAGCGCCTCCTCGCGAGCCGACTCCAGCACAATGTCCTCAACCATCTGAACCACTTGCATCAAGCTGAGCAGTGCCTCGGTGCACACAGCCTCATCGAGGTTCTTTTCCCTGGCGAGATCGGCGATGTAGTGGGCCGCCTCAGCGACATTGGCCTCTGCGACAAAAAAGTCCACCCGATCGGCGTAGTCAGCGATCAGGGTTCTCACCCGAACGCCAAGGCAGCCACGGATCAGGATGTTCGCGTCGATGACCAGGCGTTTGCGCTCCACCGTCAGGGCTGATGGCGTCGCTGCCGCCAAGCTTTGAAGTCCGCACTGAGTTCCTCTTCCGAGAGCCCAAGACGCTCGAGTTCGGCCTGCATGAGACGGCCGGCCTCCAGGAGGCGTTGGCGCTCGTCCTGTTCAGCTTCCTGGGGGAGGGGCACATAAAGGCCAATGGTGCGGCCGTGGCGCGTCACCTCAATGGGCGTCACCGACTCGAGGTGAGAGGCCAGCTTGGCCCTGAGTTCACGAATGCCAACACGGACGGCCACGGCAGCAACCCCGTAGATGTGTACACACCCTAGGTCTGATGTGGTCGAACCGGCTTGCGCAGCCGGAACAACCACCAGCCATGGGCTCGCGCCGAACTCCAGCACCCTGAGCCGGGTGTGCGGGTCCAGGGGGTCCAAGCGATCGGCAGCCCATCGCGGCGCTGCCATCACCTGTTGCCGAGCGGCGGATCAGACGACTCGATTCGGCTTAAGGGTTCCAAATATCCGCTCGCCGATCAGCGGCTGCACCAGGGTGCCGATGCCGCCGGACCCGTAGCTGGCGCCGAACTCAAGCACCACAAACGCGGTGTACTGCGCGTAGGGGTCCACAGCGGCATCACCTGCGGGGGTGAGCAGCGAGAGATCCCCAAGCCAGATCGCGCCCTCGCAGGGGGCCACCACAGTGGTGCCGCTGGAGGACACCCGCCGCCCGTGGTGCTGCCAAACCAAGTCGCTGCTTAGCCAGATCGACCCTGGGTTAGGCGGCAGGCGGGCGGCGCGACAGAGATAACCGATGTAGGTGAAGTCACCGGTATCCACACCGGGGCCGTTCTCCTTGGCAGAGATGTAGTTGGACCGCTCCAGGAAGCACTCGAGCACGTGGCTGGCCACTACGGCAGAGGTGGTGTCACCGGGATTGGCGTTTTCGCCCAGCAGCAGACGGGCATTGGCGAACGCCTGCAGGGGTGTGGGGCCCCCCAGCAAGGTAAGTGCGCCGCCTCCGTTGCCCTGGTGCTGGCCGCTCGTGAAACGGCGCGGACTGATCAGTGCCATTGTTCAGCCCCGCAGCAGGGCCGTTGTGCCCAGCATCCCGGTGGCCGCAGCGGTGAACTGAACCCAGCTGGCCAGCCCCGGCAGTAGGAGCATCAGCTGCTCGCCGTAGCGCCGCCGCTGGCTAAGCAGGGCCACCGAGCTGGAGCGGGGATTGGCGTAGACGGTTTCGCTCTCCTGGCGCAGCAAGGCGGTGTCGTAAGCAATCACATCCGCCTTTTGCAGCGGCGCATCCCCGGCGGCCGCCACCGAGCCGGCAATCGGTCCGGAATGGGACTGCCTCTCGATCGACTGCTCCTGCTCAGGGCCAGCCCCCAGCAGCTGCTGATCAATCAGCGCTACCGCGTCCAGCAGGGCCCGAGCACTCAGCACCCCGGCGACGTGGTGGCGCTCCAAAACCGTCATCGCCCGGCCGATGGCATCGAGGCAGGGCACTGTCGCTGGCAGGGCCAGGGCCTGGCGAATCGCTTCTTGATCGCCGGGTTGCCAGGTCGCACCGATTGGTGCGCTGGGCAAGTTGATGCTGGTGGTCATGCAGAAACCGGTGTCACACCGGCCAGATCCCCTAGCCATTGCCGCAGGGCGGCGTCGGTGACGATGCCCCGTTCATGCAGCTGCAGCATCTCCGTCACCGTCGGCTGGGGTTTGGGTGCCGGTGCCAGCGGACTGATCTCCACCAGCAAGGCCGGGCCATCCCGCTGGGTTACGGACTCGCCGGTGAGAGTGCACCAGTGCTCCAGCAGCGTGGAGAACATCGAGGCCTTCTGGATCGCCTGGCTCTGCAGCAGCGCATAGGCCTGGGACGCCGCCATCGAGATCTCCCTCGCCGTGCGCGGTGCCCCTTGGGCGCCAGATGGGATCAGGGCATCGCGGCGCATGGCCTGATCCAGCGACTCCAGCCAGGCGCGGTGTTCGGCAAGCGAGCGGGCCTGGATCTCCACGAACTGGAAGCTGGCGCCTTCCGGCAGATCGATGACGCTGTTGGGGCCCAGTACTACCGGCTCGCTGCTGCCATGACCCATGGGGCCGACAACCCCCGTCCGCACTCCAACTGGCAGGGCTGTTCGATACAGCAGCTCCTGGTAGTCGCTCTGGCAGCGGAAATGGTTGAGGTACTGATGCGCCAGGCCGAGATGCGGCAGGTCGCCTTCCCCAAAAGCGGCGCCATCACTGGCGTACCAGATCAAGGGCAGCTGGCTGATGCCGCGGTAGTGGTTCAGCTCGGTGCGATGGGGCCGCCAACCCGACGGGGTCTGTGGATCAGCTACCAGCTCCATGGTTTCCAGGCTCATGCCGTCGCTATCGAGGCCAACGGATCCGTAGAGCCACCGATGCTGGGGCCGATCCGTCTCCAGGGACTCGTCCTGGGCTTTTGGGTTCGGCATCCGGAAGCTGACCGTGTCTGGCAAGGACTGGGGGCCGGGTAGGTGCCAGTTCAGGACGTCACGGCGCTCCAGAAGAGCAAGACGCGGCAGGGAGAGGCGATCGCCATGGCGCAGCGCCTGCTGCCGATCGCCCTCACTGGGCCAAAGGTGCTGGGGCGGCAGCACCACCACCAGTGCTGCTCCATCGCGGAGCACCAGTACGTCGGCTCGCTCGAGGAAGACGCCCAGGTCGGTACCGCGTCCATCCACGTCACTGATCACCGCCTGAAGCGTGGCCGGCAACTCGCGCCAATGGCTGGAGGCCAGCATTCCCGCAAAGGTCCGTAGGGCATCGCGGAAGAACCCCGACGGCAGAGCAGCCTCCACCCGGCGCCGGTAGGCGGATAAAGGCTCGCGCTCGCCACGGGGCAAGTAGTGCTCCTTGCGGTCAGCGAGGAGGTCCCAGCAGTCCTGGATCAGCTCCAGGCGAGGGAACAGCGCCGCCAGGGTGGGGTTGAGCGGCCATAGGAGTGGATCCGGGGTCAACGGGGACAAGCCCGATCAGCGGCTGCTAGCTATTGCCGGTGACACACCCCGCGCAAAGCCACAGCTCCGAGCCGACATTGAGGTGCGTACAGGCCAGGAACTTGGGACTGGGTGGTTTTCAGACTCGTGAACCGCGCTTACAGTCAATCAATACTTGTTTTACGCTATAGCAATTACAGCCAGCTCAGACCCGCTCAGGTGATGCTCTGTAAATGATTATCGAAAAGTATTTTGCCTGCTTGGGCTGTTTTCGTGACCGTCTCTGATCAATTTAGTCCTTGAAAAAAACGAAAATCATGACTAAAGGGAATAGGCCGCGATGGACTCCGACAGGGGTCAAAGATGGAATAGAGGAAGTCCATATTCGGAAGTGGAATTATTTTATCGACTATGTGCAGCTTCACTTTCCGCCCGGCTCTAGCTGGGTATTTCGCGGTCACAGGAAAGATGTGTACAAGCTCGAATCCACGATAGATAGGCAAGTAAAGGATAAGGCTCGCACAAAAGAGATAAGAAGCGCTCAGCTAGAGCGCTTTAAGCTCGCAATTCGAGGGAAACGCGGCGCAAACCCGCCAACATATACAGACGATAAGGAGTGGTGGTCAATTGGGCAGCATTTTGAATTGTTGACGCCGCTTCTTGATTGGAGTAACTCTCCATACACGGCAGCATATTTTTCATTCTTTAAAACCGGATCTGATGACACCAAGAAACGAGTTGTCGTTGCGCTCAGCAAAGAGAGGGTGCTGGCGAGTGGGCTTCAAAGCGAAATAGAGTTTTTTGTTCCGTCGTCAGACGAGAATGCAAGAGTGATAAGCCAAAATGGTCTCTTCACATATTCCGAAAGCGGCAAGGCAATAGAAGAGCTTGTGAGAAGCAAATACTCAGGCTCGACTGAGCCGATTGTCAGAAAGATTATCCTTCCAAGCGAAGAGAGGGAAAGCGTCCTGGCAGGCTTGGAGTTGATGAATATCAACCACTTGACGTTATTTCCTGATTTGCATGGTGCCTCTATTTACAGCAACACCAAGTTGTATACCGAGGCTAAATAGCGGTATATTCGAAAGTTCGAGTGCATTTCGTTTGTGGCACTCCTTGCGCGCGAACTGATTACGCGCGACCTTAAGAAGTGGACTTCCCAACTTTTTGCTTGACCTCCATCTTGCCCAGGTAGAGGTGGTCATCATTTAAACCTTCTGTTGTCCAGCCTGGCAGAGAAGAGCTGCTCAGTCTTGCCGCTCAGTTCTACATGTTCACAATGCAGAACCAGGCCTTTCTCCATGCCCACTTGGCGGATGCAGAGGCCGTCATGGAAGATTGCAAGAAGATCATCGCCGAGTGCGCGTATCCGGAAGTGCTGCACGAGCGCACTCTGCAAGTCGCCAAAGCCAAAAAGGCCGTTGCTGATTTCTGCAAAGCGGTTGCTGATCCAGACTTCCATGCCGAATTGATAGTCTTCTTTCTGGAGCAGGGCAATGCCTTCACGGTGGGCTATGGCGACATCGATGCGGGCTCCTACAGCGCCTTGCTGGCCATGGCCCGCTGTGCTGTCAAAGCGATCTGCGGCTTGCCCCTCCAGTTGAAGGAGCCCTTCAGGGAACGGCTGGCAGTGGTTGTGCGCTCATCGTCAGAAATCGGCTGGGGGTATCACGATGAACTGACGGACAGCTACAGCGCTGTCTTTGTGAATCAGCAGTGAGGCGCCCTTTTGCGGAGCTGCTCACTCCAGCTCTGGATCTGCCTCACGCACCGCCATCGCCACCACCCGCACAGCGCAGGCCGCTGAGATCTCAACCCAACGCTCCAGGCTGACCCCGAGCAATGATGGGATCTGATCCGCCGGCGTTCCTTCCCTCAATAACTTCTGCCCTCGCGCATGCAGCTCCCGCCAGCGGCCCGGTACCGAGATCAAAAAGCCCTTGTCGCGCAGGTAGTGGGTGATCTCACCGTTCACGAAGGGCCGGGCGTAGGCGATGAAGTGGTTGGGACTGCGGCCCGGGCGGTGGATGTCGTAGCGGCGTGAGGCCTTGATCAGCCCGATTGCCGCCAACTGCTCCAGATCTTCCTTGGGATGACCAGTGCGGCGGGCGTAGTTGGCCGCCACCTTCGCTGCAAAGGGCAGGTGCTCCACCACCAAGGCATCAGCAACGGCATGGGGTGAGCGCAATGGCCCGCGAGCACGACCTGATGTCGTCACGCGAGCGGTGGCCTGCTGGGGCCTGGGGCGGTGGGCGTGTGGTGGGGTGTTCATCAGAAATGGGGGGATGTCCCTCAGCGGGAAAACAACAATGGCCGGGGCGTGGCCTTGCCCTGGCTGCGCCAGTGCTGGCTCTGCAGCCAGATCACGCCCTGGCCGAAGGCATCCACCAGGTCGTCATGGGCTCCGTTGGGAAAACCCAGCAACTCGCTGATCAGGGCGTCGTTGCCGCTGCGAAAAGCCAGCTGGCCGGCCTCCATCAGCGGGGCCACGGCATGGGCGCGGCTCACCTTGCTACCGCTGGGTCGCACGGCAATCAGCCCAGGGATCTGTCGCTGCAGCAGCTGGCAGACGGCCGGGCCATTGGCGGCGTCCTCGATCAGCACCGCATCAGGGCTGAGGGCCTTGCCCAACGACGCCAGGGTCTGGCCGAGGAAGTTCATCACTCCCGGCAGGTCGAGGCGGTGGTGCTGGCTCCAGATCACCTCGATCCGGTGGACACCTTCCTGCTGTTCGACTGGTGAGCGCACCCGGGCGGCACTGGGGTGGAGCTGTTCACCCCTTGCCCTGGCCTGGGCAGCCGGGTGGCGGGCCTCCTGATCCGGCAGCAGGCCGAGGAGGCAGAAGCCGCAGTAGTCGTTCGCCTCTCCCCCCTTGAAGCTCAGGTCGCAACTGAGCACCACCGCCGCAAAGGGTCTTTGCGCCGCCCGGCCGTCTGGGGCAGGGGTGCCCGCTGTGGTGCGGATCCAGGCGCGTTGGAACAGCAGGCCCTCCGCTGGTGAGGGGCGCTGCTGGTACAGCGCGTTCCACCAATAGCTGCCGGCGCGGATGCGGATCTGCTCCAGCTCCGCCAGCGGGAAACGCTCTGGGCAGAGCGGCTCAGCGGGCTGGCGCCAGTCCGGCTCGATGGTGCAGGTGGCCGGGAACAGGATCTGCTGCTGGGGCGGTTCAGCAATGGCAGGCAGATTCAGCACCTGCCAGCGCTGCGGGGCGTCGCCGCTTTCCTGCTCCAGCAGCCAGCCGATCAGATCGTCCTGGTGCCAGCGGGTCAGCACCACCACCTGGGCCGCGCCTGCAAAACCCCATCGAGAGGGCCCCTGTGGGGCCGGTTCAGCGCGGGTGAGCCAGACGGACTGGAACCACTCGATCAGCTTCTGGCGTTGCCCGGCGGAATTGGCGTCTTCTGGACCCTTGTAGGGGTCATCAATGATCCCGAGCGCGTAACCCTTGCCGGTGAACGGCCCGCGCACGCCGGCAGCAATGCAGCCACCGCGCTCGGGCGTCAGCCAGTTACCCACGGCAGTGGAGTCCTTTGAGAGGGGGTGGCCGACCGCGCGGTAGTAGTGCCGTGCTTCACGGCTATGGGCATAGGCCAATTCGGCTGAGTAGGAGGCAATCGCGCAAAAGCGCGTGGGATAGCGGCTCACCCAGTAGGCAGGGAACAGCTTCGACACCAGCAGCGACTTACCCAGCCGCGGGGGGCAGCAGACGATCAGGCGGTTGAGCTCCCCATCAGCCACGCGCTGCAGCAGGGCAATCAGTCGTTCGGCCCAGGTGTGAAAGGCGTAGCCGGGATAGGCGGCCACGATGAAATCCCGAAAGATCTGCTGAAGCTGCGGTGTGTTCTGCTGGCGGCAGGGATCTGGGACATCCAGCAGGCCCCAGTCGTCCCAGAGGTCGCCGGCAGGATCGAGAATCAGGCCGGCCATCAGCTTCTGGCCCCGCCCCCATGGGGCTCTGCCGGTTTGATCGGCGCCCGCAGCAGCCCTCCGATCTCGGCGATCACCCGGAAAGCGCCCACCGCCGCAGAAAACTGATCGGCATCCATGGCGCGGCGGGCACAGTCGTTGAGGGCAAAGATCTGCTCGGCCTGGTGACGGCGTCGGTCGGAGATCAGCTCCTCCACCATTCGGGCGCGAGCCAGATCGAGGTAGCGATTGACGGTCTTGACGTTGCTCACCCCCCAGCTCTGGCCCGCTTTCGCCCTGATTTCCACCAGAGGCAGGCGTTGGGCGATCCAGAGCTGGGCTTCTGCGATGCGCCGTTCCACCTCTCCGGCAGTGGCCCTCGGGGTCTGGGCGTGATGGGGTAATCGCCGTGGCGGGTTGGTCTGGCTGATTGGCCGGCTTGGGTCCACCGCCACCGGCTCCCACACCGCCTCGCCATCGGGGTCTTGCTCAGCCGGTGCAGAGCGCAGCTCTTCCACCGGATCAGCGGCGCTGCTTGGGCGGGAGTGCTGCGGCATGGCCTCAGAACGGCAGTGCCGGCGTCTTGGGGGCACGGATGGTCCAGAAGGGTTTGCCACGCTTTTCGGTGGCACTGCCCTGCTGGATCGCGCTGTCCTTGGCCGCCTTGAGCTGCTGCTCGATCTGTTGCACCGCCGGCGGGAAGTCGTAGGTCAGCCGCCCGGGGCTGTGGGCAAAGGTCCAGTCGTTGTACGAGAAGGCTTGATCCAGCTGACCGGTGGCCATCGCCGTGTTGAGGGTCTCCAGCAGGGGCTCGAGTTGCTGCTCCAGCTCCTTCTGCCGGGCCTTGATCACGGTGAGGGCATCCAGAAGGGCATCGAGATCAGCCGCATCCGCGCAGAGCGTCGATGGAGCAGCAGCGAGCAGGAGGTCCGCCATCAGAGATCACCAGATCATTAGCCCGGATGATTCCGAGCCAGTTTACTCTAGCGGCTCTGTAATGCAAGCCAATGCCCTTAGTTGCCTCGCGGATGCCGGGGCGTCAGAAAGGTCGATGGCTCATGCAGTAACGGCTCCAGGCCGCAGCCCAGGCCGCCAGGCACTGCTCACGGCTGTAGAAGCTGCTGGTGAATGCCTCGCCCGGCTTGCTCCAGATCGTCTGGCCCAGCTCGTAGTCGTTCCCCTGGGCGGCCTCGAGCACCATGTAGCCCCCCAGCTGGGCGGCGGTGGAATAGGGGCGGCCATGGGCCGAGAGGGTCTTGAGGTCGTAGAGCACCCGCACCGGCTGTCCGTGGCGCTCGCTCAGCACTGGTGATGCATACGCCCCATCGAAGGCACCGGCCACGTTGCGGGTGAGGCAGCAGGTGAGTCGTTCGCAGGCGATCACCGCCACTTCATCCCAGAGCGGCAGCTGCAGCAGCGGCAGGATCCAGTCCCGGTATTGGTGATGGCCTGGCATGGTCTCGGCGTCCAACAGGGCCTCACTGGCGCTCTTGCCCACCAGGAATCGGGCCTGGCTGTAGTGCTCCAGGGCCGCGTGCACCGTGGTGCCGCGCGGCTCCCAGATCGGCCGCTTGGCCTCAATCGCCCGTTTGGCGGTCTCGCTGAGGCCATGGGCGAGAACGCCGGTGATCGACACCGGAAACAGGTGATCGCCCAGCCAATAGCGATGGGCCTCCTCATCCCGCCAAAGGCCGGGGATGGGGTCAAGCCAGGTGGAGGTGGTGGTGACCATGACCGTTTCAGTTGTGACGCGGCGTGACGATGGGCGTAACAGCCGAGAGGGCTTGCCAGCAAAAGCGTCTAGGGGTGGCTGTAACGCTGTAACCCTTTTGCAGAGATAGAGGCTTTAGCAAGCAGCAGGGGCTGATTCGGAGGGTGTGCATGTGTCGTTGAATTCATAGGGGGCTCTATCGGATCCCTGGAGCGTTACATCGTTACAGCGACCCAGATCGATTGCGAGACAGTTGATCTGGGCGTTACCGCTGCTGTTATGTCCGGCCCGTTTGTGACGGCTGATCGTTACAGCTCGCCCAGGGGAATGGCGACCGCACGGCTGACCATGCCGGCGCCACAGAAGCGCACGGGTCCGGCCCGTTGCGCACCGGCCAGGCGCAGCAGCACCACCGGCCAGCTGTTCTGCCAGGCGGTATCAGCAAGAAACTGCTCAATCGCCTTGGCGGTGTTGCTCACCAGCAGCCGGTCCTGATCCACCCGCAGGCCATGGCGGCCGAGGGTCTGGGCTGCCAAGCCCGGGCTCACGTCGATGCAACTGCTGTGGCATGCCGCCAGCTCCACCAGCTCGCCGATGGTGCGGGTGACGGGTTTGTCGTCGGTCTCCACCCGCACCTGGCGCTGCAGGATCGTCTGAATGCAGCGGGCCTCATCCGGTACTTCCGTGCTCTGGCTGTAGCTCTCCCAGTCATGGCAGGCGATGCAGTGCTCCGCCTCCTCCTGGGTGGGCACTGCATCACTCAGCAGCGACCAGGCTCCGGCCATCAAGGTTCCGTACTGATCCCCCAGGCGCTGGGAGTCGAAGTGCCTTCCCGCAGCAGCGGAGAAGACCACCACCGACTGACGGATCACCGGGATCAGCGACACGGTGCGAGCGATCAATCGCCGCGCCAATTCTGGAGTGATGTGGCGTTCGAGATCGCGATCAAGGCTCTGCCAGTGCACCTCGCGTTCCTCCTTGCCCATCTCGGTGGGGCTGCGCAGGGTTAGCTGCGCGAAACGGCTTTTGTCAGCTCCCTGCTTGAGGGCAGTGGCAATCGATGACATCAGGAACATCGAGCGCACCCGGTAGCGGCTCACATCGCCGCTGGGGGAACCCTTAAGCATCTCGGCGCTGCTCTCGCTGCTGGCCACCCGCGCCAGCGACAGGATCGCCTGCATGCGCTGTTGGTCGCCCTTCTCGTTGCTCTCCGCCTCATCGAAGACCACCGGCACGGCATCGCAGCAGATGGTCTGGCGCAGGCCCGCCTCTGTCGTGGCGCCCACCACCACCAGGCTCAGGTCGCCGAGCAATGGCGCCACGAAACGATCGAGGATCTGGCTCTTGCCCGAGCCAGCGCCGGCGGTGAGCCACAGGTGGGGCCGCCAACGCAGGGCTCCGCAGATCGGAGCCAGCACCACCCAGCCGAGCAGCAGGGTGCCGGAGGCGGGCACCTCCCAGCGGAAGCGGTTGGCAATGCCCACGATCACTGCCGCTTCCTGCACGGTCAGAGGCTCAACCCGGCAGGGCCCCTCCAGCCGCTTGAGGCGTTGATAGATGTGCCGCGAGCGAAAGGGTTTGGTGATGGGGTGTTCCCCGTCGGGGGTGATCAGGCGATCGCCGAGGTGCAGCACGGTGCGGCCCTCATCCCACCAGGCTCCGCGGCCGCGGATGCGTTCCACCGCAAAGATCCCCATCGCGGCGGAGCCCTTGTGTAGATCGCTAGCCGCTGCAGGCCAGTTCACTCCACTCCGGCTGGGGTAAAGGCTCTCCCAGTACTCCAGCGGTGCCAGGGCCACCAGGTGGGTGGCGGTGTGGCAGCCGCGGGGCAGGCGGATCACCTGACCGGTTCTGCCGGGTTGGTAGAAGTTTGCGTCGGCGTCGTAGCCGAGGCAGAGAAAAGGTGTTGGCGGGCTGGGAGCTGCAGCTAAGGCAGGGGCCGGCGGTGGCGAAGCACTATCACCGCTGCCATCAGCACCCGGACCTGAGGGTTGCCATGGCTGGGCCGCTTTCGCCAGCAGTCGGGCGGCCTGGCGGGGTGTCCAGTCGGCATCGGCCAGGTCCCAGCCTTGGGGAAGGTCCCCCGGCAGGGCAATCAGGTGCAGTTGGCAGTCGAGCGGGTGCAGCAGGGCGGCCAGGCTCTGCATGGCTTCCAGGCCGGCGGCATCGGCATCGGGCCAGAGCGTCACCGAGCGGCCGGCTAGTGGTGTCCAGTCCGCCTTGGCGATCGCCTTGGAGCCGTTGGCCCAGCTCAGCACCACGTGCTGCGGAAACAGGCGGGCGGCGGCAGCGGCGGTTCCCTCCCCTTCCACTACCAGTACCGGAGCCTCGGGGCGTTGCAGCAGATCCGGCAGTCCGTAGAGCGGCCTTGGGGTGGGCCAGTCGCAGGTGAAAGCGTCGCGGCGGCTGGGTCGATGCCAGGCCCCGTCCAGCCAGACGCGATGCAGGAAGGCCTTGCCGCCGCTGCGCAGCCGGATCCGCTGGATCCAGAACAGCACTTCCCCCGAGCCATTTCGGTAGGCCCACTGGGCGGTGGCCCCGCGGTTCAACGGCGGTGGCTGGGCATCGGCGGGAGGCTTCTCGGGCATCCGCCAGGGCTTGCCGTTTCGGCTGGTGGCCCTGCCGGCACTGGTGCCCTGGTGATCAGGCACCAGGCCAAGGAAGGCCTCCACCTGCCGGGCTGCCTCCACAAAGTTCCAGCCCTGCCGGCGCATCAGCAGGTCGATGCCTGAGCCAGCGCCGCCGCGCTGGTCCTTGCCGCCGCACTGGTTGCAGAACCAGGAGCCGCTGCCGTCCTTGTCGTCAAAGCGGTAGCGATCCGTCCCGGCGCAGAGCGGGCAGGGCTGATGGCGATTGCTGAGCTGCTCGCCGCTCAGTCCCGCCAGGGAAGCCAGGATCTCCGGCCAGCGGCCCCGGGCCGCAGCAATGGCATCAGAGGCCATGGGTTCCGGCTCACCTGCTCGCTGTTGAGGTCGCGGCGGGATTCGGTGATGCCCGATCCGGTCTGTCCAGCAGGAGTTCGCGGTCCATGGCGGCATCCAGCACCTGCCGCAGTGCCGCCGAGCGGCTGAGGGAGCCGTGACGCCTGCGGGCATCCAGCCAGGCGAGTTGCTGCTGGGTGATCGAGACACTCACCGGCAGGGCGTAGTCGGGCATCAGGCCATTGCTCGTGATCTGCAGCCTAATAGCTTTGGCCATGCCTCGCTAGCCTGAGCCAAGGAAGATAAGCGGCTAGCAGTCGTCCCGCTCGATCTGGTGCCAATGCCGTCAATCGTTCTGCGTGACTACCAGCTGCAGTTGCTGGCCGATCTCCGCGCGGCCCTCAAGGCCCACCGGCGGGTCTGCGCCGTCATGCCCACCGGCGCGGGCAAAGGCCAGACCATCGGCGCCATCGCCCGCGGCGCTGCCCGCAAGGGCAGGAAGGTGCTGGTGCTGGCCCACCGGGCCGAGCTGATCGAGCAGCTCACGGGCACCGTTCGGGCCTGGGGGCTCGAGCCCGATGTGGTCGCCCCCGGCCACCGGCTGCAGGGCCGGCAGGTGGCGGTTGGCTCGGTGCAGACCGTGGCCCGGCGGCTGGGGCAGCTGTCAGCGCCGGATCTGATCATTCAGGACGAGGCCCATCACCTGGTGGCAGGCAATGTCTGGGGCCGGATCATCAACACCTGGCCAGAGGCGCATCTGATCGGCAAGACCGCCACGCCCGAACGCCTCGATGGCAAAGGGTTGGGCGTAGAGGCCGGCGGCTTTTTCGAGGCCCTGGTGCTGGGGCCCTCTGCGGCCTGGCTGGTGGAGCAGGGCTGGCTGGCCCGGCCCAAGGTCTTCTCCTGGCCAGGTGCCAGGAACAGCAAGGGGCAGGGTCCCGAACTCCACCAGCGGATGGGCGAGTACGACCTGGAGCAGGCGGCGCGCGCCTTCGGGGACCGGGCCGCGATCGGTGATGCGGTGTCGCACTACCTGCGCCGGCTGCACCCCGGCACGGCCATCTGCTTTTGCTGCACGATCGAGCACGCCGAGCAGATGGCTGGCGCCTTCCGCGCTGCGGGGATCAGGGCCGCGTCAGTGAGCGGCGGCACGTCAGCCGAGGAGCGCAAACGCTTGATCGCCGGGCTCGGCACCGGGGAGGTGGAGGTGCTCACCAGTTGCATGATCATTTCCGAGGGCACCGACATCCCCTCAGTGGGCGGCGCGATCCTGATGCGCCCCACCGCTTCCCTGAGCCTCTATCTGCAGATGGTCGGCCGGGCCCTACGTCCCGCACCGGGCAAGCAGGAAGCGGTGATCCTCGATCACGTCGGCAACGCCCATCGCCATGGCCTGCCCACCGATGAGCGCGCGTGGAACCTGGCTGGCCGCCGCCGCCGGGAGGGCGTCTCGATTCCGATCAAGGACTGCCCACACTGCTTCTGCAGTTGCCCCAGCGCCGCCCAGGTCTGTCCGGACTGCGGCCATCTGTTTCTGGCCGAGGAACGCGATGAACAGCGCCGCGGGCTGCAGCAGCTCGAGGGCGAGCTGGTTGAAGTCAAGGGCGCAGGCCGCCATCGCCCCAAGGCCCAGCAGCTCCGGCCACGCCGCAAGTCGCCATCAGCGGGTTGCCGCACCTTCGAGCAGCTGCTGCAGCGCGAGCAGGAGCGCGGCTACAAGCCCGGCTGGGCCAGGCACGTCTGGGCGGCGCGCCAGCAGCGCTAAGCCAGCCCGGCAACAGGAGGTATGGCCTCCTCACCAAGCGAACACGAGATCCAGCAGCGCATCCGACAGGCCTGCGGCCGCGGAGTGGTGCGGCTCTGGCGCAACAACACCGGCGCCCTGGTCGACCAGCAGGGGCGCTTCCTGCGCTTTGGGCTCTGCAAGGGCAGCAGTGACCTGATTGGTCTGCGCTCGCTGGAGGTGACCAAAGAGATGGTCGGTCAGCGCATCGCCCAGTTCGTTGCCCTGGAGATCAAGACACACTGCGGGGTCGTCAGCCCTGAGCAGCGCGCATTCCTGCAGGAGGTGCAGGAGCTCGGCGGCCTGGCTGAGGTCTGCCGCTCGGTTGAACAGGCCCAAGCAGTCCTCGTTAGGGCGGCATCAGCCCAAGCCGCAGCATGAATCGGCCTGAGCTTCGCCGGCAGCTGCAAGGTCTGGCCCAGAGCAATCCTGGCTCGCACCCCTACACGCTGGCCCTGCAGTTCCAGGTTCAGACCGGGCGAGTCATCAGTGGCCAACAGGTCAGGCAGCTGCTGGCCGAGCCCGGAGGGAGCTGCGGCCACGCCGCCAAGTCATGACAGGATCTGGCTTGCGATGGCAAGCAGGACGTAAGATTGGGCTATGACTTACGACGTGGACCTGACGGAACGCTCCTACCAGGCCGTCCTCGATTGGCAGCAGGAGTCCCGCCGGGCCTTCGGAAAGATGCTGTTGAACTGGCGTCGCCGCAATGGCTGGACCCAGTACACGGCCTGCGAGTGGGGTGCGGAAGCAAATTTCGAAGTCATCTCCTACGGCAACCTTTCGGTCATCGAGCAAGGCAAGGCAGGCGAGCTGCGCCAGAAAGCCTTCTTCCAGCTTGAGGAGCTGAACCGCAGGTTGCTGGGCGGCAGGCGCCTCGAGGGAGTGAAATCCCAACGCATTCGAGAACAGCTCGAATATGCCGAGCCTTTGCGGGGCAACGACGGAAAACCCTGGAACACCGTTGATTTCTGGAGCTGCTACATCGGATATCTGGCCGTTCCGGAGGCTTATCAGGCAGTTCTCTCTCCCACTTTTTCGTCGAAGGAAGCGGAGGATCTCTGCCAGAAGTGGAGGCGCCACGTGCGTCGTGTGATCAAGAAGCGCGAGGCAGACGTGACCATCGCGCTGGAGGAGCTCGTCGGGTCGGTGCCGGAGATGTACCGCAAGCGATTCCGAGAGGTTTTGTCCCTCGACGACTACTCCTCGTCGGAATTGACGCAGCTCTGGCTGCGGGACGAGCAGTTCCTGCCTGACGAGTGGATCCGGGCCTGGGAAACAGGCGAGCTGACTGACCTCCCCCGGCCGTCCACCCGACACCGCAACAAGTAAACCCGGACAAGTCCGAGGATGCCCATCGATTGCGGCTCGCGTTAGAAAGCTGCTAAGTTCAGGCTAGCGGGCACGAGCCCGACACCCTGATGCCATGACGCAGATCCCCGCACGCGCAGACGTGCCAGCCGGCGCCCTTGAGCTGCTTGGCGAAAAAGGCGGCGCCGAACGCGCCCTCACGGCCGCCCTGGCCTCCTTCCAGGAACAGGTGCAGGCCGTTTCATCCCTTGACCTGGCCGCCGTAGTCGAAGCGGCCAGGCCGGCGTTTGCCCAGGGCATTGCTTTCAGTAGCCAGCTGGTCGACATCCGCGGCCGCAACAAGCTGCGGGTCACGGTGATGCACGCCTGTGGCGCTGAAGTCAGCAGTGAAGAGTGGGCCGACGAAGTCGACGACCCGCTTCAAGCTTCTGGCTGGATGCTGGCCATGCTGCTGGGCATTCCTTTGACGAAACAGGCTTTGCCTGTAAAGCCTGAGGCAAATCCAGCGACTGAGCCTGCTTCTGCTGGTGCGCGGCATCCTGTTCTGGCCGCGGAGGCGTCCTCCTCTGAGGCGTCCGAGGCCTGTGCGGCCGCCAGTGGCGGCGATGTCGCTCTGGAGCCACTCACGGCCCAGGAAATCGAGGCCACGCACCAGCGAATCCTTGCGCTTCCCCAGGCTGCTCGGCGAGAGCTGACCACTGCGTTCCGTGAGCACTTCCAGGTGCCGCGCAATGCCCGCTCGATCGGTGATCGCATCACCCAGCACCAGCACAGCGCCTTCATCGACCGCTTCCTCGAAGAGTTCGAAGGGGCCCAGACGCCGGTAGAGCCATGAGCAGGCCCCGTCGCTACGGCGAGCAGCCCCGCTCACTGGTCGGTCGCCACGTCATCCAGACCCAGGTACGCACCGACGTCTACCTGCAGGTGCGCGAGCTGATGGAAACCCGCAACCTCTCGGCCAGCGGAGCGGTGCATCACCTGCTGCGCGAGCGCCTTGGCCTGCCGCCGCTTCTGCCGTTCGATCAACACCCGATTTCCACCGATTCATCCCATGGCTAAAGACATCTTCCGCACGCCCCTCGCCGAAGTGCGTTGGGCCCACCTGATCACCCCGAGGCATCAGCTCGACAAGAGCAAACCCAAAGCCTGGACCTGCGATCTGTTGCTCCCTAACAACAACGAGCAGGCCCAGTCCTTTCTGCTGGCGATGGAGGACCAGTTCATCGCTCTGCATGGCAGCCGCAAGCGGCGCGCTGAAAAGGGCTTCCCCTGGAAGCCGGACAAGGAAAAGCCCAGCGAGCTCACCGCGGTTCGCTTCAAGGTGCCCCAGTTTCAGCGGCGTGATGGCTCCCTGTCCGAGGGGCCTCGCATCGTCGATGCCAAAAAGCAGCCCTGGGAGGGAGCGGCCATCGGCAACGGCTCCAAGGTGGTCGTGGCCTTCGACATCTACGACTGGGATGGCGAAAACGGCTGCGGCATGACATTCCAGCCCCGGGCTGTTCAGGTCGTGGAGTTCGTTCCCTACGAGCAGGTCGATCCCACCGACAGCTTCGAGGAGCAGGAGGGTTACACCGCTGCTGGCGGCTGGGATGTGGATGACGACGAGGAGGCCGCCTTCTGATGGCTGTTCCTCACCCGATCAGCAATAGCGGCGCTGGGCGCCGCCCCCAGCTTCCGGCGTTCTGCCGCACCCGCCGGCCCACAACAGTGGCCGTCACGGTCAACAGTCTCACCGCAATGCGCCTGTTGGTGCTGGTGGGGCTGCTGTTTCAGCTGAGCACCCTGCTGCTGGTGATCGCTGGCCCCGTGCCGTCGCGGCTGGAAGCCGTCAGCACCAACAGCCCTTTCCCCCCTGTCGCCGGCGTCGCCGCCAGTGGGGCCCAGCCCATTTCACCGACCTCAGACCGATGAACACCACAACGACGTCGTCCACTCTCACCACGCCTGTTGTCTCGATGAGTCAGCACGCTCTGGACTCCCGTTCCTGGAACGGCACCCCGATCTCTCGGCGCACCAGCGATGGCTACGTGAATGCCACGGCCATGTGCAAAGCCAATGGCAAACGATGGAAGGACTATCGCGAGTCCGACCGGTGCCAGCACTATCTGGATGCTCTGGAAAGCGTGGCCGGAATTTCCGTCCACGCCCTCGTTGAGTCCCGCTCAGGCGGTGCCGGGGGCGGCGGCACTTGGGTCCATCCCCAGGTCGCCGTCGACCTGGCCCGCTGGATCAGCGCGCCGTTTGCGGTGTGGATGGATGGCTGGTTCCTGGAAAGCGTCCAGCAGGCTCAACCGACTCCAGTAGAGACACCATCACCTCGGATCAGGCAAGCCGAGGTGATTGCCCTAGTTGAACGGAGCATCGATCTGTTTGAGCGGCTGGGCGGCTTGGATCAGCGCGACCAGCTCCTGTTCAAGGACATCGTGCGCAGCAACGTACTCACCGCCAGCGCTGGGTTGCTGGCAGGCACCCCAACTGATGAGGAACTCACCTTGGGAGATGCCTGGCTGGAGGTGTTCCAGCAAGTACTGCCGCGCAGCCAGTTCTGCGCTGCCGGCAAGCTAGTGGCCAGGGCCTACCGCGAGGAGTTCGGCACAGAACCCCCATGTCGCCAACAGTTTGTTGACGGGGCGCCGCGCCAGGTCAAGAGCTACCGCCGCAGCTGGTTGGTCGACACGCTCAATCGCTGCCGCACCCAGCTGGCGGGGGGCTGATGGAAACCCAGGTCATGACCACCCGCCAGCGGGTCTGGATCAGCACAGCTGAAGCCTGTGCTCTGCTCGGCATCAGCCGCGAAACCCTTCGCCAGCTGCGGCTGCGCGGGGTGCTGCAACCCGGCAAGCACTTCCGCCGCTGGGGCTGCACAGAAGGCAAAGGCCCCCTGCAGTGGCACGGGGAGAACATCGAAGCCTCGATCACCGGCTGGAGCCGCCGCCATCTCAAGCAGTGATAGGGGTTGCAGGCACGGCCCCTCTTCCTATGGTTCAGATGAGCTGCCTGCCTATTCCCTGGTGTCTCTGCGAGCTCGTTTCATTGTTGGTCTGATCGGGCTGGGAGCCTTCTGCGGCAGTCCGGCTGTCGCCCAGGTCCTGAAGATGGACTACCAGAACAACCGCATGAGCGGTTCGTTGCGCAGCGGCGCCTTGGAGGTCAGCGCGCAGCAGCAGCGGCGGATCAACGAGGCCGGTTCGAATGTGCTCAAGCCGCTGGCTGTCGTTCGTGTGAATGGGATCGAAGTCGGCCGCCTCGTGGGCGCTGAGAAATGGGATAGCAGTCCAGCTGCGGTGGTTCAGATCGCAGAGATGGATCCGGCAAACCCCTATCCCGAAGTTCTTCTCTCTTCCTTCACCGGTGGAGCGCACTGTTGCAATCAGATTCAGGTTCTCACTAGCGACCGCAGCGGGAAGATCTGGCGCGAGGTGACACTTGGGCCCTTCGATGGAGGGGATTCACCGGCAGAGGATCCGTTGCGGAATGGCCGCTTCCTGATCGTCGACGTCGACAACCGGTTCCTCTACCGCTTTGCCTGCTACGCCTGCAGTACAGCCCCTGCTCGTATCTGGGAGCTGCAAGGCGATGCGTTTGTGGATGTCTCCCATCGTCCTGATTTCAAGCCGATCCATCGCCGCAACCTGCAGCGCATGGCCGAATGGTTCCAGCAGAAGAACAATGAATCACCCAATGGGTTTCTGGCCGGTTACGTCGCCAATAAGGCGCTGGTGGGCGAGCTGTATGACGGCTGGGATCGCATGACCCAGCGTTACGACTCCTCTTCAAACTGGGGGCTGAAGGAATGCAAGGACAACCTGGATGACAACGGCAAGTGCTTGGGGCGGGAAATTGTCTACACCTCTTTCCCGGAAGCCTTGCGGGCCTTTTTGATCGACACTGGTTACATCAAGCCATCAGGAGAGCAGTAGCTCCCCACGGCAACAGGTTCACGACGTCCTGTTATTGAGTCGTTGTGCTGCTTTGCTGAAGGCGTCATCCACCACGTCATCCCCGCACCAGCGGCTGTATGCGGCGAGGTGGGTCTGAACGCTGTGACCCATAGCGGCGGCCACCACCTTGGGAGGGAGGTCACAAATCACGTGGGCCCGGTGGGCGTAACTGTGCCGGCAGGAATAGAGCACCAACTTTTCTCCCTGGGTTTCGTACTGCTGGCGAAGGTGTTGCCAGTGCTCTCGCCGCAGAAGGTAGCGACTAAAGGAATCCGAGCCGAAGCCGGCTCGCATGGGGGGCAGCTTTGCCGGATCAAAGGTCTCGAGGAGCCGCCATTCCGTGGCCCATTGGTCACAGGGCAGCAGACGCAGGGGTCTGGGCTTGGTTTTGCCTCGAGAGGCAACCTTTTCATAGGTGCACCAGAGCCGTCCCTGGCGAAGCTGCAGATGCTGTAGCTCTTCGGGTCGCAGTCCAAATGCGCTGAGCAGTTGAAAGGCAAACTGCCAGCGCGGGTCCGGTATGGCCTGCACCATCGCCAGGATGTCTGCCACGCTAATCGGCGTGGTGACCGCTCGGCTCTCCCGTGACCGGCCGATGATTGTTGAGAGGTCAGGCTGCGGAGCCCATTGGGCTGGAAGCAGTTTCTGGCTGACCGCCCAACGCAGCAGAGCAGCGGTGTACTGAATTTGCAGTCTTCTGGTTCGGCAGCCAGGGCGCTGACTCCAAAGATCAGCTTGCGCTTCAAGCAGTTGGATTGCATCGCGGGCAGCCGGTGGCCCTTTCGCTGTTTTTAGGAGCAGTGCCATTCGCGGCTTGTAAAGCCGTTCCCAAGTCGTTTCCTTGATTTCGCCGCTGCGCAGCTTGTGCTGCTGGTAGCGGCGGATCAAGCCGGCCCAGTCAATCGGGACCGATCGGCTAGTTGTCGTGGGAGGTGAAACACTCGGCTGCACGTTTGAGGGCTCGCTTGCCAGGACTTCTGCCTGGCGCCTGGCCTCAGCCTCAGCCTTCGCTGTACTCAGCTCGGCGATGGCCAGCTCGAGAGGGGCTCCGTTCTGAAAGGCCTCGTAGACCGTCAACACGCCGTCGCGGATGGCTTCGAGTTGGTCTGACTCCCAGGGGTAGGGCAGGAGCAGCTGCTTGCGATGCCCATCACCTGCGCGAGCCGTGATGTGAAGCCGGGCCCTCCCCCTGAAGTTCGAGACCGTCCAGCCGCTTCGGCAGCCCCTCTGGCCGAGGGCCCGCAGCACGCCGCCGCGGAGCAGAACATCCCATTGCGGGACCGCTGGCATGTGAGAAGGTATGTGAGAAGGTCCTTCTCACAGCCTGGCACACGCGAGCAGGGGCCGGCAAAACCTGTCAACCCAAAAGCCTGTGCCAGAAAGCTTTTGGGGCTGAGAAAGCAGACCCTGATTGAAACGCCCCCTGTGTGATTCGAACACACGACCGGCTGCTTAGAAGGCAGCTGCTCTATCCGGCTGAGCTAAGGGAGCAGCCGTTGCCATGATCGCTCAGCAGGTGGGGGCCACACAACTGCTGCCCTGGCGTCAAAGTGGTTGTAGAGATCTTTTTTGAAATGCGGCTCGCCCTGCTGTTTTCTGCTGCTGGCCTGTTGGCCCTTGCGGCTCCCTTGGGCGCCCAGGCTATGAGCTTGGATGAGGCCTGCGGCAAATTTGCCGGCAAGCTCAGTGCCGCCCAGGCTGCGGGTGATACCCAAAAAGCCCAGAAGATCTATCAACAGGGCTCAGCGCGCATCGCCTCGAGGTTCAACGGTGCCAGCTGCCCGAACGTCAAGCCACCTACCCCCTAAACCTGCTGGCTCTTTAGGCCTACACTGGTCTGCTGCGCAACTCTCGCCCCATGGCTGCCACCCGGCTCACTGACAGCCAGAAGATCGAGATCGTGGCTCGCTACCGCGCTGGTGAAGTAAGCGCCGAGCTGGCAGAGGCCTATGGCTGCAGCACCAACACGGTGAGCCGCGTGGTGAAGGCTGGTCTAGATCCAGCTGAATACGAGCAGCTCAAGCAGCAACGCATCCGGCCGCTCAAAGTTTCACAAGAACAACCTGCTCTAGAACTAGCTGCTCCAGAACAAGCCGCTCCAGAACTAGCTCCATCAGAGCCTGAACTCCTGGAGCCTGAACCCCTAGAGCCTGAACCCCCTGCGCTTGAGCTGCCAGAGCCTGAGCTGCCAGAGCCGGCTGGCGACGACGAAGACCATGCGGTGCTGGCAATCGATGACGCCGATGATTTTGGCGATGACGCCAATGAACTCGACTTCGCTGACGACGACCTAGCCGACCAGTTTGTGGCCGTGCCGCTGTTGCTGGTGGATCACGTTGGTGAGCCGGCCCAATGCCAGCCGCTCGCAGATGCGCCCCTTCCAGCCAGCATTTACATGCTGGTGGACAAAACAGTGGAGCTCCAAGCCAAGCCGCTCAAGGACTTCCCCGAACTTGGCCAGCTACCGGATGGCGAAGAGGAGCGGCAGGCTCTAATGGTGTTTGCTAATCCCCGCCAGGCCAAACGCCACTGCGGCCGCACCCAGCGGGTGATCAAGGTGCCAGACACTCGTATTCTTGAGCGCACTGCGCCCTACTTAATCGCCCAAGGCATCAGCCGGGTGGTGATGGAGGGCAGCCTCTACTCTTTGCCAGGCAGTTAATTGCCAGGCATTTAATTTCTGGGAAATTAATCCCCGGGCAGTTGCTCGTTGCGGGGGGCGAGCAGGGCGGCGCTGCAGCCGCCACTGAGTACGCCAATCACTAAAGCAATTCCCACCAGAAAACCGGCTGGCAGAGGGGTGCTGCGGGCAAAGCCCAAGTTGAGGCTGGGGCGCTGGTCGAGGTTTTGAGCACCCAGGCAGAGAATCGCTAGCAGCAAGCCACCGCCCAGCAGGCTGGATGCAAGCAGGCGCAGGCGCAAGACCATCAGGGCAACAGTAGAACGCTCTGGCTGCAGTCTGCCCGGTCAGGACTCCTGGTGCAGCAGGGCGTAAAGCTCCCGCTTGCTGTGGCCGGTGCGCTCGGCCAGCAGCTTGGCGGCGGCGTTGCTGCTGTGGCCGGCCCGCTGCAGCTCCTGCAGCTCGGCGCTGAGGGCAGCGCTATCCCAGGCCAGGGGCTCTGGCGGCAGGGCGCCTGCCAACACCAGGGTGCATTCCCCCTGGGGCGGCGTGCGGCGGAAGTGTTCGATGGCTGCGCTCACGCTGGGGCCCACCTGCTCTTCGTGCTTTTTGGTGAGTTCGCGGGCGACGCGCAGGGGCCGATCACCCAGCACCGCCAGCAGATCGTCGAGCAGATCGAGCAGCCGGTGCGGGGCTTCAAACAGCACCATGGTGCGCTGCTCAGTTTGCAGTTCCTGCAGTCGCTGACGGCGCTGGTTGGTCTTGGGTGGCAGGAAGCCCTCAAAGCAGAAGCGGCCGCACGGCAGGCCGCTGCTCACCAGTGCGGTGGTGACGGCGCTGGGGCCGGGAATGCAGATCACGTTGTGCCCAGCTGTGCGGGCCGCCGCCACCAGCACCTCGCCAGGATCGGAGATGCCCGGCAGCCCGGCGTCACTGATCACGGCCAGGGCTTCGCCGGCGGCGAGAGCCGCGAGCAGTTCGGGGATGCGGGCGGTTTGGTTGTGGGCGTGGAAGCTCACCAGCCGCGGCCCCTGCTCCTTATGGCGTAGCCCGAGCTGATGCAGCAGCAGGCCGCTGCGGCGGGTGTCTTCGCAGGCGATGCGCTGCACGCCGGCGAGCACCTGGCGGGCGCGGGGTGAGAGGTCGGCCAGGTTGCCGATGGGGGTGCCCACCAGGTAGAGCACGCCGGGGGCGGGTTCGGGGGCTTGCACGGCTTGGGGTGGGCTCCTGCAAAATGCTGAACCCTGCCAACCCATGATGCCGGCTACCCTCCCCCTGCCCTCAGGCATTGCGCTCGAAGGCTTGCTTGTGGAGCTGCGGCGGCTGAGCTGGGGCGCGGCCGACATCCTGCTGGCCTACGGCCGGGGCGAGCAGCCCCCCTATGGCTTCCCGCCGGCGTTAAGCGTGGATGAGGGCGGCGAGGGTCCGGTGAGTGCGGCGGATCTGGCGGTGAACCAGTGGTTGCTGGAGGGCCTGGCCGCAGCCTTCCCCATGGCCGCGTGGACCGTGCTGAGCGAGGAAACCGCCAAGGAGCAGCTCACTGAAGGCGAGCCCCTGGCGGCGGAGTGGCTGTGGATCCTCGATCCCCTCGATGGCACTAAAGACTTTCTGCAGGGCACGGGCGAATACGCGGTGCATCTGGCCCTGGTGCACGGCGGCGAGCCGGTGCTGGGGGTGGTGCTGCTGCCGGAGCTGGAGGAGCTGTGGCTGGGCGTGATGCCGGGGTTGGCGGGCTCGGCAGGAGAGGCCTGGTGCGAAAGCCGAGCTGGTGTGCGCTCGCCCGTGCGCTTCAGCGGCCGCCGCGCACTGGGGGAGCTGGTGCTGGTGGCCAGCCGCAACCACCGCGACCAGCGTCTCGAGCAGCTGCTGGCGGCCCTGGCCCTGGGCGACACCAAGGCGATCGGCAGCGTGGGCGGCAAGGTTGCCACGATCCTGCGCGGTGAGACGGACTTTTATATCTCCCTGTCGGGCAAGAGCGCCCCGAAGGATTGGGATATGGCCGCTCCTGAGGCGGTGCTGCGCGCCGCCGGTGGCGCCTTCAGCCATGCCGACGGCCGCGCCCTGGCCTACAACAGCGGCGATGTACGCCAGGCCGGCTGTCTAATCGCCAGCCACGGCCTAGCCCACGCCGAACTATGCGAAAAAGCGGCGGATGCGATGGCTGTGATTGATCCTGGTTTTGTTGTTTGAGTGCCTGGCTAGGGGTTTGTTTTATGTGGGTTGGGTGGTGATGTCGGTTGGTCTGGCTACCTTCAAGACTCCTTGACTGCGCGGCGTGACGGCACCTGCATCGCTGCAACGCTCATTCCGGAATCGCTTTTTTCTTCAACATCTTCCGGGCTTGTTTGAGAGCCCCTTGCGCTGGTATCTGGCCTTGCTGCTGATTGGGGCGGTCGCCTCGATCGGCGTCGGCAATCCGATCGGCAAGTTTCAGATTCAGCGGCTTGTTGAGGTTGGGCTGGCACTTGGGATGTTGGCCTGGTGTTACAGGCCCCAGGCGGCGTCCTGGTTGGGTCGGCCGATCGGTTCAGGCTGGTATGGACTGGGGCTAATGGGGTTTGGGGGGGTGGCGCTTGTTGGTAGTGCACTGGGACCGATTCCTTGGATTTCCCTGGGTTTCGTTGGCGTGGCTTTACTGCAATTTGGCTTGCTGCCCCTGCTTGTGGATGGCTGGCGTCAGCGGCGAGATGAAGGCATCCGGCTGCTTGCCCTGCTGGCAGTGGCCCTAGTGGGTATGGATGTGGGCCTGTGGCTGGTGATGCATGGCTTCGATTTGCAGCCCTACGCCTGGATGCGGCGCTTGAGCCCCAGCGGCCAGCTGGAAATGGAAACGCCCTATCTATATCTCAATGCCCGTTGGGCTAATCAGGTGAGCCTGCTCCTGCTCTGGACCTTCATTCCCCTGCTGCAGCAGTTGCAGCAGGGTGTGATTAAGAGACAACGGCGCTTCTGGTGGTTTGTTTGTTGGGCCGTGCCACTGCTTTGCTGCACCCAGGTGGTGCTGAGCGAGGGCGATGGGGCCTTGATCGCTATCTCGCTGGCCCTGGTGGGCCTGCTGGTGCAACGGCGCAATGTCAGCGCTGTGCAGATCCTGGCCTGCTGTTTGGCTGCCGCGTTTGCTTTATCACTGCTGCTCAACGAGGGAACAATGCTGTTGCAATTTGGCCAGCGCGCCGGCACCGAACTGCAGCAATCCCTCGCTGCTCCCCCGAAGGGGGCCACACTTCCAACGGTCTTCAGGCTGCCCTACTGGCTGCTTTACCTCCGTCATGTTGCCGATGCACCATTGTTTGGCCATGGCATTCCGGTGATTCAGGCCGGTTCACCTGTTTGCACCCCCCACAACATCTGGGTGGCTCTTCTCTACTGGACAGGTCTTGCTGGTACTGGTTTTGCCCTATTGCTCACGACCGGATTTGTGCCATGGAGTCGTCAGCAATGGCGCCACGCCAGCCCGATGGCCATGCCTCTACTGGTTTCGTTGTTTGCTTATCAGCTAGTTGATGACATCTGGCTGCGGCCCCTTGCCTTGGCCCTGTTACTGGTGTTGTTAGCCAGCTTGCTGCCTGCTGACGCGCCACCGTTGCCAGAGCCAGCAATTGTGCGGCGTTTCATGCTCTGTTTTGAGCAATATCGCTTGCTGGCCTTGCTTGGTGTCTTGCTGCTTTGTTTATCGGTGGCGATGCCTGGTGGCGCTGGCATGGGCCCATCAGATTTGGTGAGCCTGCCAGGTCAGGTGTGTCTGTTGCTTTTTTAGGGCAGCACCGAGAGGAGTGGTCGCTTTTTGCTGGTGGACTTAGCTAGGACTTAGCCCGCTTCGAAAAATGTAGTTGGCCCCTCCCAGATCTTTAGTTTTTAGTTGGCGCTAGGGCGATCCCACTCATGCGCTGATTTCCAACAAAAAAGCCGGCCACAGGGTGACCGGCTACAGGCGAACTGATTGACTCCCAGATCAGGCGAGCCAGGCGGACTTCACTCCTGTGCAGGGGCTTCGCTTTGGGGCACGCCGCGCAGGGTGAGGTTGATGCGGCCGCGGTTGTCGATTTCGCGCACGCGCACGGTTACCTGATCACCCACGTTCACCACATCTTCGACTTTCTCCACTCGGGCTTCGGAGAGTTGGGAGATGTGAATCATCCCTTCCTTGCCGGGCAGGATCTCCACGAAGGCACCGATTGGGATCACGCGGGTCACGGCACCGCTGAATACCTCGCCTTCGCTGATGCGACGGGTGAGGCCTTCGATGATGCGCTGGGCCTCTTCGGCGGCAGCGCCATCGTGGCTGGCAATCGTGACGATGCCGCCATCTTCGATGTCGATCTTGGTGTTGGTGCGCTCGGTGATGCCCTTGATCGTGCGGCCGCCGGGTCCGATCACGGTGCCGATCAGTTCCGGATCAATGCGGAAGCTGAGCAGGCGTGGGGCGTGGGGCGACATGGTGTCGCGGGGCTTGTCGATCGCCTCGAGCATCTTCTCGAGGATGTGCAGCCGGGCTGGGCGGGCCTGGTTAACGGCTTCAGCCACGGTTTTCATATTTAGGCCCGTGATCTTCATGTCCATCTGCAGGGCGGTGATGCCCTTTTCGGTGCCGGCCACCTTGAAGTCCATGTCGCCAAGGAAATCTTCGATGCCTTGGATGTCGGTGAGGATGCGCACCTCCTCGCCCTCCTTGATCAGGCCCATGGCGGCGCCGCTCACTGGTGCCTTGAGGGGCACGCCGGCATCCATCAGGGCGAGGGTGCTGCCGCACACCGAACCCATCGAGGTGGAGCCGTTTGAGCTGAGGCACTCCGACACCACGCGCAGCACGTAGGGGAAGGACTCCTTGTTGGGCAGCACGGGCACAATCGCTCTCTCAGCCAGGGCGCCGTGGCCAATTTCGCGGCGGCCGGGGGAGCGCATCGGCTTGGTTTCGCCGGTGGAGTAGGGGGGGAAGTTGTAGTGGTGGAGGTAGTGCTTCTCGGTGGACGGGTTGAGGTCGTCCATTTCCTGGGAGTCGCTCGGGGTGCCGAGGGTGGCGCAGGAGAGCACCTGGGTGAGGCCGCGCTGGAACAACGCTGAGCCGTGCACCCGCTTGGGCAGTACGCCGGCGGCGGCGCTGATCGGCCGCACTTCATCAAGGTTGCGGCCATCGACACGCTTGCCCTCCTGGAGGATCTGGGCGCGCATCAGCTTTTTGGTCAGGTCCTTGTAGCTGTTGCCCAGGGCCTTGCCGCTGGAAGCGGAGCGGATCGGGTCGTCTTCGGCTAAGGCGGCGATCTTCTCGCTCACCTCGGCCTTGATGGCGTCGAGTTTCTCGTCGCGTTCGGTTTTGGTTTGGGAGAACTGCTTGAGCACCTCACCGATGCCACCGGCACATTCCTTTTCAAGGAAGTTGGGCAGGGTGGGGTCGATGACCTGAGGTTCGGGGATCACCTGCTCGATGCCGAGCTCCTTGAGCAGGTTCTGCTGCGCCTTGATCAGTTCGCACACCGCTTCGTAGCCGAAGTCGATCGCTTCGATCACGTCTTGCTCGGGCAGCTGGTTGGCACCGGCTTCCACCATCACCACGCCCTGGGGCGTGCCAGCTACCACCAGATCAAGCTCGCTGCGCTCGATTTCACGGAAGCTGGGGTTGAGCACGAAGTCGTCGCCCAGCAGACCCACCCGCACGGTGGCCATGGGGCCATAGAAGGGAATGCCGGCCAGCAGAGTTGCCATCGAGGCGCCGGTGACGGCGAGCACATCGGGTGGCACGCGCTCATCGAGGGAGAGGCAGGTGGCCACAATCTGGATGTCGTCGCGCATCCAGCTGGGGAATAGGGGCCGGATCGGCCGATCGATCAGGCGGCAGGTGAGGATCGCCCGCTCAGAGGGACGGCCTTCGCGACGGAAAAAGCTGCCAGGGATGCGCCCAGCGGCGTAGAGACGCTCTTCGTAATCGCAGGTTAGGGGCAGAAAATCGATGCCTGGGCGACCGCCTGAGCGGGTGGCGGTGACCAAAACCGAGGTATCACCACACTCAACCATCACCGAGCCCCCAGCCTGGGGGGCGAAACGACCGGTGGTCAGCCGGATCTCCCGACCATCGAAGGAGATCGACTGAGTTTGTCCTTGCACGTGCGCTTATGTCCTGTTGTTGTCAGGGACCATTCTCGCATTTAGGCCGTTACTACTGGGGCAACCTTCGCTTTTTATCGCGTTTATGGCCTTTCTTGGCCATAAAAAAAGCGCCCGTAGGCGCCTTAGGAATCTTTGGCTGATTACCAGGAAGACTTGACCACTCCTGGCAGCTCACCCTTGTGGGCACGCTCGCGCAGCTGGTTGCGGCACAGACCGAAATCGCGGTAATAGCCCCGGGGCTTGCCGGTGGCCCAGCAGCGGTTGCGCACGCGGTTGGAAGCGCTGTTGCGGGGCAGCAGCTGGATTTTACGGTGAATTTCCAGACGCTCCATGGGACCTGCAGCGGCGTCGAAGGCTGCCTTGAGGGCAGAGCGCTTGGCGGCAAAACGCTCAACCATCTTCTTGCGCTTGACATCGCGCGCAATCATCGACTTCTTCGCCATGCGGCCTGAACTGCGATCGGATAAGTGCTTTCGATCTTACCTTGCGGCGGTGAGGCTCACCGCCCAAGCAGCTGCTGCACGACCGGTAGCTGGGAGGTGTCCTTGACGATCAGCACCACGCTCAATCCCACCAGGAAGACAAAGCCCGACTGCATGAAAGCCATCTGAAAGCGCTCTGGCAGGGGCTTGCCCCGCAGGCCCTCGAGCAGTAAGAACACGAACTGACCGCCATCGAGCAGGGGTAGCGGCAGGGCATTGAGCACCGCCAGGTTGATCGAGATCAAGGCGGTGAAGATGAACAGGCTGCTGCCGCCCTGCTTGGCCAGCGACGCCCCCATTTCCACAATTTTTACGGGGCCAGATACCTGGCCGGCGGTCTCGCCGAAGTGGGTGGCGAGGGTCACGAACCCTTCCACGGTGCGGCTGGTGAGGGCGGCGAAGTCGTGGTTGGCCTGGCGGAAGGGCTCCAGGGGCGTGCGGGCGGGGCGGAAGGCCTCGGTGCCATTGGGTTGCAGCTGGGCGCCGATGCGGCCAACGCCGCCGAGATCGGCGGGGGTGAGATTTAGGGGCAGGGATTGGCCGTTGCGCTCGGCTTCGAGGCGCAGGGTTTGCTCGGGGGCGGCCTTGATGCGCTCCACCAAGGCGGCAACGGCGCTTTGGCCGCCGCCAAGATCGCTGCCATTGAGGCTCAAGATGCGGTCGCCCGGCTGGAGGCCGGCAGCTGCAGCGGCTAGGCCGGGCTGCACGCCACTCACCAGAACGCCGGGGCTGGCGCTGAAACCGGCGGGTATGCCGAGCACCAGGCCCTGGCCGAGTAGCACCGCATAGGCGAGCACCAAGTTGGCCAACACGCCGGCGGCGATCACCAGGGCCCGCTGGGCTAGGGGCCGGTTGCTGAGCAGGTTGGGGTCGTTTTTGGGGATGGGGCTGTCTTCATCGTCATCGGGAAAGGCCACGAAGCCGCCCAGGGGAATGGCCCTTAGGGCGAATTGCACACCGCGGCGCTGGCGCTCGAACAGCACCGGCCCAAATCCGATCGAAAAGCTGCTGACGCGGATCCCCTGCAAGGTGGCGGCAAAGAAATGCCCTGCCTCGTGCACCACGATCAGCCCCGCCAGGATCGCCAGTGCTGTGAGAACGCCCATCCAGGCCCCGCTATTTATGCATCCATTGTGCTGGGTTTGCCTGGGGGCAGGGGGGCGGCATGCACGCTTAAACGCTGAACTAAGTCTTGGCTAAGTCCAGTTGCTGCAGCCGTGTGTTCCCCGCCGAATCCGGGCCGTGGCAGCAGCAGCTCGACTCTTAAGATCCCGCCTCGGCAGTAGTTGTTTTTACCCATATGACTCGCTTCTTGAGTGCCCTGATCTGCGCCAACTTGCTGCAACTGCCCATCTCAGCAGAGCCGGCACCAGCAGAGCCGCAGGCAGTGCAAGAAGCAGTGCAAGAAGCAGTGCAGGAAGCCCAAACCGAGGCGCTGGCCACTGAGGCCCAGAACCCGATCTCGAATTTGGTCAGCGTTCCGTTTCAGTACAACCTCACCCCGGGCATTGGGCCCAATGAAGACCAAACCCAGAGCCTGCTGAATATTCAGCCAGTGGTGCCGTTTTCGCTCAGCCCGGATCTCACTTTGGTGACCCGCACGATTCTGCCGGTGCTGAGCCAGCCGACGGCAACGGGCAATCAAAATGGCATCGGCGATCTCAACCCCAGCTTCTTCTTCGTGCCCAAGGGCAGGGGCGCTTGGACCTTTGGTTTTGGACCCACGCTTGTATTGCCAACGGCTAGCGATAGCAGCCTGGGCCGGGGTAAGTGGTCTGCGGGGCCGGCGGCGGTGGCGGTGTACAGCAAGGGCCCCTGGGTGGCTGGGGCGCTGGTGAACAACGTCTGGTCGTTTGCGGGCAATAGCGATCGCAGCTCGGTGAGTGCTTTCCTGCTGCAGCCCTTCATCAACTACAACCTGCCCCACGGCTGGTATTTGGTGACCTCGCCGATCATCACCGCCAACTGGCGGGCGACCAGTGGCGACCAGTGGATTCTGCCGGTGGGCGGCGGTGTGGGCCGCTTGTTTCGCATCGGCAAGCAACCGATCAATGCGTCTCTGCAGGCTTACGCCAATGTGGTGAAGCCTGATCTTTTCGGTGATGTCACGATCCGGGCTCAGATTCAGTTTTTGTTCCCGAAGTAGGTGAGGCGGCTCCGGCACTGTGCCTAGATACGCAGCCAAGACACGCGCGATTAGCTGAACCCTCAGTCAATCGTGCATGCCTATCTGCCCTGGTCGGCTCGATAAGTATTCCCTGCGCTCGTTATCGAGTACCTGGTATATCAGCCGGTGCTGAATGTTGATGCGCCGTGAGTAGGCACCGTTCAGATTACCAACAAGGGCTTCGTAGGGCGGTGGCCATGCCTTCAAGGATCGATTCGCGCATCCCTGGGATCGCCCCCTGCTGCAGCAAGCGGGTTTGGAGCATGAGGTGCCGGTCACGGGCACTCCTGCCCAAGGGGCGCTCCATCGACTGACGCCAGCTGGTCGGCAAAAGCATCATCACGATGCCTGCAAAAACCGGATTCGAAGCTCCGCATTTCCCGCATTAAGATGCCGGTGTTTACCGCATTAGTGAGCCTGAGTGCCTGTCTACAGCCCCCGGATCGTGGATGGTGAACTGCGGGAGCTGTTGGAATCCGCAGGTGCTGTGGTGATCGAAGGGCCTAAGGCCTGCGGCAAGACGATGACGGCCTCGCAGCAATCCGCCTCCCGCGTGCTGCTCGACATCGACCAGGCCGCGCGGCAGGCCCTGGCGGTGGAGCCGAGGCTGGTGCTGGAAGGAGCAAGGCCGCGACTGCTGGATGAGTGGCAGGTGGCACCCGAGCTCTGGAATCAGGTGCGCAAGGCCGTCGATGCCTCCGATCAACCCGGCCAGTTTCTGCTCACCGGCTCAGTGGTGCCGGCGGAAGATGCCAGCCGCCACACTGGCGCCGGCCGTTTCGGGTTCCTGCGCATGCGGCCAATGAGCTTGTTCGAATCCGGAGTTTCCAACGGCGCCGCGTCGCTGCGTCAGCTGTTTGCCGGCGAGGTGCAGGCCGTGGCGGATCCAGGGCTGAGCGTGCACGATCTCGGTGCGCTGATTGCCCGCGGCGGCTGGCCCGCGCAGCAGGGCAGGCCCCTGAAAGCGGCGAGCCGGGCCGCTCGCGATTATCTCGAGCAAGTGCGGCAGGTTGACATCAGCCGAGTGGATCGCCGCCGCGATCCAGCCCGAGTGGGGGCACTGTTGCGCTCTCTCGGGCGCCATTGCGCCACTGAGGCCAGGCTTTCAACACTGGCCGCCGATGCGGGTGGCGCCGATGGCGCCCTGGATGAGCGCACCGTGTCGGATTACCTGCAGGCGTTGGAGCAGCTGATGGTGATCGAAGATCAGCCCGCCTGGGCTCCCCATCTGCGCTCGAGGGCGCGGCTGCGCAAGGCCCCAAAGCGTCATTTCGTCGACCCATCGCTGGCGCTGGCGGCCAGCGGGGCTGCTGCGGAGCGATTGCTGGAGGATTTTGAGTGGTTTGGGCAGTTGTTCGAATCACTGGTGATCCGCGATTTGCGCGTGCTCAGCCAACCCCTGGAAGGAGAGGTATTGCACTACCGCGATGACTACGGGGTGGAGGCGGATGCGATCGTGCAGCTGCGCGATGGGCGCTGGGGAGCCATCGAGATCATGCTCGGCGAGGGGCAGGTTGACCAGGCCGCCGCCAACCTCAAGCGCTTCTCAGCGCAGATCGACAGCCAACGCTCGGGGTCAGCGGCGTTTCTGGCCGTGATCTGCGGCAAGGGGTACGGCTATCGCCGGACCGATGGGGTTGTGGTGGTGCCGGTCGGTGCCCTTGGGCCGTAGCCATCCCCTTGGAGTGGGCTAGACAGCAACTGGAAGTTGAGTTTTGAAAGGCTCGGCCAGGAGTTTGGCCAGGCCTGCTGCATTGCGGATGTCGACGCAGAGAAGGGTGGCACCAATGAATTCAAGGGTGTAGCCATCCCCTTCGAGTACCAGATCGGGAATGCCACGCAGACTGGGATGGCGAAACAGGATGGCTCCGTTTTCGCCATCCACCAGACGCTCCATTCCTTCCAGTTGGGTGCTCAGGTGTTGGGCTTGATCCATCTTCCTGCTCCCAGGCGGTTGGTCACGGTGCGTTGGTCGGTGGGATCCGCTCGCGCCAACGACCTGGATCTTGGCGGCTATGTACAGCCAAGACAACAATTTCATCGGTCTCGACGCGGAAGTAAATGGCGTATGGAAACCGCTGGAGGATCACCCGTCGGATTGAACCCACCACCGCTGGATAGCTGAGGGGCTGCGCTTGCATCCGCTCAATGGCATCGGCGAACGCCCGGGCGAACACAGTACCGAAACCGGCTTGTCGCAGGTCGTACCACTGGCGGGTTTCAATTAGGTCTTGCCTGGCTTCAGGCAAAAATCGCACAGCCCGTGATATCCCAGCCGACGTCACTCCAGACCGAGCTCTTGGCGCACAAGCTCCCAGCTCAGGGACTCCTCAGGGCGGTGCTGATGCCGGCTCCAGCGTCGTTCCAGCTCAGTGATCAGGGCTGGACTCACCGCCAAGGCCTGTTCCTGCTCCGCGTGATCAAGGCTTTGCCACAAGCCCATGGCGAGCTCCAAACGCTCTGTTGCGGGTAGAGCCAGCAGGTCGGTGAGGCTGGTGGATCCCATGGGCAGGCCGCATGGTTGGTTGACATCACGCTAACGGCTTTACCCCCCCCATCACCCCCCACCAATCCTGTCCCCACCGAAGTAAGGCACTAGAGCTGCGGGTAGGCGCACGGAACCATCAGCCTGCTGGCCGGTTTCGAGCAGGGCGGCCATGGTGCGGCCGATGGCGAGGCCGGAGCCGTTGAGGGTGTGGAGCAGGCGGGTGTTTTTGCCATCTTTGAAGCGGATGGCGGAGCGGCGCGACTGGAAGTCGTTGCACACCGAGCAGCTGGAGATCTCGCGGTAGGAGCCGGCGCCGGGCAGCCATACCTCGAGGTCGTAGGTGCGGGCGGCGGAGAAGCCCATATCACCGGTGCAGAGCTCGATCTTGCGGTAGGGCAGCTCGAGGGCTTCCAGCACGGCTTCCGCGTCAGCGGTGATCTGCTGGTGGGCGGCGGCGGAGTGGTCGGGATGGCAAAACCAGTAGAGCTCCACCTTGTTGAACTGGTGCAGGCGGATCAGGCCGCGGGTGTCGCGGCCGTAGCTGCCGGCTTCGCGGCGGAAGCAGGGGGTGTAGGCGGCGTATTTGAGCGGCAGCTGCTCGGCAGGAATCACCTCGTCGCGGTGCAGGGAGGTGATTGGCACCTCGGCGGTGGGGGTGAGCCAGAGGTCGTCGTCGGCGCAGCGGAAGCTCTCCTCGGCGAATTTGGGCAGCTGGCCCGAACCGGTGAGGCTGGCGGAATTCACCAGGATCGGCGGCATCACCTCGCGGTAGCCCTTGGCGGTGTGCAGATCGAGCATGAAGCTGATCAGGGACCGCTCCAGGCGGGCGCCAGCGCCCAGCAGGGTGATGAAACGGCTCTGGGCGATGCGCACCGAGCGCTCGGTTTCAAACAGGCCGAGCCGCTCGCCGATCTGCCAGTGCTCCTGCAGGCCGCCTTCTACCCGGGGGCTGCCCCAACGCTTGATCTCGATGTTGTCGGCTTCGCTGCGACCATCGGGCGCCTCGGGCGAGGGCAGGTTGGGCAGGGCTGATAGGGCCTCACGCAGCTGCAGCTCGAGAGCTTTTTCCTGCTCCTCGAGGGCGGCCACCTGCTGCTTGATGGCGTTGCCCTGATCGCGCAGGGCCTGCACCTCGGGGCTGTTTGGCGCAGATCCGCCTTGAATCAGCTGCCCTACGGCCTTGCCGATGCGGTTGCCCTCGGCTTGAAAGTTGCTGCGCTGCTCCTCGAGATCCCTCTCCTGGCGAGCGATCTGCTGCAGTGGAGCGAGGTCTAGCGCCATGCCCCGGCGGGCCAGCTGGGTGGTGATCAGCTCAGGGCTGTCGCGCAGGAGGCGCTGGTCGAGCACGGGGGCGGGTAGAGGGAAGACTGGCAGCCTAAGGGGCGGGATCAGGCCGTTTCGATCCGGCTCAGCCATTAGGCCTGCCAGCAGCTTGCAGCAGCTGGTGGTGCGGCGCCGGATCCTGCCCTCAGAGCTCTACGCAGTTGAGCTGGCGGGGTGGCGGGGCACCAGGTGTTTGCAGAAGTCGTCGATCACCGCCCAGCCTCGCCCCTGTCACCAGTGCCACCGTTGAGCGGATCTGTCCCAGGTCGATGGCCGGCGCGGGCACCGATCAGGTCGGGGTTGTAGTGCAGGAGGCGCTGATGGAGCGCGATAAACCCTTCCCATAAAGATAGAAAAACATGAACCCTTGGCGAGCCCCCATCTTACGTAGCTTGATGGTGATGTTAGAACCATTGAAAATCTTAAGGGCTGCATCATCATCAAGGTTGAACAATGGTCCGGCTTTTAGGTTCCAACTCTAAAATTCTTCGTGCCATAAGCGAGTGCAAATGTTCGAGAGGGCCTGCCCAAGAAGCCTGGAATGGTGAGGTTGAAATTGATACTGACGCGGGACGAACTTATTTCTACATTGGTGACACTTACGCCAGTGGCGACTTGTTGAGATAGTGAAGCGGCCTGAAAGTTTAGAGATCCATTGCGGAGGATTGGGGGCCCAATTCTTGAGAGATTTCCGCCTGACTGGGCATAAGTAATGCACGCATACTGGAGAAGACCCGAGCTCAGAAATGGGGATCTGATTGAAAAAACCTTGTCCGTAACCGCGGGGCATCTGACGTCGCTTGACGCCAGAATTTCTTCTCCATCTGATATGTCGCTCTCGATTAAAAACGAGAGTCTACTGCGCAAGTTTTCGCTTGATTGGGCAGCAAGAAGGGACCGCTCGCTGTTGACCTGAGAAGTAAATATTTGAGAGGCTAGTAGAATTATAATTGGAATTAGTGATGCTGCAACCAGCAACTCAGCCAAGGTAAGCCCCTCTGAATTTGTATTTCTCTTGAACTGGCCTAGGGAAAATTTAATGAGGTGTTTAGAAGGAGCTAGGTTCATTGGTCTTAGATGCGGGTGTAGTCTGAGCACTCGTCGGTCAAGGTTGAGCCGGAACCTCTGCTACCAATTTCTATAACGCCAACCAATCCGCTGATGCGAATGCATCTGAGGAGTGAAGACCTGCTAATTAAGAATCTAATTTCGGTGATCGGACTCTCGGCGTCGGAGGATATTGTGCCCCTTGGCGTAAAGATAATGGATTGAGCAGTGAAGGAAGCCGACAGGCTTGAGCTTCCAAGATTCGGTATGTCGAGTAAAATACTTGAGTTGGGAGCACAGGCGGCAGGAGAAACACTTGCAATCTGCGTGCCATTGCCTTGATTGGTGAATGCACTGGTAAAGTTTACTGTGCAGCCACCCTGGTTTGCTTGAAGAGACTTTTGAAGGAGCGCTGATCTCTGTACAAGTTGTAGCCACCCGGCTAATGCAATTTGGGCTGCATTAACTTTTGCTCGATCCGCCTCGCTAGCTGAAACATTCACCGCAATAGTGGACAGGATTCCTAGTATTACTACAGTAATTAGGATCTCTGCTAGAGAGAAACCAGAACCGGATGAGTTGCGCTTGATGATCATGGACACCACGCAGCCAAGGTTGGCACAAGCGTGTAAGAACGAGAGGCAGTGGCTCCACTGTATACAACAGTAAGGCGATGACTTGCGGCTTGAGAGGTATTAAATGTACGCGAAATTCCAGAGGGGAGGCTCGCATTCCCGATCAGTGAAACTAACTCTTCCACCAGTCTCCCGTTGTTGCATTTGGTTGTAAATGCAGTGATAGCAGTCTCACCTGTGTCGAGAGTAGAGCTTGGGAAATAATAGTTTTGCTTTCCTGGAATATAATATGTGTTGCTCGAGGGGTCAATGGAGCATGGTGATGTTCTGCCAGAATCGGTAGTGCAAGAGCCAGAACAGCATGTCATCCTAAACGCAACGTCTTTGATTCTTGCGAGGTCTTGATCAACTGCTTCTTCAAGCTGATTAGTGCTTCTCGTTCCAATCAGGGCCGTATTCCCTCCAGTCAGAATTGTTGCAACTCCGGCACCCAAGACTCCAAGGATGACGATAGAGACGAGGACTTCGACGAGAGAAAATCCCCTTGATTCAAGAAACTGATAATCTGGCTTGGAGAACTCTGAATCTTTAAAATAGGCATGATTGGGCAGAGAAAGCATAAGCCCCTAAAAGAAACGAGTAAAGTTAATGGACCTTGCGGCCCAGTCTATTGGCTTGGAAGATGGATTTAAATTGCCTGTATCTTCAAGGACGCTACAAGGAACTGCGGATGACCCGGGCACGCATGTACCAGGATTTGAAGGTGTGGCTAATTTGAGTGTGCTATTTCCGCCAAGTGTAAGTTCATTGGTCCATAGGATTCCGCTAAAGTCTGTCGTGCCATTCATAGTTGTGTTTGCGCATGGCGCCCAGACAAACATGGCCGAGCCGGAGTTGCCTCCGAGGCTAAATGCTTGGGAGGATGTGCATGCACTATTGCTGGGCACTGGGATACCCCTGATTTGGAGCCTATTCGTGAGCGAGATGGGGGCTATTGATGCGTTGTTTAGGTGAATTATGCTTCCTGCATTATTTCCATTTCCGCGTAGAGTGATGTTTTGATTGTTCTGTTGGAGATAAAGATATACAGGGCTATCTGTCGTGTCTATAGTTAGAATGCGACTGCTGCCATTGAGGTCGATTGATGTGACGATGCAGTGGTAGGCCTCGTCGGATCCTGGAGGGTACGATCCGCGATGACAATTGGTGGTATTCGCAGCATTGCTATTAATCGTTGTTGCGGAGGTAATATTTAATCCAGCGCCGTTTAGAATGGTGCAAGGGGAGGTGGCTCCGCAAAAGCTAGCCCGTGCATCCGAAATGGAGGGAGGGTTAGGGAGTGATATCGGTTTAATCTCATAGTCAATAGGCCCTTGCGACGTACGGAGATCATTAGTGCGGGCGTCGCACGTTGTACTGGTACTTGTTGATGGGCGAACGCAGGTAATTGAATTCAGCTTTGTTCCGGTCTGGTCTGTAATCAATAATGCACCAGTTCCTCCGCCAAGTAGCCCTCTTCCGCCTCCTATGCCTGTGACGATAGGCAGATCCCCAATCGGAAGATCGCTTTGCCCTGGGCATGAACGAAAATCATTGCCAAGATCGGGAGTGTTGATAATAACTCCTCCAAAAGATCTATTGCAGCACTTTGGCTCAACAATGAATTCTCTGGTGATCCTGCTTGTGGCAACTGGACTTTGGCTAGCCCCATAAACCCTGCCTTCAACAACTAATTCTAAAAATCCGCGTGCATTTGTCTCCGAAATGGCCGGGGAGGTGCCGGTTGAAGCCACAGGATTGCCCGTAACGGTAAACGGAGTTCCTCTGCCGGCAGTCGAGCCTGGCGTGAAAGTTGCGCTAATGAGTACGAATCGTCTTGAAAATGAACCCCCTCCTGGGAGGGTCACTTCGTTCCCATTGGCGAAACTAGTAGCAGCCTCCGTGGGATATGGTGCGCTGGCAATGTCAAAGTCCGGTGAAGGAGCGGTGCAGCGATTTCTTGCTGTTGGCCAGCTTCCCATGGACAAGCCTGTGTATAAGCGTCTGTTTACTGGCCGATTCCATTCGCTAATAATGAATGCAGTTCCGGCCTCGGCTGTTAATCGTGCATCTTTCGCGCGGCCTTGGAAAACAGAGCCTAGGAGGCCATCAAAGGAACGTTGCGCAACAATTGCTGTGCCTGCGATAACTGCCAGTGCCACAACAAGGGCGATTGCAACAGTGGCTCCTTCCTCGCTATTGGCTCGATGGCTGAAACAGAGATTGTAAAATAAGCTAATTGCGTATTTATGCTTACTTTTTTTTGGTGGGGGTAGTAAGAATCTTGGCATCACTTCGCTCCAACCTTGTTTCTAGCCTAATCGGCTTTGTGTCTTCCGTCTCATCGTTTGACGAATAATCGTCGAACAGCTGTGCTTCTTACAACACCTGCACCACCTCTGACACCTCTGGAATTGCCTCGCGCAGCTTGCGCTCGATGCCCATCTTCAGGGTCATGGTGCTGCTGGGGCAGCTGCCGCAGGCGCCCTGCAGGCGCACCTTCACGATCGGGCCGTCGATTTCCACTACTTCTACGTTGCCGCCGTCGGCCATTAGGTAGGGGCGCAGCTCATCGAGGGTGCGCTCCACGTTTTCCAGCGTCAGGGCGTGGGGATCTTGGCCGGGGGCTGCTGTGGTGGTTTCACTGCTCATTTGGGCCAGCCTGTATGGCATTTCAGCTTAGGACGGCTGGGCCTGCGCCTGGCTTAGTCCAGGTGGAAATGGGCGAATAGGTTTGCCGCCGGGTCCTTCCGTCCGTTGGTGCGCCAGCGAGTTACCAGCTCTTTTAGGCTTTTTTCATAGCGCCTGCGCTTCCGCGCGATCCAGCCCAGATACAGCACCCCTGGGATGATGCCTGGGATCAAAAGCAGCAGGCCGATCCAGATGTCGCGCCTGTGGTAGCCCTTAGCTGGGAACCTACGGCCAGTGCTGATCGCCCAGGCAAGCGCCCGGATTTCCTCGGGGAGATTGCGGAAATTACGTTTATTTGATTGGTCGTTGGCATAGGGCGTGATCTCAAGCTTTGCCTTACGGGTCATATCCCGCGCAATCTGACGCCGCATACCGATCACCTCCCTTGCCTTAGCCAGGGAAACTCGCGCAATCAACTGGCCGCTGGCACTCATCAGCGTGAAGCTGGTCGAACTGATGCGTGAATGCTCCAGGGAGCCGTACATGCCATCAGCCAGCTTGCCCTCCTCCCTTGCCACATCCTGGGCTGCGGCAAACAGCAGGTTTAGGCCCTCTTCCCGATCCACTAGCCGGCTATCGTCTCGGCCTAGTGGGTTGGGAAGGTACGGATGATTCATTGATATAGGGCAATCAAAAACTAATTTCAGCAATCTTATAACTTTTCGATTCCACTGCCAGCAGATGGAGGCGATCCCTTGAGTGGTAGGCCAGCTTGTCGTTTCGAACCAGGCTGCCGTCTCCTAGGCTGGCAGCAGCACCCATGAAGCCTCCGCCGGCGCGATGACCGACGTTCCCGTTCAGCGGATCCGTAATTTCTGCATCATTGCCCACATCGACCACGGGAAATCCACCCTGGCCGACCGGCTCCTGCAGGACACCGGTACCGTTGCGGCTCGCGACATGCAGGCGCAGTTTCTCGACAACATGGAGCTGGAGCGCGAACGCGGCATCACCATCAAGCTCCAGCCAGCCCGCATGGAATACACCGCGGCCGATGGCGAGGTCTACATCCTCAACCTGATTGATACCCCTGGTCATGTCGACTTCTCCTATGAGGTAAGCCGTTCATTGCAGGCTTGTGAAGGCGCCCTGCTGGTGGTGGATGCCAGCCAGGGAGTGGAAGCCCAAACCCTGGCCAATGTCTACCTGGCCCTTGAAAATAATCTTGAGATCATTCCTGTTCTCAACAAGATCGATCTGCCTGGTGCTGATGCAGACCGCATCGCTGAAGAAATTGAGGCAATCATCGGGCTCGACTGCTCCAATGCAATCCATTGCTCGGCCAAAACAGGGCTCGGAGTGCCCGCAATCCTCCAGGCTGTGGTGGATCGGGTGCCGGCTCCCGCCGACAAAGTGGCTGAGCCGCTGCGGGCCCTGATATTCGACTCCTACTACGACGCCTACCGGGGCGTGATCGTGTATTTCCGCGTGATCTCCGGCTCGATCAGCAAGCGCGACAAGGTGCTGCTGATGGCCAGCGGCAAGGTGGTGGAACTGGATGAGGTGGGCGTGATGGCGCCCGATCAGCGCCAGGTGGATTCACTTCATGCCGGCGAGGTGGGTTACATGGCCGCTTCGATCAAGGCCGTGGCCGATGCCCGCGTTGGAGACACCATCACGCTGGCATCCAATCCTGCCGCTGAGCCGCTGCCCGGTTACACCGAGGCCAAGCCCATGGTGTTCTGCGGCCTTTTCCCCACCGACGCTGACCAATACCCTGATCTGCGCGAAGCCCTAGACAAGCTGCAGCTCTCTGACGCAGCGCTCAAATATGAGCCCGAAACCAGCAGCGCCATGGGTTTTGGTTTCCGTTGTGGCTTCCTTGGCTTGCTGCACATGGAGATCGTGCAGGAGCGGCTAGAACGGGAATACAACCTTGATTTGATCGTTACTGCGCCTTCGGTAATTTATCAGGTGAACATGCTTGATAACACCGTCATGATGGTTGATAACCCAGCCACCCTGCCAGACCCGCAAAAGCGTGAATCCATAGAAGAGCCCTATGTGAAGCTCGAAATCTATACCCCGAATATCTACAACGGCGCCTTGATGGAGCTGTGCCAAGAGCGGCGCGGTGAATTCATCGACATGAAATACATCACCACCGATCGGGTAACCCTCCACTACGAGATGCCGCTGGCGGAGGTGGTTACAGACTTCTTTGACCAGATGAAGTCGCGCACCAAGGGCTACGCCTCAATGGAATACAGCCTGATCGGCTACCGCAAAAATGAGTTGGTGCGTCTTGATGTATTGATCAATGCTGAAAAGGCCGATCCCCTCACCACCATCGTGCACCGCGATAAGGCCTACAACGTGGGCAAGGGTTTGGTGGAGAAACTCAAGGAGCTGATCCCCCGCCAGCAGTTCAAGATTCCAATCCAAGCATCAATCGGTAGCCGCATCATTGCCTCCGAAAGCATCAGCGCCATGCGTAAAGATGTGCTTGCCAAATGCTATGGCGGTGACATCTCCCGCAAGAAAAAGCTGCTCCAAAAGCAAGCCAAGGGCAAAAAGCGCATGAAGGCAATGGGCAAAGTCGACGTGCCCCAAGAAGCCTTCATGGCCGTGCTCAAGCTGAACCAGTAGGGCGCTGGTGATTGGGGTGATTTCTGGCGGGGATGGGTCTTAAAAACTTTGTCTCCTGAAATCTGTACAGGCTGTACGGAATTCAGGAGAGCGCAGCGAACCATGCGGCCAGGTCGTCATGTCCCTGAAAATCGAGCAGGGCTTCCGCAAGGGCTTCGATCTGGGCGGTGATGCCGCCCATGGCGCATACCTCCGGGATAGATCGGATTGGAAAGCGTCTCACCAAGATAGGGGCGATCACATCATCGAGTGTCGAGTCGATATTCGCGCTCTTTCAGTGCTGGTGCTGAAAAGGTGTAATCGGCGGCGTCAGCAGGAAGCCCCTCAACCAGCGACAGGATCCGGTCGGGATTGTTTTCAAACTGCTCAAGGAGTTTGTACAGCTGTACAAACTCCTTGAGAGTGCGGACAGAAAGGCCGATGGCCACGATCTCCATGTGGATCCGGTTTTGAGGAAGTCTTCGACAGTGCTTGTGCGTCAACAGCCCTAGGTGCCAGCACCAATGGCTGCGCTGTGGCTAAAGGCGATCGCTTTGAACTTATCGATTTCAATAAACAGCACCGCAAAGCGGCTCAATGAAATGGCGCCGCCGCTCCAGCATCACTTTGGCGCGCATCAGCAACTACCAGCACAACTGCTAGAACAACTGCCAGAACAACTGCCGTGAGCAGCAGCAGAGCCAATAGCAATTTCAAGGATTTTGCTGCCCGTGGGAACACTGATCGGGTCGTTGTGCGCCAGGTGCCCCATGGCCCGGTTTCCCCGTTCCTTAGCTAGCCCTCCTCCCATGGCGGCTGGTTTTCTGCTGCCCCTCTCTGCCACAGCCTCGCTGCTGCTTGTGCTCAGTAGCGTTTCGCTGCAGGCGGCGGCGCTGCAGGCCCGCAGCCAGGTGCAGACCGGCCAGCGGTTGCGGCAGGCGGAAGATCGGTTGATGTCGGCGGCCCAGCACCTGCTGGCGGCGCCAGCTACCCCCGTCGTGGGCCAAACCGGCCAGGTGGGCCCGGTGGCCTACAGCTTGGTGGCTTTTGACGGCCCCCATTGGGATGGCGCCCTTGCGGCCGGTGGCCTGCAGCGGGGCCGAGCTGCCGCCACCTTGGAGCTCGAGCCCACGGCGGAGCAGCCCCGTGCCCTGCGGGCGGCCTATGGCCTGGAGCTGTCCCGCACCCTTACCCCTGAAGGCCCCGGCAGCCAGCAGCTGCTGGCAGTGCGGGAGCTGGGTTTGCGTGGCCGCACCAGCAATGGGGTGGCGCCATGAACTTGGTGGAAGCGATGGTGGCTTCGGCGATGTTTGTGACCTCGTCGAGTTGCTCCTTGCAGTTGTGGTCGAGTAGCGCCAGCTGGGCGCGCCAGGCGGAAGCGCAGCAGCAGCAGGCGGCCAAGCTGGAGGCAGCGCTCCTGGCTAGCCAGGCCCAGCTCACGGCCCTGGCCGGCACAGCGATTGCCGCTGATTGCACGGCTGCTAGCAGCTGGCTTGCGGCCCATTTGCAAAGCATGCCCAGTGGCGAGGGCCTCGTGCGCCAGGTGAGCGCCGAGCCCGGAGCCCTGGTGCGGGTGGCGGTTAGCGACGCCAATGGCCTGGAGCGCCAGCGCTGGCTCAGCCCGGCGGCCTATGGGCTGTGCGGTGCCCAACCCCCGGAGCAGGGCGATGCAACGACCTGACTCAGGCTTCAGTCTGCCCGAGCTGCTGGTGACGGTGAGCGTGCTGGGCTTGCTGGCCAGCCTGGCCATAGACGGCGGCCAGCGCAGCCTGGCGCGGATGCGGGTGGAAACCACCAGCCGGCGGCTGGGTTGGGGCTTAGAGCAGGCGCGCCGCCAAGCCCAGAGCCTGGGCCAGCCCTGTGCGCTCGAGCTGGGCCCCAGTGGCTGGCGCCAGCCCAGTGGTGGCAGCCTGCCCGGCTGCGGCGTGGCTGATGTTGAGTTAGAGCCCAATGTTGCTATCGGCTCCAACTTGCCTGGGGCCTTGCGTTTCAGCAGCAACGGTTTGGTGCTGGATGGCGGCACGGTGGTGATCAGCGCAGCGGGCACGGAGCTGCGCCGTTGTTTGGTGATGTCGCTGCCGCTAGGGGTGGTGCGGCTGGGCCGCTACGAGGGGGGGCAGGGCGATTCGCCCAGCAGCAGCGCCTGCCGGGCCGAGGAGGCGTTGTGAAAGGGGAGCAAGGGTTTTCGCTGGTGGAGTTGCTGCTGGCTTTGGCGATTGGTTGCGGCCTCAGTGGCGTGATCCTGCAGGTGCTGGTGGCGGAGGGGGCCACGAGCCAGCGCTTTGGCCGGCTGCTGCGGGAGCGGGCCGTGGCCCAGCGCACTATGGAGCTGGTGCGCGGTGATTTGCTCCATGCGCGGGGCATGGCTGATCCCGCCGGGCTGGCGCCGGCCTGCAACCTGGCGGGCCGCAGCGTGGTGCTGCATCTGGATACTGCCTCTGGCCCGATCACCTATTCATTGGGTAAGCCGGCTGAACCGATCTGGCGGGGCAAGGTGCTGATGCGCTGCGGCCCGGCCTATGGCCTGCATGGCGAGCTGGGCAGCGGCGCAGCCCAAAACCGGGTGGTGCTCGATGCGCTGGCGGCAAGCGATGGCTTCCGGGCCCAGCCGTCTGGTGCGGGGGTGCTGCAGCTGGAATTGGCGCAGGCCTGGGCCGATGGGGGGCGGCTTAGCTCCCGCTTGCCGGTGGCCATTGGGGCAAATTAAGGAAGCCGCCTGAAGCCTGGTTTACCGGTGATGTCTGCCACCATTTACCTGCACTGGACGGCCACCCCCTACAACTGGGTGCGCAGCGGCCTCTACCACTCGATTATCGGCGGCGATGGCCAGGTGCATCGCCTGCACAGCTATGGCGCCGACCTGCCCGCCCACACCTGGCGGCGTAACACCAATGCAGTGGCTCTCAGCTGTGCCTGCATGGGCGGCCGGCCTGATCCTTGGAGCATCCCGCCCGCCAAGCCCCAGCTCGAAGCCCTCTGCCAGGAGGCCGCTGCCGTAGCCCGCAGCTGGGGCTGGAGTGCCGATCAGATCAGCGTTAAGCGCGTGATGACCCACGCCGAGGCTGCCGCCAACCGCGACGGCCGCGTGATGCACGACAACTACGGGCCGGTGATCTGGGGCGGCACTGGTGAACGCTGGGATCTGCTGCAGTTGGAGAAGGGCGGCCCGCCTACCGGCGGCGAGCAGCTGCGCGAGCGGGTGCGTCAGCTCCTGAGTGTTGAGGCCGCTTCGGGGCCAGCGCCCCTGCAGTTCCGGCGTGCCGACAGCATGGAGGCTCGCGGCTTGCCGCTGGCCACCGAGATCGATGCCAATGGCAGCAGCTGGGCCTTGGCCACCGCCCTGCTGGAGCGCTATGAATTGCCCTTCCAGTGGGATGCCAGCAATCGCCGCATCCTGGTGGGTGCCCTTGATGTGGTGCCGCGCTTTCAAGACGATGCGGTGCAGGCCTCGGTGGGCTGGCCCCTGTTTGAGATGACCCTAGAGCGAAGCACCGCTCCGGTGATCCTGCGGGGAATCGTGCGCCAGGACCGCGCCTGGTGCCGGGTGCTGGAATTTGCGGAGGAGCTTGGCATCAGCGCGGCCTACGACCCCTTCCGCCTGCTGGAGCGGCGGGGTGGTTGAAAACCGGCCAGGGGGTGGGAGGGGCGCTGAAAACCCTCCCTAATTCTGTACAGACCGTACAAAACTAGACAGACCACGCTGGTGACAACCCAACCCAGGCCACCACTGGCGATGCCCAAGGGCCAAATGAATAATGTTGCCGCAGGGGCCTGCTGGGTCCTGAAGCTGGCTGCGCAAGCCCCCCCCCTTGCTCGTAGAAGTAAGCGGTTTTGAGGCACCGTATCTAATAAAAAATCTCTTTCATGGTGCTTGCCCGCGGAAGAGATTAAAAGTAATCGGTTTTTAGATCTTGATCAGCGGGGATGCATCAATTTGAATTATTAGTTAGATGGATGGGAAAGGCAAAGCCCTGACCGAATTGAGGTAGCTCTATGGTGCTGCTGGAGTAGTTAAGGATACCTGGCCAGTAGTTGCAATCGTAGCTATGGCATTCGTGGTCAAATTTGTATCAGCGGTAGTAAATGTTGCCGCAGTTCCGGATGGTTCGCAGGTCCCAGTTACGCCAGGTGGTGATACGTAAGACGCATGCTCAGCATTGACTTGAAGTGCTGCGCAAGCGCGAGCTGCGCCCATGCTGGATGACTCTGAAGCTCTGGCTCGCGCTTTGTCCTGTTGGTTCAGAAATGCAGGAATGGCGATGGCCGACAGGATGCCAATGATGATTACAACGATCAGCAGTTCCACCAGCGTGAAGCCCGCTTGCAGGGGATTCTTCGAGCGTTGGCGCTTGGCGAGGGCCGAAATCAGCAGGTGGTTGGAGCTCAGGCGAGAGGCCATGGGGTGAGGGCTTGCGGGCCCTAGGAAATGAACTAATACCAATTTGTGTGGTCGGGCTGGGTTTGAAAAGGGCGATGATCTGAGCATTTTCTGAAAATTGGCTGAGAATGCCGTCATTACGCCTTTCTGGTGCAAGCCGGCTTTGATGCGTATCTCGCCACTGCGGCTCTGGCTGCAGTCCACCTCGTTGCTGGCGGTTCTGGCGGGCTACAGCCTGCTATTGCTGTTCAACCAGGGCATGGCTGGCCTTCAGCGCCGCCTGGCCTATGAGCGGCTGGTGTCTGATCTGGTGGTTGAGCTTCGGGCTAGGGCTCCCAATGCCAACCAATTGGAGCCGCTGCTGCGCCAGGCGTTGTTGCCCAGCCTGCGGTTGCAATTGCTGAGCGTTGCCTCCGCCAAGGCAGACAGCCCTGTATTGCAGCAGCGCGGCGCCCAGGGCTGGCTCAGCAGTGCCCAGCCTCTCCAGCTCGCAGACGGCTCCAACTTCACCCTGGTCGTGGAGCAAAATGTCACCGCCTCAGTGCAGCAGGAGAGCATGGCCTTCTGGCTGCTGGTGGTGGCGGCCGGGGTTTCCAGTCTGTTCACCAGTGGCTTGCTGCGGCTGGTGTTGCAGCGCGGCCTGGTGCAGCCTCTGCAGGAATTCACCACCCAGCTCTCCGCCACCCAGGCGTCGTCGCTGGCATGGGACCAGATCCCCGTGGCCGAGCAGCCCGAGGAGCTGCAGCCCATCGCCCTTGCCTTCAACAATCTGCAGCAGCGCCTATCGGTTTCCTGGGAGCGGCAGCGCTCCTTTGTAGATGGCGTGGCCCATGAGCTGCGCACGCCGATCACCCTGATCTCCGGCCACGCCCAGCGCCTGCTGCGCCAGCCGGGCCTGGCAGCCACCGCCCCCTCCCTGCGGCTGATTGAGCAGGAGGCCCAGCGCATGGCCAGCCTGATGAGCGACCTGCTCGATCTGGCCCGCCAGGATTCCGGCCGCCTGCAGCTGCGGCGGCTGCCGATCGTGGTTGATGAGGCCATGGTGCAGGCCTATGAGCGCCTGGCCCCCAGCAGCGGCTGGCGCTTGCACCTAGACACGCCAGCGGCGGAGTTGCCAGTGGCGATTGGGGATCCGGAGCGGTTGCAGCAGTGCCTGGCAGCCTTGATCGAAAATGCCCTCCACTACAGCCCCACGCCGCGGCCGGTCAGCCTTGCCGCCGATCAGCAGGGCGATTCCCTGGTGCTGCATGTGTGTGACCAAGGCCCCGGTGTGGAAGCTGGCGAGCGCGAGGCGATCTTTGAACGTTTCGCCCGCGGCAGCGCCTCCATCAATTCCAGCAACCGCGGCAGTGGCATCGGCCTTGCTGTGGTGAGGCTTTTGATGGAGGCGATGGGTGGCTCGGTGCAGGTGGCTGATGCCCCCGGCGGCGGCGCTGATTTTCAGCTGCATCTACCCCTGGCTAGACCTTTGGCGGTGGTCAGCGCGTAGCAGATTGCTACGATCAAAAGTGTTCTTTGGGTGAGCTGGGCCATGGCGAAATCCCCTTCCCCGGTGCGCCTGCAGGAGGAGCTGATGCAAAGCGCCACCCAGGCAGGTGCCCGGCACCATCGCAGCGCCGCCGAACAGATCGAATACTGGGCAGCGCTCGGCCGGCAGGTTTCTCGCTTTGTTGACCCCGACAGCCTGCTGGATGTGCAAGCTGGGCTGGCGCGGCTGCATGTGGAGCCGGTTGTGGCTCAGCCCGTGGCGCCAGAAGCGGTATTCGCTGCCATTGAAAGGGCAAGGCAGAGCGGGGAGCTGCCCGACTTGGTGAGTCATGCCGCCGTCCGCTACCAGGCTTCTGCCAGCCAGCCCGGAGCGCTGGAGCGCATTGCAGCAGATGGCAGCCGCAGCACCGGCAGCTTTTGCAATGGCATCTTTATTCCCTGTGAGCCGGAGCCGGGTTGAGCGAGCGCGTCGTTTCTGGCAAACAGCTCTGGTTGCTGGTGGGCGGCAATGGCGCCGGCAAGAGCACCTTTCATCGGCTCTTCCTGGAGCCCCTGGGTCTTCCCTTTGTGAATGCCGACAACCTCGCCAAACTCATAGCGCCAGATACCCCGGAAGCCCATGGGCTTGAGGCGGCCCTACTGGCTGAGCAGCAGCGCGAATTATTGCTGCTGAGAGGTTTCAGCTTTTGCTTTGAAACGGTCTATTCCCATCCTTCAAAGGTCGATTTTGTTGCCCGCGCCAAGGCACTGGGTTACGAGGTGATCTTGGTGCTGATTCATCTCAGCAACGCCTCCCTAAATCAGGCACGGATCGTCCAGAGAATCTCAGAGGGTGGTCATCACGTTCCGGCTGAAAAGGTGATTAGCCGTCTGTTGATTAACGTCAAAGCCTCACTGCCCCTTTGCGATCAAGTGCGTCTTGTTGATAATTCCTCTGCCGATTATCCGTTTTTGCCTGTAGCTACGATCATTGCTGGCCTTGAGCAACGCCACCAAGATCCCCTCCCGGCTTGGGCACAGGATCTGATTGGCTGAGCGCGCTGCTCAAGCCTTTGGCGGAGCCTCCTTCAGCATGAAGCCAACGCCGCGGACCGTCTGAATCAGGGTTGGCCGCCCTTCTCGCTCCAGCTTGCGGCGCAGCGCCCGGATATACACATCGAGCACGTTGTCGTCGCCTACCCACTGGTCGCCCCACACCGCGTTGAGGATCTCTTGGCGGCTATGAACCTGATTGGGCTGGCGCAGTAATAGGTGCAACAGCTCAAATTCCCGGCCGGTGAGGCTGATGCTTTCGCCGCCGCGACTCACCTCCCGGCTGGCCGGGGTGAGCTGCAAATCTGCCAATCCCAGTGTTTCAGGCTCGCTGCTGGGTTTGCTGGCGCTGCGCAGCCGTGCCCGCACCCGGGCCAGCAGCTCCTCGATTGAAAAGGGTTTGGTGAGGTAGTCGTCGGCGCCGGCATCAAGGGCCTCCACCCGTTCGCGCACGTCATCGTGGGCGGTGAGCATCAGCACCGGGGTTTGGTCGTCGCTGCCCCGCAAGCGCCGGCAGATCTCCACACCGCTGAAATCCGGCAGGGTCCAATCCAGCAGCAGCAGGTCCCAGGATTCGGCGCGAATCAGCCCGAGCGCCTGCTGGCCGCTGGCCGCCTCCGTGCACTCGTAGCCCTCGATCTCCAGCTCGGTGCGCAGAAAGACCCGCAGCTCCGGGTCGTCGTCGACGATCAGTAGGCGGTGGCTGGGCATTGGCAGAGGTTAGGGGGCGCCCAGCTGCTGGTCAGTTCGATCAGGGGCAAGGCCTGCCATTCCTGGCGCTGAATCCTGCCAATGCTGCGATGGGATCGAACGATTGACCGGATTGGCGGCTACCGCCTGAGGTGTCTGTGGCAATCAGCTCGAGGCTGGCCAGCACCCCGTCTTCCCGCAGGCTTTTGATTAGCTCAAGATCGACGGGGCCTCCGCTGGGTTGCAGGGGCAGCAGCGGAAACCCATTTCGTTGCTGCTGGCTGATCACGCTGCTGGGTGCAGGTCGGAATTCAACGCTAGCCGCAATCGTCAGCGTCCTTCTCAGTCCACCAGTTGGTGCAGCTGGGCTGCGACCCCATCGCGATCGGGCGGGGCCAGGTGTCCCAGGGTATTCAGGATCAGGCGTTCATCCAGCGTGAACACCTTGAAGCGCACCAGGCAGGGCTGGGGCAGGCCAGCGTCCTGGTGGTGTTGGATCCTCCAATCGAGGGGCCACGCTGATTGCTTGGCTGACGTCACCATTGCCAGCAGCACGTGGCCTGAGGCGCGCTGGAAGTCGGGTGACGACAGCACCACCGCCGGGCGCCGCTTCTGGGTGGCGCGATCCGTGAAGGGGAACGGCACCAGAACCAGCGAATGACGTTCAAACGGCTTCATAGCCCTGCGAAGGCTTCCTCATCCGCTGGGCTGCTCCACTCCTGCAGGCTGGCATCGAGGCTTCGTAGGTAGGCCAGGTCGAGCGGAGCAATTGCCCGCACGCGGACCGAGCCATCCTCCATCTCCCAGCTGAGTTGATCCCCCTGCCGCAGCCCCAAGGCTTCACGCACCGCCTTGGGTACGGTCACTTGCCCCTTGGCCGTAAGGGTTGCCACTTCCATGGCACTTGCCATCGTTTTATCCAGATCTCACTCTAGCGCGGAGCTCTCCTTACGGTAAGGAAGCCTTTCGGCTCGCATGGCCCGCTGGGCATGGTTACTGGCATGCCAATAAGCTGGCTTTGTTGGCTACTGAGGTGGTCCGCCGTGAAAACCACCATCGATCTGACAGACACGCTGATGAGTCAGGCCGATGGCCTGCCGATGTTCCGCCGCGATCCCGCTGTGGCGCCGCAAATTCCCTCGCTGCAGGAGCTTTGGGAGCTCGAGCACACCACCCTGGCGGCGGAGGACCAGCAGCGTGCCTGCTTCCCTGGTTGACACCAACGTGTTGTTGGATCTGTGCCTGTTGCCGCCCGCCGCCTAGCTGCGTAAGGTCGCGCCATGCTCCTATCGCTACGCCGCGCCCCCAGCCTCTCGGCCCGCATGGCCCGCTGGGGGTTGGTGATCGTGGTGGTCTACGCCTTGGTGGCCCTGCTCACGCCGCTGCTGGTGCATGCCGGCTGGCTGGCCGATCCCAACTCCGGCCTGCAAAATCCGATCTACGCCCAGCCCTCGCTGAGCCACTGGTGCGGCACCGATCGTTTGGGCCGCGACGTGTGCGTGCGCACCCTGGCCGGCAGTGGCGTGGCCCTGCAGGTGGTGCTGCTGGCCCTGGTGATCGCCCTGCTGATCGGTGTGCCGCTTGGCATGGTGAGCGGCTACCTGGGCGGCTGGGTGGATCGGGTGCTGGTGCTGCTGATGGACACCCTCTACACCCTGCCGGTGCTGCTGCTCTCGGTGGTGCTGGCCTTCCTGCTGGGCCGAGGCCTGCCCAATGCCGCCGCCGCCCTTTGCGTCGTCTACATCCCCCAATACTTCCGGGTGGTGCGCAACCAAACCGCCCAGGTGAAGGCCGAGTTGTTTGTGGAGGCGGCTCAGTCGCTTGGCGCCGGCCCGATCTGGATCCTGCGCCGCTACCTGCTGCGCAACGTGATCACCTCGGTGCCGGTGCTGCTCACCCTCAACGCCGCCGATGCCGTGCTGGTGCTCGGTGGCCTCGGCTTTCTGGGCCTGGGCCTGCCCGAAACCATCCCCGAGTGGGGCGGCGACCTGCAGCAGGCCCTCACCGCCGTGCCCACCGGCATCTGGTGGACCGCCCTCTACCCGGGCCTGGCCATGTTTGTGCTGGTGCTGGGGCTCTCGTTTTTAGGCGAGGGCCTCGAGACCTGGCTCAGTGGTGGCAACGCTCAGCGGACTGGATCTTGAAGTCCAGATCCTGAAGTCCAGATCCTGAAGCCCAGAGCAGAAGCTTGGCTCCTTCAGGGGCGCAGTTGCCTCAACCAGGCTTCCAGCGGTTCACAGCGAATGCCATCGATCAGCAGCGGTTCTGGGCAAAAGGAGAGCAGCAAGCGCTCTGCTTCCGGGTAGTCCTCGCCGAAGGCCCGCAGCGCCTTGAGGTCGCTCCGATCGATGCGACTGCTGTGTTTCACCTCGATGGCCATAAATAGGCCTGGGCCATACACAACGAAATCCACCTCCAGTCCAGATCGGGTGCGCCAGAAGCTGAGTTGGGCCCCTCCTGCTCGCAGCTGGCAGAGCGCCCGCAGGTGCTGTGCCACCAGTGATTCCAGAGCGATGCCGCCAATCTCTTCCGGTGCATCAAGCGGGCCGCGGGGCCTGAGGGAGCGAAAAACTCCGGCATCGAAGCAGAAAAACTTCTGGTGCTGCACCAGCTGCCGCTGGGCCCGCCGTTGAAACACCGGCAGCCGAAAGCTGATCAACAGATCCTCAAGAATCCCCAGATAGCTTTCAGCCCTTTTGCGGGGTATTTCGGCTTCCCGGGCCAGGTTTGCCAGGTTTAGTAATGAGCCCTGCGAAAAGCTGATCACTTCTAAAAACCTTGCGAAATCGCCGATCTGACGCACCAGGGCTTCTGCCTGCACCTCTTCCTGCAGATACAGCGAGGCATAGGCCGCCAGGGTGGCCTGGGGGTCCACTGCCTGCCATACGAGGGGCACTAGTCCGTTGGTCTGGGCCCGCATCAGATCAAAACAGTCGCCGAGCTCAGCAGCCATGAAGGGCCCCATGTGCACTGCCACCAGCCGCCCGCCGAGCAGGTTGGCAGCCCCGTGGCGCAGCTTGCGAGCACTTGAACCAGTGAGCACAAAACGCAGATCACGCCGCTGCTCCACCAGGGCATGCACCACATCGAGCAATTGGGGGGCTTTCTGGATTTCGTCGATCACCACCGTGTGCGCTGTCTTGCCAGCGGCAGCGATTAATTCGGCCAGCCGCTCCGGCCGGGCCTGGTAGGCCCTCAGCACATCCGGTGCCAGCAGATCCAGCCGCAGGGCTTCGGGAAACACCTGTGCCAGCCAGGTCGACTTGCCGGTGCCGCGTGGGCCAAAAAGGAAGAAGCTGCCAGGAGGTGGCTGCAAAAATCGCCGCACTGCCGCCATATACGCAGCCAAAATGGAGTTTTACTAGCCATTTTGCACGGGAATTAGGCGTTTGCCCGCTTGTTCCCCATCGCCATAGCTGGCGTAGAGCTTCTCTTCCACAATCGCTGAATCGTGGAGCTCGTTGATGGCGCGTTTCACCGCGGCCCGTTCGTCATTGGTGAAATAAACGGCCCGCGCCAGGGCGACGAAAGTGTCGCCGAATTCCTGTTTGGCCTCAAGGGCGCGGATGTCATCTTCTATGGCCCAGAGCTTGGCGTTGATCTCGCGCAGGGCGTCAAAGAGGTCGTCTGCCACCGCCAGGCCCGCTGCCTCCAGGCAAGCCATCAGCAGTTGCTGCTCCCGCTCCACGTTCGCCAGCCGCTCGCCGCTGAGCCGCGCGGCCTTGAGCTCCAGGATCGTGATCTTGTCGACCACCTCCCCGATCGAAGCCGGAATCTGCAAGCTGGCAGGGCTAGGGGACACGGCCTGCGAAGAGAGGCCCACAATGGAAGCACCCCGTCACCCTGTGGATAGCCATGCCCTGGTGGTTGGATCTGCTTCTGCTCTCTGCTGCTGCGGCGCTTTGGTGCAGCGGCAACGCCAATGACGACGACGTTTGGAGCCTGTTCCAAAAGTTTCTCGCCGCCGTTGCTCTGGCGGTGGTGCTGCTCGGCGGCCGCCAGATTTTCCTGGAGCTGCTTGCCCTCGGCCTGGCCCTGTGGCTGCCCAGTGCCCGCAGATATCAGTAGCCGAGCATCAGTAGCGCAGCTTGATCGTGCGGGGCATGGTTTCGCTGATGGCCCCCTCGCTATCAAGGGCTGGGTAGGGGCGGCCTTCGCGCTGGCACCAGGCCGCCACCTCCGGATAGGCCCACTCAAACAGCAGGCTCTCGTAGCGCCCCGCCGGCACCCCTTCGCCGTGGCTGGGCAGCACCCCGGCCACCTGCCGCTGACGCAGCGCCTCAAACAGCAGCGTGGCGCAGGCCACGCTCACATTCAGTGACTGCACCATGCCGTGCATCGGGATCACGATCGGCTGATCTACCAATGCCGCCGCTTCAGCGCTTAACCCCCACTTCTCGGCCCCCAGCACCAGGGCGCTTGGGCCGGTGAAGTCGCACTGGCGGTAGTCCACCGCTTCCACCGACAGGTGGGTGCCATAGAGCCGAAAGCCCTGGTCTTTGAGTTGGCGCAGCAGGGCCACGCTGGCACCGTCGCTATGGCGATGCAGCGGCACCCACTTTTCGCTGCCCTTAGAGGTGCAATTGAAGGTGGGCGTGCGGCCCGCCAGGCTCACCACATGGGCCTCCAGCACCCCTACTGCATCGCAGCTGCGCAGGATCGCCGAGAGGTTGTGGGGCTTGTCCACGTGCTCAAGCACCACGGTGAGATCACCCATGCGGCGATTGAGCACGGCCTTGAGCCGCTCAAAGCGGCGGGGCAGCAGGGGCATGGCGTCGGGCTTAGTTGAGGTGCGGAATCACGGGCATCTCCCGAATGCCCAGTCTCCCCAACGACAAGTCTCCCTAATGACAAATAGGCCTTCGGCAGTCACTTTTTTGTTTTTAGGCTGGGTTCAACACTCGGTCGCCCAAGCTCAAGCCAGCTTTGCTTCCTCCCGCCCGGCGCTCGATGCAAGCTCCAGCCCCCACGTTTGATCAGCGGGTTTACGCCGTTGTGGCCCAGATCCCTTGCGGACAGCTGGCCACCTACGGCCAGATCGCTGAGCTGGTTGGGGTGTGGGGCGCCGCCCGCCAGGTGGGCTGGGCCCTGCGGCGGCTGCCGTTGCCGTCGCCCATTCCCTGGCAGCGGGTGGTGAATGCCCGCGGCCAGATCAGCTTCAACCCCAGCCGTGAAGGCAGCGACTGGATCCAGCGTGAGCTGCTGCTCGCTGAAGGCATCCTCGTAGATGCAGCCGGCCAGCTTCCCCTGGCCCAGCACCGTTGGCGGGCCGGGGGTGATGAGTTTGCGAATTAGTTCTCCTTAGCTAACTAGCAAAAAACATCCACCTCCCCCCAGCCCGTCACACCCTGCGCGCTAGTTGTGGAGCCTTGCCCTCCGCTTTCCCCCTCCCTGGCACTCGCCCCCCCAGCCGAAACTCCCGCGATTGGCCTGGCGCCGCGCCAGCTTGCCTGGCAGGTGTTGCTGGCGGTGGGCGCTGGCGCCTACGCCGATGTGGCGCTCGAGCGGGAGCTGCAGCGCCATCCCCTTGAGGGCGCCGACCGGGCCCTAGCCACCGAACTGGCCTACGGCGCCATCCGCCAGCGACGCCTGCTAGATGCCTGGCTCGATGCCCTCGGCAAGGTGCCCGCCGCCCGCCAGCCGCCCAAGTTGCGCTGGCTGCTGCACCTGGGGCTCTACCAGCTGCTGTTCAGCAGCCGGGTGCCGGCCTCCGCGGCGGTGAGCACCACCGTGGAGCTGGCAAAACGGGGCAAACTCGGCCGGCTGGCGCCGGTGGCCAATGGCCTACTAAGGGCATGCGGGCGCCGGCGCGCGGAGGCCGGGCCTGAGCCCTGGGATGGTCTGGGCCCCCTGCCCAGCGACCCCGCCGCCAGCTACGGCCTGCGCCATTCCCTGCCCGCCTGGCTCGCTGAGCTGGCGTTGCAGTGGCCTGATCCCGAGGCCTTCGGTCTGGCCTGCAACCAACCCCCCGCCCTCGACCTGCGCCTCAACCTGCTGCGAACCACGCCTGCTGGTGCTTTGGAGGCCTTCACTGCCGCCGGGATCGAGGCGGCCCCCCTGCCGGATCTGCCCGGGGGCCTCACGCTGCTGGGCCGCAGCGGTGAGTTGCGCGCCCTGCCCGGCTACGCCGACGGGCACTGGTGCGTTCAAGACCGCGCCGCCCAGGCGGTGGGTCTGCTGCTCGATCCCCAGCCCGGCGAGCGGATCCTCGATGCCTGCGCCGCCCCCGGTGGCAAGAGCACCCATCTCGCTGAGCTGATGGGCAACGAGGGTGAGGTGTGGGCCGTGGATCGCTCCGAGGGGCGCCTGCGCCGGGTGGGCGTCAATGCCGCCCGCCTTGGCCTGCAGTGCATCCACACCCTGGCCGCCGATGCCACCGCCCTGGCGGCTGAGAAGCCTGAGTGGCTCGGCTGGTTTGATCGCATCCTGCTGGATGCCCCCTGTTCGGGCCTCGGCACCCTGGCCCGCCACGCCGATGCCCGCTGGCGGATCAGCCCTGAATCGATCACCGAGTTGGTGCCCCTGCAGCGGGCCCTGCTGGAATCCCTGCTGCCCCTGCTCAAGCCGGGCGGTCAGCTCGTGTATGCCACCTGCACCGTGCATCCGGCTGAAAATGGCCAGCTGCTCGCTGGCTTCCTTGCCGACCACCCCGGCTGGCAGCTGCAGCAGAGCTGGCAGCGCTGGCCAGCCGCCAGTGGTGGCGACGGCTTTTTTGCCGCCCGGTTGCAGTCCTAAGGGGGTGGTGGTGGCGCCACCACAGGGGGTGGCGGGGCTTCCAGCGGTGGTGGTGGGGCGGGCGCCGGGCTAGGTGCAGCAGGGGGGCTTGGTGTTTGCGGCTGGGGCGCGGCAGGGCTGGCCGGTGCGTCTGGTGTGTAGGGCTGCTCGTTGAGACTGGGGGTGGGATCAAGCTCCAACGGCTGGGGTGCCGGCTCGCGCCAGCTTTCGGTGCTGGCTGCCGGTTCACGGCGGCGCTCAGCTTGCTTCTTATCGCGCCGGTAGGTGTCCTCTAGCTGCGGCTTGGGCGGAAACTGGCGCACTGGCAGGTCCTTGCTGATCGGTGCCATAAAGGCCCGCCAGGCGTAGGTGGCCACCACGCTGGTGTCCCTGGTGGTGCGGCTGTCGTCGTAGCCCAGCCACACCCCAGTGGTGAGCTGGGGAATCGAGCCGATAAACCACAGGTCGCGGCCCCCCTCTGAGGTGCCCGTTTTGCCGGCCACCGGCCGGTCTGGCAGGGCCGCGCCGCCGCCCGTGCCCGACCGCACCGCCTGCTCCAGCATCCACAGCATCAGGGCAGCAATGTCGCTACTGACGGCCCGGCGCCCTTGATCGCCATCTACCCGGCGGCTCCAAAGCAGCTCGCCATCGGGGCCGAGGATCTCCACAAACGGTGTTGGTTTCACGTAGATACCACCGTTATTGATGGCGGCGTAGGCGGCGGTCATGTCCACCACGGTTTGCTCGGTAGCGCCGAGGGCTAGGGGGTAGAAGCGCCCCAGCTCTCGGGTGATGCCGAGGTTCTTGGCCGTTTCAATCACCTTGTCGAAGCCCAGCTCCTGAAGCAGTCCCACCGCCACCGTGTTGAGCGAGTTCTGCAGCGCCATCACCATCGACACCGAACCGAAGTAGCGGTTGCCGAAATTCTTGGGGCAGTAGCCGGCGAAGCAGCGGGCCGAATCGCGGAACACCCGCTCCGGCAGCATCCCCTGCCGCAGGGCCGTGAGATAAACAAACAACTTGAAGGTGGAGCCGGGCGAGCGCAGGGCCTGGGCTGCCCGATTGAACTGGCTGTCCTTGAAGTCGGTGCCACCCACCATCGCCCGCACCAGGCCGGTGCCGGGCTCCATCGCCACCAGAGCGCCCTGCATGCTGCCGGTGGCATAGGTGTTCACCGCCGACTGCGCCTTCTCCTGCCAGGCCAAATTGACGCTGCTGCGCACTGTCAAACCACCCACCTCGAGCTGCTCGGGGCTGAGCACTTTGGGCAGTTCCTGCTGCACCCAGCCGCTGAAGTAGGGGGCTCGGCTGTCCCAGTATTTGGGTTCAGCTGGTTTGAGTTGCAGCGGTGCCGCTTCAGCCTGCTGTTGCTCACTGACGCTGATGAAGCCCGCCTCCACCATGCGGCGCAGCACCACGGCCCGCCGCTCCAGGGCCAGGTCGGGATTCACAAGAGGCGAATAAACCGAGGGAGCTGGTGGCAGCCCTGCGATCAGGGCGGCTTCCGGGAGGGTTAGCTGGTCGGGGGTTTTTGTGAAATACACCCAGGCCGCGTCGGCAACGCCGTAGGCGCTCGAGCCGAGATAAACAACGTTGAGGTATTCGGTGAGGATCTGCGGTTTGCTGAGCTGGCGCTCGAGCTTGCCGGCCAGGGCGGCCTCCTTGAGCTTGCGAATCAGGGTGCGATCCTGGCTCAGAAATACGGTGCGGGCCAGCTGCTGGGTGATCGTGCTGGCCCCCTCCTCCACCGAGCCCTTGCGCAGGTTGCGCACCATGGCCCGGCCGATACCCACCGGGTCAATGCCGTCGTGCTGATAGAAGCGCCGGTCTTCCGCGGCAATAAAAGCCTGCTGCACCAACGCCGGCATCGTTTCGGGCGTCAGCTTTTCGCGAGTAACTGGCCCGATCTTGTGCACCACCTGGCCATCGGCCGAGAGGATGGTGAGGGTGCCTGGGCGGTTGAAGTGGTTGATGCCGCGGGCGTCGGGCAGCAGGCTGTCAAAGCCCGCCACTAGCGCCGCCTGGCCGCAGGCAACGCCACCGCCAATCAGGGCTGCAAGCAGCCCTACTCCCACCAGGTTGGTGCGGCGGGGCTGGGGAGCTCTGCCGGTGGCGGGGGGCTGGCGGTTCACCTCAGCTAACGAGGGTGCTGTGGCCGATTGCCAGGGCAGTCACAAGCATGCCGAGCACCAGGAATGGTTGGGCACTTGCCTGGTATTTGACATCGAAGGCAACTGGATCACGCAGCAGCCAGATGTCCTGGAAGGTGATTTGGGGAATGATTAGCAGCACCAACAACACCGACGCGAAGTGTTGGCCGATGGCGATCAGCACGGCCACCATCGCCAGCTGAAACACATCGATCATGCCGGCGCTGATCCAACTGGCTTTCTCGATACCGAAAGCCACCGGCAGGGATTGCAGGCCCATGGCTCGGTCGCCCTCGACGCTCTTGAAGTCGTTGACCACGGCGATGCCTAGGCCGGCTAAGGAGTAGGCCAGGGTGAGCAGGGCGGTGGTCCAGGTGAGCTGGCCAAAAAGTGCCTGGCCTGCCCACCAGGGCAGGGCGATGTAGCTGGCGCCAAGGGCGTAGTTGCCCAGCCAACCGTTTTGCTTGAGCTTCAGCGGTGGAGCTGAATAGATGAAGCTCACAAAGGAGCCGCCCAGGGCAAGCAGCAGCAGCACCGGTGTGGTGTGACCGGCCCAGAGATCAAGGCCGTAGGCCACTCCTAGCCCTGCTAGCAGCAGGATCCAGATCTGGGCCTTCACCTGGCCTAAAGGAATCGCTCCTGAAGGAATTGGCCGGTAAGGCTCGTTGATCGCGTCGATTTCGCGGTCGTAGTAGTCGTTGATCGTTTGGGTGTAACCGGCCAGGAGGGGCCCGCTCATCAACATGCAGGCGATCGAGGCGCCCACCTCGCTGATGCTCCAGTGGAAATTGCCTGAGGCGGCAGCACCGCACAGCACACCCCAAATCAGGGGTATCCAGGTGACAGGCTTCATCAACTGCAGCCGGATTTTCCAGATGCTGCTGGTGCCGCTGGCACCCTTCATGCCGAGCAGCTGACGGGCGCCGCCGCCGCTGGCTGCTTCGGGATTGGGGCTGTTGCTCAACGGCCTAGGCCTCAGGCGAGGGTGAGTTCGTCGTCAAAAAACCAGGCGACTTCACCATCGCTCAGTTCAACCACCACGCCGATGCCCTTGCCATCCACCGTGCGGAAGCCGGTCACGGTGCCGATGGAGTCAGCCTTTAAGGAATCAACCATTTTGCTCGAGATGCGATCCCGAACCCGGGTGATCCTCACCTTCGAGCCGATGTTGATGGTGGCAGCCTGGGACATGGCCGGCGCGACTGGAAAGTTGCGCAACCTTAACAGTGCCCTACGGAGCTCGAGTCCATGGTTGCCAAGCGGATCATTCCCTGTCTCGACGTGGCCGATGGCCGGGTGGTGAAAGGGGTGAATTTTGTTGGGCTGCGCGATGCCGGTGACCCGGTCGAGCTGGCCTGTCGCTACAGCGCCGCTGGGGCCGATGAGCTGGTTTTCCTCGACATCGCCGCCAGTCATCAGGGCCGCGGCACCCTGGTGGAGCTGGTGCAACGCACCGCTGAGGCGGTCACCATTCCCTTCACCGTGGGCGGTGGCATCAGCAGCGTTGAGGGCATCACAGTCCTGCTGCGCGCCGGCGCCGACAAGGTGAGCCTCAATTCATCAGCCGTGCGCGATCCCGAGCTGGTGGCCCGCGGCGCCGGGCGCTTTGGTTGCCAATGCATCGTGGTGGCGATCGATGCCCGGGCCCGCGCTGGCGGGGGCTGGGATGTGTACGTCAAAGGTGGCCGCGAGAACACGGGCCTCGATGCGGTGGCCTGGGCCCGGCAGGTGGTGGCCCTCGGAGCTGGCGAGATCCTGCTCACCTCGATGGATGGTGATGGCACCCAGGCGGGCTACGCCCTGGAGCTCACCCGCGCCGTGGCCGATGCGGTGCCGGTGCCAGTGATCGCCTCCGGCGGTGCCGGCTGCATCGACCACCTCGCTGAGGCCCTCGATCCCGGTCCGGCGGGTGGCCATGCCTCAGCAGCCCTATTGGCCTCCTTGCTGCACGATGGCATTCTCAGCGTTGAGCAGATCAAGACCGAGCTGCTGCGCCGTGGTTTGCCGATCCGGCCCCTCGCATTGAGTTGTTAAGGCTCGTTACATTGGCTAAAGACCTTCACTTGGTTCGGTCAGCACTTGTTTTCTGCCCTTCCCGTACTCCCATCTACTGCCTCCACCGCAATTGCCCTCGGCATGGTGGCGGCTGTGGTGGCTCTGGTTGCTTGGGCGCTGCAGCTGATGCAGGCCGCCAATGATCGCCGGGAATTTTCGTTGATGCTGGCTGGCTGCATGGTTTGCTCAGCTGCAGTTGGCCTGGCCACCGTGATGGTGCTCACCTTCACCAGCCCCAGCTTTTTGCCTGCTGTGGATGCGGGCATAAGTCTCGATTCGATTGTGTTGCCTTGGGATGGCCAGCTTTAGGCCCGGAGATCCACAGGCGGTTCAGGAGCTGTTTGAGCAGATCGCGCCCCGCTACGACCAGCTCAACGACCTGCTCAGTTTTGGCCTGCATCGCCTCTGGAAACGTCAGGCGATTGCTTGGTTGCAGCCCCAGCCTGGCCAGCATCTTTTAGATCTTTGTTGCGGCACCGGCGATCTGGCCCTAGTGCTGGCTGGCCGGGTGCGGCCGGGTGGAAGCGTGCTCGGCATAGATGCGGCCGCTGCCCCCCTGGCGGTGGCGGCCCGTCGGGCAGCCGCCCAGCCCTGGCTAGCGGTGAGCTGGCAGCAGGGGGATGCCCTGGCCACTGGCTTGGCAAGCGCTAGTTGCGACGGGGCCGTGATCGCCTATGGGCTGCGCAACCTCGCTGATCCAGGGACAGGCCTGCTGGAGTTGCGGCGACTGTTGCGCGACGGCGGCCGCGCCGCAGTGCTTGATTTCAATCGCAGCTCTGGGGCGGTAGAGAGCTTCCAGAGCTTTTATCTACGCCGGTTGGTGGTACCCACCGCCGAGCGGTTCGGCATTCCCGAGCACTACGCCTACCTGGAGGAGAGCCTGCAGCGGTTTCCCACCGGCTCCGAGCAGCAGCAGCTGGCGAGGCGGGCGGGCTTCAGCGAAGTGAGGCATCGGCCCCTGGCTGGTGGCCTGATGGGTCTGCTGGAGCTGGTGGCCTGAGGGGCTGCCGGTACCGACAATGGGACCACGATCCAGCACAGCAGCGTGAACTTCCAGGACATCATCAGCACCCTGAACCGCTTCTGGGCCGACCAGGGCTGTCTGATCCTGCAGCCCTACGACACCGAGAAGGGCGCCGGCACGATGAGCCCCCACACGGTGCTGCGGGCGATCGGGCCCGAGCCCTGGGCCGTGGCCTACCCCGAGCCCTGTCGCCGCCCCACCGATGGCCGCTACGGCGACAACCCCAACCGGGCCCAGCACTATTTCCAATATCAGGTGCTGATCAAGCCCAGCCCCGATGGCATCCAGGAGACCTATCTGGCCTCGCTGGAAGCGCTGGGCATCCGCGCCCGGGAGCACGACATTCGCTTCGTTGAAGACAACTGGGAATCGCCGACGCTGGGCGCCTGGGGTGTGGGCTGGGAGGTTTGGCTCGATGGCATGGAGGTCACCCAGTTCACCTATTTCCAGCAGTGCGGCGGCCTCGATTGCCGGCCGGTGTCGATTGAAATCACCTATGGGCTGGAGCGCCTGGCCATGTATCTCCAGGATGTGGAGAGCATCTGGGATCTGAGCTGGGATGGCAATCGCTCCTATGGCGACATCTGGCTGCCATTTGAGAAGGGCCACTGCGCCTACAACTTCGAAGCCTCCAACCCCGAGCGGCTTCAGCAGCTGTTTGCCATCTATGAGGCGGAGGCGGCAGATCTGGTGGCCAAGCAGCTACCCGCTCCAGCCCTGGATTTCGTGCTCAAGTGCAGCCACACCTTCAACCTGCTGGAGGCCCGCGGCGTGATCTCGGTCACGGAGCGCACCGCCACGATCGGCCGCATCCGCACCCTGGCCCGTCAGGTGGCGGAGGCCTGGCTGGCCGAAAGGGAAGCCCTCGGTTTTCCGCTGCTCCCTGAGGCCAAACGCCCCGTGGCGGCGTGAAGAGGCTGCTGCAGCGCAGCTTGCTGGTGGTGGTGCTGGCCGGCGGCAGCTTCCAGTTGGGGCGCTTAAGTGAGCGGGCCGTGTGGCCCTGTCGCCTACGCCCGGTGGCCAAGTTGGTGGCACCGTTGCTGGGCCAGGAGATTCCGAGCCGGGAGCTCTGCGAGCTGTTGCTGCAGATTCCTCGCCTCTAACCCAGCCCGCGTGGGAACCCTGCCTGGGTTCATGTGGAGTGGCCAGTGGCCTGTTGTGGGGGTGGGGCGGACACTGCCGGCGCAGCCAGGCTGCGCCTTAAGCCGCTTTTGTGGGGCCTGCTTTTGGCCCTGCTGCTGCTGCGGGTGGGCTGGCTGGCGTTCACGCCGCCCCAGCCGGCGGCCGGCGATCCAGTGCTTCAACTCGAGGCAGCCGGTGGCCCACTGGAGCTGACGCTGCGGGGTGTTCTGCTCAGTGATCCGGTGCCTAGCGGTGGTCCGGTGCCCAGCGGTGGCGGTGGTGCCTGCCGGGCCCTGCTGCAGCTGCCTGTGGGTCGCACCGAACTCCGCTTTGGTCAGTGCCCGGAGCTGCAGCAGGGTTGGCGCCTGCAGGTGCAGGGCCGCCTGCGGCGCCCCCAGGTCTCGCCCCATCCCCTGCTGGCCGCACCGGCAGAGCGCCTGGTGCGCCAGGGGAGCTTCAGCCAGCTGCAGGTGCAGGATTTTGAAGTGTTGCAGCGTGCGGCAACGCCGGTGGCAGACCTGCGCCGCCGCATGGCCCAGGCGCTGGTGCAGCATGCCGGCCCAAACAACGGCAGCGTGCTGGCTGCCCTGGTGCTCGGTAGCGCCGTGGTGCCCGTGCCGGCGGAGCTGCGCGAGGCCTTTCGGGCAGCGGGGCTATCCCATGCCCTGGCGGCTTCCGGCTTCCATTTGTCTGTGCTGCTGGGCGTGGTGCTGCCCCTGGGCAAGCGCTTGCCGCGGCTGGGGCGGCTCACTTTGGCGGCGGCGGCGATGGGCCTATTTGTGCTGTTGGCAGGCCCCCAGCCCTCCGTGCTCAGGGCAGTGCTGATGGGGGCCCTGGCGCTGGGGGTGGTGGAGAGCGGATATCGCGGCAGGCCCTTGGGCATCCTGGCCGCCAGCGCCTTGGTGTTGCTGCTGGCGCGGCCCGACTGGCTGCTCGATGTGGGCTTCCAGCTCAGCGTTGTGGCGACTGCTGCGCTGGTGGTGTCGGCCCGGCCGCTGGAGCTGGGCCTGCGCCGCTGGCTGCCGGGTTGGTTGGCAGTAGCCACGGCGGTGCCGCTGGCGGCCTCGCTCTACACCCTGCCGCTGCAGCTGCTGCACTTCGGCGTGGTGCCCCTCTACGCGGTGCCCGCCAATTTGGTGGTGGCACCCCTGCTCACACCCCTCACCCTCGGGGCGATGGCCCTGGCATGCCTGGCGGTGCTGCTGCCGCCGCTGCTACCGCTGGCCACCGCGCCCGTGGCCTGGCTTACCAATGTGTTGGTGGCGGTGGTCAAGGTGTTCGCAGCGCTGCCCATGGCCCAGTGGCAATTGGGGCGCCCCGCCCCGGGACTGGTGCTGCTCTTCACTGTGGCCCTGCTGGCGCTGGCCTGGCCTGCCCTGGCCCGGCGCTGGCGCCTGCTGGGTGGTGCCCTGCTTGCGCTGGTGGTGGCGGTGCAGTTCAGCTTGCTAAGCGGCGACCAGTTGTTGCTGGTGCACCAGGGGCGGCTGGATCTGCTGGTGGCGCGGCACCAGGGCCGGGCGGTGCTGGTGAGCAGTTCTGGTGATGGCTTCAGTTGCAGCCAGGCCAGCCAGCTGGCCCGGGGCCTGGGGGTGCAGCGCTACGACTGGGCCCTACTGCTAGATCCGCTGGCGCCCGAGCAGCCGCACTGCTGGCAGGGGCAGGCGGGCCTGGTGATGGCCAGTGCCGATGGCAGTTTGCCGTTTCAGCCTGGTCAAAGGCTGGCCAGCCCTGGGCTGAGCGCCGCACCGGTGGCGATCGAGAGCCGGGCCATTCAGCTGCAGCTGGGCCGTTGGCGCTGGCTGCTGTTGCCCGACCGCCAGGCGCTCTGGGCCTGGCGGCAGCTGGCCGCCGCTGGCTCAGAGCCAAGCGTGCTGCGCGGCCGAATTGATGGCGTCTGGCTGGGTTTTGCGCCCTCCGCCCGCGAGCGCCACCACCTCAAGGAACTTGGCGCCAAGCGGCTGTGGCTCAGTGGCGCCATCCCGGCGGGCTTGCCAGCGGCCTGGGCGGCCAGCGGTCCCAGTGGATACCTGCAGGCCGCCCTCGGCTGACCGATCCTTAAAGTGACGCAGGCCCAAGGGTCTTTGGAGAGGTGGCTGAGTGGTCGAAAGCGAACGACTCGAAATCGTTTGAAGGGAAACCTTCCGTGGGTTCGAATCCCACCCTCTCCGCTTCTCAAGAGTTTTCAAAGGGTCTGGTTCGTCCAGACCCTTTGCTGTATCTGGGGTTTTGTGGTGTAGGCGGTCCAGGTAGATCCGCCTAAAACCAGGGTGGTCGAAAAGGTTCGTTGGGGGAAATGTTGGGGTATGCTCCCTTGCGTGTTGGGGTATGATTTGAGTGTTGGGGTATTTCTCAAATGCCTTTCACAGACAGTGATCTCAGGGCACTTCAACCCCAGGCGAAGAAATATAGGGAATCCGCTGGTGATGCCCTTTTTGTCGAGGTCTACCCCAATGGTGGGCGCTACTTCGTATGGCGTCACCGCTTCCCTCCTGGGAAGGAAGGCAAGCAGCGGGACTACCAGATCGGTCCCTATGGCAAGGGTCCTGGGCAGTGGACACTCAAGGAGGCACGGGAAGAGCGGGCACGACTGGATGTGCTGCGTCGTCAGGGGGAAGACCCCAGGGCACTGAAGTCAGAGCAGCGCCAGACCATCCAGCGCACGGGCGCTGTGACCTTCCAGAAGGCGGCAGACGAGTGGTTGGCAAGCACCAGCAGCAAACTCGCCGCCACCACCCTCAAGGACTACAAGAACAAGTTGGAGAACCAGATCCTGCCTGTCTTTGGCAAGCGGTCGATCAAGGCAATTACCCGAAGCAAGTGCCTGGACTTCAAGCGCACCATCGAAGCAAGGGGTGCCCTCAACCAGTCCGACAAGGTATTTGGGGTGCTCAGGCAGGTGTTCTCCTATGCCATTGATCACGAATGGATTCCTGACCCCAACCCCGCCAGAAGTTCAAGACACGCTCATTCGGGGCATGTCACCAAGAGTCATCCGTCGTTGGAGTGGAACGATGTGCCTGGGTTCCTGGCGGATCTCTCCAGCAATAAGGGCAATGGAGATTTGATTGCCCTCGCCAGCGTCAAGGTCTTGCTGTTGACTTTTATGCGGGTCGGTGCCGTGATGCCAGGGGAGTGGTCAGAGGTTGATTGGGTCCAGAAAATCTGGACTATTCCCGCCAGGAGGATGAAGGGTCGGGATTCGACAAGGCAGGATCACTTGATTCCAATGGCACAACCGCTGATCGATGTTCTTGAGTTCCTCAAACCGATCACGGGGCATTCGCCCTACATCTTTCAGAGTTCCAGGGGCAAGGGTACTGAGCACATCGCCTTGGAGACACCAAATCATCTGATCAAGCGGATGGGGTATCAGGGCAAATTCGTTGCTCACGGGGTCAGGCATATGGCGCTGACCTACGGGCAGGACATTTTGAAGACGCCCTTTCATGTCATTGACCTGCAGATGGGGCACAAACCACCTGGCAAGGTCCGTCAGGCATATGACAAAGCGCAGTTCCTTGATGAACGGATTGTCTTTATGAACCGCTGGGGTGACTTGCTTCTTGAAAACGGATTGGAGACATAAAAAGAGGGGTGTTACCCCCTCGCCGCTGAGACCTGCTCAGAAATCCAGTTTTGAATATCTGCTTCCACCCAGACCACAAGGCGTGGTCCAAGCGGAATCTGTTTCGGAAAGGTCCCATCTGAGATGCGGGCGTAGATGGAGGACTTAGAAAGTCCTGTCGTTGCTTTAACCTCAGGGAGGCGGAGAAGTTTGTTCTGAAGGTTTTTCATGATCATTAAATATTGATAGGTTTATTATAGACCAAGATGGGTAATTTGTAAAGCAGCAAGATGGTCTGATTGCTATGTTGCGTTTGCTCCAGTACCTCAAATGCACTTCACGGAAGAAGAAGCAACTGCCAAAAAGGCATGGGCACAGATTCGCCCAGACGATTTGTTTCTTGTGCAGCAGTTTAATCCAGAAGGATCAAAAACGGTAACTGGCATACGACTGTCACCTTGTCACCTGCAGATTCGCAGTATCCGATGCCAGCATCTTGACTATAAGGATCAAAGATACTAAGATTGCCTCATGAAAGCACGAATTTCAAATAATCATGAGCACTTTATGGACTTCTGAAGTTTTAACCGATATTGCTCTACGCATCAGCACGGATGGGGCAATCAGATTCTGGGATGAGGATGAGCAGGGCAACCCTCAGGAACTTAGCAATGCCAACATTATCCGCTATCTCAATGACTTCCTGCCCGCTGTAGGGATTTACAATCTGCCTGAAGAGGGAATTAAAGGCATCCCTGAATTGGCAATGGTTTTCGTCTTTGAAAATCGTGTTGAGAAGATCAATCCAAGGCAGTTTGAGTCACTTGTTCGCAAAGTTCTGGATGAAGCAGGATATGCCAAGGTCAATCAGTTAATGCACTTCAAGAAGTCAAAGTTTTACGGCAAAGATGTTCTCCTATCAGTTCAGCGGATTGAAGGCAGGACATTGCTCCGCGACAATAATTCCTCTTCCTTTGGATTCTTTTTGAATGGTTATGTAGAAATAGCAAGTGACAAGGTGACAGAAATCATGTCGTACTCGTCGCTTCCTGGGAACTCGTATGTCTGGAATGATCTGATTTCCCATAGAAAATATTTAACGCCTGCCCTTGAGATCAGAAGTGGAGACCGCCATTTCCGTGATTTCGTCGCCAATCTGTCACGCGATGCCGAGGGTGCTCTGAGCGATCAGGCATTTGAACGGTTGCAGATCGTCATTGGATATCTCTGCCATCGTTTTCATCAGGAGAGTCAGCGGAAATGTGTTGTTCTGATGGATCGCCTTGAGGATGACAACCATATCGGCAAGAGCAACGGAGGGACAGGTAAGAGTTTGCTGATCCGATGCCTCTCTGAGGTGCTCAATGTGATCTCGCTGAACGGGAAGGCATTCAAGAGAAGCACCGAAGATCGCTTTGCTCTTGCAGGTGTCACAGAGGCACATGAGTTGGTCAATTTTGATGATGCCTCTGAACGGTTCAGTTTTGAAAGCATCTTTCCTCATATCACAGGTGATTTTTATGTTCGCCGAATGCGGGAGAACCCAATTGCGATTCCAGGAGATCGTGCTCCCAAGATCGTCATCACGACTAATCATCCGATGGAGGGATCAGACATCTCCCATCGCAGGCGGCAGATCCTGGTGGAGGTCTCGTCCTTCTACCGTCAACTGCTTGAGAGCGAAGGCAAAACTCCTGCTGATGTTCATGGTGGGATGGAACTCTGCGGTTCTGAATGGAGCGAGCACGACTGGAACGAGTTCTACCAGTTCATCTTTGAGTGCATCCAGATTTACCTGAAGAAGGGTCTCCCGAAGCACAACGAGCAGTCTGAGACCTACAAACGGGTACAACTCATTCGCCGTTGTGGCAGTGCTGAAATGCTTGACGCCCTGGTGGAGATCCTTGAGCAGGTGTCTGCCAGTGGCGAGGAGTGGTTCTCTGAGCAGTTCTATGCTGTCACCCGTTCATCAGTCCCTCAGTGCAGTCAGACCGATGCGACTCTGCTGGGTCTACTCAAGGATGTAGCGGAGGAAAATGGGTATCTCTTCAACCCCCATAAGAACGGTCTGATCGACAAGCAGCGGTTGAGTGGTGAACGATGGAATCGCTGGGTTGCATTAGGACTTGATCAGAGCACCAAGAAAAGCGGTGGGTCATATCAAAAGGATGATCGTGTCACCGTTTTTAGAATCAGCAAAGATGGTGGTGCAGTGGAGAAGAATGCACTGGAACTTCTGATGGAGCAATCCTGATTGAATGAGGTTCTGGCAGGAAATTATTTCCGCCAAATTTTTTATGCTCGTCCGTAACACTTTATAGTGTTATGGTACCAACCGTTTTTTAACTGTCAAACACGAATAAACTTCAGAGGTCGTCCAACAACTCTGCTACGACCTCAATCCATTCCTTAAACCGCATCGGGCGACTTGAGTAATAATGACGACGAAAGGATAGTGCGAACTGCTGGACATCCCCGCTGCCTTCAAAGATTGGTTTACCATTTCTGGAGGGCACAGCACCTTTGGATTTGAGGCGTTCTTTTGCATCCTGCTTCTGTTTAAGTCTCCTTGCCAAGAATGCATTGTGCTGTTGGACTTCAGGAGTATCATCTTCACCTGGTTCGTCCCACTGAACTTTACGACCTGATCCAGTGGTGCGGTATTGGGAACTGCGGTAAATCTCCAGAATCCGCTGGAGTGCTTCTGGTTTCATTTATTAACCTCATAGGGGTCTTTTGAACTGGAGTCACTTATTGTTTGGTTCGGCAAGACAGGGTTCTGGTTCTGGTGCTCAAGTAATAGGTTCTTGTAGAAGTCTTTAACTTTTAGTTCTATTAGGTTCCGTTGCTGGGAATCCATTTCTTCCATCAAGAACTGATAGGTCTCTGGCAGGTAGTGCTCCAGTGAATCCAGTTGCTGTTTGATGAAGTTAATTCTTGCCTCTATGTGATCCATTTGTGACCGCATTGTCTTATCCTAATGAGACTTGATTATGCTTGTGATACCAAGCATGGTGGATTAAAAGATATGATAAAGTACCAGTCCTGGATCGCTTGAGTACCCGTGAGAGTTCATCAAATTCCTCAAGGGTGTCCAGATGCTGTTCGCCAAAATAGAAGTTAATGGTTTTAAAGGGGGTATTGGTATTTCGGGTGCTCATAGGATGAATTGCTGGTTTGCTTCTATTTAGTCGTGATAAGGTCTGATCGTTCGTAGTCCAAGACCAGATCAGCATCCTGATGATACTTATAGGTGTAGTAGTCCTTAAGGTTATAGTTGCCGTGATGACTCCTATTCCAGGGTTTAATGACAACCGCTGGATCTATTTTGCGGTGTAGATGCTTGAGGCATTGGAACCCTGGTGCCACTGTGGTATCGATGATCCAATGAATATCCAAGGCGGTTAAGTTGGTTTCTGGATGGTCGATAAGATGCAGATGAGAGTGGTAGATCAGGCGACCTTTAGGGTCTTGTGCTCGCTCATGGAACCAAATTAATCTGCAGCGATCTTCTGGTCGTGGAAGTTTCTTCAGGGAGCAGGAGTAAATACTGCTTAAGAAGATGTTCCTGAAGTGTCTAGAGTGATGTGATGCATGTTCAAAGGTATAAGGTGCTGGCGTCCATTGGATTGTAATGAACCAATCGGGTTGTTTAATGTCCCACTGGGATTGGATGTAGGTCTCAAGTTCCTTCCGGTATTGATTATCCTGAAGAGGTTGTTGTGCATTCCCTCCCTTCGGTCGGGAATCTGCTATCGCAGGTCGCTTATGATTGATCCTTGTTGTAGTTGATGTCATGTTTATGTTCCTGTCTTCTGGTTGATCTCAGCATTGCTGGAGGTCCTGTAGCGGTCTCTGGGATTGTATTGAGTCTTGGAGGTCTTTGAGTTTTGATGAAACTTGGCGATTTCTTTGCACTCCTTATTCCTCAGAGCATTAGACCCGCCTCTACCAGTCTTATGAAATATCAGGTACTGGATTCTCCCTCTGTCGAATTAAGCGAGTCTGATAAGTTTGTCTCTACAGATTATATAGACAAGTTTATCGCTTACTGCCCTTGATGATACAGTGCTCGCTTAACGGCAGGCAGGATGAATCAGCGTCTTATATTTAAAAGAACTATTGAGTACCCGTTATTGCCGGATTGAACCTGTCCAGATTCTATTGAATACTCTATAGAATGCTCTTCGAGCATTGCCTTCGGCATTCTATTGCATTTGATTCCTTAGGGTCTTGGAGTATCTTGGAGACCTTTAAGTGCTCAGTCCTTATCTTTATCCGGAACAAACCTATTCTACTGCCAAAATGCCATCTTGTCAAGTCCTGTGTTGACAGTAGTGATAAAATGCTGTATAATGAATTTATGAAACTTGAAAATCAAATAATAAATTGCTTGCTCGGGGTGAGTCCTGCGTAGCATGATTTGTTATGAAGCAGTGATGAACTTCAGCAATCTGATTAGTGCCCTCAATCCTGCGCTGGGAGAGGCATATAGGCGTGAGAGATACCATTCTGGCACTACTGGCAAGAGACGCAACTGCAAGGCACCAGAGCGCCTTGTAGGAATCTCTACGGGGTCTTATGGATCAATCAAGTCCAGAAGTGCCCCTGATTGATGCACAAGTCTGTGATGTTTGCCTGTGGATCGTGCCCGTTGTTGGGTAGGCATAGAGTTTATGTGCATAGAAAGCAGTTGCATCCATGGGTTCTTACCGCCAGCAGCATTAAGACCCTCCGGACTCAAGTGCTTATCTAGGAGAATCAGTAAGACCAGTTGCGGCGCCTTGAACCTCAACGCATTCCGGAATAGGGGTTGACAAGATAGTTTGCTCATCCTATAATGCTTGCATAGGACTAGTGCGATCGTCAGCAATCAAGCAAAAGGCAATTCGTGATCTTGTTCGGCGACATACCGCTAGAAATTGTATGACCTTGACCAAGTAAATGTTAACATTATCCCCTAATTATTGTGAAAATTACAAAAGAAACAGTTCAGATGACCGTATACGAAGCATTTCAGTTGCTTTATGAGAAAGACAACTATACTTGGCGTCAGGTCTGTGACTCCTTGATCGATATTGCCCAGCAGGAATTCTGGGCGTATCACGGTATTGATCCCCAAGCGACTGAAGAGGAGGATATGATTTACATCGAGAATGGTATTGACTATTCGAACGACTATTTTGAGTTTCTTGTCTAATCAAGAAAGTCCCCTTTAGGAGATGCAATCCAACAAGCGCCCATCGTCATCCACCGGGCGATGGCGCTTCTTTGTTGACTCAGCACGATGCTGAGCAACCCGATAGGCATCCGCCTGATTTTGCTTGCTCTGGTAGTGATGCCAGTTACCGTTTTGGTCTTGCCATTCAATGTTGATGGTCATCGGATCAACCCCACAACTCAAACCCAAGACCCGATACTGAGCAATGGAGAATGTCTCCATCAGCAATGAGGACAATCAGTTGACTTCCCAATTACCCTTTTCTTGCCTCCTTTGATCCTTTAAATCCTTGTATAGTGTCTTTATCTGCTGATAAGCATCTTCAGGCGATAGTTTTCCTGATAACTCCAGTCCTGCTATAAGACTTACCTTGTCCCCAAACCTTGCCAGTGTCCTTTCAAAAGTAGAAAGATCTTCGTACACCGTGCCTTCTCGCTGCTAGTTTAACCTTATCTTAACCGATGAGTCGTTCGTTTCGGGCGATGCCGCTTCTCAACGCACGAACCCAACTTATGAGCACCTCAAATAGTTTTTAGTTGAATCACCCCCACAACTCCAACCCAAGACCCGCCAACGCCGCTGCCCGCCTCAAGCAAGAGGAAGCAGCAACCTCAGCAGCAGGTGCCTGGGACTTGGACTCCAGTGGTTCCGATGCCACTGCCGAGTAGTGAAGCAGGTCTCCATCAGCAGTAGGGATGGTCAAGCGCCCAGTGACCACAACGGCACCACCAACCTCCTGAACCGACTGAACCTCCCAACACCAACCAGGGGCACGATGGTGAAGGTGCTTAGCAATGGTGCTCCAAGAGCAATAGGTCAGGGTCGTGTTGCCCTGCTTTCTGGTCTTGAGATGCCGTGGGTCAATGGGACGGGACAGGTCCGCCAGAGTT
>NZ_PXXO01000004.1 GCF_003011885.1 Cyanobium usitatum str. Tous
CTGAATGAAGGTCTGCGTGCCTGGATGGCACCGGCTGACCAGCCGCATGAAAACTTCGTCTTCCCTGAAGAGGTTCTGCCCCGTGGAAACGCCCTTTAATTCCAATCTGGTGGTCGGGGGCAAAGACCTCGACTCCACCGGCTATGCCTGGTGGGCGGGCAATGCCCGCCTGATCAACCTCTCCGGTCGCCTTCTCGGCGCCCACGTCGCCCACGCTGGCCTGATGGTCTTCTGGGCTGGGGCCATGATGCTTTTCGAGGTGAGCCACTTCACCTTCGATAAGCCCATGTACGAGCAGGGGCTAATCCTGTTCCCCCACGTAGCCACCCTGGGTTACGGCGTTGGTCCTGGTGGTGAGGTCACCGATCTCTATCCGTTCTTTGTCGTTGGTGTGCTGCACCTGATCAGCTCGGCCGTGCTCGGCCTTGGTGGTCTGTATCACGCCCTGCGTGGTCCCGAAGTGCTGGAGAACTACTCCACCTTCTTCTCCCAGGATTGGCGCGACAAGAATCAGATGACCAACATCATTGGTTATCACCTGATTCTTCTCGGCGTCGGCGCCCTGCTGCTGGTCTTCAAGGCCATGTTCTTTGGCGGTGTTTATGACACTTGGGCACCGGGCGGTGGCGATGTACGCATCATCACCAACCCAACCCTCAGCCCCGGCGTGATCTTCGGTTATCTCACCCGCGCACCCTTTGGTGGCGAGGGCTGGATCATCGGGGTCAACTCGATGGAAGACATCATCGGCGGTCACATCTGGATCGGCCTGATCTGCATCTTCGGAGGCATCTGGCACGCAATCACCAAGCCGTTCGGCTGGGTGCGTCGCGCCTTCATCTGGAATGGTGAGGCCTACTTGAGCTATAGCCTCGGCGCGCTGAGCTTTATGAGCTTCATCGCCTCGGCTTATATCTGGTTCAACAACACCGCCTATCCCTCCGAGTTTTACGGCCCTACAAACGCCGAATCCTCCCAGGCCCAAAGCTTCACCTTCCTAGTGCGTGACCAGCGCCTCGGCGCCAACATCGGTTCGGCCATGGGCCCCACCGGTCTGGGTAAGTACCTGATGCGCTCACCCACAGGCGAGATCATCTTCGGTGGTGAAACCATGCGTTTCTGGGACTTCCGCGGTCCCTGGCTGGAGCCCCTGCGCGGCCCCAACGGCCTGAGCCTGGACAAACTCCAGAACGATATTCAGCCCTGGCAAGTGCGCCGCGCGGCTGAATACATGACCCACGCTCCGAACGCCTCCCTGAACTCCGTTGGCGGCATCATCACCGAGCCCAACTCGGTGAACTTCGTGAACATCCGCCAGTGGCTGGCGTCCACGCAGTTCGTGCTGGCCTTCTTCTTCCTGGTCGGCCACCTGTGGCATGCAGGTCGCGCTCGCGCTGCTGCTGCTGGTTTCGAGAAGGGCATTGATCGCAAGGCAGAGCCCACCTTGGCTATGCCGGATCTGGATTGATCACACAGTGATCGTTGCTGGCCCCCGCTTTCGAGCGGGGGCTTTTTTGTTGCCGCCCCGCCCCTATCTACCTAGCTTTCGGAGAAATAAGACCTTTGTTAATGGCCCGCCATTCAGTTCAAAACCTGAGCTCAAGATCACGGCTATTGGAGGCTGTTCTGCTGGCAACTGGTCTGAATATGGTTCCTTTACTGGCCCAGCCAGCCCAGGCCCAAGGAGCTATCACCTCTCCTGCTGCAGGTGTGATCTGCGACCAAGCTGGACCCACCTGCTACGACAAGCAAGGACCTTCCATCGGCCTGACCCAGACCTACTTCGGCAGCATCGCTGCCAACCGTCTTAGCTCCGAGCTGGGCAACCGCCCCCAAGCGAATGACTTCCGACTGAGCAACGGAGCTGTTTGCGACTCGCGAGCGGCCACCTGCTGGAGTGATGGCTGGCAGAGGGCCCAAATGGCTCCCAACCTCACCCAGCAACTATTCGGCTCACTCCCAACAACAGCAAATCAATCCGGCGGCGGTCTCCAGGGTTTGCAAACCCCCCGTGCCGGAATCGTCTGCGACCCCGGCAGCAGTCCTGTCTGCTACGACCAGTCCGGCCTATCCCTCGGACTGACGAGGGAGTACTTCGGATCCTTTGCCGAGCAAACCGCCCTGCGCAACCTGGCCGGCCAAGCACCGCCACGTCAATTTCGGCTCAGCAACGGCAGCGCCTGTGATCTCAACGCTCGCACCTGCTGGAGCGATGGCTGGAACCGTCAGCAGGTGAATGTTGCTCTCTCCAACCAACTATTCGGTAGTGCGAATGGGACTGGCGCTGGCGGTGCCAGCACCCAGACCCGAGCGGCCCAATGCCGCATGACCCGCTGGTTTAAATCCCTGTACAACGGCAACTGTGAACTGCGGGAAAACCGCACTGGCAAAGGACGACTCCTAGAGGTGAGTCTTCAAGACGGCAACGTTTACAGCGTTAGCAAGCCCAGGGGCGGCGGCTACCAGCTCAGCGATGTCAAGGGCAACTCCTGGCCAGTCAATGTCAATGACCAGGGCCGCAGTGTCAGCTTCACCTGGTCTGATCGGGTACTCACCGTGACACCCACTGCTGCCCCCAGTAACGGCAATAGCTTCGGCCAGCTGCTCAACAACTTGATGGGGCTTTGAGCCATCGCCTCAGCAACGGCAGGCTCAGGCCGATCACGTTGCTGAAGCAACCTTCAATCCGCTCCACCAGCAGCCCTCCACGCCCCTCCAAGGCAAAGCCACCGGCACATTGGAGGGGTTCGCCACTGGCTACATAGGCGTCGATCTCCGCCGAGCTGAGTAGAGCGAACTGCACGCGGGTCACTACCGCGGCCAACAGGGGCCCGCCATCAGCTGCTTCTTGATTGCAAGGCAGGAGGCAATGGCCGGTGATCAACTCACCCCAACCGCCTGCCATCTGCAACCAGCGCTGGCGAGCTTCGCCAGCGTCAGCTGGCTTGCCATACACCTCACCGTTGAAAACCAGCAGCGAATCGCAGCCAAGCACCCTGCAGCCCTGGGGCAGTTGTTGTGCCACCGCTTCGGCTTTGGCCCGGGCCAGCCGCTGCACTAGCTGGGCGGGATCGGGATCGCTGATCGACTCCTCATCAACGCCACTCACCTGCACCTGGTGAGCGATGCCGGCCTGCTCCAGCAGGCGCCGGCGAGCTGGGGAGGCAGAGGCGAGCACGAGCATGGGGTCAGGGAGAATCCTTCTATGCAACACCGGGAAGCTGCCTCAATCGACCCCCTGCTTCAAAACAAACGCTCCCTGTCCAGGGCCAGCCAGGCAATGCGCTGCCTGCCATTTAGGCGGGCGTTTTACGTGGAGGTGAGCGATCGGGCTCTCAGCGGCGGCGAGCTCTGCCGCCGGAACGACCTCCAGAGCCTTTGCCAGGGAGCACCGACGGCCGATCGGGTAGAAGCCCACTGGATCTGGCTGATCCAGCTCGGGGTGCTGCGGCGCGAGGTGGATGGTCAGGGCCTCACCGAGCGGGTGCGGCTCACGCCCATGGGAAGGGAGCTGCTGGCCCAATGGCCTGGCGAAATTCCCGGCGCCAGCGGCCCCATTCGCCTGCAGCACTGGCTTCGCCGCCACCGGCCGCGTCTATGAGCGCAAAAGCTGCTCAGCCGGACCCAGCCGCACCCACCCCCCTGATGGTGCTTGGCACCAGCAGCGGGGCTGGCAAGTCGCTGATGACCGCTGCCCTCTGCCGGGTGCTGCGCCGTCGCGGCGAAACGCCCCTGCCCTTCAAGGGGCAGAACATGAGCAACAACGCCTGGGTTGATCAGGACGGCGGCGAAATGGCCTACTCCCAGGCGCTGCAGGCCTGGGCCGCCGGACTCGAACCACACCACAGCATGAATCCGGTGCTGCTCAAGCCCCAGGGCGACTCCACCAGCGAGCTGATCCATCTGGGTCAGTCGGTGGGGCTGGCCCGCGCCGAGCACTACTACCGCGACTGGTTCCGGCCAGGCTGGGCGGCCATTCGCGCCGGCCTGAGCGAGCTGCAGGCGGCCCATCCGGGGGGGCGCCTAGTGCTGGAGGGAGCGGGCAGCCCGGTGGAGGTAAACCTGCAATCCCGCGACCTCACAAATTTGCGTTTAGCCCAATTTCTGCGGGCCCGCTGCATCCTCGTGGCCGACATCGAGCGCGGTGGCGTTTTTGCCCAATTGATGGGCACCTTGGCGCTGCTGCGGCCGGTGGAGCGGCCCCTAATCCGCGGCCTGCTGATCAACCGCTTCCGCGGCCGCCGTGAGCTGTTTGACGAGGGGCGCCGCTGGTTGGAGGCCCACACCGGCATCCCCGTGCTGGGGGTGATGCCCTGGCTCGACGAGCTATTTCCGCCAGAAGACTCCCTCGATCTGCTGGAGCGCCGCGGCCGCAAAAGCAGCGCCGAGCTGGAGATCGCCGTGCTGCGCCTGCCATCACTGAGCAATTTCTCCGATCTCGATCCCCTCGAGGCCGAACCAAGCGTGCAGCTGCGCTGGCTGACGCCGGGGGAACCATTAGGGCGCCCCGATGCGGTAATCGTGCCGGGCAGCAAGCAGACCCTGAGGGATCTGGCGGCCCTGCAGCGAGCTGGGCTAGGGGAGGAACTGCGCAGCTACGTCGCCGGCGGGGGCCAGGTGTTTGGTATTTGCGGCGGCTTACAGCTTCTGGGCCGGGAGCTACTGGATCCGCAGGGCCTTGAGGGCGGTGATTGCGCCGCCGGGCAAGTGGTGGCCGGCCTGGATCTGCTGCCGCTACGCACCCGCTTCGGCGGCCGCAAGGCCCTGCGCCAGCGCCAAAGCACGGCCCGCTGGCCCGGCGAGGGCTTGAGCCTGGAGGGATTCGAACTGCATCGCGGCCTCAGCAGCCCCATCGAAACTGCCGGCCCCCTGCAGCCCCTCGCCACCGATCCCGACCTGGGCCATTGGTACAGCTTTGGCGAAGCGGGTGGTCTGGTGGCTGGCACCTACCTGCATGGGGTATTCGAAAGCGGGCCCTGGCGGCGCCGTTGGCTCAACCAACTTCGCCAGCGTCGCGGCCTGGCTGCCCTGCCGGAGAACCCGCCCCACCACAGCCGGCAGCGAGACGCCCTCCTAGAGCGACTCGCCGATGCCTTTGAGGCCCAAGTGAACCTCACCCCCCTTCTGAGCCCCTAAATGGCCGACTCCGCCACCAGCATCCACTGGCCCAACGGCCACACCAGCAGCTGCAACGCCGGGTGTGACTGGCTGGTGGCAGCCCAGGCCGCAGGCTTTCTGATCCCCACGGGCTGCCTGGGCGGCAGTTGCGGCGCCTGCGAGATCGAAGTAAACGGCCAGGTGGTGCGGGCCTGCATTGCCACGGTGCCCGCCAGCCGCTCCGGCTCGCTAACGGTGGAGCTAGCCAGCGACCCCTACTGGTGACTGCCTGGGCTTAGGACTGAATCAGGCCTCCACCGAGCAGCACCTCACCGGCGTAGAACACCGCCGCCTGACCAGGCGTGATCGAAAACTGCTCCTCTGCAAACTCCAACCGCACCCGGTGGGGCCGCAGGGCTGCGCTATCGGCGTCGGTGGCGGGCAAGGGAATCAGTCGGGCCGGCTCGGGTGCACTGCGGTAACGCACCTGCACCTCCAGCTCCATGGGCTCCGTAGGTGGCTCGATCGACACCCAATTCACCGCCCCCACCAACGCTTCGCCCCGGGCCGCCCCAGCGCGGGGAGCCACCACCACCTGGTTCATCGCCCCATCAAGGCGCACCACATGCAGTGGCTCGCTCCAGGCCACCCCCAGGCCCTTGCGCTGGCCGATCGTGAAATGCTCAATGCCGTCGTGCTCGCCCACCACCGTGCCATCGGTAAGCACGATCTGTCCCTGGCGCGGCGGCAGGTAGGCATCGAGAAAGGCCTTCATCGAGCCGTGGTGATCGGCCAGGCAGAGGTCCTGGCTCTCGGGCTTCTGGGCCGTACGCAGCCCATGGCGCTCCGCCTCCAGCCGCGTGTCTGCCTTGGTGAGCTCGCCGAGGGGAAACACCAGCCGGCCCAGGGCCTCCTGGGGTAGGTCGTAGAGGAAGTAGCTCTGATCCTTCTGGCCATCTAAGCCGCGCAACAACTGGTGACGGCCGTTGTCGCTGCTGGCGCCATGGCGCACCCGGGCGTAATGGCCCGTGGCGAGCCGGCCGATGCTCCGCTCGCTTTCAGCCCACTGGAGCATCGGCCCAAATTTCACCTCCCGATTGCAACGAGAGCAAGGCAGCGGCGTCACGCCGGCCTGATAACCCTGCACCAGAAAATCAACGATCTGGGCCTGGAAGTGCTCGCGAAAATCCACCACGTGGTGGGGCACCCCGAGTTGCTCGCAGATGCCGGCGGCATCCACCAGGCCCTCGGCGCAGCAGGCACCCTTGCCACTCATCAGCCACAAGGTGAGGCCCTCCACCTGCCAGCCCGCCTCCACCAGCAGGGCTGCCGTCAAGGAGCTGTCAACGCCGCCTGAGAGGCCCACCGCAACGCGATGCTCCCCGGGCCAGGCCCGCAGCCGCTCTAAAGCGGCCTGGCCAGCGGGCGTAGAGGCAGGCGGCACAAAAGCGGAAGAAGCCACTGGAGCAGGCAAAGGGCAGACAGCTGGCGGGAGTACTCCCATCATGAAACCCAGATGCCTTAAAGGGGTTGGGAGAGCCGTCCGCAGTAGCCCCTTGGCCGGAACGCAATAGCAGCCACCTGCTGGTCAACAGCGCCCAGATGGCAGCGCTGGAGGAGCAACTCTTCGCCAGCGGCCTGCCGGTGGAAGCCCTGATGGAGAAGGCCGCCCTGGCGGTGAGTCGGCTGCTGCTGGAGCAGCACGGCGAGCGGCTGGGGCGCCATGGAGCGCTGGTGCTGGTGGGGCCAGGCCACAACGGCGGGGATGGGCTGGTAATCGCCCGGGAACTGCACCTGGCTGGTATCTCAACGGCCATCTGGAGCCCGTTTGGGCGCCACAAGCCGCTCAGCGCCGCCCACTTGCGACACGCCCTGTGGCTTGGCATTCCCCGGCTGGAGTCAAGCCCCGATCCCAGCGGTGCCGCCCTCTGGATCGATGCCCTGCTGGGCATCGGCCAGCGGCGAGCACCTGGAGAGGCGATCGAAGCCCTGCTGCGGCAGCGCCAGCGCCAGCGGCCACATGCGCTAGTGGCGATTGATGTGCCCACGGGCCTCTGCGCCGACAGCGGCCAGGCCACCGGCTCATACACGGCCCAGGCCATCAGCACCTATGCAATCGGCCTCATCAAGACCGGCCTGGTTCAAGACGCGGCCCTAGAGGCTGTGGGGTCGCTGCACTGGGTCGACCTGGGCCTGCCGCCAGCGCTGCTGCAGGAGCTTCCCCTCAAAGTGCCCCTGGCTCTGGCGGAGCGGGATCTGGCGGCAAGGCCTAAACCCAAATTGAACCCGGCGGCATCGAAATATCAGCGCGGCCGACTGCTGGTGGTAGCGGGCAGCGATACCTATCGGGGTGCCGCCAGCCTGGCCCTGGCCGGCGCCAGCAGCAGCGGCTGCGGCAGTGTCCGGGCCGCCCTGCCGGAGGCCCTGGCCGGCACCATCTGGCAGCAGCACCCACAGGTAGTGGTATGCCTCGATCCCCCGGCCGAACTCGATCCCCAGCGGCTGGATGCCCTGCTGGTCGGGCCCGGCCTGGGGGAGGCCAACTGCTGGCCCAATCCGCCGAGTTGGAGTGAGCTGCTGAGCTGGCAAGGGCTGCTGGTGCTTGATGCAGACGGCCTCAACCGCCTTGCGGGGCCAGTGAGCCAAGGGCTCGGTCTGCAGGCAAGCCGCTGGCTCCAGCAGCGACAGGGGCCTACCTGGATCACCCCCCACCCCGGCGAATTCGCCCGCCTCTTTCCCGAGCTCGCCGGCAGCACCGCCCTGGAGGCGGCCGCCCAGGCGGCCATGAGCAGTGGGGCCTGCGTATTGCTCAAAGGGGCCCGCAGCATCGTGGCGGCCCCGGATGGTCGCCGCTGGCAATTGCTCGAAGCCAGCCCCGGCAGTGCCAGAACAGGACTCGGAGACGTGCTGGCCGGCTACGCCGCCGGCCTGGGAGCGATGGCCCTGGCAGCCAGCGGCAACGCCGACGCCACTTGGCTCGCCGCGGCAGCACTGGCCCACGCCCAGGCTGGGCGACGGGGGGAAAACTCCGAGAGCGGTTTCACACCAATGCAGGTGGCAGAAAACCTGGCTCAGCTGTGTTGATCACAACACGGAAATCAGTAAATGTCAGACCAGGACAGGGCTGCTTCTGTGTTGTTTTGCAAGTGAAAGCTAAAGGGTTGCTGAAAACACCCTCATAGAGCCGAATTTGCCTCGATAGTCAACTCCTTCGATAGGCCTTCCAATGACCTCATCCCCGACGAGGGTCAGCGAAAGCAGTCGCCGTAGAAGTAGCGACCCGATTACGTGGTACCTGGCCACGATCGGGCGAGAGCCCCTGTTGACGCCAGCTGAAGAGATCGAACTCGGCAATCAGGTGCAAACAATGATGCGCCTCACGGAGGAGGGCGATAGGGAGCTCAGCGACCTGGAAAAGAAATTGATGCGCATCGGCAAGCGCTCTAAGCAGCGCATGATGAAGGCCAATTTGCGCTTAGTCGTAAGTGTTGCCAAAAAATATCAAGGCAAGGGTCTCGAGCTGCTCGACTTAATCCAGGAAGGTTCACTGGGACTGGAGCGGGCTGTTGAGAAATTTGATCCCACCCGTGGTTATAAGTTTTCGACCTATGCCTTCTGGTGGATTCGCCAGAGCATGACCCGAGCGATCGCTTGCCAGTCGCGCACGATTCGACTGCCGGTGCATCTCAGCGAGCGCCTCACCGCCATTCGCAAGGTGAGCCTCGACCTTGCCCACAAGCTCGGCGCCATGCCCAGCCGCCAGGAGATCGCCGAGGCCATGGCCATGCCGATCGAAGAGCTTGATGGCCTGTTGCGCCAGTCCCTCACCACCTCGAGCCTGGATGCGCCAGTAAACGGTGATGAAGGCCGCAGCTTCCTGGGCGATCTGATCGCCGATTCCTCCGAGGAGGAGCCTCTCGACCGGGTGGAGCGCGGCATCCATCAAGAGCAGCTAGGGCGCTGGCTGAGCCATTTGAGCGAACAGGAGCGCCAGGTGCTGCAACTGCGCTTCGGGCTGGAAGGAGAGGAGCGTCAAACCCTGGCGGAGATCGGCCGGCGGCTCGATGTGTCCCGGGAGCGGGTGCGCCAGGTAGAACTCAAAGCTCTACGCAAGCTGCGCAATCTCACCCGCCGCACCCCCGCGACGCTTTAGGGCACGACGCTTTAGGGCACGGGGCATTAGGGCACGCGTATCAGTCTTCCGCCCATCAGTCTTCCGCCCAGATGTAGCGAGTGAGCTCTTCCGGCTTGGGTTCGGGAGCCGCCAGGGCGAATTCGACGCAATCTGCCACTTCGGCATCGATCTCCTTCTCGATCGACTTGAGCTCCTCGGCTGTAGTCAAGCCCTGCTCGATCAACCGGCTGGCAAGGGATTTGATCGGATCTCGCTTGGCCCAAAACTCCTTTTCAGCCTCTTCGCGCAGCTCGTCGGGGTCAGCCAGGGAATGGCCGCGGAAGCGATAGGTGAGGCACTCCAGCAGGGTGGGGCCCTCTCCGGCCCGGGCCCTCTCAACGGCGCGCTGGGCGGCGGCACGCACCGCCAGCACGTCCATGCCGTCCACCTCCTCACCAGCCATGCCAAAGGCAGCGGCCTTACGCCAGATCTCCGGATCGCTGGTGGCACGGTTGTGGTCCATACCAATGGCCCACTTGTTGTTCTCCACCACAAACAGGATCGGCAGCTTCCAAAGCGCCGCCATGTTTAGGCATTCATAAAATTGACCGATGTTGCAGGTGCCGTCGCCGAAGAAGGCTGCGGTGACGGAGTCGCTGGAGGCATCTCCGAGGGCGTCGCGCTTGTAGCGGCTGGTAAAAGCTGCGCCGAGGGCCACCGGAATGCCCTCGCCGATGAAGGCGTAGCCACCGAGCAGGTGATGCTCCTTGGAAAAAAGGTGCATGGAGCCGCCGCGGCCCTTGCTGCAGCCGGTTTCCTTGCCGAATAGCTCGCTCATCACCTCCCGGGCCGGCACGCCGCAGCTCAGGGCATGGACGTGGTCGCGGTAGGTGCTGCAAAACCAGTCGTGCTGCAGCTTCATCGCCTTGATCACGCCCGTGCTCACGGCCTCCTGGCCGTTGTAGAGGTGCACAAAGCCAAACATTTTGCCGCGGTAATACATCTCCGCGCACTTGTCCTCAAAACGCCGGCCCAGGGTCATGTCGCGATAGAGCATCAAGCCCTCGTCGCGATTCACCGTGGCAGGCACGGATGGGTAAAGGTTCTCGAGGCGCTCAGCGTGAGCCCCCACCAAACTGGTGACGTCGGCTGAACAGGTCGGTGCTCCGGAGGCTGATCCAGGTGCCGCCGCAATGTCGTGGCCCATGTCCGCCTGCGTCATTGCCCAACTGTACGAGGTCTGTTCCCGCGGCAGCTGACAATTTGTGCCACAACCGCTGACCCTGCCTACAGTCAGCCACCAGTGGAAGGCAAGGATTGGAACTGCCGATCGATCATTTCCGGTTGCTCGGAGTCAACCCGACCACGGACTTGCAGTCCCTGTTGCGCACCCTGCAGCAACGCATCGACCGGGCGCCAGATCAGGGATTTACCCAGGAAACCCTGATAGCCCGTGAGGAACTACTGCGCGCCAGCGCCGACCTACTCAGCGACAGCAGCCGGCGCCAGGCCTACGAATCCGACCTGACGGCGCTGGCCGGCAGCGGGCCAACGCTGATGCCCGCCCTTGATGTGCCCACCAGCAAGGAGGTGGGCGGCCTGCTGCTGTTGCTCGAAGCGGGTCAAGCCTTCGAAAGCTTCGAGCTCGCCTGCCGGGCCCTACAGCCACCTCAGACGCCAGCGCTGGGAAGCACTCGCGAGGCCGACCTGGCCCTGTTAGCTGGCCTCGCCTGCCTGGCGGCCGCCGTCGACCTGCACCAGCAGCGGCGCTACGAGGCCGCCGCCCAGACCCTGCAGCAGGGCCAGCACCTGCTGCAGCGGATGGGCCAATTACCAGCCATTCGCCAGCAACTCAGCGACGAGCTCGATGGTTTGCGGCCCTACCGAGTGCTGGACCTACTCAGCCGCAACCTCACTGCCCAAACGGAAAGAGCCGAGGGTCTGACCCTGCTTGAAGAGCTGGTGGCCCGCCGGGGCGGACTTGAGGGTTTCGGTGACCCGAGCATGGGCCCGGAGGAATTTCAAGCCTTTTTTAAGCAGATCCGTGCCTTCCTGACAGTGCAGGAGCAAGTGGATTTGTTCAGTCGCTGGGCAGAAGCCTCTGCGGCTGCAGATTTTTTGGCGAGCACCGCCCTCACCGCCTCCGGCTTTGCCCAACGCAAGCCCGAGCGCATCGCCGCGGCCCGCGAGCGGCTGGAGGCCAGCGGTCAAGACGGACTGCAACCGCTGCTGGCCTGCCTGCATCTGCTGCTTGGGCAGGTGGACAAAGCCCGCAGCGCCTTCGAGCAGGGAGCAACCCCCGAACTGAAGCGCTGGGCGGAGCAGCAAAGCAGCGATTCCCTTGCCCAACTTTGCGCCTACTGCCGCGACTGGTTGGCGCGTGATGTGTTGCCCGGCTACCGCGATCTGGAGGCTGATCCGGACCTGGAGGCCTACTTCGCCGACCGCGACGTACAGGCCTATGTCGAGCAGCACGACAGCCCCTCAGAGCGATTGCCAGCGACCACCGAAAACGCCTTTGCCTGGGACATGGGCTCAGCCCCAGTTAGCGCAGCCCCAGCCAGCCCCAGCGGCGGCTTCCCGGAACAGGAAGACGAAGACGAGCAGTGGGACTGGGACGGGACGTCCTGGCTAGAGAACCTGCGGGAAGCCTGGGATAGCCATGGTCCTGCCTCCTGGATGGAGCGCATGCCCCACTGGCAGTGGCAGTGGCAGTGGCCGTCGCGCCGCATAACTACCGGAGTAGCCGTGGCAGCCGGGGTGGCACTGCTTGCCATCGCCTCGTTTGTGAGGCTGCGCTCTCCCGCCCCCGGCCCGGGCCGCACTCCCATCGCGGTGCAACCGGTCGCCCCACCGGCTGTTCCCATCAAGCCCACCCCTCCCGTTAAGGCCACCCCTGCCGCCGAGCCCAGCCTGCCCCTGCGGGAGGAAGCGCCGAGTGAAGCCCAGGTGCAGGCCCTGCTCGAAGCATGGCTCGACGCCAAGGCCGCAATCCTGGCAGGCAAAGACAGTCGCATTCCCCTGGAGGTGCTGGCCCGGCCAAGCCAGCTGGATCGACTCGAATCGGAGCGCGACGCCGACCAGGCCCGGGGCGAAACCCAGACCATCAGCACCGACATCACCAATCTGGTGATCAACGAGCGAGACGCCAACCGCATCGCCGCCACGGTGGGGCTGAGCTACACCGATCAGCGGCTCAACTCCAAGGGGGATCCTCAAGGCGAGCCCAGCAAGATGGAGCTTCGCAACCTCTATGTGTTTGGCCGAGACGGAGGTATCTGGCGCCTGGTGAGCTTCCAGAAAGCTCCTTGACCAGCCGGACTGGTTTTTACGATCGTTTGAATATGGGGTCTAGGCCCCAACCCCTGGCCCCGGAGTGGCACCGCGATGTTTGACGAGCTTTCCCAGCGATTTGAAGAGGCGGTTAAGAGCCTGAGAGGGCAGGCCTCGATCACGGAAACCAACGTGGAAGGCGCGCTCAAGCAGGTGCGTCGAGCCCTGCTGGAGGCGGATGTGAGCCTGCCGGTGGTTCAGGACTTCGTCGAGGAGGTGCGCCGCAAGGCCGTGGGCGCCGAGGTGGTCCGGGGCGTTAGCCCGGATCAGAAATTTATCCAGCTGGTGCACGAGCAGCTGGTTGAAACCATGGGAGGCGAGAACGCCCCCCTGGCCGCAGGAGGCAAACCCGGCGCGCCCTCGGTGGTGCTGATGGCCGGCCTGCAGGGCGCCGGCAAAACCACCGCCACCGCCAAGCTCGGCCTGCACCTCAAGGAACAGGGGCGCAAGGCCCTGCTGGTGGGAGCAGACGTCTACCGACCTGCCGCCATTGAGCAGCTAAAAACCCTGGGCGCCCAAATCGGCGTGGAGGTATTCAGCCTTGGCACCGAAGCCAAGCCCGAGGACATCGCCGCCGCCGGCATCGCCAAGGCCCGCGAGGAGGGCTTCGACACGGTGCTGGTAGACACCGCTGGCCGACTCCAAATCGACACGTCGATGATGGAGGAGATGGTGCGGATCCGTCAGGCCGTGCAGCCCGACGAGGTGCTGCTGGTGGTGGATTCGATGATCGGCCAGGAGGCCGCCGATCTAACCCGGGCCTTCCACGAGCAGGTTGGGATCACAGGAGCCGTGCTCACCAAGCTCGACGGCGACTCCCGCGGCGGTGCCGCCCTTTCGATCCGCAAGGTGAGCGGTGCGCCGATCAAGTTCATCGGCACCGGCGAGAAGGTAGAGGCTCTCCAGCCCTTCCATCCCGAGCGGATGGCAAGCCGCATCCTCGGCATGGGCGACGTGCTCACCCTGGTGGAGAAGGCCACCAAGGAGGTGGAGCTGGCCGACGTGGCCCGCATGCAGCAAAAACTCCAGGAAGCCAGTTTCGACTTCTCCGACTTTCTGCAGCAGATGCGCATGATCCGGCGCATGGGCTCCCTGGGCGGGCTGATGAAGCTGATCCCGGGCATGAACAAAATTGACGACGGCATGCTCAAGCAAGGCGAGGTGCAGCTCAAGAAGATCGAGGCGATGATTGGCTCAATGACAGAGATCGAGCGCCAGCAACCGGAGCTGCTGGCCTCCCAACCCTCAAGAAGGCGCCGCATCGCCTCTGGCTGCGGCCACAGCTCGGCCGAGGTGGACAAGGTGCTGGCCGATTTCCAGAAGATGCGCGGCTTCATGCAGCAGATGACCCGCGGCGGCGGCATGCCCGGCATGCCAGGGATGGGGGGTATGCCTGGAATGCCAGGGATGCCCGGCATGCCTGGACCCATGGGTGGCGGTGGCGGTGGCGGTCGCAGTGGCAGTGGGGCGGGGCAAAGAGTTGCCAAGCCCGCCAAGAAGCGCAAGGGATTCGGCCAGCTGTGAGCACCCGACGGGGTACATTGCTTGTTTGGACACCTAGCGCAAGGCCACGATGATCAAGCTCCGCCTGAAGCGGTTTGGAAAGAAGCGGGAAGCGAGTTTCCGCCTTGTGGCCACTAACAGCACCTCTCGCCGCGACGGACGTCCGCTTGAGGAGCTGGGCTTCTACAACCCCCGTACCAAAGAGACCCGTCTCGACACCGAGGCGATCCGCACTCGCCTGGGCCAGGGGGCCCAACCCACCGACACGGTGCGCTCCTTGCTGGAGAAGGGTGGTCTGATCGAGAAGACAGTGCGCCCCGCCGAGGTAGTTGGCAAGCAGAAGCAGGCTGATGCCCGCGAAGCTGCAGCCAAGCAGGCTGCCAAGGAAGCAGCTGAGGCCAAGGCTGCCGAAGCTGCTGCTGCCGCCGAAGCCAAAGCAGCTGCCGAAGCTGCTGCTGCTGAAGCCGCCAGTGCCGACGAAGCAACTACGGAAGCCGCCGCTACCGCCGAAGCTTGAGCTTTCGCCCCATGGCAGAGCCAAAGGGGCCCACAAGCTTTGCCATTCCCCTGCCCAATCCTGCCGCGGCTCTAGCCCTGGCAGGTGACGCCGAATCATCCACCCTGCACCAACTCGAAGCCCTCACCGGAGCTTCGCTAGTGCTGCGGGGGCTGGATTTGGTCATTCAGGCACCTCCTAGCCAGATGGAGAGAGCTGCGGCGTTGGTGGAATTGCTTCGCCCCCTGTGGCAGGAAGGCCAAGCCATCACCCAAGTGGATGTGCGGGTAGCCCTGCAGGCCCTCGACACCGGCAGGAGCGCGGAGCATCAGCAAATGGGGCGCCAAGTGCTGGCCCGCAGCCAGAGTGGCAAATTGCTGCGCCCGCGCACCCTGCGCCAGCAGTCCTATGTGGAAGCTATGGAGCACCACGACCTCACCATTGCCCTCGGCCCGGCGGGCACTGGCAAAACCTTTCTGGCCGCCGTTCAGGCGGTGCGCATGCTCACCGAGCGCAAGGTCGAGCGGTTGGTGCTCACTCGCCCGGCGGTTGAGGCGGGCGAACGGCTCGGGTTTTTACCAGGCGATCTTCAGCAGAAAGTTGATCCCTACCTGCGCCCCCTCTACGACGCCCTGCACGCCCTGCTTGGCGCCGAGCGCACCGGTGCCCTGCTGGAAAAAGGGGTGATTGAAGTGGCCCCTCTTGCTTACATGCGTGGCCGCACCCTGGCCGACGCCTTTGTGATCCTCGACGAAGCCCAAAACACCACCACCGCCCAGATGCGGATGGTGCTTACCCGGCTGGGGGAACACTCCCGCATGGTGGTAACTGGCGATCCCACCCAGGTGGACCTGCCCTATGGGGTAAAGAGCGGCCTGCAGGAAGCTGCCCAGGTGCTGCAGGGGGTGGAGGGGGTGGCGATCTGCGAGCTCACCGCGGCTGACGTGGTGCGCCACCCGCTAGTGCAGCGGCTGGTGGAGGCCTATGCCGATCGCGATGCCACCAAGCTGGCGCCTGCCGTTAAAAGGCAATTCGGTAGCCCGTGCAGTGAGCCTGAGCCATGAACAAGGCAGAGCGCCTGCGCATCCCCGCCGAAATCGCCATAGCGGCGTTGGTGGCTTACTTGCTCGGCTACTGGTTCACAAATCTGTTCCCGGGCTACCTACCCAAGATCGGCGGGCTTTGGTCGGCGATCTCCGCGATCGTGGTAACCCAGGCCACCCGCAGGGAGACAACCTCCTCAGCCTCGCTGCGAATTTTGGGTTCAGCCATAGGCGCCGGCACCAGTGCCATCTACCTGACGCTGCTTCCCTTTCACCCCCTGGGCATGGCCGTGGCAATCTTCGCCACAGTTGCGCTCTGCGCAGCGATCAATGTGCCCAGCCATGGCCGCCTCGCAGCGATCACCGTGATCGTTGTGATGGTCACCGGCAGCCTGGATCCGAAGCTGAGTCCGGGGCTAAATGCCCTGCTGCGCTTGGCTGAATCATTCATCGGCACCGGCGTTGCGGTGCTCGCGGCGGGGCTCTGGCCTGGCTCAAACAACCAGGTCGGTGGCGATTCCTGAAGCCCAGGCGCCAAACCTGTGCCCAATCCCGATAGGGAGATCCGCACCAACGGCAGCCAGCAGGGCCTCCCGTTGCCTGCAGATCACTGGCAGGATATAGAAACTTCGAAACCACTGGTGCGCCATGCCGGCCAGCAGCAATTTTCAACAGGCCATTCGTGAGGCCCAATCAAGCGCCCTAGTGGGCCCCAATGTGGTCAACAAGGCCCTGCCCTATGTGGGCGGCGGCATGGTGCTCACCGCCGGTGGGGTGATGGGAGGCCTGGCCCTGATGGCCAGCAGCCCAGCCTTGTTCATGCCCCTGTTCTGGGTGGCCCTGATCGGCAACTTCATCCTGTTCTTCGTGGCCCAGAATGTGGCCCTGAAGGGCAACAACAACACTGCCCTGCCGCTGCTGACGGCCTACAGCCTGATCACCGGCTTCACCCTCAGTGGCATCGTTGCCTACGCCGTAAGTGCCGCTGGTGTAGGCGCCATAGGCACTGCCACCCTGGCTACGGGCATCACCTTTGTGGTGGCCTCAGTGGTGGGTCGCCGCATGAGCGACAACATCGGCCAAGCCCTGAGCGGCGTAGTGGGTCTGGGCATCCTCGGCCTGCTGATCGCCATGGTCGTGCAGATCATCGGTGGCATTTTTGCCCCAGGCGTTTTCAGCGGCGGCACCTTCGAACTGCTGATTGCAGGCTTCGGCACGGTGCTGTTCGTAGGCGCAGCCTTCGTCGACTTCTACACGATGCCTCGCACCTACAGCGACGACCAATATTTGGCCGGCGCTTTGGGGATGTATCTCACCTACATCAACCTATTTATCTTCATCCTGCGCCTGATCATTGCCCTCCAGGGCGGCGGCCGCCGCGACTGAGCTTCAATCCAGCAACTTCAGCGCCCCCAAAGGGGCGCTTTTTTTATGGCTGAGCCTGTGGCTTGGGCGTTGGCTTGGGCAACGCCGATGTCACGTCCCGCAGCGGATGGGTTGCACTGCCCCAACCAGCAAGCGGCAATTCAGGCGGGTTACCTGGGCTTAAGCGAGCAGCAGAGTTAAACCAAGCCAGCAGCAGGGCCCGCAAGGCCCCCCCGGACTCGCCCCTGGGCGAACGCAAATTGAAGTGATCGGCATTCTCAGCCAGCACCAGGCGATGGCCACTGGCGCCGCCCCGGGTGGCCCTGGCCATGGGCTCGATCGCCTCGGGCCCGGGCGGAACCACCCAGTCGCGGCTACCGCTGATCACCAGCACCTTCGCCTTCATGCTGCCGGCGGAATCGACATCAAATAGCAAGCGCATCGGCGGACTTACCGCAATGGCAGCAGCCACCCGGGGGTCTACCAGAGCGGCACTATCCGCCGAACCAACGAAGTTGCACTGCAGTATCCAGCTGAGATTGCGGGAGGGGTCGCGCACCTCATCGCAAAGCTGCTGAAGTTTGGTGGTGATGGGCCGGGCCCCAGCCAGCTGCAACGCAGTGGTCGCTCCCCAGGAATGGCCTGCCACCAGCACCGCCTGGGTGTTCACCGGTCGGCGCAAGGCGAGCCGCCCCTGGGCGGCGGCATCGATCACGGCCGACACATCTTTTGGCCGCAGGGCCAGCTCAGACGGACTAGGAGGCGGCTGCTTGCCGGCCAGCATGGCTCGCTGCTGGCTTTGATCGCTGCCTGGGTGGCGGGGCAGCACCACGGTGTAGCCATGGCTAGCCAGGTGGGCTGCCCAGCCCTCGAAGTTGCTGGGGTCATCCCAAAGCCCGTGGGAAATCACCACCAGTCGATTTGGCGCCGCTCCAGATCCGGTTGGCTCGAGCACCACCAGAGCCAACGGCTCCGGGCGATGGCCAACGACGATTTTTAATTCCTGGCGGGCAACAGACTGCCGCCCTGGCTCCTGCAGTGGTCCAGCACTGCCCACAGCCGGGATGGATGCAATCAGCTTTTCAGCCGAGCGGCGTTGGTCTCGAAACCGCTGAATTGAAAATCCCAACCGGCCCAGCTCCACCGTGACGCTCTGGCCTGGTAGCTGCTCGATCACATCCAGCAGGGTGATGCCCCCCTTAGCGGCAGACCGCTCCATGGCTTGCTCAAACTGAGCCGGATCGAGGGGATCAGGCAAGCCATCGATATCGCCTAGGGCCCCCACCAACAGCAGCACCTGATCAAGCAGCGGTGAACCCTGGGCCTTGCGAATAACCGCCTTGGCATCAAAGGGCAGGTTTGAGTTCACCACAGCCTTAAGCCTGCGGCCAATCTCGCCTCGGGTGGCACGGTCGAGCTCGGCCAGATCGCTGTCGCCGGCAATCAATGCTTCCGGACTGCGCAATTCAGCGACCCTGATGCTGAAGTCTGTCTCGAGCAGGGGCAGGCGCAAATTGATGGTTTCAATCGCCCTGGCCGGCGCCGAGCCCAGCAGGGCGGCGGCACCGATTCCCGTGGCAAGAATGGATAAAGCCCGGAATCTGAAGGGGCGATTCATGGGCAGAAGCGACGGCGGGGCAATCCAGTCATCTTGGCCCGTTTCAAGCCTCAGCCACCGCCTCGACTGCAGCGGCGATCGAGCTCCGCTGCTCGGCGTCGTAGCCCCAGCGATCTAGGAAGGCGACGTCTTCTCCCTGCCCGGCGGTAGCCGCCAGCAGGATTTCCAGCCGCTCCTTAACGGCCTGAGGCTCAAGGCTCCGCAGCAGTTCGGTGCAGCGGGCTTGCACCCGCTCCGAAGCCCCCTGCTGGCTGGAATCGCCAGCACGTTGATGGTGCAGGGCCATCGCCGTACTCATGGCCAGGTTGCGGGCCGAGAGATCGACGACGCCCTCGCCTGCCAGCCGCAGCTGGAGCAGCAGGGTTTCGGGCAGGCGGTCCATCAGCGGGCAGTCGCCGGCCAGGCTCACAACAAAAAAGCCCCGGGCACCATCGCGGCTAGCCACCAGCTCAGCCACCCGGTCGGCAAGTACTTCATCACTGAGTTCGCCGTGCTCCCACAACTCCAGCCACTGGGCCGTGATCTCCATGGCCTGCTGAAAGGTGGGTTGGCGAGGAGCTGGGGTCATCGCTGTAGACACAAGTTGCACACCAAAGCAGCCTATGGGCGTTCGCCGCCCCGCTTCGATGTCCTGCCGCCGCCACACGATGGAGCTGCACTTGCCCGAGGGACACCGCCGGGCCCTGGAGGCGCATTGCCGTCGCACGGGCGAAAGCGCCAGCCACGTGCTGCGAGCGGCTCTGAGCGACTATCTCGACCTGGAGCACCACACCCTCTGGCAGTTGTCCACCTCCACGGCCGTGGTGGAAGGGGTGTCCCAGGGCTGCCTGCGGGTAGGCGAGCTGGCCCGGCATGGCGATTTCGGCCTGGGCACCTTCGATCACCTAGATGGCGAAGGGGTGCTGCTGGAGGGCGAATGCTGGCAAGCCCGGGCCGATGGTTCCCTCAGCCGAGCCCCCGACGAGGAACTGACGCCCTTTTTTGTGGTGACCCATTTCCACAGCGACCAGCAGCACCAGTTCGAGCAGGTGACCAGCTGGGCAGACCTTTGCAACCGCCTCGACGCGTTGCGACCGAGCGACAACCTCTTCATGGCCATCCGCGTGCGCGGCATGCTGGACCGCATCGAGGTGCGAACCGTCAGCGCCGTGGAGACCGGCACGGAACTGGAGGCAGCCGCCGCAGTCCAGACCGTGTTCGACCACCACAACCTCAGCGGCACCCTGGTGGGCTTCTGGTCGCCGAGTTACGTCAGCAGCCTGAATATCCCTGGCTATCACTTCCATTTCCTCAGCGACGATCGCCATTGCGGAGGCCATGTGCTCGAGAACGGCGCCGTGAAAGCGGGCCAGTTGACCGTGGATCTGCACCTGGAATCCGAGCTGCGGGTGGCCCTGCCCCAGACGCGCGACTTCCTCGAGGCTGACCTCAGCCGGGATCCCAGCGAAGCCCTGGCCCGGGCAGAAGCCAAATCCTTCTAAGGCCTGCCGGCTGCCAGGCTGGTGATATGGAGTTTCCCACGACCATCCCGGCCCTGCCCACGAGCCCAGAAGGCTTTCGCTCCGGCTTCGTGGCGCTGATCGGCCGGCCAAACGTGGGTAAATCCACCCTGCTCAACCAGCTGGTGGGCGAAAAGGTGGCGATCACCTCGCCCGTTGCCCAAACCACCCGCAACCGGCTGCGGGCGATCCTCACCACCGAAACAGCCCAGCTGGTGCTGCTAGATACGCCGGGTATCCACAAGCCCCACCACCTGCTGGGGGAGCGACTGGTACAGAGCGCCCGCCGCGCCATCGGGGAAGTGGATGTGGTGCTGCTGCTGGTGGATGGCAGCGAGCCGGCTGGCCGGGGCGATGGCTTCATCGTGGAGATGTTGCAGCACTGCAGCGCACCGGTACACCTAGCCCTCAACAAAAATGACCTGGTGGATCCGGCCCGGACCGAGGAGCTAGCCCAGAGCTACCGCGAGCTGGTGCCGGGCTGGCCCCTGCATCCGGTGAGCGCCTTGAACGGCGCGGGTACCAGCGAGTTGGTGGCAGCTCTGGCAGCCGACCTACCGGAGGGTCCCCACCTATACCCACCTGATGCGGTGAGCGATCAGCCCGAGCAGCTGCTCCTGGCGGAGTTGATCCGCGAGCAGGTGTTGCACCAAACCCGCGAGGAGATTCCCCACTCGGTGGCGGTGCAGATCGAGCGCATCGTCGACGACGGGCCGCGCACCGCCGTGCTGGCCACGGTGTTGGTGGAGCGCAGCAGCCAGAAGGGAATCCTGATCGGAAAAGGGGGCCGCATGCTTAAGGAGATCGGCAGCGGCGCCCGCCAGCAGATGCAGAAATTGATCGACGGGCCGGTGTATCTGGAGCTGTTCGTGAAGGTGGTGCCCAATTGGCGCCGCAGCGCCGCGCGCTTGAGCGAACTGGGCTACCGGGGGGAGTAACACCTGCTTAGCCGCCTTACCGGCTAAGCCGAAGCAATGCAAGTCAACCTCCACGACGCCAAAACCAATCTCTCCCGGTATGTCGAGCAAGCGCTCGGCTTTCTTCAGGGGTCTGAGGTTCTGGACTGCGACCTCAAAGCCGAGCTGCTGCTCTGGCTGGCCATCGCCCCTGAGCGCCTACCGGCAACGTTGCGTGGCACCCTCATGGACCGCCGCTTGCCCATGCTGTACAGCGTGGTGAGCCTCTGGGAAGTGGCGATCAAAACCTCCCTCGGCAAACCTGGATTAGTCGTCGACGCTGCTCAAATGCGTGACGGACTGAAGCAGCAGGGCCACCAGGTGATCTGGATGGGCGACGGCGGGGCAGGCGGCTGAGAGAATCACGCCCATGAGCGAGCCCAGACCCAACACCGCCCCATTTCCTCCCGAAGAAATCGGAGCCTTTCTGCGCTGTTGCGCCGGCGAATGGATGGGCCTGCGCAGCCAGTTCGCCCTCGGCGAGGTAAGTGCCGGCGATGACGACGACGACGGCTGGCACACAAGCGACCGCGGCGAGCTGGTGGTGGCCTTTCTCGAGGCCGAGACAGCTGGTGGGGCGGGCGGCCTGCAAGTGGGCCAGAAAGATGCGGTGGCCCTGCAGCAGCTGCACTTCGACGCCGAAGGTGGCTTCCGCAGCGGCGAGCAGCAGGGCCGCTGGCAGCTCTGGCCCGACGGCAGCCTGGAGCTGGTGATCACAGGTGATGGCCGGGAGGTGCGCGAGCGGATCTGGTTCACCAAGCCCAATCTGAGGCTGCGCTCCACGGTGGAAACCAGCGCTGATGGCAGCCCCGGCCGAGCCAGCTTCAGCTCCGAGATCCGCCGGGTGAGCCGGCCCTCCGTGCCCGCGAGCTGAGCTGATGCGCCTTGATGTGGTGAGCCTGGCACCGGAGGCCTTTGCTCCACTGCTGGGCCTGGGGGTGATCGGCCGGGCCTTTGCTGCCGGCATCGCCGGGCTCCACACCCACAACCCCCGTGATTTCGCCACCGACAAATACCGCAAAGTCGACGACGAGCCCTACGGCGGCGGCGCCGGCATGGTGCTCAAACCAGAGCCGGTATTTGCGGCGGTGGAGGCGATCCCGGTGCTGCTGCGGCGGCGGGTGCTGCTGATGAGCCCCCAGGGCAAGCCCCTGCAGCAGAGCAATCTGCGCCGCTGGGCTAGCGGCTACGACCAGCTGGTGCTGATCTGCGGCCACTACGAAGGATTCGATGAACGCATCCGCTCCCTAGCTGATGAGGAGGTGTCGATCGGCGACTTTGTGCTCACCGGCGGCGAGCTGCCGGCGGCGGTGATCATCAACGGTGTAGTGCGGCTGCTGCCCGGCACCGTGGGTACCCAGGCCTGCCTCGAGGAGGAGAGCCACAGCGCCCTACTGCTCGAGCATCCCCACTACACCCGTCCCGCCAACTTCCGGGAGCTGGAGGTGCCGGCGGTGCTGCGCAGCGGCGACCATGGCGCCATCGCCCGCTGGCGCTTTGAGCAGCAGCAGCAGCGCACCGCCGAACGCCGGCCGGATTTATTCGGGCGCTGGCAGGCGCAGCAGCAACTCCAGCAGTAGAAACAGCAAACTGGGCTCAGCCTCCGGTTGCCTTAACACCGATGCTGCTCAGCACCACCTCCAGCCTTGAAGGCCAGCCGATACGGCACTACCTGGGCCTGGTGCACGGCGAGACCATTTTGGGCGCCAATATCTTTCGCGACATCCTGGCCTCAATCCGCGACCTAATCGGCGGGCGGGCTAGGTCCTATGAGGTCACTCTTGAGCGGGCCCGGGAGATGGCACTGCAGGAACTAGGCAGGCGCGCTCGATTGCTGGGAGCCGATGCGGTTGTGGGGGTGCGGGTGGACTACGAGGTGCTGGGACAGGCGGGTGGAATGTTGATGGCTTGCGCCATCGGCACTGCCGTAAGGCTCGAGGCTGCTGGGGATTGGGCTTCTGGGGATAGGGGCCTACCACCGCCGCCTCTGCCACCTCAACCCTGACCCTGCTGCAGACCCCGCAACGCCGTGAGTAGGGCTGCCGGACTCTGGGGATCCACCATCAGCACACTGCCTCCAGGCGCATGGGCCATCTGCTCGCCCATGGCCATCCAGTCGCCGGCCAGCAGCAAACGCATCGCCTCGGCGGCCTGGGGGTTGGCCTGCATCGCCTCCGCCAGCCGACTGGCCGCATCGGCCCTGGCCTGGGCCAGCAGGGTCTGCTGCTTGGCCTGGGCTTCGGCATCCAGCAGCAGGGCCTCCGCCCGGCCCCGGGCCGCATTCACCTGGGAGTCGCGCTCCCCTTCCGAACGCAGGATCGCCGCCCGCTTCTCCCGCTCAGCCGTCATCTGCTGCTCCATCGCCTGCTGCACGCCCCGGGAGGGCTGGATATCGCGTAGTTCCACCCGCGTCACCTTCACGCCCCAGGGATCGGTGGCCTGATCCAGCTCCTTCATCAGCACCTCATTCACCTCCTGGCGGGTGGTGAAGGTTTGGTCAAGGTCGAGCTTGCCCATCTCGGCGCGGATCTGGGTCAGCACCAGATTCACCATGGCCGCCTGCAGGTTGTCGACGGCGTAGTAAGCGCGGGCGTGCTCCAGCAGCTGCCAATAAACAACCGCATCCACCTCGATGCCGACGTTGTCGCGGGTGATGCACTGCTGGGGCGGGATATCGAGCACCCGCTCCTTAAGTGATTCATGGCTCACCACCTTCTCCAGCACCGGCAGCACAAGCGACAGGCCCGGCTGCAGCTGGCGGTCGTATTTGCCAAGGCGCTCCACCAGACGCGACTGGCCGCCGCTGGTGACCTTGACGCTGCTAACGCCCAGCAGGGCCATCAGCACCAAGGCGGGCAGGGAGAGCAGAGCTTCCACGGCGGGAATCCGAGCAGGAGATGCCAACGCTAGTCAGCATGGGCGGGCCGAACCACCCACGCCCGCCGCGCCGCCATGGCTCCCGTGTCGCTCCTCTGTCTGCTGCTGGCCACCGGCCTGCTGCTGCTTGCCCTAGCGGGTGCTGAGGTGGATGGCCTGCTGCCGGCGGCGGTGGTGGCTCTGGTGTTGTCAGTGGCGACGGCCTGGTTACCCCTGCCGCCCCTGCTGCAGCTAGGGCTACTGGCGGGCCTCACCGGCCTGGGGGTGTTGGGTCTGCGGCGCTGGTCGGCACGGCAGCGCCACCGCAGCCTGCCGCCAGCGGAAAATGCCACGGTGCTGAGTGGCTTCAACGGCAGCGATACCGGTCGGGTGCGCTGGCACGGCCAAAGCTGGAGCGCCGTCAACCTGGGCAGCAGCCAAGCCCTCAGCCCGGGTGCGACCGTGACCGTGCTGGGCCGCGAAGGCAATCAGCTGCAAGTGCTGGGGCCTGGGTGAGATTGGGTCTTGGTTTAGATACAGCCCTAGGTGAGACTGGGACCAAGCACCCCCACTCCATGCAACTGCGCATCGGCAACGGCTACGACATCCACCGGCTGGTGCCCGGTCGGGCGCTGATCCTGGGCGGCCAGCGCCTGGAGCATCCCGCCGGCCTGGGGCTTGATGGCCACAGCGATGCCGACGTGCTGGTGCACGCAATCATGGACGCCCTACTGGGGGCCCTTTCCCTGGGTGACATCGGCCTCTATTTCCCGCCGGACGACCCGCAGTGGCAGGGGGCCGACAGCCTGGAGCTGCTGGAGCAGGTGGTGGCCCTGGTGATGGAGCGGGGTTGGAGCGTGGTGAATGTGGATTCAGTGCTAGTGGCCGAGCGGCCCAAGCTCAAGCCCCACATCGCCGCGATGTGTTCTGCAATCGCCTCCCGCATGGGGCTGACAGCCGATCAGGTGGGTGTCAAAGCCACCACCAACGAGCAGCTGGGGCCTGAAGGCCGCGAAGAGGGCATCTCCTGCCACGCCGTGGTCCTGCTGCAAAAGCCGTGAGCCGCCTCTGGCAGTCCAGCTTTTCTAAGTTTGTGAGATCAATATTGCTTCTAGGGATGACCCTGGTGCTGCTCTCCAGCCAAGCCAGCCCGGTGCACGCGGCCTTTGCCGAGCCCGATGGCTCCTACGACGTGGTGGTGGTGGAACACCTGCGCCTGAAGGTGCCTGCCGAGGGCCGCCAGGCCTGGCTTGAGGCGGAACGGGGCAGCTGGGAACCATGGCTGGCCCAGCAGGAGGGCTTCCTCGATCGCCAGCTGCTCTGGGATCCCGTCACCGAGGAGGGCACCCTGCTGATCCGGTGGGTCGATCGCGAGCACTGGAAGGCGATTGCGCCGCAAGCGGTGCAGGCGGTGCAGGAGCGCTTCGAGCAGCTGGCCCAGGCGGCCACCGGCCAATCGCAAGGTAACCCCTTCCCGCTGGTGTTTGAAGGTGAGCTGCTGCCGGCATGAGCCGCATCAGCGCAGACCAGGCCACCTACGTGCTCGGCAGCCATGCCGAAGAGAGGGCCAGCCTCTGGGAAACACCGACATTGGTGGAGATGGTGTGGGAGCGGCAATGAAAAGCAGCCCGGAACATCGGCTCGACCTCGGCCGCCGCCAGCGGCTGGGGATGGTGGAGGCCATCTGGGGCGAGCACAAAAGTGCCGAGCAGATCGCCCGGATCCTGGAGGAGCTGCATAGGGCAGGAGAGCTGGCGCTTGTGACCCGCGTCTCCCCTGAGAAGGCTGAAGCCGTGGCAGCACTGCTAGGGCGGGAGCGAGGGGAGGCCTGGCTTCTGCAGCACCATCCCCAGGCCCGCTGTCTCAGCGCCGGGCTCCTACCAAGCCCAGAATCAAGGCTTGGTCGGGTAGCGGTGCTAAGCGGCGGCACCAGCGATTTACCGGTGGCGGCCGAGGCCCAGCTGGCCCTGGCCTGCCATGGCATCGCCACCGAGCTGGTGCTGGATGTGGGCGTGGCGGGGCTGCACCGGCTGCTGGAGCGCCTCGAAGACCTGCGTCATGCCGATGTGCTGATCGCCTGCGCTGGCATGGAGGGAGCCCTGCCCACCGTGCTGGCCGGGCTGCTGCCCCAGCCGGTGATTGGAGTGCCCGTGGCGGTGGGCTACGGCGTAAGTGCCGGTGGCGTCGCCGCCCTGCACGGCATGTTGGCGAGTTGCGCCCCCGGGCTCACGGTGGTCAACATCGACAACGGTTATGGCGCCGCCATGGCAGCCCTGCGGATCCTGGGCTGCGGGCCTGGGCGCTCAGCAGCCTGGACGCAGGGGAGTTGAACCTGGCTGCTCAATCTCGAGCAACGCTTGGATCCAGAGCTGCATCGAGCGGGGCAAAAGTCCCTGCTCGTAGCGCTCGATAGCCTGCAGCAGCACCGCTGTATTGACCCAGGTTGGCGAGCGACGCAGCATGAAAACAGCCGGCACTCAGCGCAGTGTGGGTAGCTAGCCAGGCAGGGGCAAGGGGACAAGCAACGATCTCCCCTCGCCGTTTGGGACTCGAACCAGGACAACAGTCCTAGAGGTGTTGAAGCTGGGGGTAGGCCGTCAGCAATTCTTCGGTGCTCAGCACTTCACCGGCCCCTTCAGGCTGCCAGATCACCTCGATCGCCAACAGATCAGCGGCACCGACGGCGCCGAGCTGCTGCAGCGAATCACGCACCTGGTCCGCACTGCCCGAACCCTTGAGAGCAAGCCGGCTGCGGCTTGCCACCAGCAGGGTGACGGCGATGAAATCGCTACTGGCATCGCTATCTCCCGCAGCCACGCTGTCATCGCTAAAGCGCTTGCCGCCCACATTGGTGGTGACCTCACGCTGCAACTTGCTGCGCTCCGTCATCGAGAGGCGATTGAAGGTGGATTCGGCACTAGCAAAAGGCACCTGACCCACCTCTGAATTGGCATAGACCCAGAGGTCGGGGTGGCGCAGCAGGGCCAAGGTGGTCTCTTGAAGCAGGGCTTGGAGGCCCGCCGCATGGCTGGTGTCAGCGCTGCCAGCTAGACGGCGCAGATCGGTTTGAAGCTGGCGGGCCGATGCCAGCAGCCCAACCTGCAGCTGGCTGATCGTGACGGGGCCATCGGGGCGGCCGCCGCCCACCAGATCGCCGCGGCTGCCAGAAATTGCTGGCCCCTGGCCGCCACCACCGCCACCTCGCACCGCGTTGAGCAACAGACCTCCCACGGCCATCAGCACAAGAAAACCGAACAGGCCGCCACCACCGAAACCAAACATTGGAATCAGGAAGGGAAAGCCGATACCCCCTCCCCCGTAGCCACCGCGGTAGCCGCTGTTGTATCCACCACCACCTCCGTAGCCACCACCGCCATAGCTCCTCGGCATCGAGGGGGCCGAGCGGAAGCTGCCGCCACCGATGCGGCCGCCACTGGCGGCCCAGCTGGGGCTGGGGTGCACCACCAACAGGCTCAGGGCCAACATCGGCACAGCCAACAAGCTGAAACAGCGCCGCAAAACCAAACGGGTTGAAAGCGCCAAGGCGCTGAAAGCAATTGGTCGAAATCTAGGAACCACCGCCCACAATGGTGACCACCTCAAGCACATCGGATTCCACCACCGGCTGGGCGGGCCAGAGCTGTCTGGCCAAAATCGTGCCGTTGAACTCCACCACCACCAAGCGGGGTTGATAGCCCAGCTCCAGCAGGGCCTGCTCCAAATTGAGCCCGTCTGAGCAAACTCGCTGATCGCCGTTTACCTGCAGGGTGATCACAGAGCCGGCGCCTCTAGTGCTGCCAGCAGCTCGGCGGTGGCGGCAGCCGGATCAACCGCCTCGGTGATCGCCCGCACCACCGCAATCCGCTGGGCTCCAGCAGCCCGCACCGCAGCCACCTTGCTGGCCTCCAGCCCGCCGATGGCAAAGAAGGGGATCGGACTAGCCGCCGCGGCCTGGCGCACGTAATCGAGCCCCACCGGCTCCCGGCCGGGCTTGGTGGGGGTGGCCTCCACCGGGCCGACTCCGAGGTAGTCGCAGCCATCGCTGACCGCCTGCTGCAGCTGGTCCAGGGCATGGGTGCTGCGGCCAATTAACCGATCGGGGCCCAGCAGCTGGCGCGCCACCGCCGGCGGCAGATCCCCCTGGCCCAAGTGCACCCCATCGGCCTCCACCGCCAGGGCAATATCAATTCGATCATTCACCAAAAACAGGGCGCCATGGGCGGCGCAGAGTTGGCGCAGGGCCCGGGCCTGGCTGAGTTTTTGCAGGTCATTGAGACCGGCGGCCTCCTTGGCGCGGTATTGCACCAGGCGTACCCCGGCCCCCAGGGCGGCGGCCACCACCCACTCCAGGTTTGGCACTGGCGAGGTAACTAAATAAAGGCGGCAGCTAGCCAGCAGCTCTCGGCGGCCCGCCCCGCCCGCAGCGGCCAGCCGACAGGCCTGCAACAAATCCACTTCCAGGTCGTAGAGCAGATAGCGCAGAGCTGAGGCCTCCTCAGCCAGCAGGGGATCGCTGCTGCGCCCAAATTCCTCCAGCACCCGCAAAGCCTCCTGCACCCGGCCGGCGTTGGCACCCACCACGGCGCTGGGGCTGGATCGCTCCGCTTGGGCCGGATGGCCGAGGCCCGCGGCCGGATCGGTAGCGGTGTGGCGCGCAAATTTGTAGGCATCGCGATGCAACCGGCCGAGCCGCTGGCGCATGTCCTTGGTGCGCACCACCAAATCGCCCCGATCGAGGCCAAAGCGGGCCCAATCTTCCAGCACCCGCAAGCCCTCCCGAGCCCGATCGAGGTTGGCATCGAGCAGCCGGTCGCGAGCTGGGCTGGAGGAGCTGTCTAGGGTGGGATCCATCACACAATGGGCCAATGGCAGGCGAGCCAGGCAATCCAAATCGGGCCAATTCCGACAGCCCGATGCTGGTGCTGATTTCAGGGATTCTGCTGCTCGGCGGGATCGCAACCTTCATTGGCTGGGGCCTCACCCACGCCTATCCCGGCGCTTAAGGCGCGGGCCAGCTGGGCATCGGCGGCAATCTGGGCTGCGAGCTGCTCAAAGCTGGCGAAGGTTTGCTGGCGGCGCAGCAGTTGCAGCGGCTCCACCACCAGCTCCAATCCCTCAAGCTCCAGCTGTCGATCGAGCAGGTGCACCTCCACCGCCGAAGGGGCGGTGGGATCCACCGTGGGCTGGGGGCCGAGGTTCATCACCGCCGGCAGCATCGGGCCGCCGGCCACCGATGCCATGGCTGCATAAACCCCCTCCAGCGGCAAAAACTTGCGGCCATCCACCTGCAGGTTGGCGGTGGGCCAACCGAGTTGCTTACCAAGCCCGCGGCCACGCACCACCAGCCCACTGAAGCGATAGGGACGCTCCAGCAAGCGGCGGGCCTCCGCCAGATCTCCGGCCCCTAGGGCCCGGCGGATGCGGCTGCTGCTCACCCGCTCCTCGCCATCCCAGAGCATCGGCAGCACCTCCACCTCGATGCCGTGACGGGCACCAATCACCGCCAGGGCCTGACTGTCGCCGCTGCGGCCGGCCCCGAAGCGGAAGTTGTCACCCACGGCGACCCGCTGGGCCGCCAGCTGGCCCACCAGCACCTGCTCCACGAAGGCCTCGGGGCTGAGAGCGGCAAGCTCCCGGCTGAAGGGCACCAGCACCAGCTGCTCAATGCCCAGGGGCTCCAGCAGATGCAGCTTTTCAGCGGGCAGGTCGAGCCGCAAGCGCGCCTCGCCGTGCAGCACCTCGCGGGGATGGGGCCAAAAGCTCACCACCGTGGGAATCGCCGCCGCTTCGTTGCCAGCCGCAGCAGTTACTGCCGCGATGACGCGGCGATGGCCCTGATGCAGGCCATCAAAGCTGCCGAGGGCGATGGCCGTGGGGCGCAGGGCCTCCTGGGGGGATCGCAGGGGTATCAACGCTACGGAACCCAAAGGCAACGGGAGCCAAATCGATCCTCCCATGGCACCTTTGGTTCACCCATCTGGATGGCTGAATGGCTGACCGCCTCGACCTGCAGCTAATCGCCGCGGCATTGCGGCGCCTGGGCTGGATTCGGCTCTGGTCCCAGGTGGTGCTGGGGGTGGTGGTGGTTGGGGTGCTGCTTTTCAACAACATCGGCGGCCGCCTGGCGGCCAATTCAGCCCGCGCCCTCGGCCTGGGGCCTGGCATCTCGCTCACCACCATCGCCTTCCTGCTGCTGCTCTGGTGCATCTGGCAGAGCTGGCTGGTGGTGCGCTGCGGCCGGGCCCTCAATTCGCCGGTGCGGCCCAGCAAGGGTGAAACCTCGCGGCTGATCAAGCGGGGCGTGCTGGCCGACCTGGCCGGCATCACCCTGGCGGTGCTGGGCTATCAGTCGCTGGCCGGCAGCCTGTTTGTGCAGGCCTCCCAACAGGTGCCAGGCTTCTTTGGTGCCCAGATCCAGGCAACCCCTGGCGTGGCTGGGCGAGTGATCGGTCTACCGATCACCTCGATCGAGATGTTGGCCGTGCTGGGCAACACCCAGGTGCTGTTTGCCCATCTGATCGGGCTCTGGATCAGCCTCTGGCTGCTGCAGCGGGTTTACCGCACAGCCTGATTAAAGGCCGCTCACCAAACCGGCAGATCAGCCGTGCGGCCGCGCCAAAAAATATCCGGTTGGAGCGGCGTCAGGGAGACACCACCGGCATTGATCTGGGCCACATCGGTGGGCCAGGCCGCCGGCCCCGACACCTGAGCCTCCAGATCGTTGACCACCTCCCCCGCCAGCCAGTAGTAGCTGCGGCCGCGGGGGTCTACCCGCTGCTCGAACTGGTCGGTGTAGCGACGCACCGCTGAATTACACCAGCGCAGCTCTCCAATCGCCTCAGCTGGCCGGGGCGGCACATTGAGATTGAGCAACATGTTGCTGGGCCAACCCTCCGCCAGCATCCGCTCAGCCACATCGAGGGCGAGGCGTGCCGCTGGCGCAAATTGGCGCCATTGAAAGTCGGCACTACTTACTGCCAGGGCGGGGAGGCCTTCAATCGTGCCCTCCATCGCCGCACTCACCGTGCCGGAATACAGCACATCTGTGCCCAGGTTGGGGCCGTGGTTGATGCCGGAGAGCACCAGATCCGGCCACTCATCCAGCAAGGAAAACAGGGCCAGCTTGACGCAGTCCGAGGGGGTGCCGCTGCAGGCCCAGGCCTGGACGCCATCATCGAACAACTCATCAGCCCGCTCCGCCCGTATTGGGGTCTGCAGGGTGAGACCGTGGCCCGTAGCGGAGCGCTCCTGGTCAGGACACACCACACTCACCTGGTGGCCGCGGGCCAGGGCCGCATTGGCCAGAGTTCGAATGCCTTCAGCGAAGACCCCGTCGTCGTTGCTGATCAGGATCTTGAGCGGTGCCATCGGGCCTAACGCCATTTAGCCGCAAGGTAACTGGGGCGGCTCCTTACAGTCAGTAATCCCTCTGCCCCTGCCGTGAGCGCCACCGTTTCCCTGCAGCAGCTCACCGACCAGCTCCAGGCGCTGGAAAGCCAGGCTGCAGCAGAGATCTCCACCGCCAGCACCGCTGCTGAACTGGAAGAACTTCGCGTGGGACTGCTCGGCAAGAAGGGGCGCCTTTCTGGCGTGCTTGGCGCTATGGGCAAGCTGCCTGGCGATGAGCGGCCCCTGATCGGCCAAAGGGCCAACGTGCTCAAAGAGCAGGTGCAGGCGCTCCTTGGCGAGCGGCTTACGGCAGTGAAAAGCGCAGCCATGGCCGAGCGTCTCGCCGGCGAAACCATTGACGTAACTGCGGCCTGCAGCTTCACGCCGCCTGGCCACCGCCACCCCTTAATCAGCACGATCGAGGAGATCGTCGACATCTTTGCCGGCCTGGGATATCGGGTATCGGAGGGGCCTGAGATCGAGAGCGATTACTACAACTTCACGGCCCTCAACATCCCCGAGCATCACCCCGCCCGGGACATGCAGGACACCTTTTATCTGGGCGATAGCCAACTGCTACGCACCCACACCTCGCCGGTGCAGATCCGCTACCTGGAGAACAACCCACCGCCAGTGCGGGTGATCGCCCCAGGGCGGGTGTATCGCCGCGACGCCGTGGATGCCACCCACTCGCCCGTGTTCCACCAGGTGGAGGTCCTGGCGATTGATGAGGGGTTGGACTTCAGCCACCTGCGCGGCACCGTCACGGCCTTTCTGCAGCAGTTTTTCGGCGACCTGCCAGTGCGCTTTCGGGCCAGCTACTTCCCCTTCACCGAACCCAGCGCCGAGGTGGATGTGCAGTGGCGTGGCCGCTGGCTGGAGGTGATGGGCTGCGGCATGGTCGACCCCGCCGTGCTCACCGGTATGGGCCTCGATCCAGAGCGCTGGAGCGGCTTCGCCGCTGGCCTGGGCGTCGAGCGCTTCTGCATGGTGCGCCACGGCATCGACGACATTCGCCGGCTCTACACCAGCGACCTGCGCTTCCTGGAGCAGTTTTAGTTGGGCGGTTTGATTGGAGCCCCATAAACTCGGGCAGCCCCTCGCTTCCCGATCGGTGCCCCGCGTCGGACTGATCGTGAATGACGGCAAGGACCTCGCCCTGTCCACCGCCGACACCATCGAGGCGCGCTTTACGGCGGCTGGCTATGGCGTGGTGCGGGTTAGCAGCTCCGGCGGCATGGTGGGTTTCGCCAACCCCGACCAGCACCTGCGCACCCGGGGCTATGCGGCCTGCGTGCCGGCCGGCTTCGACCGGGATCTAAGCCTGGCGGTGGTGCTGGGCGGCGACGGCACCGTGCTTTCAGCCGCCCGTCAAACGGCTCCGGTTGGCATCCCGATCCTCACCATCAATACGGGCCATCTGGGCTTTCTGGCGGAGGCCTACCTGCACCAGCTGGAGGGGGCCCTGGAGCAGGTGCTCTCCGGCGAGTGGACGGTGGAGGAGCGCACGATGCTGATCGTCAGCGTGATGCGCGGCGAGCAGCGGCGCTGGGAGGTGCTCTGCCTCAACGAAATGGCCTTGCACCGCGAGCCGCTCACCTCGATGTGCCACTTCGAAATCGCCATCGGCCGCCATGCGCCGGTCGATATCGCCGCCGACGGGGTGATCCTTGCCACCCCCACCGGCTCCACCGCCTACGCCCTCAGCGCCGGTGGACCGGTGATCACCCCGGACTGCCCGGTGCTGCAACTCACGCCGATCGCGCCCCATTCGCTGGCCTCGCGCGCCCTGGTGTTCAGCGACCGCGAGCCGGTGACGGTGTTTCCCGCCACGCCCGAGCGACTGATGATGGTGGTGGATGGCAGCGCTGGTTGTTACATCTGGCCGGAGGATCGAATCCTGGTGCGCCGCAGCGAGCAGCCCGTGCGCTTTGTGCGGCTGGCCAACCACGAGTTTTTCCAGGTGCTGCGCAACAAATTGGGTTGGGGCCTGCCCCACGTGGCCAAGCCCGGCAACGGCACGGCGCCATGAACTATTCCCACATCCTGCTGCTGGGCCCGGAGGCCGAGGCCCTGGCGCCACGGCTCGAGGCTTCCGGCTACTCGTGCTGCAGGGAGCCTGTGCCGGCTGGGGCAACCCCAGATGCGGTGCTGCTCTCCAGCGGCGATTCGGGCCGCATCGCCTCCCTGCGAGAGCAGTGGGGCCCCATCCCCGTGCTGCTGGATGTGGGCGACGACACGGTGGAGGCGCGGGTCCACTGCCTCAGCTCAGGAGCAGACGACTTCTGGCTTTCGAGCCTCGGCCCCAGCGACCTCCTGATGCGGCTGCGATTGCATCTAGATCTCACAAGCAGCGCCAATGTGCCGGCCCAGCTACTGCAGGTGGGGGACCTGGTGCTGAATCCCAGCACCCGCCAAGTGAAACGGGGAGCGCGGCTCGTGGGCCTGACGGCCAGGGAATACCAGCTGCTGCTGCTGCTGCTGGAGCGCAAGGGCACTGTGGTGAGCCGGGAGTTGATCCTGCGCCAGGTATGGAACGATGAGCAGGCCAGCAACAGCAGCAGCAACGTGATTGAGGTGTATGTGCGCTACCTGCGCCAGAAGCTGGAGGAGGGCGGCGAACGACGGCTGATCCACACGATCCGCGGTCAGGGCTACTGCCTGAGCGAGCGGCTGCCCCAGCTGGAGACCTGCGAATGAGCGCCAGACGCGGCTGGGTGCTAGCCCTGCCTGGAGTGGCTGCCCTGCTGTGCGGCTTCACGCCGCCGCCGCCCCAATGGCTGCCGATCACGGCCCGGTGGTGCCTGGCGCCTGATCGCTGCATCGCCCTGGAGGTGGCCGACACCCCCGAAAAGCAAATCAAGGGACTGCAGCTGCGGCCAGCGCTAGCGCCATTGCGGGGCATGTGGTTCCCCTACAACCCGCCGTCTCTGGCGCGCTTCTGGATGCACCGCACCCCCGAACCCCTCGACATGTTATTTGTGCAGGGCGGCCGGGTGGTGGCGATCGAAGCCCACACCAAACCCTGCCTGCACCTGCCCTGCCGCAGCTACGGCCCTGATCAGGAGGTGGACGGCGTGCTGGAGCTTGCCGCCGGCCAGGCCGCAGCCCAGGGCATCCAGGTGGGCACGGCGGTGCGGCTAGAGGCCATCAAGGCAGCCGCCCCGTCAGCACCAGCACGGGATTAAGCGGCGCCAGGCGGGTGCCATCGGCGAGGGGGGCACCGCGCCAGGCCTGGTGCTGGGCCAGCGCCACCTGGCAGCCCGCCTGCTCCAGCAGCGGCCGCAACTCCGCCAAGGCTTCCAGCGTGGCCAGGGGGATCACCACCACACCGCTGGGCCGCAGCCGCTGCAGCACCGCAGCCAGCACCGCCGCGCGCTCGCGGCCACCTCCGCCGATCAGCACCCGATCCGGATCGGGCAGCTCCGCCAGGGCTTCGGGGGCCCGGCCCTCGTGAATCCCCGCCGGACGCACCCCCAGCCGCTCGGCATTGGCTGCGATCAAAGCTGCAGAGCCGCCGCGGGCCTCCAGGGCCCAGAGCGCCAGGCCAGGCCGCAGCCGCAGCGCCTCGAGCCCCACCGAACCCACGCCGGCGCCGATATCCCAGATCACGCCGCACTCGGGCAGCTCCAGATCGGCCAGCAGCTGAATGCGCACCTCCCGCTTGGTCATCAAGCCGGGGCGGTCGTCGTGCTGGAGGAACAGGCCGTCTTCAAGGCCAAACAGGGGGAGGGCGGCGGGATCAGCCGGGGGCGCCGGCGGCTCAGCGATCAGCAGCACTAGGTGCAGCGGATCCAAGTCGGGCGGCAGGGGTGCCCCGGGGACCAGCCGCTGCATCCGCTCCGCCGGATGGCCCAGGCGCTCACACAGCCAGAAGGCATAGGCCGCCTCCAGGCCAGAGGCCGCCAGGATCCGCCGCACCTCCTCGGCGCCGCCGCGGCCCGGGTCGGTGAGCACCGCCAGGGCAGGCGGTCGCTTCCGCAGGGCGGCGGCCAGGGGTTCGGGGTCGCGGCCGTGCAGGCTGATCCAGCTGGCGTCCTGCCAGGGGCGGCCGAGGCGGGCAAAGGCCAGCTGCAAGGAGCAGGGGGCGGGATGAAAGCGCAGCTGGGCGGCTGGAAAGCGCTGCAGCAGCAGGCGACCGATGCCAAACCAAAGCGGGTCGCCACTAGCGAGCAGCACCGCCGGCCGGCCCGTCGCCAGGGCCTGCTCCAGCGGGCCGAAAATCTGCTCGGGCCGATCGCTGGCCAGGAGCTGGGGGCAGGGGTTCCCCGCCGGGATGCGGCCGGCCCCCTGTTCCTCCTGCCACCAGGGGCCAAGCTCCGCCAGCAAGCGCTGGGGGGCAAGCAGCAGCTGGGCAGCTCGCACCAAGGCGAGGCTGGGGGCCGGCAGCGCAGCCACCCCCCCGGCATCGGTGCCGACCACCTCCAACACGGCCTGCTGAGCCAGGGCGCCCCACGGTCACTGCAGCCATGATGGCCGGCCTGTGCCACCGGACCCAGCCGTGAGCGACCGCCGCCAGCGCATCCACGACCTGGTGCTGGCCCTGCTAGCCCAGCAAAAAGACCTGGAGCTGCTCGCCGGCGACGGCACGGGCCTGCCTAGCAGCGATCCCGGCAATTGGATCGAGCGCAACCGCCGCGTGGTGCAGCGCTATCAGGCCCTAGTGCGCTCGGCCGTGACCCTCGACGCCCTGGTGGATCAGGAGGTGAACGGGGGATTCCAGGCGCCAGCGAACCAGGCCTACTGATCGGCTCTGCTCAATCCCGATCACCAGTCCAACACCAAAATCCGCTTAAACTGCTCTCAGGGTCGGACTCGAGGTAGCTGAAACCATGAAAGTGACCGTTGAACTTTCGGATACTGAGATGACCGAAATCCTGGAGCTCACCGGCGAGCGCAAGAAGGGGCCCGCCATCCGCCGCCTGATGGAGGAGGCCCTGCAGCAGCACCGTCGCGCCCAGATCGCTCAGCGATTCCTCAGCGGCGAGTGGGGCGTCGAGCTGGAGAGCTTCGAGTCCGACCAAGAGCGCGAGCGCCAACGGAACCAGGAGTTCGCTGCATGACCCTGCTGCTCGACACCAGCCTGTGGGTCGACTTCACCCGTACCCGGAGCCCGGCCCCCCTCAAACAGTTCATCGCGCCCTTCGTGCTCGACCCTGAGGCCCACCTGGCGGAACCGGTGCGTTTTGAGATGCTGCGTTCAGCCCGTCCAGACGAAACCCGCCAACTGATAGCCCAGTTCGACACCCTGCCCACGCTCTCCACCCCTGTAGATCTGTGGCAGCGGGCGATCGACCTGGGCCAGGCCTGCCGCCAGATCGGTCAGACGGTTCTCAGCCTCGACCTCCTAGTGGCCGCCGTGGCTCTGCACCACAACGCAGTGTTGGTGAGTTTCGATGCCGATTTCGAAGCCATCGCCTCGGTGAGTGAGCTGCGCCTGCAGCGCCTTGAACGCCCTGCCTGACCCATTCGAAGCCTTTACGTTCATCTAGCCATCGCATCTTTCTGCCATCTTCTGCACACACCACTTCTGTTAGAGCCCCTGCAGGAAGCCCAGTCCCAGCCGCCAACAACCTCTGACAAGCTGGACGCACCTTTTCTGGCCCCATGGCGCGCTTCGGCCTTTCAGCCCTCACATCGCTGCTGAAGGGCAACGGGGCTCCCACCGCTGGCAGCAGTAGCTGGAGCCGGCCCTTTGGCCTGGGTTGGGAGCAGCCCTACATGGTGCGTTATGCCAGCAACCTCGACGACGGTCCCAACCACGGCATGCCCTTGGGGGGCTTCGGCGCCGGCTGCATCGGCCGCGCCCCCGATGGCTCCTTCAACCTTTGGCACCTCGATGGCGGCGAGCACTGGTTTGGCAACTTGCCCGACTGCCAGTTCGCCCTGTTTGAAAGCGACGGCGACCAGAGCCGCGCCCATGCCCTAGCGGTGAAGCCAGAGGTCGATGCCTCCAGGCCCGCAGCCGGCGAACCCCTGAGCGCCTGGAGCTGGTATCCCGCCAGTAGCGACAAGGAGCGCACCGGCACCTATGCCGCCCGCTACCCGATCAGCAGCACCCAGTACACGGGTGTGTTCCAAGCCGAGGTGAGCTGCGAAGCCTTCAGTCCGATCCTGCCGGGCGACTACCAGCGCACCAGCTACCCGGTGGCGGTGTTCGTCTGGACCCTCACCAACCCCACCAACCGCCCCCTCGACCTCTCCCTGCTGCTGAGCTGGCGCAACACCACGGGCTGGTTCACCAACACCGATCCCTCAGCAGCAGTCACGTTTCGAGATGACGGCAGCCCGGAGCACAACTACGTGCCGGCGATCGGCCGCAGCAAGGGCCACCGCAACACCTGGGTTGAGCACCCGGGGCTCAAGGGGGTGCTGCTTGATGGTGAGCGCGCCACCCCCCTCGCCGAGGGCCAGGGCCAGTGGTGCATCGCCACCGCCGACCACCTCGAAGTGCAGCGCTGCAGCCGTTGGGATCCCAGCGGCAGTGGCGCCGAGCTATGGGAACCCTTCGCCCGCGACGGCTCGATTCCTGATAGCAACAACGACCGCCGCAGTGGCGATAGCGACCCTGCCAGCGCCGCCCTGGCGGTGAAGTGCTGCCTGGAGCCGGGGGCCAGCATCGAGATTCCCCTGGTGATCAGCTGGGACCTGCCGGTCACGGCTTTCGCCACCGGCAGCCGCGCCTTGCGCCGCTACAGCGATTTTTTTGGCGGAGAGGCCGGCGGCGATAGTGGCACCAGCGCCGCCGCCATCGCCGCCGAGGCTCTTCGCGACTGGCGCGACTGGCGCGCCCAGATCGAGGCCTGGCAAAAGCCGGTGCTGGAGCGCAGCGATCTGCCCGAACCGCTGCGGATGGCCCTGTTCAACGAGCTCTACGACCTAGCCAGTGGCGGCAGCCTCTGGACCGCCGCTGCTGCAGGCGATCCGGTGGGTCAGTTTGGAGTGCTGGAGTGCCTCGACTACGCCTGGTACGAAAGCCTGGACGTACGGCTTTACGGCTCCTTTGCCCTGCTGCAGCTCTGGCCCGAGCTCGACAAGGCCGTGCTGCGCAGCTTCGCCCGCGCCATCCCCGCCGCTGACGCCACGCTGCGGCCGATCGGCTGGTATTTCACCCAGGGCAAGGGCCGGGTGGAGGCCGCCCGCAAATTGGCCGGTGCCACCCCCCACGACCTGGGTGCCCCCAACGAGCGGCCCTTTGAGGCCACCAATTACACCGCCTATCAAGACTGCAATCTCTGGAAAGACCTGGCCAGCGACTATGTGCTGCAGGTGTGGCGCACCTTCAAGCTCGCTCCCAACGGCCCAGACCTTGGCTTCCTGGCCGAGTGCTGGCCGGCAGCTATCCAGGCCCTCACCTACCTCAAAACTTTCGACGTCAACAACGACGGCCTGCCCGACAACGGCGGCGCCCCCGACCAAACCTTCGACGACTGGCCGCTCAAGGGCGTGAGCGCCTACTGCGGCGCCCTCTGGATCGCCGCCCTGGAGGCGGGGCTAGCGATCGCCCAGCAGCTGCAACTGGAGCTAGGGCTAGACACCAGCGGCGAACAGCGCCAACTGGGCGGCTGGCTGGAGCAGTCGCGCGCCAACTTCGACCTGCTGCTCTGGAACGGCGAGTTTTACAAAATCGATGCCGAGAGCGGCACGCCGGTGGTGATGGCAGACCAGCTCTGCGGCGACTTCTACGCCCGCCTGCTGGGACTGCCCGCCGTGGTGGCTGATGAGCGCGCCAGCAGTGCGCTCAAAGCGATTAAGGAGTCGTGCTTTGAGGGTTTCCAGGGGGGCCGGCTCGGCGTGGCCAATGGCCTGCGCCGCGATGGCACCCCGCTCGATCCCAACGGCACCCATCCCCTTGAGGTGTGGACCGGCATCAACTTCGGCCTGGCGGCCTACTACCGCCTAATGGGAGAAACCAGCACGGCCTTTGCCATCACCGGCGCCGTGGTGGAGCAGGTGTACAGCGGCGGCCTGCAGTTCCGCACCCCCGAGGCGATCACTGGCGTGAACACCTTCCGGGCCTGTCACTACCTGCGCGCCATGGCGATCTGGGCCCTGTGGGCTACCCACACCAACTGGCAAGCGATTCCAGGCGCCGAGCGCCAACCATGAAAAGCCTGCTTTCGCTGCTGCTGGCACCCTTGCTGGCGCTAGGGCTCTGGCTGAGCCTGGCCACACCACCGGCCCAGGCCCTGGTGCACGCCCACAACGACGAAAACGGCACCCCGGTGGTGCGCAGCCTCGAGAGCCTGCGCGACCTCGACTACCAGAGCTGGCAGGTGGTGGCTTACCGCGAAGGCCCCCCTGGCGGCCCCCTGAAGCTGCGCATCGTGGGCTACCCCGGCAAGGTGCGACTAGACCACCCCACATCTCTGCAGGTGCGCAGCGGCCACTTCCGCTGGGAGCTGGCCGATGTGACCCTGGCCAATCCCCAGCTGGCGGGTGATGGCCGCGCCGCCGCCGCCGAGTTTGATCTGGCCCCCCTGCTGGCCGACCTACGCCAAGACCGGCCCCTGCGCCTGGTGCTGCCGGGGGTGTTTGTGGAGCTGCCGGTGCCGCCATTTGTGGTGGCGGAATGGCGCAGCCTGCCCAGCGCTGCTGGATGAGCCAGTGATGCCCTCCACGGCGCCCTGGCTTCCCTGGATGCAACGGGCCCTGCAGCTAGCTGAGCTGGGCGCCGGACGCACCAGCCCCAACCCCCTGGTAGGTGCGGTGGTGCTCGATGCCGGCGGCTCGCTGGTGGGGGAGGGCTACCACGCCCGGGCCGGCGAACCCCACGCCGAGGTGGGCGCCCTGGCCCAGGCGGGCGAGCGAGCCCGCGGCGGCACCCTGGTGGTGACCCTGGAGCCCTGCTGCCACCAAGGCCGCACCCCCCCCTGCAGCCAGGCGGTGATCGCCGCCGGCATCGCCCGGGTGGTGGTGGCCATGGCCGATCCCAACCCCCAGGTGGCTGGGGGCGGCCTAGCCCAGCTGCGGGCCGCGGGCATCGAGGTGATCACCGGCGTAGCCGAGGCCGAGGCCCGCGCCCTCAACCGGGCCTTCATTCACCGCATCAGCAGCGGCCGCCCCTTAGGCATCCTCAAGTGGGCCATGGGCATCGATGGCCGCACCGCCCTGAGCAATGGCGCCAGCCAGTGGATCAGTGGCCCCGAGGCCCGCGCTTGGGTGCACCAGCTACGGGCCGGCTGCGATGCGGTGATCGTTGGCGGCGGCACCGTGCGCGCCGACGACCCCCTGCTCACCAGCCGCGGCCAACGCCAGCCCGAGCCGCTGCGGGTGGTGCTCAGCCGCCGCCTGGAGCTCCCTGCAGCGGCCAAGCTCTGGGATCAGAGCGCCGCCGCCACCCTGGTGGTGCATGGGCCAGAGGCTCCAGCCGCGGCCGCCGCCGCCCTGGAAAAACGCGGCGTGCCCAGACTGGAGCTAGTGGGCTGCAGCCCCCGACTGCTGCTGGAGGCCTTGGCGCTGCGGGGCTGCAACCAGGTGCTCTGGGAATGCGGACCTGAACTGGCAGCCGCCGCCTTAGCCGAAGGCTGCGTGCAGGAGCTGGCCGCCGTGATCGCCCCGAAGCTGATGGGCGGCCAGCCGGCCCGCACCCCCCTTGGTGAGCTGGGTTTCACATCTATGGCCCAGGTGCGGAGCTGGCAGGCTCAAGCGCCCCGGCACCAGGGGAGCGATCTGCTCTGGCAACTCAGCTCACCTGCGGAGCTGGAGCCATGATCGCCGCAAACCTGCCCTTCGATCTGCAGATTCCCCTGGCGGGAGTGTTGCTGGCCCTGGGCACCTGGCTGCTGCTGGGCCGGCTCGGCAGGCGCTGCCGCAGCGGCTCCCTGGGGCAAACCCTGCTACTCAGCGGGCGAGTCAGCTTGGCGGGCACGGTGTTGCTCAGCAGTGCGGGCTGGTGGCTGGCTGGCCTGGAGGTGCGCAATCTGCTGCTCACCATCGGCGTGATTTGGACCCTGCTGCGCTGGCGCGGCGAACTCAAACAGCGCGCCGAGCACTACGCCGCCCAGTTGCTGCCACACCTCTCCAGCAAGGACCAGTTGTTCCTGTTCGACGTGCTCGACAAGCTGCTGACCACAGCAGCCCTGCTGGTGGTGCTGGTAATGGCCCTAGATCTGCTGGGTGTATCGGCGGGAGTGCTGATCACCGCAGGGGGCTTTGGAGCAGCGGCACTGGGTTTCGGCGCCCGCACCATCGTGGAAAACGGCCTCAGTGGCTTGAGCCTTTACATCAACCGCCCCTTCGTGCTCGGAGACACCATCAACCTGCCCGGCCTGAGTTTGCTTGGCACCGTTGAGCAGGTGGGCTGGTTTTACACCGAGCTTCGCGATCCGGAACGCCAGCGAATTTATGTACCGAATGGGGTGTTCACCAGCCAAGCAATCCAGAATCTGGCCCAGATCGACAACCGCCGCATCTGGATCGAATTCGGCCTCAGCTTCTCCGACCGGGAGCGCGTCGCCACGATCACCCAAAACCTGGAGCAGCGCCTCTCAAGCTTGCCCGGCGTAGACCCGGCCAAGGATCAGCTAGCCCACTTCGTTGGCTATGGCGAGTCCAGCCTCCAGCTGCGCCTGCTCTGCTACGCCGCCAGCAGCGACATCCACGCTGCCTGGGCCCTGCGGCAGCAAGCCCTGCTGTTGATCGGCGAGGTGGTGGAGCAGGCCGGTGGCTCGATGCCCTTCCCCACCAGGCTGCTCATACGAGCTCCGAATGCAAAGGATCACCCTTGAACGGCCCCTGCACCTGGGATGTGATCCAGCCACCGTAGAAGCCGCCAGGCTGGGGCTGCACGGGTTCACCATCCAGCCAGCAACCGTCCATCAAGGCCGGGTACACCGCAAACCAACCGGCCAAAGCAGCAAAGGCCTGGGTGGGTTCGGGGTAGGTCCAAACCGCCCTCCGCAGCCGGCGCTCGGCCGGTCCGCCCGCATCCACCACCACATCGAAGTAGCGCGCCACCCCCTTCCACTCGCAAAAACTGGCTCCGCTGCTGGGCAAAAGCAGCTCCTGGCGCACCGCCTCAGGCGGCAGGTAGTAGGTGGGTGGGTGAAAGGTTTCCAGCACCCGCAAACTGCGGCGGCTCTTGGCCAGAAGCTGGCCAAGAGCCTCAACCCGCACCAGCTGGCTGCTCTCAACCAGGGCCGGTGGGCGGGGGTAGGCGCCTACCTGCTCAGGGGCTGCCATCAGGAATAGATGAAATTGCGCAACCGCCGGCCTTCAGCGCCAGCCCGCTCCTGCAGCTCCGCATCGCTGAGGCTGGACTCCTGCCGCTGCTGCGCGGCGATCACATCAGCCTCCTCAAGGGCATAGCCAGCGCCGCGGGCCAACTCCAGGAAGTCCTGCAGCTCCAAGGGCTCCGCCAACTGGGTCGCCAGCTGGGGCGATTGGCGGGCATGCGCCAAAAAGGCATCGAGGCGCTCGAGGCTCACAGGTCCAGTTCCAACTGCGGTTGGTCTAGCGCCATCGCTGCCCCATCGGCCTGCCAGTCGCCCCCATCCCAGGGCAGCAGCAGCGGTTCGAGGGCCCGTAGGCCATGGCCATCGGTGGGCTCGAGCCAGGCCTGCTCCAGGCCGTTGGGAATCACCACCGGCATGCGCCGGTGGATTGGCGCCACTAGGGCATTGGGGGCGGTGGTGAGCACGCAGCAGCTGTCGAGCTCGCTGCCATCGGGGCCGATCCAACGCTCCCAGAGGCCGGCAAGCCAAAACAGATCGCCATCGCGGCGGCGCAGCCACTGGCCCTGCTCCCAAAAAGCATCAGCAGGAATCAGGCAGCGGCGATGGCGCCAGGCGGCGCGAAAGCTGGGCTTGAAGGCCACCGTCTCAGCGCGGGCATGCAGGCAACGGTGGGCGGTGGCGGGATCCTTGACCCAGTCGGGCAGCAGCCCCCAAAGGGCTAGCCCCACCTGCAGCTGGCCATTTTCCTGGCGCTGGATCAGCAGGGGTTCGCCGGGAAGCACTTGCGCGCGGGGCGCGTAGTGGGCCGCCAGGCCGGGCGGCAGAGGACCCTGCAAACGGGGCTGCAGGCGATCGAAGTCGGCGCAGAGGGAGTAACGACCACACATAGCTGAATTGGGTCCTCGTTCGGTTCTCCCAACCCGCCGCCGAAACGGCCAGGGGACCACAGCCCTAGTTTGGGTGCACCTTTGGCTGCCGCACCATGGCGATCCGCCAGGACGACAACCGCCCTAACCGCCGCTTCGGAATCATCAACCTGGTGTTGATCGGTTTTGGTGTGCTGCTGCTGTTCAGCAACTTCCTGCCCAATCCAGCCGCCCAGGTGCCGCGGGTGCCCTATTCCCTGTTCATCGACCAGGTGAACGGCAGCAACGTCAAGCGGGCCTACATCACCTCAGACCAGATCCGCTACGAGCTCAAGGAGCCCGAGGAGGAGGGGGCCCCCACCGTGCTCTCCACCACGCCGATCTTCGACATGGATCTGCCCCAGCGGCTCGAGTCGCACGGGGTGGAATTCGCCGCCGCGCCCCCCCAGAAGCCCAGCTTCCTCACCACCGCCTTGAGCTGGGTGGTGCCGCCGCTGATCTTCATCCTGGTGCTGCAATTCTTCGCCCGCCGCCAGATGGGCGGTGGCGCCCAGGGAGCTTTGAGCTTCACCAAGAGCAAGGCCAAGGTTTACGTGCCCGATGAGGAATCACGGGTCACCTTTGCCGACGTTGCTGGCGTGGATGAGGCCAAGGCCGAGCTGGCAGAGATTGTCGACTTCCTCAAAAAACCCGAGCGCTACGCCGCCATCGGCGCCCGCATTCCCAAAGGTGTGCTGCTGGTGGGTCCTCCCGGCACGGGCAAAACCCTGCTCTCCAAGGCCGTTGCAGGTGAAGCAGGCGTGGCCTTCTTCATCATTTCCGGCTCCGAATTCGTGGAGCTCTTCGTTGGTGCTGGCGCTGCGCGAGTGCGCGATCTATTCGAAGAAGCCAAGAAAAAAGCGCCTTGCATCATCTTTATCGACGAGCTAGATGCCATCGGCAAGAGCCGATCGGGTTCGATGGGTGTGGTCGGCGGCAACGACGAACGCGAGCAGACCCTCAACCAGCTGCTCACAGAGATGGATGGCTTTGCCGGCCAGGACAAGCCGGTGATCGTGCTGGCAGCCACCAACCAGCCCGAAACCCTTGATGCTGCGCTGCTGCGCCCAGGTCGTTTCGACCGCCAGGTGCTGGTGGATCGCCCCGACCTGTCTGGTCGCAAGTTGATTCTGGAGATCTACGCCAAGAAGGTGAAGCTCTCCAGCGCCGTCGACCTCGACAAAATTGCCCAGGCCACCAGCGGCTTTGCCGGCGCCGACCTGGCCAACCTCGTGAACGAAGCAGCCCTGCTCGCCGCCCGCTCGTATCGCACCGAGGTGGAGCAAGGCGACCTCAACGAGGCGATTGAGCGCGTGGTGGCTGGTCTGGAGAAGAAGAGCCGGGTGCTGCAACCCGATGAGAAAAAAGTGGTGGCATATCACGAAGTTGGCCACGCGATCGTGGGGCACCTGATGCCCGGCGGCAGCAAGGTGGCCAAGATCTCGATCGTGCCCCGCGGCATGAGCGCCTTGGGCTACACCCTGCAGCTGCCCACCGAAGAGCGCTTCCTCAATTCCAAAGAAGACCTTGAAGGTCAAATTGCCACCTTGCTGGGCGGCCGCAGCGCTGAAGAGGTGGTGTTTGGTGAGGTCACAACCGGCGCCGCCAACGACCTGCAACGCGCCACCGACATCGCCGAGCAGATGGTGGGCACCTTCGGCATGAGCGAAACCCTCGGCCCCCTGGCCTACGACAAGCAGGGCGGCAGCCGCTTCCTCGGCGGCAACAACAACCCCCGCCGGGTGGTGAGTGACGCCACGGCCCAAGCGATCGATAAGGAGGTTCGCTCCCTTGTCGACAACGCCCACAACAAGGCGCTGGCGATCCTTAACCACAACCGGGGGCTGCTCGAATCGATCTCCGAGAAGATCCTCGAAAAGGAGGTGATCGAAGGTGATGACCTCAAGGAGCTGCTGGCAAGCAGCGTCATGCCCTAGGAGTTGAGCCATGGCTGCCATCAGTGCCTATCCACCCCTGGCAGAGCTGCGCGGGCGGGACCTGCTCTCCTCGTCCGACCTCAACGGCGAACAGACCCAGTCCCTGCTGCAGCTGGCTGCCGACCTAAAGGCCGGCAGCAGCAGTTTCGATTTAGGCGGCAAAACCCTTGGACTGATCTTCAGCAAGGCCTCCACCCGCACTCGGGTGAGTTTCTCGGTGGCCATGGCCAGGCTTGGTGGCCAAACCATCGATCTCAATCCCCAGGTGAGCCAGGTAGGCCGCGGTGAGCCGGTGGCCGACACGGCGCGGGTGCTGAGCCGCTACGTGGATGCCCTGGCGATCCGCACCTTCGCCCAGGGCGAACTCGAAGAGTACGCCCACTGGGCCACGATCCCGGTGATCAATGCCCTAACCGACCTGGAGCACCCCTGCCAGGCCCTCGCCGACTACCTGACGCTGCAGGAGGTCTTCGGAGCAGTGAAGGGCCTGACCCTCAGCTACGTGGGCGACGGCAACAACGTGGCCCACTCGTTGATGCTCTGCGGCGCCCTGCTCGGGGTGAATGTGCGCATCGGCTGCCCGGTGGGATTTGAACCAGATGCAACCGTGCTTGAGCAGTCACGCCACCTAGCTGCTGCTCGCGGATCCGAGGTGGTGGTGATGCACGAGCCGGTGGCTGCCGTGCGTGGCGCCCACGCCCTCTACACAGATGTGTGGGCCTCAATGGGGCAGGAGGAGGAAAAGGCAGAGCGGCAAAGGGCCTTCGCCGGCTGGTGTCTCAACGAAGAGCTGGTGGCAGAAGCAGATCCAAGCGCAATCGTGCTGCACTGCCTCCCGGCATATCGCGGCCTGGAAATCAGCGCTGGCGCCATGGAGGGCAGCTCCAGCCGCATATTTGACCAGGCCGAAAACCGCCTCCACGCCCAACAAGCCCTACTGGCAGCCCTACTCGACAGCACCTGAGCTGGACAAACAGGCCGCGAGGCGGTACATCTGTATCAGCGACGTAGCGTCCGTGCCCCATCCCAGCAACAACCAAGTCCAGCAGGAGCTCTCCTCTGCCCAGCAAGAGCTATACGACTGGCTTAGCGACTACATCGGCAGCAACCGCCACAGTCCCTCGATCCGCCAAATGATGGAAGCGATGGGGCTGCGCTCTCCGGCGCCGATCCAGAGCCGCCTGCGCCACCTGCAGCAGAAGGGCTGGATCACCTGGCAAGAGGGCCAAGCCCGCACCCTGCAGCTCCTGGGCGGCATGGCCAGCGGCATCCCAGTGCTCGGCGCCGTGGCCGCCGGCGGCCTGGTTGAAACCTTCGACGACATCCAGGAGCGCCTCGACCTGGCCCCCGTGCTCGATACCCGCGGCCTTTTTGCCCTTACCGTGAACGGCGATTCAATGGTGGACGCCCACATCGCCGACGGGGACGTGGTGCTGCTCGAGCCCGTCAGCGACCCGAGCCGGCTCAAAGCAGGCACGATCGTCAGCGCCCTGGTGCCGGGCAGTGGCACCACCTTGAAGCACTTCCACCGCAGCGGCGCCACGGTGACCCTGGAAGCAGCCAACCCCGCCTATGCCCCAATCGTGCTCCCCGCCGACCAGGTAACGGTGCAGGGCAAGCTAGTGGCCGTCTGGCGCCAGGTCTAAACGGATGGCGTTGTAAGCTCAGTGCGCGCCAGGCAAGGCCACAAGCCAAGCGGAATGACCAGCATTCCGTTGCCACTGCGTCCTATAGGGGCCATAGCTCAGCTGGTAGAGCACCTGCATGGCATGCAGGGGGTCAGCGGTTCGAATCCGCTTGGCTCCATTCCGTCAGACTCCTTGCGCTACAAGGGGTCTTTTTTGTAGGCCAGGGGGTCGCTGGCATGCCCGGCGGGGCCGAAAAGCGTAAAATCAAGCTCAAAACTGAGGCAAGCGACGGCCCCGAATGGGTCCGGATCGGAATGGTTCGGCTGCTCAGGCGAGGGAGCGCGCGATGGCATTGCAGTGCTCCTCCAGCTGACTGATCCGCTCCAGCAGCTCCGGGAAGCTCGGGAACTCACCGCGCAGCATCCCTGAGTCAGCCATGGCCGTGTAGTCAGACTCCAGTGCCTGCCGGGCGGCATCGGTCGGGACCAGCTGCAGGTTGCCGCTGAGGGCGTAGAGGTAGTCGATGGGCTGCTCATCGGCATCCGTGGCACGCCAGAAATCCTCCTTTTGCTGAGCCACTTCTGCGGTGAGGAGGCCATCGCGAACGGCCTCCTCCGCGATGCCTGCCCGGGCCAGGCGATCAAGGTCATACCAGTGCCGTGAATAACGGTCGCCCTCACCGCTGCCCCAACGGCCTCTTCGGCAGGAGACATGGATCGCCGCGGCCTTCTCCAGGAACGTGCGCTTCGGGTCCATCACCAGTGGCCTGGCAGTCGGGAAATCGAGCATGGCCAGGTGGGCGGCTGCCTCGCAGGTGATGGGCATCGGCCCATGCGGTTCGCCGGTGGAATGGGCACCGAACTCCAGCAGCACCGTTGGCCGCACGTAGCCGTAGGTGCCCTCAGGCGGCGGGGTCAGCGGTGGGTAGTTGAGAACGATGGTGGGTGGCTGCCGGCGCCTTAGTTCCGCCGCTTTGAGCGTCAGCTTCACCGGGATGCCTGCGGCCGAGACAGCCCCTTGAAGCAGTGGCATGGGGATCTCGCTTACCCATTGCTTGAGCTTGCTGTCGGCGGCCTTACGGCGCCTTTCGGCCTGGCTTGGATTGACTGCCGGCGCCAGGTCGACATCCGGCCAGAGGTGCTGAATGTTGACGGTGAGGTCAACGTCCTCCGAGAAGCGGTCAATCAACCCATGGGCCTTGGAGAGCGAGGTTCCGCCCTTGAAGGTGAGGCTCTGCAGGAGTTGCTGATCTGTGCCAAGGATCTGCAGGGCCCAAACCACCCAGATGTCCTTCTCAAGCAGATAGGCAGGCCAGCCGGATTCGGCAGCAGCCACCGCCAAGGCTTCCTTCTGATCCTCTGCGGAAAGAGCAAACCAGGACTCAGCCACGAACCTCCAGCGGTCCCTGATCTTGTTCACTGAGCAGCTCAGCCAGCCACAAGGGCAGCTCAGCGCTGACGGAGAGCAGGGCTTCCCATTCTTCAGGAGGCAGCACGGTTCGGAGCTTCGGCAGAACTGCTGAAGCCTGATCAGGGCCGAGCCAGGTCAGGGCGCGGATCGCCTGGCCGGCAGGGCGATCGGCCAGCAGGAAGTTCCAGGCGGCTGCCGTACGGATGGTGACCTGCTGCTTGCCGAAGACATAGCGCTTCTGGCTCCGGCTGCGGGACAGATAGATCTGCTGTACGGGCATCTGGGTGGTGAGGCCAAGGGCATTGGCAGCGGCAGCACCACTGCTCACCAACTGCTGAACGCCCTCCTGGTTGAGCCAGCCCATCACCGCCTCCGGCGCCGGTGGTCTGGTGCCAAAGCGACTGCAAACGGGCAGGGCGTAACGGCCGCGGGTGATCTTCACAAGCTTGCCCCGGGCCGCCAGGCGCCGCAGGGCCTGGTCCACCGCATCGCGCTTGCCCAGCGCAAGGAACTGCTTGGCAGCCAGCAGGAATCCCTCAGGGCACTTGCCTGCCGCTTCAAGGATCTGCTCGCTCAGCACGGCCTTCTCGCTCGGAACAGCCTTCTCGCTCGGAACAGCCTTCTCGCTCGGAACAGCCTTCTCGCTCGGAACAGCCTTCTCGCTCGGAACAGCCATGACGCCTGGATAGGTCCTGTTATGTCCTGGGGTGTCAGGAGCCTACACAAGTTTCTGACACCCTGTCTACAGAGCTTTTGCCATCGCCTCCGTGAGACCGGTGCTCTTGACTTGGCCGTCGACGCGCTCCGGGGCAGGTGATTGGGGTGGAGGGAAGAAGGGGCCCTCCATCGGCGTCCAGCGAGCGGGCGGGCAGTAGCGCAAGACCTAGCGCAAAAAAGCGCAAAACCGATGCATCCAGAGACATCCACTTGACCACAGATCTTGTCCAAATCGACTGCAATGCAATGGCTTTACCAGTGGCGATCAGGGGGCTGGAAGGGTGGCATTTATTGCATGGCATGCAGGAGTTCAGCCCTGGTTTTTTTGATGTTTGGCCGATGAGCTGCCGGGGGGCAACCCACTAGCTCACTTAAGAAGTTCAGCTAGAGCTGCCACCGTGGCGGGTCAAAGATTGGGGGAAGGAGTAGTCCTTTTCCCGAAACAGCGCCAGGCAAGCTTCCACCACAGCGCCGTCGAACAGGGTATTTTTGCCCGCACTGACGACCTCCAACGCCTCCACCAATCCTTTGGCAAAGCGATAGGGACGGTTGGCAGTCATCGCTTCTACGGTGTCGGCCACCGCCAGAATCCTGGCCTCGACAATGATGGCGTCATCCTCAAGCACGTGAAGGTAGCCGCTGCCATCGAGACGCTCGTGGTGTTGACGCACCGCCTTAGCCACCGGCCAGAGAAAATCAATTTCACTAAGCACCTCATATCCCACCTCCCCATGGCTCTTTATCAGAGCCATTTCCCAAGCAGACAAGGCGATGGGCTTGGTCAATAACTCTGCGGGAATTGCAATCTTGCCAATGTCGTACACAAGTGCAGAAATGCGTAAACCCTGCATGGTGCTTGCATCTAGGCCCAGCCCTCGACCAATCGCCTCGGCAAGACCCGCCACTCGGTGAGTATTGCCAGCGGCATATAGCTTCGCCAACCGAATAGACATTGCTTACAAATTTCACCGCCAATCTCCCACAACTTCAAGCCCCCCAATTTCAGCAGAGGGACAACCAAGTAGATCGCAGAGTTAGGGATTGACCTTCATAATCAAGCCAGTCAACGCATAAATTATCCAAATGCCATCTTGGGCAGACTCAAAAAGACGCCATTAGAGCTACTCCGACTCCTACAACGACCGTTGAATTAGATATTCCTGCTTCGTCACTATCTTTTCTCCCCCAACCCCTAAAGCCTATCTAGGCAAATGGCTTGCGGCCATAAGGAAATAGGGGAGACGGCCTACACAGATCTCCGCTCTCACCAGCCTCCTCTTGTTTTGGGGCTTTTGCCGCAATCAGTTGACTGCCCTTAGGGATTTCCTACCCACCCAGCGTTGTTTAGCTGGCAGAATGGCAGTTGACCATTGCAAGCCCATGGGCTTCAGCGCCAAAACCCAATATGGATTGGTCGCCCTCATAGACCTCGCCGGGGCTTACGCCTCTGGAGCCTTGGTTCAAACCGGCGAGATCTGCAAGCGCCATGCCATTCCCGAACGCTACCTCGAGCAGATGCTCACCGGCCTGCGCAAGGCCGGACTGCTAAACAGCATCCGCGGACCGAAGGGTGGCTTTCAACTCGCCCTCAATCCAGACAACATCACCGTGGCCGATGTAGTGGCTGCGCTGGAAGGCAGCAGCAACACGGAGCTGCAAAGAGAACCAGATGACCCGGCCTTCCTAGTGCTTGCGGCTCTAGACCAAAAACTGGATGCCAGCAAGGAAGCCCTTCTCACCGCAACCACCCTGGCCCAACTGCTGCGCGAGCACGATGCATTCAAGCAGCCATTGCCGATGTTCTACATCTGATGCGCAACCGCAAGCCCTTGCCTCCATCAATGGAGGATCAAGAAGACTGGCCCATCGACCAGGGGCGTCCCGTGTTGCTAAGGCTGCTGGCCCTGCTTGGGGCCCTTGGCTTCGTGATGCTGGGGGTTAACAGCCTCTTGCCTGCCTTTGAGCCGCCCAGCCCCAAGCCAATGCCCGATCAGCGCAACCGCTCAATCACTTGAGGGCTAGAAGCGGGACATCGCCACGATCTTGGCCAGCTTCTCGGCTTCTAGACCATTCAGTTCGTCGAGCTGCAGCAGGCTGTCTTTAACCAAGCTGGCAAACACGAACAGGATGCCGTCGAGGCGGAAATCAAACCGACCTTCGATCGTGTGGCGCTCGATACTGAGGTAATCGTGCAGCTGCCATACGGTTTCAGCATCCTCAAGCTCGTCGGCCTTAGCACGCACCTGAGCCACTAGCTGCTGCACTGCCCGGGTGTAAGCACGGTCGAAGGCTTCGCGGGCAACTGCCTGCTCCGTATCTGTCCAACCCTCAAGCATAGTGTCCATCATGTGAATTGAGCCCTCTCCCTTAGCAGCGAGGCTAGTCGGGGACTCAGCCTGCTGCGAGACCTACGCCGCTGGGCCGGAAGTTCAAACCAGGCAAGCGTCGGGGCGTCGTGGTGTTCCCTGTGATAACCGAAGTGGAAACAGGCCAGTAACGAAAGCCAGGGAGCCAGTTCGAGGCTATCGGCGTGGGGGCGACGCTGGGGCAAACGCTGGCCTCGATGGGGCAGGTAGGTGCCGAAAACAAACAACTGCAGCGAGCTGAGCAGCAGGGGCAAGGTGCAAAACAGCAGCACATTCAGCCAGCCGAATGGAGCCAAGCGGCAGGCGATCAAGGCCAACACTGTCCAGCCCATAAGTAACCGGCCCATCTGGCCCCAGGTGAGATAGCCAGCCATGAAGCGGGCATACCAAGCGATGGCCCCTGCGGCTGGATCCCCGTGGAAATCAGGGTCAGAGGCGCTAGCGGTGAATAGATGGTGGTGTTGATGGTTGCGGCAACAGGCTTGATAAGGAAGCGCCGCATATAGGCCCAGGGCGATCCTGCCCAGCAAGGCATTGCGATTGCGGCAATGGGGCCACAACACCCCATGCATGGCGTCGTGACCAACGATGAATAGGCCTGTTTGCAGCAGGGTGCGGCCAACCACTCCAATAAAGATGGCCAGCCAGACCCATGGTCTGGCCAGCTGGGTGGCATTTAAATCCCAGCTCAGCAGGCCAGCAAGGCTGACCAGCCAACCCATCGTTATCAGTGCTGCAAGCAGAAGCCCCTTGCGGCTGGCTGCGTTCAACGGCCGAATTTCAGCAAATCTGCAGGGGAAGCCAACAGATCGATGGCCACGAAGTAGATCTTGCCGTCAGGGTTGAGCAGGAAACGCCAAGCAACGTTCATACCAACGCCGGCTCCAAACCAGGGGGTCTGGACCTTGCCAGTCACCTTGATTTGGGTGAAGTTGCCTTCAGTGGGTTCAGCGAAACCGCGCTCAGGAAGAAGCTGCAAGTTCTGGCAGTCTTCACGGAAGAAGCGAAGAATCGCGTCACGTCCCACGATTGGCTTCTGGAAAGGGGCCTGTAGGGCACCATCCGTCAGAAACAGCTCGATCAGGTTGTCGAAGTCGTTGGCGTTCAGCAGGTCCATATAGCTGTTCACCGTTGGGTTGATAACGCCCTCGATGAACACCCGCTTGCGCTGCTCTTGGGGAGTGGGAGCGGCAATGGGCTCCATGACCCGCTGTCCCTCGCCTTTGGCGGGGTCGTAGCCCATATCCACCACAAAGTTGCGCAGCAGGGTGATCTGCTGACCCTGATCGACAGCTTTAACTGAGCTGAGCACCGCAGAAGCGTTAGGCGACAGCTGATAGCCATCGGGGATCGGAGCAACAAAACCGGCGGCCATCCATTCTCCCAGCTGGTACCAGAAGCCCAGCTTGATGTTCACCGACCAGCAGGCGTAAGTGCGGCCGATTTGGGTATCGGCGCGATTGGCAAGCTCGCACATCACCTGGCTTTGCTCAGCGAAGCTCATCGCCTTGATCTGGTTGAGCACAGGCTCGGCAAACTGCATCCGCGCTGCGCCAGGGGCGGCAACGGTGATCGTGTTGCCCATTTCGAGGTAGGCATACCAGATCAGAGCCAGTTGGTCCTCGGCGCTCAGCAAGCGAAAGCGGGCCGTGATCGCAGGCACGACGTCAGCTGAAGCTGTATCGGGAAAGATCTGGGTTGCCTTCTCAAGCGTGAACATGCGGCGACGATCCAATTGTTAAGGAGATTTGCAGACTCTAGCGCCAAGGAGCCAGATCTGATAAGTCGCAGCCGCTTTGCAGCTCCGCCATGATCCAATTCTGCTCCAAACACCCCACTCCTGACCATGATTGCGCCCGTACCGGTGCTTAACGAAGCCGACCGTTACAAGCTCGATCGTTCAGACGACGCTCTTTTTTACGCCGAGCCCCGCTTCGTACAGCACCTTGATGCCAGCTTCCGCGCCCGGCTGACCTCCCTATATCGCGAGCGCATCCCCCCTTGCGCAACCGTGCTGGATCTGATGAGCAGCTGGGTGAGCCATCTGCCAGAGGACATCACCTATCAGGAGGTGATCGGCCATGGCCTCAATGCCGAAGAGCTCAAAGCCAATCCGCGCCTTGATCGCCATTGGGTGCAAAACCTCAACGTTGATCAGCAGCTACCGCTAGCCAACGAAAGCGTTGATGTGGCTCTGATCGTGGCCGGCTGGCAATACCTTCAACAACCGGAAGCTGTAGCTGCGGAGCTGCTGCGGGTGGTCCGGCCCAGGGGTGAAGTGATCGTGGCGTTCAGCAACCGGATGTTCTTTCAAAAAGCGCCCCAGATCTGGACCGACGGCGGCGACCGTGATCACCTGGCCTACGTGGCCCAAGTATTGATGGCTCAAGGTTGGGGCAGGCCGGAACTGGTAGCGGAAGAGACAGCAGCTCCAGGAGCTCTCGGCTGGCTTGGCCACAAAGGCGATCCTTTCTTGGCGGTGATTGCCGCCAAGCAGATTGCCAGCTAGGCAACCAGCAGATTCTGCAGACAAAAAACCCGGGCAGTATTTACTGTCCGGGGAAAAGCTCAGAGGGCTGATGCACCCAGCCCGAATGGATTCAGCCCAAACCAAGTTGGCCCAGGATTCCTTGGCCGGTGAGGAGCTCGGTGCCAAGTCCGATCACGAAACCGAGCATGGCGAGACGACCATTCCAGGTTTCAGCGAAAGCGACAAAACCGAAGCGAGTTGTGGATTCACCCATAAATTTTCGTTAGTTACGAAACTTGAAGTGACCGTAACAGATCTTGAAGCCATGGTTGCGCTCGATCGGGGCCAGCCATAGGGGTTCCTGCAGGCCAGCCCGGGATTGATCACCACTGCTGAGCAGTGGGCTTTTCCCCAGCCAAGCGCCCTTATCCCCAGCTTTGCGTAGGTTTTTCCACAGAACGGCGGCTCAATATCGGCCGCTCGTCCTGATCCTTTTGATTCTGGATGGGGAAAACGGCCCTCCCCTTGACGCGTCTCCAAGCAACACTTCCGAGCCTGAAGCCGCTGCTCCCAAACCCCGAAAGCGCCCATGGGCCGGTGCTGGCGGCCGTGCGTCTTGCCGGACTCGCCTCCCGGGTCAGCCTTTGACGGATGCGCGCCTGGCGTGGGGTGATGGGGGGACCCAGGCCGAAGCCGCCATGCTGCAGATCCCAGACCACGCCCCCGCCTTTGTTTCGGTCGAAAACCAGTTCCCTGAGGAGCTGTACGACGCCATGCGGGAGTTTGTCCGGGTTCACCCGCAGTGGGATCAATACCGCCTGATGCAGGCAGCTCTGGCCGGCTTTCTCTTCCAGCACGGCTGCCCAGACCGGGCCGTGGCTCGCCATTACCTCGACGGACTATTCCGCCGCCAAGAACCCGATCCCACCGCAACCAGACCCTGAGCTCCCTTGCCGGGGGCAGACTGGCAAGGCGTTGTTGGACAGCAATGGCCGCAGGAGCATCAGAGGCCGATGCCCTCCTGGTGGCGATCGGCGCCGTTCCCGGCGCCTGGCTCCGCTTCCGGGTGGTGGATCACCTGGAGCCCGTGCTGCCCAGCCGGCACTGGGGCACCTTTGGGGTCAATGTGATCGCCTGCTTTGCCCTAGGGCTGATTGTGGGCCTAGAGCAGAGCTGCGGCGAAGCTTCCCGCAGAGCATTGCTTCTATTGGGCACTGGCTTCCTGGGTAGTTTCAGCACCTTCTCCAGCTTCAGCGCCGAGCTCTGGAGCGAGCTGGGCAAGCGGCATTGGCGCGAGGCTGCCGTGCTCGCAGGAGGATCGGTAGCAGGAGGGCTGCTGGCGATGCTGGCGGGCCTCAGCCTGGGCGCTCAGCCATGAGCACCCTGCCAAGCCGCAGCCTGAAGGGCGATTTGCGCGACCTGGCCCTAGTGGCCGGGGGCGCCATCCCCGGCGCCCTACTGCGCTGGCAGCTGGATGCCGATGTGGTCGCCAACATGCTGGGCTGCCTACTGCTCGGGGTGGTTTTGGCCCAAGCCAGCCAGCGCAAAAGGCTGATGCTGTGGGCAGGCATCGGCTTCTGCGGGTCCCTCACCACCTTCTGCACCTGGATGTTGGACCTGACAAGGGCCCTGCAGGCCGGCAAACCAGGGGAAAGCGCGCTGTTGCTGCTGGCGAGCCTCGCCGGTGGCGTTGCTTTGGTCGCCCTTGGCCACACCATTGGGATGCTTTTGAGCCACCGTCTGCGAGATACGTCTGCGAGATAGGGCGGCGAGATAGGGCGGCAATGCCAAAAAACCAATGAGCAGCGCTCCTGTGAGCTGTCAGACGTTGCACCTTGTCCCTAAAAACACGGCTCGTTTGAAAAGGACCACTTAGTCAATGCTTGGCGCGCCGCAGCACCGCCCCCACCAGCACCAGTAGCAAGGGAAGCTCTCCCCAGCGGTCGTAGGGGCTGGGGGCCTGCAGGCGGGGCACGGTGAACACACCGGTGGCTGCCCGCCCGGAAGGCAGCGAGGCCACGGGCAGGCCCCGGCTATTCACCAGCAGGCTGGGCCCTGTGTTGGCGGCACTCACCAGCCAGCGGCCCGTTTCGATGGCCCGCAGCTGGGCCAGGGCCTGAAACTGCTGCTGGAGCAGCAGCGGATAGGGATCGAGGTTGGCGCTGGCCAGCAGCCAGCCGGCTCCATCGCGGGCGGCGGCAGCCAGGGAGGCCCCATCGGATAGCTCGTAGCAAATTGCCCCACCGATGGCGCCAGCTGGCCGGAGTAACAACCGCGACGGCGCCCCTGGCTGCAGGCCCCCCACGGCCGAAAGGCCGCTCCAGCGAGCCAGGTTTGCCAGGGGCACCCATTCCCCTAGGGGCACCAGCCGATGCTTATCGAGCCAGCTACTGGCCCGGCTTTCCCCTGGCGCCAGGCGCAACAGGGCGCTGCGCTGCTCAGGCTCCCCCGCCACCTCCTGCCAGCGGAAGCCGCCGCTGATCAGCTCCACCGGCACCGGCTGCGCCAGCTGGGGCTCAAGACCGAGGGCCCCCTCCGGCAGGACCACCACATCCACCGAGCGCTGGGCCGCCTCCGCCAGCGCGGACGCCAGGCGCTGCTGCAGCCGCTGCTGCTGGTCCCACTGAAACTTGCGGCGGGTGGGAATCGCCGGCTGCAGCACCAGCACTCGCTCGCTGCCGCCCTCCCCCCGCAGGGGCATGGCCGCCAGGGCAGCAGCACCGGCGCCGTGGCTGAGCAGCACGGCAGCGGCTGTAACCACAAGCCAGCGGCGGCGCTGGGGGGCGGTGCAGCAGCGCCAGAGGCACCAACCCAGCAGCAACTGCACCGCCGCCAGAAGGCCACCACCACCAAGGGCAGCCAAGCCCGCCAAGGGGCGATCGCCGGGTAGGGCAGCAGCCCCCAGCCCCAGCCAAAAAAGGGGCCCTTTGGCCAGCAGCACCTCAACCAGCCCCCAGCCAGCGGCTAACAGCAGGGCGCTGCTGAAGCGGCGCGGGTCCAGGCGCCGCGCCAGCAGCACCCAGAGGACCACCAGCAGTGCTCCCGCCAGGGCACACAGCAATAGCAACAACAGGGCCAGGGGCAGGCTCAAGGGGCCTGGTACGCCGATCCAATCGAGGGGATGGAGACCCAGTAACCAGCGGTGACTCACCAGCACGGCGGCAGCGCCCCACAGGGCCCCACCCCAAGCGCCGAGGGCTGAGCCAGCCAGGGCCCACAGGGGCACCAGGGCCAGCCAAAGCAGGGGAGGCATGCCCAGAGGCGGCAGCGCCAGCCCGGCCAGCAGACCCGAGGCCAGCGCCAGCCACCACCTCCCCAGCCGGTCATTGCCCATGGCAAGCAAGAGTAGGAAGCGCCAGGGTGTCTGGGGAATCAAGCCGCCATGGATCCGAACAACCCCCTCCAACAACTGCTGCTGCGCGGCCTCGGCACCACCTCCCTGGTGTCAGAGCGGCTGCGCAGCGTGACCCAGGCCTGGGTGCGCAGCGGCAAGCTCGATCCCAGCCAGGCTCCAGCCCTCGTCGACGACGTACTCAAAGCCCTGCGGGGCGAAACCCCCGAGCTAGAGCAGCAGGCCGAGCGCCAGCTGGAGCGCAATAAAGACCAGCTCCTGCAAGACCTAGGACTGGCCCGTCAGCGCGAACTTGATGAGCTGCGGGGCCGACTCGACCGGCTTGAACGCAGCCTGCGTCAGCGCCCAGGCAATGAAATGCCTGGCGAGATCGAAATTCCCGACTGATCAGCCCTGGCTATCCGTCTGCCCGTCAGAATCAGTCCACTACTTGGAGTCCCATGCGCGACATCCTGATCAGCTCCGCTGTCTGCGTGGCATGTCTGCTGCTGGCTCTGGTGAGCCAGCTGGTCAATCCCACCGTGGTTGACGCGGCCAGAGTTGATGCGGCCAGCGCCGGTGGCCAAGCCATGGCCTCCCTGTTTTCAGCCCAAGCGCGGCCAGCCGTGAGCAGCAGCTTCGAGCTCGACCCCGACGACCCCAACCCCACCCTTTTTGTGATGGCCAGCGAAAACGATCAAACCAACGGCGCTGAGATCGCCCAGGCCAGCGGCCTCGGCGGTGAACTCAACGCTCCCAAAGAGCGCACCACCCCCAGCGGCCTGCGCATCACCGACCTGGTAGTCGGCAACGGCGCCGAAGCCATCGCCGGCCAGACCGTGGCCGTGAACTACCGGGGCACCCTGGCCAACGGCACGGAATTCGACAGCAGCTACGGCCGCGGTCCCTTCTCCTTTCCCCTTGGCGGCGGCCGGGTGATCCAGGGCTGGGATGAGGGTGTGGCTGGCATGAAGGTGGGCGGTAAGCGCAAGCTGGTGATTCCACCCGATCTGGCCTACGGCGATCGTGGCGCCGGCGGCGTTATCCCCCCCAACGCCACCCTCACTTTCGAGGTGGAGCTGTTGCGCATCGGCGGCTGAGCTGCGGGCTGGGATCGTTAGGATGGGCGCTCTGGCTGGATGCTGGCGCGCCGCCCCTCCTGCCCACCCCTTCTTCTTTTTCCTCTCCATGGCTCACACGCTGCCCGCGCTGCCCTACGGCCTCGATGCGCTCGAGCCCAACATCTCCCGCTCCACCCTGGAGTTTCACCACGGCAAGCACCACGCTGCCTACGTGACCAACCTCAACAACCTGGTGGCTGGCACCGACCTGGAGGACAAGAGCCTGGAAGACACCATCACCGCAGTGGCTGGTGATGCTGGCAAGGCTGGCGTTTTCAACAACGCAGCTCAGGTGTGGAACCACAGCTTTTATTGGCAGTGCATGAAGCCCGGTGGTGGTGGCCAGCCCACCGGCGCCCTGGCCGACAAGATCAATGCTGATTTCGGCAGCTACGAGGCCTTCGTCGAGCAGTTCAAAACCGCCGGTGCCACCCAGTTCGGCAGCGGCTGGGCCTGGCTGGTGCTCGATGGCGGCACCCTGAAAGTCACCAAGACCGCCAATGCCGACCTGCCCCTAGCCCACGGCCAGAAGGCCCTGCTCACCATGGATGTGTGGGAGCACGCCTACTACCTCGACTACCAGAACCGCCGTCCCGACTACATGACCACCTACCTCGAGAAGCTGGTGAACTGGGACTTCGTAGCTGCGAACCTGGCTGCCGCCTGAGTCGAACCCCTCCAGGCGTTCAAACGTCATTGAGGCCAAGCCCCCGGAGAACCCGGGGGCTTTTTTTATGGCCTTGCCGAGCTGAGCACCACTTCCGGCGCAATCCACATGGCATCGCCATAGGAGAAGAAGCGGTACTGGCGCTCGATCGCCTCGGCATAAAGAGCCAAAAGGCGCTCGCGGCCTAGCAGGGCACTCACCAGTAGCAGCAAGGAGCTCTTGGGCAGGTGGAAGTTGGTTAGCAGCCCCTGCACCACGGCAAACCTGTAGCCCGGCTGGATCACCAGATTCACCGGCCCCGTGTGGGGCCGCAGCTCGCCGCCATGCAGCTGGGCCACTGCCTCGAGGCTGCGCACCGAGGTGGTGCCGATGGCTATCACGCGGCCGCCACGGGCGCGGCAGGCGGCCACCGCCGCCACCAGCTCTGGGGTCACCTCCACCCACTCACTGTGCAGCTGGAGTTGGCTTAGATCTTCCGTTTCCACGGGGCGAAAGGTGCCTAGGCCCACGTGCAGGGTGGTGGTGGCCAGCTCCACGCCCCGAGCGCGAATCGCCGCCAGCAGTTCATCGCTGAGGTGCAGCCCCGCCGTTGGCGCAGCAACAGCCCCAGGCTTGGCGGCGTAGCGGGTCTGATAGCGCTCGTTGTCGCTTTCGTCGTGCTCGTGGATATAGGGCGGCAGGGGGATAGCGCCGTACTGCACCAGCAGCGGCTCCAATGCCGCCGCATCGGCGCACTCCAGCGGAAACTGCACAATCCGCCCGCCCGTATCGGGGTCACTGCCAAGCACCTGCAAAGGCAGCGGCGTCTGGCCTTCGGCCACCACCTCGATCCAATCACCAGGCTTGAGCTTCTTGGCGGGTTTAGCCAGGCAGAGCCACTGGCCCAGCCCGCCATGCCAAGGCTCCAGCACCAGCAGTTCCACGGAGCCGCCACTGGGCCGGCGCGCCTCCAGCCGAGCCCTCAACACCCTTGTGTTGTTCACCACCAGCAGGTCACCTTGCCTCAGCTCCTGCTGCAGGTCCCAGACGCTCAGATGGCGAGCATGGGGCGCAGGGCCTACGCCTGCGGCCTCCACCGCCAGCAGCCGCGCGGCGTGCCGCGGCTCCACGGGCCGTTGGGCGATGCGTTCCTCTGGCAGATGAAAGTCGTAACTGGAAAGCCGTAGATCGGCGGAATCGCTCATGCCGGAAGGTAGTAGCGCACGAGGGTAAAAACGCGATTGCCGCTGGCATCTAGGGCTCTGTGCATATTGATGCCGCGTTGATTGAGAAGTAGCGAATCAAAGCTGTAACGAGGTATCGCCATCGGCATCACAATCGTGTGGGTGACGTCTGGGTGAAGCTGCTCCTCAGACGCCACGAATGCCACAAAAGGATCAACCAGCGAGGAGAAGGGGCTTGCCAAGATATGCAATTGGATTCCGGGCGACTCGCCTACTAGCCGCTGCCAGTCGCGGCGGATCATTGCAGGGTCGTCCTCCTCGGAGCGAACCCACACCCCAATCACCTGATCCGACACCTTGGCGGCGTAGCGCAGGGCGTCAAGTGATGGACGTGACAGGGAAGGAATCCAGACGATGCTGCAGTTGCCCACGGGGTCGCGTCGATCAGGCAAGCGCACTGTGCCCTGTGCATCGGCTGGCAGGGAAATAGCCGCATAAACCCTGTGATAGCGGCCCCGAATGCGAGCCAGTAGCCACACCAGAAGCGGGATAGCAATCACCACTATCCAAGCCCCCTCGGCAAATTTTCCCACCACGATCACCAGCAGCACCACCAAGGTCGTAAGTGCTCCCAAGGCATTCATCGTCAATCGACCCAGCCAGCCAGCGCCCCGTAGCCGCCACCAGCGCACCACCATCCCCGCCTGGGAAAGGGTGAAGGCCAGGAACACGCCCAAGGCGTAGAGGTTCACAGCCACGCTGGTGTCACCCCGGCACACGAGGATGATCAGAGCGGTGGTCACCAGCAACACGGCGATACCGTTCTGAAATACAAGCCTGTCGCCAATCCAGCCCATCTGACGGGGCAGGAAGCGGTCATGGGCCAGCATCGCCGCCAATCGGGGGAACCCCGCAAAGGCGGTGTTGGCCGCCAGGGCAAGGATCAGCAGAGTGGTGATCTGCAATGCCCAGAACATTGGACTGCCGGCGCCAAACACCCTCATGCCGATTTGGGCCAGCACCGTGCGCTCCGGATCAGGAGCCACTCCGTAGAGGAATGCAAGTCCGCTGACGACCAGGAACATGGCGGCCAGCATTACCCCCATTACCAACAAGGTGGCCTGGGCCCGGCGAGCCGCCGGTTCACGAAACACCGAAACTCCATTGGCGATGGCTTCAATTCCAGTCATCGCAGAGCAGCCAGAGCTGAAGGCACGAAGCAGCAAAAACAGTCCCAGGGGCTCCACCGCCCGGATCACCGGTGGCGCATCGGGCGTAAAGCCATGGGCAAACACCAGGTTGTGGAGGCCGAACACCGCCAGCAGCGCCACCATCACCACAAAGGCGTAGGTGGGAACGGTGAACGCTTGGCCGGCTTCGCGCAGGCCCCGCAGATTGGCCCATCCGACAGCCAGGAGCAGCAGCAGCGCCAAGGGCACCTCGTAGGGGAGCAGGGCTGGCAAAAGCGAGGAGAGGGCTTGAGTACCTGCCATCAGACTCACTGCCGCGGTGAGGGTGTAATCCACCAAAAGAGCTGCTGCCGCCACCAGCGAAGGACCGGTGCCCAGGTTTTCGCGGGCCACCACATAGGAGCCACCCCCCTGGGGATAGGCCTCGATCGTCTGGCGATAGGAGAACACCACAATGGCGATCAAAACAACGATCGCTGCGGTGATCGGCAGCGACAGGCCCAGGGCCTGGCTGCCGGCCAACACAAGAACCCCAAGCGCAGCCTCGGTTGCGTAGGCCACCGAGGAGAGAGCATCTGAGGAAAGAATCGGCAGAGCCTGCACACTGGGCAGACGCTGAGCGGAGGCATCCGCGCGAGGCAGAGGCTTGCCTAACAGCCTGCGGAGCAATGGTTGGGCCACAGGCTGCTTCATCTCGATAGGGGCTTCAGAACGCCAGGCTTTCTGGGTTGGTCTCGATCAGATGAGCCAGATCCTTGAGGAAGGCAGCCGCCTGGGCGCCATAAATAGTGCGGTGGTCGCAGGTGAGATTCACCTGCATTTGATTGGCCACCCGAATCGAACCGTCCTTGCCAGCGACCACTGCGGGCCGGGAGGCGGCCACCGCCAGGATGGCGCCGGTGCCTGGGGGCAGGATTGCGTCGAAGCGATCCACACCAAACATGCCCAGGTTGGAGAGGGTGAAGGTGCCAGTGCTGTATTCCTCAGGCTGGAGCTGCTTGCTGCGGGCCCGCGCCACCAGGTCGGCCCAGTTGCGGGCCATGGCATAGATATCGGTCTTATCGGCGTTGGCCAGCACCGGTGTGATCAGGCCGCCGTCTTCCATGGCTACGGCCACGGCCACATTCACTGAGGCGGGAAAAGCCATGGCAGTGCCATCGGCGCTGGTGGCTGCATTTACCTGGGGATGGCGCGCCAGCACCACGCCCACGGCCTTGGCCAGCAGGGCAGTCATCGTGAGGCCCTTGGGCTTCACCTGCTTGTAGAAAGCATCGAGCTTGGTGGTGGTGATTGTGTATCCCACCCGGAAACAGGGCACCGCCAAGCTGGCGAACATGTTGCGGTTGACCGCGTTTTGCAGCGTGTTGAAGTTCACGCTCTCACCGGGCCGGCCGAAGGCATCGCCGGCGGGAGCTGGGGCAGGCGCGGCTGCACCATTGGAAGCGGCAGGTGCGTAGGCGGGGCCTGATCCCTCAGCAACCCGCGGCACCGTGATCGGCTGACCAGTGGCAGCCATCACGTCTTCCGCCTGGATGCGGCCGTGGGGACCGCTGCCGCGCAGGGCAACCAAATCGACACCCAATTGGGAGGCAAGCTTCTTGGCCCGCGGCGAGGCCACCACTCGGCCGCTGGCCGTCGACGCGGGAGCCACCACCGGAGCCGCCACAGCTGTTGCAGGGGCAGGGGCTGTTGCAGGCGCAGGAGGTGGGGTTACGGGTGCGGAGGGTGCAGGTGCAGCAGCTGGGGCAGGGGCGACAGCAGGTTCCGCTGGGGCCTTGGCTGCCACCTCGGCAATCTCAGCCTCGGTTTCGACGATCAGGCCAATTGTTTCGCCCACCGGCGCCGTACCGCCGGCAGGCATCAACACAGCCGCCAGGTAGCCCTCGTTGAAAGACTCCACGTCCATGTCGGCCTTATCCGACTCGACGACCAGCACGGACTCCCCGCGCTCAACCTTGTCGCCTGGCTGCTTCAGCCACTCCACGATCTTGCCCTCCGTCATGGTGGAGGAGAGGGCCGGCATGAAGATTTCGTGGGTGGCCAACGGAGGTCTGCCGTGTAATCGGCTGATTTTACGCGGCTCCCGCCAGGGGGATCAGCCGGCCTCGATGGCCTCGATCACGCCATCGCGCACCAGCACAGCCGCCTGCAACTTTTCAACCAGGTTGTCGCCCACCTGCACATCGCAGACGCTCTCGATCTGGCCTTGCTCCACGATTTGCTCCATTTCCAGTTCACGCACCTGGCGCTGCTGCTCCAGCATCTGGCGCTTCTGCTCCTCCAGCTCGGCGCGCTTTGCCGCCACCTGCTGCTGCACTGAAGCCACCTGCTCCTGCACCCGGGGGTCGAGGGGGTTGGCGCTCTGGCGGCGGATCTCGTCTACCAGTTGCTGACCCTCCTGCTCTAGCTGGGACAACTGGGCGTCGACATTGGCGATGGCATTGCTTAGCTCTCGCTCGGCGTCCTCCTTCCAACGGGGGGTAACCACGGCACGCACGGTGATGGTGCGTTTGATCGTGAGGGAGCCGTCAGCCATGGGGGATGTAAATCAGCGCTCAGGCTGTCAGCAGGGCGCACCGGGGTCAACCGCCGGTTCGCCGCACCGCACCCACAAGCCTCAGCGGGGTGCGTAGATCGACTCAATCGCCGCAGCGTCGCGGGCCGTAATCCGGTCGCGGCGCTGCTTGAGGGTCTGGGTGAGCAGACCGTTATCGAGCGTGAATGGCTCCACCAAGGCCACACCGCTAAGGCGTTCGTCGGGGCGGGAGCCGGGGCGGGCGGCCAGCAGCCGGTTGCACTCCCGCGTCAGAGCCCGCAACAGGGCCAGATCGTTTGACTCCGCCGCCTCCTTGGGCACCACCAGGGCGCCGAGCTGCTTGCGGTCCTGGCCCACCACCAGCACCTGCTCGATCAAGGGGCTGGCCACCAGGGCCTCCTCGAGGGGGCCGGGCTCGATGTTTTCGCCGCTGCTGAGCACGATCGTGTCCTTAGCCCGGCCGGTGAGCACCAGGGAGCCGTCGGGCAGCAAGTGGCCCAGATCGCCGGTGTCAAACCAGCCTTCGCTATCAAGCACAGCCGCGCTGGCCTCCGGCTTGCCCCAGTAGCCCGCCATCACCTGAGGTCCCCGGGCCAGCACCCGGCCCCGCTGCCCCAGGGCCAGCAGCTCGCCGGATTCGGGATCAACGATCCGCAGGCTGGTGCCCGCCAGGGGCTGGCCGGCGCTGCCGCGGCGGTTGGCCCAACGGCGCCGGCAGGTGAGCACGGGACTGGTTTCGGTGAGGCCGTAGCCCACCAGCAGCTCGATGCCGATGGCCTCGAAGAAGCCATCCACGTGCATGGCCAGAGCACCGCCACCGCTGATCGCCGTGCGCAGCCGGCCGCCCACCAGCTGCTGGCGCAGCTTCGGCCAGAGGAACGACGCCGCCAGCCGGTGCAGGGGCCAGCGCAGCAAGGCCAACCCCGCGGCGCCGAGCCGGGCCGGCCAGTCCTCCGGCGCAAGGGTGAGATCGAGGGCCTGGCGGCGACAGCGGCCAAAAGCGCGGCTATTGGCCAGGGCCGCGCCCAGCAGCCGCTGGCGCGAGGCCGGCATGGCCGCCAGGGCGTCGTCAAAGCCAGAGAGCAGGGCCTCCCACAGCCTCGGCACACTTATCAAATAGTGGGGTTTTACCCGCTGCAGATCGGCGCGCAGCTGCTTGAGGGTTGTGTAGGTCTGGCGGCAGCCGCAGGCCAGCAGGAAATACTCAGCGCTGCGCTCGTAGGAGTGCCAGATCGGCAGCACGCTCACCACCCGGTCGCCGGGCTGGGGTGCCACGGCCACCCCCAGGTGGCGCAGCTGGTGCAGCAAGTTTGAGTGGCTCAGGGGCACACCCTTGGGCTGCCCCGTGGTGCCAGAGGTGTACAAAATCGTGGCGAGGCGGGCCCCATCAGCCGGTGGTGGCGGGGCCGGCGTGCCGCAGGCCAACGCCGCCGCCCCGCGCTCGAGCAGTTCGCCCCAACTGAAACAGGGCCCTGGCGCCGCCCCCGCATCCCGTTCCCCCTCCAACAGCACCACAAAGCGCAAGCGCGACCTTGTTTCAGTGGAGATATTCAGCTTTGCAAGCAGGGCGGCCGACTCCACCACCAGGCCGCAAGCGCCGGAATCTTCAAGGATGTACGCCAGCTCCTCCACAGGAGCGGCGCTGCCTCTCACCGCATTTGCAGCTCCGGCCCGCATCAGTCCCTGGTCGGCCTGCAGCCAGCGGGGACCGTTTTCAGCAAATAGGGCCACCACATCACCAGCGCCCACACCCAAGCCGGCAAAGGCCGCCGCAGCCTGCTCAATGCGCTGCTGCAGCTGGCGGTAGCTGAGCTGCTCGGGCGTGGCCGCATGGGGAGCCTCCAGGGCCAGGGCCTCGCCGTGGCGCGCCGCGAGCACTGGCCAGAGCTGCTCCAACCCGGTGAGGCCGCTCCAGTCGGCGCGCTGGGCCAGGGCCTGGCGATCGCGGCGACTGCCGCTCCAATGGATTTCAGAGGGGGAGGCGGCGCGGGCCACGGCGGTGGAAGCGGTAGGGCTTGCCAGCAGTGTTAACACCCTTTGGACTGGCGTCCGCGACCTAACGGCGCCAGGAAGGGTCCTGTTTATTGCTCCTGCCGCCAGCGGCGCACCACCAGTTCGGGGCTCTGGTGGTCCAGATCCACCGCGGCTCAGCAGTCACAGCTTGAACACCCCATCCTGGGGATTGGATGGCCGCAGCACCAGGCCGAAACGGCTGGCAAAAGCATCCAGCAGGGGCTGGCGCAGCTGCTGGGCGTTGAGCTGCGGCCGCCAATCCACCAGACGCCCCACGGGCCGATCACGGAGTCCACAGGGCACCACTGCCGCAAAGCCAGCCAGGTCGCAATCCACATTCAGGGCCAGGCCGTGCTGGCTGATCCAGCGCCTGGCCCCCACACCGATCGCCGCCAGCTTGCGGCCCTCCAGCCACACCCCGGTGAGCCCATCGATCCGCTCGCCCTGCAGTTCCAGACCCGCCATCACATCGATCACCACCTGCTCAAGTTGGCGCAGATACAGATGCAGGTCAGCGCCGTGGCGCTGCAAATTGAGCACCGGGTAGAGCACCAGCTGGCCCGGGGCGTGGTGGGTCACCTCGCCGCCACGGTCAATGCGGTGCAGGGGCAGGGGCGGTGCGGCGGGATCGAAGCGCAGAAAGGCCTCCGATGCGCCGCGGCCCAGGGTGTAGCAGGGCTCATGCTCAAGCAGGACCACGGTGTCAGGGCCCTCGGGATAGTCCAGCAGCCGCTGCTGCAGCTGGCGCTGGACCGCCCAGGCCCGTTCAAACGGCACCGGGACCGTCGCTTCAAAAAGGATTGCATCGAGGTTGGGGGATATCACAAGCCGTTCTTAGCGTTGGTGCACCAGAAGACCGGAGGCGGTTGCCATCTGATGAAACTGCTGATCCATGGCCGCAATCTTGACGTCACTCCCGCCATTCGGGAGTACACCGAAACCAAGCTGACCCGCGCCATTCACCACTTTGAGGGCCTTGTTAAAGAGGCCGATGTGCACCTGTCGGTGGCCCGCAATCCCCGGGTGCCGCAGCAAACGGTTGAAGTCACGATGTTTGCCAATGGCACCGTGATCCGCGCCCAGGAGCGCAGCGACAACCTCTACGCCAGCATCGACCTGGTGGCCAGCAAGCTCAGCCGCCAGCTGCTCCGCTACAAGGACCGCATCCAGGAGCAGGCCCAGGGGCCGGTGCATCGCTCCGCCCGCGATGAGGAGGCCGGCGCCGCCGCCAATCTGCCGGCACCTGGTAGCAGCTTGGTGGACGGCAAGGAGCCCGAACTGCCCAGCAGGGGCGTACGGCGCAAGTACTACGACATGCCCTCGATGAGCATCGACGATGCCCTGCACCAGCTGGAGCTGATCGACCACGACTTCTACGTCTTCCGCGACGCCGAAAGTGGCCAGATCCAGGTGGTTTATCACCGCAACCATGGCGGCTTCGGGGTAATCCAGGCCAAAGACGCGTGAGCGCCGACCGGCCCGACCTAGCCCCCCTGATCGACCACGCCCTGCTGGATCCGCACCACGGCAGCAGCGCCGTGCGCCAGTGCTGCGAGGAAGCCCGCCATTTCGGCTTTGCCGGGGTGTGCGTGGCCTCCCGCTGGGTGGCCAGCGCCAGGGAGCAGCTGCCCCTTGAGGGCAAGGGCGCCAGCCCCCACTTGATCGCCGTGGTGGGCTTCCCCTTCGGCGCCGTGCCGGCGGCGGTGAAGCTGGCCGAAGCGGTGGCCGCAGCTGAGGCCGGCGCCGACGAACTGGACGTGGTGCCCGATTTCGGCGCCCTGGCGGACCGGCAGAGCACGCCTATCCACGACGAACTCGCCGCCATCTGCGAGCTGGGCCTGCCGGTGAAGGTGATCCTGGAGGTGGGCAGGCTCGATCCCGACTCCCTGGCCCTGCTGGTGGAGATCAGCATCGATGCCGGCGCCCGCTTCCTTAAAAGCGGCAGCGGCTTCGGACCAGCGGTAACGGTGGACCACATCGAACAGCTGCGCCAGCTGGCCCGCGGTCGGGCAGCAATCAAGGCCTCCGGTGGCATCGCCAACCTGGAGCAGGCCCTCGCCCTGGTGGAGGCTGGCGCCACCCGGCTCGGCACCAGCCGCGGCGTGGCCCTGGCCCAGGCGATGCGGGGCTGAAGCAACAGTGCCGGAGCAAAGCCTCGAAGGGTTGGCGCTGAGCTGCCGGCCCCTGGGCGAAAACGACAGGCTGCTCACCCTGCTCAGCGACGAGGAGGGGGTGGTGCGGCTGGCCGTACCGGGGGCGCGCAGACCCCGCAGCAGCCTGGCCGCCGCCGTGCCCCTGAGCCATCTACGCCTGCAGGTGGGCGGTCGCAGCGGCCTGAGACGGGTGCGGCAACTGAAGGTGCTGCGCAGCTACAGCGGCCTGGCCCAGCAGCTTGAGGCCCTCGCCGCCGCCCAGGCCCTGATGGAGCTCTGTTTGGCCCTGGTGCCAAGCGACGCACCCTCAGCCGGCATCTTGGGAGACCTACTGATGCAGCTGGGCCGCCTCGACGCCTTGGTGCGGGAGCGGGGCTGCGACCTAGAAGCCCTGGCAATCGCAGTGCAGGGCAGCGTCCACCTGCTGGCCCTTGGCGGCTACGCCCTACCCCTGGGCTGCTGCAGCCGCAGTGGCGAGACCCTGGATCCACCCGTGGGCGATTGGGATTGGCGCTGCAGCCTGGTGCCGAGCGAAGGGTTGGTGATCGGTGGCGTGCCGGGGGCACGGGTGGTGCTCAATGCATCCGAACTGGCCCTGCTGCAACGGCTGCTGCGGCCCAACCTGCCCCGCCGGCGCGATGGCGAACTAATGGGCCCCCTGCCGGTGTGGCTGCACCTGCTGGAGCTGGTGGAGCACTGGTGCCAGGAGCATCTCAGCCGCAAACCCCGGGCCTTTCGGCTGCTGCGCACCGGCTTAGCAGCCGGGACTGCGCCATCATGACGAGTCAGCAGCAATACGAGCCAGTTTGAGCGGCAGTTCCAACGCCACCGGATTGCAGGGCGTTCTGGCGCTGCCCGATTTCCGCTGGCTCTGGCTTGGCCAGATCTTTTCCCAGCTGGCAGACAAGTTTTACATCGTGCTGATGGTGTTCCTGATCGCCCAGACCTGGGTGAAGGGAACGCCTGAGGCCAACCCAGCCCTGGCGGAAGCCGCCTCGGCAATCCGGCTGGACCTGCCCGAGACCCGGGCCCAGATGATCACCCTGCTGGCCACGGGGATCTACGTGGCCAACACGATTCCAGCCATGCTGCTGGGCACTGTCGCCGGGGTCTGGGCCGACCGCTGGCCCAAGCGGGGCGTGATGGTGGCCTCCAACGGCCTGCGGGCGTTGCTGGTCTTGCTAGCTCCCCTATGCCTGGTGGAGGGCCCCGAGTGGCTGGGGCTGAGCTGGGGTTACTGGGGTCTGGTGCTGATGACCTTTTTCGAGTCGGTGCTCACCCAGTTTTTTGCGCCGGCCGAACAAGCAGCCCTACCCCAGCTGGTGCCAAGCGACCAGTTGCTGGCAGCAAACTCGCTCTATCAGGCCACCAGCATGGCCGCCACGATCGTGGGCTTTGCCCTGGGTGATCCGATCCTGCGGCTCCTAGACCTGGGCCTGCAACGAATCGGCATCAGCGGCGGTGAATTTTTGCTGCTGCCGCTTTGCTATGGCCTGGCGGCAGTAGCCATCAGCCGAATCCGCTGGCAGGAGCCGCCTCGGGCACCGAGCCGCACAACCGTTTGGCAAGAGATCGGCGAGGGGCTTCAGGTGCTGCGGGAGCGGCCGCGGGTGTTCAGCGCCATGGTGCAGCTGGTGTTGCTCTACAGCCTGCTTGCCGCCCTTTACGTGCTGGCGATCAGCCTGGCGGCGGCTATCCCCGGGCTTGGCCCCACCCAGTTTGGAACCCTGCTGGCGATGAGCGGCCTGGGCCTGGCCATTGGGGCCCTGGCCGTGGCCCAGCTGGGCCAGGGGCTCAACCGCCGCCACCTGGCTGCCACAGGCCTGGGCACGATCGGCTGGAGCCTGGTGCTGCTGGGTCAGTTGCGCGGCAATTTGGTGTTCACCTTGCTGCTCTGCGGCGTGCTGGGGGTGGGCTCAGCCCTGCTAGCGATTCCCGCCCAAACCACAATCCAGGAAGAAACACCGGAAGAGTTGCGCGGCAAGGTGTTTGGCCTGCAAAACAACCTGATCAACGTGGCCCTGAGCCTGCCTTTGGTGCTGGCTGGGGCGGTGGTGAGCAGATACGGCCTGCTGCCTGTGCTCTGGGGCCTGGCAGCCATTGCCTTGGTGGCGGCCTTATTGGAGCGTCCCTGGAAGCGCTGGTAGCGTGGGCCTCCGGACGCGCGAGCCCTGGTGGCCCACATTGCCTGGCTGGGCAAGAAAACACCGTTCTGCGGCAACGTCACCTACGGACTGAGCACGACCCACGCGCTGCGCAGCCGCGGCCATGGCATCAGCTTTATCCACTTCGACACACCCCCCGGCAGCCTGGCTCGCTCCAGCGATGCCCTGCCGGACGCTGACAACCAGGGCGACAGCAATGGCGGCGGCCCGGAAGTGGCCCTGCCCTACCTGGTGAAGTCTCAGGTGTACACGATTCCATCGCTGGGGGCCCAGCGGGAATTGCGCGAATCCCTGGAGCGACTCAAGCCCGACCTGGTACACGCCAGCCTCACCCTGTCCCCCCTCGATTTCCGCCTACCCGATCTCTGCCAGCAGCTGGGGCTGCCGGTGGTGGCCACCTTTCATCCGGCCTTCGATGCCAGCTTGCGCAACCTCACCGCCGGCACCCAGCAGCTCACTTACCAGCTCTATGGACCCACCCTGGCCAAATTTGATCGGGTGATCGTGTTTTCGGAGCTGCAGGCGGAGATGCTGCTGCGCCTGGGGGTGCGGGCCGAGCGGCTGGCCGTGATCCCCAACGGCGTCGACACCGCCATGTGGCAGCCGGCATCGCTGGCCGCCGCTGCCAGCCCAGACCTGCAGGAGCTGCGCCAGCGCTTTGCGGGCCGGCGCGTCTTCCTGTACATGGGCCGGGTGGCCACTGAGAAAAACGTCGAGGCCCTGATCAAGGCCTGGCGGCTAGTGCGACCCGCCGGCTGCGTGCTGGTGATAGTGGGCGATGGCCCCCTGCGCAGTGCGCTGCAGGCCCCTGGAGATGAACCAGATCTGGTGTGGTGGGGCTATGAGCCCAGCCTGGAGCGACGCGTGGCCTTCCAGCAGCTAGCCGAGGTTTTCCTGCTTCCCTCCCTGGTGGAGGGCCTGAGCCTGGCCCTACTGGAGGCCATGGCAAGCGGCACCGCCTGCATCGCCACCGACGCCGGCGCCGACGGCGAGGTACTGGAGGGGGGCGCCGGCATCGTGATCAGTACCCAGGGCGTCACCACCCAGCTGCGCACCTTGATCCCGGTGCTGCGCGATCAGCCGGTGCTTACCGCCGAGCTGGGCCGCAGGGCCAGGGAGCGGGCCCTGGAACGCTACACCCTTGAAGGCAACATCGACGCCCTCGAGAAGCTCTACGCCCAGCTCATACCCCAGCGCTCACTGGTTGCCTAAGCGTGGTGGCCTAAGAGCTCTCTACAGCAGGCAGCAAACGCCGCAACCGGATCTGGCGCCGCCGTGATCGGCCGGCCGATCACCAGCTGGCTGGCACCGGCGGCGACGGCTTGGGCGGGCGTCAGCACCCGCTGCTGATCCCCCAGGGCCGCTCCAGCCGGGCGGATGCCGGGGGTCACCAGGGCAAAGGGCTCCTGGTGGGCAGCCCGCAGGGCGGCCACCTCCAGCGGGGAGCAGACGCAGCCGCCGATGCCAGCAGCAGCCGCCAGCTGGGCCAGCCGTGGCACGTAGGTGGACAACGGTTCCTCAATGGCCAGCTCGGATGCAAAACGGGCCTGCTCCCAGCTGGTAAGCACCGTCACCGCCAGCAGGGTGGGGGCAGACAGGCCTACCGCCGCAGCCGACTCCAGCGCCGCCGCCTGGGCCGCGCCCAGGGCCACGCTGCCAGCGCTGGCATGCACCGTGATCAGCTCGGCACCGAGGCGGGCGGCGCTGCGGCAGGCGCCGGCCATGGTGGCCGGGATGTCGTGGAACTTGAGATCGAGGAACACCCGCTTGCCCTGGTCGCGCAGCTGCTGGACCACAGCCGGCCCGCCAGCCACGAACAGCTCCAGACCCACCTTCACCCAGCGCAGCGCAGGCACGGCAGACGCAAAGGCCATGGCCTGCTCTGGCGCCATGCCATCGAGGGCCACGATGATTTGATCACTGGGCTCAAGCAAGGGCCGCTGGCAGCTTGCTTGCAGGTTAGGGAGGGCGTCTTCCAGACGACATGGCGATGGCATCAGCGCTGCATCGAGGGCCCTATGCCAGCGCCCAGGCTTGGGCAGTGCGAGCCGTGGCCATGGCCTTCTCCGATTCCACTCCCATGCCGGTGACCCTCAGCCTTGAGCCGGGCGCCTGCTGCCCCCTACCTGCCTGGCACCTCTGGGGCGATGCGGGCATCACCATTCCCTGCGTCAGCTCCGGTGATGCAGCTGCAGCCCAGGGCCCGAGCTGGGACGATCTACTGGGCACCAGGTAGGAGGGCAGCAGGTAGGCGCTGCCGGTGGTAGCGCTCAGCCCGCCACCAGCCTCCTAAAGGTCTTCTTGCCCAGCTGCAGCACCTTGCCGGCGAGGACCTCCGGGCCGGCAAACTCCTGGTTTGGATCGGCGAGCTTTTCGCCATCGAGCTTGACGCCGCCGCCCTGGATCTGGCGGCGGGCTTCGCTGCTGCTAGCGCAGAGGCCCACAGCACTGAGTAGGTAGAAGGCCTTGGCGGGGAAATTCACCGCCGCCAGCGAGGCCTCCGGCACCTCGGCGGCGGCGGCACCGCTACCCGCGGCACCGGCTACAAGCTTGGCTGCATCCACCTGGGCCGCCGCCGCCGCCGGCCCGCCATGGCGCGCCTGGGTGATCTCCAGAGCCATCAGTTTCTGACGCTCCCTGGGGTTCTGCGGCAGATCCGCCATATCCAGATCAGTCAGCAGGGTTAGGTAGTCGTCGACCACCGCATCGGGAACCTTTTCAAGCTTCGAGTACATCGAAAGTGGGTCTTCGGCGAGGCCCACGGTGTTGCCCAGGCTTTTGCTCATCTTCTGCACGCCATCGAGGCCCGGCAGGATTGGCAGCAGCATGCCGAATTGGGGGCGCTGACCGAAGTGACGCTGCAGGTCGCGGCCCATGGCCACGTTGAACTTTTGATCAGTGCCGCCCAGCTCCAGATCCGCCTGCACCTGCACCGAGTCGTAGCCCTGCAGCAGCGGATAAAGAAACTCGTGCAGGGAGATGGGGGCGCCCGAGCCGTAGCGATTGGAAAAGTCCTCCTTGGCCAGCATCTGGCCCACGGTGCTGATGCCCAGCAGCTCAATCACCTGGGGCAGGTCAAGCCCGGTGAGCCACTCGCTGTTGCGGCGCACCTCCAGCCGGCCAGGAGTCTCGAAATCAAGCAGGGCGCGCTCGGGGTCCTGGCCCTGACCCAGCTGCTGCAGGTAGGTGGCAGCATTGGCCTCCACCGCAGCAGCGCTGAGTTGCACCCGGGTGGCGCTCTTACCGGTGGGATCGCCGATGCGGGCGGTGAAATCGCCGATGATCAGCACGGCGATGTGGCCAGCATCCTGGAAGGCCCGCAGCTTGCGGAATAGCAGCGAGTGCCCCAGGTGGATATCGGAGCCGGTGGGGTCGATGCCGAGCTTGATGCGCAAGGGCCGCCCGGCCCGCTCGGCCTCTTCCAGGCGAGCGGCTAGCTGCTGGTCTGGGTCGCTGCAGGCACCGGCACCGCTGCCGGCGGGGAACAGATCCGCCATTCCCCGCTCAAGCCAGGCCGGCAGAGGAGGCAGCCCGGTAGGTGGCTGCTCTGCTGGAGGCTGGTCTGCTGGCGGCTGCTCTTCTGGAGGCTGCGCTGTTGTCATTCGAACTGCGACCCGCCTTGCTCTGTGGCGAGATCGTAGGCAGCCGCTATGCCGTGGCCTCCAGCTCAGACTTCATGCGCTCCAGGGTCTGGTGCATCTGCTGGAACATCGTTTCGGGTGTCATGCCGAACTGGCCCAGCTGGGTGCGTAGCTGCTCCACGGTGAGCTTTGCCTGGAAGTCTTCGGAGAGCTCGAAGCGCTTCATGAACACCCGGTAGCGCTCCATCATGTCCTCCATCTTTTCGATGTAGAGCTTCTTGCCCTCACGATCAAACTTGCCGTACTCACTACCCAGCTGCATCAGCTGCTGGTAATCGCCAAACAGCCGCTTGGCTTCGTCCTGAACGATTTCGGATTCAAAGAACGCCATAACCCTGGCAGCGCAGCGTCTGCAGATTCTGGTGAGGCCTGGCACCCCTGGGGAGTGCGGATAGGCGTATTGCCCCTGGCGGATCGAGCGGAGCTGGCCAGGATGGCGCCAATGCAGGCCCCCAGCCCAGCCTTCAGCGCCGATGGACTTCACGCCCAAGCTTGAGCAGATCCGCCGCAACACCAACCAGATTAACAACCTGCTGCGGGATGCCCGCCTGGTGGCCTGCCTCGGCAACCGGGCCCTGCTCAGCTTCTTTGTGGGCGGCCTGATCGGCCAGGAGCACCTGGTGGGTGCCGCCACCTGTGAGGCCGCCGGCCTGGAGCTGGTGGAGCGGCACCGGCCCTCGATGGTGTTTCTCAGCGACACCCTGGAGCAGGGGTCTGGAATCTCCTTACTGCTGCAAATCAAGCAACGCTGGCCCGGCCTGCACACCTTGTTGCTGATCACCCAGGAGCACCGCCAGAGCGAGATCCAAGCAGCGATCGAGGCCGGCTGCGACGGCTTGCTGGTGGAGTCCCGCATTGGGCTGGGCAGTGCCATGGCCGCCCTGCATGCGATCAGCGGCGGCGGGGTCTACGTAGACCGCAGTCTGACGGAGCTGTTTCGCCGCGGACCAGGCGAGGGGGGGCCCCTAGAACCGCTGACTGGGCGCGAACTCCAGGTGCTCAGCCTGGTGGCCGAAGGCGACACCAACATCGAGATCGGCGAGCGGCTGTTTATCAGCGCCGACACGGCCAAAACTCACCTGCGATCCCTCTGCCGCAAACTCCAGGCCCGCGACCGCACCCACGCGGCCGTGCTCGGCCTGCGCTGGGGCTTAATCGATTGGCCTCAAGAGTGAGGCCCCCGCTAGGTTTGAAGCGTTTTTGATGCGGTGGCATTCCGCCATGGCCAAGCGGCACTGGTTGGATCCCCTGGCGCGTCAGCTGCTGAGGGCCACTGGCCAGATCCCACCAGCACAGATCCCTGCTGCACCTGCCGATGCAGCGGCGGAGCGGGAACGGGAGCTGGTCCAGAGGGAGCTGGTTGAGCAAGAGCTGGTGGAGCAGGAGCTGCTGGCCCTGAAGCTGCAACACAACCCTTCCCTCAGGCTTGAAGATGCTGAGGCCGTAGGCCGGGCCGCTGCCCTGGGCTGGCGGCTTGATGTGAATCGCGCCACCGCGGCCGACTGGTTGCGGCTGCCGGGCATCGCTGCCGATCAGGTGGACCTGCTGCTGCGGCTGCAGGCGGGCGGCATCCAGCTCAGCGGCGCCGACGACCTGCAACGGGTGCTGGATCTCTCCGATGCGCTGGTGCGCCGCTGGCTGCCTTTGCTGGAATTTCGCTGGTACGGCGAGCCAGCAGCGCCTTTGCAATCCGCCACCCGGGTGGATCTCAACCAGGCTTCCAGCCAGGAGATAGCAGGGCTGGGGCTCGATCCGCCCAGGCTCAGCCGACTGCTGCGGGAACGAAGTCGCAGCCCCTTTCGCGATCTGGCAGACCTGCAACAGCGGCTGCAATTTCCCGCCGACCTGGTGGAAAGCTGGATTGGCAAGGTGAGCTTCAAGCAAGGCCCTGCCGGGCCAGCACTGCCCCCAGGCGGCAAGGGCAATACCCGCCTAGGCCAAACCAGCAACGGGGCCTGAAGCGATGGCGCGTCAAGGCGAGTTGTTTACGGCCAGCCAGTTTGGGAGCGCTGGCCGCGCCGATACCCCTGATCTGCCCCTGCAAGCCTCGCAGCTGCTGGACTGGCAGACCCGCCTCGCCGCCCACCAGCAGCCCCTGTGGAGCAACCAAGCTGGTGGTGCCATACAGGTCTCGCTGTTTGCCGGTAGCCCCGGAACACCTGAAGAGATTGCCAAGGCCTTCAACCCCCTGCAGCTCACTCCCCAGGCCCTTTCCTTCTGGCGCTGGCCCGCCGCACCCCAACAGGGTGCAGCCCTCTATCTGGTGACAGATCGGCCCGCCGATCTAGGCCAGCCCCTGCTGCTCTATGTGGGTGAAACCGGCCAGGCAGATCGGCGCTGGAAAGGCGAACACGACTGCAAGGCCTACCTCGCCGCCTACAGCGAAGCCCTGCTGAAAGTGGGCCTGGGCTGCCAAACCAGCATCCGCTTTTGGTTAGATGTGCCCTCCGCCATCCGCCCGCGCCGCGCCTTAGAGCAGGCCCTGATTCAGCGCTGGCTGCCGCCCTTCAACAAGGAAACCCGCAGCCGCTGGGCCACGCCGTTTCAAGCCGATCCTGCCTAGGTGAGTTGGGCTGGCCGCGCTGGCTACGATCGCGCCCAACCTCGGCCGTTCCATGGACTTTCGCTGCATCCCCGACGTCCTACCTGCGGCCCTGGGCGATTTCGATGGTGACTGCCTGGCCGTCGGCCTGTTCGCCGCTGCCGAAGATCGCCCCGACCACCCCCAGCTTGAGCAGCTCAGCGCCGCCCTGGGTCAGTCGCTGACGAGTCGCCTGGAGCAGCGACGCTTCAAAGCCAAGCCCGGGGAATGTCTCAGCCTCGATCGCCTAGATGCCAGCCCCCAGACCCTGATCCTGGTGGGTCTGGGGGCTCCGGCCGACTTCAACCTCGCCGGCCTGCGCCGGGCCTGTGCCGCCGCCAGCCAAGCCGCTGCCGCCGCTGGAGCAAGCCATCTCGCCCTGGCCATGCCGATCGAGGCCTTGGCAGCAGGTGCTGCGGCCCAGGCCATGGCGGAGGCCAGCCGCCTGGCCCTGTTCAGCGACCAGCGCTTCAAGGGGGAGCCCGAGCCCCGGAGCCTGCCGGAGACGATCAGCCTGATCGGGGTGGCAGCAAGCGCCGCTCCCGCCCTGGCGGCAGTGGCAGCTAGCTGCGCCGGCGTCGAGCTGGCCCGGGAGCTAGTGGCCGCTCCGCCCAACGTGGCCACGCCCCAGCACCTGGCCGACACCGCCGCTGCCATCTCCCGCGACTTTGGCCTGGAGCTGACGGTGCTGGAGCGCAGCGACTGCGAGGCCCTGGGTATGGGCTCCTACCTGGCGGTGGCCCAGGGCTCAGACCTGGCCCCCAAGTTCATCCACCTCACCTACCGCCCCGAGGGTGTGGCTAAGCGGCGCCTGGTGCTGGTGGGCAAGGGCCTCACCTTCGATTCCGGCGGCTACAACCTCAAGACCGCCGGCTCCCAGATCGAGATGATGAAGTACGACATGGGCGGTAGCGCGGCGGTGCTGGGAGCCATGCGTGCCATCGCCGAGCTCAAGCCCGCCGGCGTGGAGGTGCACATGATCGTGGCGGCCTGCGAAAACATGATTAGTGGCGGGGCCATCCACCCCGGCGCGATCGTCACCGCCTCCAATGGCAAAACGATCGAAATCAACAACACCGATGCCGAAGGGCGCCTCACCCTGGCCGATGCCCTGGTGTACGCGTGCAAGCTCGAACCGGATGCGGTGGTCGACCTGGCCACCCTCACCGGAGCTTGCGTGATCGCCCTAGGGGAGGAGATGGCGGGCCTCTGGTCCAACAACGACGGCCTGGCCGATGCCCTGCTGGGTGCCAGCGAAGCCAGCGATGAACCCCTCTGGCGCATGCCCCTGAGGGCCTCCTACAAGGCCGGGCTCAAAAGCCAGTTTGCCGACCTCAAGAACACCGGCCCCCGGCCCGGGGGCTCGATCACCGCCGCCCTGTTTCTGCAGGACTTCGTCACCCCCAATCTGGCCTGGGCCCACCTGGATATTGCCGGCACCGTCTGGAGTGACAAGGGCCGCGGCCAGGATCCCGCCGGCGCCACCGGCTTCGGCGTGCGCACCCTGGTGAATTGGGTGTGTTCGGGGGCACCTCTTGAAGCATCGGCCTAAGTTTGGAGCCCTGACGCCTTTGAGCTCTCCGTGGCCGTTCAGAAGATCCGCTGGTATGTGAAGGCCCAACTCGGCGTGCTGCTCCTGCCCGCCGGGCTCTGCCTATTTGGCGAGGCGGTGATCCGCAAAGGGATCCAGGTGCTTGCCGCCGCAGGCAAATTAGAAACCCTGGCCAGCCCCGGGCCCTGGTTTTGGTATGGCACGTTTGGCCTGATCTTGATCAATGCCGGCGTGGGGCTGATGATCGAGAGCGGCCTACTGCGCGGCTATCCCGGACGCAATTAAGACTCAGACAGCCACAACTGCCGTGCGTGCGGCTCCAGCACCCAGGCTGGCCATCAACTCCGCGGGCGACTCCAGGGCATGAATCAGCCAGCGGGCCCTCTCACCGCAGAGGGGCAAGAGGCGATCAAGGTCGTCAGCAGCCTGCTTCGGACTTAGATAGGGCCCAACATGGCGGGTATTCAAACCGTCTCGGATGGTCAGCAGATACATACAGGACTGCTCACGTAATTGACAGAATGTTAGGCACTCCTAGCTTGACCAGAAAGGGCGGAAAGCCGCTCCATAACAGCAATTACGAGACCACCAGGAGCCCTGCTTCTTTAGATTTTCCTAGGAATTGCCGCGATACCCAGCTGGGCACGCTCCCACGGCAGGGAGCGCTAGTCAGGACTTGCTGCCAGAAGCCCAGGCCGCTCCACTGCGAGCGCGCTTGCCCCACACCGAATCAAGCCGCCGATCCCGGCCGCAAGCCCAGCGGTAGTAGTTGTATTTGACGCTGTTGAGCTCCGCGTAGTTCTGGTGATAGGCCTCCGCAGGCCAGAAGCGATTCAGCGGCTTGATCTGCACCTTCAGGGCTGCGACCGGACGGCCCAGCTCGGCGGCGGCCGAGCGCAGGCTTGCCTGGGCCTGGTTTTGTTGATCGGAGCCACTGGTGAAAATCACCGGGCGATAGGAGCTGCCGCGATCGCAAAACTGGCCGCCACCATCTAAGGGATCAATGTTGCGCCAGTAGGAGCGCAGCAGGGCTCCATAGCTGATCCGAGCGGGATCGAACCGCACCCGCACCACCTCCTGGTGGCCGCTGCCCCCAGCCGATACCTGGCCGTAGGTGGGGTTAGCTCCGGCGCCACCGCTGTAACCACTCTGAGCGTCCAACACCCCTGGGAGCTTTTCAAGGTCGTGTTCCAAACACCAGAAGCAACCGCCCGCAAGCACCGCTTCCTGAGGCGCATTGGCAGCCATGGCAGGGGCTGGGGCTACGGCTACGCAAAGCAGGAACAACAGGCTCAGCAGCCAGGCCAGGGGGCGGGCACCAAGCGAGGGGGGGCGGGTATTCATCGAGCTTCCAGTACCTGGTCAAAGATGGCGGATGCTGCCCGCTGGGTGACGCCCGGCTCCCCAAGTTCCAATCGCAGCCGCCGGTATCCATCCAGCATGGTTTGGCGTGCCCCAGAGCTGGCATCAAGCTCAAGCAGGGGTAGGGCCTCGCGCACGATTGCCGCAGCCGTGAGGTCCTCCTGCAGCAGCTCCGGCACCAGCCGCTCTCCTAGCACCAGGTTTACCGGGGAAATGTGGGGCACGCTGAACCGCAGGATGTGACGGGCCACAAAGGCTGTCGCCCGGCTGACCCGATACACCACCACTTGGGGCACACCCCGCAGGGCCAGCTCCAGATTCACCGTGCCCGATTTGGCCAGGGCCAAATCGGCAGCAGCGCAGAGGCAGGCCTTGAGCTGGTCTGAATCAGCGGCAGCAATGATCTCCGCCCGCACCCCTGCCTGGCCAAGTTGCCGCGCCAGATGGGCCTCGAAACCTGGCAATCCCGCCGGCACCACCACCTGCAACTCGGGCAGCTGGCGCTGCAGCTCGGCAGCCGCCGCCACGATGTACGGCAGCATGTAACGGATCTCTTGGCGCCGCGATGCCGGCATCAGCAGCAGCACTGGCGCATCACCGCGCAGCCCAAGCTGACGGCGGGCCTCCTGCTGGCTTGGCACTTCAGCGATGGTGTCCAGCAGAGGATGGCCCACATAGGTGACATTGGCGCCTCGACAGCGATAGAAGCGGGCCTCCTCCTGAAAAATCGCCAGAATCTGATTTGTGAAGCTGATCAGATTGGAGCGGCCGCCGTTGCCGAATTTGAATGCCCACTCTTGCGGGGCTATGTAGTAGGTGACGGGCACCTTGGGAAATCTGCGCTTGAGCCGCAGCCCCAAGCTCACGTTGGGGCCCATGTAGTCGATCAGCACCACGCCATCGGGAGGGTCGCGGCGAAACCAATGCTTCAAGCGCCGCTGCAACCTCAGGGTCGGCAACACAAAGGGAATCGCCTCCAGCAAGCCGATGGCACCCATCCGGGTGGTGTTAGCCAGCAGTGCCGCACCGGCGCGCTCCATGCGCTCGCCTCCAAGGGCCACGATCTCAAGATCGAGCTGGCGTCGCCGGGCCTCCTCGTGCAAAGCCTTTACCAACAGCGATCCCTGCAAATCCCCAGACACCTCACCGGTGCTCACCAGCAACCGCAGCATCAGCGCGTCCCCGGGATCGGCCCGCGGCGGGAGGGGCCAATGGAGGCCTCTAGGAAACTGCACAGCTGGTCTGCAGCACCTCCTAGGGGCTGGGAGCGCAACTGGCTTAGGGCTTCAGCCAGGGTGATGCCACTGCGATAAAGCAGGGTCCAGGCCTGTTTGAGCTGCTCGAATTGTTGGCCGCCATCCTGATCGAATAGGCCGCTGCGCCGCAGGCCGATCTTGTTGAGGGCTCTGACACGGGAGGGATGGCCCTCCACCATGGTGAACGGCGGTACATCTCGCTCGATACGGCTCATACCCCCCACCATGGCCAGGGTTCCTATGTGCACAAACTGATGAATACCAAGTACACCGCCGATCACAGCCCGATCGCCGATAACCACATGGCCGGCCACGGCCACCCCATTGGCGATCACGATCCGGTCGCCTAAGTCGCAATTGTGGCCCAGGTGGCAATAGGCCATCAGCAAATTGCCGCTACCAAGCCGCGTTTGCTGGTGGCCAGTGGTGGCCCGGTTGATAGTGACGCACTCCCTGATGGTGTTCTCGTCGCCAAGCACCACCTCGGTGGGATCCCCCGTGTATTTCAAATCCTGAGGTTCGAGGCCGATGCAGGCCCCGGGAAATATGCGGTTATCGCGGCCCATGCGCACCCGACCATCGAGAACCACATGGGGTCCGATGCGGCAGCCGGCACCAAGCTCCACCTGGGGGCCGATCACGGCGTAGGGCCCAACTTCAACACCGTCAGCCAGCTGAGCTTTGGGATCGACAACAGCCGTGGGATGGATGGTCGTTGCCATCAGTCCACCAGCGAGAACATCAGTTCCCCGGAGCAAACCAGCAGACCATCCACGCTGGCTTCTGCCTTGACCTTGCCGAAACGGCGGCGCTTGAGGCTCAGCAACTCACAGGTGATTACCAGCTGGTCGCCAGGGACCACCGGACGACGAAACCGCACCCCATCGATGCCAGCAAACACAAATAAGCCCTTGGGCAGATCGGGCATCTGGGTAACGATCAACCCGCCCACCTGGGCCATGGCCTCAACGATCAACACTCCCGGCATCAGGGGGCGACCGGGGAAATGGCCCTGAAACTGAGGTTCATTGAGGGTGACGTTCTTGATCGCCACAGCGCGTTTACCCGGCTCATGCTCAATCACCCGATCCACCAGGGCGAAGGGATAGCGGTGGGGCAGCAGTCCCTGAATCTGCTCGCTGGTGAGTATCACCGCAGCTGTGGGATCCAAGGACGCCGGCGCGGCGGGATCAGAAAGCGGTGGGCTGGCGTCAGACAAGGGCATCAACTGGCGAAAGAACTGGAGGTAGAAGATTTGGCCAGGCCGGCCAAGGCCGCAGCCAAAGAGGTGTGGAGCCCGTGGGAGCCGCGGTAAGCGAAAACCTGGGCTCGAGGCAATCCGATCAGCGCCAAGTCTCCCAACAAGTCCAGGATTTTATGGCGCACCGGTTCCTCCACAAACCGCAGCGGCGGATTTAACCAGCTGTCGCCGTCACAAACAAGGGCGTTTTCAAGGCAGCCGCCCCGGATCAGGCCAGCTGCCAGCAGCTGGTCCACCTGAGAGCGCAATCCAAAGGTGCGTGCCGGTGCGATCTGCTCAACAAAAGTGCTCGGTGACAAATCAAGTGAAAACAGCTGGCGGCCAATGGCCGCATCGGCGAATTCAATTGCCGCACCTACCCGCAAGCAGGAGTGGGGCAGGGCCGTGGCAAAACTGACGCCACTGCTAACAGTGAGCGGCAACTCAAGCTCCAGAGGCGCCGATGCATAGGGCAGAGCTTCCAGCCCCGCCTCATCTAGCGCCTCCACCCAGGGCAGGGCCGATCCATCCAGTAAGGGGATCTCCTCGCCGCTCACGAGGATTTCAGCTTGGGTAACACCAGTGCCAGCCAGGGCAGCCAGCAGATGCTCAACCGTGGCTAAACGGCGTTGGTCTAGCCGCAAAGCCGTACAAAGCTGAGTTTCGCTTACGTAATCCGGCGCCAAACGAATCAAGGGGAGCTCCGGTGCATCCAGCCATCCCACCCAGTAGCCCGGGCGCCGTGATGGCTGTAAGCGCACTTGGGCCTGCTGGCCGCTGTGCAAGCCCACACCCTCCCGTTGCACCGACTGGCTCAGAGTCCAGGCACCGGAATAGTCACTTGGCCATTGCGCCACTAGAACTTCCAGCCCACACCCAAGTTGAAGCGCCAATCACTGGAGAAATCCTGGGTGGCAACTTCAAGGCGCAGGGGCCCCACTGGCGTTGTCACGATTAAACCAACTCCAGGCGAATAACCCTCACCTTTCTTACCAAGCAGACCACCAGGGTTACCAGGGATGTCTGCCTGGCTCCCGAAGGTGGTGCCAGCATCAAAAAAGATTTCACCACTAATGATGCTAAAAATGGGAAAGCGATATTCAATCGTGGCTTCAGCAAAACTTTTACCAACTCCCAAATCGCAATCGTAATAACCGCGTACGGAGTTGCCGCCACCCAGACAGAAAGCCTCATAGGGCGGAATATCACTGCCCACCAAGGATCCAGCCGAAACCTGGAAAGCCAGTGCCTGCTTGCAGTCTTTGGTCTCACCGGGCTTAGGCCGGCAGCCCTTGAAGATCTTCAACCACTCCACAGGTATGTAGTGGGTGAAACTGCCGCGAACGCGATTGAAGGTAGGTGAATTCTCGCCTACCGAAATAAATTGCTCCGTGCCGATACTCAGAAAGTTCCCCTTAGTGGGATTACGTGGGTCATTAAGAGTGCTGTAAGTAGCCCCGACCCGAAAACTCACCAGCTGGTTTTCAGAAGCACAATTAAAGGCTAGGCAAATAATTTGGTTGGCAGGGACTGAATCAGGAGACGTAGCAGCCCCTACTACACCGTAGGAGTATTTACTGCCAGAAAAATCCATCGGCGTAACTTCCTGCCCACCAAAAGAAAGAATCAGGCTCCAAGGAGCCTTCTTATAAGGATTACCACCATTGAGGGGTCGCACAAATTGCACATTTGCTCCAATCCGCTGGATCGCGACAGTGTCAAAGTTTGTTCTTACTCTTTCATTCCCGGGGATCGCAGGATCGGGCCCTAGCCTGTCAGTGACTACGTCAAAGTCGGATCCATTAAAATTCTGCAACTCATAAGTGAAGGAATTGTTCTCGTTCTGGAACAACTGGGGCACTTCCCGACTGAAGAAGAAGCGAGCCCGGAAGGAAGTTCGGTATTTGTTGTCCTTGATCCAAGGATCTGTGAAGGTGATATCGCCAAGGCCGCCATACTGGCCATAGGAGATGTTGGTGCCGAGGTCCCAAGCGCGGCCAAACAGGTTGCTGTCCTGCAACTGGATCTGACCAAACACGCCCTGGCTCTGGCTGTAACCCAGGCCGCCTGACAAAGAACCGCTTGACTGCTCAACAATGCCAAGCACAATCACCACCTTGCCAGGCTCGGCCGGCACCGGCTTGAGAGTCACTTTCACATCACTGAAAAGGCCCGTGCCATAGATGCGCTTGATGTCCTCCTCCAGCTCGCGCCGGTTGAACACCTGTCCAGGGCGCAGGGACACCTCGCGGGTCACGACCCAGGGCTTGGTCTTGCCCCGAATTGGCTCGCCTTTGTCGTTGGTAGCGGAGCCTTCCTTGTTGAGGAACTGCACCTCAACCCCCTCAACGGTGCCCTGGCGCACCAGCAGCTCCACGACCCCCTCAGGACTCACCCGACTAGGGCCGGTGATCCGCGCCAGGGAGTAGCCCTGATCTGCGTACCAGCGCTGCAACTCCTGCATGCGGGTCTGCAGGGTGTTGAGGTTGAGGGTTTTGCCGTAGTCAGCGGCGAAGGTGTCCTTAACCACCTGCTCCGGCAACTTCAGGTCGGCTGGATCGAGCTTGACCTGCTGCAACACCGGGTTGGCCACCACCACCACCACCAGCCGCACGCCCAGCGGACCATCTACGGGCTGGATACGCACATCGGAAAACCAGCCGCTGGCGTAGATCGCTGAAAGGTCGGTCTGGAGCTCGTTGCGGGTCACCCGCGAGCCTGGGGTGGCCGCCATCGCGGCATAGGCAGCCAGCTCCAGCCGTTCCCGTTCGGGGTGGTCTTGAAGGCCTTCGATCGCCACCTCCGCGATCAAAACCTTGGGTTCAGCTTTGGCAGCAGGCTCGGCTACCGGAGCGGCCTGAGTCGGGAATGGTGTCTGGGGGATCGGCTGGGCGGGCTCAGGCGCCTGGCTGGCAGGCGCCTGGGTAGCTGGCGCCTGGGTGGCAGGCGCCTGGGTAGCTGGCGCCTGGGTGGCAGGCTCCGCTGAAGGATTGTCCACCTGCTGTGATGCGGGTTGGGCCAGGGCCGGGGTCGCCGAGAGGAGGGCGGCGCCCATCAGGGGCCAAACATCCTTCAAACTCAGCAAACCAGCCATGGGGAAGGGGTAGCGGAGCGGACAGGCCGCAAATTGGGCTGACCTTACCGGTAGACCCTGGGTGGAGGACAGGCCCCTTGGACCCGTTTGAGGACCTCCCCGTAGGCCTCGACAACGCCGCCTAAATCCTGTCGGAATCGATCCTTGTCCAAAATCCGGTCCTGAGAATCCATTACCTCCCTATCCCAAAGACGGCATGTATCAGGGCTGATCTCGTCAGCAACCACCAATTCACCACTGGCCGTATGCCCCAATTCGATCTTGAAATCGACCAGCTGCAGGCCGACTGAATCAAACAGGGCCAGCAATTCCCGGTTCACCTGACGGGCCAGCTCTTCCAACTGGCGGCGCTGCTCAGGAGTAACCAAGCCCAAATGCTCAAGGCGGGCTTCGGTGAGCAGCGGATCTCCGAAGCCATCGTCTTTGTAATAGAGATCAAGCAAGGGTGGCTCCAGCGGCGTTCCTGGCGCGATGGGCATCTGCTTGCAAAGCGAGCCCGCAGCCACATTGCGGATCACCACTTCGATCGGGATCACCCGCACTGGACGGGCCAGCATCCAGCGGCTGCCATCGACCCCGAGGTAGTGGGTGGGGATGCCCCGTGCGGCGAGATGTTCAAAAAGCAAAGCCGAAATTCGGCAGTTCAACTCTCCCTTCCCTGCCAGTTGGGCCTTTTTGAGGGCATTGAACGCGGTGGCATCGTCTTTGTATTCGACCGCTACCAAGTCGGGCTGATCTGTGGCGAATACCCGTTTGGCCTTGCCTTCGTAAAGCAGGGAACCAAGGTTGTAGGCCGTCATGGCTGGGGATCGGGGGACTGCGCTGCGGCGGCATGGCCACCAGGGGCGCGGGGGGTGCGAAGTTGACGCTCCAGATCACCCTGCCGGGACAGGGCAGCAGGATCCCGCCGCTGCAACATCCACTCACCGTAGGCATCGTCGATACGGGAACTAAGGCGCAGGCGCCGCTCCGTTGCCCGGGCGACCTGCTCCGGCGTACTACCGGCCAGGGCCAGCTGCTGATCGAGGATCTCAGCTACCAGCCCCCAGCTGCCTGAGGACGCCGCCTGCTCGAGGGCAAGCTCCAGGATCCGATCCTGCTCAAGAGCTGGGAGTGCTCCGGAAAGCGCCACCGCCTTAGCCAGCCGGGCCGCCGTCGCCGCACCGGGCTGGGCGCTGCTGACCAACACCTCAGCGGCCCGTTGCCGTTGACCCAGGCTTTCCAGATGGCCCGCCAACAGATCCAGGGCTGGGCAATTGATCGGGGTGCCGTCCTGACGCTGACCCGCCGGCAACTCCAGCAACGCCAGCTGCCCAAGGTTTCCAGCCGCAAGCCGCTCGAGGGCATCGGCCGCCAGCTGGTGGTGCAGTCCCGCCTGGGCAGCGCGCCACTGCAGCACCAGCCACTGGGTCCGCTCAGCGCCCGGTGCCGGCCCCACCCGCGCCAGCACCTGCAGGGCCCCGTCAGGTGCCTGGCAGCTCAACAGGCTGTGGGCATTAGTCAGCACCACCACAAGAGGCTGGGGCGCTGGGTGGATCGTGAGCAGCCGCTGTTGCAACTGGCGCAACAGCGGCCCATCGCTGCGCCGCACGGCACTGACGCAGGCGGCGTCGAGGGCATTGAGATCTCCATCGCGCAGCAGGGCAATCAGGGCTGGATCCGCGCTGGCGGCCCTGGTCTTGGCTTGCGCTTCTGCGGCAGGCGCGGCGGCCATAAGACCCACCAGCGCAGCCCCAAAAATTGGGAACAGCCGGGCCCGGGGCAAGAATGGCGCTGGTATTGCCGGCATGTCTAGAAACAGGGCCTGGCAGCCCCCCGCACCACGTTTCAACTTAGAAGAGCTTTCGCTCAGTCCCCACCTCGCGTCCGGCCCATGCCCCCTGCCTCCTGTCCAACACCCGCGCGGATCCTGGTGATCGGCGCGGGTGGCCGCGAGAACGCGCTGGGCTGGGCCCTGGCCCGCTCGCCAGGGGTTGAGGCGGTCTGGATTACCCCTGGCAATGGGGGCAGCTGCGACCTACCGGGCTGCCAGCAACTGGCCATCGCCGAATCCGACCACGATGCGCTAATGGCCGCCTGCCGCGACCTGGCAATTGAACTGGTGGTGGTGGGTCCAGAAGCCCCCCTGGCTGCTGGCCTGGCCGACAGCTTGCGCGCCGCGGGATTCCCTTGCTTCGGCCCGGGGGCCGATGGGGCGCAGCTGGAGGCAAGTAAGCAGTGGGCTAAGGCGCTGATGCAGGAGGCCGGCATTCCAACCGCCGGCTACTGGGCTGCAAACAGCCGCGACCAAGCTCTGCAAATTTTGACGGCCCAGGGGCGCCCCCTGGTGGTGAAGGCAGATGGCCTGGCCGCCGGCAAAGGCGTCACGGTGGCCGAAAGCGTTGAGGAAGCACGCGCCGCCATCGAGGAAATTTTTGCCGGCCGCTTCAGCGCAGGGACAGAGGATGCTGGCGCCGAATTGACAAGCGTCTCCCTGGTGCTGGAGGAGCGCACCGTTGGTCCCGAAGTGTCCGTATTCGCCCTCTGCGATGGCCAGCGCATGGTGCTCCTGCCCACTGCCCAGGATCACAAGCGCATCGGCGAGGGCGACACCGGCGCCAACACCGGCGGCATGGGCGCCTACGCCCCGGCTCCCCTGTTGGATGCGGCCGGCCTAGAAGAAGTGCGCCAGCGGGTGCTTGAGCCCACCGTGGCCGCCCTGAGAGCTCGAGGCATCGACTACCGCGGCGTGATCTACGCCGGCTTGATGCTCACCGCAGCCGGAGCGAGCGTGATCGAATTCAATTGCCGCTTCGGCGATCCGGAGTGCGAAACCCTGATGCCCTTGCTGGGGCCAGAGCTAGCCCAAATTCTGTTGGCCTGCGCCAACGGCAACCTCGACCAAGCACCAGCCCTCACCATCCATCCCGGCTGCAGTGCCTGCGTTATCGCCGCTGCGGAGGGCTACCCAGGTGAGCTGCGCCGCGGCGACCCCATCGCAAGCGCCCTGCAGCCCTCCGACCAGTTGCAGCTGTTCCATGCGGGCACCCGCCGTGATGACCATGGCCGCTGCCTAACCAGCGGCGGCCGGGTGCTGGCGGTGGTGGCCCAGGCCGAAGACTTTGATACCGCCTTCGAGCGGGCCTACACCGGGCTAGCCCAAGTGCACTTTGAGGGCATGAGCTTCCGCCGCGACATCGGCCATCAGGTGCGCAGCCGATGAGCTGGCGCCAGGCCATGGGCCGCTGGTGGGCGGAATTCAGCCTGCAGACCAAGCTGCTGGCTGTGGCCACCCTGGTGGTGAGCCTGCTGATGACGGGCATCACCTTTTTGGCCCTCAACGGCATCCAGAGAGATGCCCAGCTGAGCGATACCCGCTACGCCCGAGACCTTGGCCTGCTGCTATCGGCCAACATCACGCCCCTGGTGGCTGAGGGCAACGACCGGGAGCTGGCGGCAGTAGCAGATCGTTTCTGGCGCTCCAGCCGCAGTCTTCGCTACATCTTTTTCGCCGATCCAGAAGGGGTGATCTACCTAGGCATTCCGATCGGTGCCAGCTCTGGCAGCAGCGAGCTGCTGCTCAGCCGCCGACTCGAATTGCCCGCAGACCTACAGAAACGGCCTGACACGCCCCTGATCCGCCAGCACCTAAGCCCAGAAGGCCAGGTGACCGATGTGTTTGTGCCGATGGTGAGTGACGGCCGCTATCTCGGCGTGCTGGCCCTGGGTATCAATCCAAACGAAACCCTGCTCACCAGTGCCGCCCTCACCCGGGAGGTGACAGTGGCTGTGTTCATCTCAATCTGGGTGCTGGTGATTTTGGGAGCAGTTTTCAATGCCCTCACCATCACGCGCCCTGTGAAAGAGCTGCTGCAGGGGGTGCGCTCGATCGCTGGCGGCAACTTCGAAACCCGGCTGGCCCTACCGGTTGGAGGGGAATTAGGGGAGCTGCTCGACGGCTTCAACACCATGGCCTCCCAGCTGGAGGACTACAAGGCTGCAAACATCGAGGAGCTCACCGCCGCCCAGGTGAAGCAGCAGTCCCTGATCGCCAAGATGGCCGATGGGGCGGTGCTGCTGGATGCCGAGGGCGCAATTGTGCTGGCCAACCCCACCTCCCGTCGGCTGTTCCGCTGGGAGGGCCGCAACCTCGAGGGCAACGACCTGATTGCCGAGCTGCCGGAAAGGCTGGCGATGGAGGTGCAGCCAGCCCTCGACAGCGTGACCTGCCGCGACCGAGACAGCGCCGATGTGCGTTGCAGTTTTGGCGAACCGATCCGCACCCTGCGCATCGTTTTGCAGTCGGTGAGTGACGCCAGCGGCGAAAGCCTCAAGGGCATCGCCATGACCATCCAAGACCTAACCCGCGAGGTGGAGCTCAATGCCGCCCAGAGCCGCTTCATCAGCAATGTCTCCCACGAGCTGCGCACGCCGCTGTGCAACATCAAGAGCTACGTGGAAACCCTCCACGACCTAGGCGACCAGCTCAGCGAAGAGGAAAAGCGCGAATTTCTAGGGATCGCCAACGCCGAAGCCGACCGGCTCACCAGGCTTGTCAACGACGTACTCGACCTATCCCGGCTGGAGTCGGAGCGGGAGTGGAACCTAGAACCGCTGGAGCTGGCCCCAGCCATCGAGCAGATACTGCGCACCTACCGCCTCAATGCGGATGAAAAGGGCGTCTCCCTGGCCTTTGAAGCCGATCCCCAGCTGCCCCGCATCCTGGGCAACTGGGACCTGCTACTGCAGGTGTTCGACAACCTGGTGGGCAATGCCCTCAAGTTCACCCCCAAGGGTGGGCGGCTGCAATTACGGGCCTACCCCTGGCCCGATCTCTGCGTGCTAACTCCGGGCAACGAACCCAGCAGCGACAGCCCCAGCTGCGATCTCACCTCGCCCCTACCCCGGATTCGAATCGAAATCTCCGACAGCGGCTGCGGCATCTCGGATGCAGACCAGGAGTGCATTTTTGATCGCTTCTATCGAGTTGAAAACGCGGTGCACACCGAAGCTGGCACGGGCCTGGGCCTATCGATTGTGCGTGGCAACCTCGAAAAACACGGCACCCAGGTGCGCATGGCCAGCGCCCTAGGGGTGGGCAGCACCTTCTGGTTTGACCTACCCCTAGAGAATTCCGACACGGACGAACTGCGGTTACTGGCCGAGCGACGCCGCTACGACCAGGCCGAGATTTAAATCTCGTCGGCGGCGACGCTGCGGGCGATACGGGAGAGCTCGCTGCGCTCGTCGGTAGTGATCCGGTGGGGCACCCCGGAGATGATGCGCTCGAAGTTGGAAAAGGAATCCTTGATCTCAGGGCCATTGCTGGTGATCACGAATTCACGGATGCCCTTGTCGTGCCAGGAGCCGCGCATTTTGAACACATTCAAGGCACGGGCCATCTCACCGCGGATCTCCACGTATTGGAGCAGCAGGATCGTGTCGGTGATTGTGGAGATATGGGAGTCGGTGATCGAATGGCTACCCATGAACTCCTCGGAGGTGTTCGTAAAGAAGCCGGCAATCTCCTCCTGCTTGGCATAACCAGTAACGCCAATCACAAACTGCCGAAAGGCGTTGTGGCTCACGCCCCTGGCTAGGGCACTTAGGGAATCGATCGCCATACGCGATGGCTTGAATTCGCCTATTTCGGTTTTGATGATTTGGAGGTGATCTTCCAAACCCGTGGACTCGGGATAGGCGCAAATGATCTTAAGGAGGCCGTCCTGCTCCATCTGCTCAAAATCGATACCCCAACTGGTGGCATTGCGAAGCAGCTGGGCACGGGACTCCTCGTAAGCGAACAGAATTGCTCTCTCCTTAGAGCGACAAGCATCCTCGACAAATTTGGATACCAGCAGGGTTTTACCCGTACCCGTGGCACCGGTGGCCAAGATGATCGAATCCTTAAAGAAGCCTCCGCCGCACATCTCGTCGAGCCTGGGAACGCCGGAGCTGAGCCGCACATTTGAGGATCGCTGGGTGAGGCGCATGGCTCCCAGCGGGAAAACGCTGATGCCGTGGCTACCCATCGTGAAAGGGAACTCACCCTTCATATGGGTGGTGCCGCGCAGCTTGAGAATCTCCGCGGTGCGGCGCCGCCGCTCCCCCTCCAGCACGTTGCGGAGAATCACAACGTTGTCGGAAACAAATTCTTCAACCCCGTAGCGAGCAATCGGACCGTATTCATCGATCCTTTCGGTAGTCATCAGAGTGGTGACACCAATTTCCTTTAACCTGGCAATAAGGCGGAATATCTCCCGACGCACCACAGAAACCGCGTCGTATTGCTGAAATACAGCCGTAATTGAATCAATAGCCACCCTCCGGGCTTTGTACTTGCGAATTGCATAATTAATCCGCTCAATCAAACCGGAAAGATCAAAGCTACCCGCCACATCCTGACCTTCCGGATCCGGCGAGGCGTCAAGAATAAAGAGCTTGTCTTGCTCTACCATCTCTTGCAGATCCCAGCCGAAACTTGCCGCATTACGCAGAATATCTAGGGGCGACTCTTCAAAGGTTACAAAGATTCCTGGTTCGTTATACTGACGAATGCCGTTATATAGGAAGTTAAGAGAAAATACCGTCTTGCCGGTGCCTGAGGTACCACTGATCAGGGTGGAGCGACCGATGGGCAAACCGCCATGGCACACGTCGTCGAAGCCCTCGATCCCAGTCGGGAGCTTCTGCACCTGCATCAGGGGGTTGCTAGTGGGGCTTGGTTCCTGCATCGAGGGAAGAGTTCTGAATAAAAACTACTCAGGGCAGCGGCTCAAGAGAAGGGAGAGGATCTGTAGGAACCGAAACCGACGGATTTGCCATGCCATCGGCGTCGCATAGTTCCTCTTCCAAAACCTCCTCACTGAGCTCTTCGTAGAGCAAATCAAGCCCGATCAGCACCCGCTCCCGATCGGAGAGATCGCCGATGATGCGGCGCACAGGTGGCGGCAGGATCTTGGCCAAGGTGGGGGTTGCGAGAATCTTGTCCTCCTCAGCCAGCTGAGGATTTTTCAAGACATCAATCACCTTGAGGGCATATACGCCCCGGAATTCCGTTTCCAGAATATTCCGCAGTGTTTTCAAGGCACGCATCGAGTTGGGCGTATTGCCCGCCACGTAGAGCTTGAGGATGTAGGTCTTGCGTGGAGTCATGGTTAAGAAACCTCCTGGTTCAAGCCGTCCTGGGCTGGCCGGACGCCTTGACGGGCAAACCAGTCAAAGGCGCATCGGGTGGAATGGAGCGGCGGTACATCTCGCAGAGATGGGCCATCACATCGAGCAGGGCCAGCCGATAATCCTGGAGGAAATCGTTCTTGTGCCCTTCCAGCTTGAGCTGCTTGGAGAAGCCATCAATGAGATTCATGTGAATCTCAACAGTTTTAGTAATGGGTAAATCACTGAAAAAAGCCGTATTGACGAAACTTTCCAAGGCCTGGTTTGCCGCCGCCGGATCCCGGAAATAACTGAGTAGCAGGTCTCGATAGGTGCGCTCTAGGGAATGGATCAGATCTTCGCGCTCCCGCTCGCTCAGGTTACGTAGAAAGCGGGCTGGATCACGCTTGTAAAAAACCCCCACAAAGCCGACGCGGCCCTTCAACCGGTTGGCCAGCTTCCAGCGATCGGGGGGTTCGGTGCTCTGGCCAGCAGGGGAGCTCTCGGAGCCGGCCAGGCCTTCACGCAAATAGCGGGAGACAGCCGCATCCAGGCTGTAGCTGAGCTGCTCAAGCTGATCGGGGGGCAGGTGCACCTCCGCTTCATGGAGTTCAATCTTCCCTCCCACGCCCCCGATCACCACCGCCGGCATCAGCAGTCCCAGATCCCCAAAGGCGCGGCAGTCCTCTGGACTGAGCCCCCCCTGCTCCAGCAGCACGGCGTCGAATTCCTCCCGTCGCTGCTCTATCTCCACTAGGGGGTTGGTGGAGGGATCCACCCAGACCATGCGGCAACGCCCCCCGACCAGCCAGCGGGAGCAGGCTTGCTGCAGGCTGGGATCTCGGATCAGAGCAGCGATGGTGAGGGCCGATTCGGGCATGGACCGCTTTGGCAGCGGGGCAACCCGCGGGAAAGGCCCCTGAATGTTGACGAAAGGAAGGGCCAGACGAGAGAATTATCGTTTGTTTTTCGATTGTGCGCCAGGCCGAATGACGCTAAGCCATTTTTAGCTCAGGTTTGTTGAAGACCTTGGCTTCAAAAGTGCTGCGTCAGCCTGGCCACGCTCCTGCCGCCATGAGCCCTTCCACCGAATCCGCAGCCAAGAGCAGCGCCGAACCGGCCGCTCCCCAAGACGCCCCCACCAGTGGCGCCTACGCCATCGTTGAGGCATCGGGCCAACAATTCTGGCTGCAGCCGAACCGCTACTACGACCTCGACCGCCTTGGCATCGATGTCGACGGCACCTTGACCATCGACAACGTGTTGCTGGTCAACGACGGCAAGACCACCACTCTCGGCCAGCCTTACGTCAAAGGAGCCAGCGTTGAGCTCAAGGTGATGGCCCATCGCCGCGGCCCCAAGATCATCATTTACAAAATGCGCCCTAAGAAAAAGACCAGGCGCAAGAACGGTCACCGTCAGGAGTTGACCCGAGTGATGGTCGAATCGATTTCCGTAGGTGGCAAGGCTCTGGCCTGAGCTTTTTTTACGGCTCCCTCTCCAATTTCCACTTCCACTCGCTGATACCCCCGATCCATGGCCCACAAGAAAGGCACAGGCTCCACCCGCAACGGCCGCGACTCCAACTCCAAGCGCCTCGGCGTCAAGCGCTACGGCGGTGAAACCGTTTGCGCCGGCTCCATCCTGATTCGCCAACGCGGCACCTCCGTGCTGCCCGGGGTCAATGTTGGCCGCGGCTCCGACGACACCCTGTTCGCCCTGGTGGATGGCGTAGTTAACTTCGAGAGCATCAAGCGCGGCCTACGCAACCGCAAGCGGATCAACGTTGCCATCGCCTGATTCGGCCCCAGGCCCTTAAAGCGATTCCTTACTGCCGGCGGAGATCCGCCGGCTTTTTTATGCCCCGGGCTACCTGCCCTTCAGGCCAATCGGTAGGCCCGGGTCGTGATCAGGTAGGGGTGAAACACCTCGAGAAAGCGGCTCTGCAGCGTGCGGAAAAAAGCCTCCACCAGCTCTGGGGCATCGAAGTGAAAGGGGTACTCGCCCTGAAATCCCTTGAAGAAATACCAGTTGAGTAGGGCGATGCCGGCTGGGGCGAGGCGCTCGGCAAACAGGGCCAGCTGGGCGGCAGGATCGCTCAGATGCTCCAGCACATCCAGGCAAACAATCGTGTCGAAGCGCCCGGGCAGGGCTGGATCAGCCATATCCCGGTAGCAGCTCAACTTGGCGCCCAAGCCCAGCTCGGCAGCGCGAGCCTGCACAAAGGCGCGATTGTGGGGATTGAGATCCACAAACCACACCCGCTCCACCTCGGGAAGAGCCGCCGCGGCCAGAGCATGGCTGCCGATGCCGCCGCCGAAGTCGAGCACCTGACCGCGGGCAAAGCGCTGCTGCAGCCGCAGGGTGTCAGCGATGTAATCGGCGCTGCCTAGGTGCCAGGCCGCCAACTCCAGCAGATGGCCGGTGCCAACAGTGTCTTCATAAAAGCGACCCGCCTGGTCTGGATCAAAGGCACCGGGGTGCAGGGCGGCCAGGTCGTCGGTGCTGCTGGGCAGGCGGCGCTCCAGCTCCTCGGGAGAAATTTCGAGGAAGCTGGCCAACTGGGAGCGCAGGGCGAAGCCATCAGCCAAGAACCGCTCCACCCCCAACTCCAGCTCCCCTGCCTCGCCCATGCCTTGCCGTGCCCTTTAGATGAGCGTCAACCTAGGAGCCAGCCCCGATACGGGCCTCTTCCACTAGTTCAGCCCCTTCTCCCGGCACCTTTAACCAGCGCCGCAGCCAGGCCACCAGGACATAGAAGGGCAGGGTGTCAGCCAGGGCTGCCACAAGTTTGAACAGGTAGCCACTGGCGATGAAGGAGGCCAGCTGGGGAACCACCGGCTCGCCGGGGCGCAACGGCAGCACATGGCTGGCGTAGTGACTGATCAGCACCACGGCGCTGGTATCCACCAGCTGGCTGACCAGGGTGGAGCCGTTGTTGCGCAGCCATAGGGCCTTGCCCCCACTGAAGCGCTTCCAGAAATGGAAAAGGCGCACGTCGGTGAACTGGGCCGCCAGGTAAGCCACCATCGAGGCGCCAACCGCGCCGAAGGCGAGCCGGCGCACCTCAAAAAAGGTGGCATCGGGCGCGCCTGCCAGCCCCGGCAGGATGCCGCCAAGCCAAAGGATCAGCACAATCCAGCCGTTTAGCAGCAGACCCACCCACACCAGCTGGGAGGCCTTCTGCTCGCCCCAAAGCTCACTGATCAGGTCGGTGCAGAGAAAGGTGATCGGATAGGGCAGGGCCCCCACCGCCACCACGATCGGCCAGGAGCCAATCGTGCCCAACTGCAGAAAGCGGGTGAGGCCAAGAATGTTGAGCATGCCCATGGTGCCCAGGAAGATCCCAGCCAGCACCAGAAACGCCAGGTCGCGGCGCTGCTGCAGGGTCATTGGAGCTGAACATGGGACGCTGCAAGGGTGACGCTCCGATCCATGGCTGACCAGCCCTGCGGCTTTCTGGTGCTCGATAAGGCGGCGGGACTCACCTCCCACGCCTGTGTCGCCCGGGTGCGGCGCGCCTACAAGCTCAAACGCGTGGGCCATGGCGGCACCCTGGATCCAGCCGTCACCGGGGTGCTGCCAATCGCCCTGGGCCCCGCCACCCGGCTACTGCCCTACCTGGAGGGCGACAAGACCTATCGGGGCGTGGTGCAACTGGGAGTGAGCACCGTCAGCGACGATCTGGAGGGAGAGGTGCTGGCCCGCTATGCGGTGCCCGCTTTAGAGGCAGCGGATCTGGAGGCAGCCTTGGCGAGCTTTCGGGGCAGGATCGACCAGGTGCCGCCCCAGGTGTCTGCCGTGCACGTGGAGGGGCAGCGGGCCTACGCCCGGGTGCGTCTGGGAGAGCAGCTAAACCTGGCCGCCCGACCGGTGACGATCCAGCGGCTGGAGCTGCTGGGCTGGGATGCCGCAACCGCCAGCCTGGAGCTGCTGGTGCGCTGCTCGGCCGGCACCTACATCCGCTCCCTAGCCCGCGACCTAGGCGAGACGCTGGGCTGCGGTGGTGCCCTGGCGCGGCTGCGCCGCACCGAGGCTCTTGGCTTTGGCCTCGAACAGGCCGTGCCATTGGAAGCCCTCGATCAGGCGCCATTGCCCGCCCTGCTGAATCCGCTGGCAGCCCTGGGGCACCTACCCCAACGGCAGCTGCTCGATGCAGAACTTGATGGCTGGCGCTGCGGCCGCGCCCTTGACCATGGGCTTTCGCTGGAGGCGGGAGAGCCGGTGGCGGTGCTGGGGCCGGATGGCAACCTGGCCGGCATGGCTCGCACCGGTGAAGGCGGCCTCTTGCAGCCCAAGCTGGTGTTCAACGCACTCGGCTAGCCCCTCGCTCCTCTCCCCCCGCACCCCGATGGCCGGCCACAGCAAGTGGGCCCAGATAAAACGCAGCAAGGCCGTGGTGGATTCCAAACGCGGCGCCGTGTTCACCCGGCTTGGCAGGGAGATCATGGTGGCGGCCCGAAGCGGGGCCGACCCCGCCGGCAACTTCCAGCTGCGCACCGCCATCGAGAAGGCCAAAGCCGCAGGCGTTCCCAACGCCAACATCGAGCGAGCCATCGCCAAGGGTTCAGGGCAAGGCGGTGGCGCTGGCGAAACCTTCGAGGCGGTGCGCTACGAGGGCTACGGCCCCGGCGGCGTGGCGGTGCTGGTGGAGGCCTTCACCGACAACCGCAACCGCACTGCCGCCGAGGTGCGCCTGGCCTTCGGCAAGCATGGCGGCAACCTGGGCGAGACCGGCTGTGTGGGCTACCTGTTTGAGCAGCGCTCGGTGGTGCAGCTCGCCGCCGGGGATGGCCAAGCCATCGATGAAGAAACTCTGCTGGAGGGGTTGCTGGCCCTGGAGGAGCAGGGCGGACCCGCCGCCCTCGGCTACACCCCCCTCGAGGAAGGGGGCCTGGAGGTGTTCGGCACCTTCGGCGACCTAGAGGCCCTGCAGGACGGCCTGCGGCACCAAGAATGGACAGTTGTGGGCTGGGAACACCGCTGGATTCCCCAGACCGCCTGCCCCCTAAGCGACGCCGAAACTCTGCGCGCCTGCCTGCGCATGCTTGATGCCCTCGAGGACCTGGAAGATGGGCGCAGCGTTACCAGCAACCTGGAGGCCGACGAGGGGCTGCTGGCGGCGGTGATGGGCTGAGAGCAGCTGCGCTAGGCAGTGGCGCTGGGGAGTGGCTAACCCACTTAAGGATCTTCTCGAATCGTTTGGGCATCAACCCGCCGCAGAAAATCGATCAGACCCTGGATGTAAACCTCTTGGTCATCAACCATTGCCATATGGCTTCCATTTGGGCAGTGGAGATGGGAACCCAGCGGTAGAGCCTTGGCCATAGCCGCCATCTGCTGGGGATCCATGGTGTCGTGGGCGGCACCAATGGTGAGAGTGGGAACCTGAATCCGTGATAGGTCAGCCCTGCGATCCCACTGGGCCAACTTGCCACGCGCGCCCAGCTCACTGGGGCCCTGCATGGGGATGTAAACCTTCGGATTGAGGTGCTCAAATGCACGCAGAACCGAATCGGGCCATTGCGAATAGGGCCGGCGCAACACATGGTGCTCGTAGTGGTGCGGAATCAACAACTCCATGTAGCGTGGGTTGTCGTAATCTTCGGCAGCTTCGATGGCCTGGAGCTCAGCCAGAACGCCCGCCGGCAGTTGACGTAGAAAATTCTCTTCAGCATAACGATTATACTCGGGCACACTCCAAACCATGTTGGAGATTACCAATCCCTTCAGATATTGCTGGTGGCGCAGCGCATACTCAATCGCCAGAATCCCGCCCCAGGAGTGACCGAGCAAGAAAAAATTGCTGCCATCGAGAGCCAGGGCTTGGCGCACCTGCTCCACCTCATCGACAAATCGCTCGATCTCCCAGAGATCAGCGTGATCAGGCTGGCTGCTGTGATGCGAACCCAACTGATCGTAGAAATAGAGCTCGACTCCCGCCTGGGGCAGAAAACTATCAAACACCTCGAAATACTCGTGGGTGCAGCCAGGCCCGCCATGGAGCAGCAACAACTTGATGCTCGGACTCGCACCACTGCGACGTGTCCAAACCTCAAACGTGCCGTGAGCAGTCCGAACCGGAATCTTTCGAACACCGGAAGCGGGCGGAGCTGGATGGGTTGTCATAGACAACGTCGATGAAAAATCCTCACCCAATCGTGACTGGCTCATCGTTCAGCCGCCACACGACTTTGTGTGATTCGGCGGCAGACAGCGGCGAGGTTCCCCACTAATAATTATTACGCGACCCCTAGCCCCCCGCTTAATGCCCCCTGTCCGCCCCGCAGCGCTAGCCCTGGGAATCCTGGCCCTACTGGCCCCCCTGAGCAGCCCGTCCCTGGCCCAGGCCGCACCCACCGCCTCAGCCAAAACCAGCGTGGACACTCCGGCTTTGGGCCCCCTGCAGCTGGAGAACGGTTACCCCACGGCCGCCACCGCCCGCAAGCTGTACGACACCCTCGACCTGCAGCGCGCCACCCAGGGCTACCTGTGGGCCCTGCCGGCGGTGGGCTTCAAGGCCCTCTACGACGCCCAGGCCAAGACCATGGGCGTGCGCAACGGCGACGTGCTGCTTTATCGCACGCTGCAGGACAAGGCGGGGATGCTCACGCCCAACATCACCACCCTCTATGCCTTCAGCTTCTGGGATCTGGCCAGGCAGGGTCCGCTGGTGGTGGAGGTGCCGGCGGGTCTCACCGCCGGCGGCGTGCTCGACATCTGGCAGCAGCCGATCACCGACATGGGTCAGACGGGCCCCGACAAGGGTGCCGGCGGCAAGTATCTGATCCTTCCCCCCGGCGCGGCGGAGGTGGAGGCCCCCGGCTACCGCATCTTCCGGGCCTCCAGCAACCAGGTCTGGTTCGGCACCCGCGGTCTGGCGCCCGACAAGGCTGTGGCCGAGGCCACCGTGCGCCAGCACCGCCTCTACGGCTGGAACCAGCGATCCAATCCGCCGGTGTCCCGCTACGAGGAGGTGGGCGGTCGTCCCTGGCAGTCGGCCCAGCCAGCCGATCTCTCCTACTGGCGGCTGCTGAGTGATCTCTACGCCAACGAGCCGGTAGCACCGCGCGACCGGATGATGTTCGGCATGCTGACGCCCCTGGGGATCAGCCCTGGCCAGCCCTTCAAGCCCGATGCCCGGCAGGCGCGGATCCTCGGCGAGGCGGCCCAGTTGGGCGACCTGATGGCCCGCACCATCGCCTACGACAAGCGCACCCCCGGCGCCACGGTGTACCCGGGCAAGCACTGGGAGTACGCCGTCCTGTTCGATCTCGATCAGGAATCGCCCGACAAACGGCGCGTGCAGTTCGACGAGCGCAGCTCCTGGTTCTACGAGGCGATCGGCATGTCGGTGGGCATGCAGGGCCGGGTGCTCGGCTTCGGGCAGGTGTACCTGGAGACCTCCAAGGATTCCCGGGGCCAGTGGCTCGACGGTGGCCGCACCTACCGCATGCGCGTGCCGGCCAACGCGCCCGTGAAGCAGTTCTGGTCGATCACCCTCTACGACAACCTCAGCCGCGGCCCGCTGATCACCCCCCAGGGCGCCGCCGACCTCAGCTCCCGCAAGAGCGATCTGGTGAGCAACGCCGACGGCTCGGTGGATGTGGATTTCGGGCCCATCCGGCCTGCTGGTGCCAAGAACTGGATCCAGACCACCCCAGGTAAGGGCTGGTTCGCCTACTTCCGCCTCTACGGCCCCACCGAGCCCTATTTCGCCAAAACCTGGCAACTTAACGACATCACGACGATCCAGCCATGAAGACCAGCAACCAGCGTCCGCCCAGAAGCCTGGGGCTGATCCTCGCCCTGATGGCAGTGACCAGCGCCGCGCCGGGACCAGCCCTAGCCGCCTCTGTGGCGCCAGCCCCCACCCCCGCCGAAGCAAAGGCCATCGCCGCGGAGGCCTGGCTCTACGCCTATGCCCCCCTGCAGGGCTACCAGACCCTCTGGAACCAGACCCAGAACAAGACCTTCCCTGGCTACGTGGGCGGCTTCAACCGCTTCCGCCACTACAGCCGCTCCGCCACCCCGGCCGACACGGACATCGTCACCCCCAACAACGACACGCCCTATTCCTGGGCCTGGCTGGATCTAAGGGCTGAACCGATTGTGCTGAAGCTGCCGGCGGTGCCGGCACCCCGCTATTACGTCAACCAGTGGTTCGACCTTTACACCCATAACTTCGCGTACACCGGTGTGCGGGCCACGGGGCGCGGCGCCGGCACTTATTTGTTCGCCGGCCCCCGCTGGCAAGGCAGCGTGCCCAAGGGGATCACCAAGGTGTTCCGCGCCGAAACCGATTTCGTCGGCACCCTCACCCGCACCCAGCTCAACGGGCCCGGGGACATCCCAGCGCTTCAGGCGCTGCAGGCGAAATACCAGTTGATCCCCCTTTCGAGCTTCGAAGGGACCAAGCCGCCCAAGCCCGCTCCGCCGGTGAACTGGCCCGCCTGGGATCCGGCAAAGGCCGAGGGAATCGGCTTCATCGGCTATCTCAACGCCCTGCTGCCGTTCATGCCCACCGTGCCGTCGGAGCAGGGGATGATGAATCGCTTCGCCCGCATCGGCATCGGCCCAGGGCGGCCCTTTGACCCCAAACAACTGACTCCCGCCACCCGCAGCGCCATCGAGGCCGGGGTGGCCGCCGCCGCCGCCAACCTGCGCACCAAGGCCCTGGCCCAAAGCAGTTCCAAGGGCTTCTTCGGCACCCGCGAGGAACTCGGGAGCGATTACCTCACCTACCGGGCCATGGGGGCGATGCTGGGTATCTACGGCAACAGCAGTTCCGAGGCCTTCTACGCCACCCAGCAGAAAGGCCCCGACGGCAAGGTGCTCGATGGCCGCCGCCAGTGGGTGCTGCGCTTCCCCGCCGGCCAGCTACCGCCGGTGAGTGAGTTCTGGTCGATCACGATGTATTCACTCCCCCAGAGATTGCTGGTGGCCAATCCGATCAACCGCTATTCGATCGGGGATCGCACTGAGGGCCTGAAGCTGGGGGCAGATGGCTCCCTGGAGATCTATCTCCAGCATGAAAACCCAGGCCCAGCCAAGGTCTCCAACTGGCTGCCGGCTCCTGCTGGGCCCTTCTTCTTCGTGGGCCGTCTCTATGGGCCAGGACCGTCGGCCCTTTCAGGGCAATGGCAGCTACCTGCCCTGCAGGAACGTCCCTAGGGCCGCCCGATCCGCCACCACCTCCAGCCGGGGGTGGTGCTGCAGCCAGCTGGCTGGCACCTCAGGGCAGGGGGGCTCCTGCAAAGCCCGTTTCAAAATGGCAGCTTTACTGGCCCCGGTGACCACCAGCAGGATCCGCTCTGCCGCCAGGATCTCCGCCAGTCCCAGCGTGATCGCCTGGGCCGGCACCGCCTCGGGATCGCCGCCAAAGGCACCAGCGTTCTGGGTACGGGTGGCGGCGCTGAGGGTCAGGCAGCGGCAGGGGGCTTGAGCTCCGCAGGGTGGCTCGTTGAAGCCCACATGGCCGTTTAAGCCCAGGCCGAGCAGCTGCAGCCCCACGCCACCGGCAACCGCGAGGGCGGCCCCGTAGCGCCTGGCCTCAGCCTGGGGATCGCTTGCCAGGCCATCGGGCAGCAGCACCTGCTCAGGCTGCAAACCCAGGGGGCGCTGCAGTCGGGCAGCCATGAAGGCCGTAAAGGAACGGGTATCGGTGGCCACCAAGCCCACATATTCATCCAGGTTGAAGCTCAGCCAGCCCTGGCAGATCGCCTGCTGTTGCGCCCCACTGAGCTGCTCAAGCTGCTGGGCTAAGGCCGCGTAGACAGGCTCCATGGTGCGTCCAGTGGCCAGTCCCAGGGGAAGCCGGGGCCGCTGCAGGCGCTCTTCCAGCAGGCGGGAAGCCACCGCAGCAGCCACGGCCGGCCCATCAACGAAGCAGCGCAACTCCAACTTCAGGGGCTGACGTAGGGGCGCAACTCCGTTCCGCGGTAGTAGTGATGCAGGATCTGCTCGTAGCTCTGGCCCCGGTTGGCCATGCCGTGGGCGCCCCACTGGCTCATACCCACACCATGGCCGAAGCCCCGGCCGATCGCCAGCAGCGAAGGCGGCGGCAGTTGCACGGGCACCTGATCCGGGGTGATGGCAGGCTCGGATAGCCCACTCTGGTCGGCAGCCCGCGGCATCAGCGGCGGCAAGACCGGCAGGGCCGCCAGCTGTGGGGCCAGCACCTCAAAGCGCACCATGGTGCTCTTGAGCCCCAGTCGGCTGCGCAGCTGGGCGCCGGTGAGCACCAGGGTGCCGGCAGGGCCAGTCACCCGCGCCTGGCGCACCCGACCAGAGCCGGTGGTGGCGAGCACATCGATGCGCTGGGCACCGCCGATCTCGCCAAACGCCTTCTGCAGCTGCTCGGGCTCCAGGCGCAACTGCCAGGCGTGCACCGGGCTGTGCTGATCAAAATCGGGCACGCTCACCAAGTACGGAAGCTGCTGGCTCCAGAGATCACCGCTGTTTTCGGTGCTGCCACCGGCGCTGCTGTGAAAAACAGCGTTGGCCAAGCTGGGACCAAACATCAACACCTGGCCGCGGGTGCTACTAACCGCCTGACGGGTTGAGGGGGTTTCCGCCTCAACACCCTTATAAACCTGGCTCGAAACCGTGGCGCTCACGTCAAAGGCGGCAGCTGGCTTGCGCTGACGCAGGGCATAGGTGCGGGCGGCCACCGCCTGAGCGCGCAGGGCTGCCTGGGGCCAGCTCGCCGGCATCTCGCTGGCCACCACGCTGGGCAGGTAGGCCTCAAGGGCCACATGGTTCACGGCCTGTAGGGATGAGCTACCCACAAGCACCTGCAGTCGGCCGCGATAGCCCCGCTGCTGTAGCTGAAAATCGGCGCCTTCCTGGGGGCTGAACTGCAAATTCAGCGGGGCTCCAGCGGACTGGGCTGCCGGCTCCAGCCAGAGCTCTCTAACTGCAGGCAGTCGCTCCACGCCGGCGGGGCGTTCCAGCACAAGGCTGCCGGCAGCCAGCTGCAACACCACCGGCTCCAGCGGCGCCAGCGACCAGCGCTGGCTACCGGCCCGCAACACCAAGGGCTGCTGAGGGGCCGCCAGCGTGAGCTTGGCCGTTTCGAGCAACAGCACCCGCACCTGCGGGTTGGCCTGCTGGGCCCGCAGCTTTCCCGGAGCAGCACCGGTCAGCACCAGGGCGCTTGCCAGCAAAGACACCAGGGAAAAGCGCGCTACAGGCACGGGTGCTGCTTCTCCCGACTCAGGTGGCCCATTGTGCCCGGCGTGGCAACATGCGCCAGAGGCAGCACGACCGTGCAGGTCACCTTTTTAGGCACCAGCTCCGGTGTGCCCACCCGGGGCCGCAATGTCTCGGCGGTGGCGCTGCGTCTGCCCCAGCGCAGCGAGCTGTGGTTGTTCGACTGCGGCGAGGGCACCCAGCACCAGTTTCTGCGCAGCGACCTGCGGGTGAGCCAGCTGCGGCGGATTTTCGTCACCCACATGCACGGCGACCATGTATTTGGCCTGCCCGGCCTGCTGGCCAGCCTCGGCCTGGCGGGCACCTGCACAGGCATCGACCTCTACGGCCCCGATCCCCTGCGCGACTACCTCGAAGGGGTGCTGCGCACCTCCTCCACCCGGATCAGCTACCCCCTTCGCACCCACCGGGTGCGATCCGCTGCCGAGAGCGGTGCCCTGCTCCTCGATGACGACGACCTCACGGTGCGCTGCACTCCGCTGACCCACCGGGTGCCTGCCTACGCCTACCGGGTCGATCAGAAGCCGCGGGCTGGCCGCTTCGACGTGGAGCGAGCCAAGGCCCTCGGCATCCCGCCAGGGCCGATCTACGCCGAGCTCAAGGCTGGGCGCGACATCAGCCTTGAAGACGGCCGGATCATCAATGGCTCCAGCCTTTGCGGCCCCGATCGCCCAGGGGCCAGCGTTGTTTATTGCACCGACACCGTGTTCTGCGAAGCGGCGGTGGAGCTGGCCCGCGGCGCTGACCTACTGATCCACGAATCCACCTTTTCCCACGCCGAAGCGGAGCTTGCCTACCAGCGCCAGCACTCCACCAGCACGATGGCAGCCCAAACCGCCCTGGAGGCCGGCGTCAAGCAACTGGTGCTCACCCACCTGAGCCCTCGCTACATGCCAGGCAATCCTATGACCCCCGACGACCTGGTAGCGGAAGCCCAATCCATCTTCCCCAACACCCTGGTGGCCAAGGATTTCCTCAGCATCGACATCACCCCATCCGAACCAGCCACGGCCTAGCCCTGCAACAGTTCGCGTTAATCGGCTGCGGAGGGCCCTTTCCCCGTGATACAAGGTCTCCGATGCGGTCTTTACCGCCTACCCGCCGGCTTTTTCCAATGGCCTCCTCCTTCCCCTCGGCTGCCCTCCGCAAGGCGGTTCGCGTTCTTGCTCGAACCATGCTGGCCCTGCTGCTGTTCATGGGCTTCGGCAGCCCGGCTCTGGCAGCCGCCTGGACCACAGAGCAGCTCACCGTGCCCGCCACGCCAGACGGCACCCTGGTGACCTTCAGCGAGCAGGAGATCAAGGCCGGTCGCAAGGTGTTTAACAGCAGCTGCGGCGAGTGCCACGCCGGTGGCATCACCAAAACCAATCAGAACGTGGGCCTCGACCCTGAAACTCTGGCCCTGGCGACGCCGTCGCGGGACAGCGTTGAGGCCCTGGTGGACTACATGAAGGACCCCACCTCCTACGACGGGGAATACAGCATTGCTGACGTGCACCCCAGCATGCGCAGCAGCGACATCTTCGTGAAAATGCGCGACCTCGACGACGACGACCTGCGCCTGATGGCTGGCTACATCCTGGTGGCCCCCAAGGTTCAGGGCATCCAGTGGGGCGGCGGCAAGATCTACTTCTAATTCTCAGATCAACTTCTAGCCTCAATCCCCCTGTTCAGCCGGTGCAATAGCACCGGCTTTTTTATTGGCCGTAAAAGGCGGTGGCTTGCAGTTGGCCAGGTCTAGGGAGGTGGGCTGCTTGCTGTACCACCACTCCTGCAACTGGGATTCAAGCCGCATCGGGAACAGGGTGATCACCGTGCGGGTGGGGCGGGCGCCGGGCTGCAGCAGTTCAACGGCATAGGACGGGCAGCGGCGGGAGGCCAGATCCGGCACAAAGCGCCGGCCGATGCGCCGCCAGCTTGGCTCCTTGCTATGCCAGGCCAACCGACAGCAGGGCCAGGGCAACTCCTCGCGATCAAACAGGCGGCAGCAGGGGCCCAGCACCCGATAGCTGTAGTGGCCGCCGGGGCTGGTGTGCTCGCTCCCTGGCTCCAGCAGGGCTGCGACGTTGCCCCGGGAGGGGGGTGCCTGGGCTGACACAGAACTGCGGCTCGGGGATGACAGCAAAAAGCCACCCCTAAGGGTGGCAGAGAAGTTCAGATTGCTCAAGCGCAGGTCCGGGATTTGCCGAGCCTGCGCAGGCTGATCTGGGGCTCAATAGAGCTCTTCTTCGGCGTGGGTCTTGATGGTGCAGTCGCTGGTGGGGTAGGCCACGCAGGTGAGCACAAAACCAGCTTCGATCTGGTCGTCGTCGAGGAAGCTCTGGTCGCTTTGATCGACGGTGCCGGAGGTCAGCTTGCCTGCACAGGTGGAGCAAGCGCCAGCGCGGCAGGAGTAGGGCAGATCAACGCCCTGCTCTTCAGCAGCGTCGAGGATGTACTGGTCATCAGGAACCTCGATGGTCTTGTTGAGGCCTTCGCTCTCGCTGATGAGGGTGACCTTGTAGGAAGCCATGAAAAAGATTGGGGCTCACAGGCACCCGGAAGCCGGGCCTGTAGGACTCGCCCTTCATACATCCGCCGGACGCCCTAACTGTCGATTTGGCGGCCAGAACGCTGGAAGGCCAATCAAATTGAAGGCACAGATCAGCGTGCCTTATGCGACACGCCGGATCGTCATCAGGCCCCACTGGCTTTGTTCCGCCGTGAGTTCGGCCTGCCAGCCCTCGTCCCGCAGGGCCAGCTGCAACGCCGGAGCCTGGTCAACGAGCAGGCCACTGAGCAGACCCACGCCGTTGGCAGCCAGCACGGTGTTGAAGGCTGGACAAAGGGCCTGAATCACCGGAGCGAGGATGTTGCACAGCAAAAGATCGGCCGGCTGGCCCTCGAGCAGCTCAGCCAGGGCTTCTACCGAGCCCAGTTGCACCCGCACTTGAGGCGTGAGCCCGTTGAGGGCGGCATTGTCGGTGGTGGCTCGCACCGCCAGCGAATCGGTATCGACAGCCGCCACCGAGGCCGCGCCCAGCCGCAGGGCAGCCAGGCCCAGCACGCCGCTACCGCAGCCGAGGTCGGCCACCCGCAGGCCAGCCAGCCCCTCTTGCGTCATGGCGGCCAGCAGCTCCAAGGCCTCCAGGCACAGCCTGGTGGTGGGATGGCTGCCGGTGCCGAAGGCACTGCCCGGATCCATGGCAATTAGCCGCCTCTCGGCATGCTCGGGCGGACAGGGCAGCCACGCAGGCAGGATCAGCAGCCCCTTGCCCACAGGATCGGCCTGCCAGTGCTGCTTCCAGCTGAGGCTCCAGTCTTCATCGGCCTGCTGACTCCACCGCAGCGGGGGCAGGGCCAAGCCGAAGGGCTCGGCCAGGGGCGCCAGAGCCAGAGCCAGCTGTTGCCGCTCCAGCTCAGGCCAATCGATTGCAGGCAACCAGGCAATCAGCTGCCGCTGGCTGGGGGTTTCGGGGCGGTGCTGAACCGCAACCCGAGCTATGCCCAGGTCAGCGAGCTTCCAGAGCAGGGATTCCTCCAGCTCCGGCAGGGAGGCCAGCTCCAGTCGCCACCAGCCCGGGGCAGCAGCCATCAAAGGGTTACCGGGTGGGCTTCCTGAATGCCATTGATGGCGTGCACCGAGACCAGCAGGCTGGGGGGGATGGGGTCATCGAGGCTGAGCACCATCACGGCGTCACCACGCACGATGCGGCGGCCCACCTGCATAGAGGCGATGTTGACGTTGTGCTCGCCCAACAGGGAGCCCAACTGGCCGATGATCCCCGGCATGTCCCGGTGGCGAGTGAACAGCATGTGGCGGCTTGGAGCCACGTTCACCGGGAATTCATCGATGGTGGTGATGCGCAGCTCGCCTTCGGCGAACACAGCTCCAGTAACGCTGTGGCTGGCCTGGGAATTGCGGCAGCTGAGCTGCAGCGAACCACCGGCGAAATCGCGACTGGCGTCATCCTTGACTTCGAGCACGTGGATGCCACGCTCCTTGGCCTCCAGGCTGGCGTTCACGTAGTTGATGCTGTCGCCCAGGGCGGTGGAAAGCAGACCCTTGAGGGCCGCCACCACTAGGGGCTGGGCCGGGTGGGCGGCGAAGTCGCCCTGGAGTCTCACCTCGAGCTCACTGATCGGGCCACCAGCCAGCTGGCTCAGCAGCTGACCCAGGGTTTCGGCCAATTGCAGGTGGGGCTTGAGCTGCTCCATCACCTCGGCATTGAGGCCTGGGATATTCACAGCGCTGCGAGCAGGCAGGCCAAGCAGTACGTCGCGGATCTGCTCGGCCACATCGATCGCGACGTTTTCCTGGGCCTCTTCGGTGGAGGCACCCAAATGGGGCGTGAGGATTAGGCGCTCCTTCACCTGCCGCAAGGGCGAACCTGCCTCTAGGGGCTCTTTGGCGTACACATCAAGGGCAGCGCCGCCGATGGTGCCGTTCTCAACCGCCTCCGCGAGGGCCGCTTCGTCAATGATGCCGCCGCGGGCGCAGTTAACGATCCGCGCCGTCGATTTCATTGTCTTGAGCAGCTCCGCGTTCACCAGGTTCTCGGTGTCTGGGGTGCGGGGCAGGTGCAGGCTGACGAAGTCAGCTTCGGCAAACAGGGCGGGCAGGGGCAGCAGTCGGACCTGCATTTGCTGGGCCCGCTCGGCAGATACGTAGGGGTCGTAGGCCATCACGTCCATGCCCATCGCCTTGGCCACCCGGGCCACGTGGGAGCCGATCTTGCCGAGACCCACCACGCCCAGCTTTTTCTTGTAGAGCTCGTTGCCCACGTATTTTTTGCGATCCCAGCCGCCGGCCATGGTGCTGGCATGGGCATGGGGCACGTGGCGCGACAGGGCCAGCATCAGGGCTAAGGCCTGCTCAGCGGCGGCGATGGTGTTGCCCTCCGGCGAGTTCACCACAAGCACACCGCGCTTGGTGGCCGCCGGCACATCGACGTTGTCGACGCCGACGCCGGCTCGGCCAATGATCCGCAGCTTGTCGGCCGCTTCGATAATTTCGGCAGTCACCGTGGTGCCTGAGCGAATCATCAGGGCGTCGTAGTCGCCGATGATCGCCTTGAGCTCCTCGGGGGGCAGGCCAGTGCGCACATCAACCTGAGCCACCTGGGACAGGATGTCGATCCCCGCCTGGTCGATGGGATCCGAAACGAGAACCTTTGTCATGCCCGGCGGTGCGAAGCGGAGAGCCGGCCGTGCAGTGTAGTGAGCGGCGAGAATCGCCCCAACAACACTGAGCAGGGCGCAGCGTGGGCACAAGTGTGGTGGTAGTTCTGAACGACCGCAAAAGGTTGCATCAGCTCCGGGATCGACTGGCCGAGCTGCAGCCTCCGCTGCTGCAGTTGGAGGCCATCGGCGAGGGAGAGCAGGCCATGGCCGAGGTGGCCCGGCTAAACCCTGCGGTGGCACGGCGGGCCCGCCAGCAGGGCATGGCGCGCTGGCTAATTCCCTTTGGCTTTTTGGCTGGCCTCACCTTCACCTACATCACCGACCTCGACACCTTCGCCTTTGCGGGTGCCTGGAGCCAGCACCTGATCGGCGCCCTGCTCGGCATGGGTTCGGGCTGGATGGGCAGCTTTGCAGCCGCCGCGAGCGTGCGCTCCGAAGAGGACGACCGCATCCGCAGCCTGCGCAACCGGGTGGAAGAAGGCAACTGGCTGCTGCTGGCCGAAACAGCTAACGGCGTCGATATGCCCTGGATTTCCCTGCAGCAGGCCAAACCCCTGGCGGTGGTGCGACTGGGCGATGGCTAGGGACCTTGAAGCCGTGATCGCTGCCGCTGACCAGGCCCTGCGCACCTGGGAGCCGGTGTGGACCCCCTTTCTTGATGGGGCGTTGCTTGAGCAGGCCCAAGAGCACCTGGCAGGGCTGGCCGAGCTGGAGCTGGCCAGCCGGGGGGGCTACCCAGGAGCTGAACGCCAGCGTCTGCTTTTGCAGCGCTACGACGCAGCCATTGATGCCGATGAAGTTGCCGCCGGCCTGATGGGCCTGGAGCTGGGCGGCAATTTCCTATTCGACCCGGCTGAGCGACAAGACTTCCGCTCTGGCCTGCTAGCCCTCGGCGCTGCGGAGGGAGAGCTGGGCGATCTCTGGCTGCGAGGCGACCGGGGTGCCCAGGCAATTCTTACGGCTGCTCAAGCTGCTGCCCTTGATGGCCGCACCGCTGTGGTGCGCACGGTGGAGGTGGCCCTGGAAGCCCGCCCCCTGCATGAGTTGCAACTTCCGGCGCCGCGCCTGCCCCGCCGCTTTCAAACCGTGGAAGCCTCCCTGCGCCTCGATGCGGTGGCCTCTGCCGGATTCGGGTTATCTCGCAACCGCATGGCCGAGCTGATCCGCCAAGGCAGGGTGAGACTCAACTGGCAGCCAGTCAGCAGTCCCAGCAGGGCGCTGACGGAGGGAGACCGGGTGCAGCTTGAGGGCCGGGGCGAACTGCAGCTTGAGACGGTCACAGCAACCAAGCGGGAGCGCTGGCGAATCGAGCTGGTGCGCTGCTGAGGGATTACCTGAATCAGGCCTACCTGTAACCTGACAAAGCTTCTGGGGCGATTAGCTCAGAGGTAGAGCACTACCTTGACACGGTAGGAGTCACTGGTTCGAATCCAGTATCGCCCATTTTAAAGTTCAGTATTAGCCCTAAGTTTCGAGATGCTGGATGCAACAAGGGAACTGACCGTTGTTGTTGGTCTTGCGCGCTCAGGGATTGGTGCTGCTCGGCTGCTTAACCATCTCGGCCATGCGGTGCTGGTGATTGAGAGCCAATCCAGCCCAGCACTTGAAACCAAAGCGGGCGAGTTGCGCCAGGCAGGCATTGATGTGCAGCTTGGCGTGCCCCTCCACGGCGACGCCTTTGCCGCCCTTGGCCCTACTACCGCAACCGTGGTGGTAAGTCCAGGAATCCGCTGGGACCATCCCACCCTGGTGGAGCTGCGCAAGTCAGGAGTAAGCACCAAAGGCGAAATGGAGCTGGCTTTCCAAGCCAGTGGCGACGTGCCCTGGATCGGCATCACCGGCACAAATGGCAAAACCACCGTTACCCACCTGGTAAGTCACCTGCTTCAGCACGCTGGGCTCGATGCCCCCATGGGTGGCAACGTAGGCTTCTCCGGGGCAGAGCTGGTGCTCGAGCGACTGGAGCGCGGCGATCCCCAACCCAACTGGCTGGTGATGGAGCTCAGCAGCTATCAGATCGAATCGGCCCCGCAAGTTGCACCACGGGTCGGAATTTGGACCACCTTGACCCCAGACCATCTCGAGCGCCACGGCACTATCGAGGCCTACAGGGCCATCAAGCACAGCCTGTTGGAGCGTTCCACGGCGCCCATACTCAATGCCGATGACGCCGACCTTCGCGCCCATGCCACGGGCTTGCAGCGGGCAATCTGGGTCACCGCCGGCAGCCGGGAGGACCTCCCACCCACGATCCAGCCCAGTCTCTGGATCGAAGATGGCCAGGTATGGCAAGCCCCCCAGCCCGGCGAGACCGGCCCCGGCAAACTTTTAATGGCTGCGGATTGCCTAGCCATGCCCGGCGCCCACAACCGCCAAAACATGCTGCTGGCCGCTGCGGCCGGGCTCGAAGCCGGCTTGAGCGGCGCCCAGATGGAGCAAGCCTTCCGCTCCTTTACCGGCGTGCCCCACCGGCTCGAGCGCATCCGCGAGCAGCAAGGCATCAGCTTCTACAACGACAGCAAGGCCACCAACTACGACGCCGCCGAGGTGGCGCTACATGCCCTGGATGGTCCGCTAGTAGTGCTGGCCGGTGGTGAATCAAAGCAGGGAAATCCCAATAGCTGGCTGGCAGCCTTGCAACAGAAAGCCGCAGCGGTGGTGCTCTACGGAGCTGCCCAGGCAGAGTTTGATCAACTACTTAGCCAGGCAGGCTTCAGCGGAGTTGTGCACTGCTGCGTCAGCCTGACTGAAGCCGTACCCCTGGCCGACCAATTAGCCCGCAGCCATCGCTGCCTAGCTGTGCTGCTTTCCCCTGCCTGCGCCAGCTTTGACCAATACAACGATTTTGAGGCCCGGGGTGATCATTTCCGCCAGCTGGTGATGTCGCTGTAAGGGCGTTCAGCTATCTAGCTCCTAACATTCGCGCACCAGGCGAACGCAACTGGCCATGGCCTATTGGTTGATGAAAAGCGAGCCCGATGTCTACGGGATTGATCATTTGCAGCGGGAGGGCAGCACCCTATGGGACGGCATTCGCAACTACCAGGCCCGCAACTTTATGCGGAGCATGCAAATTGGCGATCGGGCTTTTTTCTACCACTCCAATACCAAACCACCGGGCATCGTGGGCTTGATGGAGGTGGTTGAAACCCAGATTGTCGACCCCAGCCAATTTGATCCCAACTCCAAATATTTCGATCCCGCCGCAAGCCTGCAAAAGCCCCGCTGGGACTGTTGCAGGCTGCGCTACTTACGCCACTTCCAGCAGCTGCTCAGCCTGGATGCCTTACGGGAAAACTTCAGCCCAGAGCAGCTGGGGGTGGTGAAGCGGGGCAACCGTCTTTCGATCCTGCCGGTTGAGCCCAGCAGTGCCAAGCGACTGCTGGAGCTGCTTGAGTCGCCATGAGTCAGCTGGCCCGGATCAGCCCCAAGCCCCCCCTAGCCATCCGCAGCGCCGTCGAGCGGGGCTGGGCTGCCTTCAGCCACTGCCCCTGGGTGCTGATGGGGTTCACCCTGCTGAGCGGCGGCGCCAATTTGGCTGCCCAGCTTCTTTATCGCTACGAGAGCAGCCTGGTGCTGTCGCTGCTGGGCAAGCCCGACCCCGTCGCCATAACCCTGGCGACGGCTGCCTGGATCATCTATGCCCTTACCGGGCTTTGGCTGGTGGTGGGGTTGATGCGGGGGGCCCAACTAGCTCTCAATCAGGGGCGACCCAGGCTGGGAGCACTGATCCGGGTCGATGGCAGAGCGATGTTGCGCTGCTTTGGAACCGTGGTGCTGATCCTGGTGGTGCTGGCACTGATAGTGCGCCTGGCCCAGGCGAGCTCCTGGCTGCTCACGATGATTCAACCTCTGTTAGCCCCCCTGCCGCTGGTGGCGGGTTTGGCAGCCGTTATTTATTTGAGCGCCGATCAAATTCTGAGCCTGCCGCTGGCCCTAATCGGAGGGCTTACCCCCCTGGCAGCCTTTCGCAGCGGTCGGGCCGCCACCGATCCCCACTGGCTCCAAGCCCTCGGCCTAACCCTGGTGCTGCTGGCCATGGTGCTGGCCGGCTTCCTGGTGCTGCTCATCGGGCTGGTGGTGGCGTTGCCAGTGGCGGCCTGCACCCTCACGGCCGCCTACCAGCAACTCTTCGGCCAGGAGGACCGGGGCCAGCTCACTGCTGCCTGAAGCTCGCCTGGGCGGGAAAGAGATTTGCCAGGTAGCAGCGGGTGACTTCCCGGTCGCCAAGGCCGTTCTGCACCAGGAAACCAGCCAGGGCAGCTTGAAACAACCGGTATTGATCCCAATTGGGGTGCTGCTCGATAAAGCCACGCATCGAGGCGAGTAAGGCCTCAGGCACCTCTGCACGAAAGCTCACCGTTAAGCCTTCCCCCTCCACGGGAGCTTGAGCTCGGACGGGAGTCTGCAGATCCATGGGAGACAACGGCCTTGTGTGGCACCAGTTCTCCACATCAGGCCGGGCCCGTCAAATGGCCTGGCGAAGCTGCCCTGGCCAGCCTCCCAGGCTAAGAACCGAGCTCTGCCAGAGCATTTGCCATGGCCCCCTCGCCTTTGGGCCAAGCGGTGAGGCTGGGGCCAGCGCTGTCAAGGGGAAAGGCTCTGGCAGCGAGCTTCTCCCCAGGCCCTAGTGGGCAAGCCCCATCTGAACAACTGACCTGGGGAAAAACTGAGCAAAACCAAGAGTGATCTGGGGGCTGGGCGGGAAAACGGCAATGATCAGCAGTGCTGAACAGCTTCAACTGCCGCTGGGTCTCAGCTGCAACCGTGCTGGCTTGCCCACATGCCCCAGCTAGCCGCCAGCCCCCTGAGCCAGGGCCGCCACCAAAGCCGCGCTAGGCCCGGGTAGCCAGCTGCCCTCAACGGCACGGCAATCAGCGCCAGGCGTGAGCACAAAGCGCAGCGACCAGGCGTTGCGGTCGCCTTCCAAGGCAATCCACAAAGGGCCGCGCTCGAGCTCAATGCTGATCGACTCTTCAGCCATCAACTGACTGGCCAGATCATGGTGCTCTTGCACCAACTGCACCAGAGCCTGACCCAGCCCCCGGGCCTCCTCCGCTGTGAGCTCAGAGGCCCAGCCCTGGCCACCAATCAAAAAAGAAAAGGGGTGGCGGGCTGAATCCTCCAGCCACCTCCACCCCTCACCTTCTTGAACACGCATCCGCCGAATCAGCCGGGCAGCAAATCGGGCTGGTCCTGCTCATCGCTCATTTCGATGATGGCCCGCTGCACGGGTTTGATCATCGAATCGTCAAGCAGGCCATCGAAATCATCGAAACGACGCTGCTTAGCCCGAAAAGCAATCTTCACCGTGGTGAGGTAACGGTTGCTGGTGTGGCGGATCAGGCTCTCGGCCCGCTGGGCCAGTTCCTTGTGGTTGACGTCAATACCGCTCTGCATGGGCACCCTTGCAATCTCCTCAACCTAGGTCAACAGGGGCAATTCCCCGTTTAGAAGGGTGTAATGCGGGGCACGCTGGCGATTGATCTAGGCAGCAGCACCACGGTGGTGGCCTACCAGGGGCCAGACACCGCGGCCAAGCTGCTGGCCCTGCCGCCTTACAGCACCAGCGAGCCGGTTGCGGTGCCAACGCTGCTATGGCTCAGCGATCCAGCCATGCCACGGCCCCTGATCGGTCGCCAGGTATTGGAGGCGGGCCTGGCCCACAGCGATGGCCCCCAGTTGCATCGGGACTTCAAACGACAAATCGGCGCGCTCCCCTGCCCGGCGCCCCAACCACCCCCAGCCTTACCACTGCGGCCAGAACAGGCGGGAGCCTTGCTGCTGAGGCAGCTCTGGGCCGCCCTGCCGCCAGGGCTTGCACCCGAGCGGCTGGTGCTGACCGCTCCTATTGACAGCTACCCCCGCTACCGCCAGTGGCTGCAGGAGGTATGCCGCGAGCTAGAGGTGCCTGAGCTGGCCCTGGTGGACGAGCCCACCGCCGCAGCCATCGGTGCGGGATTACCTGCCGGCAGCACGGTGCTGGTGGTGGACCTGGGAGGCGGCACCATCGACCTGTCCCTGGTGGCCCTAGAGGGTGGCGAGGGTCGCCCGGCGCCCATGGCCCAGCTGCTGCGCTTCGCCGGCCGGGATCTGAGTTCAAGTCGCCAGGCCCTGCGCTGTGCCCGGGTGATCGGCAAGGCGGGGGTAGCCCTGGGAGGCCGGGATATAGATCGCTGGATCGCAGCCCACCTTTGCCCCGGAGCCACCCTTGATGGGGCCCTGCTGGAGGCAGCTGAATCGCTCAAATGCCAGCTCAGCAGCGCCGAAGAGGCCCTGGTGTTTTGGAGTCCAGCGGGCCTGCCTCCCCAACCTCTGCGGCTGAGTCGCAGCCGCTTAAACGCCTTGTTGGTGGAGCGGGGCTTGCTGGCCCAACTCGATGATCTGCTGGAGGTCGTGTTGGCGGGAGCCCGCCGCGATGGACTGGCCCCAAACCAGATCACCGCCCTGCTGCCGGTTGGTGGCAGCAGCCGCATGCCCCTGATCCGCCAATGGCTGCAGGAGCGCTGCGGCGGCATTCCCCTGCAGGAAAGCCGGCCGGTGGAAGCCGTAGCCCTGGGGGCCCTGGCCCTCACCCCGGGGGTGCGAGTGCGGGATGTTTTGCGCCACGGAATTTGCCTGCGCTGCTGGGATCAGCGCTCCAGCCGCCATCACTGGCAACCGCTGTTTGTGGCGGGACAAACCTGGCCGAGTGAGCGGCCGCTGGAAATCGTGCTGGCCTGCAGCAGCCCCAACCAGCGAAGCCTGGAGCTGGTGCTGGGGGAACCAGACAACGAAAGACGCAGCGAGGTGGTGTTTGAGGCCGGGCTACCGGTGCTGCGTCCGCGACCAGCGGGGCAAGCCCGAGTGATGCCCTGGAGCGAGCAACCCCCAGACCTTGCCCTGGACGTGCCGGGACAGCCTGGCGAGGACTGTCTGCGATTGTCATTTTCTGTCAACGACCAGGGCCAGCTGGTGCTGGAGGTCACGGACCTACGCAGTGGTCGCCTCAGCGCCCCCCAACTTCTGGGCCCGGTGCGCTGAGAGTTAGCGGCAAACTCAAGTGGACGCCGCAAGCGCTGCCCTCCGCTGACGGCACCTTGGCCGCAGCGTCCATAAAACTAAGTTTCATATTTCCGTATTTGCCTTGGCCCTACGCCGCCACAGGCTGCCCCGTTTCTGGCTGGGTCTCACCCTGGGTCTTGTGGCCTGCGGCATTGGGGCGACCTACTGGTGGGAGCAGCAGCTGCCGCAACGGTTGGAGCAGGCAGCAAGGAGCGGCGACTTAGAAGCCTGCCTGCGCTACAGCGAACAGCTCGAAGCCCTGCGTTGGCTGGGGGGGCAGGCCCCTGCCGAACAAGGCAGCTGCCGGCGCCGCAAAGCGGCCCAGATCTGGCAGCAGGAGCGCTGGGGCGAGGCTCTGCAGTTGCAATTGCAACTGGTGAACTCCCTTGCCGGCAGCGAAGCAGACCGCAAGCGACTGGTGGTGTGGCAGCAAAACCTGCAGCAGCGCGCCATGACCCGCTTCCAGGAGGGCGACCTACCTGCAGCCCTGAAGATCCTCGCTGTGATGGGCGATGACCACCGCGCTGACGGCGACAGCCTGGGCGACAAACTCAGTGAAAACTGGACTCGCAACCGGCTGCAGCTGGAGCGGGCCAAGGGCCTCACAGAGCAAAAGCGCTGGTGGGAGGCCCTCGAGGCCCTCACCCGCATTGACCATCCCTGGTGGAAAACCCAGAGCCGCGGCCTACAAGCCAAGGTACAGAAGGGCATCGAAGGCTTGTCAGTGCAAGAGCGCGAACACGACGCCCATGGCCAGCTGCCCCACACCGTGCCCGCCGCCCAACTCGATGCCCAGGTGCGCCAACGGATCTCCCAGGGTATGGACGAGTGGTCCGCGTTCCAGGAGGCCTGTCGGTCCTTAGGTGGACAGGTGGTTGAGGCCGGGCCGGAGACGGCCTGTCAGAGCCGATCCAGCAAGCGGTGATTGGCGCGTGACAGGATTGGCCGCGCGATGAAGCTCTGGAGCCATGCAGCCAGGTGATCAGGTTCAGGTCTCCCAAAGCGTGGTCGTCTACCACCACCCCCAGCACCGCGGGGTCGCCTTCGATCTCAAAGGCCAACAGGGTGAGGTGGTCACCGTGCTCAACGAGTGGAAGGGCCGGGTGATCAGCCCAACCTTGCCGGTGGTGGTTGCCTTCGGCAAATTTCGGGCCCATTTCCGCTCAGATGAGCTGGCTCCCGCCTTATCGCTTGCCTGACTCTCGCTAGAGCTCCGGCCGCAGCAGGAACACCCCCTCCTCGCCATCGATCTCCTGCAGGCAGAGCTGGATTGATTCTTGGCGACTGGTGGGCACTAGCTTTCCACAGAAATCAGGCTGGATCGGCAACTCCCGGTGACCGCGATCCACCATGGCCAGCAAGCTGACCCGCTTGGGCCGCCCCCAGGCTTGCAAGGCTTCAAGGGCCGCCCGCACAGTGCGCCCCGTAAAGATCACGTCATCCACCAACACCACCTGGCGCCCATCCAGAGCCGCGGGCAAATCGGTGGGCTGGCCCAGACGGGTGCCGACTCGCTCCAGGTCATCTCGATGAAAGGTGGGATCGACACTGCCTTGGTCGATCGGATGGCCGGCTAAGACTGCCAAGCGGGAGGCCAAAACCTCAGCCAACGCCACTCCACGGGTGGGTATGCCGAGGAGCACCAGGGAGCGGCTGTCGGCGACGCCTTCCAACACCTGGGAGGCAAGCCGATCAAGGGTGCGGCCCAAATCCAAGGCCGATAGCAGTTCGAGCCGATGCATTAGGGAATCCGGCAAGTCGGCCAGGGCTGGTTTGCTGTGTGACCAAAGGCTGACCCCGAGGGGAGCAGCTGGGATTGCAGCACATTTGCACTGTAAGTTGGTTTTGGAAGGCGTTGGTTCAACGTCGCTAGGCGAGACGGGTGACGACTATTCCCTCCCAGCAGCAATCCACCCTGGTGCCAGGCCCAGCATCGGCCTCTAGGGCTTCATCCTCTGTGGCCCCGGTCGTACTCGCCATTTTGGATGGCTGGGGTTACAGCCACGAAGCCGATCACAACGCCATACGTGCTGCCAGCACCCCGGTGATGGATGCCCTCTGGCACGCCTATCCCCACACCCTGATTGAGGCCAGCGGCGCCGCTGTCGGCCTGCCAGATCATCAGATGGGCAATTCTGAGGTGGGCCATCTCACAATCGGCTCCGGTCGAATCATTCGCCAGGAGCTGGTGCGGATCAGCCAAGCTGTCAAGGACGGCAGCCTGGCCGCCAACCCTGCGCTCAATTCCTTAGCCGACCGCCTACTTCTCAAGGGCGGCTGCCTGCACCTGATCGGCCTGTGCTCCGATGGGGGCGTTCACAGTCACATCACCCACCTAGGGGGTTTGTTGCAATGGGCCGCGCGCCGCGGTCTCAAGGATGTCTGCATCCACGTGATCACCGATGGCCGGGACACGGACCCGAGCAGTGCCCCCCGATTCGTCACCCAGGTTCAAGAGCAGATCAGTCGGGCCGGCGTGGGGCGGATCGCCACTCTCTGCGGCCGCTACTGGGCCATGGATCGCGATAACCGCTGGGACCGCACCGAAAAGGCCTATCGACTCTTAACCGAACCAAGCGATATATCCGAGCTCAGCGCGGTCAACGCCATCCACGCCTCCTACGCCCTAGAGATCGGCGACGAATTCCTCGAACCGTTGCGATTGGCGGAGGGATTGATCAAGAGTGGAGACGCTTTGGTGTGTTTCAACTTCCGGCCCGACCGGGTGCGCCAGTTGATCCGCGCCCTGGTTTTGCCGGAATTTGACGACTTCTCCCGGCAGCTCCAAGCCCAACTGGATGTGGTCACCTTCACCCAATACGAAAGGGGCTTGCCCGTAGCGGTGGCTTTTCCGCCCGAATCTCTCGATGGCTTACTGGGCCAAGTGGTGTCGAACTCGGGGCTGCGCCAGTTCCGCACAGCTGAAACCGAAAAATATCCTCACGTCACCTATTTCATGAATGGGGGCATTGAGCAGGCTTTCCCTGGAGAAGATCGCCACCTAGTCCCCTCCCCCCGGGTGGCTACCTACGACCTTTCCCCGGAAATGTCCGCCGGCGAGCTCACTGAAAGTTGTATTGCCGCAATCAAAAAGGGCATTTACTCGTTGGTAGTAATCAATTACGCCAATCCGGACATGGTGGGGCACACCGGCAAAATGAAAGCCACCACTGAAGCAATCACCACTGTCGACACCTGCGTAGGCAAGCTGATGGAGGCCACCAACCGCATGGGAGGCACGCTGCTGATCACCGCAGACCACGGCAATGCCGAAGTGATGGAGGGCCCAGATGGTCGCCCCTGGACGGCTCACACCACAAACCCCGTGCCCGTGATTTTGGTGGAGGGCGAGAAACGCAAGCTGCCCGGCCACGGCACCAATGTGTCGCTGCGTGACCATGGCGGCTTAGCCGACATCGCCCCGACCCTGCTGGAGATCTTGCACCTGCCCAAGCCCGCAACCATGAGCGGTGAATCACTGATCCTGGCAACTGGCACCGCAGCCGCATCCAGTCCCATCACCCAGACCCTGGGCGTTTAACCTGCCCCTATCCAAAGAGGCCCATGGTCACTTCAGTTTTGTCATGGGTGTGGATTGGCAGTGGCGTTCTGCTGATCATCAGCGTGCTGCTACATAGCCCCAAGGGCGATGGCATGGGCGGGCTGGCCGCTAGCGGCGGTTCGATGTTCACTAGTGCCCGTAGCGCCGAAGCCACCCTCAACCGCATCAGCTGGACCTTGCTAGCAATTTTTCTTGGCCTGGCCGTTGTGCTCAGCGCCGGCTGGCTCGGTTAGGTCTGTGACGCCAATGCCGCGACGCAATCTGCTGGTAGCCCTGGGATCAAGCCTGGGCGCCTTCTTCACTGGCGTCTCCCGCGCCGAAGCAGCTTCCAAGGCCCAGGATCCCGCCTGGCAGCTCAGCGAAGCCAGCTGGAAGAAACGTCTCAACCCGGCCGCTTACAACGTGCTGCGCCAGGAAGGCACCGAAAGGCCCTTCTCCAGCCCCCTGAATAGCGAAAAACGCCCAGGCACTTTCGTTTGTGCTGGCTGCGCCCTGCCCCTCTTTAGCTCCAAGGCCAAATACGAGAGCGGCACCGGCTGGCCCAGCTTCTGGCAACCACTGCCCAACGGGATCGCCACCAAGGTGGACTTCAAGTTGATCGTGCCCCGCACCGAATACCACTGCCGGCGCTGCGGCGGCCATCAGGGCCACGTGTTTGACGACGGCCCTAAGCCCAGTGGCAAGCGCTACTGCAATAACGGCGCTGCCCTCAATTTCATCCCCGGTTAACCGGTGTATTCGCCGTTGTAGGCCTCTTCGCCGTGGGCATTGATATCGAGGCCCTGCTGTTCCTGAATATCGTTAACACGCAGGGGCATCACCAGGCGAATCAGTATAAGAATCACATACGTGCCTACTCCAACAAAAAGGATTGTGAATCCTGCGGCCTTGAGCTGAATCCAGAGCTGACCTGGCTGGCCGACTAGCAGTCCATCGGCGCCAGCGGGATTGAGACTTTTCAACGTGAACACTCCAGTTAGCAGAGTGCCGAGCAACCCGGCCACGCCATGCACCGGCAGCACATCGAGGCTGTCATCGAGACGCCAGCGGTTCTTGAGTTGCATGGCATAGCTGCAAACCAGTGCTGCCGCAAAGCCGATCAACACGGCCGCCAGAGGGCTCACATAGCCAGCCGCTGGGGTGATCGCCACTAGGCCGGCCACGGCGCCGGTAGCCACACCCACGGCAGTGGGCTTGCCGCGCTGCCATGTTTCCAGCAGCATCCAGCCCAGGGCAGCTGCAGCGGCAGCGGTATTGGTGGTGAGGCAGGCAAGGGAGGCCAAATTGCCGGCCACCAGGCCGCTACCACCATTGAAGCCAAACCAGCCGAACCAGAGCAGGCCCGCCCCAAACAGGATGAAGGGCACGTTGTGGGGTGCGGCGGCATAGCCCACGCCCCCACTGCGACGCCGGCCTACCACCAGGGCAGCAACGGCGGCGGCCACGCCCGAGGCCAGTTCCACCACCAGGCCACCGGCGAAGTCGATGGCACCGAGGCCGGAGCTGCCCAGGAACCCACCTGGACCCCACACCATGTGGGCCAGGGGTAGGTAGATGAAGGTGCTCCAGAGCAGCAGAAACACCATCCAGGCGCGGAAATGCATCCGCTCCACCACCGCACCTGAAATCAGCGCCGGAGTGATGATCGCAAAAGTGACCTGGAACAGGGCAACGGCACCGTGACTGAGTTGCCCATCCCCATAGGGAGCCGACCAATTGCTGAGCCCCGCCCACTGCAACCCGCCGATGAACGGAGCTAGGGGACCGCTGCCGGGAGAGAAGGCCAGGCTGTAGCCGAACAACACCCAGAGCACACTCACCAGGGCCATGGCGGTGAAGCTCATCACCATGGTGTTAAGCACGTTGCGGCTGCGAACAAAGCCCGCATAAAAGATGGCCAGGGCTGGTGTCATCATCAGCACCAGGGCGGCACTCACCAGCACAAAACCATTGTTGGCAGTGCGAAGGGCCAGATCGGTTGCAAACAGAAGCGGCACAGCTAACCCAAAACCAGGCGTCACCCTGAAGACCAACGGATCAGCAGCCAGTAGCAACCGCTACCAAAAGAGCCTTTAAAGGTGGCAACCGATACAGCCGGGATGGATGGGCCCGCTTGGCTGAACGGAAACGAACAAAAAAAGGGCAGAAGGAAAACCCTTCTGCCCTCGCTGACGATGAAGGAGTGGGGCCTTGAAGGCACCCATCTCGCTGTCAATAGTCGAAGTCGCCGCCGCCCATGCCGCCACCGGCGGGAGCTGCATCTTTCTTGTCTGGCATGTCGGCCACGATGCACTCGGTGGTCAGCACCATGCCGGCGATGGAGGCGGCATTTTGCAGACCGGAGCGGGTCACCTTGGCGGGGTCGACGATACCGGCAGCCAGCATGTCGACGTACTCGCCGGTGGCGGCGTTATAGCCCTCGTTGAAGGGCTTATTGCGCACGTTCTCAGCCACGACAGCGCCATTGACGCCAGCGTTTTGAGCGATGCGCATCAAGGGCGCGGTCAGAGCGGAGGCCACGATGTGGGCGCCGATCAGCTCCTCGCCAGAGAGGTTGGCCGCAGCCCACTCCTCGAGGGCGGGGGCCAGGTGGGCCAAGGTGGTACCACCACCAGGAACGATGCCTTCTTCAACAGCCGCCTTGGTGGCGTTGATGGCGTCTTCCAGGCGCAGCTTCTTGTCCTTCATCTCGGTCTCGGTGGCGGCACCCACCTTGACTACGGCCACACCGCCGCTCAGCTTGGCAAGACGCTCCTGCAGCTTCTCCTTGTCGTAGGAGGAGTCGGTTTCGTCCATCTGCTTGCGGATCTGCTCGCAGCGGGCCTTCACTGCCACCTCGTTGCCTTCGGCCACGATGGTGGTGGTGTCCTTGTTGATGGTGATGCGGCGGGCGGTGCCCAGCATCTCCAACTTGGCGTTCTCAAGCTTGAGACCGGCGTCCTCGGTGATCAGCTGACCGTTGGTGAGAACGGCGATGTCCTCGAGCATGGCCTTGCGGCGATCACCGAAACCAGGTGCCTTGACTGCCGCCACGTTGAGCACGCCGCGCAGGCGGTTCACAACGAGGGTGGCTAGGGCTTCCTTCTCGATGTCCTCGGCAATGATCAGCAGGGGCTTGCCGGTACGGGCGATCTGCTCAAGCACGGGCACCAGGTCCTGCACCAGACCAATCTTCTTATCGGTGAGCAGGATGTAGGGCTCTTCGAGCACCGCTTCCATGCGCTCGGTGTCGGTGGCGAAATAGGGCGAGATGTAGCCCTTGTCGAAGCGCATGCCTTCGGTGACCTCCAGCTCGGTGGTCATCGATTTCCCTTCTTCCAGGGAGATCACACCTTCCTTGCCGACCTTGTCCATCGCATCCGCGATCATGCGACCTACCTCTTCGTCGTTGCCGGCGGAGATGGTGCCCACTTGGGCGATGGCGCTGGAATCGGAGATCGGCTTGGCGTGCTCCTTGATCTTGCCTACGAGGAAATCGGAAGCCTTATCGATGCCCTTTTTGAGGGTGATCGCATTGGCGCCCGCAGCCACGTTGCGCAGGCCTGCCTTGACCATGGCATGGGCCAAAACCGTGGCGGTGGTGGTGCCGTCGCCGGCAGCATCGTTGGTTTTGGAGGCGGCCTGACGGATCAGGGCAACACCGGTGTTCTCGATGTGGTCTTCGAGCTCAATTTCCTTGGCGATGGTGACGCCGTCGTTGATGATCTGGGGAGCACCAAACTTTTTCTCCAGCACCACGTTGCGGCCCTTGGGTCCAAGGGTGACAGCAACGGCCTCAGCCAGAATGTCGATACCTCTTTCGAGAGCTCTGCGAGCGTTCTCGTTGTAAATAATGCGCTTAGCCATGGAAGGCGATGTCCTTATGGGGTTAGGTCGGATTCAGTAATCGGCCAGTCGTCAGTTGACGATGGCGAGGATGTCCTTCTCGGATAGCAGCACAAACTCGTCGCTGCCGAGCTTGATGTCGGTACCGGCGTACTTGCTGTAGAGCACCTTGTCGCCAACACTGACCTCAGGAGCCTGGCGGCTGCCGTCGTCGTTGCGCTTGCCGGGGCCGATCTGCACCACCTCGCCCACCTGGGGCTTTTCCTTGGCGGTGTCAGGCAGAAGGATGCCGCCGGCGGTCTTCTCCTCCGATTCGGAAACCTTGATAAAAATGCGATCTCCTAGGGGCTTAACCGTGGAGACGCTGAGAGAAACAGCAGCCATGGATGGATTGCGAGAGCAATGACATGACGCCTGAGACGCCACAGAACAGTGAACTTGAGTGGGCCTGAGGGGCGATTTAGCACTCGAGCTCAACGAGTGCCAACTTATGCCCAATCAAGTTCCAGTGCCCAGGCCCAAACCGTGCGGGTGACCGAACCACCAGGGTGAACAGATGCTGAACAGGGTCCACCGCCTGTCGCGGTGGTAAGGTTGCGCCGCTTCAGGCGGGCTGATTCCCCCTGCGCTTCCCCAAGATTTCCTTACCTATGGCAGCTGCTACCGCCACCGGCACCAAAGGCACCGTCCGGCAGGTGATTGGCCCGGTTTTAGACGTTGAATTCCCGGCCGGCAAGCTGCCCAAGATTTACAACGCGCTTCGGATTGAAGCCAAAAATTCGGCCGGTCAGCTAGTCGCTCTTACCGCTGAAGTCCAACAGTTGCTGGGCGATCACCGAGTCCGTGCTGTGGCCATGAGCACCACCGACGGCTTGGTCCGTGGCATGGAAGCTATTGATACGGGCGCCCCAATTTGCGTACCCGTGGGCGAGGCCACCCTCGGCCGCATCTTCAACGTGCTCGGCGAGCCGGTGGATGAGCAGGGTCCCGTAACCACCAGCGTGACCGCTTCGATCCACCGCGCCGCCCCCAGCCTCACTGAGCTGGAGACCAAGCCCAAGGTTTTTGAGACCGGCATCAAGGTGATCGACCTGCTGGCTCCTTACCGCCAAGGGGGCAAGGTTGGCCTGTTCGGCGGCGCCGGCGTAGGCAAGACCGTGCTGATCCAAGAGCTAATCAACAACATCGCCAAGGAGCACGGCGGCGTTTCCGTGTTCGCTGGCGTTGGCGAGCGCACCCGGGAAGGCAACGACCTCTACGAGGAATTCAAGGAATCGGGTGTGATCAACCCCGACGACCTTTCAAAGTCGAAGGTGGCGCTCTGCTACGGCCAGATGAACGAGCCTCCTGGTGCCCGCATGCGCGTGGGTCTCTCAGCACTCACCATGGCTGAGCACTTCCGCGACACCAACAAGCAAGACGTCTTGCTGTTCGTCGACAACATCTTCCGTTTCGTGCAGGCCGGCTCAGAAGTATCGGCACTGCTGGGCCGCATGCCCTCTGCTGTGGGCTATCAGCCCACCCTCGGCACCGACGTGGGCATGCTGCAAGAGCGCATCACCTCCACCCTGGAAGGCTCGATCACTTCGATCCAGGCTGTCTACGTACCTGCAGACGACCTCACCGACCCGGCACCTGCCACCACCTTTGCCCACCTAGACGCCACCACGGTGCTGAGCCGGGGCCTGGCTTCCAAAGGCATCTACCCGGCCGTGGATCCTCTGGATTCCACCAGCACCATGCTTCAGCCAGCCGTGGTGGGTGATGAGCACTACCGCACCGCCCGCTCTGTGCAGAGCACCCTGCAGCGCTACAAAGAGCTCCAAGACATCATTGCGATTCTTGGTCTCGACGAACTCTCCGAGGACGACCGCCGCACGGTTGACCGGGCCCGCAAGATCGAGAAGTTTCTCTCCCAGCCCTTCTTCGTGGCCGAGATCTTCACCGGTCAAAAGGGTGAGTACGTCAAGCTGGATGACACGATCAAGGGCTTCAACATGATTCTGGCCGGCGAGCTAGACGACCTACCTGAAGCTGCCTTCTACCTGGTGGGCAACATCGACCAGGTGAGGGCCAAGGCTGCCAAGATTCTTGCTGAAGCCAAGGGTTGATCCCCTCTTTTCCCTGAGGACCCCTACCCATGAGTCTCACCCTCCGCGTTCTGGCCCCTGATCAGAGCGTCTTTGATGGAACCGCCGAAGAGGTAATCCTGCCAAGTACCACTGGGCAGGTAGGCATCCTGCCTGGCCACGTCACCATGCTGGCAGCCCTGGATACAGGTGTAATGCGTCTGCGCTCCGGCGGCGCTTGGTCAACGATCGCCCTGATGGGTGGTTTCGCTGAAGTGGAGGCCGATGAGGTCACCGTTTTGGTGAATGCTGCTGAGCTGGGCAGCTCAATTAATGCTGCATCCGCAGAGGCTGCCTTTGAGGCTGCCCAATCGGCAGCAGCTGCATTTGAGGGCAAGCCAGCTAGCCCAGACAAGCTCAAAGCCCAGCAAGCACTGGCTGCATCTCGCGCCCGCTTTCAAGCCAGCAAGGCGGTTTAATTTTCAAGGCATCTAGATTGCCAAAGAATCTAAGTTTTCAAAGAATTTCATTCCGGATTTCAACCCCTACCCAGGGTTGGCTTCCGGATTTTTTATGACTATGTCATCAATAAGCAAAAAACAATGCATAATAAAGATGCACAAAAAAGCACTCCTCCCGGAGTGCTTGTGGATATAATTTTTATCCGGGCAAAAAACTAAGCTTCAGAATTCAGCTACGATCAGGCGGTACCGCAGAAAGTAACATCGGGGAACTTAAGCTTGGCATCGTCAAGGCTCTTGCCTTTTCCTTCTTCCTGCCAGTAGTTAATCACCTCGGTAGCCTTGTTGAGCACCTCAACGCGCTCGTTATCTGTGATCCAGCTCTTGCCTTCGAGCTCGGTCTTGAGGGTTTCCCAGGCATCTTCCCGGGGCCAGAAGAAGTAAGAAGTAAGAGGGCTCGGACCACCGCCAACAATCTGATCCACCGCTAGGGCGACGTTGTCAGGCAGCCACAGGATCTTGAGCAGGAAACGACCTTCATCAGCCTTGGGGGTATAGCCAGAGGGAACGCCATCCTCATCAATGATGGCGGTCGCCAGAGCCGCACTGCCGCCACGCATCACCGGACGCCCCTGGGTGGTGGTGTCTTCGGCAGCCGCGGCCACTTCGGCCAATTCGGTTACTGCTGCGTCAGGAGCGCTCTCGAAGGCTGTCATGGGGTCAGTGCTCAAGGCAACAGAGCAAAGAACTAACCTACCAGCCGCCTGGCCGCCCTCGGCCCCCGCCTGCGGCTATGGCCCTGCGCCTGTTCCTCGATTCGGCCGATCCCAAAGCCTGGCAGCAGTGGCTGGCCAGCGGCCTATTTCACGGCGTAACCACCAACCCCACCCTGCTGCGCCGGGCTGCCCAGCCCTGCACCCTCGACAGCCTGGCAGCCCTCAGCCGCACGGCCCTGGCCCATGGCATCGCCGAACTCCACCTGCAGGCATGGGGCGCCACCACGGCAGACATGCTGCGCTGCGGCCAGGAACTAGCGGCCCTGGCCCCCGGCCGCATCGCCGTGAAGCTGCCGGTGACCAAGCAGGGAGCAGCGGTTGCCCGGGAGCTGGTTGGCGCCGGCATTGCCGTCACCTTCACCGCCTGCTACGAGCCCCACCAGGTGCTGATCGCCGCGGCCCTGGGAGTCGCATACATCGCCCCCTACCTGGGCCGCATCCAGGATCAGGGGCGTAATGGGCTAGCCGAAGTGGTCACCATGCAGCGATGCCTTGCGGGGCTCGGCTCCAGCGTGCGGCTGCTGGTGGCCAGCTTGCGCCAGCCCAGCGAACTCAGCCACCTGGCCGCTGAAGGGCTGAACACCTTCACGATCAGCCCGGCACTGGCAACTGAACTATTCGGCAGTGAGGCCACCACTGCAGCCAGCGTCCAGTTTGAAAGCGATGCCCGTTCCTGAAAGCCAATCTTGATGCCCATGTTCGCCTCTCCGCCCCGGGCCGTCGTGCTGTTCGACATCGATGGCGTAATCCGCGATGTGAGCGCCAGCTACCGCCGGGCAATCGTCGAAACGGTGCACCACTTCCATGGCCAGCGTCCCGAGCCCGCCGCCATCGACGGCCTTAAAAGCGAAGGAAGCTGGAACAACGACTGGCAGGCCTCGATGGAGCTGCTGCGCCGCACCGGCCATACCCCGCTCCCGGCGTTTGAGGAGCTGGTGGCGGTGTTCGAAGGCTTCTATTTCGGCGGCGATCCCGCCGGCGATCCGGGCCATTGGCGGGGCTTCATCCGCGACGAGCCCCTACTGGTGCAGCAAGCCTTTTTTGCCGCTCTGGAGGCTGCAGGCCTGGCCTACGGCTTCGTGAGTGGCGCCGAGCCCCCCTCCTGCCGTTACGTGCTGCAAACCCGCCTGGGGCTCGCCAATCCGCCCTTGATCGCCATGGGCGATGCGCCAGACAAGCCCGATCCCACCGGCCTGCTGCAGCTAGCCAGCCAGTTGGCTGGCGAGAGCCTGGGGGCTGGCGCAGCGCCGGTGATTTACCTGGGCGACACGGTGGCCGATGTGCTCACCGTGCAGCGCGCCCGCGCCCAGTGCCCTGCCCAGTGCCCAGCTCAGCGCTTCTTGAGCTTTGCGGTAGCGCCACCCCATCTGCACAGGCAGCCCGAAGCGCGAGCCACCTACGAGGCGCGCCTGCGGGAGGCCGGCGCCGATGTGGTGATTCCCAGCACGGCCAACCTGCTGGAATCGCTCCTGCCGCAGCTGGGCTGATGCCCTGCCCTAAACCTCAGCGCTCCAGCGCCGCCGGAGACTTCAGGGCGGCGGCGGTGAGATTTTCATGGCCATGGGCCGTTACCGCCACATCGTCTTCGATGCGAATGCCGATGCCCTTCCAGCGAGCTTCGATCTCCGGCTGGCCATCTGGCACCGGCAGCCGATCGCTCACGTAGAGGCCCGGCTCCACGGTGAGCACCATGCCCGGCTCCAGCTCCACGTGGTGCTCACCGAGGCGATAGGCCCCCACATCGTGTACATCAAGGCCAAGCCAGTGGCCGGTGCGGTGCATGTAGAGGTGGCGGTAGGCCCCCTGCTCGATCACCCCATCGAGGGATCCCGCCAGTAGCCCTAGGTCCAGCAGGCCCGCCACCAGCACCCGCAGGGCGGTCTCGTGCACCCCTTCAGCGCTGAAGCCCGGGGCCACCGAATCCACCGCCGCCTCCTGGGCCGCCAGCACCAGCTCGTATAGGGCGCGCTGCTCACCACTGAAGCGTCCGTTGATCGGAAAGCTGCGGGTGATGTCGCCGTTGTAGTAGTCGGCTAAGGAGCAACCGGCATCGATCAACAGGAGATCGCCGTCGTTCAGCGGGGCGTTGTTGGCGATGTAGTGCAACACGCAGGCGTTATCGCCGCCGGCAACGATCGTGCCGTAGGCCGGGCCACGGGCACCCTGCTCCAGGAAGTGCTGCTCAATCACGGCCTGCACCTGCCGCTCATTGAGGCCAGGCCGCACCACCTGACGAGCCAGCTCATGGGCCTCGGCCGAGATCCGCGCCGCCTCGCGCATGCGCTCCAGCTCCTCGGGGCCCTTGCGCAGCCGCAGCTCGTGCAGGAGCGGACAGGGGGCCACCAGGCCCAGGGCGGCCCGGCCGCTGCGGGGGGCTCGGTCGAGCTGAGCGGCCCAAGCCGCCAGCACCAGCGGCTCCACCTTCGGGTTCTTGCCAACGCGAAAGGCGATGCCCTCAGCGCCCCTGAGGTAGTCGGGCAGGCGCTGCTCTAGCTCGCTGCGCGGGTGGGCCAGGTCGGCGCCAAACTCGGCCACGGCGCCTTCAGTACCCCAACGGAAACCGTTCCAAACCTCGGCGCTGGCCTCGCGGGGCTGCACAAACAGCACGTAGCGCTCACCCTCGGGCCGGTGAGGCAAAAACAGGGCCACCGCCTCGGGTTCATCAAAACCAGTGAGGTACCAGAAGTCGCTGTTTTGGCGGAAGGGCCACTCGCAGTCGGCGTGATGGGTCACCAGGGTTGCCGCCGGAATCACGGCAGCAGCTTCCCCGAGCTGTGCGAAGAAACGCTGACGCCGCTGGGCGAAGGTCGACGGATCGATCATGAAAAAGCGGCCTGCGGGCCCTGCAGAAGCCCAGTTTGGAGCAGGCAGCGGGACAGACGCTGGCGGAGCCGATTTAATAGGTAGATGGCGAGCGGCGAAATGGCGGAATGAACGACCTGCTCATCCTGGCGCTGCTGGTGGTGCTGGTGATCGCAGGTTCGGCCCTGTGCTCTGGAGTTGAGGCAGCTCTGCTCACCGTGAACCCCGTGCGGGTGCACGAACTTGCCGCCCGCAGCAAGCCCGTGCGCGGGGCGCGGCGCCTGGAGCAGCTGCGCCAGCGCCTGGGCCGCACCCTGTCGGTGCTGGTGATCGCCAATAACGGCTTCAACATTTTTGGCAGCTTGATGCTGGGCGGCTACGCCGCCATCGTCTTCAAACGCCAGGGCATCGAGGGGGTCGCCCTGCCCCTGTTTTCCGTAGGGCTCACCGTGCTGGTGATCCTGCTGGGGGAAATCCTGCCCAAGGCCCTCGGCAGCCGCCTGGCCCTGCCGGTGGCCCTGGCCAGCGCCCCTGCCCTGGCGATCGTGGCCCGCCTGATGTTGCCCCTAGTGCTGCTGCTGGAGCGGCTACTGCCGGCGATCACCGCCGAAAACGAGATCAGTACCGACGAAGAAGAGATTCGTCTGCTGGCTCGGCTGGGCTCCCAGAAGGGCCAAATCGAGGCCGATGAGGCGGCCATGATCGCCAAGGTGTTCCAGCTAAACGATCTCACCGCCCGCGATCTGATGACACCACGGGTGGCGGCTCCCACCCTCGATGGGGCGACCAGCCTGGAGAAGTTGCGAGAAGACTTACTGGCGAACAACGCCGAATGGTGGGTGGTGCTCGGCGAAGAGGTGGATGAGGTGCTGGGCGTGGCCGGCCGGGAGCGACTTTTGGCAGCCCTGCTCCAAGGCGAAGGCAATCGCACTGCCGCCTCCCTAAGCGAGCCGGTCGATTACGTGCCGGAAATGATCCGGGCCGACCGGTTGCTCACGGGCTTCCGCCGCAACAGCAGCGGCGTTCGCGTCGTCGTGGACGAATTCGGCGGCTTCGTGGGCGTGATTGGCGCTGAAGCGGTGCTGGCGGTGCTGGCCGGCTGGTGGCGCCGTCCCCAACCTGCGGGCGAAGGGATCCGGCCATGAGGCCCGAACCGTGCGCCGAACCGTGCCCCCATCAGGCGCCCGCCATCCCGGAGCGCTGCCAATCCCTGCTCGACCAGTGGCGCCGCCAGCTCCAGCTCAGCGGCCGCGAGCAAAGCCAGCTGGCCGGCCAGCTTCTGGCCCTGGATCGCCAGCTAGGTCGCCTGCAGCAGCGCAGTCTGCGGGTGGCCGTGTTTGGCCGAGTGGGGGTGGGCAAGTCGAGCCTGCTCAACGCCTTGCTGGGAGAGGCGGCTTTTGCCACCGACGTGGCCCACGGCTGTACGCGCCACCAGCAGGCCCAGTCCTGGGCGCAACCCATGGCGGGGCTCAGCCGGGTGGAGCTGGTGGACACCCCTGGCATCGATGAGATCGCCGCCGCCGCCAGGGCGCGACTGGCGGCCCGAGTAGCCCTCGGCTCAGACCTGGTGCTGTTGGTGCTCGATGGCGACCTCACCAGCGTCGAGCACGACGCCCTGGCGCCGCTACTGGCCAGCGGCAAGCCGGTAATGCTGGTGCTCAACCGCTGCGACTGCTGGAGCGAGGCCGAGCAGGCCGAGCTGATCGCCAGCATCAAGCGGCGGCTGCCGGCAGCGGCCCGGCACCTGGAGCTGATCCCGGTGGCCGCCGCGCCACGCCAACCCCAGCTACTGGCCGATGGCCGGGTGCGCAGCGTTGTTCAAGCTCCGCAGGTGGAGCAGCTGCGGCAGTCGCTGCTGCAGCTGCTCGAGCAACACGGCTGCCTGTTGCTCGCCCTTAATGCCCTGGGCAGCGCGGAGCGCTTTCACCAGTCCCTGCAACGCTGGCGCCTGGGGGCCAGCCGCCAGGCCGCCCAGAGCCTGATCGGCCGCTTCGCCGCCCTCAAGGCCACAGGCGTAGCCGCCAACCCCCTGGTGCTGCTGGATCTGGCCGGCGGTCTGGCCTGTGATACCGCCCTGGTGCTGCAGCTCTGCCAGCTCTACGGCCTACCGATGCACGGCGCCGGCGCCCGCCAGCTGCTGAGGCGGCTCTCCGGCCACAACGCCCTGCTGGGCGCCGCCCAGCTCGGCATCCAGCTAGCCCTAGGAGCCCTACGCCAACTGCTGCTGGTGGCGGCGCCGCTCACCGGCGGCCTCAGCCTCGCGCCAGCCGCCCCGGTAGCCCTGGCCCAGGCAGCCCTGGCCGTGCACACCACCCGGCTCACGGGCCGGCTCGCCGCCGCCGAACTACTGCGGAGCGCCCAGCGGGGCGGCCAACCCGGCGCCCTGCTGCGGCGCCTGGCTATCACCGATCCCCAGGTGCGCCTGTGGCTGGGCGAGCGAAGCGAGCCGTCCCCCAACCTCCAGGCCCTGCTGCCATGAGCAACGGGGTCGACAAAGCCGCAGAGGGGCCGGTAGCCCTGTTTGGCACCAGCGCCGACCCGCCGACCCGCGGCCACCTGGCCCTGCTGGAAGGCCTGGTGCAGCTCTATCCCCAAGTCGCCACCTGGGCAAGCGACAACCCCCAAAAACTCCACGGCGCTCCCCTGGAGCAACGGTCCACCCTGCTGGGCGAGCTGGTGGCAGCAATCGGCGATCCGAGGCTGAGCCACCGGCAGGAGCTCAGCAGCCCCTGGGCAATCACCACCCTGGAGCGGGCAGCGGCCCGGTGGCCTGGCAGCGAGCTGGTGTTTGTGGTGGGCAGTGATCTGGCTGCCCAGATCCCCAGCTGGAAACAGGCCGAAGCCGTGCTGAAGGCCTGCGTGCTGGCAATCGCCCCCCGGGCCGGCTGGCCCCTGCAGCCCAAACAACTGGAGCCGCTCACCCAGCTGGGGGGCCGGGTGGTGATCCTGCCCCTGCAGGTTCCCGCCACCGCCAGCTCGGCGGTGCGCCAAACCCCCGACCTCGCCCAGCTGCCTGCGGCCCTGTTGCCGCTACTGCTCAAGCACAATCTCTACGGGTTGGGCAAACCGAGCCTCAGCCAGCCCCTCAAACGCCCCTAATGCGCCTCGCCCTGGCCCAACTAAATCCGCTAGTTGGCGACCTGGCGGGCAACGGTGAGCTGATTCTGGCGGCCAGCCGTCAGGCAGCTTCCCAGGGGGCTGACCTGATGCTCACCCCCGAGCTGTCCCTTTGGGGCTACCCACCGCGCGACCTGCTGCTGCGCCCCAGCCTGATCGCGAAGCAAGGCGCCGTGCTCAACCAGCTGGCTGCGTCCCTGGCCCAAGAGCTGCCCCAGCTGGCCGTGCTGGTGGGCATGGCCGAACCATCAGGCGCGGCGCCGTTGCCCAACCTGTTCAACGCTGTGGCCTTAGTGGAGGCCGGCAGCTGGCGCGTGGTGGCCCGTAAGCGGCTGCTACCCACCTACGACGTCTTCGACGAGCAGCGCTACTTCTGCGCCGCCACGGGGCCGAGTGTGCTGGAGCTTGAGCGGGGCGGCCGAACCTGGCGCCTAGGGCTAACGATCTGCGAAGACCTCTGGGTTGAGGAGGAGCTGCAGGGCCACCGCCTGGCTGGTGCCGATCCCGTCGCCGAGCTGCTCTCAAGCCGCATCGACCTGCTGCTCAACCTCTCGGCATCACCGTTTGGCCAGGCCAAAGTGGCCCTGCGTCAGAGCCTGGCCCGCCGCGCCGCCAGCCGGCTCGCTTGCCCGGTGGTCTACGTCAATCAAGTGGGCGGCAACGACGAGCTGGTGTTCGACGGCGCCAGCTTCGTGATGGATGCCAGCGGCGGAGTAGATGCCGGCAGCGGAGTAGTTGCCGGCATCGCAGTGGTGAGCCAGCTGGCCAGTTGCAAGGAGCAGGTGAGCTGCTGGGAAGTCAACGGCGCGGGGCCAGCAGCGTCTTTGCAAGTGGCATCTTTGCCTACTGAAAACGAGCAGTTGTTTCGGGCCCTGGTGCTGGGCGTGGCCGACTACGCCCGCAAATGCGGCTTCAGCAGCGCCCTGCTCGGCCTAAGCGGTGGCATCGATTCAGCCCTGGTGGCCGTGATCGCCGCCGCTGCCCTGGGGGGTGAGCGGGTGCAGGCCCTGATGATGCCCTCCCCCTGGAGCTCGGATGGCTCCCTACGCGATGCCCAGGCCCTAGCTGGGCGCCTGGGCCTGGGCAGCCGCACCGCTGAGATCGCAGCGCTGATGGCCAGCTTCGACACCACCCTGACACCGGTGCTGGCGGGCCCACCCAGCGGTCTGAGCGCCGAAAACCTTCAGTCGCGCATCCGCGGCACCCTGCTGATGGCTGTGGCCAACCAGCAGGGCCAGCTGCTGCTCTCCACCGGCAACAAAAGCGAGCTGGCCGTCGGTTATTGCACCCTCTACGGCGACATGAACGGCGGCCTGGCCGTAATCGGTGACCTCTACAAAAGCAGCGTGTTTGAGCTCTGCGCCTGGCTCGATTCAGCCGCCGCCGGCCCCTGCCGGCGTGAGCTGGGGCTGCCAGGCGACGGCGAGCTGGTGGGGCGGACGATCCGCGAAAAACCCCCCAGCGCCGAGCTGCGCCCCGACCAGCTCGATAGCGATTCCCTGCCCGACTACGCCGTGCTCGACCCGATCTTGAAGGCCTACATCGAGGACTTGGCCAGTACGGAGCAGCTGATCGCCAGCGGCACCCCAGCGGAGCTGGCCGAACGGGTGATGCAGCTGCTGCGCCGGGCCGAGTTCAAGCGGCGCCAGGCACCGCCCCTGCTCAAGATCGGCGGCCGGGCCTTCGGCAGCGGCTGGCGCATGCCGATCGCCGCCCGCTAAATCAAGCATGGCGCCAATCGCCAGCAGCAGCCAACCTGGAACCACAAACGGCAGCACATCCATGGCACCCCCCAGCTCCAGCGGCGCCAGCCTGACGGCCCCGATGGCAAGCATCGGCGTGCCCGCAGAGATCAAGCGCGATGAACAGCGCGTGGCCCTCACCCCTGACGGGGTGGCCGATCTGGTGAACCAGGGCATGGAGGTGCGCATCCAGGCGGGAGCGGGTTTAGGGGCTGGCTTCAGCGATGCCGCCTTCGCCGCCGCCGGGGCCCGGCTGGTGAGCGCCGCAGAAGCCTGGGGCGCCCATTTGGTGGTGAAAGTCAAGGAGCCCCAGCCCGAGGAATTCGGCTTTCTGCGCTCCGATCTGGTGCTGTTCACCTATCTGCACCTGGCCGCCTACCCGGAGGTGGGCCGGGCCCTGCTGGAAGCGGGCACCACTGCCGTGGCCTACGAAACCGTGCAGCTCGAAGACGGCAGCCTGCCCCTGCTGGCGCCGATGAGCGAAATCGCCGGTCGGCTGGCAGCCCAGGTGGGGGCCCATCTGCTGGAGCGCCCCCACGGCGGTCGCGGCATCCTGATGGGGGGCTGCACCGGGGTGCGGCCGGCGCGGGTGGTGGTGCTGGGTGCAGGCAGTGTGGGCTGGAATGCGGCCCGGATCGCCGCCGCCATGGATGCGGAGGTATTCCTGCTGGATCGCTCACCCGAGCGGCTACGCAGCCTCGAGGCCCACCGCCGCGGCCGGCTGGTGAGCCTGGTGAGCAGCAGCAGCCTGATCGAGCGCCTAGTGCCCAGTGCCGATCTACTGATTGGTGCCGTGCTCACCGCCGGTGGCCGGGCCCCCACCCTGGTGGCGGAGTCGCTGGTGCAGCAAATGCAACCCGGCTCCGTGGTGGTGGATGTGGCGATCGACCAGGGGGGCTGCATTGCCACCAGCCGCGAGACCACGCACACCGATCCGGTGCACACGCTCCACGGCGTGCAGCACTATGCCGTCGGCAACATGCCAGGGGCCGTGCCCTTCACCTCCACCGAAGCGCTGGTGAGTGTCACCCTCCCCTACATGCTCGTAATGGCGGGGCGGGGCCTGGTCGAAGCCGTCACCGACCGACCCGAACTCCTCTCTGGTCTCAACACGGTGCATGGGGCGGTGTGTCATCCCGGCGTTGCCCGGGCCCTGGATGTGACTCCCCGGCACCCGATGGCCTGTCTGCGCTGATCGTGTTCAACCGCTGCAAAGGGCGCACCAGAGCAGAGGGGCTGATTCCCTCGCGCAGGGCGACCAGCAACCCAGCCGCCGCCGCATAGCTCTCCGCAGGGAGCACCTCCAAGCCCAGGGCCGCCGCCGACACGTTGAGTACGCAGGGGTTGTGCACTGCGATCACTGGGATGCCGCGCTCAGCACAGGCCAGCACAGCCGCCCCCCCCAGGGCTCCTGCCGGGGCCACCACAGCCCCCACGTCTTCGATGCGGAGCAGATCAGCCCCGGTTGCGGGCAAGGGTCCTGAGCCGGGTACCCCTGGCGCCAGCGGCACCAGATCGGGCGCCCGGCTCAGTCCCACCAGCACGCAGGCCAAAAAGGTGTAGCCCAATTCCTCCCCCGCCGCCCGGGGGTCGAGACCAGGCTCGAGCGGCAGGGGACTGAGGGCCGGCGCATGGGCGCATGGCAAGCCCAGCTCGCGGCTGAGCAGATGGCTGATCACCGCCTCGGCACCGGCCAGAGCATCCACACCAGAGCCCTGGCGGTAGGCCGCTAGGGCCTCGCTGGAGTTGTCCTCGGGGAAGCGAGTTACCACCGCAATAGCCGTAGCCCCGGCAGCCTTGAGCATGTGGCCAGCGCGCAGCAGCAGCTCGGGGCGGCCTAGTTGCCCCCAGCTGGCGCCACTGCCCCCCAGACACAGGCTCACCTCCAGGGGGGCATCGGTGGTGACCACCGGCCCGATCTCCAAACCCAGGCTGGCCCGGCAGCCCTCGGCAACCTGCAGATGACGCCAGCGCAGCTCCGCCTCGATACCGGCATCGAGCAACAGCCCCAGCCGCTGCCGGCGCACCGACCGCAGGCCGATCCCAGCGGCAGCGAAGCGGTCGAGAGCCGAGCCCTCCACGTAGTGGATGCGGGAATCGCTCCAGTACAACGAGGCCCCATTCATCACGTTGGGATGGGTGATCAGGCAGCCACTGGCGGCCGCCAGCAAGCGGGCGGCAGGCAGGCCATCACCCGCATAACCACCCAGCTCACATCCAATCCCGGTGGGAATCACCAGCAAGGTAGGCAGAGGCCGGCTCGTCGTCATGCCAGCACCACCGCTTCAAGAGTCAGCAATGGGCAAGATCCAGCCAGGCCAGGCTCCACCGCGGTGATCGCCCAGCGCAGCGGTTGGCCGTGCGGAGCCAAAGCGGCCTCGATCTGGGCCAACAAAGGCCCTGGAGCACGGCGGAACTGCAGAGTTATGGGCTGCAGGCGAACCGCCGCCGCACTCATTTCTGGTATTTACCGAACTGGGCTTCGTAGAGGGCGTCCTCCATCCCCGCCTGGAGCCGCAGGTCAGATTGGGGGAAGGAAACGCAGAGCAGGGCATAGCCCTTTAGTTGCAGATCCGCCTTGACCCCCATGGCATCGGGCTGGTGCACGCTGCCCTCACTGATCAGAGCCGCGCAAGTGGTGCAGACCCCTGAACAGCAAGAACTGGGCAAGGGGACCCCAGCGGCCTCGGCTGCAGACAGCACGGTTTGGTCGCTGCGGCAGGAAAAAGTGTGTTGGGTGCCTTGAAACTCGGCGGTGATTGTGAAGGTCTGGGTTTCGGTCACAGGAGGGTGCCGGAGTGGGCAGCTAGAGGCCATTGTTCCAGCCCACCCGCACCAGCCGCGGCGATCAAAGCTCCTGCCACTGGCTGGGGTGGGGCGCCAGATATTCCGGTGGCGAGGACCCATCCCTAGCCACGGGGGCTGTTAGGGCGAAATCAATGCTGAGGGAGCAGCGCAAATCATCCGGGTCCTCGTTGGGAAGCACCGCGTGATCCAGACAGCTGGGAAACAGCAGCAGCAGGCCTGCCTGGGGAGCCACATCAAGCCAAGGTGCGCTCCAAGGTGATGCAGCCAACGGACCTTCGTGGCCAACCGCCATCCCAGGCACCAGTTCATTCACCTGCCGCTGCGGCCACAGGCGCAGACAGCCACTGCGGCCGCTGCCATCTCCATTGAGGTAGTAAATGGCGCTGAGATGAGCGTTGGGGTGGTGGTGGCGACCTACCACCTGCCCCTCCTCGCTGAGCACTGGCCAGCAGCGCTGCAGGTGCAAGGCCACTCGGCTGAGATCGAAACCCAATTGCTGCAGAAAAGCTTCTGCATGGCCTGTCAAGCCAGCAATCAGTGGCGCAAAGGCCGGCTGACGCTGCAACTGCCAAACACCATTAAGGTCACCTGTCCAGGCACAGCCAGGATCGGGGTTGGAGCTGGCATGGCCCCGCAGCTCGTGCAGGGCCTGAAGTTGCAGTGCCGTATCCAGGGGATCAGGCGATAGCTGCACCCTGCCAAGAGCCACCGGAAACAGAGGCTCGATCTGCAAACCAGCCCCCCAGACTCAGGACATACCGGCAGAACCGCCAACCACTTCCAGAATTTCCTGGGTAATGGCGGCCTGGCGGGCCTTGTTGTAGTCGAGCGTGAGGCTCTTTGCTAGAGCCTTGGCATTATCACTGGCGTTGTTCATTGCCGTCATCCGACTGGCCAACTCCGAAGCTGCGGCTTCCTGCAGAGAACGCAGAAGCTGGTTTTCCAGATAAAGGGGCAGAAGGGCATTGAGCAGCTGATCAGGACTCTGATCAAAGACAATGTCGGAGGGCAGCTTGGACTGCAAGTTGGCAGCCGTACCCACTTCAACCCCCAGGCGGCCGTCCCGGGTAGTGAGGCGGAAGATCTCGTCTTCAGGGATAGCAATTCCCTGGGGATCGAGAGGTAGCAGGGTCTGAATAACGGGCTTGGAGCTCACCAGGTTGATAAACTTGGTGAAGATGATCTCAATACGATCGGTGCTACCGGAGAGAAACTCCGCCAGCACTTCGTTGGCGATACCCATCGCCTCACTGGCCTTGGGCACCTGATCAAGACCGGTAAAGGTGGCGCGAATCGTGTACTGATTAGCGCGATTCTGGAAGTAGGTGATCGCCTTACGACCAATCAATACCAGATCGACCTTGTAGCCCTGGCCAACAAGTTCAGCGGTGCGCAGTTCAGTGCGTTTGATGATGTTGGCGTTGTAGCCACCGCACAATCCCCGATCACCTGTAACGGCAAGCAGAGTGATGGTGCCAACCTCGCGCTGCTCAAGCAAGGGAGCGTCGGCATCTTCAAAGCGCATGCGTGACTGAAGATTTTCCAGCACGCGGGCGAGCCGGTCAGCAAAAGGACGGCTGCGCAGCACCTGCTCCTGGGCGCGGCGAACCTTGGCGGCTGCCACCAGGCGCATGGCCTCAGTGATCTTGCGAGTGTTCTTGACCGAACCGATCCGGTCGCGGATATCTTTGAGGTTTGCCATTAGTTATGCCCCTCCTCAAACGGAGGCGAGCATGGTCGACTTCACCTCGTTGATGGCATCCTTGAGCATGGCTTCAGCTTCGTCGCTGAGCTGCTTCTCGGTCTGCACCTTGGAGATGAACTCGGCCTTGTTGCTCTTGAGGTAATCGCGCAGCTCGCGGCAGAACTGAACCACGGACTCCACAGGCACCTCATCCAGCAGGCCCTTGACGCCGGCATAAACCACAGCCACCTGCTCCGCCAGGATTAGGGGGCTGAACTGGGGCTGCTTGAGAATCTCGCGCAGGCGCTTACCCCTGCCGAGCTGCTGCTGGGTTGCAGCATCGAGGTCGGAGGCAAACTGGGAGAAGGCAGCCAGTTCATCGAACTGAGCCAACTCGAGCTTCAAGGTACCGGCAATCTTCTTGATCGCCTTGGTCTGGGCAGCACCGCCCACCCGACTCACGGAAATACCAACGTTGATGGCGGGGCGTAGACCGGAGTTGAACAGATCGGAACTCAGGAACACCTGGCCATCGGTGATCGAAATCACGTTGGTAGGGATGTAGGCGGATACGTCACCGGCCTGAGTTTCGATGATCGGCAGCGCGGTCATCGAGCCCTTGCCCATCGCATCGCTGAGTTTGGCGGCACGCTCAAGCAAACGGCTGTGGCAATAGAAGACGTCGCCGGGGTAAGCCTCACGACCGGGGGGGCGACGCAGCAGCAGGGACATCTGGCGATAAGCCTGGGCCTGCTTGGTGAGGTCGTCGTAAATAACCAAGGTCGCCTTGCCCTTGTACATGAACGATTCGGCCAGGGCCGCGCCGGTGTAGGGAGCCAGGTATTGAAGGGCTGCTGCCTCGGAAGCACTCGCAGCTACCACAATGGTGTAATCGAGGGCTCCCTTCTCCCTCAGCACTTCAACCACGTTGGCTACGGATGCGGCCTTCTGACCAATGGCCACATAAACGCAGACGACGTCTTCGCCCTTCTGGTTGATGATCGTATCGATTGCGATAGCTGTTTTGCCAGTCTGACGGTCGCCAATGATCAGCTCGCGCTGGCCCCGGCCGATCGGAATCATGGCGTCGATGGCGGTGATGCCCGTTTGCATGGGCTCGTGCACCGACTTGCGCTGGATGATGCCAGGCGCCATCGATTCGATTAGGCGGGTTTCGGTGGTGGCGATATCACCCTTGCCGTCGATGGGCTGGCCCAGCGAATTCACAACCCGGCCAAGCATGGCGTCGCCAACGGGCACGGCGGCGATCTTGCCGGTTGCCTTGACGGTGCTGCCCTCCTGAATGCCGCGACCTTCGCCCATCAACACCACGCCGACGTTGTCGTCTTCGAGGTTGAGAGCGATGCCTTCGGTGCCGTCCTCGAACTGCACCAGTTCACCGGCCATCACCTGCTGCAGGCCATACACGCGGGCGATGCCATCGCCGATCTGCAGCACGGTGCCAACGTTGCTAACCGAAACCGACTTGTCGTAGTCCTCAATCTGCTGCTTGAGGATGGCGCTGATCTCGTCGGGGCGGATGGAAACCATGGGAGGAAGTCCCCACAGGGGGGCTGATGGAGTGGAAGACGGGGAAGCGGGGAGAGGGCTTCCGGAGCAAGAAGGTTCCGGAAGCTTGGGCGGACAGAGGAGCTAGCTCACCTGGGCCAGCGCCAATCCGAGACGGCGCACCTGACCAGAAAGGCTGGCGTCAATGACTTGGGAGCCCATGCTGACGATGAAGCCTCCTATCAAGGAGGGGTCAACCACGAGGTCAAACTCGACCGATTTAGAGCCTGCAATCGCTTGAACCTTGCGGTTGAGCTCAGCCTGCTGCTCCTCGCTGAGGGCAGCAGCAGATGTCACCTTGGCCAAAGTGATGTTGCGCAGCTCCCGATAAAGCTCCAGGAAACGCATCAAAACAGCCTCCATCATGGGCAGGCGTTGGCGGTCGGCCAAGAGCTTGAGCAGGTTTTGCACCGCAGGGGTGACCTGATCGTCGAAAAGCTTTGCCAAAGCAGCCTTCTTGGCTTCGGGTTCAAGCACTGGCGACGCCAGAGCAGCCCTGAGCTCGGGGCTAGAACTCAATACGGCCAAAAGTGCTTTGGCCTGTTCGGCAACAGCATCAGTCTCCTTACGAGATTCAGCTACCTGCAGCAACGCCTCGGCGTAAGGGGTTGCAATCGAGTTGAGGAGTGGCATCAGGCTTTACCCAGGGTTGAAATGGACTGATCGATCAGTCGGGCCTGGGCATCTGCATTGAGCTTGCCGGGGAGGGTGGCAAGTGCTTGGGCAATAGCCCGATTGGCGGCTTCTCGGCGCAACTGGTCGGTGACTCGAGCTGCTTCGGCATTCAAGTCGGCCATGGCTCCCTGCTTAAGCCGAGCCATTTCATCGATCGTGCGCTTTTCGCTCTCCAGGCGCAAAGATTGGGCCCGGGCCAAACCATCAGCGCGAATCTGCTCAGCCTTTTGTTGTGCTGCAGACAAATCCTGCTGGGCTTGAGCTAACGAAGATGTTGCTGCGAGAAGACGCTGCTCAGCATCTTGCAGATCGTTGAGGATGGCTGCACGACGGCGCTCCAGGATGCTGCCGAGGAAACCTGGCAAAAACTTCCAAAGGCCGGCGATCACAATCGCCAAGTTGATGATGTTGGTCTCAAACGGATTGAGGTTGAAACCAAATCCGCCGTGACTTGCTAGCAAGGAGGGGAGCAGGAAAGTCATGAGGCAGCCAGCAAGCGGGTCACGATCAGATCACCGAGCTGGTCGGCGTCCTTATTAAGTCGGTCCATCGCCTGGTCTCGCTGAGAATCAATCTCACGGCGGGCCTGCTCCCGGGAAGCATTGGCATCGGCCGTAGCCGCGGCAAGGGCATCGCGATAGAGACGATCCATTTCCTGCTCGGCCTCGAGGATCAGCTTTTGGGACTGCTGACGCGCGTCCTTGAGCTGTTCCTTGAGATCGGCTTCCAGCCGCTCGGCTTGAGCCAGCTTCTGCTTGGCGTCGGCGCGGCTAGTGGAGATAAAGCTCTCACGCTCCTCCACGGCCCGTCCTACGGGGCGGAAGAACAGCGAATTCAGAATGAAAGTGAGGAGAACAACCTGAACCGCCATCAGCGGCAGGGTGGCATCGAGGTCAAAAAGACCTCCCTCAGGGACACCTGCTTCGGCGAGCAGAAGCCAGCTGGTCATTTGGGCGAGGGCGCTGGAACGATCGGTCGGGATTGAGGTTTATGAGCCTGGGAGGGCAGGAGCAACAAGCCCCAGCCCTCCTTCCACTCGCAACAACGCTCAACCAGCGAAGGGGTTGGCAAACAACAGCACCAGGGCGACCACAAGGCCGTAGATGGTGAGCGCTTCCATGAAGGCCAGGGACAGCAGCAAGGTGCCGCGAATCTTGCCTTCGGCTTCAGGCTGACGTGCAATGCCTTCAACGGCGCCGCCAGCTGCGGTGCCCTGACCGATGCCGGGGCCGATGGCACCGAGGCCTACAGCCAGACCAGCGGCCAGAACAGACGCAGCGGAGGTGATGGAATCCATGGTGGAGTGGGGGATTGGGGTCGCGGTTGTGGCGCGTTATGGACCGGGAATAAAACCCTGCGCTGAGGACATCCTTTCAAGAATGGGCCCGGGATGCTTCCGGACCTGCGCGAGGGAGATTTAGCAGACCGCCGGAGCGGAGCAGCTGGAGAGGAGCTCCTAATGGTGCTCTTCGTGCACCGCCTCGCCGATGTAGTAGGCAGCGAGGGTGGCAAAAATCAGAGCCTGAATAGCACTGGTGAAAAGACCCAGGAACATTGCAGGCAGGGGCACAATCAAGGGCACCAGAAATGCCAGAACTGCGACTACCAATTCATCCGCCAAGATGTTGCCAAATAGACGGAAGGAAAGGGAAAGGGGCTTGGTGAAATCTTCAACGATCTTGAATGGAAGCATGATCGGTGTCGGCTCCACGTAGTACTCGAAGTACCTCAGCCCCTTACGGCTCAAGCCGGCATAGAAGTAGGCAAGGGATACCAACAAAGCCAAAGCAATGGTTGTGTTGATATCAGCCGTTGGTGCCCCAAGCTCGCCACTAGGCAGGTGGATCAGCTTCCAGGGCACCAGAGCTCCGCCCCAGTTGCTCACAAAGATGAACAGAAAAAGGGTGCCGATGAAGGGCATCCAATCGCGGTAAGCCTTCTCACCAATCTGTTCACGGGAGAGATCGCGTATGTAATCCCACAGGAACTCCAGCAGGTTCTGGGTGCCTTGAGGATCACGCTCAAGCTTGCGGGTGCCAACCACTACAAGGGCAAGCAAGGCACCGATAACCACCCAGGAGCTCAGGAAGACCTGGCCGTGAATCTTGAGGTTGCCAAGTTGCCAGTAGAGGTGTTTACCAACCTCCAGTTCAGCAAAGGGGAGAAGGAGAGGCATCGGAGCCAGCGAAGGGGAGTTCGGGGTCGCCAGGGCGACGGAACGGAAACGGGGTCAGGTGTCGAAGACTGCCTGAAGGATCACGGCCGGCTTGTAGAGCAGAAAGCCCAAAAGAGCCGGCAGGATCGAAAGTTGGGGGGTCCGGGCTGCGATCAGCACCAGGACGACCGGCACCAGCAGCTGAACCTTGCTAACCCGCCGGGCATTTTCTCCCAGCTTGGTGACACTGCGGCTGAGCAGCCACAGGTAGAGAAGGCCAGCTAAAGCACCCACCAACAGGCTAGAAGCCGTGGGGATGGAGCCCAAAACGGCTGTTCCTGCCACCGCCACTGCCGAAAGCAGCAAGGTTGCTAGCAAGAGCCGGCGTTGGAGCCGGAAATAACCATCCATGCCATTGCTGACATCGGCGGTTAGCGCTGGCAGGGTTGATGCACCGGTGGCATCATCCAGCTGCTCGACCACCTCACCAGCCTGAACTGCCGTTGAAACGGTGGGTTCAGAGTCGGGAAGTAGGGGGCAGGGGAGAGATACCGACAAGCGCGCTCAAATCCCTGAAAAGGCGCGCGGAATCTATCACGGTACTGATCCCCGCCCCTTCAGAGCACCGGCAGCAAAACCCTCTGATTCAGCAGTTGGCGAGCCACGGCAAGCCGTTGCGCTGCAGGCCAATCCAAAGGCAGCTGGCCGATCGCCACAGCCGGCGCGCTCTCAACGGCAGCCATCAAAACGAGCCCCTCCTCGCTGACGTCAAGGGGCATTAGGTCTGGCCCCATCAAGCGAGTGGCTGGCCAACCCCAGAGGCAGCGGTTGATTTCACCCCGCGCTGCCAGCAAAACTTCGTCGTCGCTCCAATCGGGTGCCCTCACCGCGCCATGGCTGAGAAAAAATTCGAAATGGCTGATATCAGGATCAAGCTCCTCCACCAGGCTCCACTGCTCAAGCTGACTGAGGCCCTGGGCCCGCTCCAGCAGCTCACCACTAAGCAAGCGCGCGGGCGACCAAACCTCCGGATTGGAAAACCCGGCAAACTCCAAACCGGCTGAGGCGACAAAAGCCAGCAGACGATCGAGGTTGTAGCTGGTCTCTTGGGGGTGCAGATACATATCCGCAAAATTGGCATCGGCTGCCGTGTCGACGATCCAGCGCCGCTCGTGATGCTGGCGCAGTCGGTTTCCCTCAGGCAACTCAGCCAGCAGCTGGCGACCCAGCCTTAGCCCCTCCGCTCCTGAACCGACGGCCAGCCGTGCCAAGGCCCGCTGGGTGCGGTGAATTTCCCAGCGGCCGCCATCCGCATACAAAAAGAGATGCAGTAGCCCGCCTGGCCGCAGCAATCCGGCCAATGACTGCAAACCAGCCTCTGGCTCGCGCAGGTGGTGCAGCACGCCAACGGAATTGATGTAATCAAAGGGTCCCTCCCCCGCCAGATCCAGCAGGCTGCGCTGTTCGATACGCAACTCCCGCACCGCTTTTGCAGCCCCTGAACGTCGGGTGCGCTCCCGTGCCACCTCAAGCGCTCCGGCGCTGATATCTACCGCCAGCACCGAGGAACCGGGGTTGAGGTGGCAGAGGTAATCGGTGCTGACGCCGGTGCCGCAGCCGGCGTCGAGAATCCGCCAAGGCCGTTCACCTTGGTCGGAGCGCGGCGTTAGGGCTCCAGTAGCAGCAGCCCAGGCGCTATCGACGCACCAGCGCCAGTTGTATCCAGGGGGTGGGCCGTCTTGAAGGGGGTCTCCCGGGTAGGGGAAACGGTCGTAAAAGGCGCTCACCATCGGCGTGGCGGCATCACTGGCAGGCAAGGACGGATCAGCGGCAACCGGCTGAGCTTTTCACGTCCAGCGGCCCCTAGAACGAGTCAAAACGGGTCAATTGGCATCAGCAAGCCAGCGAAGCTGCAAACATTTGTTCATGGCTGGGCAAAGGCCCCGAGGGCCCGCCGTAACGTGGCCCAGCCCGGTTCGCTCTCGTCAATGACCGTGACCGCCAGCAGCGGCAGCACCAGGGTTTCACCCCAGCGCTACGACACCCTGCCGCTCTCCAGCGTCCGTCAGGCGGAGCAACAGGATCGCTTCCCCGACGGCGGCGAGCTTGAAACCTTGGTGGCGTTTTTCCAGAGTGGCCAGCAGCGCTTAGAAGCTGCACGCCGCATCTCAGAAAACGCTGATTTCATCGTGGCCAAGGCGGCCAACCGGATCTTCTCCGGCGGCACGCCCCTCTCCTACCTAGATGCTCCCTTGAGCGTCGTCAGCGGTGGGTCCAGCGACGCCACCCCCTTGGCCGCTGACCAGGCCGCCTTCCAGCGTTCGGTGCAGACCTTCGCCCAGGGCACCGGCAACTCCGGCGGCAACCTGATCACTCGCTTGCTCGAAAGCTCAGGGGGCGACGCTGATGTAAGGGTTGTGCTGCCCACCGGCTTCAGCCCGATTGCCGTGGGCCGTTACGGCACCGATCGGATGCGCAAGTCGCTGCGCGACATGGGCTGGTTCCTCCGCTATGTGGGCTACGCCCTGGTGGCAGGAGACCCCAGCATCCTGGCCGTGAACACCCGCGGCCTGCGCGACATATTGGAGAAGGCCTGCTCCCTGGCGGCTACCAATGTGGCCCTGCAGGAAATGCGCGCCGCAGCCGCCGGCCTCTGCAAAGACAATCCCCAGGCCCGCGAGCTGGTGATCCAGTACTTCAACGTGCTGCTCGCCGAACTGCAGGTGGCCACACCAAGCACCCGGCAGCGCCTGGGCAGCCCTGAAAGTCAGGGCCTGCAACTGCCTGCCACCTATGCCCTAGCCGCAGACGGCAAGCAGCGCTTCATCATGCGGCCGCGCCTAAGTGGTGCCCAAAAGGCCGAGGTGATTCGGGCTGCCTACCGCCAGGTTTTTGAACGGGACATCGCCAAGGCCTACAGCCAGACGCCCTGCCCGGTTGAAGCCAGCCAGGTGCGCCAGGGCCAGCTTTCCATGCGGGAATTCATCCGTTCCCTCGGCCACAGCAAGGAATATCGCCAACAGTTTTTCGGCCGCTTCTCCAATAGCCGGGCGGTTGAGCTGGCCTTCCGCCACTTCCTCGGTCGCGGCATCAGCTCCCGTGAAGAATTCACCCGCTACTTCGACATCGTCAGCGTCCAAGGCCTGAATGGCCTAGTTGATTCCCTGATCAATACCCTTGAATACGCGCGGGTGTTCGGCGAGGAAACCGTGCCCTATCTGCGGGATCTCGGTGAAGAAGCCCAGGAGAGTGCCGGCTGGGGATCAAACCGCAAGCTATTCCGCTTCAGCGCTCCTTTTGAAGGCGCACCCCAATACGTCACCCTCTACGCGTCCTATCGCCAACCCTTCGCCGATCAGCACGTCTACGGCGGCGGCAACGATCCCCTGGCCCTCAACTTCGGCGCGATTTTCCCTTCCGGCACCGCCTCAGTGGCCACCCGGCCAGCGCCCTACGGCTACGACAGCCGCCGCATCCTGATCGGCAATGGCTTAGCCCAGCCTGGCCAGATGGACAGCGCCCAGTTCCGTAAGGCCCAGCCCCGCCGGGTGGGGCCCAAGGTTGTACGCCTACAGCAGATTGCTACCGGCGGCAGCTCCGTGCCCCGCCGCGGCGGCCAACCCAGCATCCGTGGCACTGAAGCCAGCACCCAGGCCGTTATTAATGCGGTCTATGTGCAAGTTTTAGGCACTGCTGGCTATGCCGGAGAGCGCAATAAGGTTGAGGAAATCAAGCTCGAGAACGGCGATATCAGCCTGCGGGAATTCATCCGCCAGGTCGCCCGCTCCAAGGCCTTCCGCCGCCGTTATTGGAGCGGCCTTTACATCACCAAGGCCATCGAGGTTATACATCGCCGGCTGCTAGGTCGCCCAACCTTCGGGCGATGGGAAATTGACGCCTACTTCGATACCGCTGCTCGCACCGGCTTCTACGGCGTCGTCGATGGGATCCTGAACAGCGTCGAATACAACGAAACCTACGGTGAAGATATAGTTCCCTACGAGCGATTTGTCACCGCTACTGATCGCAATGCTCGCAAGGTGCCCGGCCTCAACCGCCCCTTCGACGCCTCTGCATATGCAAATGAATTTACCCAGGGCAAACGTCCAAATGTGCCCGTTGACCAGACCATACGCACTACCGGAGATGTAACCAATCGCAACCTGCCAGGGCGCCGGCAGATTGTCGTGGGGAGCTGGACAGCTCAGACCGTAGGGGGGGAAACCATGACGGCATCTCGGCCCGAAGACAACTTCATCGCAGGGCCGGGCAGCATCCGCCAAGCACCTGCCCCAACTCGCCGCTGGAAGTAGGCCCTTAGGTCCAGCAACGCCTCAACCCCATGCCACCCCTGCGCGCTGCTTCAGCGAATTCGAGCCTCCCGGAGACACTTCGGGGGCTTTTTTATGATCAAGACAATAATTGTCGCAAAAGTTGAGCCGCAATCCGAAACAAGTGGAGCAATTAGCGAAGCAAAATGATGAATAATTGCTGCGCCAAGCCGCTATTACCAATAGCGCCCAAAGCCATTGCGCTGCAAGGGGTTTTTCAACCGCAAACGCCATGAAGAACTGTTACCGCCAGGGGGGCAGCGAGGGGCTTTGCCGCAGAATGATTTGGCGATCGGCGCAAGTCGATCCTTTCCCTTACCCACCGGATATCGGTCTCCGTCAAGGCGGCCGCTTGTTTCGAGGCAGAACTGCATGAGCATCGTCTCCAACTCGATCATCAACGCGGACGCGGAAGCCCGCTATCTCAGCCCTGGCGAACTCGACCAGATCAAGTCCTTCGTGGGCGCTGGTCAACGTCGTATCCGCGTCGCCCAGGTTCTCGGAGAAAGCCGCGAGCGCATCGTCAAGACCGCTGGTGGCGCCCTGTTCCAGCGGCGTCCCGACGTGATTTCCCCCGGCGGCAACGCCTACGGCGAGGAGATGACCGCTTCGTGTCTCCGCGACATGGACTACTACCTGCGTTTGGTGACCTACGGGATCATCGCCGGCGATGTGACCCCCATCGAAGAGGTTGGCATCATCGGAGCAAAGGAGATGTATCGCTCCCTCGGCACTCCGCTCGATGCCATGGCTGAGTCCGTGCGGGAAATGAAGAACGCCGCCATGGGTCTACTCACCGGCTCTGACGCTGAAGAAGCCGGCTTCTACTTCGACTACGTCATTGGCGCCCTCTCCTGAGGCAGCGTTCTTTTACTACTCCCCGCCACCACAGCTGGATTCATGCAAGACGCGATCACAAACGTCATTAACCAAGCCGACGTTCAGGGCCTGTACCTGGACGACTCCGCCATGGGCCGCCTGGAGCAGTACTTCACCAGTGGTGAACTGCGCGTCCGCGCCGCTGCCACCATCAGCGCCAATGGTTCGGCGATCATCAGAGAGGCCGTAGCCAAGTCGCTGCTGTATTCGGATGTCACCCGTCCGGGCGGCAACATGTACACCACCCGTCGCTATGCAGCCTGCATCCGCGATCTGGACTACTACCTTCGTTACGCCACCTACGCCATGCTGGCTGGGGACACCTCCATCCTCGATGAGCGGGTACTGAATGGTCTCAAGGAGACCTATAACTCCCTGGGTGTACCCATTGGTGCCACCGTGCAATCAATCCAGGCCATGAAGGAAACCACCGCTGCACTGGTGGGTCCTGATGCCGGTCGTGAAATGGCCGTCTATTTCGACTACATCTGCTCCGGCCTGGGCAACTGATCCCTGCCATCGGCACACCCGAGGATCATCTCCATGCGTCTGTTCAAGATCACGGCTTGCATTCCTTGCCCGGAAAAGAGCCGCTCCCAGCGTGAGCTTCAAAACACCTATTTCACCAAATGGGTGCCCTACGACAGCTGGTTCGCTGAGCAGCAGCGGATCATGAAACAGGGCGGCAAGATCCTCAAAGTAGAACTAGCCGCTGGGCGTCGCCAACAGAACGTGGGCAACTGATAGTCAGTACCTTTCGTTTCTCCCCAAGCTCGGCAGATGCCGGGCTTTTTTATTGTTTGACTCTGGTTGCCAGGGGTCGACAACACCCCCCCGGGCACGGCTCAATGGGTTGACGATGGCCCTACCCCTGCCACTCCCCAATTCCAGCCTTGGCCCGCACCGCAACTCACACCCCCCACCGCGACGCAGTCAGCGGATCTCCAAAGGCTGGGGCGCTGCTGCCGTTGCCCTGGTCCCAATGGCCAGCAGAGGCCAGATTGCTTCTGGGCATGGTGGCGCTCTGGAGCGTGATCGGACTACTGGTGCTCACCTCCGCTAGTTGGTGGGTAGCTGAAAGGGAGATGGGTGACGGCGCCTTTTATCTCAAGCGCCAGTTGGTTTGGATGGCTGCCAGCTGGGGGCTGCTCTGGCTCGGCCTGCGCACCAGCCTGCGACGCTGGCTGCACCTGGCTCCGCTGGGGTTGTGGGTTGGGATCGTTCTGGTCGCAGCCACCCTGGTGATGGGCAGCACTGTCAACGGCGCCAGTCGCTGGCTGGTGCTTGGACCGGTACAGCTGCAGCCATCGGAATTGGTCAAGCCTTTTGTGGTGTTGCAGGGCGCTGCCCTGTTTGCCCACTGGAAGCGCATCGGCAACGACCAGAAACTACTCTGGCTAGGGGCATTTGGGGCCCTGATCCTGCTGATCCTCAAGCAACCAAACCTCAGCACCGCCGCCCTATCAGGGCTGCTGCTCTGGCTGATGGCCCTGGCCGGGGGCCTTTCCCTGCCCATGCTGCTTGGCGCAGCCGGAGCGGGAGGGCTGCTTGGCAGCGCCAGCATCATGATCAACGAATACCAGCGTTTGCGAGTGGTGTCCTTCCTGGATCCCTGGCGGGATGCCCAGGGGGATGGCTACCAACTGGTGCAGAGCTTGATGGCGATCGGCTCAGGAGGCTTCCTAGGCGAGGGGTTTGGCCTTTCAACCCAGAAGCTGCAATACCTGCCGATCCAGAGCACCGATTTTATTTTTGCGGTGTTTGCTGAGGAATTTGGCTTCGTGGGCTCGCTGGTACTGCTGCTGTTTTTGCTGCTGTTTGGCTTTGTGGGCCTGAGGGTTGCCCTCAGCTGCCGCAGCAACCAGCAGCGCCTGATCGCCATTGGCTGCACCACCTTGCTGGTGGGCCAATCCATCCTCAATATCGCCGTAGCCAGCGGTGCCATGCCCACCACCGGCCTGCCACTGCCACTGATCAGCTATGGCGGCAACTCCTTGATGGCCAGCCTGCTTATATGCGGCCTACTGATCCGCTGCTCGCTGGAGGCAGGCGGTCTTGCCCCTACCCCCAGGCGCCGGCGCACCGCAGCTGCCCGATAGGCTGATTCCATGATCAGTTTTGGGCCCCAACTGGCCGATTGGGCCCGCAGCAGCGAGACGCTGCTGCAGCACTCCCTGGCCAGCCCCACCCCCACCACCGTTGGGGTTGTCTTTGCTGGCGGCCTGCTCACGAGCCTGGGGCCCTGCTCCCTGTCGCTTTTGCCGGTCACCCTTGCCTATCTGGCTGGTTTTGGCGGCACGCCCGGCGTTAAGCCCAGCCAGGCTCCCTGGCAGCGCAGTCTCAGCTTTGCGGCCGGCATCGTGGCCTCCCTGGTGCTCCTGGGCCTGGTTAGCGGCCTACTGGGCCGGATCTACGGCCAAATCCCCGGGCTGATTCCGACGGTGGTGGCTGTGCTCGCCCTGCTGATGGGCCTAAATCTGCTGGGCCTGCTGAAGCTGCCCCTGCCCGCCGGACCCGATCCTGAAGTCTGGCGTCGCCGGGTGCCAGCCCCCCTAGCTCCTTTGGCAGCAGGGTTGGCTTTTGGATTGGCCGCAACCCCATGCACAACTCCAGTGCTGGCTGTGCTGCTGGCCTGGATGGCCCAGAACGGCAAACCACTGGTCGGCATGTTGCTGCTCACCAGCTTTGGAGCGGGTCAGGTGGTGCCGCTGCTGCTGGCGGGCACGGCGGCCGCCAGCCTGCCGGGCTTGCTGAGCCTGAGGCGTCTGGGCCAATGGGTTCCACCGATCAGCGGCGTGGTGCTGGTGACCACCGGCGCCCTCACCCTTTTGGCCAACTGGCGATGAAAGCCTTGCTGCGGCTGGTGGGCTGGATTTCCGATCTGCGGGTAGCGATCGTGCTGCTGCTGGTGATTGCCGTCACCAGTGGCGTCGGCACGGCCATCCCCCAGCGGGAACCAGCTGACCTCTACCACCGGCTCTACGACCCCCAGCCCTGGCTCGGACTGCTGAACGGTGATGGGGTGCTGGCCCTCCAGCTCGACCATGTGTATTCCAGTGGCTGGTTCCTGGGGCTGCTGGCCTGGCTGGCCCTAGCCCTGCTGCTGTGCAGCTGGCGCCGCCAGTGGCCCGCCCTGCAGGCAGCCCTGCGCTGGATCGACTACAGCACCCCCCGCCAGCTCAGCAAGCTGAGCGTGGCCGAAACCCTCAGCACCAACTCCCCCAAGGCGAGCCTCGATCAGCTGGCCGGACTGCTGCAGCGCCAGGGCTGGCAAATTCAGCGCCACGACGACCGCCTAGCCGCCCGCAAGGGGCTGCTGGGCCGGGTCGGGCCCCTGCTGGTGCACGCCGGGATGGTGGTGCTGATGCTCGGAGCCGCCTGGGGGGCACTTGGAGGGCAACGGGCTGAGCAATACCTCGCACCCGGCCGCAGCCTGGAGCTGATGGACAGCCGGGGCAGCAGCCAACTCACCCTCGCCCTCGACCACTTTTCAATCCAGCGCGATCCCGCCGGACGACCTGAGCAATTCACCTCCCAGTTGCGCATTTTGGAGGGCGATGGCAGCGGCGGCAGCCTGCTGAAGCAGGCTGAGATCAGCGTTAACCATCCCCTGCGCTTCCAGGGGGTCACCCTTTATCAAGCTGACTGGGCCCTGGCCACTATCAGCCTGCAACTGGGCAAAAGCCCCCTACTGGAGCTACCGCTACAGAGCTTTCCTCAACTAGGCGAACAGATTTGGGGAATCGTGCTGCCCACCCGTCCCGATGGCAGCGAGCCGGTGCTGCTCAGCTTGGGCAGCGAACAAGGGCCTGTGGAGATCTACGGCGCCGACGGAATCTCCTTAGCCCGCCTAGCCCCAGGCGGCGCAGCTGTGGAAGTGAAAGGGCTACCGATACGGGTTGAAAGCGTGCTCCCCGCCAGTGGCATCCTGCTGAAGCGTGATCCGGGGGTTCCACTGGTTTATGCAGGATTTGCGATCGCCCTAGCCGGCGGTGGTCTCAGCTTGCTTGCTACGCGTCAGCTTTGGGCCATCGCTGAGCAGCCGGCCGGCCAAGCGGGTCAGCTGCACGTTGCGGGCCTCTGCAACCGCAATCTCACCGGCTTCGCTGCCGAGCTGCCCCAGATGCTCGCCCAGCTCTAACAAGCCAGCCGCGTGCCATGGCTAACGCGCACCACGGTGTGAACGTTGCCGCGGGGGTGAAAGTCGGCCTCCAGCTGCATCCACTGGGGATCGGTGGCGGCAACCAGATCATCCAAAATGCGATTGGTCACCTCTTCATGGGAAATGGAGCGGTCGCGGTAGCTGTTGACGTAGAGCTTGATCGCCTTGAGCTCCACCACCCGGGGGCCGGGCTGGTAGATCAGGCGCAACACCGCAAAATCGGGGTACCCGGAAAATGGGCACTTACAGGTGAACTCCGGCAGCTCGATGGAAATCTCGTAGGCACGGCCAAGCCTGGGATTATCAAAACAGATCAGCTCCGCTTCAGCGATGGCGCGCTCGCCATACATGGGCGTCTGGGTGAGGGAGGACTCGCTGGCAGAAGCGGGGCTGGAAGACATCGGAGCAAGGAAAAGGAGAGGGCCAGTGCCACTGGGTAATCTTAAGGAAAATGGCCGCAGCCAACGGCTGCCCGAGCCGGTAGCAATCGCTACGACGACCCCCGCAAAGCTCGGGCGTAATGGCTTTACTCCCTACCATCGGCAGGGATTTCCTGAGAGACTTCCTAATTAGCCCGAGCTGTTCCTATGAAAAAAATTGAGGCCATCATTCGTCCCTTCAAGCTCGAGGACGTCAAGGTCGCCCTAGTCAATGCGGGGATCGTGGGCATGACCGTGAGCGAAGTGCGGGGTTTTGGCCGTCAAAAGGGCCAGGTGGAGCGCTATCGCGGCTCTGAATTCACTGTCGAATTCCTCCAGAAGCTCAAACTTGAGATCGTTGTCGATGACGACAAGGTCGACACCGTGGTTAGCGCCGTTCAAGACGCGGCCCGCACCGGCGAAATCGGCGACGGCAAGATCTTCGTGAGCACGATTGATTCGGTGGTTCGAATCCGCACCGGTGATAGGGACAGCGGCGCCATCTGAGCGCCAGCACCCCTTTTGATTTTTATTCCCTGGGAGTCAGCGTGCTGGCTACCAGGGTCTTTATTTGCTCTGGGCTGATTGGCGCAGGGCGGAATTTCGGGTCGCTTTGGGCTGATTCAACAAGCTGTTCAACAGGCTCAAAAACATCCTCTGCAACATCCCCCATTCCGACCTGCCCATCGCAATCGGAGCGCCGCAGCCAGAGCAGGTATTCGTGGTTGCCGGCAGGTCCAGTGATTGGTGATGCCACCAGGCCGCAAGCCACCAAGCCCAGGCCAGAGGCCGCGGTGATCACCCCTTCGATGGCATCGCAGTGGGCAACCGGATCACGCACCACACCGCCCTTGCCCACCCGGCCCTTCCCCACCTCAAACTGGGGTTTAACAAGCAACAGCAGATCCACGGGTGCTTGGGGTTGCAGCAGCGCCAGCAGGGCAGGCAGCACCAAGGCCAGGGCAATAAACGACACATCGGCCACCGCTAGATCGGGCCAGGGGTCTTCGGGGCCGTAAAGAGCATCCGGGGTGAGGTGACGCAGGTTGGTGCGCTCCTTGAGCACTACTCGCGGATCACTGCGCAAGCTCCAGGCCGTCTGGCCGTAGCCCACATCAATTCCATAAATCCGGCAGGCCCCGTGCTGAAGCAGACAATCGCTGAAGCCACCAGTGGAGATGCCACCATCAAGGCAAACGCGCCCCTGCACGGCGATGGGGAAAGCCTCAAGGGCCCTGACTAGCTTTTCGCCACCCCTTGATACATAGCGAGGAAGCTGCTGCACCAGCAGCTCGGCCTCCGGCAACACCTCGGTGCCTGGTTTATCGAGCACTTTGTCGCCGTGGCGCACCCGCCCGGCCCTAATCAACAGTTGGGCCTGCTGACGACTAGCCGCCAGGCCGCGGGCCACGAGCTCCAAATCCAGTCGTTGCTTGCGAGCCATGGCGCTCCACCTTTTGTGATCAAACCACAACGCAAACGGAACAGATTCCAAGCATCTCTGCCTCCGCACCAAAACCCGGCAGAGGATGGCGCCCAGAAGTTGATCCGGCACCGATGGCCTCCTCAATCCGGACCGCGAATGCTGCAGCCAATGTGCTGGAACTGCTCTACCCCGGCAGCTTCGTCAAACTGCGCAATCAACCCTCCGACCTGCCCCCCTTCCAGCTGATCCAATGCCGCGGCGGTCGCTGCTGGGTGCGGCAGCAGGCCTGGGGAAGCCTGGTGCAGTGGGAGGTGGAGCACCAACGCCTGACTACCGCTGCCTAAGGAGGGCTGCCTGAGGGGTCAGCAGGGGCGCACCCATACATTGGTCTGGCAGTGAGCCAGGCGCGGCCTTGATCGAGCGTTACACCCTGCCCGAGATGGGCGCCCTATGGAGCGAGCAGGCCAAGTTCCAAAGCTGGCTCGATGTCGAGATCGCTGCCACCGAGGCCAATTGTGAGTTAGGGCGAGTGCCTGCTGAGGCGGTTACGACGATTAAGGCGAAGGCCAGATTTTCGGTAGAGCGGATCCTCGAGATCGAGGCCGAGGTTCGCCACGACGTGATCGCCTTCCTCACCAATGTCAATGAGCACGTGGGGGATGCGGGCCGCTACATCCACGTGGGCATGACCAGTTCAGATGTGCTCGACACAGGCCTGGCCCTGCAGATGAAAGCTTCGGTGGCCCTACTGCGCGCTGAGCTCGACCAATTGGCCGATGCACTTAGGGCTCTAGCCAGCCAGCACAAGGGCACGGTGATGATCGGCCGCAGCCATGCCATCCACGGCGAGCCGATCAGCTTCGGCTTCAAGGTGGCCGGCTGGCTGGCGGAAGTGGAACGCAACCGCGAGCGCCTCGAGCGGCTCGAGCGGGTCGTGAGCGTGGGCCAGATCAGCGGCGCCATGGGCACCTACGCCAACACCGACCCCCAGGTGGAGGCGATCGCCTGCGCCAAGCTTGGCCTGGAGCCAGATACCGCCAGCACCCAGGTGATCGCCCGCGATCGCCACGCCGAATACGTGCAGACCCTTGCCCTAGTGGGCGCGGCACTGGAGCGCTTCTCCACCGAGATCCGCAACCTGCAGCGCACCGACGTGCTCGAGGTGGAGGAAAATTTCGCCAAGGGGCAGAAGGGCAGCTCGGCCATGCCCCACAAGCGCAACCCGATCCGCAGCGAGCGGATCAGTGGCCTGGCCCGAGTGCTGCGCAGCTATGTGGTGGCGGCCCTGGAAAACTGCGCCCTCTGGCACGAGCGCGACATCAGCCACAGCTCGGTGGAGCGGATGATGCTGCCCGACTGCTCCGCCACCCTGCACTTCATGCTGCGGGAGATGACCGAGGTAGTGAAGGGCCTAGGGGTCTACCCAGACAACATGGCCCGCAACATGAACGTTTACGGCGGAGTGGTGTTCAGCCAGCGAGTGCTGCTGGCCTTGGTGGAAGCCGGCATCAACCGCGAAGACGCTTACCGGATTGTGCAGCGCAACGCCCACAGCGCCTGGAACAAAGATGGCGGCAACTTCCGCGCCAACCTTGAAGCCGATGCAGAGGTGACCAGCAAGCTCAGCGCTCAGCACCTGGCTGAGTGTTTCAGCACTGATCTGCACCAGGCCAACCTGGGCGTGATCTGGCAGCGACTGGGGATTTAGCTAAGGATTTGAGCTGCAGGCAGTTCAGGCCCAGTGCAGCCGCATTGGCACAGCACCCTCCAGGCTCAGCTTCACCGGGCAGGTCTCTCCTGCCCGGTGAAGCACGGCCCGCTGCTCCTCGCTGAGACCCGCCGGCAAGCTGATCCACACCTCCAGCAGGGCAATGCGCCGTGGCGCCTCGGGGGTCATGGTTTTTTCAATCCGAGCGCTGGCCCCCTGCAGCGGCCAGCCGTGGCGCTCAGCAACGATCCCTAGGATCGTCAGGATGCAGGTGCTCAGGGCCGTGGCCACCAGATCGGTGGGCGAGAAACGCTCCCCCTTGCCCTGGTTGTCGATGGGTGCATCGGTCTCGAGCTCGCAGCCCGAAGGACCGTGGCTGGAGTGGCAGCGCAGGGCTCCCTCGTAGCGGCTATCAATCGTGGTCATCGCGGGGCGTAAGCACCACCCCAGTCAAGCGCCGGCGCGGTGATACGGCCCGCCCTGCTGAATCGAGCTGGCCCGGTAAAGCTGCTCCAACAGCAGCAGCCGCGCCAGCTCGTGGGGGAAGGTCATCGGTGAGAGGCTCAGGCGCCAGTGGGCCCGCCCCTTGAGCGCCGGGTCGAGACCATCGGCCCCACCGATCACAAACGCCAGCCGCTCCGAGCCAGAACCTTCAAGCGCCTTGGCGAAGGCCAACGAGTCGTAGCTCTGGCCCTCCTCGCACAGGGCCACCAACTGCTCGCCGCCGCGCAGCTCAGCGGATATGGCCTCCGCCTCGCGGGCCATGCCGCCGTCCCTCAGCTCCACGATCTCCAGGCCCGGGAGCCGCTTGCGATAAGTCTCTACCCCTTCGCCCACCCAGCCCTTGCGCACCTTGCCGACGGCAATGATGCGAATGCGGGCGGGATTGATCACGGGTTACGGCCCACCAACCTCAAGGCTGGGGGCGCTCGATCGCAGGATCCAACTGACCGTTGCCACTAGCCACCAAATCCTCGATCTCGCAAACCGGGAAGCGATTGATCGATTTGAGGGCAGCGCGGGCCTTGCTGCGCAGCTGCTCGCTGATCGCCTCGCAGTAGGGCACCTGGGCCAGCAAATCCACGGTGCGGCGCAGGATCCGCACCACATCACCCTCGTCGAGGGAGGTGTTGGCAATCATGTCGCTCCAGCTGGCACCTTTAGCCCAGGCGTGCACCAGGCCCATCAACTCGGGCTCCCACCAAAGCGGGAAGTTGACCTTGGCGTGCTCCTGCTGACGCTCCAGCTCGCGGCGCAGGCCGCGCAGATCATGCAGGGCCTCCTCCGCGGCCGGTGGTGGCGGGTAGCCGCACCACAGATCGGGCCGGTTGACTTCGGTGGAGATGGCTTCAAACACCGCCGCCAGCTGGGGCGGATCGAGCTCATCGAGGTGGCCGCTCATCAGCGACAGTCCCAGCCACAGCTCGTTGTCGCCGCGGAGGGCGGCCACGGTGCGGCCCACTTCGGTCGGCTCCAGGCCATCAGCTCCAGCCAAAGCACCGAAAAAGCGCAACACCTCAATAAGGGCCAGGAAGGTATCCCAGTGGCGATTAGAGCGGAAGTGCAGCAGCTGCTGGCGCTCCTCGATCTCCAGCTGCAACTCCTCCATGCGGCGGCGGTGCTTCTTGAGCTGGCGGCGGTCGCCCCAGCGGTGGGCCGGATGCAGCTCCAGGCTTTCCTCCAGCTGATGCACCTGCTGGGCCTGGTCCTGCACCTCCCCCGCCAGGTCGTACTGGGGCGTGGCCATGTCGTGGCGACTGGCCATGTGGGCAACGGCAAGGGCCAGGCCACCGCTGGCCTGATCGCCGTGGCGCAACTCGCCGAGCTGGCGCAACTCGGGGGGATCCACCTGGCTCACCTGCAGGCAACTGAGCTCGGCATGGAGACTCACCACCCCGTGGCAGGGCAGCAAGAGCCAAAGGTTCTCGTCGGTGAGGCACTTGAGCAAAGGAAACTGCCCCGGCCCTTTCACCTTCTCCACAATCACCGCCGGCGTTACCCGGCCGCGTAGCTGGGGCGCCTTGAGACTCACCAAAGTACCCTCACTGGCGAATTGCAGCGCCAAGGTGAGCTCATGGGCGACGGTTTCCTCGGCCTGTTGCTGGAGGATCCGCAGGATGCGCCTCTCTTCGCGCAGGTGAGCTCTCTGCTTTTCGTAGTCCTCGAAGTCGTCCCAGGGCACCTCGCCGGAGCCATCCTCCAGGCCTTCGAGCTGCTGCATCAACTGGCCGATGCGGGCCTCGTCCTCGACTAAATCGAGGGTGGCCAGGTAGCGGCCGAAACTGCGTTCAACCAGCTCCTTGGCCTTAGCCAGGTCGTAGCGCTGCAACAGGTTGAGCACCATGCCGTAGCTGGGCATGAACTGGCTGACCAGCGGATCTGCCGGCGCAGTAGCGAGCTGGCCCGCCTCCCGCACGCCTTCAAAGCGGCTCTGCACGGTCACCACGTAACCCTGGGTATCAAGGCCGCGCCGGCCGGCCCGGCCCGCCATCTGCAAAAACTCACTGCCCATCAAAGGGCGGTGACCTCGCTCGGTGCGCTTGCTCAGCGCCGAAATCACCGTGGTGCGCGCCGGCATGTTGATGCCGGCCGCCAGGGTTTCGGTGGCAAACACCACCTTGATCAGCCCCTGCTGGAACAGCTCCTCGATCAGCTCCTTCCAGGCCGGCAGCACGCCGGCATGGTGGGCGGCGATGCCCCGCAGCAGGGCCTCGGCGTGGCCGCCTTCCCGCACCGCCTCGGGGGTAGTTGCCATAAACAAATCAAGGCGGGCCTTGATGCGCGCCTGTTCAGCAGGCGTCACCAGGGCGGCCTTGCCCAGCTCCTTGACGCCCTTATCGCAACCGCGGCGACTGAAGATGAAGTAGATGGCCGGCAGCATGTCGCGCTCCGCCATCTGGGCCACCACAAATCCGAGGGGTGGAGCTTCGGGCTGGGGCGGCTTTGGTGTTTTCGGACCCTTGCGATTACTGCCCTTGGGGGCGCGCCACACCTTGCAGTTGGGATGGAGCCCGGTGCCCTCGTCGTTGAGCAGGGGGTGCAGTCCCTTGGCACTGCAAAAGCTGAAGGCCAGCGGCACCGGCCGGTGATCACTGAGCACCAGCTGGGTTGGCCCATGCACTCTCTCGATCCAGTCGGTGAGCTGGCCGGCATTGGCCACCGTTGCCGAAAGGGCCACCAACTGAATCGGCAGCGGGCAGTGAATGATCGACTCCTCCCAGACGGTGCCGCGCTGGGAATCGTTCATGTAGTGGCACTCATCGAGCACCACCGCCTCCACGCCCTCCAGCGGGTCGTCTCCCGCATCGGCTTCCGCGTAGAGCATGTTGCGGAAGATCTCGGTGGTCATCACCACCACCTGGGCCTCCCGGTTGAGGCTCATATCACCGGTGAGCAGCCCCACCTTGTCGGCACCAAACTGCTCCCGGAAATCGCGCAGTTTCTGATTAGAGAGGGCCTTCAGCGGCGTGGTGTAAAAAACTTTCTGGCCATGGGCCAGAGCTCGGTAGATGGCGTACTCACCCACCAGGGTCTTACCGGAGCCCGTGGGGGCGCTCACCACTACCGAGTGGCCCTGGTTGAGCGCATCGATCGCCTCGAGCTGGAAGTCGTCGAGCGGGAAGGGAAAAATTGCCGCAGGATCCAGCCCATTGGGCGCCGTTTCAGGCACGCTGCTATTTGAGCTGGATCATGAAGCCATCCTATGAGGGAGGAGCCTGTTCCGCCTCGGGCCAGCTTCGGTAGCAACAGGCCGTGGCACAAGCTCGGATTTAGCGTTTGCGCAGCACTGTCCGGTCGTTGACACAACCCGGCACCACCTCTCCCCCCTCAGGGGAAAGAGCCGCCAGCTGGCGGGATGAATTGCGGCGTCAACTTGCAGCCATTCCCCCCCAGCGCCGCCGCGGCCTGCGCAACTTTGCCCCCGCCGCAACCGCCGCCACCCTTGATCTGGCAACTCCCCTTAGCAGGAGTGCCCCCCTGCTGGATCTAGCCAGCAACGACTACCTAGGTCTGAGCCGTCACCCCGAGGTGGTGTCAGCCGCCCAGGCCGCCGCGGCCAGCCAGGGACTGGGAGCGGGAGCCTCGCGGCTGGTGAGCGGCAGTCGGCCGGTGCATGGTGAGCTAGAGGCAGCACTGGCTGCCTGGCTGGGGCGCGAGCAGGTACTGCTTTTCCCCAGCGGCTTTCAGGCAAACCTGGCGGCGGTAGGGGCCCTGGCCGATCGCCACAGCCTGGTGCTGGCCGACCGACTGATCCACCACTCCCTGCTCACCGGGGTGCGCGCCAGCGGTGCCCGGCTGCAACGCTTCGCCCACAACGACCTGGCCCAGCTCGACTCCCAGCTGCAAGCAGCCCGCCGGCGCGCTCCCGGCCAGCGGCTGCTGGTGCTGAGCGAGAGCCTGTTCTCGATGCAGGGCACCAGTGTGGATGTGGCGGTCCTGACGGCCATCTGCGCCAAACACGGCGCCGCCCTGCTGCTCGATGAGGCCCATGCCCTGGGAGTACTCGGCCCCGGCGGACGGGGCTTGGGCCACAACCAGCCCGAAATCGCCCTGATCAGCGGCACCTTCGGCAAGGCTTTTGGTGGCGGCGGGGCCTTTCTGGCCGGCGATGCCCTGGTGGGGGACTGGCTGCTGCAATCCAGCGGGGCCTTCCGGTACACCACGGCCCTAGCCCCACCATTGGCCGCCGGCGCCCTGGCCGCCCTGGCCCTGATTCAGGCCGAACCCCGCAGCGAGGCCCTGCTACAGCGAGCCGCCCGTTGGCGCGCCTGTCTGGAAGCGGCAGGATGGCCGCGGCCGCCAGGCGCCGGGCCGATCCTGCCGCTGCTGGTGGGCGACGATCACCGGGCTCTCGAGCTGCAACAACGCTTAGAAGCGGCCGGCCTATTGAGCGTCGCCATCCGCCCCCCCACCGTGCCTGAAGGCACGGCGCGGCTGCGGCTGGTGCTGCGCCACGACCTACCGGCGGGCACATTGGAGCGATTGCTCACAGCTCTGGGGAGTCCTGCATGCAGCTGATCGCCATGCACGGCTGGGCCGGCGATGCCCAGGGCTGGGAACCATTCCACAGCGCCTGGAGCGCCCGCAGCTGGACGTGGCAGTGCGGCGAACGGGGCTACGGCGGGCAAGCTCCCAGGCCGGTGGCCTGGCAGAGCGGCCAGGGGCTGAAGCTGGTGATCGCCCACTCGCTGGGCCCCCATCTGCTGCCCGCCTCCGTGCTGGCCCAGGCCGATGCGGTGGTGCTGCTCGCCAGCTTCGGAGCATTCCTTCCAGAGGGGGCCAGCGGCCGCCGACTGCGCAGCGCCGTGGCGGCCATGGCAAGCCAGCTGGCCGGCCCGGAAGCCAGCGCCATGCTGCAAACCTTCATGGAGCGCGCCGCAGCACCCCAGCCCTCCAGCCTGTTGCCCCCTGGCATCGCCGCCGCCCCTATTGCTGCCTCCGGCCGCCAGCGGCTGGCGGAAGATCTAGACCTGTTGGCGGCCACGGCGGGGCTACCGCCTGGCTTCCCGCTCCAGGCTCGGGTGTTGATAGTGGAGGGCGGCGAGGATCAGATCGTGAATCCACAAGCCCGCCACCAGCTGCGCAACCTCCTACCTGCCGCCGACAACCTGGTGCTGGCGGGCGTGGGGCATTGCCTGCTCAGCCCGGCCCTCGTGCCCACCGTGTGTGGCTGGATAGAGGGCCTGCCATGAACGCAAATCCAGTGCGCGACACGGTTTTGAGAGACACGCTTTTAAATGACACGCTTCTAAATGACGCAGGATTTAGCGCGCGAGTGAGCAGCCGCTTCGGCCGCCACGCCGCCGGCTATGCCCGCCATGCCCGCCTGCAGCAGGGGGTGGCCTGGCGCCTGGCCCACCTGTGCGCTCCTCTCCACCTTGCCGCCGGCCCCCGGGCCGACCTGGGCGCGGGCTCCGGGCTGGTGGGCCAGGCGCTGCGGGCTCAGGGATGCCAGCAAGCCCTCCTGCAGCTTGATATCTGCCCCGAACTACTGGCCCATAACCCCCAAACCTCTGCCGGCGGCCAGCTCAGCTGGGACCTCAACCTGGGGCTGCCGGAGCAACTGGACCAGGCCTCCCTGCTCACCTCCAGCTTCGCGTTGCAGTGGCTGGAGAATCCCCAAGCCCAAGTACAGCACTGGTGCGAGCAGTTGCGGCCAGGGGGCTGGCTCGGCCTGGCGGTGCCGACAAGCGCCAGTTTCCCCCAGTGGCACCAGGCCGCCGCGGCTGCAGGGGTGCCCTGCACAGCTCTGAGCCTGCCCGACGCCGAAGCCCTGCTGGCGGCGGCCAGCAGGGGCGGCCTGATGGCTCACTACAGCCGCCGGCTGCGCTTCAGCCGCGCCTACGGCAGCGGCCTCGGCTTTCTGCAGCAGCTACAGGGCCTCGGGGCCAGCGCCAGCCGGGCCAGCCGCCTCAGTGCGGCCCAGTTGCGCCGGCTGCTGCACTGCTGGCCAGCAGATGGCTGCGTCAGCTGGGAAGTATTAGTGCTTCTTGGTCAGCGAACCGGCCCATGAGCAGCTGCAGCAACGCCCTGGTGATCTGCGGCACCGACACCGACGTGGGCAAAACCGTGGTGAGCGCCCTTGTGGTCCAGGGGCTCGGGGCCACCTACTGGAAACCGGTACAAAGCGGACTGGAAGGTGGCGGCGACTCGGGCCGCCTGCAGGCCCTGCTGCAGCTGCCAGCGGAGCGGTTGCTGCCGGAGGCCTACCGGCTGCAGACGCCGGTGTCACCCCACTGGGCCGCCGAACTAGAGGGCATCACGATCGACCCGGCCCGACTGGCCCTGCCGGCAGTGGCCGGAGCATTGGTAGTTGAAACCGCCGGTGGGTTGCTGGTACCCCTGCGCCGCGACTGGCTGCAAATCGATCAGCTAGCCGCCTGGGGGCTGCCGGTGCTGCTGGTGGCCCGCAGCGGCCTGGGCACCCTCAACCACACCCTGCTGTCGGTGGAGGCCCTGCGCCAGCGCTCCATTCCCCTGTTGGGCCTGGTGCTGAATGGCCCGCTCCATCCCGACAATCCCGCCACCCTGGCCGCCTTGGCCCAAGCGCCGGTGCTAGCCCAGCTGCCCCCTTTAGAACCGCTCACCGCCTCCGGGCTGGCTGCCCAATGGCAGGCGCAAGACCTGGGCCGTACCCTGACTGCAGCCATGGGCGCAGCCCCCAACCCCCACTGATGAGCAACCCCCGCCGATGAGCAAGCAGCACTGGTTAGTAAGTGGCGTCCTAGTACTGCTTTGCGGCGGCGTGTTGGTGCTGTTCACCGACGTAGAGACCTCCATGGTGCGCTGGGTTAATTGCGGGCCGCTCTCCACCGCTGGGGAGCAGCAGAGCCGCATCTGCCGTTAAGGCCCCGCCAGGATCACCGCCTCGGCATCGGCCCGCGACAAGCCATAGGGAAAGTGACGCACGCACACCTGGCCGTCGCTGTGCCAGCTCACCTTAAGCTCGTCCACCTCCAGCTCAATCTGGGCGCTCCATTCGGGGCGGTGCAGGTCCCAGAGGCAGGGATTGGCGCGCTGCCGCTTGGCACCTAACTGCTCCAGCCAGTGCTCCAGAGCAGGCAGGGGGTGGTGATACAGCGGTGTCTGGGAACTGGGCATCTCGGTCATGAAGCCAACCCTGTCACGTTGGTGGGGGCGCCCTCAGGCCACCAGCTAGGCAATTGCACCAATTGGGCGCCGCGCATCCAGGCGACTCCCACACCCAGAACCAAGCTCAACACCAGGGCAAAACCCAGCAGCAGCAGCGCCAGCCACTCGCCACCAGAAAGATCACGCCGCACCGAAGCAGGCCGAGTAATGATGGTCGGGGGCGGTGCAACGGGGCTGCTGGGCACCGAAGGCGGGCGCAGCTGGTCGTCGTAGCGCTGGCGCAGGGCCGGGTCGCTCAGCACCCCGTAGGCCTGCTGCAGCTGCTGGAAAGCCAATGCAGCCTCCCCAGCCGGCAGCACGGTGGTATCGGGGTGGTAGCGCTTGCTCAGCCCCCGGAACGCTTGGCGTAGCTCCTGCGGCGAGGCGCTCTGCGGCACCTGGAGCAACGAGTAATAGCTGAGTGGGGAGCTGGCCAAGGGCAGGGCGCCGGGAAAACGATCCGGTCTGCGGGATCCTAGAGATCAGAAACCCGTTACCAAGCTGGATGGTTCGCACCCTCACCGGCAATGCCCTCTGGCAGGAGCTCGGCTGGCAGCCCAGCCCAGCCCAAGAACAGTCGCTGGGAGACCTGCAGGAGCAGCTGCGCCAATGGAATAGCAAGCTCAACTTGACCCGGCTGGTGGAGGACGACGACTTCTGGATAGCCCAGGTGTTTGACAGCCTCTGGCCCGTGGTGCCCCTGCTGCAATCGGGGGCAGCCCAGGCACCGCTGCGGCTGATCGATGTGGGCACCGGCGGTGGCTTCCCCGGCCTAGCGCTAGCGATCGCCTTTCCCCAGGCCCAGTTGACCCTGGTGGATTCGGTGGGGCGCAAGGTGGAGGCGGTGCAGGCCATGGCCGCAGCGCTAGGGCTTGGGGAGCGAGTGCAGCTGCGCTGCGAAAGGATCGAGCGCACCGGCCAGCAGCAGGCCTGTCGGGGCCAGTTCGACTGGGCCCTGGCCCGGGCCGTGGCCAGCGCGCCGGTGGTGGCCGAATACCTGGTACCGCTGCTGCAACCCCAGGGGCGAGCCCTGCTTTATCGCGGCCAGTGGTCAGCCGATGACCAACGGGACCTCAACGCCGCCCTTATTCCCCTGAAGGCTGGCATCGACCAGTGCCTGGCCAGGGAATTACCTAGTGGCCGGGGTAGCCGCCACGCCCTGGTGGTTAAACCGCTGGCCCCCTGCCCGCGCACCTATCCCAGGGCCGTGGGGCTGCCGGCTAAGCAGCCCCTGGGCGCGGCAACGTGCGCTTGAGCCGCACCGGCGATGGCACACCAAGGGGAAGAATTTCCTGGCCGTCTAGCTGCTGCTGCAACTCGGGCAACTGCTCATAAGCAACCCAATGGATGCAATCAACGGGACAGGTATCAATCGCCTCCTGTATCAGCTCGGTGGAGTCGCCGTCCTGGCGAATCGCCCGGGAGCGGCCCCAGTGGGGCTCAACCGCAAAGGTGTTGACGGCCACGTGGGCGCAGTAGCGGCAGCCAATGCAGACAGCCTCGTCAACCCATACGGCCTTCTGACCCAAAGCTCCACCCAGCAGTGGTTCGTGACCACTACGCCGTGACTCGGGGGCAAGGGCGGTGGCGGTGAACGCCAGGGAGGGATCAACCATGCCGGGGTGAGCTCCCGGATCTAGGCCCAACGGGTAACCACCAATTCAATGGAGCCGTCTTGCTGCTGGGCTTGCTCGCTCACCTGGAAACCCTCCTCAGCCGTGGCGGCCAGGATGCTGCGCAGGGCATATCGCTGATTGAGCTGGGCCAAGAAGCGCTCCACCGGCACGGCCTGATTCCAGAGGTCGAGATCGGTCACCAGCTCATAGCTACCGGTTTCAGGATTGAGGCGAAAACCGATATCAGCGCCATTGGGCTGGGCCACAGCCAGCTGGGCCTCCACGGTTTGGCCGCGATAACCGCGCACCATCAAACTTCCCTGCCTTGGGCCATGGCCCAGATCCTCGAGAGCCTCGAGCAAGGACTGGCGATCACGGAGCTCGGTCTTGATGGTGCTGAAGTGCGACATCGATCTAGGAAGAGGTAATCGGTTCAGGAGAGGGACTGGACCTGGCTTTGCTGGGCCTGTTGCTCGCAGAGAAAGGCCTCAGCCGTTAACCGGCGCTGCTGCACAACTCCAAGCCTGGCCTCGATGCGCTCAGTGAGCTGCTCGCACGCCATGCCATTCAGCCCTTCCACCAGCTCATCGACGCGCCCATCGGGATGGATTCGATAACGGATGGTGAGCTGTTCCATCTCACGCTGGAAAGGTTTGAAGATGTTAACCAGGAAATCCTGCTCCCGTTCAGCTGAGCAACCCCTCCTCCACCAGGGTCTGCAGACGCTCCAACACCTCCGGCTGCTCGAGCTGCTCAAGGGCCAGCCGGGCCTCATCGCGCACACCCGATTCGAAATCGTTGAGCATTGAATGCAAAAGGGACTCAACCACCAGCTGCTGCCGGGGCTCCACCAGCTCGCCGTAGAGGCGACCGAGGGCCCAGGCGCTGTTGCTGCGCACCGCCGGCTCACTGTCGATGCGCATGCTGAGCAACAGCTGGGCCGCAGCTGGATCGGCCTTTGCCGGCCCGGTGCAGCCCGCCTCAGCCAGGGAGCTGGCAGCCCAGAGGCGCACCGCGGAGATATCCACCTGCAGGGAGCGGATTAGGGGATTAAGGATGGGAGCGTCGGGGTAGTTGCCCAGGCTCCAGGCCACGGCCTTGCGCACGTAGCCGTTGTCATCTGAGACCAGCAGGCCCAGCAGGGGCTCAACCGCCTGGGGGCTGGGGTTGCGGCCCAAGGCGTAGACCGCGCTCATCCGCAGGATCGGGCAGCTCTCCGTCAGCAGCGGCAGCAACAGGGGCAGGGCCCGGGGATCACGGTGTTCACAAAAAATGCGCAAACCCTGCATGCACCGCTCCTGGCTGTCTGCCCCTGCATCGCCCCGCAACAACGCCAAGCCCAGATCGCACTCGGCCGCCACATCACTGGCCGTTGGATCACTGTTATCAAGATCGTCGAGCGGATCACCGCGCAGCTCTTCTGCCAGCTCCTGAGCCAGCATCTCGGGGTCGAGGTACAGCTCTTGGGGACTGCCACCGAAGGGACTATCCCCACCGGACGGCTGATCGGACTGGGGAGAAACGCTCACAACGTTGACTCAGCCAATCGGGGCGGGGGCCGCCATGTCACCTGGCAACCAGATGCGGGCGCTCACGGCAAACAGGGCCAGACCAAACAACACCACAATCGCGGCCGGCAGCAGGGTGGAGCGAAAAAATTGCACAGCCGAGGCGTTTGCGAGTGCTGGCTTCCATCATCGCCCCTAGGGTTCGCCGAATAACGCCTATGTGATGGCAGATAAGAGTTCCGGCAGCTGGCGGCGTCTAACAGCTGTGACCGCCGAGGGAGTAGCCAGCGGCACCCCGCTGATGGTGGGCAGCAAGTTGCTGCAGGGCTGGCTCACCGCTAGCGGAGTTCCTCTTGCCCTCATCGGCCTGATCCCGCTAGCTGAGCTGCCTTACACCCTCAAGCTTTTCTGGGCGCCACTTTTAGACCGCTGGCCGATCGCCTGGCCCGATCGCCGCCGCGGCTGGCTGCTGCTGATGCAGCTAATCCTGGTGCCAGTGATTGCGGCGATGGCCCTGCTGCAACCCAGCACTAATCCAGCCAGCCTCACCGCCATCGGCATCGCGGCCCTGGTGCTGGCCGTCTGCAGTGCCACCCAGGACATCGCTGTCGACGCCTACCGCACCGACCTCCTGCCCGAGGCGGAGCGGGGGCCAGGTGCTGCCGGAGCCACCCTCGGCTACCGGGCCGCCATGCTCGCGGTGGGTGCCGGTGGCTTCCTGCTGGCTGATCGCTTTGGCTGGCCTGCCGCCTTCCTTGCTGCGGCAGCTCTGCTGGCGGCCGTAGTGCCCTTCACCATCTGGGCCCCGGCCCTGCAACCGGTGCAACACCCGGTCACGAGCCTGCGGCAGGCGGTGCTTGGTCCAACGCGGGAGTTCCTGTTCCGGGCGGGACCAAACCGGGCCTGGCAGTTGCTGCTGCTGGTGCTGCTCTACCGCTGGCCCGATGGCCTACTGAACGCCATGGCCATCCCCTTCCTGAAATTGCAGGGGTTCAGCGATGCCCAGATCGGCTTGGTGCAGGGGGGCTGGGCGATTGCCGCCACCATGGCCGGCACCGTAATTGGCGGCGTGCTGTTTGCCCGGATCGGCATGAACCGCTCCCTGTGGCTGTTCGCAATCGCCGGCGTTTGCGGCAACCTCACCTATTGGGCCTTGGCCCAGTTCAATTGGGGCTTCGGCGGGCTTATCGCCGCCGTGAGCCTGGAGAACCTGAGCGGAGGCATGGTGGGCGCGGTGTTTGTGGCGCTGCTGATGAGCCTCTGCAACCCGCGCTTTTCGGCCACCCAGTACGCCCTACTTTCCGGCATCTACGCACTGAGCCGCTCGCTGCTGTCGGCCCCGGCCGGCGTGGTGGCGGGCAACGTGGGCTGGCCCATGTTTTTCCTGGCTACGGCCGCTGCCGCCATACCCGCTTTTCTGCTGATGCTGCAGCTCACCCCCTGGGGGGAAAAGGAGGCACGCGGCGCCTTCGATCCCAGCCGCGACGCCACCTGATCAAGCTCCAGCTCACGCCGGCTCCAGGCTGCCCTCGAGCCGGCGACGTAGTTGGCCGCAAGCTGCATCGGCATCGAGGCCGCGGCTAGCCCGCACACTGACAGCCACGTGGCGATCGATCAGGGCCTGTCGAAACGCTTCCACTGCGCCAGGCGCCGGACGCTGGAATTCCTCCTCGGCAATTGGGTTGTAAGGGATCAGATTCACATGACTCTGGAAGCCACGCAGGAGCCGCGAAAGGGCCTCCGCATGGCGGGGCTGGTCGTTTAGCCCACCCAGCAGGATGTATTCAAAACTCACCCGCCGGCCTGTGAGCTCAACGTAGTGGCGGCAATCGGCCAGCAACGCCTCCAGGGGATAGGCATGGGCCGTGGGGATCAGCTCCTCCCGCAGCTTCTGGTCAGGGGCATGCAGGCTCACCGCCAAGGTGAACTGGGCCCGACCCAGCCGCTCTAGGGCCTGCTCCGCCAAGGTGGGCAGGCTTTTGGGCACCCCCACGGTGCTCACGGTGATCTGGCGCTGGGCCATACCGAGATCGGTGCAGAGGCAATCGATCGCTGCCAGCACCGCCTCGCTGTTGAGGAGGGGCTCACCCATACCCATAAACACCACGTGGCTGGGGCGCTGGTCCATCACCTCACGCACGCTCAGCACCTGATCAACGATCTCGTGCACCGCCAGGGAGCGCTGCAGCCCCCCTTTGCCGGTGGCGCAAAAACGACAGGCCATCGGGCAGCCCACCTGGCTGCTCACACACACCGTGAGCCTGCCTTCGGCGGGGATGCCCACGGTCTCGAGGCTGAGGCCGTCGTGAGTACCCAGCAATAGTTTTGTGGTGCCATCGCGGGCGACGCTGCGGTGCAGCTCCCGCGAGCGACCAATCCAGTCGGAGGAACCACGGGGGGGCTGGCCGGCCAGCTGGTCCCGGAAAGCCTTTGGCAGCACCGTTACCTGGTCGAGGCTGCGGGCTCCCTTGGCGTAAAGCCAATCGTGCAGCTGACGGCCGCGGAAGGCGGCTTGACCATGGCCAACAGCCCACTGCTCCAGGGCCGGCAAACCCATCCCCAGCAGGGGAGTGGCTAGCGGCGCAGCGGGCGATGTGCTCAAGGCCAGATCAGCAAGCCGTGGCCCAGCTTCCACTCCGCCACCAGCAGGGCAATAAAACCGAGCATGGCCATGCGGCCATTGAGCAGCTCGGTGTGGGTGTGGAAGCCAAATCGGGGCAACCGGCGCTGGGGCACCGGCGTATTCAGGCTGGTGCGGGCGGAATCACTCATCGGTGAGCAGACCCTCTTCCTGTAGGCCCTCGAGGGCAGCGGGATCAGCGATCAGCTCCTCCTCCAGACCCTCCTCAACGGATGGCCTGGTAAAAGCTGCCGTGCCGCTGGCGCTGGCTTCGATGCCATGGCGGCTGCGAGTTGCCTCAAGATCCGCATCGGAGGGATCATCCAGCACGGCCATCGACGCCGCCGGGGCAGGCATCTCGACTGTGTAATCGGGACGCAGGTTCTGCATACGGCGATAGCCCATGGCCTCCTCTTCGAGGATGTCGGGATGGGGGCCCGCCTCTGCCCGCAGCTCCTCTTCGAAGCCGCTGAAGCCAGTACCAGCAGGGATCAGGCGGCCGATGATCACGTTCTCCTTGAGACCGCGCAGCCAGTCGCTCTTGCCTTCAATCGCCGCCTCAGTCAGCACCCGGGTGGTCTCCTGGAAGGAGGCAGCCGAGATGAAGCTGTCGGTGTTGAGCGAAGCCTTGGTGATACCAAGCAGCACCGGTGTGAACTCGGCGGGTGCGCCACCGGTGATTGCCATGGCGCTATTGACCTGTTCCACTTGACGCAGCTCGATTAGCTCACCGGGCAGCAGGGTGGTGTCCCCGGCATCCTCGATGCGCACCTTGCTGGTCATCTGGCGCACAATCACTTCGATGTGCTTGTCGCTAATCGCAACTCCCTGGCTCTTGTAGACGTTCTGCACCTCCGTGACCATCCGGAACTGCAACTTGGAGATCGCCTCCTGGGCCGCGTCCATGGTGGGCTTGCGGCTGCGCAGATCTTCGAAGAAGCAATCCAGCAACTCGTGGGGATTGATCGGGCCGTCGGTGAGCGATTCACCAGCGTGCACCTGCTGGCTATCACTCACCATCACGTTGCGACCCAACAGGATTGGGTACTCGGTGATGGCATCGTCGTGCTCGATAACCGAAACGGTTATCGAGTCATCGTCATCACCCTGCTTAATCTGCACGGTGCCACTCTTGCGGCAGAGAATTGTGGATTCCCGCGGACGGCGGGCCTCCAGCAGCTCCTCGATACGGGGCAGACCCTGCACGATGTCGCCTGTCTTTTGACGTTCGAACACCAGCAGGGCCAGGGCGTCACCGCGCTGCACCAACTCGCCATCACGCACGTGCAGCACGGAGTCGGGCGAAACCATGTAGGGGCGACCGAGGCGAATCGTGAGGGTGCTGCCGTTGATGGCCTCCACCTGACCGCAGCAAGGGGCTTCGACCCCTTCCGCCAGCCGGTCCCCGTCGACGATGCGCTGCTCAACCCCAACCTCACACTTGGCCGAACCAAGCTCGATGTTGCGGGTGTCGCCATCGCGCTCCACGATCAAACGGCGAATCGGCTCGCCATCGACCAGATCAGGCAGCTGAACCACTCCATCCTCCTTGCAGAGGATTTGGGTGGTGGCTACCACATCGCCGCGCTTCACAGCAATGCCGTCTTCCACCTGAAGATCGGTGTGGGTGGAGCCGTGGCTGGCGTCGGAGAGGGTGTCGCGACGCACAAGCAGGGTTTCCAAAATCGTGAGCTGCAGGCGCTCGATCGTCTTAGCCCGCTTATCAGACACCGCTTCCACATCCACCGTCATCTGGGGAGTGGTGTCGATGGTTTCCAGGATCAGCTGGGTGCGCAGCAGCTCCACTCCATCAACGCTCTTGATCAGCTCGCCGTCCTTAAAGGCCAGGCGTTGGGTGGCCTTGAGATTCAAAGAGGGGCCGCCAGACTGCTTAACCGCGCCCAATTCGGGCAGGTGGGCAGCATCTGGGATGGCGTACTCCTCAACCGGACGCAGCAGAAGGGCCCCACCGTCAGGGGTTTCAACTGACTCAACAAACAGAATCGCCTCTGCCTTAAGACCCTTGGCGATCTCCTCGCCAGGGGTAACCATCTTGCCGTCAGCAAATTTGCTGATGGTTTTACTATCGGAAACCAGGTGCAGAGTGCCTGAGCGCACAATGATTTCCCGAAGAATGTCGTTCTTCTGGGTCACCGTGACGATGCCTGCAGTCTGGCTGAAGATGTCCTTCACCACCTCGGTGCCGGCCTCAATCCACTGGCCGTCCTCAATCATCAACAGGGAGATGTCCTTGTTGATCTCATGGGTTTCCTGGGGGATCCACAGCAGGGTGCCGCCCTTACTCACCTCGTAGCCGTTCTTGGCGCTACGGGCTTTCTTGATCGAAAGGCCAGGGGCAAACTTGACGGTGCCTCCGGTCTGGGTGCGAAAGCGGTCGTCGGCGAGCTCCGCGATCACCTCACCGTTAGCGATCTTGCTGCCCGGGGCGGTATTGAGGCGGTAGCGGATGTTGTCCTTGCCCTCGAGGTGCCAGATCTCACCGGAGTGGGTGGATTCACCAACCAACTTGCAGTCTTTGAGGGTGAGACTGGAGGTAACAATCTGTACCTCGCGGGAGTCACCGGCGCTGTCGCGCAGGCGCACGGCGCCGCCGTACTCGCTAACTAGGCGGCTTTCGGCCAGCACTTCCCCGGTTGTTACGGGCTTGTTGCCGCCCACCACGGGCAGGGCATTGGGGGGCAGGTTGTAAACGTCTCCGCTGAACACCCACATCCGGCCCAGGCGCTGGGCCTTGAGGGTGATGTTGCCCTGGCGGTCGGTGACCTCCTTGGGCTGGATCGCATCCTCGTAACGCACCTGACCGGCCAGGTCGCAGATCACGTCCTTGGTGGCCTTCTCAATGCTCTTTTTAACCGCCACGCCAGCAGCGATCTGGGCCAGGATCGTGTCCCCGGGCACGGTGTCGCCATCAGCGACAAACAGGATCGAGCCGCTAATAATATCGAGCTTTTGCAGCTTGCCTTTACCCGTGGGCTTAACGCTGAGGGTGAAGTCTGTTTCGGCTAGCTGGGCCTCCACACCGTGGGGGGTGCGGAAGGGGCGCACCCGAGCCTTGGGCCCGAATTCGACCGTGCCATCTACTAAAGAGCGCACCACGCCGGATTCGGCCGTGGACACACCACCGGTGTGGAAGGTCCGCATCGTCAGCTGGGTGCCGGGTTCACCGATCGACTGGGCAGCGACGATGCCGACGGCTTCGCCCAGATCAACCAACTGGTTGTGGGCTAGGGCCCAGCCATAGCACTTACGGCACACCGAACGAGAGGCCTCACAGGTAAGCGGCGAACGCACCTTCACCGTTTTCACACCACCTGCCTCGATCCGGCGCGCCAGGATCGGATCGATCTCACCGTCGCGATCAACAATGATTTCGCCGTCTTCTGCCACCACGGGCTCGGCTGCTAAGCGGCCGATCAACCTGGAACCAAACCTGCCTTTCTCATCAGCATCGATCGGAATGCTGCGGGTTGTACCGCAGTCGTCTTCCCGCACGATCACGTCCTGGGCTACGTCTACCAAGCGACGGGTGAGGTAGCCGGAGTCTGCTGTACGCAGGGCGGTGTCCACCAAACCCTTGCGGGCGCCGTAGGAGGAGATCACGTATTCGGTGACCGTCAGACCCTCACGGAAGTTGGTGCGAATCGGCAAGTCAATGATTTCCCCCTGGGGGTTGGCCATCAAGCCGCGCATGCCCACTAGCTGACGCACCTGGGACATATTGCCCCGGGCGCCGGAGTTGGCCATCATCCAAACCGAGTTGAGTGGATCGTTCTCGTTGAAGTTGCGGCGAACCGCAGCCACGAGCCGTTCGTTGGTTTCGGTCCAGGTGTCGATCACCTTGGTGTGACGTTCAACCTCGGTGATCTCACCAAGTCGGTAGCGCTCTTCGGTTTCAGTGATCTGCTCCTCGGCTTCAGCCAGCAGGGCAGCTTTGTCACCAGGAATGCGCAGGTCGTCGACGGAGATCGAAACGGCGGCCTGGGTGGCGTAGTGGAAGCCGAGATCCTTGAGCTCATCAGCCAGTGAGGCCGTAGCAGCCGTGCCGTGGTGCTTGTAGGCCCAAGCGACCAGATTGCGCAGCGCCTTCTTGTCGATGATGCGGTTGCGGAAGGGTGGCGCCTGCTTGCTAAGCGCCTTGCTCGCCTTTAAAGCTGCAGCAGCAGCAATTTCGAGAGCGGCTGCCTCAGCGGCCTTCTTGGCGCTCTTCTTGGTGGTTTTCTTAGCGGGTGTGGCTGTCATGGCTGCGCGCAGTTGATAGTCGTAAGAGGAAGGAAAACGGAAACCCGGAACCTTGAATCCGGAACGGCCGTCAGGTCGCAGCCACTGCGTCGATGATCGTGTGGTTGATCACGACGCGTCCAACGGTGGTGAGCAGGTAGCGGCTGATAAGGGCGCCATCTTCATCAAAGCGATCGCGGCGGAACAGCCACTGCTCGATGCGAGTGCCGTCGCTGAGGGTTTCTTCTTTTTGGGGCTGCTTGTCCTCGTCGTCGTTCTCCACCTCGCCGCTGAAACGCACCCAGATCCAATCGTGGAGGTGAAGGTGCTTCTCCTCATAGGCATCGATCACATCGTCGAGGTTGGCGAAGGTCTTGGCCCGGTCGCCAAATTCAGGCTTGATGGCTCCAGGCTTTTCGGCCGTGAGGTAATAAGCGCCAAGAACCATGTCTTGGGACGGGGTGATGATCGGCTCGCCAGTGGCGGGCGAAAGGATGTTGTTGCTCGCCAGCATCAACATGCGGGCCTCAGTTTGAGCTTCGATCGCCAGCGGCACGTGCACGGCCATCTGGTCACCGTCAAAGTCGGCGTTGAAGGCCGGACACACCAGGGGGTGCAGCTGGATGGCGCGACCATCAACCAGTTTCGGCTCAAAGGCCTGAATGCCAAGACGGTGCAAGGTCGGAGCTCGGTTCAGCAGGATCGGGTGACCTTCGATCACCTCCTGAAGCACCTGCATCACTTCATCGTCGGCGCGCTGAATCAACTTCTTAGCGGCCTTGATGTTGTTGACGATGTTCTGGCGGATCAGGCGATGAATCACGAACGGCTGGAACAACTCGATCGCCATCTCCTTAGGCAGGCCGCACTGGTGCATCTTCAGCTTCGGACCCACCACGATCACGGAACGACCGGAGTAGTCGACCCGCTTACCAAGCAGGTTTTGACGGAAGCGGCCCTGCTTGCCCTCGATGATGTCGCTCAGTGACTTCAGAGCTCGGTTGTTGGCGCCCACCACGGTGCGACCACGGCGGCCGTTGTCGATTAGGGCGTCTACCGCCTCCTGCAGCATCCGCTTCTCGTTGCGAACGATGATTTCAGGAGCCAGGATCTCCTGCAAACGGGCCAACCGGTTATTACGGTTGATGACGCGGCGGTAGAGATCGTTGAGGTCTGAGGTGGCGAAGCGGCCGCCATCGAGCTGCACCATCGGGCGCAGGTCGGGCGGAATCACCGGGATCACATCGAGCACCATCCAGTCGGGACGGGCACCAGTGGCGATGAAGTTGTCGATCACGCGCAGGCGCTTGATCAGCTTGGCGCGCTTTTGCCCCTTGCTGGCGGCAATGTCCCCACGCAGCTGCTCAGCGGTCTCGTTGAGTTCAAGATCTTCCAGCAGTTGCTTCAAGGCCTCGGCGCCGATGCCCACTACGGGCTCATTCTCAATATCCGAATCCTCGGCATAGATCTGGTCCTCAATCTCCAGCCACTCATCTTCCGTAAGAAGTTGCTTGTAGGTGAGGTCCTTGTGGTCGCCCGGATCGAGCACCACGTAGCAGTTGAAGTAAACAATCTGCTCCACATCCCGCAGGGGCATGTCGAGCAGGATCGCTACATAGCTGGGAATGCCCTTGAGATACCAAACGTGGGATACGGGGGCAGCCAGCTTGATGAAACCCATGCGGTGGCGGCGCACCCGGCTCTCCGTCACCTCCACACCACAGCGCTCGCAGACGATGCCGCGGTGACGCACCCTTTTGTACTTGCCGCAGTGGCACTCCCAGTCCTTGGACGGGCCAAAGATCTTCTCGCAGAAGAGCCCGTCCATCTCGGGCTTCAGCGTGCGGTAGTTGATGGTTTCGGGCTTGGTTACCTCACCCACCACTTGACCGTTGGGCAGCGTGCGCTGCCCCCACTGCATGATCCGCTCCGGCGACGCCAAGGTGATCTTGACGTAGTCGAAGTGGTTTTCAGTGCGGAGGTTGCTGTTGGACATCGGCTTGCAGCTCGCGGAGATCGAGAAAGGAATGGGAGGCACGGCTTCGCCCGCTGGAGGAGCGATCCGCGATCAATCAGCGATCAGTCGTCGTCATAGTCCGCGACGCCGAGGGATTCGTAGGTGGGGCGGCTGGGGGTACTGCGGCGGGGGTTGACGTCCTGCATCAGATCCACTTCTTCGCCGGCGTCGGTATAGACGGCGATGTCTAGACCCAGCGACTGAAGCTCGCGCATCAGCACCTTGAAAGACTCCGGCGTGCCAGGACGGGGAATCGGCTTGCCTTTAACGATGGCGTTGAGGGCCTCGTTGCGGCCCTGCATGTCATCGGACTTGACGGTGAGCAGTTCCTGCAGGGTGTAGGCGGCGCCATAGGCCTCAAGAGCCCAGACCTCCATCTCACCGAGACGCTGGCCGCCCTGCTGGGCCTTGCCGCCCAGGGGCTGCTGGGTAACCAGGGAGTAGGGGCCGGTGGAGCGGGCGTGGATCTTGTCGTCCACCAGGTGAACCAGCTTGAGGATGTGGGCGTACCCAACAGTGACGGGCTGGTCAAAAGGCTCACCGCTGCGGCCGTCGATCAACTGAATCTTGCCTGGGTTATCGGGGTTGTAGACCCATTCCTTGCCAGGCAATTTGGCGGCTTCCTCGAGGTAAGCCTGCACGGTCTGTTTCGACTTTTCAGCGCCGTGCATCTCGTCAAATGGCACAACCTTGACCCGGCAGTCGAGGTGGGAAGACGCCCAACCCATCAGGCACTCGAACACCTGGCCCACATTCATGCGGCTCGGTACCCCTAGGGGGTTGAGCACGATATCGATGGGGGTGCCATCGGGCAGGTAGGGCATGTCCTGCTGGGGCAGGATCCGGCTGATGATGCCTTTGTTGCCGTGGCGGCCGGCCATCTTGTCGCCAACCTGAATCTTGCGGCGCTGGGCCACATAGACCCGCACAACCATGTTGGCGCCGGGCGGCAGTTCGTCGCCCTGCTCGCGGGTGTAAATGCGCACGTCCACAACCCGACCCCTTTCAGTGCCAGGCACTCGCAGGGAGTTGTCACGGACGTCGCGGGCCTTCTCGCCGAAGATTGCACGCAGCAGCTTCTCTTCGGGGGGTTGGTCGGATTCACCCTTGGGGGTCACCTTGCCCACCAGGATGTCGCCGCTTTCGACGTAGGCGCCGATGCGGATAATTCCCATCTCGTCGAGGTGGCCCAGGCTCTCCTCGGCCACATTAGGGATCTCCCGCGTGATCTCCTCAGGCCCAAGCTTGGTCTGACGGGCTTCGATCTCGTACTTCTCGATGTGAACCGAGGTGTATAGATCGTCATGCACGAGACGATCGCTCAGCAGGATCGCGTCCTCATAGTTGTAGCCCTCCCAGGGCATGTAGGCGATCAGCACGTTTTGCCCCAGGGCGATCTCGCCGCCCTCGCAGGCAGAACCATCGGCCAGCACTTGACCGGCAATCACCGGATCGCCCTGGCGAACGATTGGTCGCTGGTTGAGGCAGGTGTCCTGGTTGGAGCGCTGGTACTTCTGTAGGTGGTGCACATGGTCGGTGCCCTGCTCATCGCGAATCACGATGGCTGTGGCATCGACAAAGGTGACCGTGCCATTGACCCGGGTGATCGGCACCATGCCGGAGTCGCGGGCCACCTGGGTTTCCAGACCGGTACCCACCAAGGGACGCTCTGGCCGCAGCAGGGGCACGGCCTGGCGCTGCATGTTCGATCCCATTAGGGCCCGGTTGGCGTCGTCATGCTCCAGGAAGGGGATCAAGGAGGTAGCTACCGAGATCACCTGCACCGGCGAAAGCTGGACGTAATCGACCTGCTCAGGGGGCACCTTCTCAAAGTCCTGGCGATAGCGCACAGGCACCAGATCTGCGGTGATGTAGCCATCGGAGTTGGTGGGCACGTCGCCAGGGGCTACGCGGCACTCATCCTCGATATCAGCAGAAATGTAAATGGGATCACCGCTCTTATGGACGATGCCCTCTTCCACCCTCCAGAACGGCGTCTCGATGAAGCCGTACTCATTGACTCGGGCGTGGGTAGCCAGGGAGCCAATCAAGCCTGCATTTGGTCCTTCCGGTGTCTCGATCGGGCAGATGCGCCCGTAGTGGGACGGGTGGATGTCGCGAACCGCAAAGCCGGCCCGTTCGCGGGTCAAACCGCCTGGGCCCAAGGCGCTGATCCGGCGCTTGTGGGTTAGCTCCGCCAGCGGGTTGGTCTGGTCCATGAACTGACTCAGCTGGCTGGAGCCAAAGAACTCCTTGATCGCCGCCACTAGGGGCTTGGGGTTCACCAGCTGGGCAGGGGTAAGCGATTCGGTTTCACCGACAGTCATGCGCTCTTTGATGATGCGCTCGAGCCGGTTGAGACCGACCCGGACCTGGTTTTGCAGCAGCTCTCCCACTGAGCGCACCCGGCGATTGCCGAGGTGGTCGATGTCATCGAGGCTGGCGCCGCCCACATCGAGCTCGAGATTGATCAAGTAGTCGATGGTGCTGAGCACGTCCTCAGGGGTGAGGGTGCGCACCGCATCGGGGATGGTGAGGCGCAGCTTTTTATTGATCTTGTAACGACCGACGCGACCTAGGTCGTAGCGCTTGGCATCGAAGAAGCGGCTGTGCAGCAGGGTCTGGCCGCCGCTGACAGAGGGAGGCTCACCTGGACGCAGCTTTTTGTAGAGCTCAAGCAGAGCTTGATCTTCGGAAGAAATGCCCTCGTCGTTGGCCGACTCGATCGACTTCTGATAGTACTCGGGATGGCGAAGTTTATCGAGCACGTCGTTGTCAGACAGGCCGATAGCCCGCATTAAAACGTGGGCGTTGATCTTGCGCGTCTTGTCAACACGAACGTGCAGCAGGTCGTTTTTATCAGTTTCAAACTTCAACCAGGCACCCCGGTTAGGGATCAGGCTGGCGTTGAAGGTTTTACGGCCGTTTTTATCCTGTTCGTCCTTGAAATAGACGCCAGGTGAGCGCACAATCTGGTTGACGATTACCCGCTCGGCACCGTTGATGATGAAGGTGCCTCGCTCGGTCATCAAGGGCAGCTCGCCGATGAAAACCTCTTGCTCCTTGATCTCCCCTGTCTCCTTATTAACCAGGCGACAGGTGACATACATCTGGGATGCAAAGGTCGCGTCACGACGCTTTGCTTCTTCAACGTCGTGACGTGGGCGCTTCAGGCGGTACTCGCTACCGATGAAGTGCAGCTCAAGCTTGCCGGTGTAGTCAGTAATCGGCGAAAAGCTCTCGAGCTCTTCGATCAGGCCCTTCTCCAGGAACCATTTGAAGCTCGCGCGCTGCACCTCCACCAAATCGGGGAGGTAAGTGGCGGTCTTGGCGACCTGGATCGCGCTGCTCATGCGGTGAACCTGCAGGAACGGGTGGATAAGGACTGGGCAGTGGAACGCATCTGACGCCGATCACCGCTGACTTGAATGCTCCGCAACCGACCACACAAACAGCCGCTCCCCTCGTAGGGAACGGCTGCCCGCGGGGGCATGCTTAACGGGGTCGCTTCAAGAATGCAGACGTCGACAACAAGCAGCGCTTCCGCTTCCAGACCAATAAAACATCATACATTGTGAAGCTGCAGTCCGAACAGCCTTGCCGCGTTGGAACTGCTGGTATGAGCCACTTCTGTGAGGGTTTGCCCACGCAAATCAGCGACCCGGGCTGCCACCGCCGCCACAAAAGCCGGTTCGTTGCGCTTGCCGCGGCGGGGCACCGGCGCCAAGAAGGGGCAATCGGTTTCCACTAGGTAGCGATCGGCAGGCACCTGGCGGGCGCAGGCATGGGTGGCTTCCGCCTTGGGAAAAGTCACCGTGCCGCTAAAGCTGATGAAGAAACCGAGCTCTAAGAAACCAGCCATCTCTTCAGGATCTCCGCCCCAGCAATGCATCACCCCACGAGGGCAGCCACCTAAGGAGGCCCGTTGCCTCAGCAAGGTCAACATCGGCTCGGCAGCGTCGCGGCAATGGACGATCACAGGCAGGTCTAGCTCCACTGCCAAATCAAGCTGGGGCTCGAGCATGGCCAGCTGGGCAGCCAGATTCTGCTCACGGAACAGATCGAGGCCGAGTTCTCCAATCGCCACAACCCGGCTATCAGCCTGGGCGGCTTGACGCAAAATCTCTGGCGTGTCGGGCTGCCAATGCTCGGTATCGAGCGGATGGACCCCTACGGAGTAGCGCAACTCTTCAAAACGATCTGCCAAGGCGCGAATCGCTGGAATTTCCCCAGGCTCAACGCAGGCATGCACCAGGGAACGAACTCCAGCATCGCGCCAGCGCTGGGCCACTTCCTCCAGATCGTCGTCGAAATTGCGAAAAACGATGTGGCAGTGGCTGTCAACCAAAACGGGCAAACCCGATTCAGTCGCTGCTGGCGAGGCAATCACGGACGGGACCTGGTTCAGGCTTGGGCGGCTGCGGCCGGCGCGGTCACCTTCTTCACAGCAGCACTGATGCGCGACTTCTGGTGGGCTCCAGTGTTGCGGTGCAGCACACCCACCTTCACAGCCTTATCAATCTTGCTGAAAGCAGCGTTCATGGTGGTTTGAACAGCTGTCTTTGCGTCTTCACCAGGGGTCTGGGAGTAGGCGCTGCAAGCGGTGAAGCAGCGCTTCATCAAGGTGCGCAGGGCCGACTTGTAGGTGCGGTTGCGAAGACGGTTGCGCTCGGCAACCTCAATGCGCTTCTTCGATGAGGTGTTATTGGCCACAGGCGGACGGACGCTGGATCAGAGAAGGTAGATCCTACCGCCAGACCCTCCTAAGAACCCTCACCGCCCGCAAGAGCTGTGCCGGCCTAACTTGACAATCTCGTAACCCTGAGCCGTTCCGTGGTCGCAACGCCTGTTGCCCTATCGATCAGCTGCCTGCGCGATGACGGTTCAAACGCCGCCGCTGATCGACTTGCAACCATCGCCGAACGCACCAGTGGAGGGCGCCTGCGCGAGGAGATGGCTCGGGTCGAGGAGATCCTCTCCAGGGTGCAAGCGGAAGGCGATGCCGCCCTGATGGAGCTCACCGAACGCTTTGATGGCGTGCGCCCCGATCCCCTGCGGATTCCGCCACAGCGGCTGGCTGACGCCTGGCAAGCCACACCGGCGTCCCTGAAGGACGCCCTGCGCCTGGCGCACCAGCGAATCCTCTCTTTCCACCAGCATCAACTGCCGGCCGACCTGGCCGTCACCGGTCCCCATGGCGAACTGTTGGGCCGGCGCTGGCGGCCGGTGCAGCGGGCTGGCCTTTACGTGCCTGGGGGACGGGCTTCGTACCCCAGCACCGTGCTGATGAATGCGGTGCCGGCGCGGGTAGCCGGGGTGCAGCGGCTCGTAATGGTGACGCCCCCAGGCCCCGGCGGCGAACCCCATGAAACCGTGCTGGCGGCCGCCCACCTGGCCGGGGTCGAGGAGGTGTATCGGGTTGGGGGCGCCCAGGCGATCGGCGCCCTTGCCTTCGGTACCGCCACCATTCCCCGGGTCGACGTGATCAGCGGCCCTGGCAACCTCTACGTAACCCTGGCCAAAAAAGCGGTCTACGGCCGCGTGGCAATCGATTCGCTAGCAGGCCCCAGTGAGGTGCTGGTGATCGCCGACCACAGCGCCAGGGCAGACCAAGTAGCCGCCGACCTGCTGGCCCAGGCCGAGCACGACCCCCTGGCCGCCGCCATCCTGCTGACCACCAGCCCGGAGCTGGCCGCCGCCATGCCAGCAGCCCTGGCGGCCCAGCTTGAAAACCACCCCAGGGCTGAAATCACCCGCACCGCCCTCAACGACTGGGGGCTGATCGTGCTCTGCGACAGCCTTGGCCGCGCCGCCCAACTCAGCGACTGCTTCGCCCCCGAACATCTGGAGCTGCTCGTGGAAGACCCCGAAATCCTGGCCGAACAGATCCAGCACGCCGGCGCGATCTTTATGGGTCCTTACACCCCCGAGGCCGTCGGCGACTACCTAGCGGGCCCCAACCACACCCTGCCCACCGCGGGCACGGCCCGCTTCGCCGGGGCCCTGAGCGTGGAGACCTTTATGCGCCACACCAGCCTGATCCGCTTTAACCGGGAGGCCCTGGAGGCGACCGGGTCCGCGGTGATCACCCTGGCCGAAAGCGAGGGGCTCCACAGTCACGCCGAGTCCGTCAAGCGCAGGCTGAACTGAGATGGGGGAGTTTGCCTCGCCATGGTGACGTTTCACTCCACCCGGCTGGAACGCACCACCACGGCCAACATCAGCTGCGACGACATCAGCGCCGACCTGCAAGCCTTCGTGGATGCCACCGGGATCCGCAATGGTCTGCTGGTGGCCGCCGGCCAGCACACCACCACCGCCCTGGTAGTGAACGAGGCCGAGGAACGGTTGCTCGGCGACATCGAGCGCCACTTCCTGGCTCTGACGCCCCCCGACCGGCCTTACGCCCACAACGACCTGCATCTGCGGCCGGGCATTCCCGCCGATGAGCCGCGCAACGCCCATGCCCACCTGATCGCCCTGAAGCTGGGCAACCACCTCACCCTGCCGGTCGTGGACGGCCGCTTGGGCCTGGGCCGCTACCAGGCCGTGCTGCTGGTGGAATTGGATGGCCCCCGTCAGCGCCAGGTGCTGCTGCAGCTGTGCGGAGACGGGAGCGGGGTTGGGGGCTGAGCCTCAGCGCTTGACCAGATCACGCACCCGGGGCTCGCCGTCCACGATCTCACCCACCAGCACCTGGTCGGTGATGTTCACGAATAGGCCGTTCTCCAACACGCCCGGCAGGTTGTTGATCGCAGCCTCTAGTTCCGCCGGATCGCTGATGCCTGCGGCGAATTTCACATCCAACACGAGATTGCCCTGGTCGGTGACCACCGGGCCCGCCTTTTTTACGGCCATGCGCAACTGGGCATCGCCACCCATCGCTGCTAGCTGGGCCTGCACCTGACGCCAGGCACCAGGCAGGACCTCTACGGGCAACAGAAAGCTGAGATTCAAGGTGTCGACGAGCTTGGTGGAATCCACCACCACCACAAAGCGCTCGGCCCGCACTGCTACCAATTTCTCCTGAACGTGGCAGGCACCACCGCCCTTGATCAATTGAAAAGCGGGATCCACCTCATCTGCGCCATCAATTGCAAGATCGATGCGCTCAATTGCATTAAGGCTCTTGAGCGGAATGCCGAGCTCAGCTGCCAGCACCTCGCCTTGGAAGGAGGTGGTGACACCCACCACATCGCTGAGTTCACCGCTTTTGAGCTTGGCGCCGAGGGCCTGAATCATTAGGGCTGCTGTAGAGCCGGAACCCAGGCCGACCACCATGCCGCTCTTGATCTGCTCAGTGGCCGCAGCAGCCACTGCCTGCTTCATCCGGTCCTGCAGATCCGACATCAAATATTCCTGAATCGGCCGCGACCGTAGCAGTGCTCAACCGGAGTGGGGCAAGGCCGCCGGCTTGATCATCAGGCTGAGTTCGCGCTGACCCCGAACCACCGTGAGCGCCAGGGGCTCGCCAACGCTGCTGCGCTCAACACGCTCCAGCAGGCTCGCCGGATCGGGCACGGGCTGGTCTGCCACAGCCACCACCAGGTCACCACGGCGCAGGCCAGCCGTTTCCGCCGGACTAGCGGGCAGCACCCGTTGCACTAAGGCACCATCCCGCTCTGGCAGCTGCAGCAGAGCCTCGGGATCACGATTGTTGTCTCGAGCGCGGCGGGCAGTGAGCGGCACCAGCTGCAAGCCCAGATAGGGGTGAACCACCTGGCCGCCGCTGCTGAGCTGGCTGGCCACGCCTCGGGCCAAATTGATAGGGATCGCAAATCCCAGCCCTGCGCCTGGTCCAGAGCGCACCAGGGTATTGATACCGATCACCTCGCCACTGGCGTTGATCAGCGGACCACCTGAATTACCTGGATTGATTGCCGCATCGGTTTGGATCAGATCGAGACGCTTATCGGAGAAGCCCAGGCTGTTGATGTTGCGGTGCAGGCTCGAAACGATGCCCAGGGTCACGGTGCGCTCAAGCCCATAGGGGCTGCCCATGGCTATGGCCCAATCGCCTACCTCCAGGGCCTCGGAGTCGCCCAGGCGGGCGGAGCGCAAATCCCGCGGACCGGAGATTTTGACCACGGCCAGATCGGTCACCGAATCGGCCCCCACCACCGCACCGTCCACATGGCGCCCATCGGCCAAGGTGACCTCAACGCTGTCGACCTGATCGACCACGTGGGCGTTAGTGAGCACCAGGCCCTTGGCTGCATCGATTACGACGCCAGACCCCTGCCCCCGCTCTCGCATGCTGCCGGAGGGATCGCCGAATAGATCGCGCAGCAAAGGATCGAGCAGGGCGGGATCAAAGGCTTGGCGAGCCACCTCGCGCTCGGTGTCGATCCGCACCACCGCTGGCGCCACTGCCCGAGCTGCCTCGGCCACAAAGCTGTGGGGAATGGCCTGGGCAATGGGATCGACCGCAGGGTCCAGAGCTAGGGCAGCAGCGCTGAAAGATCCAAGTCCCAGGACTAAGCCGAGGCCGACCGTCCAAACCAGCCTGACTAGGGACAAGCTCGCCCCCAACACCCACTTCATCGACGTTTTTTGACGCATGGCTATGAGGCTAGGGAGCCATCAAGGCGGCAGGGAATGGGGATAGGGGCAGGCAGGCGGTTGCAACGGCCTAAATTGAATCGAGAACGCACAGCGGCAATGGCAGAAATTCCCCCCGGCACGCGTCAGCGATGCAGCCTTTGCCAGGTGGAAATCCAGGGCATGGTTGGCGGCAACGACTTAGTCCACTTCAGCCAGGGAGGCCCCGGCACCCGGGCAAAGCTCTGGGCACGGGTATGCCAATACCTGCGAACCGGGGAGCAGCAGGCCCAGTGCCTAAATCAGGACGCCAGCCAAAGGGGCACCGTCCAACAAAGCGATTACTTCGCCGAAGCCCCGATCATCGAAATACCTCCGACGGCGGCGCCTGGCGCCTGAGCCGTCCATCCCCTAGGGTGAATGCTTGCCCGGCGGGCATACCCTCCAGTCACGGTTTGGCGCCTCGCTGAGCATTCAGCGCTTCGCTAAGGGTTCAGTTTTTTACTGAACAGCTGTGGTTTGCAGGGCAGTTTTAGTACTGCACAAGCCGGCGGGCCGCCTGCCCCCAGCTTCCCCGCCCCATTGCCCCACCCTCTCCTGCCAGATCTGGAGCGCCTAGCCCAAGCGGCTGTGGTTGCTACTGGCTTTGAGCTCAAAGGAGTGCATGTCTTCACCCATCGCATCCCGATGACGGTGCAGGTGCTGGTGCAGCGAGCTGATGGCAGTGACATAAACCTGGATGAGTGCGCTTCCCTTAGTGCACCGCTGGCCGAGGCGATCGAGGCAGCCGAGCTGCTTGGTGATGCTTATGTGCTGGAAATCAGCAGCCCTGGCGTCAGCGACGACCTGCGCGACGATCGGGATTTCCGCTCATTTCGCGGATTTCCCGTTGTCGTGCTCTGCCGTGACAACCAAGGGCTCGACGTGCAGCGCGAAGGGCTCCTCCTAGAGCGCGATGCGACGGATGTTCACATCAACATCCGCGGCCGCACTAAGCGCATCCCCCGAGACTCCGTGATCAGCGTCTGCCTGGTCACCCCATCCGAGTCCGACTGACCTTTCCCTGACCATTTCTCACCCCTGATCCATGGCCCTGGTTCTGCTCCCCGGTCTGAATAACCTGATCGAGGACATCAGCGACGAGAAGAAACTTGCGCCCGCCGTGGTAGAGGCTGCCCTGCGGGAAGCCCTGCTCAAGGGCTACGAGCGCTACCGCCGCACCCTCTACCTCGGGATCAGCGAAGACCCCTTCGAAGAGGACTACTTCTCCAACTTCGATGTGGGTTTGGACCTGGAGGAGGAGGGATACCGAGTTCTGGCCTCGAAGATAATTGTTGAGGAAGTTGAGAGCGAAGACCACCAGATCGCCCTTGCCGAAGTGCAGCAGGTTGCCGATGACGCCCAGATCGGCGACACGGTGGTGCTGGATGTCACCCCGGAGAAAGACGACTTCGGCCGCATGGCCGCCGCCACCACCAAGCAGGTGCTGGCTCAGAAGCTGCGTGACCAGCAGCGCCGCATGATCCAAGAGGAGTTCGCCGACCTGGAAGATCCCGTGCTCACCGCTCGGGTGATCCGCTTCGAGCGCCAAAGCGTGATCATGGCCGTGAGTTCTGGCCTGGGTCGCCCCGAGGTTGAGGCCGAGCTGCCCCGCCGCGACCAGCTGCCGAACGACAACTACAGGGCAAATGCCACCTTCAAGGTGTTCCTCAAGGAAGTGAGCGAGGTGGCGCGGCGCGGCCCCCAGCTATTCGTGAGTCGCTCCAACGCGGGCCTGGTGGTCTATTTGTTCGAAAATGAAGTTCCCGAGATCCAGGAGGGTTCGGTCCGAATCGTCGCCGTAGCCAGGGAAGCCAATCCCCCTTCCCGCTCAGTCGGCCCGCGCACCAAGGTGGCCGTCGACTCAGTGGAGCGCGAAGTTGATCCAGTGGGTGCCTGCATTGGCGCCCGCGGCTCCCGAATTCAGCAAGTGGTCAACGAGCTGCGTGGCGAGAAAATCGACGTGATTCGCTGGTCGCCCGACCCGGGCCAGTACATCGCCAACTCCCTCAGCCCGGCAAAGGTTGAGATGGTGCGCTTGGTCGACCCAGAAGGCCAGCATGCCCACGTGCTGGTTCCCTCCGATCAGCTCAGCCTCGCCATTGGCCGCGAAGGCCAGAACGTGCGTCTAGCCGCCCGCCTTACCGGCTGGAAGCTCGACATCAAAAACGCCGGCGAATACGACCAGGCCTCGGAAGATGCAGTGGTAGCTGAGCTGATTGCCCAGCGGCAAGAGGAGGAGGCTCTTCAGGCCGAAGCCGAAGCCCGCCTCGAAATCGAACAGGCCGCCCGGGCCGAGGAGGATGCCCGTCTGCGGGAGCTATACCCGCTGCCAGAAGACGAAGCCGATTACTACGAGGAAGAGGAGGTGGCCGAGGCCGAATATGAGCCCGCTCCAGAGGAGGCGCCCCAGGCAACCGAGGCAGAGGCCCGGTGAGTCGCCGTGCCGTGCTTCGGCGCTGCGTTGCCTGCCGCGCGCTGCTGGATCGCCAGCAGCTTTGGCGGGTAATTCGGCTGGCCGAAGGGGGACTCGGGTTGGATCAGGGCATGGGCCGTTCGGCCTATCTCTGCCCCAACCAGGCGTGTCTAGAAGAGGCGAAACGACGTAAGCGTCTGCAGCGGGCCCTGCGCTGCCAGGTTGCAGATGCAATTGTCGAAACGCTGGAAAAGCGCCTGACCCCAGGCGCCGATCTCGCCTCTGAGGCAAGATGAACATTGGCCGCAGCGCGCGTGCGGCCTGGTGTGCCCCTCGGCCCCGCATGGCGGCCCTTGGGCCCCGACCCATGGAGACCTGAATGACCAGCAGCGGCAAAGTCAGAATTTATGAGCTGTCCCGGGACTTAGGCCTGGAGAACAAGGACGTGCTCGACGCCGCCGAGAAGCTGGGGGTTGCGGCAAAGAGCCATAGCAGCTCTATCAGCGACGACGAAGCGACACGGATTCGCTCCTTGATCGAGGGCGGCTCGAACGGCAGCAAGGCGGCGGCGCCGGCCTCTGCAGCTCCACCAAAAGCGATCCTCTCCGTTAAAAAGGCTGAGACCGCCGCTGTCCCATCGCCCGCCCCTCCCCAGCCAGCCACCAGCCCCCGGCCGGTCGCTCCGGCGGCAGCCAAGCCGGTCATGCCACCGGCCCGTCCTGCCGCAGCTCCTGCGGGTAAGCCAGCCCAGCCCAACAAGCCGCCCTTGGCAAGCCAGCCACCCCTGGCCTCCAAGCCACAGGTCGTTGCCAAGCCACAAGTGGTTGCCAAGCCCCAGCTGGTCTCTAAGCAGCCAGAGGCTGCCAAACAGCCTGAGCTTGTAAAACCACCAGAACTTGTAAAACAGCCAGCGGCTGCCAGCAAGCCCACTTTGGTGAGCAAGCCACCGGCACCGAGCAAGCCGCCAGCACCAGCCAGGCCCGCCGCTGCTGCGCCCAGCAAGCCTGCTGCACCCAGCAAGCCCGCTGCGCCCAGCAAGCCTGTGGTGATTGCATCCAAACCAGCTCGCCCCGCCACCCCAGCCCCGTCCCGCCCGGCCCCTGCAGCCCCGGCACCAGCTGCGAGCCGCAAACCGGAATTGCCGATGCGGCCAGCGCCCGGCAAGCCCCAGCTGGTAGGTAGGCCCATAAGCACCCCTGCGGGCACCACCAGCAGCCGCCCGGCTCCGCCTGCAGGCAGGGCGCCCCTGAGTCAGCGTCCCGCCAGCCCCCAACGCGCTGGCGTGCCAGCTCCAACCCGTCCCGGCCAGCCAGGAGCTGGGGGCCGTCCTGGCCCAACCCCATTGGAGCTTGTCGGCAAGCCGATGCGCCGCGATAGCGCAGCCCCTGGAGCACCTACTGGCCTGGGAGCTCCCGGTCGCCCGGCTGCACCTGGCCGTCCGGGTATGCCAGCCGGCATGCGCAAGCCCATGGCTCCTGGCGAGCTGATGCAGCTCCAGAAGCCCTCCGGCCGCCCCACAGCTCCGCCGCCGCGGCGCCCCGGCGACCGCAGCGAAGCCCCAGCAGGTGCACCCAGCAGCCCAGGCGGCACCCCGGAACTGGTGCGACCTAGCGCAACCCCGCCAGCAGCCCCCAGAAGGCCTGGCTTCCGGGCGCCAACTCCCGCTGGTGCAGCAGGACGCCCCCGTCGCCCTGACTGGGACGACAGCGCCAAACTGGAGGCCCTGCGCAGCCGCACGCCGCAAAAGCAGCGCACCAAAGTCCACATCATCGGCGAAAACGATGATGCGCTCACGGCTGAAACCGGTGGCTACGCCGGTGAACAGGAGGCCTATGTGCTGCAGGCCAGCCTGGCCCGCCCGGCCAAGCCCCGCACCGCACCCGCCCCTGCCGCCAAACCCATGGCGGCGATGCGCAAGCGCAAGAAGGAAACCACCCGCCAGCGGCAGCGCCGCCGGGCCATGGAACTGCGGGCAACCCGCGAGGCCAAGGCTGTTCGGCCCGAAATGCTGATCGTGCCGGAGGGCAACCTCACCGTGCAGGAGCTGGCCGAAAAGCTCGGCGTGGAAAGCTCCGAGATCATCAAGAGCCTCTTCTTCAAGGGCGTCATCGCCACGGTGACCCAGAGCCTTGATCTCTCCACAATCGAAGCGGTGGCCGAGGAATTCGGTGTACCGGTACTCGAAGACGACGTCGAGGCAGCGGCCGCCAAGACGGTCGAGATGATCGAGGAAAGCGATCGCGCCCACCTGATCCGTCGCCCACCCGTGGTGACCGTGATGGGACACGTCGACCACGGCAAGACCAGCCTGCTGGACGCAATCCGCAAAACCAGGGTTGCAGCGGGCGAAGCCGGCGGCATCACCCAGCACATCGGCGCCTATCAAGTGGAGATCCCCCACGCAGGCGAACAACGCAAGATCACCTTCCTAGACACCCCGGGCCACGAGGCATTCACAGCCATGCGGGCCCGCGGCACCAAGGTCACAGACGTGGCTGTGCTGGTGGTGGCAGCCGATGATGGTGTTCGGCCCCAGACCCTGGAAGCCATAAGCCATGCCCGGGCCGCCAAGGTGCCGATCGTGGTGGCGATCAACAAGATCGACAAGGAAGGCGCCTCCCCCGACCGGGTCAAACAGGAGCTCTCCGGCCTCGAACTGGTGGCGGAAGACTGGGGTGGCGACACGGTGATGGTGCCTGTGAGCGCCCTCAAGGGTGAGAACGTCGACAAATTGCTGGAGATGATCCTGCTGGTCACCGAGGTGGAAGACCTCCAGGCCAACCCGGACCGCATGGCTCGGGGCACCGTGATCGAGGCTCACCTCGACAAGGCCAAGGGTCCTGTTGCAACCTTGCTGATTCAGAACGGCACTCTGAAAGCTGGTGACGTGCTGGCGGCTGGCCCGGTACTGGGCAAGGTGCGAGCCATGGTGGATGACACCGGCAAGCGAGTTAAGGAGGCAGGTCCTTCCTATGCCGTTGAAGCCCTCGGCTTCAGCGAAGTCCCAACCGCCGGCGACGAATTTGAGGTCTATCCAGATGAGAAGACCGCCCGCTCGGTGGTGGGCGACCGCGCCAACGAGGCACGGGCCACCCGTCTTGCCCAGCAAATGGCTTCACGCCGGGTTTCCCTGGCCTCGATGTCGGGCCAGGCCAGCGAGGGCGAGCTCAAGGAGCTCAACTTGATCCTCAAAGCAGACGTGCAGGGCTCCGTGGAAGCAATTCTCGGCTCCCTGGAGCAGCTCCCTCAGGGCGAGGTGCAGGTGCGGGTGCTGCTCTCCGCACCGGGCGAGATCACCGAAACCGACGTCGATCTAGCAGCCGCCTCCGGCGCCGTGATCGTTGGCTTCAACACCTCCATGGCCCCTGGCGCCAAACGCGCCTCCGATGCCACCGGCGTCGACGTGCGCGACTACGACGTCATCTACAAGCTGCTGGAAGACATCCAGATGGCTATGGAAGGCCTGCTGGAGCCGGAGTTGGTGGAGGAGTCCCTCGGCGAAGCCGAGGTGCGCGCCGTATTCACCATTGGCCGCAGTGCCGTGGCTGGTTGCTATGTGACCAGCGGCAAGCTGCAACGCAACTGCAAAGTGCGGGTATGGCGCGGCAAGGAGAAGGTGTTCGAGGGCGACCTCGACTCCCTGCGTCGCAACAAGGACGACGTCAAGGAAGTTGCTACCGGCTTCGAGTGCGGCATCGGCACCGACCGCTACACCGGCTGGCAGGAAGGGGATCGGGTGGAGGCGTTCAAACTGGCCACCCAGCGCCGAACCCTCACCATCTGACCTCCGTGAACCCCCGCAGCGAGCCCCTGCTCTGGCTCCAGCTGGTGGCCCTTGGGGCCGTGCCACTGGAGCTTCTGGGGTTGGTACTTGTGCTGGCGGGGGCCGATCCTGGCCCCCTGCCTGGGCTGGAGCGGATGCTGGCCTGGGCAATCGGCGCCCTAGGGCCAGCAATCCTGCTCTGGCAGCGCCCAGCCGACGTTTGCTCTTTGCTGGTAATCCAGGTACCAATCAAAGCCAGGAGCGGGGCCCAGCTCAGCTTGGCGGCACTGCAGAGCAGCCTGGTGCTCAAGCTCCTGATGGCAGCTGGCGCTGCAGCCCTGCTGCCCCTTTTTTGGTGGATAGACCAGCACGCCGCCCTGGCCACACCGCTCTCCCCACTGGCCGCTAGCCCTCGCTTCGTGGGTCTGCTAGTGGCCTGCCCGCTGTTAGCCGTAATCACCTGGCAGTGGCAACAACTGATCCAGGCAAGCGCCCTGCTAACCCGCAACCCCGCCACGCTCCCTGAGCGTCCATCCCTGAGCCTGCAGCAGCTGGTCAGCCAGCGAATGTCCCTAGGACTGCCCCTGTTGCTGCTGAACCCGCTTCTGACCACCCAGCCGGTTGCCAGACAGGCAGCACCAGCCAAACCGGTAATTGACGACTTGCCTGCTGCTCCAGAAGCCGAGGCTCTCGTCCAACCTGAAGCGTCTTCAGTCGCCGACGCGGTTGCGATCCAACCAGATGAGACTGCCGAACAAGCTGAGCGCACCGACCTGGATCAGTAGGTCGGTTGGGGCAACTTCAGCTCCGCTTGCCAATCGCATTGCCATCGTGGCTAACCCCACAGCACCAGAAGCTGCCAAGGCCACCCAGAGACCGCGCCGCAGACCACGCCAGGGGGTACGAGCTTCCTGGAGCAACCTCGCCTTAAGGGCGGGATCAATTGAATCTGGCTTGGATCCCATCACTTACCCTTCCCATCAAGGCCAACCCCTGAATGCTAATTTCATTGAGCTGCCGGTGTAGCTCAGGGGTAGAGCAACTGATTCGTAATCAGTAGGTCGTCGGTTCAAATCCGATCACCGGCTTAAGAAATAAAACCAATGGCGACTGCCTGAGCACTGCTCAATATCGTCAGCGCGTTTCGACCTGCACTTTTTCAACAGCCTGGGCCAACTGCAGCAAACGGTGCTCGGGCGAACCCACCAGCTCAATTAACAACGGCGGGCTCTTTTTCGGCAAAATATCAAAGCGACCATCTCGATAAATCTGCTTAAAAATAGCGTCTACCTCGTCGCGGTAGGAATGATCGACCGGACGAATACCGTCATCCTCCATGGCCACCGGCCAATCATCAGACTGAGGCACGAAGGCCAAGATATCAAGACGATCTAAAGATTCCCTTGCCGCTGAGACCATTGACAGGACGAAGTCGTCATCAATATCAGTCGAACGCTGATTTGCCGTGTACTGGGAATAGGCAATGTAATCAACTGGTGCCCTGTCAAAGATGACCTGCTCGGCAGCCGTGGAATAGCGATTAAGACGGCTAATACTGTAGTAAAGCTGAATCCCGTTATGCAATCGCGTGGAGGCATCGCGAAAAAGAATCTCATAGGGACCCCGCAAGCCAAGAACTCGATATGGCTCCTCCTCGCGCATGTAGTCGCCATTAAGCGCAACCCAATCATTTACGACCGTGGACTTCCCGAGGGAATGGGATCCAGAAATAGCAATCCGCATGGCCAGCGCCAACTTGCGCCTTCAGGGTAGGGGCTGCTCTGATGTTTTTCCTATTTGCGGTTGATATTCATCCTGCCCACCAAGCCCCACCACCCCCCAGCCGAGGGCCCAGGCAACAAAAAAGCCCCCTTATGCAAGGGAGCTTTTGGGATTCCGTATTACCCAGCCGTAGCTGGGCTGTTGACTATCAACCGATTGCAGGT
>NZ_PXXO01000005.1 GCF_003011885.1 Cyanobium usitatum str. Tous
TGGAGGTGACCCAGTCGCAAAACTGGTTCCACGCAGAAGCGCCTTGGCGCTGCTGAATAGTGGTTGTCATGAGAACGAGAAGAGGGTGTTCCAGAGGAACGGGTATGGAAGGTGGCAAGCCACCAGACGGAATCCCGTCGAGCGCAAGAACATTGCGTAACAGGACTGTAACGGAAGATTGCGGGATTAGTGAGAAGGCCGGCCGGGGGGCGCCAAAGCCCTGCTGATGAATCCCATAAGTAACGATTATGTTGGGGTGCGGCAGGCCCCAATCGGGTCAACCCCAGGGGCCAAGCCCAAGGCCTTGCGTGAGGCATCGAGTTGGCTCGCCGACTGCAGATCGATGTTGTTGACCACAAGGCCTGTAAAAACTGGCTAATTCCTGCTGTTCGCTCGGCAGAGCATCCCTAGGGTGCGCCAAGAGAATGGCTCCCCCAAACGGATGACGAGCGTTTACGCCGACAACAGCCTCACCATCGGCAAAACCCCCCTAGTGCAGCTCAATCGGGTCACCGATGGATGCAAGGCCCGCGTACTGGCCAAGATTGAAGGCCGCAACCCTGCCTTCTCGGTGAAGTGCCGCATCGGCGCCGCCATGATTTGGCGGGCCGAGCAGGAGGGACTGCTGGGACCTGGCAAGGAGCTGGTGGAGCCCACCAGCGGCAATACCGGCATCGCCCTGGCTTTCGTGGCCGCCGCCAAGGGGATCCCCCTAACCCTGACGATGCCGGAGACCATGAGCCTGGAGCGCCGCAAACTGCTCACGGCCTACGGCGCCCACCTCGTTCTCACTGAAGGAAGGATGGGTATGCCCGGCGCCATCGGCGCTGCCAAGGAAATGGCAGCCTCCGACCCCGACCGCTACGTCCTTCTGCAGCAGTTTTCCAATCCGGCAAACCCCCAGATCCACCACGACACCACCGGCCCCGAAATTTGGACAGACACTGAAGGATCGGTGGATGTACTCGTGGCTGGAGTGGGCACCGGAGGCACCATCACTGGCGTCAGCCGTTACATCAAGGGAACCCTGGGCAAGCCGCTGGTTTCGGTGGCAGTTGAACCCGACAACAGCCCAGTGATCAGCCAGGCCAAGGCAGGGCAGGAGCTCAAGCCCGGTCCCCACAAGATCCAGGGCATCGGCGCTGGCTTTGTGCCCGCAAACCTCGATCTGGACCTGGTGGACCGGGTCGAAACCGTTGGCGACGAGGAGGCGGTGGCCATGGCCCGCCGGCTGATGAAGGAAGAGGGAATCCTGGCGGGCATCTCCTGTGGTGCCGCAGCCACGGCCGCCCTGCGGCTAGCCCGAGAGGAGGCCTACGCAGGCAAAACCATCGTGGTAGTGCTGCCCGACTCAGGTGAGCGCTACTTGAGTTCAGTGTTGTTTGAAGGGGTGTTTGACGAGAAGGGTCTTGCCCCGCGATCTAGCTAACCCGCCATGCAGCTCTCTGCTAGCCAGCCGATCTGGAGCATCCCAGCGCAGGCAGTGCCGGCAGCTCTGCAGTGCACACTCCAAGGCTTGAGCGACTCAGAGGCCCAGCGGCGGTTGGAGAGGTTTGGAGCCAATCGCCTCCCAAGCCAGCGCCGCCGTTCCCTGCTGCTGAGGTTTGTCGATCAACTGGTGCACTTCATGGCCCTGCTGCTATGGGTGGCTGGGGCCCTGGCATTTGCAGCGGGCACGCCCCAGCTGGGCTGGGCTATTTGGGCGGTTGTGCTGGTCAACGGCCTGTTTTCCTTCTGGCAGGACTACCAAGCCGAGCGCACCCTGACGGCGCTGAAGCGATCCCTCCCCCGCCAGGTGCGGCTCTGGCGTAATGGTGAACTCACCGAGCTAGATGCCGAGCTGCTGGTGCCGGGCGACCGAATCCTGCTGGAGGAGGGAGACCAGGTGCCCGCTGATGCTCGCCTGATCCAGGCCAACGAACTGAGCTTGGATCTCTCGGTGCTCACTGGCGAATCGCAGCCAGTGGCGCGCCATGCCGATGCCATCGACTCACCTCCGGCAGGCAAAGTTGCCCTGATTCCGACCCGGGAACGGGCCAATCTGGTTTTGGCGGGCACCAGCGTGGCCGGCGGTCGCGGCGAGGCCATCGTTTACGCCACCGGCGTTGAAACTGAATTCGGCCACGTGGCCCACCTCACCGCCGCCACAACCAGGGGCATCAGCACCTTGGAGCAGCAGGTGGGCCACATCGTGCGCACCATCACAGCCATCGCCTTAATCATGGGGGCGATCACCTTCAGCCTCAGCCTTTTGTTTGTGGGGATGGGTCCCCTCGAAAGCCTGGTGTTCGCTGTGGGGATCATCGTTGCCAACGTGCCCGAGGGCTTGCTGCCCACGGTCACCTTGGCCCTGGCGATCAACGTGCAGCGCATGGCCAGTCAGAAAGCACTGGTGCGCAGGCTTTCTGCCGTGGAGACCCTCGGCTCGGTAAGCGTGATCTGCAGCGATAAAACCGGCACCCTCACCTGCAATCGCATGGCGGTGGAGGAGATCTGGCTGCCCCATGTAGGCGAGCAGCCAGGGATTGACCTAGGTGGAGAAGCCGAGCTGTTGCTGGCGGCCTGCCTATGTTCAAACGCCCAGCTCAAAGCCAGCGGTGACGGCAGCCGAGCCCTCGGCGATCCCACTGAAACCGCCCTGCTGGTGGCAGCCCAGGCTCGAGAGCTGGGCCTCGACGTGCATCAGCAGCGCCATCCCCGCAGCCGGGAGTTGCCATTTGATTCCCATCGGCGCCGAATGAGCGTGATCGTGGCCACCGAGACCGGCCTGCAGCTGATCACCAAGGGGGCACCCCTGGAGCTGCTGGAGCGCTGTAGCCCAGAGGGCCGCGCCCAGGCAGTGGCCGCCAACGACGACCTTGCATGCCGCGGCTACCGCGTCATCGCCGTGGCCCAGCGCCGGCTTGAGGCCGCGGAGGCGCAAGCCCCAGCCGATCAACTGGAGCAAGAGCTCAGCTTGTTGGGCTTGATCGCGCTTTACGACCCGCCCCGGCCGGAGGTGCCTGAGGCGATTCGCCAGTGTCACCAGGCTGGGATCAAGGTCACGATGGTGACTGGCGACTACGGCCTCACCGCCCAGGCAATAGCTCGCCAGATCGGCCTGCTGGATATGCCGGCCAAGGGTGACAACCACCCCCAGGCCGATCCGGTTCGGGTGATCCAGGGCGACCAGCTCGAACTGATCAGCGATGTCCACCTGCGCCAGTTGCTCAAATACCGCAACCGGCTGGTGTTCGCCCGGATGGCCCCGGAGCAGAAGCTGCGGCTTGTGCAGGCCTACCGCTCCCTCGGCGAAGTGGTTGCGGTCACTGGCGATGGGGTCAATGATGCGCCGGCCTTGCGGGCGGCCGATGTGGGCATAGCTATGGGCCTGGTGGGCACCGATGTGGCAAGGGAGGCCGCCGATGTAGTGCTGCTAGACGACAACTTCGCCACGATCGTCACGGCGGTGCGCTTTGGCCGAGGCGTGGTGGCCAACATTCGCAAGTTCCTGCCCTACGTGCTGGCTAGCAACGTGGCCGAGATGGCTCCGTTTTTAGCCATGGTTACCCTGCAAATCCCGGCGGCCCTAACCGTGCTGCAGATCCTGGCGGTGGATCTGGGCACCGATTTACTACCCGCCCTGGGGCTAGGAGCCGAGGCGCCTGAATCTTGATTGATGCGCCAACCGCCCCGGCGCCGTTCAGCGCCGCTGCTGGATCGGCCCCTGATGCTGCGCGCCTATCTGGTGCTGGGCCTGAGCGAAGCCGTGGTGTCGATGACGGCCTACCTGCTCAGCTGGCAGCAGCAGGGTGTGGGGTGGGCCGAGCTCAGGCTGGCAGCCCCCCTGCTTCTCCATGGCGAGGCCGGAGCAGCGCTCGTGGCCAGCCAGCAGCAGGCCTCAAGCGTGGCCTTCAGCTGCATCGTGGCCGGCCAAATCGGTGTGGCGATGGCCTGCCGCAGTGAGCATCGCTCCGCCTTCGTCAACTTGGTGCAGCAGGGCTGGCGCCGCAATCCCCTGCTTTGGCTTGGGATAGCAGCTGAAATCATCTTCACAGCGCTATTGCTCTATTGGCCGCCCCTGTCGCGGCTAGCGGCGATGGTGCCAATTGACAGCCGGGCCCTGCCGATGGTCCTGCTGGCGCCGCTGGTGGTGATGCTCGCTGATGATTGGCGCAAAAGCCGGCTCACGACCTAGTTCGGCATGGTCACAAACTCCTCGGCAACCGAGGGGTGCAGGGCCATGGTGCGATCGAAGTCGGCCTTAGTGGCGCCCATGCCGATCGCGATGGCTGCCATCTGAATGATCTCAGCGCTGTGCTCGCCCACCATGTGGCAGCCCAGCACCTTGCCGCTTTCCAGCTCCACAACCAACTTGAGCAATACCCTGGGCCCCCTGGCCGGCAAGGCCTGGCTCATCGGCCGGAAACGGGTCCGATGCACCCGCACGCCTTCTGGGCCATGGCGCTGGATGGCCTCCTCTTCGCTGAGCCCCACACTGGCCAGCTCCGGCTGGCTAAACACCGCACAAGCCACCAGGCTGTGGTCCACCTGGCGCGGGCTAGTGCCATAGACAGTGTCGGCAAAGGCGCGTCCCTCATCAATGGCAACCGGGGTGAGGTTGATGCGGTCGGTGACATCGCCAACTGCATAGATGTGGGGCACGTTGGTGCGCTGCTCGCTATCCACTGGAATGCGATTGGCCTCAGTGGCGATAGCCGCTGCCTCAAGGCGCAGGCCCTCCAGGAAAGGGCGCCTGCCGGTGGCAAGCAACACCCCACCGCAAGGAATGATTTCGCCTGCCTCGGTGTGGACGCTGAGGTCGCCGGCACTGCCAGTGATGGCCGCAGGACTGTGGGCAAAGCGAATCTCAATACCCTCTTGCTCCATGCCCTCTTGAACAGCCTTGGCAGCTTCAAGATCAAAGCCCCGCAGCAAATGATTGCCGCGCACCAGCTGGGTCACGGCCACGCCAAGGCCATTGAGGATGCAGGCGAATTCACAGGCGATGAAGCCAGCACCCACCACCACAATGCGCTCCGGTAGTTGCTCCAGCAGAAACATCTCATCGCTCACCCAGCCAAGCTCTGCCCCTGGAATCGCTGGCCGCTGGGGCCGCCCCCCCACCGCAATCAAGATGCGCTCGGCCCGCAGGCGGCGCTCGCCAACGGCAACGGTGTGACCGTCTTCAAAGCAGCCCCAGCCGCGCACCAGCTCTACCCCCGCTTTTTCAAGAAAGCCGAGGTGCAGCTGATTGAGTCGATCTACCTCAGCGCGCACATTGGCCAGCAGGGTGCTCGGGTTGCGGCGAATCCCCTCGATTTCCCAGCCATAGCTGGCTGCATCGGCAAGCAAGTGTTTGTAGGCGGAGCCATAAACCAGCAGCTTTTTGGGCACGCAGCCGCGGATCACGCAGGTGCCCCCCACCCGATCGCCCTCCACGATGGCCACCCTCGCGCCATAACTTGCGGCCCGTTTGGCAGCAGCCAAACCACCAGAGCCGGCCCCCAGCACGATCAGGTCGTAGGAGCTGTTCATGGGGGGTGGAGATGAAGGACTGGAGCTCCTCACGCTATGGCGTGAAGTCCTTGGGCGGAAGGGTGCTCCCCAGCTCAGCGAAAAAACCCAATGAAGCTGGTGGCATTGTCAGCAGCCATAAAAAAGCCCCCCTGACGGGGGGCAGTTGAGGTGTCCCAGATGGGAACACCACATCAAATCAAGAGGTGGTTGATCAGATCGCCGTGTCGCCGCGCTCGCCGGTGCGGATGCGGATGGCTTCCTCAACGGGGGTGACGAAGATCTTGCCATCACCGATTTCCCCGGTGCGGGCGGCATCGAGGATGGCAGTGAGGGTGGCTTCCAACTTGTCGTCAGTCACCACCACAACGATCTTGGACTTGGGTAGGAAGTCCACGGTGAACTCGTTGCCGCGGTAGCGCTCCACCTGACCTTTCTGTCGCCCGAAACCGCGGACATCGACAATAGTCATGCCGACCACATCGAGGCCTACGAGGGTTGTTTTGATTGCTTCCACCTTGGAAGGGCGGACCATTGCCGTGATCATTTTCATGGTGATTCAGCTTCAGTTGGTCGTGGGGTCGTAAGCCTCTTCCCCGTGGGCGACGAAGTCGAGACCACGTTCTTCCTGCTCAGGAGTGACCCGCAGGCCCACCGTGGCGCCAACGATCCAGAGAATTACCGCGGTGCCGATGCCGACAAACCCGTAGCTGATCAGCACGGCCTTGACGTGGGCCACGAACAGGGCGGTGTTGCCGCCGCTGGCGAGAATTGCTGCCGATTTGGGAAAGAAGTCGGCTGGCACCAGGGCAGGGATGGCTAGGGCGCCGGTGAGGAGGGCTCCCACCGTGCCACCCACGCCGTGGACGGCGAAGGCATCGAGGGAATCATCGAAGTTGATGGAAGATTTGACCTGAACGGCTATGTAGCAGGCGATGGAGGTCGCCGCACCGATAATCAATGCCTGGGGCATGTAGACGAAACCGGCGGCAGGGGTGATGCCCACCAGACCAGCCACCGCACCGGTGGCAGCGCCCACGGCGGTGGGTTTGCCATCCCGGAACCACTCAATCAGGCACCAGGTGAGCAGGGCCGTTGAGGCCGACAGGGTGGTGGTCAGGAAGGAGAAGCCGGCACCCTTAGCAGCGAAGTAGCTGGCGCCGTTGAAGCCGAACCAGCCAAACCAGAGCAGGCCTGCACCCAAGAGGATGAAGGGCACGTTGTGGGGAGGACGCTTGCTGCCGGGGAAGCCGCTGCGCGGACCCACAATCGCAGTGGCCACCAGAGCCGCCACGCCTGCAGCAATGTGAACAACTGTGCCGCCGGCAAAGTCGATGGCGCCGATCTCCCCAAAGGGACCGATGTAGCCACCGCCCCAAACCATCTTGCACATGGGGCAGTAGATGAACAGGCTCCAAAGCAGGGAGAACCAGAACCAGGCCTTGAAGTTGATCCGCTCCACAAGGGCGCCGGAAATAAGCGCCGGGGTGATGATCGCGAACATGCCCTGGAAAAGGGCGAAGGAGGAAGCGGAGATGGCGAAACCATCAGCTAGTGGAGCATCACCGAGCTCACCGCCTACGCCGTTCAGCCACATCTGGCCGAGACCACCGATGAAGGGGCTGCCGAAGCCGGTGTCGAAGGAGAGGGAGTAGCCGATCACAACCCAGACGACACCGATGAGCCCCATTAGGAAGAAGCTCATCATCATGGTGTTGAGCACGTTCTTGGCGCGGGTGAAGCCGCCGTAGAAGAACGCCAGGCCTGGGGTCATAAGCAGAACCAGGGCTGAACCCATCAGCATCAGCAGGGTGTCGGCGCCGTCGGTGGGGACCTTCGCCAAGGCTGCCTTGGCGGAGCCTGCCATCAGCGGCAGCAGGCCAGCACCAAAGGCGAGCAGCATCACGGCGTAACGCTTCAGTTCAGGTTCCTGAACCTTGGCGAGAAGCTGGGTGCGGAATCGATCAAAGACAGCGAGCGGGGTTGGACCGCCGCCAGCGATGGGGACTTGGGCCATGAAGGAAGGTGACCTCTAATATTCACCCGCCCACAATCGTGCAGCGCTGCAGTCCTGTGGGTAGCAAATGACACCGTTCACGAGAACGCTGATCCCTTCCGCCCTGTGTTGGCTGGCAGCCCAATCTTGGGACGGACGTCGCTGACTAGAAGCCGCCGAATGTGCCGCCGAGGATCGACGGCAGAGAGGGTCTGGAGGGCCAACTGGGCAACTCCATGACTGATTGTCAGACCTTTTCGATGTTGGATCCGTTCACGGTTGGATCGGTTCACCAGTTAGTTGGCTGCCGCGGAGTGAAGCAATCCGTCGTGACTGATGCCCTGATGCTCACTATTCAGGTCTTCAGCTGAGCTGCCTGGCCCCATCCCTTGGCTATGGATCTCCAGTGCAACCGGAAACCAAAAAAAACCTCTGGGTGAGCTGTTGGCCTCCTCCCAGAGGGACATTGCTGGGCTTGTGCCCAATCAGCCGACTGCAGCAGCAGCGCGGTCGAAGTAGGTGCCAACTTCGGACATCAGGGCGGAGCAATCGCCAGGGGTGATGCCGTTGCGATCGTTAGCGATCGAGATAGCAGCTTCCTTCATTTTGCGAACGCCTTCTGCCACAGAAGCGCCAGGAACGCCGAGGGCGAGGTAGGTCTCACGCAGGCCGTTGAGGCAGCGGTCTTCCAGCACGGAAGCGTCGCCAGTGAAAACGGCGTAGGTGACGTAGCGGAGGATGATCTCCATGTCGCGCAGGCAAGCAGCCATGCGGCGGCTGGTGTAGGCGTTGCCGCCAGGAGCGATCAAGGCGGGCTGTTGATCGAAGAGATCGCGAGCAGCGTTGGTAACGATGGCAGAAGCGTTGGAGGTGATGCGGTTCACCGTATCCATGCGCTTGTTGCTTTCGGCAACCATCGCTGCGAGGGCATCGATCTGGCCGGCGTTAATGAATTCGCCACGGGCATCAGCCTGGGCAACAACCTTGGTGAAGGCGTCGAACATTGGATCTCAGTTATGGAACTTCGCTCTTGAAACTTAGATAGGCCACCCAGCACCCCGCGAGCTCCTAGAACCAAGGCTGCTGCAGCGATAGCCATGGAGTCGACAGGCCAGGAAGTGCTCGATTGGCAAGAGCTCGAACGCCTCGGCGCGTCCCCAGCCGATCCAGTCAACGGTCCCACCAGCGCCCAGGCCCGGCTGCGTCTGTTTGGCCAGCAGGAGGAGGCAGTGCGGGTCACTCTTTTCCGCGACCACCATGCCTGGTGCCCCTACTGCCAGAAGGTGTGGCTTTGGCTCGAAGAGAAGCGGATCCCGTACCGGATTCGCAAGGTCACCATGTTTTGCTACGGCGAAAAGGAGGCTTGGTTCAAACGGCTAGTTCCTTCGGGGATGCTGCCGGCGCTTGAGCTCGATGGCCGCCTGATCACTGAGAGCGATCGCATTCTTGAAGCCCTCGAGGGGGCCTTCGGGCCCCTGGTGCTGGGCATGAACGACCCGGCGGTGCTGCCCCTGCGGCAGTTGGAGCGATTGCTGTTCCGGGCGTGGTGCCAATGGCTCTGCAGTCCGGGGCTGCGACCCGCCCAGGAGCAAGCTGCCAGGGCGGCTTTTCAGCGCATTGCAGGCAAATTTGAGCAGGCGCTCAGCCAGCAAAGTGGGCCCTTTTTGCTTGGCGAGCTAGGCACGGCTGATCTGGTGTTCGTGCCCTACGTGGAGCGCATGGCAGCAAGCCTGGCTTACTACAAGGGTTTTCTGCTGCGCAGCGAGCATCCGGCCATTGGCCGCTGGTTTGAGGCGCTGGAGCAGCGCCCCAGCTACCTCGGCACCCAGAGCGACTTCCACACCCATGCCCACGACCTACCGCCCCAGATGGGTGGCTGCTATGCCAGCGGAGACGCCAACCAACAAGCACTAGCCACTCAAATCGATCGGGGCCCCTGGCCCCTGGGCAGCCCCGACCCGGAAACCAGCCAAGCCGAACCGGCCAATGCGGCAGCTTTTGCCCTCAGCCGGGTGATCAAGCACCGAGCGGCAATTCTTGGCCGCAGCCCCCTGGGAGCGGAAAACTTCGATGTCCCGCTCCGCACAGCTCTCACGGCCCTGATCCACGCCAAGCCCCTGCCAGCACCGGCGGGCTCTGCCCCTGCCCTGCGCTACCTGCGCGATCGCATCAGCGTGCCCCGGGATATGCCGCTGCATGCGGCTCGGCGCCTGCGCCAGGCCTTGGAGGCGACTGCCAGTCTCGATCCAGCGGATGGCACAGCCCAGGGGGCGCCGATTCCGGTGGGCCATCGCCGCGATCAGGATCCCCAGCCATTCCTGCGGGCCGCTACTAGCGTTTTGCCAACTGCTTAATGCCCTAGTGCCTGTGCCCCGTCTTCGACGCGTCGCCGTTGCGCTCGGCTGGGCCCTGGCCAGCTGCATTGCCGGGGCGCCCGCACTCTCGCCGCTTGCGATCCCCGCCGCTGGCGCCCTTGAACTCCGGGGCGTCACCTACTTCAGCAAGGCTCCCTGGAAGGTGGACCTGGTGAGCTACTACACCACTGTCTGGCAGACCGGTGCGGAGTACTACTTCACGATCACGCTCGATCCGGAGGCGGGGGTGGCCCTCGGCGGTCTGACGATTCAGCAGACCCGCGGCGTTGATACCAGCTTTCCATTCTTTGTGGATCGCACCTCAGCTTTTTTGGGCCGGCCGCGCCAGCAGGGTCCCCGCGTGCCGGTGCAGGCCCAGTTCGATAGCGATGCGCGCCGCTTCACCCTCAGCTTCCCTGAGCCCATTAAGCCCGGAAGCACGCTCACCGTTGTGCTCAAGCCCTGGAACAACCCGGCTGTCTCCGACACCTACATGTTCCAGGTGTCGGCCTACCCAGCCGGTCCCAACCCCTCGCCAGCGTCGCTGGGATTTGGCACCCTGCGGATCTACGACCCTGATTGGCGCTGAGCCAGATCCCCTGAGCCATGACCCACCGGAGCTGGCCCGCGCTTTTGCCGTTGTTTTTGGCAGCGGTTGTGGGCCAGTCGTCGCTGCGGGCCCAGACCGCGATGCCCCAGGAGCTGCCGGGCCACGTTTCAGTGCCGGATGTGCGGCTCCCCGGATCGGAGGGATCTCTGGCCCGAGGCGCCTTGCCGGCACCAGGGCTGGATCCGGCGGCGCCGCCCCTGGCTTACCCGTTGGCCCAGCCCGCCGAAAGCCTGGACCCCTGGGGCTGGCGCTACTCGGAGCGCCGCTCGGCCTGGCGGCTGCACACCGGCATTGATCTGGCGGCGCCGCAGGGCACGGTGGTACTCGCCTCCCGGGCCGGACGGGTGCTGCTGGTGGAGTCGATCAGTGGCTACGGCACCACCGTGCTGCTGGACCATGGCGAGGGTTGGCAGACGCTCTATGCCCATCTGCACGAGGCCATCGTGGTGAACGGCGTCTGGCTGGAGCAGGGGCAACCCCTGGGCATGGTGGGCATGACCGGCTCGGCGACGGGTCCCCATCTGCACTTCGAACTGCGTCGCCAGGGCGCCGAGTTGCTGGCCCTGGATCCCACACCCCACCTGCCGCCCCCATCCCTACCCCCGGTGCTTGCCACAATCAGCCCGTAATTGCGCCACACGCCCCATGCAAGCCCAGTGGAATGGTCAGGTGATTGCCAGCAGCGATGACATCGTCAAGGTCGACGGCAACGCCTATTTCCCCGCCGCAGCCCTTGACCCCGACTCCATCCGCCCCTCCACCCACACCAGCGTGTGCGGTTGGAAAGGCACGGCTCACTACTACGACCTGGTGGTAAACGGTCAGGTGAACGCCAATGCGGTCTGGTTTTATCCAGAGCCCAAGGAGGCTGCCGCCAACATCCGCGGCCGGGTGGCCTTCTGGAAGGGCGTGCAGGTGACCTAAATAAGCCGTCTCGCGCAACTAGGGAGAGTTGGCAGCAGCAAGGGATTCAGCAACCAGGAAATCGCAGGGTGCGCCAGTCGCCGCTGGCAGTACTCACTTCAACGCCAATCTCCACAGGCCCTGAGCTGCCACCGCAGTGGTCGTTCCACCAGCCAAGCGCTTCGCTCCATGCGGCATCGAGGGATTCGTAGAGGTCGTCGAGCACCGGATGGGGGGCGCCCTGACGATCGACTAGGCGGTAGATCCGCACGTGGCTGGGGGATTGGGTACGCACTGCTGGCATGTCTGGCTTCGCTGCTCTGCTGGTAATCATGGCCCTTGTGCCAGATCGAAACTGTCACCTTCACAACATCTTCCGGTGTTGCAGGTTGCTAGGCCGCCAGGCATCAACGTATGAACAGCATCTCCTGGTAGCTGGGCAGGGGCCAGAGGTCGTCGTCGACCAAGCCTTCCAGACCATCAACCGCCACGCGCAGGTCTCCGATTAGCGGCATCAGGCTGTCGGCGCAGTGACGCATGTGGGCTTCGGTGCCGTGGGGCGCGGCATGTAGGGACTGATCGAGGCTCTCGCAACCGTTGTTGAGCTGCTCAAGCAGTTCGCCCAACTGATTGCGCAATTTGAGATTGGGATGCAGGCCCATCGCCTGCTGCTCCTGTAGGGCCTGGCCCAGCTCGCCTAGATAGCGCACAGCAGCTGGATATACCTGGGTGCGAGCGATCTGCAGGGCCAGCTTTGCCTCCACTTCAATCGCCAGCACGTACTGCTCGGCGTACACCTCAAAGCGGCTCTCAAGCTCCACCGCACTGAGCACTCCTTGGCGCTCAAACAGCTCGCGCACCTCCTGGCGCTGCAGCACTGGCAAGGCATCGGCGCAGGTGCGCAGGTTTTCCAGGCCACGCTCTTCGACAGCCAGGCGATGCCATTCGCTGGAGTAGCCGTCGCCGCCAAACACGACGGAGCCGTGCTCGCGCATCACCTGCTGGAGCACGTTGAAGGCCGCTTCTCCTAGGGCGGTGCCGCTTTCAAGCTGGCTCTGCAGCCGATCGGCAATCCAGCCGATCGAATCGGCCAGCACCGTGTTCATCGCCACCAGGGGCCCGGCTACCGATTGGTTGGAGCCAACGGCGCGGAATTCAAAGCGGTTGCCGGTGAAAGCAAATGGTGAGGTGCGGTTGCGATCGCCAGGGTCTTTGGTGAATTCCGGCAGGGTGTCCACCCCCAGGGTCATGACGCCGCCTTTGGCGGAACTCTGCAGGTTGCCCTCGCGGATCTGGTTGAACACGTCCTCGAGCTGGCTGCCCAAATACACCGAGATGATCGCCGGGGGAGCTTCATTGGCACCAAGGCGGTGGTCGTTGCCGGCGGTCGCCACCACCGAGCGCAGCAGTGGTCCGTAGCTGTGAACGCCGCGAATTACGGCGGCGCAGAACAGCAGGAACTGCAGGTTGTCATGGGGGGTCTGGCCGGGGTCGAGCAGGTTGCCCTGGGTGGCGTTGCCGATCGACCAGTTGACGTGCTTACCCGAGCCGTTGATCCCCGCGAAGGGCTTTTCGTGCAGCAGGCAGGAGAAGCCGTGCTTTTTGGCCGTGCTCTTGAGCACGGTCATGGTGAGCTGCTGGTGGTCGGTCGCGACGTTGGCGGCTTCGAAGTAGGGCGCAATTTCAAATTGACCAGGTGCCACCTCGTTGTGGCGGGTCTTGGCGGGAACGCCCAGGCGATAGAGCTGCTGCTCCACGTCCTGCATGAACACCTGCACTCGCTCGGGGATGGCGCCGAAGTAGTGGTCGTCGAATTGCTGGCCCTTGGCGGGCGGGGCGCCAAACAGGGTGCGGCCAGCGAGGAGTAGGTCTGGGCGCAGGGCGACGAAGGCGTTGTCGACCAGGAAATACTCCTGCTCGGCGCCGCAGCTGGAGTTCACCGGAGCTATGTCGGTTTCACCGAGTAGACGCAGCAGGCGCTGGGCCTGTCGGTTCATCGCGGCGTTGGAGCGCAGCAGCGGCGTTTTTTTATCTAGGGCCTCACCGGTCCAGGAAACGAAAACGGTGGGAATGCAAAGGGTGACCCCATTGGGGGTCTGCATCAGGTAGGCGGGGCTGGTGATGTCCCAAGCGGTGTAGCCGCGGGCCTCAAAGGTGGAGCGGATGCCGCCATTGGGGAAGGAGGAGCCGTCGGGCTCGCCCTGCACCAGCAGCTTGCCGGTGAATTCGGTGATCACCCGACCATCACTTTTGGGCGAAATGAAGCCGTCGTGCTTCTCGGCGGTGGAGTTGGTGAGCGGATAAAAAACGTGGGCGTAATACAGCGCTCCACGACCGGTAGCCCAGGTCTTCATGGCGTCGGCCACGGCGTTAGCCAACGACAAATCGAGCTTGCCGCCCTCCCGGATGGTGCGCTGGATCGACTTAAAGATCCGTCCAGGCAAGGCCTCCTTCATCGCCTGAAGGCCGAATACATCGCTAGCCCACAGCTCATCGAAGGGGGCGGCAGCAGTTGTCGCCACCGGGCGTCGCCGCTGAATCTGCTGCAGGGCGGCGTAACGGTGCGAGCTGGGCATGGGATCGATTTGAAAAGGCCTATGGGGGCATCCAATGCGGCAATCCCGCCCTCTTATGTAGCCGTTGCTACAAAATCACTCCCTGCGTTCGAGGGCTGGTGGCTACGGCGACAGACAGACCGGCCAGCTCAGATCAAGTAACGGCGAATGCTGGGACGACTCCAGAACACCAGCGCAGCAGTGGTAGCCGCCCAAAGCAAACCAGACAGCACTGCGGTGAGCAATCGCCCCTCACTGAGCAGCGCCATGCGCACGATTCCGTAAGGCAGCCCCACCGCCAGGGCCATAGACAGGGCCACGATCGCCAGGATCTGTCCCCAGGCACGCCACTTGAGCAGGGCGATCGAGCCCACCAGGCCCACCACGGCCGTAGGCAGCACGGCACTGGCGCCCACAACGAGATTGGCCGTGCGCCAGGTGGGATCCAGCAGGATTACCGCCAGGCCGAGGGGAATGGCCAGGCCATTGGCCACCAAACCCAGGCGAGCCAGGGTCACGTAGCCGCGGGGGGGCTGCTGCAACATCGCAAACTCGGTGCCAGCGACTCACCATGCTCGTTCATGGGTAGGCGGCAGGATGGTGGTGTTCGCAAATGGACGGGGATTGCAACTCCATTCCGCCCCGCCCTTAACAGCAGCCCAAGGGCCAGCAACGGCCTTCCCGCCGCTGCAGCGGGGACCCCTGACAACCCTGCAGGTGAACCTCGGTTACCGCTGTAACCAGGCCTGCAGCCACTGCCACGTCAACGCTGGACCATCCCGCACCGAAATGATGGATCCGGCCACCCTGGCCCTGATCCCGCATGTTCTGGCGGCTCGCCAGCTGAGCTGCCTCGACCTCACCGGTGGAGCGCCGGAGCTCCATCCCCAGTTCAGGGAGCTGGTGGTGGCTGCCCGCCAGCTTGGCGTCGAGGTGCTCGATCGCTGCAACCTCACGATTCTGTCGGAACCCGGCCAGGCTGATTTAGCCCGTTTCCTGGCGGATCAGGGCGTCACGGTGGTGGCCTCCCTGCCCTGCTACGCCGCCGAAAATGTTGATCGCCAGCGAGGCAGCGGCGTGTTTGAGCGCAGCATCGAGGCTCTACGTCAGCTCAATGCCCTTGGCTACGGCCAGCCAGGCAGCGGCCTCGAGCTGCAGCTCGTCTACAACCCCCAGGGGCCGGTCCTACCCCCTCCCCAAGCCCAGCTGGAGGCCGACTACCGCCGGGTGCTCGCCGCCGACTTCGGGGTGGTGTTCACCAGCCTCTACGCCCTTGCCAATATGCCGATCCAGCGTTTTGCCAGCTGGCTTCAAGCCCAGGGAAAGCTGGAGGCCTACCAAGCCCTGTTGCAAAACAAGCACTGCGGCGCGAATCTCGAGCGGGTCATGTGTCGCTCCTTGATCAGTGTCGACTGGCAGGGCTGGCTTTATGACTGCGATTTCAACCAGCAGCTTGGGCTGAGCGCAGCTGGCCGGCCCAGGCGCCATCTTGGCGAACTGCTGGGCTGGGATCCGCAGGGAGATGGGGTAGCAGTGGCGGATCATTGCTTTGGCTGCACGGCCGGAGGGGGCTCCAGCTGCGGCGGGGCCCTAAGCCGCGCCACGGGCTGAATACCTCCTGGCCAAGATAAAAATTTTCAGCCTCTTCTCAGTTGGCTTTTCGAGTCGCCTCAGTACAATGGATCAAATTACTGGGTGATGTGCACACGCGGATGTTTACTAATATCCGGCTGCATTTGACTTGATGCCGGATCCTTCCCCAAGGAAAGAGGAAAGGCACATCGTGCCCTCAATAAGCATGACAATTCAGATCGACTTTTATGTCGATCCGATTTCGTTTATTGGTCGCCTTTGGGATGTGAGCTCCTCTGGTGCCTGCCTGCTGTTTCCCATACGCGAGCCTGTAGTGCCTGGTTTGGTCGGCACCCTCACGATTCAACACCCCATCTTTGGCGATCCGATCCGGCTGCGGGCCAGTTCCCTCTGGGTCGATCGGCTGGAGTCAGCCTCCTATGTGGGGGTACGGTTTCTTGAAACCGTCGACTTCAACACCACCTTTTTGAAAGTGCTGATGCGCCGCAGCGGTGGCTATACGCCCGTGGGTAGTTTTGGCGATCTTCTCTCTGGCACGGCATTCGGCAGCTTCACTTGAGCAAGCAGCACCTTCGCCCAGCCCTGCTGATGATCCTTGGGCTGGGCTGGCTGCTTGCCAACTCTGCCCAGGCCCTGCAGCGGCCGGTGGAGCCAGTAGCGGTCTGCGTGGTGACCCCCCGGGTGGAGCCGGTGACAGAAGGGGATGCCATTGGCCTGGTGCCCACACCCATGCCCCTGCTCGTAGTGGTCGAACCTCTGCTGGAGCTCCGCATCGAGCGCCAGGGCCTGCTGGTTTGGCAGCAGCTTGCACCTGCCGGGCGCCCCTTCCGCGCACCCCTGGCCTGGCCCCTGGCCCCGATTGCCCCCGGCGAGGTGGTGCTGCTGCGTCTGAGACCTGAGCAGGCGGCAGAGGGCAGCTTTGCCCAGGTGCAACTAGTGGGTGCGGACGCCGAGCGGATGGCCCGCACCGCGGCCCTGATCCTCTCCCTAGGCCAGAGCCCCCCTGCCTGGCTGGCAGCGATCGAAACGGCCCTGGAAGCTGGAGATGTGTCGCTGGCCTGGGCCCTGCTGTTTGAACCCCAGCTCCCCGATGCAGGCGATTTAGCCGCCCTGCGCAACGAGGTGGTGCGCAGGGGCTGCGGCGATTGACCTGCGACCACAATGCAAGAGGGTACAGGTGTACTGTTTTGCGCTAGTGTGTCGGTCTTCGGGGATTGCCATGGCGAGCGATCTGATCTGGCTTGGTCCCTTGCAGCCAGCGCATCACGACCTCGAGCCCCTGCTCCTGCCCCTGGCCGGCGAAACCGTGGCCGCAGGCTTTCCCAGCCCTGCCGATGACTACATCGAGGCAACAATCGATCTAAATGGAGCCCTGATTCCGCGACCGAGCTCCACCTTTTTGATGCGGGTAGACGGCGATGCCATGCGCGGAGAGGGCATTCATCACGGCGATCTATTAGTGGTCGACCGCAGTGTGGGTCCCCGTTCTGGCTCCATCGTGGTCGCCGTGAACGAGGGGCGCTTTCTGCTGCGGCGACTGGAGGGAACACCTCCCCATTGGCGCCTGGTGGCCAGCGATGCCACTAGCCCCGCCATTGCCTTGCAAGGCGGCGATCCCGACCTGCTGATCTGGGGCGTGGTGATCCATGCGGTACATCACCTCTGGAAGCCATCGCCGCAAGCGCGAGTCCGAGCAAGCGCTTTTAACCGTTCACCAGAAGCCTTTGGAATAAAGCCATAGGCCTAGCAATCCCATTGGCACAAACACTGCGCCAAGGATCTGCAACTTGACGGTGCGCGGAGATGGCTGATTCTTACGGGGCATGGAGGTCAGGCTGAAGGGGAGAACAAAATCGGGCGATAGGTGGGCCGAGCGGCGGGCGAGAGGCTCCACTTCACCCGGCAGGTGAAGGTGGCGTATTCACCTTTGATGGCAGTTGAGAGCCGCATGGCCGTAGCGGTTGCATTGGCTGGCATGCGGTATTGGGCCTGATTGCAGGAGTCCACTTCAGAGACGTTCGACCTGTATTCAACGGTGCCACTGGTGGGCGCGGCCTTGGCGTCTGTTTGGCCTGCCTGGGCTGCGCAGGGTGCAAGCAGGGAAGCAGTGGTACAAAGGGCCAAAAGACAGGGAAATGCAGCAATGCGGCGCATGGCTAAGCGTCAAAGTCTTCCTGTAATAGCCGAAAAGACGCAGCCGCGCCTAGTCGAGCAGCCAGTGCGGCAACCTGGCCCAGTAACGCGCTTAGGGCGGTTCTGATCCATTGATGCACTAAAAAAGATTTGGAGTGCTCTCCGGTAGCCGTCGCCATCGGCAGGCAATTGCGGCTTCCCGTGGCCACCTGGTCGGTGCGAAAGGTGGCCGATCCTCTGCAACCCGAGCTCGCGATCGGCGCTAAGTCGGCAGGAAAGGTTGCGGTATGGCGAAACGGCCAAGCAACTGCGCCACCTAGTCGATCAACTCGAAATCCTGATGCTGTTGGAGCAACTCTAATCCGTGGGTATGTGGTGTGCAGCGTTTAATCAGCTCGAAGATCGCGAGGTACTTGATCTTCTGGTGGCGGCAACACCCGATGCGCTCAACTGAAATCACTGCTTGCCTGTGACCTCGAGATCGTGAGCACCCTTTTGCACAAGGTAGGAATTAATTGCCTCTTTTAAGACGGCACCAAGTTTCTTGCCCTCGAGAATGGTTAAAAGTTTTAAAGCTCGATGCTCCTCTACGGAGAGCTCAACGGTAATTCTTGGCATGACTGTGAAGGAACCTGAGCTGATGTGACAAATCTATGCCAATACTAGTGGAGGATGTGCAATCGGATATCAACACCTAAGCGTCAACGCTTCACCACAGGATTGTGAGATAATGCACTGGCCCAAGGGTTGGATTGGTGAATTAGTGATTGAGAGCTAAGGCTAATTTTGCAAAAGCGTCCCGGTGTCCCAGAAGCGTCGCAGCATTCCAGGTTGCTAGGCCGTGCGGCGGCCACCTCCCCCGTCAGGTCAGTGCGGCCAGCTGGTCGAAAGTTGGTTTCGTTAAGGCTGGAGTTCTAGGAATAAATAAATGTCTTCAGGGCTTATCGGCCTTGCCAGCCAATGCAAAATACAAAGACTAAAAGGTTGCGAAAAAGACAAACCGGCCAGCTATTCAAACAGGCATTCCTTCAGTGATGTTGGCGCCACCAGTGCCAGCTTTCAATATTGATAAACAACCCAAGCAGGGTCATCACCGCCATCAGCACGATCTGATCAAGGCGTGTATCTGGCACCAAACAGCAGCGGCAAGGCTCCCAGTGGCACTTGGCTGTTGATCTCGGGTGGCTGCCCGTGGAATAAGGGCATCAAGCCCAAATCCACGTGGAACAGCATGGCCAGCAACCAGGCAATCCAGAGAGTGATCAACCGCTGGGCATGATTTGTAGTGGAGCGCATGCATCCATCCAGGTGTTATGGGCAAGCGCCTGCTGCCATCAAATCGAAACCCGGTTCCAGGGCATCAAGGCCAGCAGGCGGGCCATGCCACAAAAACCACTGATGCCAGCAAACACCAGGCCGGCTCCCACAAACCAGCTGAGCAGAATCCATGCCGGCGCCACCCAGCTGCCGAGGCCCAGGCCGAGCAGCACCAAAGAGCCAGCGGCGATCTGAACCTGGCGCATCAGCGGCAGGGGGGCGTTGTTGAGCCTGCGCAGGGGCAATCCAGCCTGCTGCCAGCTGGGGATGCCGCCTTCTAGATCGGCCTGGGCACTGCGGCGACCGCTGTGGCATACCAGTACCAGGGCACATTGACGCTGCCTTCGATGTGCCCGCCGGCGAATTCCATTGCCTCGCGCACGTCGATCACGCTGACCCGCTTTTCAGCCAGCTGCCGGGCTAGTTCCTGGGCATTGAGACGGGTATCGGGGTCTGGTGTCATGACTGATAAGGAGGTTGATCAGGTGGAAGCGACGCCTTGCAGCGGGTAGCCCTCATCCGCCCAGCGGGCCAGGCCGCCGTGGAGGTTTGCCACCTGGCTGAGGCCGGCTTTAAGCAACTGCTGGGTAGCCAGGGCCGAGCGGCTGCCGGAGTGGCAGACCACCACCACCGGTTGATTGACGGGAAGTTCGGAGATGCGACCTTCCAGTTCCGGCAGGGGAATCAGCAGGCTGTCCGCCACCCGACCGTCGGGGCCGCCATATTCCTCAGCCGAACGCACGTCCAGCAAGGTGAGGCCATCACGGTGGGACGCCACCCAGGCGGGGGGAAGTTCGGGCAGGCCCGCATAGCTGCGTTGCAATGGCGCCCAACATGGGTTTGCAGCAGGGCTGGTGACGCCCTGATCCATGGGCTTGCCAGAGCGCATGTTGCCCGGTAGGGCTTCGGCGATCCTGTGGGGGTGGGGCAACTTCATGGACTCCATGTGACCAACGAAATCCCTTTCGGTGGCCATACCGCCCAGGCGGGAGTTGAAGGCTTTTTCTTCAACGACCGAGCTGACCGTGCGGCCCTCGTAGTCGTGCCCTGGATAGAGCAAGCAGGAGTCGGGCAGGCTGAAAAGTTGCTGGGTAATCGAGGCCCAGAGGGTATGGGGGTTGCCCTGCTGAAAGTCACAGCGACCGCAGCCCCGCACCAGCAAGGCGTCACCACTGAATGCCATCGACTGATCGTCGAGCACAAAACTGAGGCAGCTATTGGTATGACCTGGGGTGCTGCGCACCTCGAGCCAACGAACACCAAAGGACAGCCGATCCCCGTGCTGCAGGGGCATGGTCACGTTTTTCGCCTTAGCGGCTGCAGCCAGGCCAATTGCACAGCCAGTGGCCTCGTGCAGCAGCCAGCTGCCGGTGACGTGGTCGGCGTGGGCATGGGTATCGAGGGAGGCCACCAGCTCGAGCCCCAGCTCACGGAGTAGGGCAAGATCCCGGCCATGGCGCTCAAACACCGAATCGATGATCACCGCCTGGCGACTGGAAACATCGCCTAGTAAGTAGGTGAAGGTGCCGGTCTGGGCATCAAAAAGCTGGCGGAAGAGCAGGGATCCCCCTCCAGCCGCTGCCCGCAGGGAGATCGGCGTAAACGGGGCGACAACCATCGCGGCATTGCAGCTTGTTATGACCATAGCCGCATAAAGGCGTCGCGTCCGGGGTCGCTCGGGGGAATGCGGCTTGCGACATAGCTGCGACATAATTAATAGATGGCTCATTCCAGCTCCATGCCGTCTCCCCAGTTGCTGGAGGAGTACTGCCAGTTTTTCCGTTTGTTGAGTGAGCCGGCGCGTCTCCAGTTGATTTGTCAGCTCAGGGCAGGGCCCATGGATGTGGCAGCACTGATCGAAGCCACTGGCTTCTCCCAATCCCACATCAGCCGCCAGCTCGGTCAACTGCAGCGGGCTGGCCTAGTGCGCTGCGAGCGCGATGGGGTGCGCACGATCTGGAGCGCCGAAGGCGCCTTGGTAGATGAGCTCTGCTCCCTTGTCCAGACCCGACTCAAGCGACGCCTGGAGAACCAGTTAGCCCAACTGCAATCAGCCTGAGCGCGCCGGGCTTGAAGCCGGAAGAATGGCCCTAGCAAAAGTTCCCCATGGCGCAGCCAAAATCGCCCCTAGATCAGCTGCAGGAGCATCTGCGCCAGAGCCAGCTGCTGGGCTCAATCAGCAGTGCCCTCTACTACGACCAGAACACGGTGATGCCGGCGGCCGGTGCCGAATGGCGTGGCGACCAACTAGCCCTGTTGGCCAGCCAGCTGCACGAACGCCAGAGCAGCCCTGCTTACGCCGATCTGGTCGAGGCGGCGGAAGCCGAGCTGCAAGCCAGCACTCCGGCGGCGGTGCGCCGCAACTTGCAGCTACTGCGGCTTGAGCTAAATCGCCAGCGCTGCCTAGATCCCCAGCTTGTAGCCCAGATCGCCCAAGCCCAGTCGCGCGGCAATGCCATCTGGCAGGAGGCAAGGCGCCGCAGCGACTTCAGCATCTTTGCTCCGGCACTGGAAAGCCTGATCGGCCTACGCCGCGAACAAGCGACCCAACTTGCCGCCGCTGAAGTTCAACACCGCAGCCCCTGGGAAATCCTGGCCCAGCCGTTTGAGCCCGACGTCAGCAAAGAACGGCTGCAGCAGCTGTTTGCCCCACTGCAGGACGAACTGCCCGTCCTGCTCCAACAGGCAGCAGCAACCCAGGAATCCCCCCTGCCAGAGCTACCCGAAGCCCTGCAGGAAAATCTCTGCACCGAGCTGCTCAACAGCTGGGGCTACGACCCGGCCTACTGCCAACGCTCCCGCTCGGCCCATCCCTTCTCCTGCACCGTGGGCCCCCAGGACTTCCGCATCACCACCAGGGTGGTGCCGGATCAGCCCCTCTCGGCCTTCCTTGCCACCGCCCATGAATGGGGCCACTCCCTATATGAACAGGGCCTGCCCCGCACGGGCAACCACTACTTTCCCTGGCCCCTGGGTGAGGCCACCTCGATGGGGGTGCACGAGTCGCAGTCGCTGTTCTGGGAATGCCGCGTGGGCCGCAGCCGCGCCTTCGCCGAGCGCTGGCATCCGCGCTTCTGCACTGGCTTAGGCAGCGGTGGTGGCAGTGGCGTTGGCAGTGGCAGTGATCCCTGGGGCGGTGCCCTCGGCTTCTGGCGAGGGCTCAATCCCCTGCGGCCCGGCCTGATTCGGGTGGAAGCCGACGAGCTCAGCTACTGCTTACACATCGTGCTGCGCTTTGAGCTGGAGCTTGCCCTGCTCGAGCAGGAGCTGCCGGTGGCGGAGCTCCCAGATTTATGGAACCGCCGCATGGGCGAGCTGCTGGGCCGTACCCCTTCAAGCGATTCGGAGGGATGTCTGCAAGATATCCACTGGGCAGAAGGCCTGTTTGGCTATTTCCCCAGCTACGCCCTGGGCCATCTGATCAGCGCCCAACTCGCGGAAACCATGGAGCAGGAGCTTGGCGGCCCAGGTGCCATCGAGGCCGCGATCGCTGCTGGTATGGAGAGCAGCCTGCGGGACTGGCTGGCCAGCAGGGTTTATCCCCTGGGCCGCAGTGTCAATGCGGAAGAGCTGGTGGAACAGGTGAGTGGCCAGAGCCTCAGCGCAGCTGCTTTCCTTCGCTATCTGCGCAACAAGCTGGAGCGCCTGCAGGCAGATACTTAGGATGCCGCTCAGCCACTCAAATTCCGCTTCATGGCGAACATCGACCACGCCCCGAGCCGCACGATGCTCAACCTGCTGCACGTGCTGCCGGCCTTCGCTGATGAAGCAGAGCTGCGCTTGAACGCGATCGTGGAGTTGAACTCCATGACGATCAACAAGTACGAACTGATCACGGAGACAGGCCACCTCAAGCTGGATCGCGTCGGCTACTCGTCGCTGGCTTACCCCTTCGCCTACGGCTGTATCCCCCGCACTTGGGACGAGGACGGCGACCCCCTAGATATTGAAATTGTCGGTGTCACCGAGCCCCTAGTGCCGGGATCGCTGGTGGAAGCTCGGATCATCGGCATCATGACCTTTGACGACGGCGGCGAGGTCGACGACAAGGTGATCGCAGTATTGGCCGATGACAAGCGCATGGACCACATCACCAGTTTCACCCAGCTTGGTGAGCAGTGGGTCACGGAAACCCAGTACTACTGGGAGCACTACAAAGACCTCAAAAAACCCGGCACCTGCAAGGTCAATGGCTTCTTGGAGCCAGCAGAAGCTGTGAGCATCATTAAGGAGTGCGAACGGCGCTATCTCCACATCATCGACTCCAAATTGGTTAACTAAGCGCCCTTATCACCATGGCTGACTACCTCAAACCGCTCTGGATTGCCGCAGCAGCCCTAGCGATGGCTCCGGCTTGGACCCCTGTCCAGGCCCAGAGCAACAGCCGGGAAATTGTGCTTCAGCTTGACAAGCGCACGATCAGCCTGCGTGAAGGCGGCAAGGTGCTGGGCAGTTGGCCAGTGGCGATTGGCGATCCCAGCACCCCCACACCAGTAGGGCGCTTCTCCGTGCAAAACAAGGTTGTTAATCCCAAATACCAGAGCACCAAAAGCGGCAAGATCAACGCCACCGTCGGACCAAATGGCCCCTTAGGCGATCGCTGGCTTGGATTCCAGAAAAGCGGACCCAACCAGTACGGCATCCATGGCACGCCAAATGCTTGGTCCTGGACGGTGACATCACGCGCAGCCGTGACCAATGGCTGCGTGCGCATGCTCCACGAGCATGTGCGCTCCTTATTTGATCAGGTGGAAGTTGGTACGCCAGTAATCGTGCAGCGCTGAAGCCAGCCGATTGTCGGAAAATATTCTGGAGATAACCCCAGCTGCAGCTGAAAGCTGGGGTTATCGACGTACCTTATAAGGCCAAAACAAGGCACGAGGCCTTTCGACTGCGTCTATGTCTGCGGTTCCCCACTCCAATCATTCCTGCGAACCCCAAGTGAGCACCACCTTGAAGTGGGCCAGTGACGGCGAGCTTTCAGCCCTTGATTTAGAGCGGATACTGGCGAGGTTAAGTGCGGTTGATCCAGCAGCCCAGGAGCTCTTTAGCCAGCTGCAGACTCAATCCTGAGCCCCATCCCCAGCGGGTGTGAGCTGGCGCGCTAGGGCCCGGGCCATGCCATCGCGGCTGGCCAAGCCACGTAGAGAAGCAACCGGTAAACCGGGATTGGGAAGGCCATGGGGCAGGGCTGCCGCCGCCGCAGCCGGCACATCAAAAACCGGCAATTGGCGCAAGCCATTTGGCCTGAGCTGGTCTTCCAGCTGAGCAAGCTGGGCAGACATCGGCAGCCACACCAAGTCACTGCGGCGACAGGAGAGCAAGGTGGGCACAGGTAAAGAGCCGTCGTCATTGAACTCCCGCTCGGCACTCAGGGCCCGCTGCAGATCAGCCAGGGTGACCAGCCCCACCACCCAAGCCCCATCAGCCACCACCAGACAGTGGCCGTGGGCCTCCACCAGCTGAATCAAGGCCTTTTGGGCTGGTAACTCAGCTGCCAGCACCAGGGGGGCCTCGGGCTCGAAAGCCTCAGCCACCTGCAGGGCGGCCAACTGGCGGCGGCGATGCTCCTCTTGGGGGTCAGGCCCAAGTAAGCCCGGATCAGCCAGGCCCTGCCAGCGCTCCACCAAGGCAGCACTGAGGCCGGCGGCGGCCATTAGCGGCAGCACAATTCGAATATCGCGGGTGAGCTCAAACAGCAGCAAAAGGGCCGTAAGAGGAGCCCTGGCACTACCGGCCAGCACAGCGGCCATGCCCACCATGGCGTAAGCGGGTGGCTCAGCCACCGGCAGGTGCAGGCCACTATCACCAAGCAGCTGGCCGTAGCAGTTGCCGAGCACCGCTCCTAGGAACAGGGATGGGGCAAAACCACCGCCAACAAAGCCGGTGGCATTGCTAATACCAGTTGCTAAAAGCTTGACGCCCAGCAATACCAGCAAGGTGAGCAGGGGCACGCCACCCTCGCTGCCAAGCAGGGCCTCAATCGTGTCGTAACCGACACCCAGCACCTGGGGAAAACCCAGAGCCATCACACCCACAGAGGCACCCCCTAGGGCGGTGGGCAGGCCTGGCGGCAGCTGGCCCAGCCAGGCCTGAAGCCGCTCGCTGCGGCCTGCAGCCAGCAGGCTCACCAAGGCCCAAGACATCAAGCTTGCCACCAGGCCTAAGCCCAGATAAAGGGGCAACTCCAGCGGTGAGCGCACCTCATAAGCAGGCAAGCGCAAAATCGGTGTGTCCCCGAGCAGCAATTGGGTGACCAGCGAGGAAGCCACCGCCGCCACCAGCACCGCCCGCAAGCTGGGCCGGCCCTGAACGGCACTGAAGCTTCCTTCAAAAGCAAAAAACACCCCGGCGATGGGTGCCTTGAACCCCGCCGCCAGACCTGCGGCCACTCCCGCGGCCACCAGGGCTTTCTGACTCTGGGGAGAGAGCCCGCCGCGCAGGGCCACCCAAAGACCGATATTGCCGCCACTCTCAACGCTGGGCCCCTCCGGGCCGAGGGAGGCACCACTGCCCAGGCTGAGGGATGCACCCAGCAGGCGCAGAAAGGGCAAGCTGGGCCGAGCGCTAACGGCGCCATCGGCCATCGCCATCAGGCTGGGGAGGCCAGGGCCCAGGTCACCGCCATAGCGGCGCAAAAGACCAACGGCCCAGCCCCCCAGGGTGGGCACCACAACCACCGGCCAGAGACTGATCCAATCGGGCAGTGAGGAAACCGGCAGGGGCAACGGCTCAGGAACGGCCGGGGGCGGTGGCAGGAAGCCAAGCCCGCCGAGACCCACCTGGAGCAGGGCCCGCAGCGGTGTGCCCGTATCAGGAGCCGCCGCCAGCGGCAATTCGGTTGCTAACTCCGGCGGCTGGCTACGACCAACCGTTAGGAGCCCCTCCACAAAAGGTCCAAACAGCCCGTTATTAATGAAGCCCAGCAATTCGTGGAAGGCCACCACTGCTAGTCCCGTGAGCACCCCAATCAGGGCAGCCCATGCCAGCAGATTCCATTGATAGGGAAGGGCGCGTGCCTCGGCTTCAACGGGGCTAGCGGCCGCTGGCGCTGGTTCAGGCTTCGGGCCGGACAGTTGCAAAAATCTCCTCCAGGATCTCGCCGGCGCCCTGGGCCTTCAAAGCATGGGCAAGGGCGATCCCAATGGCCTCAGGGTCGGCCTGGGGACCGCAAGCCTCATCGCGAATCAGGCGCAGGCCGTCGATGCTTGCAACCATTCCCGTTAATACAAGCGTATCCCCGTCGAAGCGGCTGTTAACGCCGATGGGCACCTGACAGCCCCCCTCCAGCTCACGCAAAAAGGCTCGCTCAGCCAGGCAGCGACGGGCGGTGGGCTGGTGCTCCAACACCTTGATCTGCTCGAGCACGGCGGCATCGCCCTCTCGACACTCAATACCCAAGGCACCCTGGCCAACGGCGTGGAGGGAAATGGAGGGGTCGATCAGCTCGTGGATGCGATCCCCCAAACCAAGCCGTCCCAAACCAGCGGCCGCCAGGATCAGGCAGTCGTACTCACCAGCATCAAGTTTCTCCAAGCGGGTGATTACGTTGCCGCGCACATCCTTGAAGCTGAGGTGCGGGAAGTGGTGGCGTAGCTGGGCTAGGCGGCGCAGGGAACTGGTGCCCACCACGGCGCCTGCGGGCAGGGTTGCCAGGCTCTTATCGCGGTGTTGTTCATGCACCACCAAGGCATCCGCGGGATCTTCCCGCTCGGTAATGCAGCCAAGCATCAGCCCCTCGGGCAGGTTGGTTGGCAGATCCTTGAGGCTATGGACGGCGATATCAGCCTGTCCAACAAGCATCTGAGCCTCTAACTCCTTGGTAAAAAGGCCTTTGTCGCCGATCTTGGCGAGGGCCACATCGAGAATCTTGTCCCCCTGGGTGGCCATCGCTTCGATCGAGATCTCCAGGCCGTTGTGGGCCTGGATCAGTTCATCGCGCACCCAATTGGTTTGCACCATGGCCAGCTGGCTGCGGCGGGAGGCAATGCGCAGGGGGTTGGCCATCAGGGGCAGATAACAGCCACTCAGATTAAGGGCCGAAGAAATCAAGGGGCAATGGACCCCAGGTGTCTTCCGCAGCCGTATCTGCTGAACAGTGACCGCTGATCAATAGTCCCTCTCCTAGACCGGTTTCAGCGCGCACCTGAAAGCGACCGCTGTTCTGGTTGGCCTTGAGGAAGACCGGACCCTCGATCGAATCGAGGGCTACACCGGCGGGATCTAGCTGCAATTGCGACCAGCCCAGAGCCGTCTCAACCTGACGCAGACAGGTCACCGCAGCCGCTGCAGAAGCTGCCATCACTCCCGCCGTGAACCAGTCGCAGCGAGCCAGCAACGGCTCAAGCTCTGCCCGCAGCTCCGAGAGCGCTGCGGGGTCGAGCGACGGAGCAGTGCGCAGCCCCCGCAGGGATGCCAGGCCCTGACTCACTTGATGTACTCCTTGAGCACGCCGTTGCGGTTGGGGTGGCGCAGCTTGCGCAGGGCCTTGGCTTCAATTTGACGAATGCGCTCCCTGGTTACATCAAAGATCTGGCCGATCTCTTCAAGGGTCTTCATGCGGCCGTCATCTAGGCCGTAGCGCAGACGCAGCACGTCACGCTCCCTGGGGCTGAGGGTGGCCAGCACGCCCTCGAGGTCCTCTCGCAGCAGGTTCTTGGCCACATCCTGCTCAGGGTTTTCAATATCGGCCTCGATGAAGTCACCGAGCCGGGAATCCTCCTCTTTGCCGATCGGCGTCTCCAGGGAGATGGGCAGCTGGGCGCTTTTGGCGATGAAACGCAGCTTCTCGATGGTCATTTCCATCGATTCGGCAATTTCCTCTTCGGTGGGCTTGCGGCCGAATTCCTGGGAGAGGGTCTTAGTGGTCTTCTTGATCCGGGAAATGGTTTCGTATAGGTGCACCGGAAGGCGGATAGTGCGTGACTGATCAGCGATAGCGCGGGTGATCGCCTGACGAATCCACCAGGTGGCGTAGGTGGAAAATTTATATCCCTTTTCGTGGTCGAATTTCTCGGCAGCCCGGATTAAGCCGAGGGAACCCTCCTGAATCAGGTCCTGGAAGCTCAGGCCCCGGTTCATGTATTTCTTTGCGATCGAAACCACCAGGCGCAGGTTTGACTGAACCATCTTTTCCTTGGCTCGGCGGCCAAGCATCAGGCGCCGGCGGAACTTGATGGAGGGCATCTCCACCAATGCCGCCCATTCCTTGTTGTCGGGCTGGCGGCCGTGATCGGCCTCAAACTGAGCGGCGATCTCCTCGAGCTGGAGTAGATCGGCGATCTTGCGGGCTAGCTCGATCTCCTCGTCGGGCCGGAGCAGGCGGATACGGCCGATCTCCTGGAGGTAAACCCGAATGGAGTCTTCGGTGTAGACACCTTTAGGCCCCACCTTGATGCTGGCGAGGGCCTTGGCAGCCTTCTCGTCCTTCTCGGCAGAGCTGCCGGATGGGCCTAGATCATCGGCATCGTCTAGATCAGCGGTATCGACGGGAGCCTCAGTCTTAGCCTTGGCGGCTGGGGGTTTAGGCGCTGAGGATTTGCTTGCGGCCGGCTTTGCCTTGGTAGCAGCAGTTCCTTTAGAAGCAGCCGGGGCTTTGGTGGCAGTCTTTGCTTTGGGAGCAGCCGTTCCCTTGGAAGCAGCCGGGGCTTTGGCAGCGGCTTTAGCTTTTGGCGCAGCCTTTGACTTAGGTGCAGCCTTCTTGGGCGTTACTTGCACCTCTTCACCGGCCGCCGTGGCCACCATCAAGATTTCAGGAGTTGCTTTCGGCTGGGCAGCAGCAGGGCTCATAGGTAACGAAAACGAAACAACAAAACAAACGGGCGGAAACGCATCGCCTGAAATCGGGTCTAGAGATTTTCTGCCTGCAATCGGCAGAAAATTGTTTCAGCTACGCCGGGATTAGCCGTAGGGGCTGGTGCAAGACCACGAAAACGGGAACGAAACCTCTGAACGGTGGTAGTAGGCAAAGAAAAGTCGAGCGACCCGGCAAAAAGCAAGGGGTCGGTGGCCGAAGCCTGGACGGGTTGGCCGAGGCCTGGATGAGTGGCCGAGGCCTGGACAGGGCTGACAGGGGTGGTCGCAGACCGGGAGGCCGAATGGTGGGAGGCTGGCTCCCGGGGTCTCACTTCAGGTCTTCCCGCTGGACGGAAATCTGCTTGGTTCCGACGGCAGTCCTTGAACTGCCCAACATTCACATCCTAAGAATGGGTTGTGACCTTTGCAAGCTTGTCGATCCCCTGGCTGCAGATCTGGCTCGAAGCCGGGAGGGAAGGCCAGGTATTCACCTACGCCAACTCGCCAGAAACCCCAGCCGGGATTGGGGATTTGGTGCGGGTGAAGCTGCAGGGCCGCCCGCACACCGGCTTGGTTGTGGGCTGGCTTGATCAATTACCCGCCAGTCTCAGCAGCAAGCGAATCCAGCCAATCCTGGAGATTTGGCAGCGGGCTGCCGTAGATCCCGATTGGCAAAACTTAATGACAAGTGTGGCGGCGGAGTGCCACACGAGCCTCTTCAAAACTCTGAAAAGTGCCCTGCCACCGGGCTGGCTTGGCCAGCGCAACCAGGGGCCAAGCAGGCCAAGCCGTGCAATCTGGCTGGTGGAGCGCTCCGATGCAGCACTCCTCAGCCAGCCCCTCACCGAGCGGCAGCAGCAACTGCTTGAGCACCTTGGGCGCCATAGCGGGCCAGTGCCCCTGCGGGATCTTTGTGGTGAGGCTGGCTTCAGTCGCGCCGTCCTCAAGGGACTGGAGGCTCGGGGCCTGGTGCAGCGCCTTCAGGCTCCCCCCGAGGGCAGTGGAGCTGGCCTGGCACCGGCCCACTGGCCTGCCCTGACGGAAGCCCAGGCATCTGCAGTCCAGGCCATTTCCGGTGCCCCAGCGGGCGCGGAATTTTTGCTCTGGGGTGTTACCGGCGCCGGCAAAACTGAGGTGTATCTGCGGGCGGCCGCTCAAGCTCTGGAGCTGGGGCAGGGCACCCTCTTACTCACCCCGGAGATTGGCCTAATTCCCCAGTTGCTCGACCGGGCACGGGAACGCTTCGGCTGCCGGGTGGTCGAGTTCCACAGCGGCCTTTCCGATGGAGCCCGGGTGGCGGCCTGGCGTCGCTGCCTAGAACCAGAAGCGGTGGTGGTGGTGGGTACCCGCTCAGCGATCTTTCTGCCCATGCCCAGGCTGGGCCTGATCGTGCTCGATGAGGAACACGACAGCTCCTACAAGCAGGACAGCCCGATGCCCTGCTACCACGCCCGCGACGTAGCCCGCCTACGGGCCCGGCACAGCGGGGCGCGGCTGGTGCTCGGCAGCGCCACCCCCTCCCTCGAGAGTTGGCTGAGCTGTCAATCCCCCCAACCAGCCAGCCGCCTCCTACGACTGCCGGAGCGGATTGGTTCGCGGCCCCTGCCTGCCGTACGGGTGATCGACATGCGCCACGAGCTCGCCGATGGCCACCGTCGCCTGATCAGCCGGGCCCTGATGGGGCGCTTAGAGCAGCTGCAGGAGAAGGGCGAACAGGCAGTGGTGCTGGTGCCCCGACGGGGCTACCGAGCATTCCTGAGCTGTCGCAGCTGCGGCGAAGCGGTGCTCTGCCCCCACTGCGATGTATCCCTAACCGTGCACCGCTCCAAAGGGGGCCAGGAATGGCTGCGCTGCCACTGGTGCGACCACCGCGCCGAGATGGGCAATCGCTGCGGCCACTGTGGCTCCACGGCCTTCAAGCCCTTTGGCGCGGGCACCCAGCGGGTGATGGAGCAGCTGGCATCCGAGCTTGAAGGGTTGCGCCTGCTGCGCTTTGACCGTGACACCACCAGGGGCCGCGACGGCCACCGCCGCCTGCTCGATCGCTTTGCCCAAGGGGAAGCCGACGTATTGGTAGGCACCCAGATGCTGGCCAAAGGCATGGACCTACCCCGGGTGACCCTGGCGGCGGTTTTGGCGGCAGACGGGCTTTTGCATCGCCCCGATCTGCGCTCCTCCGAGCAGTGCCTGCAATTGCTGTTGCAACTAGCGGGCCGGGCGGGCCGCGGCGAAAAACCAGGCGAGGTGCTGGTGCAGACCTACAGCCCCGACCACCCGGTGATTCGCCACCTGGTGGATGGGCGCTACGAGCTGTTTTTGGCCGAGGAGAGCCAGTTGCGCCGCCAGGGTGGCCTGGTGCCCTTCAGCCGGGCCTGCCTCCTGCGTCTGAGCGGACCAAGCGCCAGCGGCACGGCAACCGCCGCCGCCGCCTTGGCGGAGAGAATTCGCAGCCAAGTGGCGGCAGCCGGCTGGCTGTTGATTGGTCCCGCCCCGGCCCCGGTAGCCCGGGTAGCGGGCAAGAGTCGCTGGCAGCTGTTGCTGCATGGTCCCGCCGCCCAGCCCCTGCCCTTGCCGACTGAAAGCCTGCTGCGGGAGGGGCTGCCTGCGGGGGTGGGTCTGGCGATCGACCCCGACCCCCTCTGCCTTTGAGCACAGCTCTCAAGCCGGTAGTTCCGGCAGGCCGAAGCCCAGCAGACGCCGCAGGCGCTCCAGGGCCAGCACCAGCACTAGGGCAAGGGCAATCAGGGCGCCGCCAATACCAAGACCACTCCAGCGCCAGCAGCTGAGCTGCAGGGTGTTGCTGGCGCCGAAGCGCAGGGGCCAGTGCAGGGCAGCTCGTCCAGAAATCGCCGCAGCGGGCTCGGGACTGGCTAGGCGGACAGCGGCAGGGGTCACAGGGGCCAGGTCGATGGCGGCGCTGAAACCTGGCAGAGCGGTGAGCCCACGCAGGTCCACTGTCAGTTCAACGCTTTGGCGCACCCCCAGCAGCCAATTGCGCTCCCGCAGCTGGAAGTGGGGCGGCTGCAGGGCCACACCGGCCAGATCCGCTGCCGCGCTGAGGTTTGCCGCCAGCAGGGCAAGGGCCTCGGGCGCTGGTAGCACCGGGCTCTCCAGTCGCTGGTGAAAGCCGTCAGCGCCAGCAGATGGCTTGGGCTGCTTGACAGGGTGAAATCCCTGGGTCAGCAGGGCGCGGCCAAACTGACGGGCCCAGGGCTCGGATTGGCTGCCGGGGCTCGATAGGCCATGGGCGATCTGCAGCCGGCCCGGCCCCTTGAAGGTCAACTCGCTGCGCACCTCGGTGCAGCCGCCGAGCAGCAGCGTCAGCAGCAACAGCAAAACCGCCAGCACAGCGAAGCCCACTGGAGCTCTGGTTGGCCCTACCGGTGGCGGCGGCGGCGGTGGCGGTTTGTTGGAGCGGCGGCCGCGGGCAAGCTGCTGCATCTGGCCGCCCATGGCCTCGGCTGTGCCCAGATCGGGCAGGGTGATCGACCAATCGCGGGGGCGCTCGAGGGCCGGTGCCTCCAGCACGGTGAGTAGGTCTATGGCTTGAGCCCGCAGGCTGGCATCACGGCAGCGCTTGATCAGCCGGCAACACAGGATCGCCCGGCCGTTGTCGCCCCGCCCCATCCAGGCGGTGGCGAGCAGCAGCTGAATCTCAGCTCCGGTGGCGGTAGCAGCAGGATGCTCTCTGGTGAGGGGATCCAACAGGCGTACAACCTGGCCGTAATCGCCCCGCTCGAGGGCTGCACGGGCTGCAGCCAGCAGGTCTTCAGCCATGGCCGCCGCGCTGGCTGCCCACCACCATGGTGCCAATCCCCGAATCGGTGAATACCTCCAGCAACAGGGCGTGGGGCACCCGGCCATCAACGATGTGGGCCGCCGCCACTCCCTGGGCCAGGGCCCGGATGCAGCATTCGGTCTTTGGGGTCATGCCGCCTGCCACCACACCGTCATGGATTAATTGGCGTGCGTCCGCCAGGGTCAGCTGACGAATTAGGGAGTCAGGATCGTGGCGATCCTTCAAAATCCCTGCCGTGTCGGTCAGCAGGATCAGTTTCTCGGCCTGTAAAGCCGCGGCCAGTTCACCGGCCACGGTATCGGCATTGATGTTGTGGGCCTGGCCCTCAGCGTCGGCTGCCACGCTCGAGATCACCGGGATGTAGCCGGCATCGAGCAGGGGAAAAAGCACTGCCGGATCTACTGCCGCCACCTCTCCCACCAGCCCATTAACCCCATCGGCGTAGGTGCGGGCCCGCACCAAGGAGCCATCACTGCCGCAAAGTCCCACGGCCCGGCCACCCACCTGATTGAGGCCGTTAACGATGTTTTTGTTGACCCGGCCCACCAGCACCATCTCCACCACGTCCATGGTTTCCGGAGTGGTGACCCGCAAACCGTCACGGAATTCCGGCTCGATTTGGAGGCGATTCAGCCAGTCATTGATCTCCGGACCGCCGCCATGAACCACCACTGGCTGCACCCCCACCGAGGCCAGCAACACCACATCGCGGTAGACAGCGTCGCGAAGCTCGGCTTGCACCATCGCTGCGCCGCCGTACTTGACCACCACCCTGCGGCCCGCAAAGCGTTGGATGTACGGAAGGGCCTCACTTAGGACCGACACCCTCAGGGTGTCCTGGCTGGTGATCAAGGTTTCGCTTGTCGATGGGGCAGATGGGTTAAGCGGTCTTAGCTAGGGCTGGGCTCGGGCACTAGAGCGAGGCTGAATTCATCGCGGCGCTCTGGCTTGATGTCGGCACTCAAACCGGGGCCAAAGAAGCGGCCAAGCCGATCAGCGCGGGCCTGCCAGCGATCTAGGGGCACCCCTTCGCAGCGAAAGCGCAGGCGCAAGCCATAGCGGCCATCGCAGTCGAGCTCCTCAACACTCAGCAGCTGGGGCGGAGCGTCCTCGTCCCAGAGCTTGAGCACCTCCAGGGAGCTCTCCAGATGGGCTTTCTGGCCGTAGCGCCAGCGATCTACATCGGCCAGCAGCTTGCGCAGGGACTCGCTTTCCGGCAGGTCCCGCAATTGCTTGAAACGGGAGGCCGGCGTTAGTCGCTTAGGTGGAGGCAGCTCAGAGGATTTCAAGGCCAACCCACCCAACAGGATCGGAATGCCGTAGAAAATCGTGGGCAGGCTGAGATTGGGGATATCGGTGGCGTAGGCGATCGTGCCGATCACCGTGAGCACAGCCCCCGCGATGGTCACGAGGCTGCCTGGTGAGAGAAGTGCTTGCATACAGCCATCTTCCTTTATGCCCATGGCGGATGCGACCACCAGCTGGCCCAGCGAAACCGGCACCGCCGAACTGATCAGCAACCTCAAGAGCGACCGGCTTTGGTTATTGCGCCAAATTGATGCGGGTCGTTGGCCCCAATGGCGCCTGGATCTAGCAGCCTTGGAGCGGGAGCTGGGCCAGCTGCTCGATCAGTTGAGCGACTCCGATTCCAGCGCCGACGCCTAGCTCTAAACGGGATCAATCCCGCATCAAAAAGGGATGTCGTCGTCGTCAGGGAGATCAGGCACCAGCGGGGAGGTATTCCAGGTTGGGGGCTGGGCACCTGCCGGCGCGGCTGGAGCCGGGTTGGAAGGGGGAGCCGCTGCTGGGGCACGGCGCTGGGGCGCAGGCGCAGTAGCGGCAGCTGGATTGACAGCAGGACTGCTGGTGGCGCCAGGACCCATGCCGTGCAGCCGGGCCAGGGTGAATTCAGCGCGCTTTTCCTTGACGCCGTCCTGACGGGTGACGGTATTCATGCGCAGCCTGCCCTCGAGCATCAGCCGCTGGCCAACCTGCACCCGGTTCTGGAGCTCTTGGGCCAAATTGCCCCAGCCGACCACCTTCAATTGACCCGGGGGATCATCAGGACGCAGGCCATCTATCTGGACCGCCATCTCCGCCACCGGCGTCTGATTGTCCTGGGTGTATCGCACCTGGGGCGCTTCCAGCACCTCAACCTCGAGCAGACAGTGATTCACTCCCCGGCAACCATTGGTGGCCCCCATCCTGATGCACGGACCTGAGATTCAGCAGACCTCGCCCCGTCTGTGGCTGATCGGCGGCACCGGTGAAGGCCCCGTAGTGGCGGAGCGGCTGCTGCAGCGCGGTTGGCACCTAACCGTGAGCGTTGTTGGTGCAACAGCGGCCCTGGCCTATCGCCCCCATCCGGGGCTAACCCTGCGCGTCGGCGCGATCGATGGCGAGCAGGGGGTATGGGCAGAACTGGCCGCCGCCGAATCGGTGGGTTGGCCCTATGCGGTGGTGGTGGATGCCAGCCATCCCTTCGCCTGTCTGGTGAGTCTCCAGCTGGCCGCCGTGTGCAAGCAGCGCCGCCAACGGCTGATACGGCTGCTGCGCCCCACCCTGCCTGGAGCGGCAACGATCCTGCCGAGCCTGGAGACGCTGCGTAGTCGCTCGCTGCAGGGCCACCGCCTCCTATTGGCAATAGGTGCCCGCCAACTAAAACAGGCGCTGGCCTGCAGCCCCGGCGCCCGTCACTTCGCCAGGCTGCTGCCCAGCCCAAGGGCCTTACAGCTGGCCATGGCGGCTGGCTTGGCGGCCGATCAGGTCGCCTGCCTCCGCCCAGGCTCGGAGCTGGAGGTAGAGCGATCCCTGATTCGTCGCTGGCGCATCACCACGGTGTTGGCCCGCCAGTCGGGCGGAGCTACCGAACAGCTCTGGAGGCAGCTCTGCGCAGGCCCCGGCCCCGAATTGTTGCTGATCGGCAGGCCAGCAGAGCCAGCCGGAGTAAAAGGCTTAAGCCAAACTTGCCTATTGGAGGCACTGGTGCTGCCGCAGTGAGGCTCAGCCCAGGTGCTGGGCTACTAGCTGCTTGAGCGAGCCCTGGGGACGGGGCCCCAGCTGGGTCACGACCTGACCAGCGCAGAGGGAACCCAGCCGTCCACATTCGTCGACGGACTGGCCCTGGGTGTAGGCGTGCAGGAAGCCAGCGGCGTAGAGATCACCTGCCCCTGTGGTGTCCAGCAAGGGACCGAGCTGGAAGGGGGCGACGCTGTGGGTGCCGGCGCCATTGAGGACTACCGATCCCTGCTCGCTGCGGGTGAGGGCAGCCAGCTTGCAGCGGCCCCGCACCTGGTCGGCAGCCTCTTCAAAACTATTGGCCTTGTAGAGGGCCGTGATCTCCATTTCGTTGGCAAACAGGATGTCGACGTGGCCGTCCACTAGCTCCTGGAAGCTTTCGCGGTGACGCTCGACGCAAAAAGCATCCGACAGGCTCAAAGCCACCTCGCCCCCATGGGCGCGGGCCACCTCGGCCGCAGTGATGAAAGCCGCCTTGGCCTCGTCGCTGTCCCAGAGGTAACCCTCTAGGTAGAGCACCTTGGCTTGGGCAACCATGTCAAGGTCGAGGTCGGCTGGATCCAGCCCCACCGAAGCGCCCAAGTATGTGCACATGGTGCGCTGGGCATCCGGAGTCACCAGGATCAGGCAACGGGCCGTGGAGGGCCCCTCCGTGGCCGCAGGGGTGTCAAAGCGAGCTCCAACCGAACGGATGTCGTGGGTAAAAATCCCCCCGAGCTGATCGTTGCGCACCCGACCGATAAAGCCCGCCCGGCCACCCAGTTGGGCAACCCCGGCCAGGGTGTTGGCAGCGGAGCCGCCAGAGGTTTCAAGGCCCGGTCCAACGCTGGCGTAGAGGCGCTCGGCTTGGGCTTCGTCCACCAGGGCCATGGTGCCCTTGGTGAGTTCGAAGTTGTCGATCAGGTCGTCGTTGGCTTGCACCAACACGTCAACGATGGCGTTGCCAATGCCGACGACGTCGTAGCTCTTGTCCATGGGATCCATCAGGTGCTCAGCAGGGCCCGCTTGGGACCGTGAATGGGGTCTTCCACAACGATCGTCTGATCGCGGTTAGCGCCAAGGGAAACGATGGCGATCGGCACCTCCATTAGATCGGCAAGAAAGCGCAAATAGCTCATCGCCGTTGGAGGTAATTCCTCGAGGCTGCGGCAATCTGCAGTAGAGGTTTGCCAACCCGGCAAGGTTTCAAAGATCGGCTGGCAGCGGGCGAAATCCTCCGAACTGCTGGGGAAATATTCGATCCGCTCGCCGTCGAGTTCGTAGGCAACACATACCTGGATTTCATCGAGCTCATCAAGCACATCGAGCTTGGTGATGGCCAGACAATCGAGGCCGTTCACCTCCACCGCATAGCGACCGATCACCCCGTCAAACCAACCGCAACGGCGGCGGCGGCCCGTGGTGGTTCCAAACTCACCGCCCCGATCACATAGGTGATCGTTGAGGCTGCCCTGGAGCTCGGTGGGGAAGGGACCCTCTCCTACCCGGGTCGTGTACGCCTTGGCTACCCCGATCACCCGATCGATCAAGGTGGGGCCCACCCCTGCTCCGATGCAGGCACCGCCACTTACTGGGTTTGAGGAGGTGACATAGGGATAGGTGCCGTGGTCAAGATCCAGCAGGGTGCCCTGGGCTCCCTCAAACAGGATGTTTTGGCGGGCCCGCGCAGCGCTGTGGATAGTGCGGGTGCAATCGACCACATGGGGCGCTAGCCGCTTGCCGTAGCCGACGTATTCGGCCACAACCGTCTCGAAATCCAACGGCTCAAGGCCGTACAGCTTTTCGAGGATTTCATTCTTTTCGGCAAGGGGGCCCGCGAGGCGATCCCGCAACCGATCCCCGTCAAGAATGTCCAGGATTCGGATGCCATTGCGCTCCGATTTATCTGCGTAGGTGGGACCGATGCCCCGGCCAGTGGTGCCGATGCGGCGATCGCCGCGGCGCTGTTCCATCGCCTGATCCAAAAGGCGGTGGTAAGGCATGGTGACGTGGGCCGTAGAAGCCAGCTTCAAGCCACTGATGTCGATGCTGTAGGTGGCGAGCATGTCGAGCTCCCCCAGCATCACCTTGGGGTCGACCACCGTGCCGGAGCCGATCAAGCAAATCGTGTCTGGGTAAAGGATCCCGGAGGGGATCAGGTGCAGTTTCAGCACCTTGTCGTCCACGACGATGGTGTGGCCGGCGTTCACCCCGCCTTGATACCGCACCACAACGTCGGCTGAGCGGCTGAGAAGATCCGTGATCTTGCCCTTCCCCTCGTCACCCCACTGCGCACCGATGACGACAACGTTGGCCAAGGACACAGCGGCCCGGAGCCGCTTCTGAGCACAATCCGAGAGCTTCTCAGATCGTGGGGTCCTTCGTCAAAGATGGTTGGATTGGATCAGGGCCTTAGGCGCCGCGAGTCGCGTTGGTTTCAGCCTTCTTGAGTTCCTTGGCGATCCGCTCCTTAAGCGCCTCCGGCAGCGGGCGATTGGGATAATTGGTGTAGTGGCCAGCCATGGAGTTGATCGCCGTCTGCATGGTGGTGAAAGAGCCCAAGCCGTTCACCGAGCTGCGGGGGCGGTAGCGGGCCACGTAGCCATTGCTCAGGCTGCGAGCTTCGATCTCGGCCTCAGCGCGGGCAGGATCGTCGGCCCCTAAGGCGATGGTGCTCAGCAGGCTGTCGGCCACCGCCACAGTGTCCTCGATGTAGTTACCAGAAAGACCAGTATTTGCAGAGCTACAGGCAGTTAGAGCAAGGCTGAGGCAGAGCACTAGGGCTACGGCCAAGCGTGAAAAAAGCTGCTTCAGCCGCTGGCGGAAGGAGGGAAGCACAGCGGCCATGGGAGAAATGCGAATCCCCCCATCCTAGAAGCCGCCTCAGGGGGCCTTTACGCAGGCAGGCCCAAGCGCTGGCTTGCCAAGCAGGGCAGCAGGGTCTCAAGCAGCTCAATGGCCGGCAGATCGCGCTTGCTGCAGCTGGAGCGCTCCACCAACTCCACCAGACCATCGGCCGCTCCGCGACCAACCACTACCCGCCAGGGAATACCAATCAGATCGGCATCCTTAAACTTCACTCCAGCCCGCTCACTGCGGTCATCCAGCAATACATCTACACCTGCTTCCTGGAGACGCAGATAGAGCTGCTCAGCCAAGCCGCTCTGCTCGGCTTCGGCCCAATTGGCCGCCACCACGATCACTTCGAAGGGCGCAATCGATACGGGCCAGCAGATGCCATTGCCATCGTGATGTTGCTCAACAGCCGCCTGGGCCAACCGGGAGACACCGATGCCGTAACAGCCCATCCACAGGGCTTCTTCCGAGCCAGCCTCATTGGTGAAACGGGCCTCAAGGGCCTCTGAATACTTGCGGCCCAGCTGGAAAATGTGTCCCACCTCAATGCCCCGACTGGCCTGGAGCTGCTGGGAGGGGTCGTGTTGGCAGCGATCACCTGGTTGGGCGGCCCGCAGATCAAGGCTCTCAGGGCAGGGGCAGAGGGAGCCCCAAGCCGCGCCTACTAGGTGGTTATCGGTGCTGTTGGCACCACACACAAAGGAACTGAGCTCAGCAGCTGTTCTGTCAGCTAGTCGCAAGAAGTGCTTGGTCCAGTGACCGGAATTGCTCAGCAGCCCATCGGCTAAGTGGGGACCCATAAAGCCAAAGGGCAAGGGCAGCAGCCCTTCGCTGGCCGCGGCCTCCTTAGTAATTGGGGCAATGTCTAGTAGCGCCCCATGCTCCGCTGAGCAGCGGGCCGTTACTGCATTGGCCAGCTTGACTTCGTTGAGTTGTTGATCGCCCCGCAGGCTCACCAGCAGGGGCTGGGCGCTTTGATCTTCAAAACGGGCTAGCAACATCAACACCTTTACGGTCTGACAGGGCTCAATGCCATGGCCGGCGCAGAGATCTTCAATGCTGCTTTGTCCAGGGGTGGCAAAAGGTTCACCCTCACCGCCAGCCCGCGGTCCACTCGGTAGGGAAATTGGGTCAGCGGCTAACGAAACAGCCCGCTCCTGGTTGGCGGCATAGGTCCCATCGGAACTAGCCAAAATCAAATCCTCACCGGCCTCAGCCGTAACCATGAATTCCTGGCTGGCCGAGCCACCAATCGCACCGCTGTCTGCCTCCACCGCGACAGCTCGCAGACCACAACGGGCAAAGATGCGTCTGTAGGCGCCATCCATAGCGGCGTAGGTTTGCCGCAAGGACTCCTCATTTGCATGGAAGGAGTAAGCATCTTTCATGATGAATTCGCGACCGCGCATTAAGCCGAAGCGGGGACGAATTTCATCGCGAAATTTGCTCTGTATCTGGTATAAATTGACGGGCAACTGCCTATAAGAACGCAACAGATCGGTGGCCAGATATGTGATCACCTCCTCATGGGTAGGCCCCAGCCCCAACTCACGCCCCTGGCGATCCTCCAGGTGGAACATGATGCCCTCCCCTGCGGTGTAGCCGGCCCAACGGCCGCTTCGCTGCCACAACTCCGCCGGCTGAAGTTGGGGCAACAGGGTTTCAAGGGCTCCGGTGCCGTCCATCTCCTCACGAACCACCCTGGAAACCTTCTGGAGCACCCGCCACATCAAGGGGAGGTAGGCGTAGATGCCCGAAGCAACCCGGCGGATGTAGCCGGCGCGAAGCAGCAGCTTGTGAGAGGGAATCTCAGCCTCCGACGGATCGTCGCGGAGCGTCACCAGCATCAGGCGGGAGACGCGCATGGCAGGAGCTTTCGATGAGGGCGGAACCTATCACCGACGCCCAGCCAGGGGAGCCTGTATGGGGGTGACCACCGCTGGTGATTACGTGCAAAACCCCTGCTATGGTCTCGATCTGATCCCGTTAGTCCAAAAGCCGTCTCATGCCACCCCAGCCCAGTTCTGCAAATGGATTGGGGGCGATCGGGCTACCTGCTGGGCTTGTTGTCCAGGCCGAACCCGCAGATGCTGGATCCGCCGAGATCGCTGAAGGCCTAATCGGTATTGATGAGGTCCAAAGGGCTCTCAACCGTTCTCGGGCGTCTGTATACCGCTATACAAATACTGATCCCCGCAATCTCAATCCGCCTTTCAACCCACGCAAGTTGAATCCGGAATACCGCAGCGATCAAAAGGATCCGCTGATGTTCCACCCCAACGAGGTGGCCCGTTTTGCCCGCGACGTGCTGCGGATCAAGGAAGTAACGGTTGAGGTACTCAACTCACCGTCTACTGCCACCCAACAATTGTTGGGTTCGATCCTCGAAGAGCTGCGATCCATCCGATTGCGCCTAGACCATCTCGATGGTCGCCCTACAGACCTGAGTGCGCGCCGTGATCAACACGATCAAGGCTCTCGCCCTGCAGCCTAAAAGGGCCTTACTAGTTAGCCGGTCTTGCAAGTTGCACGGTTCAGTCTTGCAAGTTGCACGAGTCAATAGTTGTTCAATCCCCAATTTCTGAGCCACAGTGCCAGAATTGACGAAGTCCCTTTGATTTTCTGAGTGGAATCGGTGCCTTATGCGCCTTTTCCCATTGCTATGGATTCAGTTCCCCGAGATTCCCAACCCTCTTCCATCCCCCACCTAGCCGAAGCGACCGCGCCAGAACGCGATCTTGATGAGCAGGGTGAAGATCCATTCAGTACGGGCCCCCAAGCCCTTTCAGGCCTGCTGGGAAGCCTGATCGCCCTGGCAACGGCGGTAGTGCCGCTATCCATGGTTGTAGCTGGACGACCCTTCAGCTATTCGGCCCCGAGCTTCGAGAGCTCAGGGGCGGCGCTGCAGCAGAAAGCCCTCATAGCCGAGAGCCTGAAAAATCCTGGCCGGATCTCCAAAGCCAGCCGCGTTGACGAGAGCCGTTAGCCGCGCTTCCCCAATCGGATGGAGGCCTTGGGTAAGAGGAGCGAGATCGTGAGGATCAGCGTTGAGGCCACTAGCCCGTTGGAAACCCATCCAGGCTGCCTCCACCTGGCTTTGCAGGGTTGATCGCTCCGGCGCCATCAAATCAACCAGCACGAGTTGGCCACCATGCTCAAGGCTGCGGGCAAGGGCCGTAAGGAATGCAAGCTTGCTGCCATCGTCTGGCAAGGACTGCAAAACCAGCACGGAAAGGGCGCCAGCAAAACATCCGTCGGCGTTGAGGTCCTCGACCGTGGTTTGACGCCAGCTGATCGACTCGACACCCAGTCGCTGTTGGGAAGCGGCGAGCATCTCAGCGGAGGGATCGATTGCGGTGAGCTGCCAGTCCGGGCGCTGGGCCCTTGCCTCCACCAGCTCTGCTCCGGTGCCGCAGCCCGCCACCAACACAGCTGCGCCAGAGCTGCTAGCTCGAGGCGAGGCAGCCAGCAAAGCAACCGCCAGGCGAGCCAGGCTGGCGTATCCCGGAATCAGCTGCTGGACGATTAGGTCGTAACCAAGAGGCAGGTCATAACCAAGAGGCAGGTCATAACCGAGGGGCGTTGACACAGCTCGCTCGCGAAGGTTCCGATGCTAGGCATTGGGACGGGCGTGACCTAAGTTGGGCGGCGCCCATTCCCCCAGCCCGACCGTGCCCACCATCCGTTTTGAACAGGAAGGCCAGACGGTCGGTTGCATCGAAGGTGCCAATCTCCGCAAGGCCGCCCTGGATGCGGGCATCAACCCTTACAAAGGGCTCAACAACGTCAACAACTGCGGTGGCATAGGCCAGTGCGGCACCTGCGTTATGGAGGTGATCGAGGGCATGCAAAACCTTTCCCCCCGCAGCGATGTCGAGGAGGTTTACCTCTCTGATCGCCCAGCCAATTTCCGCCTCAGCTGCCGCACCAGCGTCAACGGCGACGTCACCGTGCGCACCAAACCGACCAACGCCGTTGGCCAGGGTTCAAACAGCCTGGTGGGCGCCCTGAAGTCCCTAATCGGCATCAAATAAGCGGCCGCTACCCCAATCCGTAGCTCCGGATGAAGCTCTATAGCTATCCCCGTTGCAATACCTGCCGCAAGGCAATCGTCTGGCTGACAGCCCGTCATCTGGCTGCCGAAACGCTGGACATAACCGAGCAGCCGCCCAGCATCGCCGAACTCGAGCAGGCCTTGGCCCAGCTTGGAAGGCAGCGCCTGTTCAACACCAGCGGGCAGAGCTATCGGGCCTTGGGGGCCGCTGCGGTGCAGGCCATGGACGATCAGGCGGCGCTAGCAGCGCTGGCCGCTGACGGCAAATTGATCAAGCGGCCTTTTCTGATCGCAAACGACGGGCGCATCCTCACCGGCTTCAAGGAGCCGGAGTGGCTGGATCTTCTGGGCTAGCTGGGCCAGGGGCGGTCATCAACTGGTCGAGCTCCTGGATCAGTGCTTCAATTCCGGCCCTGTTGATCTGGCTCAGATAGGTGCCCTTGGCGCCGTCTATCAAGGTGCACAGCAGCTCCTGGGAGCGCTCCAGGGCCGAGCCGCTCTCGAGTGCCGCGGCCAGCTCCTCCCAGAACCGGTCGATGAACCGCTGCAATAAATCGAGCTGCACGTCATCGCGGCGGGAAAGCTGGTTGCCAGTGCTGCGGGAAAGCTCAAGGAGGCTGTCGACCATGCCGCTCGCTAGTTGGCGACTGATGCCGGTCTCGACCTGGAGCAGCGGCTGCAACTGGCGCAGCGGTGCTGGCACCACGGTGCGCTCCAGACTTTGACGCAGGCTGTATCCCAGCAAACCTTGCAGCTCCGGTGCGAGCTTCGGTGCCACCCGGCTCAGCAGCAGCGGCGCCCAGATCCTCACCAGCTCCACCAGCGCCCGCTCGTCGCTGCTGCTGGCCACGCTCTGATGGCTGCGCAGGGCTCGCAGCCGCTGGGGCCAGCGCCGCGAGCGAATCAAGCCCTGGGTGCCATCGAGGATCTGCAGCGACAGCACTTCAAACAGCTCCACCGCCAGCAGCGCCACCACCCCCCGGCTCACCACGGCCCGCAGGGGCTCAAAATTGACCAAGCCCGAGGTCTGCAGGCGCTCAAGCACCGGTACCAGCCGCAGCCAGCGCCAGAAGGGCAGCAGGAGGGGCAGGTCGCTCCAACGGCGCAACAGGGCATCACCCCAGCTGAGGCCCGGCAGCCGGCGCCGCAGCCGGATCAGCCTCAACAGGATGTCTAAAACAAAGACGCTCTGAAACAGCAGCAGGTCGATGCGCCAGAAGTGGTCCGTGGGTCGGCCGTTTTCATCGATAGATCGCCAGTAGTTGGTGGCCACCAGCGGCAGCACCTGGTCGTTCCAGAAGCGCCGCTCCTGGCTCCAGCCGCTGGTTCGTATCCGCTCTGGACTCAGCAACAGGCTGGAGGCCAGTCGAGCGGAATCCCGGTCTGCCCGCTGCCGCAAGCGATTTTTGATTTTCTCCAGGGTTCCCGAGGCCTCAGACGCCAGAAATGGATTGCTATCGATCAGCTGGGCCGTGAGTTGGGCCTGACGGTTCAGCAGGAGCACCTGGCGGGGCTGCGGCGCCTGGCCGGCAGGCAGGGTCAGCAGGGCCGCATCGAGTTGGCGAAATTGCTCCAGGTAGGCCTGGGTCTCCCGGTGGGGCTCAATGCCCTTGATCGGATCCACCAGGGGGGTGACATCCGGGATCACGGTGAGGGGCACCACTAGGGGCACCGAGGGGATCGGGTAGAGGTTGCGCTGCAGCCAGAAGGTGCGCAGCGGCACGTACGTGATGTCAAACGCCACCCACAGCAGGTTGACGCTGGCCCACACCGCCACAAAGCGGTCCCAACCCAGCATCCAGCGGCCTACAGGCTCAGCCGATGCCGACTTGGTGCGATCTTGCCAGCGAGGGGACGCCATGGGCTTTGGCGGGGTGGTTGTTGTGCCTAATCTGCCCTGTCTGGTTCGGTGAACCTGAACAAAGGAGATCTGCTGTCTTGAGCCCTTCCAACAATCCAGAGAGTGGTCAGGTTGTCAATCAGGAGGGCGGCAGTCCCAGCCCCTCCCTGATCCAGCCCGAACAGGCTCCCCAAGAGAGCCCCTGGGCCTTCTGGCGCAGCGTCTTGATCACCCTGGCTGTGGCTCTAGGTATTCGCCAGTTTCTGGTGGAAGCTCGCTACATCCCCTCGGGTTCGATGCTGCCAGGGCTGCAGCTTCAGGACCGCCTACTGGTGGAAAAGCTGAGCTATCTCAAGCGCTCGCCGCGGCGCGGCGAGATTGTCGTATTCCATTCACCTCACCGCTTTGACCCGGTGCTGGCAGCTGGATCAAGCTCCAATCCCCTGCGTTGCCTGCTGGTGAATCTGCCGCTCCTGGGCAGCTTGCCCGGCGTTGCCAACCCTGCCTGCGATGCCTACATCAAGAGGGTTGTAGCCCTGCCCGGTGAGAGGGTTGTGGTGGATCCAAGGGGACACGTATTCATCGATGGCCAGCGGCTGGCCGAGCCCTACGTCCAAGGCGATTGCCCCGTAGATAGCCAGGGCATGGGTCCTTGCCGAACCTTGAATGCCGTCGTTCCAGCTGGCCACGTGCTCACCCTGGGCGACAATCGGGCTAATAGCTGGGATGGCCGCTTTTGGCCTGGGGGAGCGTTCCTGCCCGAAAGCGAAATCATCGGTCGGGCCTTCTGGCGCTTTTACCCCTTCAACCAAACCGGTGCCCTTGGAGTTACAAGCTCCAGTGATCTGCCGGCTGCAGGCCGGTAGCCCGCACGGCCCCGCATACCGACTGGCCCAAGCGAGGCTGGTTGGCCGCCATCGACAAGGATTCACCCCGCTCCCAGCTCCAGGGATGCTGGGGGTCAAACAGCAGCCAGCGGCGAGTTCCCAGTCTTAATTGCTCGGGGGGCAGCCCCAGCAACTCGGAGCCCCCCCAGCTCAGGGCCTGCCAGAGCAGCTCCACGCTCCAGCCGCGCCTCTGCACCAGCTCTTGCCACAACAGCGGCAGCACAAGCCCATGGCGGGCGCCATGGCCGGCCACTCCGGCCCGCCGCTGATCAAGGGGGAGCAACTGCTCTTCCGCATCAAGCGGCAGATGGTGCACGGCCACGGCGGTAAGCAGCCGCTGCTCTAGGCCAGCAATTAAGCCCAGGCGATCAGCGGGAGTTCCCAAGCTGGGCCGCAGCCGCCACCCCTCCTCGGTGGGGTGGAGATTGCCGCTATCAGCAAGCAGGTGCCACCAGCTGACGCTGGCCAGGGGCCGCCTGGGGGCCTGGGCCAATAGATCCACCCCAGCGGCTGTGGATAGGTTCATCAGCCGCATAGCCACCGTCGAACGAACCTGAGCAAGGCTGAGCAGGCTCTGCAGCGGCAGGGTTTCGCTGAGCTCCGGATCAAGGGGCCAGCCCGCCCTCAGAGCATCAACCCCCTCGCGCATGAAGCCACCGCAGCTAAGGCCGGCATCGCGCGGGGCCACCAGCACGGGCCGGCTGCCCATCTCGCCTAGCAGCAGGCCCCGCTCCAGCAAAGCCAACGGTGGCTGCTGTTCAGCGCAGGCCAAACCAATGGCACCGGCAGCGATTTGATCGGCATGGGGGGCCAGCTCCTGATCGGCACCCTCCAGGCTGAAACTGCCCCACAGCAGTAATTGCATCGGCTCAGCCCACCCCAGGCCAAGCCGCTCCGGTCGATCGCGCCAGGGAGTAGCCCAGGGCAGCAGGGCCACGGTGCCGTAGCCGCCAGCAGCAGCGGCGGCCGCCAAGCTGGCCAGATCTTCCGCTCGCCCACCGCAAGGTTGCTCCAGCACGCTGTGGGGGTCAACCAGCACTGGCGCTAATAGCCAGGAACGGGCGTCGGTGGGGCTGAGGCCAAGGGCCTGGGCCCGCTGAGTAGCGCCTTCGCCCCAGAGGAGCAGCTCGCCACCGCTATCGATCAGGGCATCTGCGCTAGTGATCGGCTGACCAGGACCGGTGAGCAGCTGAACATGGTGAAGCCAGAGGGGGAGCATCAAAACTCAGAGAGCACCGGCGGCGGTGCGATCCAACACGCCCCCAAGATGGGTGGTGAGGTTCATGGCAGCCACCACAGGACGGCCAGCTGGACCCTCGGGGTAATCAATCACCGTGACACCGCCATTGCCCTGCTTGATGGCCCAGATGTCGGCGGGTTGCAGGCCCAGCAGCCCGCACAGGATGGTCTTGTTGACCGCGTCGTGGGCAACCACCAGGGCCGTTTCATCGGCTCGGAGGCTGGCAGCGATGCGAGCCCAGGTCGTTAAGGAGCGGTCCCATACCTCCTGGAGAGTCTCCCCCTCAGGCATCTGCACCGTGTGGGGTGCCCGCTTCCAATCGGCCAGCAGCTCGGGCCAACCGGCGGCGATCTCCTGCTCCAAGCGGCCCTCCCAGAGGCCGTGGCCGATCTCCACCAGGCCCGTGCTGCTGGTGAGGGGCACACCAGGATGGCTAGAGAGGATTGCCTCGGCTGTCTGGCGCGGCCTGGCCATGCAGCTGGTGTAAGCGCGATCGATGCTCACCGGGGCGAGAAAGCTGCCAGCGGCCTCGGCCTGGGAGCGTCCGTTGGCATTGAGGGGAATATCGATCTGGCCCTGAAAGCGACCCTCTCGGTTCCAGTCGGTTTCGCCGTGACGCACTAACAGCAGTCGGGCGCCTGAAGCTTTAGGGGGCAGGGGCTCACCAAGGTGGGCTACCCCATTGAGCGACTCCACCTGGACGCCGCCCTTGCTGACATTGAGCACAGAGATGGAACAGTTGTCGACCCGCAGCCGGCGGAAGCCGCTGAGGGGCAGCTCCAGCAGGGCTAGTAATAGGCAACGCAAGATGGCGTTATGGGCCACCACGAGCACGGTCTGGGGAGGGGCCTGATCGTCAGCTAGCGCGGCGGCATGGCGATCAAACAGAAAATGGCGGAACTGCTGGGCCTGGGCCATCAGCTCCGGCAAAGGCAGGTAAGAGCTGCCATCAGGGCGCTGCAGCTCAAGCAACTCAGGGGCCTGGCGCCATTGCTGCTCCTGCTCGGGGTAGCGCTCCCGCAACTCCTGTCGCAGCAGACCGCTCCAGGGGGCCAGATCAATTTCCAGCAGCCCTTCCGCCTGTTCGGCAACCAGGCCCTGGCCCTGCTCGGCTAGGAGCAGACGGGCGGTTTCAGCGGCTCGCCGCAAAGGGGAGCAGTAGGCAGCAGCGCAGGTCAGATCACGCAGGGCCGCCCCTGTGGCACAGGCCTGGCTTTGGCCAGTTGCCGTCAGGCTCGACAGGTCGTCGCGGCCCTGGATCCGATGCTCCACATTGAAGCTGCTCAGCCCATGGCGCACCAGCACAATCCGAAGGGGCACGGGCTCGTCGCTGCTTAGATCCCATCGTATGGGAGGGGTGCGGTCCAGAATCCCGAAACCGGTGCGCCCTGGAGGGCCTGCGTTTGAACGCCAGTCCCCCCCCCCAACCCCGCCAGAACGCTGGATGGACCACTGGACTTGCCCTGCTGAGCCTGGTGCTCAGCGGCCTGCTTTGGATCACTGGCCTGGTGGACAGCCTGCAACGCCCATCTGTGGGCAATTCCCTGGAGCTGCGCCAACTGGAGCTGACCGCCCTGGCAGCACCAGCACTGCCGGCTGGCCTGCGCCAAGCCCTCACCGGCGCCAACCCCCTCGAGGCCCTGCGCCTTGATCTGCTGAAACAGTTAGATGGCAATCCCGTGCCGCCAGCACCGCAGCAAGAGCTGCAACTAGCCCTCCTGGAGCTTCAGGCCGGCCAGGGAAGTGCGGCACGCCAGCGGTTGCAAGAGCTAAACCAGCAGGTGCCACCTGAGCAGCGACTGCTGCTCAAGGCCCTGGTCGAACCAGCACCCAGAGCCGCCAGCCGCGACCCAGAGCAAGCGGCACAGGACCAACTACTTCAGGGCTGGGGCCTGTCTCCCCTAAGCAGCCAACTGGTGTGCCAAGCCCTAAGTAATCCCCAAGTTGCTTGTGGAGATCGCGCCGCCCAGCAGGTAGCAGTGCTGCGCCTACTCGGAACCTCCGTACTGCCGATACTGCTGCTACTGCTGGGCTCAGCCCTGCTACTGCGCGAGCTGTGGCTGCGCTGGCGCGGCAAGGCAGCCCCGCCCGCCCCCCTGTTAGGTCCACCCCTCACCCTGGCGGAGGTGACCCTGCTGATCGCTGGCGGGTTCGTGGTGCTGGGCGAGCTGGTGATGCCCCTTGTGCTGGCGCCGCTGCTGCAGGGGGTGCTTAAACCGTTGTCCAGCCAGCCTGCCCTGCAACAGGGATTGCTGGTGTTGGGCCTCTACAGCGGCTTGATGGCAGCGCCACTTGTTTTGTTGTGGAGCCAGCTGCGACCCCACGGACCCGGGCCCCAGGGGGGCTGGTTGCAGTGGCACTGGCGACCGCTGGCCAGTGCGCTGAGCCGAGCTTTGCTGCAGGTGTTGCTGGTGTTGCCGCTGGTAGCACTGGTGGGATGGCTGCTGGAGCGTTTGGTTGGCGATCCCGGTGGCAGCAATCCCCTGCTTGAGCTCGTACTCAACAGCGCCAATCCCCTTGCCCTGCTTTGTTTCGCCATCACTGCCCTGGTGCTGGCACCCCTATTTGAGGAAACCCTTTTCCGGGGGGTGCTGCTGCCTGTGCTGGCCCAGCGCTGGGGGGGGCCTGCTGCAGTGGTGGTGAGCGCCCTGCTTTTTGGTATCGCCCACCTCAGCCTGGGAGAACTGCCACCTTTATTTGTGTTGGGGCTAGGGCTGGGCTGGCTCCGGCTGCAGAGCGGACGGCTCGGGCCCAGTGTGCTGATGCACAGCCTCTGGAATGGCCTCACCTTTGCCAATTTGTTGTTACTTGCTGGCTAAGCGTCTGCCAGCTATTGCTGCCTGGCGCCAAGGGTGGTTCAATCGCGCAGTGCATTGCCCCTTCCCTTGGTTGCCTCCCTTTCGCCCCGGCAGGCTCCAGAGCGCAGCGTGACTGCAGGGGCTAATCCAAGTCGCAAGCTGCAGAAACGCACGCTCAAGCTGATCCAGGGTTCGCTCTCCGGCCGTAAACTTGAACGCCGCGCACCCTGGATCTCCAACCTGCACCGGGCCACCGATGGCACCCTGGCTGGTCTGGGAATCTGCATGCTTGCCCTCAGTGCCCTAACCCTGCACTGGCAAAACCAATGGGGTGTGAGCTATCAGCAGATGGAGTCGTCCCAGGTGCTGGAGCACAAGCTGCAGGAATCAGCTGCCCTGCTGGAACAGCACCACCTCGGCGCCGTGAAGCGCCCAGGTTGGCTGGTACCCACCAGCAGCGAAAAACTCATTTATCTGCCGGCCCCGAGCGTGGCCTCAGCTGAATCCGGCTTGCCACTGCTGAGCAACCTGCCCCTGCGCCAGATCCGGACTGGCTACTGATGGCAATAATTCAATGAACAGCAGCCGTAAGCGCGGTCCGGTTCGGGCTCCTCGCAGCTCCCAGCAACGGGTGGTAGCGATCCAACCAGTGCCCGCTGGACGCCTGCTCGCTGTTTACGGCTTGCTCTGTGCCGGTTTAGTTGGCCTGGCGGGTCGGCTGGCCTGGCTCCAGGTGGTGGATGCCACCAACCTGCAGACCCGGGCCCATGCCATCCAGACCCAAACCACCAAGCCCATTGGCAAGCGGCGCACGATCGTCGATCGCAACGGCCGTCTAGTGGCTCTCGATGAGCAGCGCTTCACGCTCTGGGCCCATCCCCGTTATTTCAACTTCCCAGGCGACGACCCCCAGAAGATCCGCACGGCAGATGAGGTGGCCGGAAAATTGGCGGCCGTACTCGCCCAGCCCAAGCCAGCCCTACTGCAAACCATGGCCGGCCGGCCCAGCGGCGTGAAGCTGCGCACCGACCTCGACCCTGAAACGGCAGAACGGGTAAGGCAACTGGGCATTAGTGGTCTCGATCTAGAGGCTTATCCACACCGCATCTATCCCCAGGGCTCCCTTTTCGCCAACGTGGTGGGTTTTCTCAACCTGGAACGCGTTCCCCAGGCTGGCCTGGAGCAAAGCCGCGACAGTGATCTCAAGCGCCAGGAGACTGCCTTGCAGATGCGCCGCGGCGCTGATGGCACCCCTTTACCAGCCGGCCTAACGGCCGGCTCCCTCTACGGCGACGACCTGCGCCTACAGCTCACCCTTGACTCCCGTTTGCAACAGGTAGCCCTTCAGGCCCTGGCAAAGCAGGTGAAGAAGTGGAACGCCAAGCGCGGCGCGGCATTGGTAATGGATGTGCGCAATGGCGAAATGCTGGCGCTGGCTTCCACACCCACCTACGACCCCAATAAGTTCTGGACCTCTAATCCCGGGCTGTTCCGCGAATGGTCTGTGCAGGACCTCTACGAACCTGGCTCCACCTTCAAGCCGATCAACCTGGCGGTGGCCTTGCAGGAAAAAGCCATTGAGGCAAATGGTCGCGTTGCCGACACCGGCCAGCTCAGCATCGGCGGCTGGCCGATCTTCAACCACGACAAACGGGCTAACGGGTTAATCGATTTTCCTACCGTTTTGCAGGTGTCGAGCAACGTCGGCATGGTGAAGGCCATGGCCCAAGTGAAGCGCGATCGCTTCTGGCACTGGCTGCGCACGATGGGGATTGACGAAATCCCCGACACCGACCTGCCAGGGGCGGTGGCAGGCGAGCTCAAGTCGCGCAAGGACTTCACCGGCCAGGCGATCGAACCTGCTGTTGCCGCCTTTGGCCAGGGGTTTTCCCTCACCCCGCTGAAGTTGTTGCAACTTCACGCCATGCTTGCCAACGGCGGCCGTCTGGTGAGTCCGCACATCACCCGCGGACTGCGCTCCGGCGATGCCCTAGCCAGCGCAGCCGGAGGCAGTGGTCTCCAGTTGCTTGATCCAGGCGTCACCCGCACGGTGATGGCCTGGATGGAATCGGTGGTGGACAACAGCAGCGGCCTGGGTATGAAGATTCCCGGTTACCGCATAGGCGGCAAGACCGGCACCGCCCAGAAAGCTGAACGTGGTGTCTACATCCCAGGGGCCCTGATCACCAGCTTTGTGGGCCACCTGCCCATCGACGATCCCCGCTATGTGGTGCTGGTGGTGGTTGATGAGCCCAAGGGAGGCAATACCTTCGGTTCCACGGTGGCAGCGCCAGTAGCTCGCCAGATCATCGATGCCCTGCTGGTGCTGGAGCGGATCCCCCCTTCCCACCCAAAGGAGTTGCAGAAAGCAGTCGCTAAGCCCCGCGCCTGAGCGCCTGTGGCCGTTCCCTGAAGGAAGGCCCTCGCCGCTGGGATAACCCGAAAACACTGGCTAGCGTGATTGCACACCGGGTCGATGCCCCGCCATCAGCCCCCCTCTTCCAGCCAATGGCCAACCTGCTCGACCAACTCGCCGCCATGACCGTGGTGGTGGCCGACACCGGTGACATCGACGCGATCAAGCAGTTCACGCCCCGCGACGCCACCACCAATCCATCGCTGATCCTGGCGGCAGCCCAGATCCCCACCTACCAGAATCTGATCGACCTCTCCTTGCAGGAGTCGCGCCAAGTGATGGGTGCCGATGCCGGCGCCGATGCGGTGGTTCGCGAAGCCCTCGATGAAATTTGCATCACCTTCGGCAAGGAGATCCTCAAGATCGTTCCGGGGCGTGTTTCCACTGAAGTTGACGCCCGCCTCAGTTACGACACCGAGGCAACGATCACCAAGGCCCGTAAACTCATAGGCCTCTACAACCAAGCCGGCATCAGCAACGACCGGGTACTGATCAAGGTGGCCTCCACCTGGGAAGGGATACGCGCAGCTGAACAACTGGAACGGGAAGGTATCCACTGCAACCTCACACTCCTCTTCGGGTTTGCCCAGGCCGTCGCCTGCGCGGAGGCCGGCGTCACTCTTATCTCTCCATTCGTGGGGAGGATCCTCGATTGGTACAAAAAGAGCAGCGGCCGTGAAGGCTATCCAGGTCCAGAAGATCCCGGTGTGATCTCCGTAACCCAAATCTTCAATTACTTCAAGACCTACGACTACAAAACGGAGGTTATGGGGGCCAGCTTCCGCAACATTGAAGAGATCATTGAACTGGCCGGTTGCGACCTTCTGACGATTTCGCCGGCGCTGCTTGATCAGCTGCGCCACACCGATGGCGAGCTAGAGCGCAAGCTCAACTCCTTCGACCCCGCCCCTACCGACTCCCAGATCCACCTCGACGAAGATAGTTTCCGTCAGATGCTGGCCGCCGATCCAATGGCCACCGAGAAACTCGATGAGGGCATCCGTGGTTTCTGCAAGGCCATCGAAACCCTCGAGGCCCAGCTAGCCCACCGCCTTGGCGAACTGGAAGACGCTCCTGCCCTTGTGGGGACCGGCTTGACCCAGGCTTAACCGAGGTGGGCCACACTGGCCATTAAGTACAGAATATTGGCCTAGTGAACGCCCTCGACACCATGCGCGCCTTGGCCAGCAACGGTGAGGTTGTCAGCCTTGAGCCCGGAGAGCTGATTTTTAGCTCTGGAGAGGCCGGCGACTGCATGTTTGGCTTACTTGAAGGATCGGTCCAGCTCAGCTGGAACGGCGACCAAGCCCACGAACAGATCAACGTCGGCGATGTATTCGGGGCAGGCGCACTGGTGACGAGTGATCACCGCCGCTACGGCAATGCCATGGCCCTAACCGCCTGCAAGGTGCTGGTGATGAACAGGGAAAAGTTTTTGTTTGCCGTGCAGGAATCGCCGATGTTTGCGATTGAGCTGCTGGGATCAATCGACCAGCGGCTGCGCCAACTCAAGGACTGCACCAAGATCTGACCCGACCTTCAATTGCGCTGAAACAGCAGTCTCCGGATCACACGCTGGGCAATATCGCCATATCCCATCTCGCCGGAAAGGATCTGGGCGATCCGCTGGGGAGCCGTAGGCCGCTTTATGCCGAGTTGGTAGCCAACCCGCGGCACCCGGTAGAACACCTGGGCGATGCGCTTGCCCCAGGCCATCGAGGCGCCCCACTCAGCCCGCATCCGATTGCTGTAGCCCACCAGGGCCTGACTATCGCCGGCTAGCCAGGGAATCAGAGCTTCGGCGGCCCGGCAGCCGCTGATCAGGGCAGGCCGTAGCCCCTCGGCCAGGAAGGGGTCGCAGAGGGAGGCGGCATCGCCCACCACCAGCAAACCGGCATTGGCACCCTGGCCATGCAAGGGGTGGTGGCCATCCCAGATGCGTAGGCAGCCAGGCTGGCGAACGCCTGCAAGCGGCGGCAGGCTGAGGCTGGGCAGCAGCTGGCTGAGCACCGCATCGGCATTGGCGGGGTCTCGGCCAATGAAGGTGCCCACGCCAATGCTGTAGCCACCCTTGCGGGGGAAGGTCCAGCAAAAACCGTGGCGCACCAGGCCAAATTCAAAGCGGGCCGTGCTCGGGTCGCTCACCTCGCAATCCACCTCCACCGACACTGTTTCGGCGTAGCGGGGCTGGCTTGGACCAAGGCCATGGCGAGCCGCCAACAGGGAGCCTGAGCCATCGGCGATGACCACGGCCCGGGCCTTTAGCTGCAGCGCTTTTCCCTCCGGCCCGCGGGACTGAAGCTGCCAGCAATCGCCTGCCCGCTGCAGGCTTTCCACCGCTACATCAGTTAGGAAAGTAGCTCCAGCGGTCTGGGCCTGCTCCACCAAATAAGCATCGAGCACGGAGCGGCGCACGATCCAGAAGGGAGAATCACCGGGCAGGACCGCCGTAACCGGGTCGTCCAGGCACCAGGTGAAGCGCACCTGGTCAATCACCGAATCAACGGCAGGGCTGAGATCGAAGGGAAATAGCCCCTGCATCGAGGCCGCCATGCCACCGCCGCAGGGCTTGGATCGGGGGAAGCTGGCTCGCTCTAGCAGCAGCACCTCTAAACCGCCAGCGGCTAGGTGGAAGGCAGCAGCAGCGCCAGCCGCACCAGCGCCGACCACCGCCACATCAGCCACGCCAGCCGGCGAGCTGGTCACACCTTGAGGATGTCAGCTTCCTTAGTAACCAGAAGCTTCTCAAGCTCAGCGATGAATTTATCGGTGAGCTTCTGCACCTTCTCCTGTTCGTCGCGGCTCTGATCTTCGGAGAGATCGCCGTCTTTTTCCTGCTTTTTTACCCTGTCAATGGCGTCACGGCGCACGTTGCGCAGAGCAACCTTGCCCTCCTCGGCATATTTGGCAGCCAGCTTGCAGAAATCCTTACGGCGCTCTTCGGTGAGGGGTGGGATATTGATTCTGATCACCTTGCCGTCGTTGTTGCAGGTGAGACCCAGGTCACTCATGGAGATGGCCTTTTCGATCAGGCCCATCGAACCGCCATCAAAGGGCTGGATCTGAATCGTCTGGGAATCGGGGGTGGAGATGGTGGCGAGGGATTTCAGCGGCGTTTCAGCGCCGTAATAATCCACGGAAATCTTGTCGAGCAGGGAGGGGTTGGCTCGACCGGTACGGATGGTGTTGAAGGTGCGTTGGGTCGATTCCAACGACTTGCGCATGCTGGCTTCCAAATCCATGGCTGGTGTCAGGGGTGAATACGGGTACCAATCGGGTCTCCGGCCACGGCTCGGCCAATGTTGCCGGGGCCGAACAGGTCAAACACCACGATTGGGATGGAGTTGTCCTTGCAGAGGGCAATGGCGGTGCCGTCCATCACCTCCAGCTCGGAGCTGAGCACCTCCAGGAAGGAGAGACTCTCGAAGCGCACCGCATCGGCGTGCTTATTGGGGTCTTTGTTGTAGACCCCATCCACTTTGGTGGCCTTGAACACCACATCGGCGCCGATTTCAGCAGCCCGTAGGGCGGCGGTGGTGTCGGTGGTGAAAAAGGGATTGCCTGTGCCAGCAGCGAAGATCACCACCCGGCCCTTTTCCATGTGGCGGATCGCCTTACGGCGGATGTAGGGCTCGGCCACCTCCTGCATCGAGATAGCGCTCTGCACCCGGGTGGGCACCCCGGCCCGCTCCAGACCATCCTGAAGGGTGATGGCATTCATCACTGTGGCCAGCATGCCGACATAGTCGGCGGTGGCCCGATCCATGCCAGCGGCCGATCCCTTCAGGCCGCGGAAGATGTTGCCCCCGCCCACCACGATCGCCAGCTGGGTGCCACCGGCAACGCAGGCAGCCACATCTGATGCAATCGACTGCACGATCTCAGGATCGATGCCATAGCCCTGCTCACCCATCAGCGCTTCGCCGCTGAGCTTGAGGAGAACGCGCTTGAAGCCCATTGATACCCCTGATCTGCCGGAGCGTAGCAACGGCCTTGCGAATTAACCTGCCGCCGCGGCCAGGCTCAGAACTCAATCCCCCGTTGAGCCTTCACGCCTTGCTCCCTGAAGGGGTGGCGCACCAGCTTCATTTCGGTCACCAGGTCGGCCCGCTCCAGCAGCTGCGGCGGCGCGCCCCGGCCCGTCAGGGCAACGTGAGTGAGCTCCGGCCGCAGGTCCAGTCCGGCAAGCACCTCTTCAATCCCCAGGTAACCCAGCTTGAGGGCGACATTTACCTCGTCGAGCACCACCAGCTTGCGACTGGCATCCGCGAGGTAGGCCAACGACTGCTCCCAGGCCTGCTGCACCAGCTGCCGATCACGATCCCGGTCTTGGGTTTCCCAGGTGAAGCCTTCGCCCAGGGCGTGCCAGTGCAGCGCCTCCCCAAACAGCTCCAGGGCTTTTGCCTCCCCGGGCTGCCAGCCCCCTTTGATGAACTGCACCACCGCCACCTGGTCGCCATGACCCAGGGTGCGCAGCGCCAGGCCAAGGGCCGCCGTGGTTTTGCCCTTGCCATCGCCGGTGAACACCAGCACCAGGCCCTTTTCCAAGTTGCGCTCACCAACCCGTTGTTGCTGCACCTCCTTGCGACGGGCCATGCGGCGGCGATAGCCGTCCTGATCAGCTTCTGGCGCCAGATCACCGCCGGGACCAAGCTCCGCCGCTGCCGCATCAAGGCTTGAGGCTTGGTCGCTGGGGTGCTGATTCACGGAGTTAGCAAAGCGGTGACACCACTGTGGCGGTGACGGGCTAGGGCCGCATCCACCGCCTGCTGCTGGTCTCGTCGGGTGATCCAGTGGTGATAGGTGCGGGTATGAATAGCCACCGAGTGGCCCATCATCCGGGCCGCGACCGTGTCCGGCAGGCCGATATGAATGGTTCGAACCGCCCAGGCATGGCGCAGGTCGTAGGGGGTGATCGGCAACTCATAGCGGCGAAACTGCTCAGCCACCCGGCGGCCCACCTGCTGCAGGGTCGTGTGGCGCAGGTCGGTTGCCACCGCTGGCAGGGGCGGCTGGGAACCCCCCAGCTGCTCCAAGCCGAAATGCTCCACCCAGTCGGGCTGGAAAGGCCACACCTGATGTTCACCGGTCTTGGAGGTGGGCAGCACCCGAATCACCCGGTCACCACCTGGGGCAAGGGCCGAAAGATCACAGAAGAACACCTCGTGATTGCGCAATCCGTAGGTGGCCATCAAGCCGTAGGCCAGGCGCCATGCCGGATTGGGGATCTGCTCGGCCCACAACAAAATCTGAGGATCACCCGGAAGCCGCCGGAACTGGGCCGCATGTAGGCCATAACCAGCAGCCCTCTCACTCCAGTTATCGGGCAGGTCGAGCTCAAAGTGGCGAGCCAGGGCGGCTAGGGCGGTGCCGCACTGCTGGCGGCTGCGACTGCTGGCGGCATAGCTCTCTAGCGCCATTTCGAGTAGGGGCAGACCCAAGGGCAGGTCGCGCTCGGCCGCAACGGCCGCCAGGCGCCTCAGGTAGGGCAGGTAGGCGCTGCTCCAGGTGGTGCGACAACCGGCAGGGTTGCGGCGGCGGCGGGGATCGGCAAAAAATGCTGCCTCAAAAGCTGCCAACCCCAGCAAATCGTCCGCGGCGGGCTGAGTAGCTGCCGGCAACCATGAAGTTGAGGGTGAAGGTGGCTGAGCTTGTTGAACCCCCCAGGCACTCCATGCGAAGCGCCCTTGCTGCAGCTGACGCAACACCTCTTTAAGCCGCTCCCTAGCCAGCTCAAGACCAGCAGTATCGGCAGGCAGCCCGAGACTGATGCGCTGCACCGGGTGGCGGCCCGAGCCCCTGCGACAGGGAAGGGGTCCGCGCAGGCCCAACCTTTGGCCGCGCAGCTCTATGCGCAAGGAGACTCCGGCTTGGGCTAGGGCTTGGTTTGCCTGGGCGAGACCGATCTGCAAGTTGGCCAAGGCTTCAGTGGAAACTGCTGAGCTGGCATCTGCCCTAGCCAGATCCAGTTCCACCGCTGCTTTTGCCATGGCCCAACACAGAGGCTGACGTTCCAGCACGCAATTCGACGTTATCGATCCTGCGCCTTTGTCGCTAGGGGAGGAGCGGCAGCGTTACGCTCTCATACTCTGAGCCGCGTGGAACGAGGGCATGGCCAAAGTTGGCGTGCTGCTGCTGAACCTCGGTGGACCCGAGCGTATCCAGGACGTTGGGCCGTTTCTTTACAACCTATTTTCCGATCCGGAAATAATTCGGTTGCCCAATCCAGCCCTACAAAAACCGTTGGCCTGGTTGATTAGTACCCTGCGGGCTGGCAAGTCCCAGGAGGCGTACCGCTCCATCGGTGGTGGTTCGCCGCTGCGGCGTATCACCGAGCAACAGGCCCGCGAACTGCAGAGCGAACTGCGCACTCGCGGCATCGAAGCCACCAGCTATGTGGCTATGCGCTACTGGCATCCCTTCACCGAGTCGGCTGTGGCCGACATCAAGGCCGACGGGGTTGAGGAGGTGGTAGTGCTGCCCCTCTATCCCCACTTCTCGATCAGCACCAGCGGATCGAGTTTCCGCGAGCTCCAACGGTTGCGCCAGGCCGACAGTGGCTTTTCCCGGCTGCCGATCCGCTGCATTCGCAGCTACTACGACGACCCCGGCTACGTGGGTGCCATGGCTGGCTTGGTTGCCCGCGAAATCCAGGCTTGCCCCGAGCCCTCAAAAGCCCATGTGTTTTTTAGTGCCCATGGGGTGCCTAAGAGCTATGTGGAGGAGGCGGGCGACCCCTACCAAAAAGAGATCGAAGCCTGCGCCCAGCTGATCATGGAGCGCCTTAGTCGCGATCTGGGCTTCGCCAATCCCTTCACGCTCGCCTACCAGAGCCGGGTAGGTCCGGTGGAGTGGCTTAGGCCTTACACAGATGATGCCCTGCAGGATCTCGGCGCCGCTGGCATCAAGGATTTGGTGGTGGTGCCAATCAGTTTCGTCAGCGAGCACATTGAGACCCTCGAGGAGATCGATATCGAATACCGGGAGATAGCGACCGAGGCAGGCATCATCAATTTCCGGCGTGTGCCAGCCCTAGACACCACCCCGGCCTTCATCAACGGCTTGGCCGATCTGGTGCAGCAGGCCATGGCTGGGCCCGAGGTGAACCTCGACCAGGCCGCCGAATTGCCCAGCAAGGTGAAGCTGTATCCCCAGGACAAATGGGCCTGGGGCTGGAACAACAGCTCTGAAGTTTGGAATGGGCGCTTGGCGATGGTGGGATTTTCCGCTTTCCTGCTGGAGCTACTCAGTGGCAAGGGACCACTGCATTCGCTGGGCCTGCTCTGAGCGCCTTCTAATGCAGAGCCGTCTAATGCAGGGCCTTCTAATGCAGAGCGGACTGATCGCGGCGGCGGTCATGTTCAGCGGCAGCGCCGGCCTGCTGCTTTCCAGCTCGGCGGGGCTGGCCCAGAGTCGCTGGCAGATGGGGGTTTTTCCCGTCACCAGCTTCCTGGCCTACACCAGCCATTTTGGTACCCGCACCGGCCCCTGGGGTCGGGTAGAGCCCCATTACGGCCTTGATATCGCAGCTCCCATGGGATCGCCGATCCGCAACTGGTGGGCTGGCTCGGTGCAGGACGTGATCAACGACGGAGGCTGCGGCTTGGGGCTGGTGATTCGTTCGGGCGATTACGAGCACATCTACTGCCATTTGTCCGGCCGGGTTTCAGGCGGCACCTACAGCAGTGGTCAGGTGCTGCTGCGCCAGGGCCAGGGCGTGCGCACGGGGCAACTGATCGGCCATGTGGGCATGAGCGGCCGCACTACTGGTCCTCACCTGCATTGGGGCATGCGCCATGGCGGCCGCTGGCTAGACCCAGCCCAGATCCTGCGAGCTATGGCAGCCGGCAGGCGCCAGCAACCGGGGCGGGCAACTGCCCCGAAAGCGCCGCCGGCAACTAGGGTTGCCTTAATCCGTTAACCGCCAAGTTGATTGGCCTGCAGCAGCCGTGACGCTGACGCCCCTCGCCTCTGCGGCCCAGTCCGCAACCGCCACAACTAGTGGTGATGACACTGCTGCTGAAGCTTTTGCTCCTCAGCGAGTAAACGGCGGCTATGCCCTTATGGACGCCCTGCATCGCCATGGGGTGAGCCACATCTTTGGCTATCCCGGCGGCGCGATCCTGCCCATCTATGACGAACTGCACAAGGCAGAGTCCCGTGGCTGGTTGAAGCACATCCTGGTGCGCCATGAGCAGGGCGGCACCCATGCGGCCGATGCCTACGCGCGAGCCACCGGCGAAGTTGGCGTCTGCTTTGGAACTTCGGGGCCTGGCGCCACCAACCTGGTCACCGGTATCGCCACCGCCCAGATGGACTCGGTGCCGATGGTGGTGATCACCGGGCAGGTGCCACGGGCCTCGATTGGCACCGACGCCTTCCAGGAAACCGACATCTTCGGCATAACCCTGCCGATCGTGAAGCACTCCTGGGTGGTGCGCGATCCCCGCGATATCGGCAGGATCGTGGCTGAAGCCTTTTTGATTGCAGCCAGTGGCAGGCCCGGCCCGGTGCTGATTGACGTGCCCAAGGACGTCGGTCTGGAGGAATTTGACTACACGCCGGTGGCTCCGGGCTCGGCGATTCCAGCTGGATTCAAGTTGCCACCCAGCCCCGACCCCGAGGCCGTTGCCGCGGCTCTGGCCTTGATCCGCCAAGCCCGTCGCCCCCTGCTCTACGTCGGTGGCGGAGCCATCAGCAGCGGGGCCCATGGCGCCGTGAAACAGCTGGCCGAACGCTTCCGCCTGCCTGTCACCACCACCTTGATGGGCAAGGGAGCCTTCGATGAGAAGCACCCTCAATCGGTGGGCATGCTCGGCATGCACGGCACCGCCTATGCCAATTTCGCAGTCACAGAGTGCGATCTGCTGATTGCCACCGGTGCCCGTTTCGACGACCGGGTCACAGGCCGGCTGGATGGCTTTGCGCCCCGGGCCCAGGTGATCCACATCGATATCGACGCGGCGGAGATGGGCAAAACCCGTCTACCCGATGTGGCCTTGGTGGCCGATGTCCAGGCCGCGCTAGCAGCCCTTCTGGCTGCCTCAGCCCAGGACAGCTCGGAGGGCCGCACCGAGGCCTGGTTGCAGCGCATCGACAGCTGGAAGCAGAACTATCCCCTGGTGGTGCCCGATCCGGAGGGAGACATCGCCCCCCAGGAAGTGATTGTCGCCCTGAGGGAGCTGGCACCAGATGCCTTCTACACCACAGATGTGGGCCAACACCAAATGTGGGCCGCCCAGTTTCTACACAATGGACCTCGGCGCTGGATCAGCTCGGCGGGCCTTGGCACGATGGGTTTCGGCATGCCCGCAGCCATGGGCGTGCAGACCGCCTTCCCGGATGAGCAGGTGATCTGTGTTGCCGGCGACGCCAGCATCCTGATGAATATTCAGGAACTGGGCACTCTCAGCCAATACAACCTGCCGGTGAAGGTGGTGGTGATTAACAACGGCTGGCAGGGCATGGTGCGCCAGTGGCAGGAGAGCTTCTACGGAGAGCGCTACTCGGCCTCGGAAATGACCAATGGCATGCCGAATTTCGCAGCTCTAGCGGAAGCCTTCGGCGTTAGGGGCGTGCGCATCGACGAACGGGCCAATCTCCGCCAGCAATTGCAGGAGGCCCTTGACCATCCCGGGCCTGCCTTCATCGATGTCAAGGTGCGCCGCAACGAGAACTGCTATCCGATGGTGCCCCCAGGCGCCAGCAACGCCCAGATGGTGGGGCTGCCATCCCATCCGGAGCTAGCTATCGACACGAGCCGCCATTGCCACTCCTGCGGTAGCACCACCGAAAGTGCTCACCTGTTCTGCCCCAGCTGCGGCGCCAAGCTTTGAGATGGCTCGCCGCATTGCTGGCGGTTTTATTGGTGTGGCCTGGAGCCGCCTTGGCGGCAGAGGTGCTGCAGGTGCGGGGGGCAACCCTGCTGCAGCTAGGCGACCAAAACCGAAGCTACACGGTGCAGCTGGCCTGTGTGGAGGTAGCTGAAGCTCAGCAGGCTGAGGCAGTGGCTTGGCTACGCCAAGCCGTTCCTCGCCACACCCGCGTCAATTTGCGGCCGATGGGCCAAAACCAGGGTGTGCTGTTGGCAAGGGTTCAGCCGCTTGCTCCCGTGCGTGGCAGCACAAACCAAGCGGCAGATCTGGGCAGCGGATTAATCGCAGCCGGTCTGGCCCAAGCCGACTCCCACGCCAGCGCCGACTGTGCCAACGTCGCAGCCTGAATGAGGCCCCTTATCTACCCATGAGTCTGAATCGCACAGCCAAGGGCATCGTGCTGGTGCCCTCCCTGCTGCTGGGGGGAGCCTTCCTGGCGGCGGGTGTATGGAGTGAGGGCCCCGCGGCTAGTAATAAAACCCTAGCCCTTAGCTTGGGCGGATTACTGATGGCGGCTGGGCTACTGGCCCAACTCCTACCGGAGAGCAATCCAGAGACTTCCGACTCCGACTGATCTCCAGTTAAAGGGCAAGCTGTTTACTTCTTGGGCTGGGCTTTGGAGGCCTGGGCTATGTACTGGGCGATCACTTCGTCCACAAATTTTTTGTCGTCGGCGGAGATCTTGGCGTAACAGCCCTGCTTAACCCGGACAACAATCTGCACAATGCTTCCATTGACAATCTGGGCGGCTTCAAGCTTGCCGCTGCCAGCTATCTGACCGTCATGGGCAGCGGTCACCACGTAGGTGATCGCCTTGGCATTGGAGATAACGGCGTTCTGCACGGCCAATTTTTGCTCCACCGCCAGCTCACAGACGTTGACGGCGGCTGCGAGAGCCAGATCGTCCATGGTCTCCAGGCTGACTGGCTTGGCCGCAGCGGCGGAGGCCGCAGCCGACTGGGCGAAGACAGGAGCTCCCAGCAGAGCGGTGGTACTTAGGGCGGAAGCAGCGATCCAGGCGAGGGAAAAGCGAGACACAGAAACTTGCGAGCAACGAAAAAGCTTCACCCCACTGTGCCACCTATTTCGAACCAGCGGCAGGGGGTGTGGGGCCTGCATCGCTGGCTTCACAGTTAAGACAACGCCCCAAGCAGGCGCCAGATTCAGGGTGGCTGCCAACTACCCATGCCAACTACCCATGCCAACAGCCGCGAACTGCTCGTCGTGCCGTTCGCGGCAGTTGGCATCGGGGCGATAGCCGAGGTGGGCGGCAAAAACGCCTCCCTCGGCGAAATGATCCGCGAGCTCGCGGGCCAGGGTGTGCGGGTGCCTGGAGGCTTCGCCACCACAGCCGCCGCCTACCGCCAGCTGTTGCGCAGCAACGACCTCAGAACTCCACTGCAGGACCTACTCCAAAACCTGGATGCTGATGATCTCGGTGCCCTGCAGGCCGCCGGCAAAGCCGCCCGCAACCTGCTGCTGAACACCACCCTGCCCGCCGACCTCAGCGAAGCGATCCTGGCCGCCTATCGAGAGCTGGCCACACCAGAGGGCGTTTTGCCAGCGGTAGCAGTGCGCTCGAGCGCCACAGCCGAAGACCTGCCCGATGCCAGCTTTGCTGGCCAGCAGGAGACCTTCCTCAATATTCAGGGCGAAGCTGCCCTGCTGCAGGCCTGCCGGCGTTGCTACGCGTCGCTGTTCACCGACCGGGCCATCTCCTACCGCCAGCTCAATGGTTTTGACCACCTCGAGGTCGCCCTTTCGATCGGTGTGCAGCGCATGGTGCGCTCCGACCTGGCCTGCGCCGGGGTGATGTTCAGCATTGACACCGAGACAGGCTTCCGCGACGCGGTGCTACTCACCGCCGCCTACGGCCTCGGTGAAAACGTTGTTCAGGGCGCCGTTAACCCCGATGAAGTGCTGATTTTTAAGCCAACGCTTGAGCAGGGCTTTGCGCCGATCCTCAGCAAGCGACTGGGCAGCAAGGCGATCCGGATGGTGTACGGGGAAGCGGGGATCACCGTGACAAACGAGCCCGTGCCGGAAGCCGAGTGCAACCGCTTCGCCCTCAGCGATGACGAGTGCCTCACCCTGGCCCGCTGGGCCTGCCAAATCGAGCGTCACTACAGCGACAAGCGTGGCGCCCCCACGCCGATGGATATCGAGTGGGCAAAAGATGGCCTCTCAGGCGAGCTGTTCATCCTCCAAGCCCGTCCGGAAACCGTGCAGTCGCGGCAGCAGCAGGCGGTGCTGCGCAGCTGGCACCTGGAGCCCCATCAGGCGCAAACCCTGGTGAGCGGCCGCGCCATCGGCGCCTCGGTGAGCAGCGGCGTAGCCCGGGTGATTAAGGATCCCGGCGAAATCAGCCGTTTTGAGGCTGGCGACCTACTGATCACCGAACGCACCGACCCCGACTGGGAACCAATCCTCAAACGAGCCAGCGGCGTGGTGACCGACCAGGGCGGCCGCACCTGCCATGCGGCGATCATTGCCCGCGAGATGGGCATTACGGCCATAGTCGGCACCGGCGATGGCACCCAGCGCATCCAGGACGGCGACGCCATCACGATCAGCTGCTGCGAAGGCGATGTCGGCCGGGTGTACCGGGGCAACCTGCCGTTCAGCGTCACGGAGCAGGCCATTGGCGATCTGCCCGTCACCCGCACCCAGATCTTGATAAGTGTGGGCAATCCGGAGGAGGCCTTCAACCTTGCGGCCATTCCCTGCGACGGGGTGGGCCTGGCCAGGCTGGAGTTCATCATCGCCAATCACATCAAGGTGCACCCGCTGGCCCTGCTACAGCCTGAGCGGGTTGCTGACGCCGAGCAGCGGCAGCAGATAGCCCGGTTAACGGCTGGTCACACCAGCCCCGCCGAGTACTACGTGGATCTACTGGCCCAGGGCATGGCCCGCATTGCAGCGGCTTTCTATCCCAGGCCGGTGATCCTGCGCTTTTCCGATTTCAAGAGCAATGAATACGCTCGCCTGCTTGGGGGAGCTGCGTTTGAACCCAGCGAGGAGAATCCGATGCTCGGCTGGCGGGGCGCCTCCCGCTACTACGCCCCCGCCTTCCGCGCTGCTTTTGCCCTTGAATGCCAGGCCCTTAAACGGGTGCGCGATGCCATGGGACTCACCAATGTGATCCCGATGGTGCCTTTCTGCCGCACTCCCGAGGAGGGGGATCGGGTGTTGGCCGAAATGGCCGGCTCCGGCCTGGTGCGGGGTGAAAACGGGCTTGAGGTGTATGTGATGTGCGAGCTACCAAGCAACGTGATCGCGGCAGAGGCGTTTGCCGAGCGCTTCGATGGCTTCTCGATCGGCTCCAACGACCTCACCCAGCTCACCCTGGGGCTGGATCGCGATTCAGCCTTGGTGGCTGAGTTGTTTGACGAGCGCCATCCGACCGTGAAGTCCATGATTCGCCTGGCAATCCAAAGCGCTAAACGCTGCGGCCGCAAGATCGGCATCTGCGGCCAAGCCCCCAGCGACTACCCCGATTTTGCTCGCTTCCTGGTGGAGGAGGGCATTGATTCGATCAGCCTCAACCCCGACGCCGTGATCGCCACCCGCCTTGAGGTGGCCAGGATCGAGGCCAGCTTGGCCTGAGCCGCCAACCGCAGCTCACAAAACCCCATCTCTCAGCCGATCCGCCGCAGCGACGGTCCCATGCTGGGTTGAATCTGGGCAGGTAGCTGCTGGCTGCTGATCGACTCCAGGGTGGTCATGTTGTAGCTGGTGTAGGTCGTGCGTCCCGCGCCATCGCCCTGGGGCCAGAAGGCATCGATCACGGTGAGGGTCTGCACCGGAGCCGTGCTGTCCTGCAGCCGGCGGCGCGGACCGCTGCCCAGGGCGCCGAGGTTCAGCAGGTCCAGTTGACCCACCCGGCCAGGGAAGAAGGCGTGATGGTGGCCGCTGATGTAGGCATGGGCGCCGGTGCGCTCCAGCAACTGGCGCAGGGCCTCGCTCTGCTGCAACACCTCGCCAGGCCGGTCCCGGCCTTCTCCTACGGCCAGCAGCGGCAGGTGGCCTAGCACCAGCCGCAACCGAGCCGATTGGGCCTCGGGGCTGCGCAGCTGGCGCTCGGCCCAGGCCACCTGTTCGGCGGGCAGGGCGGCCGAGGAGGCATCCCACACCAGCAGGAAAAGGTCGTGCTGACGCACGCTGTAAGCAAAGGGAAAGCGGCTGGCATCAACAAACTTCAGCCCCAAGGCATTCTGCTGGCCGCGCCAATAACGCTCGGCCTCCTGGCGATCGAGCTCAAATATGTATTTGCCTGCAGAGCGGGCGGAAGAGGCGTCGTGGTTGCCCATGGTGATCGCCACCGGCAGCCCAGCCCGCTCCAGAGGTGCCAGCAGTTGGCGGTGGAAGGAGGCCCACATGGCGCTGAGGTGTACCCGGCTGAGGCCCTGCTTCTGGCCCGCCACCATGTCGCCGCCGCAGAGCACCAGATCGGGTTTCCAGCTGGGGATCAGTTCAACGGCCCGCAGCACCTCCGGCAGGTAGCTGGTGGAGCCGTAGCTGCTGTTGAGATCACTGATCGCCACCAGGCGCAGGTCTCCTCGGGGCGGCAGCAGCGGTTTGGCACCGCCTCGAGGGGCGGCAGCGGCATCAGGGCTCAGGCCTGATGCCGCCAAGGCTGCCACTCCCAAGCCAGCCAAGCTGAGGAAGCCACGTCGGGAGACGAATGCGCCAGGCCAGGTGAGGTTCTTCGGCGTGCTGCGCTGGAACATGCCCATGGTTTAGCGCCTCGCCTAGGCAGACAGACGCCAGAGCAAGGTGCCGTGGGCCGTGGCTCGCAGCACACAAAGGACCGCAAGGGCCATGCAAAGGGGGCAGTGGGTAATCGACAAAGAATCGATGCCGCATCGACCTCCAGCCTGGCAGCCCAATCCAATTTCAGGCGCAGTGGAGCCCAGACTGCTGAAATAACGCCATGAATCAGCGCCCGGTTCCCGTGCAGGCGCCCCCATGGAGTCGGTAGTGCTGCGCCTGAGCGAATTGAAGCTGCCCCTCGACCACAGTGAGGCCGACCTGGCGGCGGCAGTGCTGAGGCGCCTGCGGCTCGCCCCCGATCAACTACTTGGGTTACGGCTGGTTAAGCGCAGCGTTGATGCCCGCAAGAGCGCGGCGATCACCCTCGTTTACAGCCTGGATCTGGATTTGGACCTTGATGCCCGGGCCGAGGCCAGGCTCCTGAAGCGCTTTGCCGGCGACCCCCACCTGCGGCCCAGCCCCGACACGACTTATCACCCCGTCGTAAGCGGAGCCAACGCTGGAAAGCTGCGACCAGTGGTGGTGGGAGCTGGTCCCTGCGGCTATTTCGCGGCCCTGCTGCTGGCCCAGATGGGGTTTCGTCCCCTATTGCTGGAGCGGGGCAAGGCGGTCAAGGAGCGCAGCGCCGACACCTTCGGCTTTTGGAAGGGGAGCGCAGACTTCAATCCCGAATCCAATGCCCAATTTGGCGAGGGTGGGGCTGGCACCTTCTCCGACGGCAAGCTTTACAGCCAGGTGAGCGAAGCCAAGCCCTACGTGCGCAAGGTGCTTGAAGAGCTAGTTGCCGCAGGCGCTAACCCTGACATCCTCACCCTGCACCACCCCCACATCGGCACCTACAAACTGGCCACGGTGGTGCGGGGGTTGCGGCAGCGAATCGAGGCCCTAGGGGGCGAGGTGCGCTTCGAGTGCCGGGTAGACGGCCTGGAGCTAAATCCGGTGGACCGCTCCATTCAGGGTCTGCAGCTCGATAGCGGCGAACGAATTGCCGCCACCCAGGTGGTGCTGGCCCTTGGCCACAGCGCCCGGGACAGCTTTGAGATGTTGAAAACCGCCGGCGTGGCGATGCAGCCCAAGCCTTTTGCCGTTGGTCTACGCATCGAACACCCCCAGAGCCTGATTGACAGGGCCCGCTGGGGGCAGGCCGCCGGCCACCCGCGCCTGGGCCCTGCTGAATACAAGCTGGTGCATCACTGCCGTGAGACAGCCAACTTGGGCCGCAGTGTCTACAGCTTTTGCATGTGCCCGGGGGGATTGGTGGTGGGGGCTACCTCGGAGCCAGGTCGAGTAGTTACCAATGGCATGAGCCAGCACACCCGCAATGAACGCAATGCCAACAGCGGCATCGTGGTGGGTATCGAGCTAGCCGATCTGACGCCCTATGGGGAAAGAGACGACGATCCCCTCGCCGGCGTTGCTTTTCAGCGCTATTGGGAGGGGCGCGCCTTTGTTACAGGCGGATCTAACTACCAAGCACCTGCCCAGCGGGTTGGAGATTTCCTCGCCAACCGCTCAAGTGAGGGCAGTGGCGGAGTGATTCCTTCATACCAACCAGGAGTTTGCTATGGGAATTTGGCTGGCTGCCTACCGGAGTTCGTGCTGACAGCTATCCGAGAGGCCCTGCCCGCCTTTGATCGCCGCATTCCAGGCTTCCTAATGGGCGATGCCCTGCTCACCGGTGTAGAGACCCGCACCTCGTCGCCCGTGCGGCTACCCAGAGACGAAATAACCCTGGAGTGTGGCAACACCCCAGGGTTATACCCAGCAGGCGAGGGAGCTGGTTATGCCGGAGGAATCCTCTCCGCAGCAATTGATGGCATCAAGGTGGCCGAACAGGTAGCTCTGTCGATCACTCTTCCTCGTCCTCAGCACCCAGTGGTACCAAGCGAATCTGTTTGCGACCCAACTTGATTTCGAACTCATCGCCAGGCTTGAGGTCAAGCATGCCCGTATAAGCCTTGCCGACCATCAAGTTGCCGTTGAACTGGACCTTGGTGTTGAAGCTGAGTTTGCGGCCGCCCTTCCCGGTTTTGGCTGCACCGCCAAAATCGACTCCCTTGGCATTCAAGAGAGCCTCGTAGAAGGCTGTGAAGTTCAGCCGTTCCGAACCGTCTTTTTTGTGGGAGACATAGCCGCAAGCGCGAACCAAGTCAGTCTTGCTCACATCCCCGAGTTCTTTGACCTTGGCAAGGAGGTCGACACCAGTGAGCATTGATGATAATTATGCAACTACTGCATTATTGCGCAGAAACAGGCCCGAATGCAAGCTACGCGGCTTTGATTGAAGGCGAATCCAGCTCGAAACAGCGCCAAGATTCAAGCCTGAGAAACAATGCCGCTCCACTGCACCGCCTTCACCTGATCGCGCCGCCAGGAGTGAAAAAGCAGTGGTTCGCTGGCTGTGCAAAGAGGGCAGCGGCCAATTTGCGCCGTGAGCACCCCAAGTCGCTCCAGTTGGAGCTGGGCGGCAAGGCGAATATCAAGGCGGTCTTTCATAGGGTCTGGATCGGCCTGCAGAGCGCCGCACTGACGCAACTGCTCAAGCAGAACAGGCAGCAAAGACGCATCAGGGGCGGCGGCTAGAGACGCCGCAACCTGTTCAGACACCAGCCGCTGCACTTGGTAGGAGCCACCGCCGATCGCTGGTCCTAGGGCCACCAGCAGCTCGGCCGGCCGGCTGCCTCCATCCACCAGCTGCTGCACGGCGCGCTCGAGGATGCCTCCAGCCACACCGCGCCAACCAGCGTGGCAAGCCGCCACCCGGCCAGTAGCGGGATCAGCAATCAGCACCGGGGTGCAGTCAGCGCCACAAGCCCAGAGGCTTTGGCCGCCGGCATCACTAATAAGACCATCGGCCTCGGGAAAGGGATCGGCGCTGGCCTGGCTGGCTGGCAAAACCACGGCGCTGTGCACTTGGCGCAGACGGTGCACACTCACCCCAGCGCTCACATAAGCCGCCAGCACCTCAGGCCCCCGTCCCTGCCATTGACGGGTAAAAAAGCCATGCTCAAACGATTGGAGCAGGTCGCACTGGAGGTAGTAGCCGCCATAGGTACCTACCCAGGTCCAACCGGGCAAGGAATTGAAATCCCGGTCGGGACGATCAAAGGGGGGATCAACCGCTTCGGCCATCGTGGGGAATCAAGCGTCGGGAAGATCGTGCAGCAACCAGAAGCCCTCAAAGCGCTGGTCCTGCTCGCTGGCTTGAACGGCAAGGAACTGAAGGCCACCGGCCTGCTCTCGGGCGGCAGCAAAAGCGGCAGTGGCCACCTCTGCCTCCTCAGCCGGCAAGTTGGTGAGCAGCCAGCGATCCTCAAGGCCTGCCTCAAGCACTAGCTGCGGGCCACTGATCTCAAGCCGCACGGGTTCGAGCCCAGCCAGCCAGCCGGCCAGGGCCAGGGCCCTGGTGGAGCTGAACAGGCGAATGCCCGGCACCGGCAGCTCGGCAGCCCCCGCCTCTGGTAGGGGTACGAGGCCCGCAAAGCCAACCTCCCACTCCGATGCAGCGGCTAGGACACCCAAGGGCAAGGTGGCCCAGGCCCAGCTGTCGCCCCGCGCCTCTTCCGGCAAGGGCACCGCAATCGGTCGCAAAGCTTGGGGGGGCGGTGCTAGCGGGCCCGCCATGTAGCCGGGCTCCTGGGGATACACCAGGCGCTCCCGCTCCTGCAGCCAGTTGACTAGGGCGTAGGTACGGCGGCTGGGCACCAGCTCCAATCCCAGCCCCTCAGCAGCCCGCTGCACCATGGTGCGCATCGAGCCACGCCAGCAGCGCAGCCGCCGAGGCGGCCCAAAACCCTGGGCGGCAGCACCAGCCAATGCTGCCTCCAGAGCCTCCCTCAGCCAGATCGAATTAACGCTGGTGGCAGGGCAGGCCTGGGCCCAGCGGAAGGATTCGCTCGCTACCTCCCTTGGTCCGGGCACCTCAGGGGTGGAACAAATCAGCAGCTCCCAGCGCTTTTTGCCATCTTCTTCAAGGATGGGACGGGAGTAGTAGTCGAGCTCCCAATCTGGAGCGGCCTGCTTCATCCGGCCCCTTGTTCTTGCTGGCGCAGCACGGAGCGGGCCCGGTTGGCCCGCTCCGGAGCCTCAGCCATCACCTTGTCGCGATCGATCAGCAGTTCACCGGGCTGTCCCTCGAGAAGGGCGGTATTGAGGGCGATGCGGCCTCGGCCCGGATCCAGCTCGGTGATCAGGGCCTTGACCCGGTCTCCCTGGCCAAAAACCTCACGCAGGTCCCGCAGCTGACCACCACTAATTGCCGATTGATGCAACAAACCGCTCACACCGCCTAGATCGACAAACAAGCCGTAGGGCTTAATTGCCACCACCTGGCCTTCGACCAGCTGACCCACCTCCAGGTTTTGGAACAGGGCTGCAGTGGCAGCTTTCTTCTCCGACAACACCAACTTGCGGGTCTCTGGATTGACCTCTAGGAAGGCGGCCCCGAGGGTCTTACCCACCAAAGCCTCATGGTTTTCACCTTCCTGCAGCTGGGAACGGGGGATGAAGCCGCGCAATCCCTCGAGTTCACAGGTGACACCACCTCGATTGAAGCCGTTCACTTTGACCTGCACTACCTTGCCCTCCTTCTCCAGGAGCCTCACCTTCTCCCAGCTCTGGCGCAGGGCCAAGGCACGGGCGCTGATGGTCACCATGCCATCGGCGTTTTGCTCACCGGTGACGAGCACATCCACCTCCAGCCCCTTGGGAAAGGTCTCTTTGAGGTTGGTGATCACCCCCAGGCCGCACTCTTTCTTGGGCATGAAACCCGGCGCCTTGCCGCCGATATCCACGTAAACGCCATCGCTTTCGACACCGATCACGGTGCCGCGCACCACCTCTCCAGTGGTGCCATGGGGCTCGTGGTCGTCGAGAGCCGCCAGAAAGGCTTCTTCGTCAAAGTCGAAATCGTCGACGCTCCGCGCCGCGGGCTTGGTGCTGGGCTCTCCGGCAACAGCAGCCTTGGGAGCACGCTTCTGACTCGGGTCAGGGCCCAGCAGGTCGGCCATGGTGAGGCCCTCCATGGCCCCCAGGTCAAACAGCTCGTCGTCGTTTCGGACAGGAGTGCTGGCAGGTGCCGCAACCCGGTTGACGGGAGCGAGCTGAGCGGGAGCCTGGGGAGCTGCGGCAAGCGCAGGCTCAGTCGCAGACGGCTGCGGGGCTGGCTCGTCCTTGCGGATCATCAACACCTGGGGCGGCTTACGCAGGGGCGCCAGCGGCTGGGGGCGTGCAGGCACTGGGCGCGCAGGACCAGGGGGCACGGGCCGGGATGAGGATGAGGGCGGTTGACTGCCGGTACCGGCCATCTCCACTAAGGGCTGAGAGCCCCACACTGTAGTGATCAGTCCTCAAAAAATGCCCCAGCAGCGCCACCTTGAGCAGCTGGCCTGGCCGCAGGTTCAGGAGCTTGCAGCCCAGCCAGGAAGCACGGTTGTCTGGCCCTGGGGGGCGGTCGAGCAACACGGCCCCCAACTGCCGCTCGGAACGGATGGCCTGTTTGCTGAGCGAGTGCTAGACGCAGTTTTGGTAGCGCTGGAGCCAAGCCTGCCCATTGTGCGGCTGCCGCTGCAGAGCATTGGCTTCTCCCCAGAGCACCGTGGTTTCAGTGGCACCATCAGCCTCCCCCCCCAGATCCTGATCGAGCAACTGGTGGCCGTAGGCCACGAACTTGCCGGCACAGGTTTTCAGCGCCTGGTGTTGTTTAACGGACACGGAGGCCAGATATCCCTGCTCCAGACCGCCGCGCGCCAGCTGCGGGCGGAGCGGCCCGAGCTAGCCGTGCTGCCCTGCTTTGTATGGAGTGGTCCCGAGGGGATCGCCGAGCTCATCCCCGAGCCGGAGCGCTCCGACGGGCTGCACGCGGGCCTGGCGGAGACCAGCCTGATGCTGCACCTCGCCCCCCAGCTGGTGGGCGAGCAGCGCCCCTGCGATGGCAAGCGAGGCGAGGTCATCCCCGCGGGCTGGAGCCTGGAAGGGGCCGCCCCGCTTGCCTGGCTCAGCCAGGAACTCAGCCTCACCGGAGTGGTTGGCGACGCCCGCGGCGCTTCTGCAGCCCTGGGAGCCCAACTTTTTGACCGGTTGGTCGCAGGTTGGCAGCACCGCTTCGAAACCCTGCTGGCCAGCCCCTGGCCAGGCCAAGGGACGGCCAGAGTTCGGTAGGGGGTGGTTACAGTCAGATGATCAGATCCAACAGCGCGGCTGCCATGGCAACTCTTGCTCCTACCAATGTCACTGACAATGTGACTGAGAATGTCACTGAGGCGTTCCCATCCGACCAACTGCCCGACTTCAGCACAGACACCTACAAGGACGCCTACAGCCGCATCAACGCGATCGTGATCGAAGGTGAGCAGGAAGCTCACGACAATTACATCTCTATCGGTGGGCTTCTCCCCGACCAAGCTGAGGAGCTCACAAAATTGGCCCGCATGGAGCTGAAGCACATGAAGGGCTTCACAGCTTGCGCCAACAACCTCGGCGTCACTGCTGACATGCCGTTTGCTAAGGAGTTCTTCTCTCCCCTGCACAACAACTTTCAGAAGGCTTTAGCTGAAGGCAAGGTCACAACCTGTCTTTTGATTCAGGCCATTCTGATCGAGGCCTTTGCCATTTCGGCCTATCACATCTATATTCCTGTAGCCGATCCATTTGCGCGTAAGATCACCGAAGGTGTAGTCAAAGATGAGTACACACACCTTAATTACGGTCAGGAATGGCTGAAAGCCAACCTTGAAACGGTGCGAGGGGAGCTGGAGCAGGCAAACCGTGAGAATCTGCCCCTAGTGCGCAAGATGCTCGAGCAGGTCGCTGGCGACGCGGCTGTTCTGCAAATGGACCAGGAGGATTTGATGGCCGATTTCCTAACCTCCTACCAAGAGGCCCTGCTCGAAGTTGGCTTCACTTCCAGGGAGATCGCCAAAATGGCAGCTGCGGCATTGATCGGCTGAAGCCTCCTGCCAGGGGTGTCGTGGCAAGATGTAGCGTCCGCGACATCCCCTGGGGTTGCCCATGTTCGGCCTGATCGGTCACTCCACAAGCTTCGAGGCTGCCCGTGAAAAGGCTCGCACTCTTGGCTTTGAAGAGTTTGCCGAAGGTGACCTCGACGTTTGGTGTAGTGCCCCGCCCCAATTGGTGGAGCATCTTCAGGTGACCAGCGCCACAGGCAAGACCATAGAAGGGGCATACATCGACTCCTGCTTCGTGCCAGAAATGCTGAGTCGGTTTAAAACCGCTCGCCGCAAGGTGCTCAGCGCCATGGAGCTAGCCCAAAAAAATGGTATCGATATCACCGCTTTGGGCGGGTTTACCTCGATCATTTTTGAAAATTTCAACCTGCTCAAGGAGCAGCAAATCCGTTCCACCACCTTGGAATGGGAGCGATTCACCACCGGAAATACTCACACCGCCTGGGTGATTTGTCGCCAGGTGGAAACCAATGCCCCCAAGCTCGGTATTGATCTGAGCCAGGCCCGGGTAGCAGTCATTGGGGCTACCGGCGATATCGGCAGCGCTGTATGCCGCTGGCTGAGTCAGCGCACTGGAGTCAAGGAGCTCTTATTGGTCGCCCGCCAGGCCCAACCCTTGCTGGACCTACAGCAGGAGCTTGGCGGCGGCCGGATCCTCAAGCTGGAGGAGGCCCTACTGGAAGCCGATGTAGTGGTGTGGGTGGCCAGCTTGCCCCAAACGCTGAGCATTGATGCTGCCAGTCTTAAGTCGCCCTGCCTGATGATCGACGGCGGCTACCCGAAAAACCTAGACACCAAGGCCAGTGGCAATGGCATCCATGTATTGAAGGGCGGCATCGTTGAGTTTTTCAGCGACATCACCTGGCAAATGATGGAAATGGCTGAAATGGACAACCCCAAACGTCAGATGTTTGCCTGTTTCGCCGAGGCCATCCTGCTGGAGTTCGAAGGTATCCACACCAACTTCAGCTGGGGGCGCAACAACATCAGCCTCGACAAGATGGATCTGATCGGTGCCGCTTCCCTGCGCCATGGCTTCCAGGCCCTGGGGCTGTCTGCCCAGATCGATCCCACCCCGGCCCTGACTACTGCCTGAATACCTTTCGTCCCCTTGCCCATCCCCGCCATGGCCCGCCGCGCCTTGCTGGAGTTCGAAAAACCCCTAGTTGAGCTCGAAGAGCAGATCGAGCAGATCCGCCAGTTGGCACGCGACTCGGAGGTGGATGTGAGTCAGCAGCTGCTGCAGCTCGAGACCCTGGCCACCAGACGTCGCAAAGACATCTTCGATGCTCTGACGCCCTCCCAGAAGATCCAAGTGGCCCGCCACCCCCAGCGGCCCAGCACCCTGGACTACATCCAGGTGATTACTGATGAGTGGCTGGAGCTGCATGGCGACCGCCGTGGCAGTGACGACCGGGCCCTAGTGGGTGGGGTTGGCAGGATCGGTGAGCAGGGTGTGGTGCTGCTCGGACATCAAAAAGGCCGCGACACCAAGGAGAATGTCGCCCGCAACTTCGGCATGGCATCCCCAGGGGGCTATCGCAAGGCGATGCGGCTAATGGAGCATGCCGATCGCTTTCGCCTGCCGATCTTGAGTTTCATCGATACGCCGGGGGCCTACGCGGGGGTGCTGGCCGAGGAGCAGGGGCAGGGTGAAGCGATCGCCGTCAATTTGCGTGAGATGTTCCGGCTGCGGGTGCCGATCCTTGCCACGGTGATCGGCGAAGGCGGATCTGGTGGCGCCCTAGGCATCGGCGTAGCCGACCGGCTGCTGATGTTCGAGCACAGCGTTTACACAGTGGCCAGCCCAGAAGCCTGCGCCTCGATCCTGTGGCGAGACGCAGGCAAGGCCTCCACTGCCGCTGAGGCTCTCAAGATCACAGGCCCTGATCTGCTCAAGCTCGGCATCGTTGACCTGGTGTTGCCCGAGCCTGCCGGCGGCAACCACTCGGCTCCTCTCCAGGCCGCTGAGACCCTGAAATCTGCCCTACTGGAGCAACTCAGCGAACTGCAGGGCCTAAGTGAATCCCAATTGATCGAGCAGCGCTACGCCAAATTCCGCCGCATGGGAAGGGTGCTCGACAGCGAGTCCCCAATTGCTTCCCCCAGCTCTTAAGATTTGCTTCAGGTCCCGTTGCCTCCCAGAGCCTGCCTTTGCCTGACTCAGCACCTGTTGCTCTGATCACCGGCGCCTCGCGAGGCATAGGTGCAGCAGCAGCCCACAAGTTTGCCGCTGCCGGCTACGATTTGCTCCTGCTAGCCAGGACTACTGCCGACCTCGATTCGCTTACGACGGATCTAAAGCCCACTGGCAGGAGAATCGAATCCATCGGCCTCGATCTCGCCGAGCCTGCCACTATTGCTCCCGGACTGGAAGACCTCTGCAGCCGAGGCCTCACACCTACTGTTGTAATTAACAATGCCGGCGTTGCCTATACAGGCTCCTTGGCAGAGATGCCCCTGGAGCAATGGCAACGATTGATGCAGCTCAATCTCAGTGCTGTATTTCAGGTGTGCCAGTCGCTGCTTCCTAGACTCAGGCAGGCTGGCGGCGGACATATCATCAATCTGAACAGCCATGCAGCCCACCAAGCCTTCCCCGACTGGGGCGCTTACTGCGTTAGCAAGGCCGCTCTCCTCTCCCTTAGTCGATGCCTTGCCGTCGAAGAACGCCCCTTTGGCATACGGGTCAGCACCCTTACCCTGGGTGCGGTGAATACGCCTCTCTGGGAGAGCGAAAACGTCCACAGCACGTTCGATCGCCGTGCCATGCTTGACGTTGAAAGGGCATCTGAAGCCCTGCTGTACTTGGCCCAACAGCCAGCCACCTCAGTGGTGGAAGATCTCACCCTCATGCCGGCCGCCGGCGCGCTTTGAGCCCTCCTATGACTTCCACCCTGCCGTCCAGCATTCCTTCGCTCTCCATTACACCCGATTCAGCTCCCTTGCCCATAAGTCTGCGAATCCGTGAGCGTCTTGACGCTGCAGGAGTTGCTTACCTCGCAAACGACAACATTGCTGACCACCTGCGTGATGGTGAGCTCGAGCAGTTGGAGATTGAGGTGGCGGGCAAGGTTCGCGAATTGCTACGTAGTCTTGTCATCGATATAGACAAAGATCACAACACCGAGGAGACAGCTGAGCGTGTCGCCAGGATGTACCTCCACGAAGTCTTTAAGGGGCGCTACCACGAGCAGCCCAAGATCGCCAGCTTTCCAAATGTTAAAAAGCTGGATGAAATTTATACCGTTGGTCCCATTACCGTTCGTTCAGCCTGCTCACACCACCTGGTGCCCATTTTGGGCAATTGCTGGATTGGTATCAAGCCCGGCGATCGGGTAATTGGCCTATCCAAGTTCTCTAGAGTTGCGGATTGGGTATTCTCAAGGCCCCATATCCAGGAAGAGGCTGTGATGATCTTGGCCGATGAGATCGAGCGTCTTTGCGAGCCCCAAGGTCTGGCGATTTTGGTAAAAGCCCAGCACTACTGCATGAAATGGCGTGGTGTGAAGGAGCCCCAAACCAGCATGGTTAATTCTGTGGTGCGGGGCGATTTCCGTATAGATCCAAGCCTTAAGGCTGAATTTTTCGAGCTGGTTAAGCAGCAGGAGTGCATGCTTTCTACCTAGAGCGAAAGCTCTAGGTAGAAAGTCACCTTCCCCCGAAAACCAACCTCCCCGAAAACCAACCTCAGGGTTTGCCGCCAATTGGTCCAATTGCCGGAGAAGCCTGCCGGCTAGATCCACCCCCTTGGGCTGGCACCGCTATCACCACCATTACCTGGGCTGAAACGTCTTGAAGTTGCAAGACGTAGCTGGGCCCTGCAGCGCCTTCAATCAGCAGCCACTGTTCGGCACCAGGGCTACGCCGGTACCAGTGAAACGCCGAGGGTGGCAATGCTGCCAAAACGTCGGCTACGGCCGTGGCCTGTAGTACTGCCCCCTGCACGGCTTCACCCTGGAGCACCAGCTGCTGCAAACCATCGATTTGCTGCTGAACAGCACTCTCCTGTTGCAGATCCGTATTGATCTGCTGGCGCAGGGCACGGATCTGGGACTGGGGGTCGGCACTCACCCCTGGTACGCAGGAAAGCTGGCCATCCACCAGCTGGCAGCCCACTAGGTCCTGGGCCCGTACCGGTGCCAGCGGGCCTAGTCCTAAACCCGAGCCAATGGTCAACGCGAGGGCCCAAAGGGATGGACGAAGAGGCCCAGATGTACGAAACAAACCCATCAAGAAGGGGCAAGACCCACCGATCTTGACTGGGAAGGCCCAGCGAGGCCAGCAACCCGTACCGCAGCCACTAGCGCTGCAACCTGATCGAGATCCTTATTGCCTGGGCTTCGCTCCACGCCGCTGGAGGCATCGAGGCCTGTGGGGCGCAGCTGGGTCAGCACTCCCGGCACCCGGTCGGCCCGAATGCCCCCCGCCAACCACCAGGGAAGAACTGGCATAAAACCCTGCAGCCACTCAATCGGAATGCGGTGGCCGGTACCGCCCAACTGGTCTGGCACCCAGGCATCGAGAAGCAGGGCATCCACCACCAGGGAGTAGTCAACGGCCCGCTGCAGATCTTCCGGCCTGCGAATCCTCAGGGCTTTCCAGATCTCACAGCCCAAGCGGGAGCGCAGCTGGCCGCAGAGCTGGGGTGTTTCTGAGCCGTGCAACTGCACCACAGCATGACCCTGTCCCAGCTCTAGTTGGGCCCACTGCTGCTCGAGCGGATCGGCCACCACCAGCACACCGCGGCAGCCAGGCGCCGCGGCCCGCATCGCCCCAAAAAGCGCCGGCCGGTGTTCAGCGCCAAGGAAGCGAGGCGAGCCCGGCACTCCGATCACGCCGATCGCATCCACCCCCAGTTGGGCCACCGCTGCGGCCTGGTCTGGATCCCGCAACCCACAGATTTTCAGCAGGGGGGATGCCATGGCGAGGGCAAAGGCTGTCACCCCTTTCTAGGATCAGAGTCCTGCAGCTCTTCAACTGGCTTGACCAGCACGAGGAGCAGACACAAATACAGAGGGCAGTGGGAGAAGGCTGGCAAATTTTCAAAATTCGGGGCATCCCCCTACGGATCCACCCCAGTTGGTTTGTGATCTTGGTGCTTGCCACCGCGGCCTTCCAACAGCAATACAGCCTCACCCTCAAAGATCCGATGAGTGCCCCGGTGCTCTGGGGCCTGGGGCTGGTTACGGCAATGTTGCTGTTCGTTTCGGTGCTCCTGCACGAATTGGGCCACTCCCTGGTGGCCCTGGCCCAGGGGGTTGAGGTGCGCAGCATCACCTTGTTCCTGCTCGGCGGCGTGGCCAGCGTGGAGCGCGAGTGCAGCACCGCCCGCGGCGCCCTCCTGGTGGCCGCAGCCGGGCCGGCCGTAAGCCTGGTTCTGGGTGTGGGCCTGCTGGCCGCGACCCATCCAGCCGCCCATCTCTCCCCCCTGCTGGGCGCCATGGTTTCAGAACTGGGCACCCTCAACATGGTGCTGGCCCTGTTCAACCTGTTGCCCGGCCTGCCCCTGGATGGGGGCCTGATTGTGAAGGCCTTGGTATGGCAGGCCAGCGGTAGCCAGCGGCGCGGCGTGGAGGTTGCTAACAGCTGCGGGCGCTTCCTTTCCCTGCTTGCCATTGGCATGGGCACCGTGGTGCTGCTGCGCGGAGGGGGCCTCAGCGGCGCCTGGTTGATGCTGCTGGGCTGGTTTGGACTTGGGGCATCGCGCAATCAGCGCCAAATGCTCGCCTTACAGCAAACCCTCAACGAACTAAAAGTACGGGATGCGGCTGGGCGGAGATTCCGGGTGCTTGAGGCGGCAGGTCGGTTGCGGGAACTAAGTCAGATGCGTGTCTCCCAAGCCAGCGAGGTCGACCAAGGCGACTGGCTGCTGGTCTGCGATCGCGGTCGCTGGCAGGGCTTCATCGACGACAAGCCCCTGCAACAACTGCCAGTGCAGCGGTGGGATACGGACAGCATCGGCGACCACATCCAGCCCCTCTCGAGCCTGCCCTCCATCCGGGAGTCGGCACCGCTGTGGCAAGCGGTGCAGCAACTCGAGGCCAGCGGCCGCAACCGGCTGCTGGTGCTAAGCCCAGCCGGTCTCCCCTGCGGCACCATCGAACGCCCCGAGCTCGGCGAGGCGGTGCTTGCCAAGTTGGGCCTGCGCTTGCCTGCTCCCATGCTTGAGGCCGCCCGTCGCCAAGGCACCTACCCACTTGGCCTGGCCTTAGCCCAGGTGGTGCGGTCCATGGTGGCCTCTGGTGAAGCAAGCGAGGAGGGGCCAGCCAACGCCAGCCCGTAACTGGCCTCGGTCGCTGCAATCTGTTCCCATTCCTCGCTGCTGAGGGGAATGGTCCTGTTACCGGCCGCCGCCGCAGGCAGCTCAGCCTGGGCCGCTTGGATCAAACGCAGCTCCAGCTCAGCGCGGTCTATGGGCAGAACTGGCAATTGGGGTGGCGGCCCGCCAAACACAAGCTTCCATAAGTCGGCGGGTGGCTCCAAAAGAATCGAGCCGTGCTGCAGCAGGCAGCCGCGGCGCCAGAGCTGGGCGCTGCCAACCCGCTTGACGCCGCTGGCGTGCCCTAGATCCGCAGCCGTACTGGTGGCAAAGCAGCTGCTGGGTTGCGGGCTGGCGGCCTGGCGGCCTGCCTGCAATGGCAGTCCCAATCCGGCAAAGCAATTCACAAGCCAGGCGCAAGCGCTGCCGTACGTCTCCTGACGCGATAGGGGGGGATCAGGCCACACCAGGGCGTAGGTGAGCTCTCCGGCGTGGAGCACGGCACGGCCGCCACTTGGTCGCCGCACCAAATCGATCACCCCCGCCGCTGCCAGCGCCTGCCAATGGGGTTCTATGTAGCGCTGGTGAAACCCCAGCGACAGGGTCGGGTGCTGACAGGAGTAGAGACGAAAGGCCGGTGCCCGTTGGTCCAGCAGCAGGCTGTCTATCGCCATCTGCCTGGCTCCCGGATGGCAGCTGCTGGGCAGCAGCCGCATGGCTGGGAGGGGAGATGCTGGAGAGTGATTCATTCCGCCAGGTTGCCCGGATGTTGTGGAGCCTGTTGCCCTATCTGCCCCTTGGCCTGCTGGCGGGTCTGCTGTCGGGAGTGCTGGGCATCGGCGGTGGGCTGGTGTTTTCACCCCTATTGCTGCTAGCCGGACTTGATCCGCACCAGGCCCTGGCCACCAGCACCCTGGCGATCGTGCCCACCACCCTGGGTGGCACCTGGGCCCACCTTTCCAACCGCAGCCTTCCTTGGCGAGGGGGCTTGGCGATTGTGCTGGGTGCAGGCCTCGGTGCAGGCCTGTTCAGCCAGGTTGGGCTGGTGCTCCATGGCTGGATGTTGCTCGCAATGCAGGCGTTGATGTACGGAGGACTGGCCTTGAGCTTTCGCCCCCCGTCGGCGCAGGCTGCCACCGATACCGCCAGCTTGAAGCTGGCGGGTTTGACAGCCACCGGCATGGTCGCAGGCATGGCCACCGGCTTGCTCGGTCTCGGCGGTGGCCTGGTGATGGTTCCCTTGATGGTGCAGCTGATGAAGGTGCCAATTCACCTGGCAATCCGCTTCAGCACCCTGGCGGTGCTCACCTCAGCCTCAGTCGCCTCAACCACCTTCCTGCTGGATGGCCGAGCACTGCTGCCGATCGGGATGCTCCTAGGAGGCACAGCAGCTGTTGCCGCACGCTGGTCGGCCGCCAGGCTGGATCGGGTCAGCGACGGTCAGCTGACGTGGCTACTGCGGGCTTTAACTCTCATACTTGCGCTCGACAGCGGTCGCAGGGCCCTGGCACTACTAATGAGCAGCCCCGGCTGAAAGTGGCGCCCAGAAGCCTCCGTCTAGCTCGTAGCCAAGCACCGCAGCCATCTGGCCTAAGCCCTGACGGCAACTCAAACCGTGCAGGCGCGCCCAGGCGTCAAGGCTGAAAAGCCTGTGGGTGATCCAAAGCTCCAGGGACTCGGGGGCAAAACGGATGCCCTCCGTGCGGCTGAATTGGTGGGGCAGCACCATCGCCGCGTGGCGGGTGAGTTGGCCGCCGCCACGCTCCAGCAGCAGGGGCAGCCAGGGAGCTTCCGCATCGGCCCGCAGGGACCAAAGCCGCAACTCGGCAATTTCCGACAGCTCCCGGGGGTCGTCGTCGGCACGGGGCCAATTGAAGTGAAGCTCTAGGGAACCAGCCTGCTGGACAAGGGCATCAGGGCTAAGGCTGAACCAGGGCTGGAGAGCTGCAAGATCCAACTGGCGGATCTGGCTCTCGGAAATCTCCACAGGGGCCATCAAGAGCTGTGACAGCAGGGCGGGACAAGCTGGACCGTAGCCACCTAAGGGCAAAGAATGGGGCGAATCCAGTTGCTTGCTGCCCTCCCATGGTTTCCACTCTCAGCCAGGCCGAAGTGCTGATTGCCCTGGTGGTGGCCGCCCATGCGGGCGTGCTGGCCGTTCGCCTCTGCTTCAGCCTTTACAAAGCCTGAGAAGCTGGCCATTGGTCCTTGGCAAGCCTTACCCCTTGGCAAGATGCACCTGGCTAGCTAAAAGCGTCTAGGCCCCAGCGGGGTTTGATCCCTCGTTGCCCCCATGCCGCCTCTCCACCCATCCAGTTATCAGGCCAGGCAAAATCTGCCCTTGCGGCGAGAAAGAAAGCCGCTTTCTGCTGCGGATTCCAGGCCTGCTTCCCTCCGCAAGCCAGGGTCGCTCCCCAAAGCTGCGTCGCTCCCCAATCCGGCGTCCCAGCCTGATCCCCAGATAATTACTGGCGGTGAAGCAGCCGCACTGCAAGCCCTCTCAAGTGAGCGGCAAGAATTGCTCTGCAGCTTGATCGGACTGGCTCTCAAGGTTGGCCTTGTTGTGGTCGCCGGCGTCAGCCTGGTACGACTTGCCACCGCTTATCAGGAGCGGATGGAGCGCCAGGGTGAGCTCTCGGCGGTGCTCGGCCTTGAACGGGCCAAACTCTCCAAAGCTCGCGAACGCTTTGACCATCTGTTCATGGTGGAAGGGGAGCAGCGGCTGATCCGCGAGCAAAATCAGTGGATTGCCCCCAATCGCCTGCGGGTGGTTTGGCAGCAGGCCACCCCGTAGGTTGGGGCCCCTGTCTCGATTCACTTGATGGCCGCAACAGCAGCCGCCGGAACGGTTTTGATCACCGGCACCACCTCAGGGGTGGGCCTCAATGCCGCAAGTGCCCTCGCCAAACGCGGCTGGCATGTGGTGACGGCCAACCGTGATCCCGTTAAAGCCGCTGCTGCCGCAGCCAGCCTGGGGATTCCTGCAGATCAGCTCAGTCATCTGCGTTTTGACCTCGGCGATCTCGAAAGCGTTCGGGTGGGAGTCGAAACTTTGGTGGCGTCCCTGGGACGCCCCTTGGACGCCCTGGTGATCAATGCGGCTGTCTACAAGCCGCGGCTAAAGCAGCCCGAGCGCTCCCCGCAGGGCTACGAAATATCGATGGCCACCAATCACCTGGGGCACTTTTTACTGATTCAGCTATTGCTGGGCGACTTGCAGCGCTCAAGCCACCCCTCGCGCCGGGTGGTGATTCTCGGCACCGTGACGGCCAACTCCAAGGAACTGGGCGGCAAGATTCCGATCCCAGCTCCAGCTGACCTGGGCGACTGTGCCGGCTTCAAGGCCGGCTTCAAGGCCCCTATCGCCATGGCCAACGGCAAGGCCTTCAAACCTGGCAAGGCCTACAAAGACAGCAAGCTCTGCAACATGATCACGACCCAGGAGCTGCATCGTCGTCTGCACGAGAGCACCGGCATCGTGTTCAGCTCCCTATACCCAGGCTGCGTTGCCGACTCGCCCCTTTTCCGCAGCACGCCGCGGGCGTTCCAGACAATTTTCCCTTGGTTCCAGAAAAATATCACCGGCGGATATGTAAGCCAGGCATTGGCGGGAGAGCGGGTCGGCCAGGTGGTGGCCGATCCGGATTTTTCCGCCTCAGGTGTGCACTGGAGCTGGGGCAACCGCCAAACCAAAGGGGGCCAGCAATTCAGCCAGGAGCTCTCAGACAAGGCCAGCAACCCCGAAACGGCGCAGACCATGTGGGAGGAATCAATGAAGCTGGTGGGGCTGACGCCGGCCTAAAAGCGGCGGCGGAAGGCATCGTCGCTGCGGCTGGATGCTTCTTCAGCGAGGCTCAATTTCCAGACGTTGCGGCTAAGGCGGCGGGCCTTGAGGCCGCCTCGCTCAACCGTTTCACTGGAGGGGCGGGCACCAAGCAGCTGACTCACCTCGGAAGTGCTGAGGGGTGCCCCGGTCTGGACGGCCAGCTGGGTGAGCTCGAGGCGTTGCCGCAAAGCAGCCAGATCGGCCTGGCCACCGTCTTCGGCCTCAGACCAAAGCCAGGGCAGGTCGTGGGCCGAACCGGCCATCTTCTGCATCAATCCCATACCGATGAAAGCCAGTGCTTGCTCCGGCTTGACTCCCTGGGCTGCTGCCTGAGCCATCCATTCAGGCATCGGAGCACTGTTGACAGTATCTCCAGCGGTGATGGGTTCGGCCTGTGCAGCCTGGCTGCGAGTGGAGCTAGTAGCGGTGCGGCGGGTGGCCATGGACGTCCCCTGAACGTTGGCCGGACGGTACCGGCTCAGCCGCGATGGGCAAGGGGCAGGGGGCTTCAGGGTTAAGATCCAGCCGCAGCAATGCCGATGTGAGGGCTAGCTGTTCGAAGGATTTTCCCTTGCCATCCCGCCTTCCCTCCCGAGACGAACTGGCGCTGCGCCGGCGTCGGGAGATGGCGCTTGGCTCAAGCTCCAGTGGCGGCACCCAGATCACTGGCACCCGGGTGGGCAGCGACAGCTCGGGCGCCAGTTGTGTGATTACCACCGACAGCGAGGGCTCCCGGCTGGCACGCCAATCCAGCCATGTGCAGTCGATTGAGCTGCGCACCTACGTATTTCTTGATTCGCTGCAGCCCCAGCTAGCTGCCTACATGGGCACGGTTAGCCAGGGCTTCCTGCCCATTCCCGGTGACGCCTGCTTGTGGCTGGAGGTATCTCCGGGCATGGCTGTGCACCGGGTCACCGACATTGCCCTCAAGGCCAGCACGGTGCGGCTTGGCCAGATGATCGTGGAGCGGGCCTTCGGCTCCTTGGCGCTCTACCACCGTGATCAGAGCAACGTCCTCCACTCCGGCGACGTGGTGCTTGAGGCCATCGGCAGCCGGGTGGAGCTCCGCAGCCGTTGCGAGGTCAGCTGGACCGAGATCATCCGGGCGATCACCCCAGACCACGCCGTGCTGATCAATCGCCAGAACCGGCGCGGATCAATGATTCAAGCGGGGATGAGCATGTTCATCCTGGAAACCGAGCCCGCCGGTTACGTGCTGATCGCAGCCAATGAGGCAGAAAAGGCTTCCAACATCACTGTGGTGGACGTGAAAGCCGTGGGCGCCTTTGGCCGTCTAACCCTGGCGGGGCGGGAGGGTGATGTGGAGGAGGCAGCCGCCGCCGCGATGCGGGCGATCAGTCATATCAACAACAAGGCCAGCTGACCCAGGGGCTTGCTCTGACAATTGAGCTACTGGCAATTGAGTTATTGGCAATGGAGCATTATTTGCTCAGCTCCAGCAGGCGGAGCAACTTCGGGGCAAGCGCACGAGCTGCCTTGCCGCGGCTGCCGAGCTTGGCCTTGAGGTGGGGGCCCATCAGGGCGTAAGAGCAGCCTGCCTCGCGCACATAAAAAAGGCTGTCGTAACCAGGGCCATGACCCTGGGGAGCGCGCAATATCTGGCCGCGGCAGATCCCCTCGGCCTCGGCCCTGGTGGTGCCGGATGGATCGGCCAGGGCCATGGCGCTCCGGAAGCTGGCTCCTCGATAAAGGCTGTCGCCTAGTTCTTTCAAAAGACGGTGAATCCGTTCGTGGTCGGTGGGGGCGTAGCGGGCCGAAAAAACACCCGGAGCTCCATCCAGGGCGTCCACCTCGATGCCTGAGTCGTCGGCGAGGGCCCAGTGGCCGGTGATGCGGGCAACAGCCTCGGCTTTGAGACGGGCATTAGCGAGGTAGGTCGCTCCCGTTTCTTCAATATCGAGACCGGGCGGCTGGGGCAGGACATCCAGCTCAACCAGCTCAAGCATCGCGCCGATTTCGGCCACCTTGTGGGGGTTGCCACTGGCCACGACCAGGATCGGCATTCAGCAGGAATCGGGGCAAGTCATTGTCCCCCAAGAAGGTGTCTCATTTCCTGCAGCAGACCTACGGTTGGTAAACGCCTTGGCCCCCGCGTGATTGGGTTCCAGGGGTAACCGATGGACCCAAGCCTGATTCTGCAGAACCTGGTCAGCCCACCGGTGCTGTTTTTTTTCCTTGGCGTGACCGCCGTACTGGTGGGATCGGATCTGGAAATTCCAGCCCCGATCCCAAAGCTGTTCTCCCTCTATTTGTTGCTCGCCATCGGATTCAAAGGTGGCTTGGAGCTGCAGCACAGCGGCCTCGGTGGCCAAGTGCTGCCCACCATCGCCGCCGCGATGGCGATGTCGCTACTGGTGCCGCTCTACAGCTATCTGGTGCTTAAAACCAGGCTGGATGGGTTTAATGCCGCCGCCATTGCCGCCACCTACGGATCGATCAGCGCGGTGACCTTCATCACCGCCGAGAGCTTTCTGGAAACCCAGAACCTGCCCTTCGATGGCTTCATGGTGGCTGCCCTGGCCCTGATGGAATCGCCGGCCATCATTGTGGGACTGCTGCTGGTCAAATTGGCAGCCCCCAGCCAGCAAGCAGAGGGGCCGAAGATGGGTTGGAGCTCCGTGCTGCGGGAGTCATTTTTAAATAGCTCGGTATTTCTGCTGGTAGGGAGTCTGGCGATTGGCTTGCTGGTCGCAGCTTTCAGCCCAGCCAGCATCGACAAAATGTTGCCATTCACCGACAAACTTTTCTATGGAGCCCTCAGCTTCTTCCTGTTGGACATGGGGATCGTTGCGGCCCAACGGATCCGAGATCTACGACAAGCGGGAGCCTTTCTGATCGGCTTTTCGGTGTTGATGCCACTTTTTAATGCCCTAGTAGGCACCCTGATCGCCCGAGGTTTGGGCCTTGGACCTGGTAATGCCCTGCTGTTTGTGGTGCTGTGCGCTAGCGCCTCCTACATCGCGGTACCAGCAGCGATGCGAATGACAGTGCCGCAGGCCAATCCCAGTTTGTATATATCTACAGCGCTGGGAGTCACATTTCCCTTCAACATCATTGTTGGCATTCCCCTCTACATGGCCATGATTAAGGCCTTGCTTCCCACTGCTGGATAAATCAATGAAACGCCTCGAACTGATCCTCAGCGAGCGGGAGTTGGATGCGGTGATCCAGGCAATGGAAATAGCGGGTGTGCCCGGTTACTCCGTAGTCAGGCACGTCACCGGCAAGGGTCCGCATGGCTCCGTGTCCGAGGGCATGGAATTCAGCGGTTTAGGCGCCAATGCCCATGTGATCGTGTTCTGCGAAGCGGATTTACTGGATGCATTGCGGGCTGCCCTGCGCCCCCTTTTGACCTACTACGGCGGAGTGGCGTACGTCACAGACGCCGAGGCCCTCTAGATGCTGGGCAAGCAAATTTTGATCAAAACGGGTTTGGTGGGGCTGAAACCCCTTGCCAGCACTGCAATGGCAAGCATTGCCTAACGTTTTGTGATGCACTGATCAGTCTGCCTTATCCAAAGGCGACGCAACAGTGATGGTCGGTTCCGGCTAAATGGCTTGACGGGGGGTTTGGCTGCCGACCATGGTTGCGAGCGAACATTCAACCCCACCTCCACCAGGAGCAGGTAATGGCAACTGAATCCATGGGCATCGCCCTCGGCATGATCGAAACTCGGGGGCTGGTGCCCGCGATCGAGGCGGCTGACGCCATGACCAAGGCCGCCGAAGTGCGCCTGATCGGTCGTGAATTCGTCGGCGGCGGTTACGTCACCGTGATGGTGCGCGGTGAAACCGGCGCCGTCAACGCAGCTGTGCGCGCCGGGGCCGATGCCTGCGAGCGCGTGGGCGACGGCCTTGTGGCAGCGCACATCATTGCGCGCCCCCACCGCGAAGTGGAGCCTGCCCTCGGCAACGGCAACTACGCCGGTCAGAAGGACTGAGTTGACCAACGTCTGAGGCGTTAACCAACCCATTTCCCTTACCGACCCAACCGGAGAATCATTCATGGCTAAGAAGTACGAATCCGGGGTTAAGGAGTACCGCGACACGTATTGGACTCCTGATTACATCCCCCTCGACACCGATTTGCTGGCGTGCTTTAAGTGCACCGGCCAGGAAGGCGTCCCCCGCGAAGAAGTTGCCGCTGCTGTGGCCGCTGAATCCTCAACCGGCACCTGGTCCGCCGTGTGGTCCGAGCTCCTCACCGACCTCGACTTCTACAAAGGCCGTTGCTACCGCATCGAAGACGTTCCTGGCGACAAGGAAGCCTTCTATGCCTTCATCGCCTATCCCCTCGACCTGTTCGAAGAAGGCTCCATCACCAACGTGCTGACCTCCTTGGTCGGCAACGTGTTTGGCTTCAAGGCCCTGCGCCACCTGCGTCTGGAAGACATCCGCTTCCCGATGGCGTTCATCAAGACCTGCATGGGTCCCCCGAACGGCATCGTGGTTGAGCGCGACCGTATGAACAAGTACGGCCGTCCTCTCCTGGGCTGCACCATCAAGCCGAAGCTCGGCCTGAGCGGTAAGAACTACGGCCGGGTTGTCTATGAGTGCCTACGCGGCGGTCTGGACTTCACCAAGGACGACGAAAACATCAACTCCCAACCTTTCCAGCGTTGGCAGAACCGTTTCGAGTTCGTTGCTGAAGCAACCAACCTGGCGCAACAGGAAACAGGCGAGAAGAAGGGGCACTACCTCAACTGCACCGCCGCAACTCCTGAAGAGATGTATGAGCGCGCCGAGTTCGCTAAAGAACTGGGCCAGCCCATCATCATGCACGACTACATCACGGGAGGCTTCACCGCTAACACCGGTCTTGCTAAGTGGTGCCGTAAGAACGGCATGCTGCTGCACATTCACCGTGCCATGCACGCTGTGATTGACCGCCATCCCAAGCACGGTATCCACTTCCGAGTGCTGGCCAAGTGCCTGCGTCTCTCCGGTGGTGACCAGCTGCACACCGGCACGGTGGTCGGCAAGCTGGAGGGTGACCGCCAGTCGACCCTCGGCTATATCGACCAACTGCGCGAATCCTTCGTCCCCGAAGATCGCAGCCGCGGCAACTTCTTCGACCAAGATTGGGGCTCCATGGGCGGCGTGTTCGCCGTGGCCTCTGGCGGTATCCACTGCTGGCACATGCCCGCACTGGTTGCCATTTTTGGCGACGACTCGGTGCTGCAGTTCGGTGGTGGTACCCATGGTCACCCCTGGGGATCAGCTGCTGGTGCTGCTGCTAACCGCGTGGCTCTCGAGGCCTGCGTCAAAGCCCGTAACGCCGGTCGTGAAATCGAGCGCGAAGGCCGCGACATCCTTCTGGAAGCAGCGAAGCACAGCCCTGAGCTAGCCATCGCCCTGGAGACCTGGAAGGAAATCAAGTTCGAGTTCGACACCGTCGACAAGCTCGACACCTGAAATCGCCAGTCTGAGATGGTGAGTGGGTCAGGCAACTTGCCTACTCACCTCCCAGAACGGAAGATTCAGATCTAGAGATTAAACTAATCTCTACGAACGAGATTAAGAGCCTTTCATATAAGGTTCAAACATTCCATCCACACAAGGATCCCCATGCCTTTTAAGAGCACCGTGGGTGACTATCAAACAGTCGCCACCCTGGAGACATTCGGCTTCCTACCGCCGATGACTCAGGACGAGATCTACGACCAAATCGCTTACATCATCGCCCAGGGTTGGAGCCCGCTCGTTGAGCATGTCCATCCCAGCAACTCCATGGTGACCTACTGGTCCTATTGGAAGCTGCCCTTCTTCGGCGAGAAGGATCTGGGTGTGATCGTGAATGAGCTTGAGGCTTGTCACCGCGCCTATCCCGACCACCACGTTCGTTTGGTGGGCTACGACGCTTACACCCAAAGCCAGGGTTCCTGCTTCGTGGTTTTCGAAGGACGCTGATCCCAGCCCTTCCGGGGCTCGAGCCATTGGCCTGAGCCCCAACTCTTTTCCTCTGCGGGCTAGTTCGCGCTGCGAACTGGTCAGCACCTTTTCAGATATTCCATTCGACGGGCGGACATGGCCAGCTCATCCAGCCGGGAAGCAGCTCTAGAGCGCCGCAAGGCCCTCACCAACGGTGGCAAAAAAGCCGCCAACCGGTTCACTTCCGGTCCGAGCCGTGTGCGCTCGGTTGAAGACGCTCGCCCCACCCGCACAGCCCCAGCGATGGAGGCCCCAGCATCGGTGGCCAAGGCTGCCCCGGCCGTGAACGCCCGGGGTGCTGCCTCCCAGCGCAGCCTTGCGGCACCCACCGGCTCCAGCCGGACGAGCCAAGCCCGTCCAATCGCAAATCCCAGCAGAGATTTGGTGCTTGCCCGACGGGAAGCCCTTTCCAAACGCGGCAAACGTGCCGACACCTCCAGCGACCGCACCCGCACGGACCTGGCCAAAATTGCACAAAAAGCCCAGGCACCTGCAGCGGAAGCCAAGTGCAAATGCCAGGGCGAAACCGCTGCTGCACCGGCCCTAACAAGCCTCAGTAATCGCACTAGCCAAACAACTAGTAGTGGTGCCGATCGCCGTGCCACAGCCAAGCGCCTCTCCCAACTGGATCCCAGCCGGGCCCTTGTGCTCGCCCGCAGAGAAGCTCTCTCGAAGCGTGGTAAGTCAGCTAACGCGCCCAAGAGCACTACAGCCGCTTCGGTATCCCGCCAGGGCAATCCTGATATGAGCGCCCGCGAGCTTTCCCAGAAGGTGCGTGAACTGCGGGCCAAGGTTGGCAGCGCCGGTTCCAGCAGAGCCGGCGGAACCCGCCCCTCTGGCCCAAACCGCCACGGCGCCAAACAGGCAGCCGCCGCAGAAGCCCACTGGAAAGTGGGAGTGAGCGAAACCAGCTCTGGCCAGGTGGTGACCGGAACCCAGGCCAATCGCTCAGAGAAAACCACCGGTAACGAAGCAGCTACCTGCCGTGCCATTACAGGCACCGAGTATCTCGGCGCCGAAGTGTTCCAGACCTTCTGCCAGAGCGCTCCGGTGGCAAGCCAACCTGCCAAGGTGGGCGTTAGCGCCACCACCCACGGCAACCGGGTCACTGGTAATGAGGTCGGTCGCTCTGAAAAGGTGACCGGCGATGAGCCCGGTACCTGCAAAAACGTTACTGGAACCGAATACGTTTCCGCCAATCAGTCAGCAGCCTTCTGCGGCACCTCCAGCTCCAGCCCTAGTCCTAGCCCTAGTCCGCGCAAGGTTGGGCGCAGCCAGACCCAGGGCGGCCAGGCTGTTTCCGGTGTGATGGTTGGTCGCTCCAGCAAGGTCACAGGCGACGAACCCGGCTCGGGCAAGCAACTCACCGGCTCCCAGTACGTATCCGATCAAGGCCAGGTGACCGGACGCGCACCTACCAAGGTCGCAAGTTTGCACACGCTTCGGGGCACGGGCATCACCGGCACCCATGTGGGCCGCAGCGAGCATGTCACCGGTGATGAGCCAGGCAGCTGCCGCCTGGTAACAGGTGATGAATATGTCGGCAGCCAGCAATACGCCGATTTCTGCGGCAGCAAGCCCGAGCCGGAGGCCGCCAAGGTGGGCTTCAGCGTCACCAATCGGGCCCAGGTTGTCAGCGGTACCCACACTGGCCGCTCCTCCAATGTCACCGGCGATGAGCCCGGCACCTGCAAGGTCGTAACCGGCACGCCCTACGCCGGCCTTGAGCAGGCAGGGGATTTCTGTAACAGCAAATCTGTCGCCGAAATTCGTCAGCGCACTCCGGTGCGGGGCTCTAACCGCATGAGTGGCATACAACCAGGCATTGGCGGTGTCCTCACCGGTGCCGGCCGCGGGGCCTGCGAAGCCGTCACCGGCACTCCTTATATCGGTGGCGATCAACTCGCCAAGGTCTGCGGTGCTGCCGCAGCCCACGACTCCGACTTCCCCCAACCCCTGGCGGGCAGCCAGCCCTGGCAGCAATTCAGCATTCAATCCCCAGCTCGCTCAGCCCAGGTGGGGCGAGAACCAGCCGGGGCCGTAACCGGCACCAGCTACGAGCAGGGCAGCAGGATTACCGGCCCTTTTGACTTGGCCGGTGACATGGTCACCGGCACCGAGCAATTCCGTTTCGACCGTCGCGGCGGTAGCCAAATCGCCCGGGGGCCCATTGAGGTTCCTGTGAGCGTTGACGAGGATGCCCGTCCAACCTCCAGGGTTACCGGCGAAGGCATCTCCGCTGGCTTGAAGATCACTGGTGATGACTGGGATCGAGGTGATCGGGTCACCGGCACCGAGGGTGTTTCAGCCCGGCGCCGCAACCCCACCCGGCCAGGCTCGAAGACCTCGATGCCGGCCGCCCTCCAGCCGAAGCGCAACGAGGAGCGTCCTGAACCGATCTGCCGTGTCACCGGTTCTAGCGGCAACACCACAGCCGGCTCCCTGATCACCGTGTCTGGCGGGGCCCGCGGCTGAACCCCTGATGCCCCGACGCCCTCTTGCCACTGCCTATCGCCCGCTGGCACCGACTGCTCCCCGCCGTCGGCCCGGCGCAGCAGCCGCGAGCGAGCTGGTGGCGACTGGCTTGCATCCGCTTAGCGACGGCCAGGTCAATGGGGTACTGAGGGCCTACGAAGACCAGGTCAAAGGGGCATTTGATCGGATTGTGCCTTTGCTCAAGCGCCTTTCAGCCCTCCAGCACGAGGCTGATTTCATCGAGCAGGCCCAGCAGCTGGCCAGGGCCGAACTGGGCTTTGAGTTGCCGCTGCCCATTCTCGAGAAGGCCTGGGTGAGCCAGCTAGACATGCGGACCTTGTTCGCCTGGTGTGTATTTGAAACCTACGAACAAACCAGCGACGCTTTCTTTCAGCACGATCCCCTAGGAGGCAAGCCTGGCAGTCCCGCAGCCGAAGCCTTCAATGAGTTTCTACTGGCCTGTGGATTCCACCTACTCGACGCAACCCCATGCGCTGACGGGCGCCTGGCCCATGCCATGGCCTACGCCCTGCGAATTCCATTCAGTTCGGTGCGGCGGCGTTCCCACGCCGGTGCCCTCTTTGACGTTGAAAACACGGTCAACCGTTGGGTCAAAACTGAACATCGCCGCTACCGCGAAGGTCAGCCCAATTCGGCGCAGGATGACACCCGTTATCTAAAGGTGGTGCTTTACCACTTCAGCTCAAAAGATCCCCTGCATGAGGGCTGTGCTGCCCACGGCAGCGATGATTCCTTGGCGGCCTCCTGTGGCCTAGCCCGGCTCAAGGATTTCCAGCAGGCTGTTGAAAACAGCTTCTGCTGTGGTGCCTCGGTAGATCTGTTGCTACTCGGCATCGACACCGACACCGATACGATTCGCGTGCATGTGCCGGGCCTTGATGGCAGCACCAATCTGGAAAGCTGGCTGGATGCAAAAGCGGTCTATGAGGCCACCCGCCATCTCAATGCGGTTGAGGGCCGGGCCCGCATTCAATCGCTGGTGGAGCAGGCAGCGGCCAGCAGTCCCGATCCGGGCATGGTGAAGCTGATTGCTCGCTTGATCGAGAACAACATCTCCCAAATCGATTACGTGCGCCAGTACCACCGGGGTAGCTACGGCGATGCTGGCCATGCGGAGCGCTTTATCGGTGTGGGCATAGGCTTCAAGGAGATCCATCTGCGCAATCTCACCTATTTTGCCTATATGGACACGGTGGAGGAGGGGGCGCCCGATTTAGATGTAGGCATCAAGATTTTCAAGGGCTTGAACGTTTCTCGGGGCCTGCCTGTGCCAGTGGTCGTGCGCTTTGATTACAACGGCCAGGTGCCCGGAGCGAGGCTGCGAGCGATCCGCAATTGCCAGCGGGTGCAAGCCGCCATGGAAAACCGTTATCCCGAGTTGTTTGAGCAGGGCCTATTGCATGCTCTGCTTACCGTGCGGGATCAAGACCGTCACACCCCAGCTGAAGCTGTAGGTTCCACCATTACATTCGCGAGCGGAGGAGGGCACTGACATGTTGATCTGCAAGGTGGTTAAACCACTGGTGTCTACCAATCGCATTCCAGATTTTGAACACAAGCACCTGCAGGTGGTGCTCGATGGCAGCACTCAGAAAGTGGCAGTTGATGCAGTGGGTTGCATACCAGGCGACTGGGTGATCTGCGTCGGCAGCTCAGCTGCGCGCGAGGCAGCTGGAAGCAAGTCGTACCCGAGCGATCTAACGATCGTTGGAATCATTGACCACTGGGATCCTGATGCTGGCAAGGCGCAAGCTCCGCCAGGAGGGGCCAGCTAATGGAAATCATGCAGGTCACCGGCTCTTTGGTTTGCAGCCAGCGGGTTGCCGGATTAGATCATTCCAATCTGCGCGTGCTGCGCACCTCTAAGGGCAAGCTGAGCGTTGCGGTAGACCCTGTCGGTGCATCCCCAGGTAACTGGGTATTCACCGCCAGTGGCTCTGCCGCCCGCTTCGCCTGCGGTAACCCCGAGGTGCAGACCGATCTGACGATCGGCGGAATCATTGATTTCTGGGAGCCCGATGGCTAGGTGGCCCGGGTAGCTAGCTGCCCGATCGACCTGTCATCACTCCAGCCCCCATACTCCTGAGCCATGGCCACCCCCACCCCTAAATCCACCACCAGCGGAGCTGCTGCTGCCAAACCCGCCCCCGCGGCAGCGGCAGCCAGCTCCACACCAGTGGCTGCAGCGGCGGCGGCCAGCTCGACCCCACCTGCAGCGGCCCCCAAAGCCCTGCCGGCGGCGGCAGCCCAGTCCCCTGCGGCGAAAGCCGTAGCCAAGCCAGCTGCCTCGACAGCGCGCCGTGCTTCCAGCACGACCCGCCGCTCTAGCGCCAGCTCAACCGGCGCCCGTACCGGTGCCGGCAAGGGCGCCGGCACCACCCCCCCAACCACTCCTTCGCGCAGCAACGCCATGGCTCCTTCCATTCAGGGCATCGCCCTCGGCATGATCGAAACCCGTGGCCTGGTGCCGGCGATTGAAGCCGCAGACGCCATGACCAAGGCCGCTGAAGTGACCCTGATCGCCCGTGAGTTCGTTGGCGGCGGCTACGTCACCGTGATGGTGCGCGGTGAAACAGGAGCAGTGAATGCAGCAGTGCGCGCCGGCGCTGACGCCTGTGAGCGCGTCGGTGACGGCCTGGTTGCTGCCCACATCATCGCCCGTCCCCATAGCGAAGTTGAACCTGCCCTGATCGCAACTGCTGCCACCCGTCGTCTCTGATGGCCATGGGCGCCGTTCATCCGCGCGTCCTGGGTTACCTTGGCCGCGCCCTGAGCTTGGAATTTTCCGCAGTTCAGCAGTACATGACCCAGGCTTCCTTAATGGAGCTCTGGGGAGATGGTGATTCGGCCGCCAGGTTTCGTCGCGAAACCGTGGAGGAAATGCAGCATGCCGAACGCCTCGTTCAGCGCATGCTTGAGCTGGGTGTCGCTCCTGCCGCATCCCAGCTGAGGCCTGTAACCCATGCCGCCGATCTAGTTGGACTGCTCCGGCTCAATCTCGCCCTCGAAAACGACCTGATCCATCACTACGCCGAGGCGGTCCGCTTTTGTGTTTTGGTGGGTGATGGCGCTAACGAAACCTTGTTCAGGAGTCTCTGGAAGGACGAACAGCACCACGGTGAAGATCTGGGGGCCTGGCTGAGCAGCCTTGGCTCCAGCCCCAACCCCTCGATTGACCGGGCCACCTTCTGAGCCGACCGACGCCCATTTCCCCTTGTTCGCCCCACCCCTGCCACTTTCAATCCAGCTGGTCTGGTTGATCCCCCTCTATGGGTTCAGCGGCATGGTTTTGTCCCTGCCGTGGGCTGCTGGATGGATTAAGCGTCACGGGCCTCGACCCGCGGCCTATCTCAACCTGATCGTGACGCTGCTGGCGGTGGTGCACGGCACCTTGATCCTGCAGCAGATATGGCTGCTGGGTCCCCAGCACATTGAGATTCCCTGGTTTCAGGCTGCCGATCTCGACCTGCGCATTGGCTTCGACCTATCCCTGACCAATCTGGCCGCCTTGGAGCTGGTGACCGGATTGAGCTTGGTGGGACAGGTTTTTGCCCTGGGCTACCTGGATAAGGAGTGGGCCCTGGCGAGGTTTTATGCCCTGGTGGGTTTCTTTGAAGGCGCCCTTGCCGGAGTTGTACTGAGCAGCAATCTGTTCATGAGCTATTTCCTGCTGGAAATGCTCACCCTTTCCACCTATCTGCTGGTGGGGTTTTGGTACGCCCAACCGCTGGTCGTTACGGCGGCCAGAGACGCCTTTTTGACCAAGCGGGTTGGTGATGTCTTGCTGTTGATGGGAGTAGTCGCTCTCTCAGCTTGGGCTGGCTCGATGGAATTCGACGACCTTTACGTGTGGGCAGCTGAAGCCCATGCCAATGGATCCCTAACCCCGCTTGCGGGCACCCTGCTCGGGCTGGGCTTGATCGCCGGCCCCATGGGTAAGTGCGCCCAGTTCCCCATGCACCTCTGGCTTGACGAGGCCATGGAGGGTCCAAACCCAGCCTCGATTCTGCGCAACTCCGTAGTTGTGACCGCTGGAGCCCTTGTGCTGCTCAAGGTGATGCCGCTGCTGCGGTTTTCACCGCTGGCGGTTGATGTGTTGCTGGTGGTGGGCACAATCAGCGCCCTTGCTGGTGCCCTGGTGGCGATCGCCCAGGTGGATATCAAGCGTGCCTTCTCCTACTCCACAACCTCCTATCTGGGCCTGGTTTTCATTGCAATCGCCCTGCAACAGCCGGCTATTGCCCTGTTGCTGTTGTTTGCCCATGGCCTGGCCAAGGCCCTGCTGTTCATGAGTGTGGGCAGCGTTATCGCCACCACCAGCTGCCAGGACCTCACCGAGCTGGGTGGCCTGGGCTCCCGCATGCCTGCCACCACCACCGCCTACCTGGTGGGGGGAGCGGGCCTGGTGGGTTTGCTGCCCCTTGGCTGCTTCTGGTGCTTCGGCCTGCTGGTGGAGGCGCTAGGCCGCACAGCTCCATTTTTTGCCGCAGTTGTGCTGATCACCAATGCCCTGACAGCCTTCAACCTCACCCGGGTATTCCGGCAGGTGTTTATGGGAGAGCCACTGCCGAAAACCAAGCGGGCACCTGAGGTCAACTGGCTGATGGCCCTGCCGATGGTGAGTCTGACCGTTCTGGTAGCCCTCCTGCCAGCTTTGATGGCCCGGATAGATCCGGTGCCTGGTCTGGCCTCCTTCCCCCTGCCCCTCGCCACTGGAGTCGTGGCAAGCGGGGTGGCTGGAGTAATCGGCGGCTGCCTGGCGCCCCTGCATAAGTTCTGGTCCCGATCCATGTTCCAGCCCCTGCGGTTGCTCCAGGATCTACTGGCCTACGACTTCTACACCGAGCGCATCTACAAGGTGACGATTGTGGCAGCGGTAGCTGGCCTGGCCCGATTTAGCAACTGGATCGACCAGGCTCTGGTGAGTGGCTTTGTTAACGGCATCGGCAGGCTTTCCCTGGCAAGCGCCGAAGGGCTGAAGCTCTCGGTTAGCGGCCAACTGCAGACCTATGTCCTAACGGTCCTATTGGCGATTGTGCTGCTGCTCACCTCGCTGCAGTGGTTGCACGGATGAGGAGTGCCTGATGCTTAGCCTTCTACTACTGATCCCTCTAGTCGGAGCACTTTCCCTAGCCCTATGGCCCGGCAACCCCTCGCCCGGACGTATGCGCACCGTGGCCCTGGTGGTGTTGGGCCTGCAGTTGATCTGGAGCCTGCTGGTGCTGCTCCGCTTCGACACCGGCCTCAGTGGCATGCAGCTGCAGGAGTCATTTGTCTGGGTCGGCAGCATCGGCCTGGATTACCGGCTCGGGGTCGATGGTCTGTCGATGCCGCTGGTGCTGATCAATTCTGCCCTCACCTTGGTTTCGGCGATCTGCACCCGCGACATTAACCAGCGGCCCCGCATCTACTTTGCCCTTTTGCTGGTTATTAGTGGCGCAGTCAACGGTGCTTTCTTAGCCGAAAACCTGCTGCTGTTTTTCCTGTTCTATGAGCTGGAACTGATCCCTCTCTGGTTTCTGATCAGCATCTGGGGCGGCGTCAACAGGGCCTACGCGGCCACAAAGTTCCTTATTTTTACAGCGGTTTCGGGAATTTTAATCCTCGGAGCATTCTTGGGACTCGCCCTGTTAACCGGCAGTGTGGACTTCAGCCTCACCCCGGTCACCAGTGAAAGGCTGGCGATGGGAGGTCAGCTGGTGCTGCTGGGGGCGCTGCTAGTGGGATTCGGCATCAAGGTGCCCCTATTCCCATTTCACAACTGGCTGCCCGATGCCCACACCCAGGCCTCTACCCCTGTGTCAGTGCTGCTGGCAGGGGTGCTGCTGAAGCTGGGCACCTACGGCTTGCTGCGCTTCTGCATGGGTCTTTTCCCGGAAGCCTGGGCCCTGCTTGCGCCGGGATTGGCCATCTGGGCAGCAGTTTCTGTGCTGTTTGGCTCCCTGGCAGCGATCGCCCAGCAGGACATGAAGCGGATGGTGGCCTACAGCTCCGTGGGTCACATGGGCTACATCCTGCTAGCCGCTGCAGCTGCCACACCGGTCGCCCTGCTCGGGGCGGTCTTCCAGATGGTGAGCCACGGTCTGATCTCAGCCCTGCTTTTTCTGCTGGTGGGCATTGTGTATCGCAAGACGGGCACCCGGGATCTCTCGGTGCTGCATGGTCTGCTCAACCCGGAAAGGGGTCTGCCCTTCACAGGCACGCTGATGATTTTGGGGGTTATGGCCAGTGCCGGTATGCCTGGCATGGCCGGCTTCATTTCGGAGTTCATGGTGTTCCGCGGCAGCATCACCGCCTTCCCACTGGCGACCTTGCTTTCGATGGTTGGTTCGGGCCTAACGGCGGTTTATTTTCTATTGCTCGTTAACCGCGCCTTCTTCGGCCGCCTGGCAGTGACACCGGCCAGCGATGCGGTTTCCGATGGTCGCCTCGATGTGCGCCTGGCCCCAGTGGCGCCCCGCGAAACCATTCCCGCCATGGGGCTGGCCTTTGCTGTGGTGGCCATCGGTCTGCTGCCCTCGGGCCTCGGTAAGTTGAGCGAGGCCGCTTCCACCTCCATGGCCCAACTGCCAGCTCTGGTGGCCGCCCTGCAACTGGCAGCCCTGCATCCATGGGGGGTGGGCTGATGCCAATCATCTCTGCCGAACTGGTCCACGCTGGGGGTAAGCCTGCTGCCGCAGAACTTGAGCAGCAGCTACTCAGCGGCCAGACCCTGCTCAGCGAATCCGCAGACCACCTGATCGAGGTGGTGGATGTGCTCAAGAGCTACGGAGAGGTGCTGGATGCCTACAGCATCAACCTGATCTTCCAAGCCGAGCAGCAGTTCCTGCTGCCCTTTCCACTGTTCAAATACCTTGACGGTGACAAAAACCCAGCCAAGATCTGGCGCCACCTAATCCACGACCGGATCAACTTCGAATACGCCGAATATTGCATGAAGGCCATGCTCTGGCATGGCACCGGCGGCCTTGATGCCTATCTGGATTCCGATGCGTTTGCGGCCAACTGCGCAGCGATCATTCGCCGCAAGACCCGGCTTGATCCCTTGCTGGCCCTACTCAACCCCCTGTTCAGGGGCTTCCTGCCCGAGCTGATTCGTACCGCGGCCACCACCCACGCCCTCGGTCAGTTTTGGCGGGTAATGAGCGATCTTTTCATCGATCTGGCTGAGGCTGAGGCAGATGGCAGGGTGGCCAGCATCGACGCCGTGGTCGAGTTCATCAAGGACGGACTTGTCGCCGCCGCTGCCAACCCGATCACCTACGGAGTGGAGGTTGACGGCGAACACTTTTGGGTGCTGCCACCGGAGGCTGGCCTTACCTTTCTGGTGGATGTGGCCGTGCCCTATGTGGAGGCTGTCTTTCTGCGCGGCATGCCGTTCCTGGGCACGGTTAGTTTCAATGCCCAGGCCCAGCAGATCTCACCGGACCAGGCGCAGTTTGCCTACGGCGCCCTATTTGCCGACCCCCTACCGAGCATGGGTGCCGGCATTCCACCCAGCCTGCTGATGCAAGACATGTTCCGGCATCTGCCGGAGCGGTTGCACCAGTGGTATCGCGAGCGCACTCGGGGGGAGGGGGATGTGCGGGTGAAAATCTGCATGAGCTTCCAGAAGTCGATGTTTTGTGTCACCAATGCGGCGATACGTGGCACCTTCCCCCAGCCGCTCAACAGCAGCGAACCAGCAGCCCAGGCAGCAAACCGCGCCTATGCCGCAGCCTGGGCCTCCCGCCTGGCCACTGCCCGCACTGATTGCCTTGACTGAGTTTGCCTTGACTGAGGTTTGCCTTGACTGAGCCCCAAATGACCTGTTTTAGCTTCAAGTAATGGACCAACCCTGGACCCCGCGCCCCAAACCCGAGCAGGCCGAAAGGCTGGAGCGGCGCATTGAATTCAGCGACTACGCCACCACCAGAGACTTTCTGGAGCGGCTCAATGCCCTCTGCGAGAGCGAACAACGCTTCCCTGATATCAGCTTCGGGCGCACCTACGTGAATCTGACCCTGCGCGCCGAAACTGAAGACTCCCCAATCGAAGCAGCAGACTGGGCCTTCACAGCAGCCATTGATGCTCTGGTCTGTTGACTCTCCCAGTCCCCGGCAACGACACGGTGATTGATCTACAGGCGGCCTATGAAGGAGCCGGCATTCAGGCGATGCTCGATCAACTCGACCTGGAGCTGATCGGCCTACGGCCGGTGAAGGCGCGCATCCGAGAAATTGCTGCCTTACTGGTGGTCGACAGGGCCAGGCAGCAAGTGGGGCTTGAGACCAAGCCGCCCAGCCTGCACATGTCATTCACGGGGCGACCGGGCACGGGCAAAACCACAGTTGCTGCCCGGATGAGCAAAATCCTGCACGGTCTCGGCTATGTGCGCAAAGGCCATGTGGTGACCGCTACCCGCGACGATCTGGTGGGGCAATATATCGGCCACACCGCGCCAAAAACCCGGGAAATGCTCAAGAAGGCAATGGGCGGCGTGCTCTTTATCGATGAGGCTTACTACCTCTATCGACCGGAAAATGAAAGGGATTATGGCGCCGAAGCCATCGAAATATTGCTACAGGTAATGGAGGGTAATCGCGACGACTTAGTGGTAATTTTTGCGGGCTACAAAGATCGAATGGATATTTTTTATCAATCTAATCCAGGGCTCTCGTCGCGTGTAGCAAACCATATCGATTTCCCGGACTACAGCGCCGAGGAACTGCTTGCCATTGCCCAACTGGTGCTAGCCGCCGAAAACTACCGCTTCAGCCAGGAGGCTACTGCAGCTTTCGTTGACTACATCCAACGGCGCATGCAGTTGCCCTTCTTCGCCAATGCTCGCTCCATTCGTAACGCCATTGATAGAGCGCGAATGCGCCAGGCCAACCGCCTATTCAGCCGTATCGGTAGCCCCCTAACCAAACTCGACCTGATGACGATCGAGGCTGAAGACATCACGGCCAGCCGTGTATTTGATGGTGAAGTAGAGGGACTAGACCCATCTCGTCCCCTCACCTAAAGTCAGGGCTGATTTGATCGCCCCATGTCTCTGACACGCCTTACCGCAGCTGGATTTGCCCTGGGTGTGGCCCTTTGGGGCGGCAGTGCCGGTGCGGCCCCCACCTGCACCTTTCTGCAACCGGTTGGGGGAAATGGCAGCTCACGTATCGTGTCCAAATCGGTGGGAGCGGCCAAGGTCACCCCGATCGGAATGGCCTTCGGTCGCACCAACTGGAACACCGACTTTCTGGTGGACCAGCCATACACCAGCTTCAAGTTCTTTTTCACCGCCAACAGCTCCGACCCCAAGGCCAAGTACCCCGTTCAGGCCTACATGAAGTTCAGCGATGGCTCAAGCCTGCAGATGTTCAATACAGAGATGAATCCGCCGATGGGCACAGGCAAAATGTTTGGCCCCTTTGCAAGCGTGCCCGGCAAGCAGGCTACCCAGATGAATTTCAAAGTAGGGGCAAGCAAGGATCCCGGTGCCTTGGGCTTCAGCTATAGGATTTCAGTGCAGGGGTGCCGCTAAATTTAATATTATTTAAGCAGAGATTTAACGACGCTTTCGAGAGTCAATCTGCAGCAGGTCTCGCACCTGCTGCACTTGGCGTGAAAGAACCGGATCGCTATTAAGTTTGCGGTCGATTTGCTCAACGGCATACATCACCGTGGAGTGATCCTTGCCACCAAAAGCCTCGCCGATGCGCGGCAGGCTCAAATTGGTGCTCTGGCGCATCAAGTACATACCCACCTGGCGGGCCTGGCTGACGGCTCGCTTGCGGCTAGCGCTACGCATCTCTTCTACGCCCACACCGAACACCTCGGCCACCTTCTCGATTACCTGGACCGGCTTCACCTCCACATCCCCACCACCGGGATCGAGCATGGGGGCCACCGATTCCACCGTCATCGGCAGGCCGGTGATCGAGGCGAAGGCCACCGCCCGGGTTAGTGCCCCTTCCAGCTCGCGGATGTTGGAGGTGAAACGGCCGGCGATGAACTGGATCAGGTCGCGGGGCAGCACCATCTGCTCCTGCTCGGCCTTCTTGTGCAGGATCGCCATGCGGGTTTCCAGGTCTGGAGCCTGGATATCGGCAATGAGGCCCATCGAGAAGCGGGAGATCAGCCGCTCCTGCAATCGAGGAATCTGGGAGGGAGGGCGATCGGAGGCAATCACGATCTGGCGGCCCGCCTCGTGTAGGGCGTTGAAGGTGTGGAAAAACTCCTCCTGGGTGTATTCCTTGCCCTCAATGAATTGAATGTCGTCCACCAGGATCAGGTCGGCGGCGCGGTAGCGGTCGCGGAAGGCCTGCATGCCGTCCTTGCGGATCGCCTGGATCAGGTCGTTGGTGAAGGTTTCGGTGCTCACATAAAACACCCGCGCCTCCGGGTTGATTTCAAGTCGGTAATGGCCGATCGCCTGCATTAAGTGGGTTTTGCCCAGCCCGACTCCACCGCACAGAAATAGGGGGTTGAACTCCCGGCCCGGTGCCTCGGCTACCGCTAGGGACGCAGCGTGGGCCATGCGGCTGTTGGGTCCCACCACGAAGCGGTTGAACACGTAGCGAGGGTTGAGGCCCGGCGCCAATTTTCGGGGGGTCTCGCCCGTAGCCCGCGGCGCGGCATCACGACTGGTCACGGCCACCGGAGCCACAGCCGCCGCCGCACCACTGGCGGACGCCGCGATGATGTCATCACCGCTGGCTGCGGAAACCCGAACCTGAACCTGGCGGCCGGCGATCTCACTGGCAACCGCCTCGATCGTGCCGAGGTAGTTCTTGCGCAGCCAGCCACAGGCAAAGCTATTGGGGGCCTCAAGCTGCAGCTGGCCGGCCTCAAATCCCTGACAGCGAGCCGGTCGTATCCAGGTCTCAAAGGTGGGCTTGCTGAGGTTTGCCTGCAGGGCCTGCTGAACCTGGTGCCACAGCTCCTCTCCCTGCTGCACCGTATTCCGCCTTATCGAAGGAGCCGAATCTACGCATGGTTGCGTAGCAGGGCCGTCTTTAATGAAACGGATTCAGACCTGGCCCAGTTCCATCCCCATGCTCCGCCTCTCCCCCCGCTGTCGAGCTGCGCTAGTCGCCCCTGCAGCGCTGCTGCTGGTGGGCTGCAGCCAAGGGCTGCCTGGGCTGCCTGGCCGCCAGAGCACCCAGACACCGATCAGTGATGCACCCCCAACGCCGCCGCTGCAGCAGGGCAACACCCTGATCGTTGATGCGGTGGCCAAGGTGGGGCCAGCCGTAGTGCGAATCGACACCGTCAAGCGCCTGGTGAACCCCCTGGGCGGCCTGTTTGGCCGCGGACCCACCATTCAGCAGCAGCAGGGCCAGGGCTCGGGCTTCATCACCCGTTCTGACGGAGTGTTGCTCACCAATGCCCACGTGGTGGAAGGGGCCAGTGAAGTGACTGTGACCCTGCCCGATGGCCGCAGCTTCACCGGCAAGGTGCTCGGCAGCGATCCGCTCACCGATGTAGCGGTAGTGAAGGTGGTGGCTTCCAAGCTGCCGGTGGCTCCGCTGGGAGATTCCGCCAAAGTGCGCCCAGGCGAGTGGGCCATCGCCATTGGCAATCCGCTGGGCCTCGACAACACCGTCACAGCTGGAATCATCAGCGCGATCCAGCGCACCAATGCGGTAGGTGAGGGCCAGCGCGTGCCCTACATCCAGACCGACGCCGCCGTGAATCCCGGCAACAGTGGCGGCCCCCTAATCAATGACCGGGGTCAGGTGATCGGCATCAATACAGCCATCCGTCAGGCCCCAGGCGCCGGCCTGAGTTTTGCGATCCCAATCAACGTTGCTCGCCAGATCGCCGCCCAGATCCTCGAGAAGGGCTCCGCCAGCCATCCCTACATCGGCGTACGACTGCAGGCCCTCACGCCCCAGTTGGCTAGGGAGATCAACGCCAGCACCGATGAATGCCGGCTTCCCGAGGCGAATGGGGTGGTGGTGGTGGAGGTGATGCCCGGCAGCCCAGCCGCTGAGGGTGGCCTCAAGCCCTGCGACCTGATCGACCAGGTGGGAGGCAAGGCCGTAAAGAACCCCTCCGAGGTGCAGCTGGCCGTGGACCAGGGCCGGGTGGGTCAGCCCTTGGCCGTATCCCTGCGTCGCGGCGACGGGAGGCTGACCCTGCAGCTCAAGCCAGCAGAACTGCCCCGCCAGGGGTGAGTGCCACCTGCAGCCGCCAGCTGATCGTGATGGCCCGCTGGCCGGCTCCGGGCCGTTGCAAGCGACGCTTGGCCCGAGAGCTTGGCGCAGCCAGGGCCGCCCAAATCCAGGCGCGGCTGACAGTGCACACCCTGGCGGCGGCTAGGGACGCCCGCCAGGGTCACGGCCTTGAACTGGTGCTTGCCGTTGAGGGCTTGGGTGGCCTCGCCGCCAGCCGTTGGGGCCAGGCGCTCGGGGCGGACAGAACCGTGCTGCAGGGGCGAGGGGCGCTGGGATTGCGCATGCAGCGCCAGTTTCAGCGTGCCGCCAGGGAAGGGGCCAGCAAGGTGGTGCTGATCGGCAGCGACCTGCCCGAGCTCGAAGCCAGCGACCTGTCAGCCGCCTTTACGTCCCTTGGGCACCGCCAGGGGGTGTTGGGCCCGGCCCTCGATGGGGGCTACTGGCTGATTGGGCTGCGGCGTCCCGAGCCGGAGCTGCTCGCCGGCATCGCCTGGGGGAGCGAGCAGGTGCTCGAGCAAACCTTGGCGGCAATGGCGCGTCGGGGCCTGGAGCCGGAACTGCTAACCCGCCGCGGCGACCTCGACTGGGCCAGGGACCTGCTGCCATGGCGCTGATCACCCCAACAATCACTCCAACCATCACCCCAACTATCTCCGTGGTGATTGCCGCCCGCAATGAGGCGCCGCGGCTGCCTCTGTTGCTGGCCGATCTGGCGGCGGGGTGGGAGTTGCTGAAGGAGATTGTGGTGGTGGATGGCGGCAGCGCCGATGCCAGCGCCCGGGTGGCGGCCCTAGCCGGTGCCCAGGTGCTGGCCAGCCCCCCCGGCAGGGGGAGGCAGTTCGGCCTGGGAGTTGAAAGCAGCAGCGGCTCCTGGCTACTGCTGCTGCATGCCGATGCACGCCTGCCAGAGCGCTGGCAGCAGGCCGTGGCACGGGCCATCGACCGCGATGGACCAAAACCTATCGATGCGGCCTGGTATTTCGACCTGAGGATCTCTGGGGCTGGCCTTGGCCTGCGGTTGGTGGAGGCGGGAGTAGCGCTGCGCAGCCGCTGGCGGCAGCTGCCCTATGGCGACCAGGGCTTGCTGCTGCCCCGATCGCTGCTGCAGCGGGCAGGGGGCCTGCTGCCCTTACCCCTGATGGAAGACCTGGAGCTGGCGCTGCGGCTGCGGCGCCACTGCCGGCTAAGGCCGCTGGGTGCCCAGCTGAGGGTTGATGGTCGCCGCTGGCAGCAGCTGGGCGTATGGCAGACGGCACTTAGCAACGCCCAGCTGCGGCGGGCCTGGCGGCGGGGCGGCAGCGCGGAGGAGCTCGCTAGCCGCTACTACCAAACGGGTGACATGAGCCGGCGCTAGGGGGAATACCAGAAAGCGCAACGGCGCTGCAGCGGTTCAAGCTCCCAGCCCTGGGCGATATAGAAGGCCACCACCTCTGGGTCGGCAAACAGGCTGACCCGATCCACTTCCATCGAGCGCAGCTGATCGAGGACGTAAACCATCAACTGCTTGCCCAGCCCAGCACCTTGATAAAGGGGATGTACTGCCACGTCCCAGACGGTGGCCTCGACGACGCCATCGCCGGTGCAGCGGGCGAAGCCCACCAGCTTTGGCATCCGGGGGTCGTGGCGCCACAGACCCACCCGCAGCAGGCTGTGCTGGAGGGCTTTGCGCACGCGGCGCAGGGGCCGGCGGCTCCAGCCCACGGCATCGCAGAGCCGCTCAAGCTCGAACAAGTCGATTTCCCGCTCGCGGCTGAGCACCAGGCTGTGCTGGGAATTGGGCGTGGGGCAGAGCCGGTGCTGGTCCCCGTAGAGGCTGGTGAGGAGCTCGGCCGAAGCCACAGGGGCGGGTGCAACGCAATGGAACGATCCTGCCCGATGGTCGTTCGAGTTGCGATCGCTGCGCCAGCCTGGGGGGCCCGGGTTGCCGAGCGCTAGTGCACCAAGCCCCCTCCCCCCTGCTGGTGGCACTGCATGGCTGGCTGCTGGCCGGCAGGTTGTGGACGCCCCTGGCAGCAGCGCTGGCACCACGCTGGGAGCTGTGGAGTCCGGATTTACCGGGCTTTGGCCAGCGGCCCAGGCCCCGGGGGCTGCAGCCAAACCTGGCCAGCTACGGCCGCTGGCTAGCCGCAGCGGCCCAGGAGCAGGCGGGCGGCAGACCAATAGTGCTGCTGGGCCATTCCCTCGGGGGCAGCATCGCCCTGCATGCGGCGCCCCTACTGGGCGAGCAACTGGTGGGGGTGATCCAGATCGCCGCCGGCGGTGGTGTCTATCAGCCGCGAGCCTTTGCCCAGGTGCGCCGCGGCGGCGCCCTGTTTTTGCGCTGGCGTCCTGGCTGGCTGGCGGAGCTGCCGGGCAGCGATCCCGTGCGCAGCCCCCTGCTCGCCGAGCGCCGGGCAGCCCAGGGTCTGCTGGCCTGCAGCACCGGCCCTGGGGCTGTGCGCCAGCTGCCCCAGCTCACTGCCCGCCTGCAGGTGCCAAGCCTGTGGATTGCCGGCGAACGCGACCAGGTGATGGCATCTCGCTATGTGCGCCATCTGGCCGGTTACGCCCCAGAGCACGAGTTCATCGAGTTGGCTAGAGCTGGCCACCTGCCGATGGGCCAGATGCCTGAGCAACTGGCGGCGCCGATTCAGCAGTGGCTGGGCCAGTTGCCCTGCAGTCAGTTGCCATGCAGCCAGTTGTAAATCAGCAAGTTGCCAGGGTCTGAAGACTGATTCAGAGAGCGGCCAGGCCCCGCTCCTGCAGGTCGGCCAGCTGGGCATAGACACCCCCCGCCAGGCGCAAGTCGCTGTGGCTGCCCTGCTCAATCAAGTGCCCCTTGCGCAACACCAAGATGCGATCTGCCGCCTCCACCGTGGCAAGGCGGTGGGCAATCACGATGGCGGTGCGCTGCTGCAGCAGGCGCGAAAGATCCCGCTGCAGGGTGGCTTCGGTGGAGGGATCCATAAAAGCCGTGGCCTCATCCATCACCAGCACTGAGGGATCGCGGATCGCCACTCGGGCCACTGAGAGGAGTTGGCGCTCGCCGGAGGAGAGGTTGCCGCCGCGCTCACGCAGCTCCGTGGCCAGCCCATCAGGCAGGCGTCGCAGCAGGGGCTCCAGGCCAAGCTCAGCGCAGATCTGATGCAGTGCTTCGCTGCTGATCGGGGCGTCGAGGCGCAGATTGTCGGCCACGTTGCCGCTGAAGAGGAAGGTGTCCTGCAGGACCACCCCTAGCCGCTGACGCAGGGTGGGAATCGGCAATTGGCGGATGTCGATGCCATCGAGCAGGATCCGGCCGCGCTGGGGCTCATAGAGCCGGCACAACAGGCGGATCACGGTGGTTTTGCCTGAGCCGGTAGGGCCCACAAGGGCCACGTGTTCACCGGGAGCAATGCGGAAGGAAAGATCGGTGAGGATCGGGTCGTCTTCTCGATAGGCAAAAGACACGTTGTCGAAAATCACCTCACCAGCACTGGCCCGCTTACTGCCGCTCTGAATGGCTGCAGCAGAGCGTTCACTAGCTGGTAGATCAGCGATCTCGATCGGTTGCTCGAGCAGCTCGCCGATGCGTTCAACAGCGGTGAGGCCCCCCTGGATCTGGGTGAAGCGCTCCGCCAGCTGGCGCAGGGGATCAAACAACCGCTGGGAATAAAGGATGAAGGTGGTGAGGGTGCCTAGGCCCATGGCACTGCCGAGCACCATCCAGCCGCCCAGGGCAAGCACCACGGCCACGGCGGTCAGGGCCACCCATTCGATGAAGGCCGAGATGGCGCTGTCAAAGAGGATTGTGCCGTTGACGGCCTCGCGATAGGCGGCGGTGACCTGGGAGAAACGGGCGCTGTTGGTGGCCTCGCGGCGGAACATTTGCACCACCTCCAAGCCCTGGAGGTTTTCCTGCAGATCAGCATTGAGCTGGCTGAGCTCCTCGCGCACCCGGTAGTTGGCCTTACGGAAGCGACCTTGCAACCAAAGAATGCCGAGCACCACCGGCACCTGGCTGACCAGCAGCAGCAGGCCGAGCCGCCACTCGATCGAGATCATCGTGACCGCGATCACCAGCAGGGTGACCAGGTCGGCCAGCACACCCACGGCGCCACTGCCAAACACCTCGGCTAGGGCATCGACATCACTGGTGAGCCGGGTGAGCAGCTTGCCAACGGGAGTGCGGTCGTGGAAGCGCAGCGACAGTGCCATGGCGTGGGCAAACAGGTCGTCGCGGATGCGGGCGGTGAGCCGCTGGCCAACGGCCTGAACGTTGAAGGTTTGGATGCCCTGCAAACCCAGACGCAGCATCACCGCACCAAGCAGCAACAGCACCAGCAGGCGCAGGGCCTCCGGCACCGCCATGCCATCAAGCCAGCCCAGGGTGGGTTCTCGCCGCAACACGGCGATTGCCTGGCCCACCAGCAGCGGTTGCACCGCAGCGGCGAAGGCCACCGGGATCAGCAGCAGCAGGGTGAGGCCGAGGCGGCGGCGATCACGGCCGAGGTAGGGCAGCAGGCGGGCCAGGCGTTGCCGGTCAAGGCCTGCCATCAGCTACCTCGGGGGGTGGCAACCAGTGCGATGCGGTCGACGATTGCCTGTAGGGGACCGTCGTCGAGTCGCAGGGCTAAGGGGTGGCCCACCAGCCTGGCGGTGGAGTGGAAAAGATCTTCAATGGCGATCAGGCCGTTTTCCTCCAGGGTGCGACCGGTGGCTACCAGATCGACGATCGCCTCACTCATGCCGGTAATCGGTCCCAGCTCTACCGATCCAGCTAGATGGATCAACTCCACCGGTAGGTCGAGGGCATCAAAGAAGGCCTGGGCGCAGCCGGTGAATTTGCTAGCAACGCGGCAGTGGGCGGGCAGGTCGGAAGCGCGGCGATAGCCACTACTTGCCTTCACCGCCACGCTCATGCGGCACCCACCGAAACCCAGATCGAGCAGCTGGGCTACCGGCAGCTGGTGTTCGCGGATCACGTCGTAGCCCACCACGCCGAGCTGGGCCTGGCCATAGGCCACGTAGACGGGCACATCGGCATTGCGCACCAGCAGGGCCCGGGCCTGGCCGCAGGCGCTGGGCACCATCAACTGGCGGTTGCCGGGCTCAAGCAGGCCAGCGAAATCGAGACCAGCGGCCGCAAAACGGGCCACCGAATCCTTAAGCAGGGCACCTTTAGCGAGGGCGACGGTGATCATGCCGGGGCTGCAGCGGTGATCATGGAAAGGCGCCACAAACTGGACTTTAACGATGCAGCAACTCAGCGTCGGGCTGATTCCGGTACTGCGCGACAACTACATCTTTCTGATGCAGCGCCAGGGCCAGGCGGTGGTGGTCGATCCTGCCGTGGCAGAGCCAGTGATCGCTGCCCTCGAGCAGCAGGGGCTGGAGCTGGTGGCGATCCTGCAAACCCACCACCACAGCGACCACATCGGCGGCACCCCCGGACTTCTGGCCCGCTGGCCCAAGGCGGCGGTGCTGGCTAGCCGCGACGACCTGCTGCGAATTCCGCTGCAAACCATGGGGGTGGGCGATGGCGACAGCGTTGAGTTGCTGGGTGAGCAGGTGCAGGTGATCGCCGTGCCGGGGCATACCCGCGCCCACATCGCCTACTACCTGCCCGCTTCCGGGCACCTGTTCTGCGGCGACACCCTGTTTGCCGGGGGTTGCGGGCGATTGTTTGAGGGCAGCGCAGCCGACATGCATGTTTCGCTGCAGCGGCTGGCCCAGCTACCGGCAGCCACCAAGGTGTGGTGCGCCCATGAATACACGCAAGCCAATTTGGGCTGGGCCGCCGCGGTGGTGGCAGCCAGCGATCCCTGCGCCGGTGCTATTGAGGCGCGGCTGGCGGCGGTTGGGGCGGCGCGGGCCCGGGGCGAAGCCACCATCCCCAGCAGCGTGGAGCTGGAGCGAGCCACCAATTTGTTTGTGCGAGCAAGTAGCCCGGAGCAGTTGGCCGAGCTGCGGCTTAGTAAGGATCACTGGCCCAGCTAGGGCCGCTGGGCAGGGGGGCCAACCTGCAGGGCCTGCTGGGATGGGAAGAGCACACCAAGGGCTCCGGGGCGCAGGGTTAGCCGGCAGCGTTGGCCCCGGCTGTATTCAGCCTCCAAAGGCAAGCGCAGCCGTAGTTTCAGATCACCGAGCTGCACTCGGTAGAGCCATTCCCGGCCCAGGAATTCTCGCCCCTGCACCCAGGCCTCGCCCTCCGCATCTGGATGGAGACCAATCGCCTCAGGACTGACCAGCACCTCCTCGCTATCACCTGCAGCTCCCCCTTGGGGCAGCAGGGAGGAGCCGGCTTTGGCGTGCAGGCTTCCTAGAGCTGTGACCACCTGCTCACCACATCGCTGGGCCGGCAGCAGGTTGCCTTGGAGCACAAAGCGCCCCACAAAGGAGGTGGCGGGGTGCTGCACCAGCTGCCTGGGGCTGGCGCATTGATGCAGCACCCCATCGCGCAACACCGCCACTCGATCACAGATGGCAAGTGCTTCTTCGGGATCGTGGGTAACGATCAGGCCGCTGGCACCACAGCGCGAAAGCACGGCGGGCAGCTCGCTGCGCAGCCGCAGGCGCACCTCCACATCGAGGTTTGAGAAGGGTTCATCGAGGAGCACCACGGAGGGGCCCGGCGCCAGGGCCCGGGCCAATGCGAGCCGCTGGCGCTGGCCGCCCGAAAGCTCGTGGGGATAACGGCCCTCCAAGCCATTGAGCCCGAGCAGCTCCAGCAACCAACTAGCCCGGCTGCTGTCCTGACCGCGCCGCAGGCCAAAACAGGCATTGCGCCAGGCGTCCAGGTGGGGGAACAGGGCGTAGTCCTGAAACACCATGCCAACGCCGCGGCGCTCCGGTGGTAGCCAGCGGCCTTGACCGGCCACGGCCCGGCCGTCGATCAATACAGAACCGCGCTCTGGCCGCTCAAAGCCAGCGATCAAGCGCAGCAGGGTGGTTTTGCCGCAACCGGAGGGTCCAAGCAAGCCCACCAATTCGCCCTGATGGAGGGCTAGATCAATGCCCTGCAACGTCCAGTCGCCTGCTGTGGCATTGGCGTAGCGGTGCCACAGGCCTTGCAGCTGCACGTGTTCGCGCAACGGCAAATCGGCAGGCATCAGCTCGGCAAGGGGGCTGGCGATCGGCGCAGGACCGGCAAGGGCCATAGGCTCAGCCACCATCCTGACCTGGCATGAGTCACCCGATGCAGCCCGAAGCCGTAATCACCGCCAGCGCCCCTGCGCCAGTAGGCCCTTATAACCAGGCGGTGAAGGCGGGGGGAGTGCTGTATTGCTCCGGTCAGATCGCCCTGGATCCCAGCACTGGCTTGATGGTGGGGGCTGGCGATGTGGAGGCCGAGACCCGCCAGGTGCTCAGCAACTTGCAGGCCGTGCTGGAAGCTGGCGGCAGCAGCCCAGGACAGGTGCTGCGCACCACGGTATTTCTGGCAGACCTGGGCGATTTCGCTCGGGTTAATGCGATTTATGCGGAGCTATTTAGCGATGGGGTGTCGCCGGCTCGGGCCTGTGTCGAAGTGGCGGCTCTGCCCAAGGGGGCTCGGGTTGAAATCGACTGCATTGCCTTAGCCGTTTAGTAACTGACTGCTAAGGAACTAGTTGGGTGGATTCAAGGGGCAATCCATCAGCCCGGCAGCTTGCTCATCTACGGCGCTGAGTCGCTCCAGGATTGAGCGCAGGTCGAGGACGGACAATTCGCCATCTCGCCCCCACTTCATCACCGAGCGACCGATATCAGTGGAGTCGCCATTGCCGGAGCTCATCACCATGACCAGGACCCCGCGTGTTGATTTCAACACTAGCTAGGCGCGGGGAGCATGAATTCAAATAATTCGCCCTGCACCAGCACCGAGCCTTGGCGAGGACCAGGGGACTGGGGGTGACCCCGGACTGGAGCAGCACAAAAGGTCTGCAAATGTGACATCCACTCTTCGGCGCGGAAGACGGCGTAGGGGGAGGAAACCGGGGCGGATGCCGGGGTGGAAATCATGACCCTGGACCATTAATACACCCGTACTATAGGCGTGAAATCGCATTGTCAACTGCCCAGGCCTGGCCCGCTTTGGAAAGGATGGTGGGTTGGCCTGTCTGCGATTGAGATGAAACTGCCAGAGGGTTGGCGGGTCTGGCTGCTGGTTATTGGGCTGAATGTCCTAGCCGGCTATCTCTGGTTTATCGATCGAGCCGTCGAGCCGCCAGCCGCTGGTGGCAACCTCCTGGACCTGATCCGATCCCTAGGCCGCTGAGCCTTGCCTGATGGCGCCGGCGCACCCCTAAGCTCATCAGCGACGGGGCGTGGCGCAGCTTGGTAGCGCGGGTGCTTTGGGAGCACTAGGTCGCAGGTTCGAATCCTGTCGCCCCGATTGACTTTTCACCGATAGGCCTTCAGCAGGGCACCCAAAAGGCACCCAAACCGTGTTCAAGCGTTATGTGGCTTCCTCTCTTGGCGGCTGCTTTCAGCGCCAAAAAGGCGCCGCCCGCGCCAGCGGAGCGAGGAAACCGGCCACTTCTCAGGGGCCTTGCATCAATTGCTTACCGGGATTTGGTCCCGACTTGCGGTGTCTTGATCAGTCATTACGCAGCCGATTGGAAAAACTGCTGCGCAGTGCTGGCTCAGCAGGCTCTGAAATTGGCTGCCGACCGCCCTTGACACCAATCGACTCCCGGCAGCGGTCCACCAGCTCCTGCCGCAGCACGTCGGGGCTTTCGATGCGGATGCCACCGCCAAAGGCAAATAGCCAGCTGGGCAGATCGATGTCGGCCGCAACTGTCCAGCTAGGCAGATCCAGCTCCACCGGGTAGGGATGGCTGGAGTCGGCCGGGCCGGGTTCGAGCACATGCGGCGCCTTGGGGTGGTGCCACCAGCTATCGCCAGGCAGGGGCTTGGAGAAGCGGTTGTGCTCGATTAGGTAGCGCAGCAGGCCCTACGCAAGCAGGTGCAGCTGGAGAGGCAGCTCAATCCAAACCTGCCCCTGTTTATTGGCGGCAAGTCGATGGGCGGCCGGGTAGCGAGCCTGCTCCTAAACGAGCTTGCAGCCAGCTATGGGGTGAAGGGTTGCCTTTGCCTTGGCTATCCCTTCCATCCACCAGGCAAGCCGCTGTAGCTACGCACCGAGCACCTGGCCACCCTGCAGACGCCAGCACTGATCTTGCAGGGCGAACGCGACAGCTTTGGGCGCCGTGAGGAGGTTGACTCCTACAGCCTCTCGCAACAGATACAGCTGCGCTGGATACCTAGTGGTGACCACAGCTTTAAGCCCACCCGCAGCTCTGGCCTGAGCGAGGCGGAGAACTGGACGACAGCTGTGGAATTCAGTGATCAGTTCCTACGGCTGCTGCTGATGTCGCCTGGATCTACGCCTCAGCAGCCACATCCCGCTGAGGGATCAGGGCCGCATGGCAAAAGCAGTACTGCTTTCAGTACCAAATAATGCCCAGGCGGCCTAGGGTTGCCCTATCGACTGCTGAGTCTGTCCATGGCCGACCAGCCCCTAAACGTGCTCCGTTCGGCCGAGCTCAAGCGGGGCGGCATCGCGGCGGTGGAGCAAGCCCTACGTGCTGGTCCGGTGCATCTGCTCAAGCGCAACAGCCCAGCGGCCGTAGTGATCAGTGAAGCTGAATACAACCGCCTGCGGCGATTAGCTGATCGTCCAGCCGCTGCAGGGCCGAGCTGCCTGGACTGGTTACTGGCCCTGCCCTCAGCAGCGACAGCCCGGAGCAAGCAGGAGATCGACGCTGAGCTGCGGCAGGAACGCGAGTGGTGATTGCCTTTCTCGATGCCAGCGCCGTGATCTACGCCGTAGAAGGAACAGAGGCGTGGGCCGAGGTTCTGAAGCAACAGCTGCGGCAGCTGGCCACAACGGCAGATACCTCCGCAGGGGGCCTGCAGCTGGCCATCAGCCGCCTGAGCTGGCTGGAGTGCCGAGTTGGACCGCTGCGCCGGCGGGATGCGGAGGCCCTGAGCCGGTTCGATGACTTTTTCCTGCACCCGGACCTGGAATGGGTGGAGCTCAGCCCGGCTGTTGTGGAGCAGGCCACGCAATTACGGGCCGAGCACAACCTGCGTACCCCCGATGCGCTGCAGGCAGCCAGCTGTCTGCAGCTTGGTGCCGGTGCCGTGATGGTCACTGGCGATGCCGGTTTCCAGAGGGTGCCGTCACTCCGCCTGGCGCTAGTGAACGGAGCTGAAGGCCAAAACTGAATCAGGGGATTAGGGCCATCCCAGTGATGCCCCTATCCCAATTCGGCAGAGCGTCCATTCCTCTGCGCCAAAAAAGGTATAGATTTTGCACTCTATGGACTTTGAGTTCGACTCGCTCAAGAGCAAGGCCAACCAGGCGAAGCACGGCATCGACTTCGTCGATGCCCAGGCTCTGTGGAACGATCCCGACCTACTGGAAATCCCAGCCCGCACCACAGATGAGCCGCGGTTTCTCGTCATTGCTCAGATCCATGGCAAGCACTGGTCAGCCGTGATCACCCATCGCCGCCAGGCCATCCGTCTCATTTCTGTCCGTCGCTCCCGCCTGGAAGAGGTACAGCTCTATGAACAGCTCTGAATTCGATCGTCGCTTTGATGCTGGTGACACCGTGCTCGACGCACTTGATCTCGACGCCGCTACGCGGCCCCGCTTGCAGCAAAAGCGCGTCAATGTTGATTTCCCCCTCTGGATGGTCGAGCAGCTCGATCGTGAGGCCACCCGCCTTGGCGTGACACGTCAATCGATCATCAAAGTCTGGCTCGCTGAGCGACTGGAGCACCGCACTGAATCAAGCCTGGGCACAGCCACCATCCACTGAAGGACCTCATCACCAAAGGCCTATCTGCTCAGTCTCGGCGCTACCAAGACTGAATCGAGACGTTTCTGGTGTCGCACCGATAGGTGCGCCCTGCTGAGCAGCACCGATAGGTGCGCCCTGCAGAACCACACCAAGCGGTTGCTTGATGCCGCTGCACTCTCCTGGTCGCGACCGGCGTTCTCCATTGCTCAAGATCAAGTGGCCGGACTCCCGCACAATGCGGTAGCCCAGCTTCTGGAACACACGAACCGCATCCTTTTGGCTGATGCCTGGCAAGCGAGGCATTCAGATCGCCAGCTCAATCGTCTCCACCTGCTTGATACCGGCTTCTTCTGCCTCCACCTCAAGCCAAAGACCGATGGCCTCACGGATGCTGGTAAGAGCTTCTTCCCTGGTCTCGCCCTGGGAGTGGCAGCCAGGGAGATCCAGGCAACTCACCGACCAACCCTCCTCTGTCTCCAGTAAACGGATCCTGTACGACACCGCCGGTTCCTCGTTATTCCTTGAACCTAGCCAGATCCAGCCTCAGCGCTGCAACAACCAGCGCAGCAGCGACAGGCCAATGATCAGCCCGATGCCGGTGTTCCAGAGCCAGGACGGACGCTCCGCCAACCGTTGCAGCCAGGCAGGCAGCTGATCACGCCACTGCTCCATCGCCAGCACCGCCAGCAGCAGCAGGACTAGGGGGATGCCGATGGCCAGAACAAGCTCGCGCAACATCGGCATCTCGCTGGCCGCCGCGACTGCAGCTGCGCGCCCACTGGGACTTGATACTAACGCTCCGCCGGAAACAAGGATCCTGGCCAGGCCTGCAATGGCGCCGCATAGTGAGGCTCAATCCCTGTGGCTGAAGTACAGCGGCAGCGCGATGACTGCTCCGTCGCTTCCCCTCAAAGCCTCCACTCAGACCAGCTCATTCCCTAGTCACAACATGAGCTGCGCCTAGCGACATGAACCATGCCGAGACGGGAGCAACTTGGCATGTTCAGCAGGACAGGCTTACCAATCCCCTGCCACAAGTAAGGCCAGTAGAAACTCGATCACTCTCCACTAAATCGGGGTTACCCCACCTTCAGCTTCTACGGGTTGATGGCAACCAGGTTCTGCGCTCCAGCAAAAGCGCTATCGAAGCCAACACAAGGGCAAAAACGCAGGTTCCGGGCCACTGCCATTGACTCCAGAACAGTGAGATCGCTATAGAGCAGAGGGCTGCCCCTAGGTAAGCGGTGAAAAACAATTGCCCGCTCATTCGGCTGCGGGCGGCTGGGTCGAGGGCATAGATGCGGGTTTGGTTAGCCACGAAGCTGCCCTGTACACCCAGATCCACGGCTACCAACCCCAGAGATAAGCCCACCAGGGATGTAGGCCATAAGCCCAACAGCAGCACTCCCAGAGCGGTGCAGGTCACCCCGGCCGCCACGATCTGATCGGAACCAAGGCGATCCACCAGACGGCCGATGCCAGGTGCGGCCAAGATGCTCACCAGGCCTACCAAGCCGAAGCTGCCAATCATGCCTGGCCCGAATCGCCAGGAGAAGCAGCAATTCCTTTGGACCTGGAGGTCTTTGATCGCTCAGGGCTATTTGGCGTGGTGGTGCATGCGATGCATCACCTCAACAAGCCGCGTTTGCGAAAGATCTAATTTGTCCTGACCACCGCAGAAGACTGGCCGAAGGGCCATCAGCCTGCTGCTGGTGATCGGGCGCCAGCAGGGAGCCCGCAAGCATCAAAGCCTTAGGCCACTATCGCTGTCGTCCTGGCGGACACTCCGGAGAATCTGGTTCGGCCGACCTGAGCGACCGAACACCGAGCATCAACTGCCCGATCCGTAGGCCACCTGACACACCGCATTGAGCAGCTGAGCTTGGTCTGATGTGCCGGGCTGCTGACCATTCAGCAACCCCTGCTGACAGTTCGCGGCACCCATCAATTGTTGACCATCGACGTTGTAGTTGAAGCTGGCGCCATAAGTGCCAACGGCTTCAACGGAGCCATAGTTGAGCTCGTAGCTGGTATTCGGAACAACAATCACAGGAGAACTGTTGTTGGAAGCAGCATCCACCAGACCGGTGATGGCTGCACCAGTGGCCAAGCCTGCCAGGCCCCAGGCCGCGGAACTGGCACCCCACCAGCCCCAGCCACCCCAACCTCCATACCAACCAGTTCCCCAAGGGCGGTTGCCCCAGTAGCCGCCATTGCGCCAGTTGTTGTTCCAACCGTTGTAATCACGATTGTAGAAGTTGTTGTTGACGTTGATGTTGCGGTTAAACCGGTCGTTGTCGAAGCTACCGTTCACCCGATTGTCATCACCCCAGTTGCTACGGGTGCCTTCGCCATACATCGGGTGATTGCCCTGGTAGCCCCGCTGGAAGTCGTTGTTTTGGAAGTGATAACTTCCACCACCCCAGCTGCGACCACCAGCCCCGGCGCCGCCCCAGCCACCGGCACGTCCGCCGCCGCCGCCGAAACCACCACCGCCACCGCGGGCCTCCACCAGCGAAGGTGTAGCTAGGCCACCCACCAACAACACCGAAACCCCAAGTGCGTACCAACGCTTCATCGGCAAGCTGGATCACCCAGCGATTTGATTTGTTTGCTTGATAGCAAATCGCTCCAGCAGCCTTAGAAACTGCAGGGATCTGTTACAGAGCGCGGCTTTCCCATCCCAATGGCCCCACTGACGTTGGCGCGGGAGCCTCCGGGGGTGGGGGGGGCGATCAGCCAGCATCTGCATGCCAGCAAAAACATCAACCGAGCGCAGCACCCGACGGGGCGGTTGTCGACAATTACGGCCCTTGTCACATCTCAAAACCCAACTTTTACCTTCACTGGTGCCTGGGGATCCATGTCCACCTGGATCGGTTTGCTCTCATCCACCTTGACCTGGATCGGCTGGGTATTGCTTACCTGCACCTCCACCGGCGTTTTGTTAGTCATGCTCAGATTGATCGGAGCATGCTCAACCACTTTCACCGCCAGGCTGCGGGTGGGTTCAATCTGAACCGCCCTTGGCATGTTCAGCTCCCCCTTGACCTTCCCGCTGAGTTGCAGCGGCTCCGTGAAGCTGTGCTCCAGCTTCACCTGGATTGGATGTTTGCTGAGGCGCTCCAAGCCGGCGAGTGCCATACCGCCGAGCGCTAGTGCTGTGACCGGCCAGCGCAGCTTCAGCCAGAGGGGAGTCATGCAGACGGGTAGAGGGACCCCCATTAAATGGCGCAGACCGTTAGGTGCCTACGCGGCGGTGGGCAAGCTTGCTCCGCGGCTACCACCTGGGTGAACCGCTGTTCTGGTGATGCCCCAATTCGCCGTGTTTTTCGCCGACGGTGCCGGCTTCGGCATCGAGATGGTGCAGTCCCTCGACGCTGCCCATGCCCAGGACATCGCCCGAGCCCAGCACCCCACTGGAAGGCTGTCAGCAGTTCCGGCTTAGCTGCTCGACGGCCAGGACCACCACAAGCTGCTCAGGGCGTGCCTCCGGGAGGAGGGGTGATCCAGCTCCTCCAGCCACTCTGGCGATCCAACAGGCGGTGGGTTGTGCGAGCTGCGATCCATGGATGGCTTGAAATTTGCAGTCAGATCGGCATCAGTAGCAAGGCAACGAAACCGCTTCAACAGTCAGGCAAGCGCCGAAGCCAAAAATTCGGCCACCAGCAACGCCTGCAATGGTCCTGATTGATGTAGTGGATCAATCGCAACGGCTGGGGTGGCGAACAGGTGCTTCTACCTGTTGCTATTTGCCAGGGCCCCTTCAGGCTGGAAGGGTCCTCCATGAGGTCTCCACCATGGCTGCACTCCGCGCCTTTGCCCGCTGGATCGGCGACAGTATTGGCCACGCTTTCGGCAACCCCCGAGAGGAGCACGCGACCCTGCCCCCCAACGTGGGTGTTCAGCCCTACCGCGACCAGCCACACCGCCGCTGATCGGCCCCGGCGCTGATACTTTTTGATGCCCTAGCTGGCTGCGTCAGAAGTAGCGCCGATAGGGGTGCCCGTCTTTGGTTTTGCCAATTGTGTATCTACCGCCTCTGGAGCCAGTTCTGGGCTGCTTGTCTATGCGATCACTCATGCGGTCGCGTATAAACTTACGACTTGACATGACGCGCTCATGCACTTCGTTCATCACACGCTGTAGGTGTTCCCTTTCGTCTTCCTCTTGAAACTCTTCTGGCAAAAGGCGCTCATCCTCTGAACGAGTGCTGAACCTTTCGTTCAACAAAACAGCAGCTACTACTAGCCCTGCAATGCCTGCTACCAACGCCAAAAACTGGAGAATCTCAGTCATCAGGGATGCCGTCGATATGACCGCTGTCTAAAAGTAAGGCGGCGCCACCGCTTCCACCGACAGGCAGGAACCGAAGCCAAAAACACTGCCACCAGCAACGCAGCGATCAGCCCAGCATCCGAATCCAGACCCACCACAGCACTGCCACCGGCATCATCGCCAGAGCCAGCACAGCAAGGCTTTGAAGTTGCTCAGAGTTCATTTGCCTCACTTTGTCCGGGCAACGAACCGGACCGCCACAAGCTGCTGCGGGCTTGGCTCAAGGGGGAGGGGTGAGGTCGGTGGAGCCAGGGAGCTTGCTCACCGAGGTCCACGATTCGGTAGTACTCACGGCCGTCTGAGCAGCACATATCGGCGTAGTAGCGCTCAAGCACTGCATATGCCTCGTCCTAGCTGTCAAACACCTGACCGGCTATGCCGTGGCTGATGCCGTCGTCGCGTTGCATCCGGTAGCTGCTCATGGCATCTGTCACTCTTCTTGCTTAGACATCTAAGCCGCCACCACTGCGCAGGGTCTGAGCGGCTGCATGCCACAAAGCAATCCCACCTTGCTCCGATTTGCAGCCAGAAGCAATGCGTTTAAAAGCTGATTGTGCTCAGCCGCTGGCGCAGCGATGCTGTGCTCATCAACCCAGGAGGCGCCCAACATGGACGACACGCCACCCCGCCAGGTTCGAGAAGCACGCTGACCGCAGGCCCCTGCTCCAACAGTCTTTATCTAACTGTGGGCGGGTCGTTCAGTCGGGCAAGAGAGCAGCATTCCCCAGTGCCGCTTACCTTGTGCGCCTGACTGATCGACACTCCGGCCGCACCGCTACAGGTGCCCTCAGGAGGACCATCCGCCCCACACCTGGAATGCATGGTCCCAGGTGCCAACGTCAGCAGCTTCGCTAGCCCATTCCACGCTCCAGCGTGTGAGGACACGACGACCCTCGGGGCCAACCCTGGGGGTTTTGTTTTGTATGTAGTGATCGCGGGCTAAAGCGCGCTCAGTAGTAGCGACCGGGATATTCACCAGGGTGATCGATACGGCTGATGCGGATACCAGAAGCCGACTGGCCGTGGAAGCGCAGGATGTCGCTGCCAGAGACCAGAAAGCCCCGCTCTTGGGCCAGCAGCGACACCTCATCAGCGGTAAGGGCATCAGCCATCATTTGCCGCAGGGCTGGATCAGCCCTCACATGTGCCAAGAACCGCAGTAGTTCGCTCTGGGGCACGGCAGCTCAGCAAGATCTGCAACATAGAACTGCCAGCAGGACAGGCATCAACGGCTTTTGACGCAATAGCCGCCTGACGAATACCAACCCAGCGGGCATCCCTTGCACCATGGACGCCGCCACCATTTCGCAGGGTCTGAACCGCTTCAGAAGCGTGAGCCTGCTGTCTGCAGGAAGGCCAGCTCCGCCGCACTAGACACCCGCCCCAAAGCGGCATTGCGGTGGGGGAAACGGCCAAAGCGGGCGATCACATCGCGGTGCCGGCAGGCGAAATCAGCAGTGCGCGGATCGCTGAATCGCTCAAACAGCGGCAGCGCCGCCTCTTGCACCGCCAGGTCTTCCGAGTGCATCAGCGGCATCAACCAGAACTGACGCCGCGCCTGCTCGGGTTCGGTCTCCAGCCAGCCGAGCTCCACCGCCCGCAGACTCAACCTCAGGGCCTGTGGATCACCAGCGAAAGCAATGGCGCTATCGCGCCAGATCTGCCGCGGGAACTGATCCAGCAGCAGCACCAGCGCCAGAGCCACGGTCGGCTCTGCATCCCATGCGCCGAGCTCACCGGCGATGGCGCGTCGGGTCAGGGCAACGAATCGCTGCAGCAGCAGCTGGTCAAAGGCCCGGTCCTTGGCGAACCACTGGTGCGGCCTGGTTTCGACAAACCAGAACTCGAGAACCTCGCTGGCTTGGTCTCGCTGGCCTGGCATCAGAGCAGGGCCTGCACGCTGGCCACCTTGTCCTCCAGGGTCTGCTCCTTATCGGTGCGGGTATTGATCTTGACGGTGGTGTAGACGCGAGGGCAGCCCATGGCGTGAACCGCCTTGTGGCAGGCCTCGATGGCGGCGAACACCGGCTCCCACTCCCCCTCGATCGCCGTGCCGTTGGGGTGCAGCTGGATCTTGAGGCCGGCTTCTGTAAGCACCTTCTCGCAGGCGGCGATGTAGGGGGCCAGGTGCACGCCCACCCCGATCGGCACCACACATAGATCAACGATCACCTTCATGGTCAGACCCGGCACATTGCACCCATCGTGGAGGCACCAGTAAAGGAGCTGCCGTGTCTGTTTTTCCGCCCTCGCACGCCGGTGTGGGCTGTCACTCCAGCAGATCAGGATCACTGTGGAGGATGTCCTCCCAGAACGACTGAAACCCCAGCCACCCATCCTGGGGCCTGCCGATGTGGGTCCGGGTGTAGGTGGCCCAGTCTTCCCGGATCAACTGGGGGCTGCCGGCCGCTTCGGCCAGCAGCTGGCTCTGGCAGCAGCGCTCCATGGAGATGAACCAGAAGGCGGCTGCATCCACGCTTTCTCCCACGCTGAACAGGCCGTGGTTCTGGTGGATGGCGGCCTTCCCCTGCATGAATTGCGCAGCGAAGGACCGGCCGGCTGCTTCCTCCAGCACCACCTTGCCGCCATCCTCTTGAATCAGCTCGTGGTCGTTGAAGAAGATGCAGCAGTCCTGGGTGATCGGATCGAGCCGTTTGCCAAGGCTCGAAAAGGCCTTGCCATAGGGCGAGTGGGCGTGAGCTGCGGCGATCACCTCCGGACGCAGCTCGTGGATGGCCGCATGCAGTACGAACGCCGCCCGATTCACCGGGCGATCGCCGATCACCACCTCGCCCGCGTGGTTCACCAACAGCAGGTCGCTGACGCGCACGCGGTTGAACGACAGCGCGAACGGGTTAACCCAGAAGTGATCCGGGAATTCCGGATCGCGGGCGGTGATGTGGCCGGCTACGCCTTCCCCGAACCCCAGCCGGCCGAAAATCCGCAGCGCTCCGGCTAGGCGTTCCTGGCGATGGCGCCGCTCGGCTGCCACGCAGCTGAATTGGGGCGGCGAGAGATCACGAAGGGACTTGGCCGTGAGTTGGATCCCAGCGATTTCGCCCGGACTGATCGGATCGGCCATGCCTCAAGCACCGCAGACTTCATCCTCTCAGCAACGGGCCGGCAGGTTCAGAGCCTTGGGTGTCGGTGGTCATTGCTTCACGGTGTTCGGGCGAGCTTCAAGCCGCTCGATGAGTTGCTGGAGTCGTTGATCTTGCTGTTGGAGCTGGCTTGTCAGCGATGCCCCAAGCAGGCCAAGAGCAGCTAGCCATACAGCCGAGGTGATCGCTACGGCCTTCCAAGGGAAGCCCTGGTGACGGTTGAGCGGTTCCTCCTCCTCCTCATCTGCGGCTTTTTTCTGTTTCTTGATCTTGGTGATCAGGACAGGCTCGACCTCTGGTTCCTCCAGGGTCAAGATCAATCGCAGCAGCGCTTCTGGGGTTGCAGGTACGAGGGCTCCACCTGTTTGCTCGATACCCATGGCTGCCGTCAGAGCAGCTCGGCATTGATCCAAACCACCACCAACCCAGAACAATCCCCAAGCCTTCTTGTGGCGATGCAACACCACCCAGCGCTCGGGCCTTCTGTCGTTGCGGACCAACTGGCAGGCCTTAGCCAATGACCAGGTTCTGCCGCTACTGACTGAGGGCTCAGAACTCAGCAGGAGCCTGCCTTCTGGGTCTTTGCTGTAGCCCGTTGCGAGCTCAAGAGCAAAGACATCCACGATCTGCACCTTGACCCCTTTCTGTTCTGGGGTCCAGGTAGGGCTCATGAAGAGCTGGGCTCCACCAATTCTGTGAAGGCAGTCAGGGGTGAGGGTGTTATCAGGCATTGCGTGCGATCAATGTTTGGAGAAGAGAAGGGAGGTATTTGGCGCGTGGCTTCTGTGATTCAAGGGCGCATTGAGCCCGTGGCTGAGTTGTTTGCCACCCGTGACAAACGGCTTGCTGAATCATCCCCTCACCTGCTCTTGACGCAGTAATTCCCGGAGCTGAACCAGCCCAGCGGGCAGCTCCGGCCACCCCTCACTCCACCAGCCTTAGCCGTGCCGGGGCTTGCTCACCGGAGGCCCGCAAACCGAAGCGGAGCACTAACTGATTTGCTCCGCAGCCTGCAGGGTTGCTGCTCACCGTGCTCAGGTTTTGCAAAAACGGTGGCGAGTGATCGGATCAGCTCATCAGCCAGCAAGAGCAGCAGCCGACCAAAGCTGGCCTTAACGGCGCAGGAATGGGAGGGCCGCCAGCAAGATGCCCACTAGCAGCTGCCCTATGAAACCGGGTACGACATAAGGCTCCACCATCATCATCAGCCCGCAGAGCATGGGGAGGCCCGCAGCCTGCTTGCGGCCATAGAGCAGGTAAGCCGAGCCCACTAAGCCCAGCATCAAGTTGAGGAACAGATCCAGAGGTTGCACTGTCAGGCAGTGGCTGCAGTCAGTCTGCAGGAGTCAGCCCCTAAAACCCAGCCGGTCCAAGTCGTCGTTTACCTCAGGTATGGCCATGGTTTTCTGCGTACCGATCACTGGCAGCACGAACCGCTCCATCAAGCGGTTGTCGCCTTCTTTGACCAGAACACTGCCCAGCTCATCACCTCACCTATTTGCATCGCTGAGGTGCTCTGCCTGCTTGGTAATCCAGGTAACCCTGCAGTACTGGCTGCCCAAAACCACCTGCTTCCAGAGGACTATGCCCGGGTCGCCGATCTCACCTTGGTGTGCCTCTTCGAGCGGCTTGATATCGCTGAGATCCTCACGCTCGACAGCGACTTTGATGTCTACCGGCGCTTCCGCAGGCAACCCTTCTGCCGGATTCCTCTTGGCTGAGCAAAGGCCTTTTGTATCGCCAGGGTCGGGTGTAGGGGCCAGGGGACTGGACCAGCGGCAATCGTCACATCAACAGGTAGGGATCGTCACACCTTTGTCCGCTCCGTTGCCGTGAGAATGAAGCAATCAATGGCACTAGCAAGCCCAGCCCTCAAAAAGTCGACTCGGATGAATTGATGATTCCTTTCCGTGCCCTGCTGCTACAGAGACTGATTTGCTCGGCCTGGTCCATCGGCGCGATTGCGCTGGTGACCGCCTCACTGCTGGAGTGGGGTGTGGTCGTTGCTGGCCCTGAAAGGTTGCTCTGATTGCAGCAGGGCGTTTAAAGTAATTAGTCAGATCAAAGTAGTTAGTTAGATCAGAAACAATGGCCCTCAAGCGTGGCCAGAAGAAAAGCCCTAAGAGATCAGCACCTATTCATCTTGGTTAAACAGGATCACCGCTTCACCGCCATAGCTAATGCCGGCAGCAGTAAGACTGACAGCAGGCTGCCGCCCACCAGAGCTGCTCCCACTTGCGGCGACATCAGCCCGGCCTGCACCTCGAGATAGGCGACAACAATCGGCAAATTGAGTGACTGTGACACCAGCAGCGAAAAGCGCAGTCGTTCGATCCGATCAGGCAGCGCCTGGCGATAAAGCAGCCACTGGGGCAGACCACGTATCAAGAGAATCCCCGCTAAGCAGATCACCGGTCCCCAGGGATGGGCTGCTACAGAGGCGAGGTCCAGCCGAGCACCGGCAACGACGAAGAACAGCGGTACGAATAAACCGTAGGCCGACGCCTCCAGTTGCTTGATCGCAGGGGAGATGTCGGGTTCGGCGACAAACCGCCTCATCACCAAGCCTGCCAGCAGTGTTCCCATCAGGATGGCAACCCCCAACGCCTCCGACAAGGCAATTAGTCCGACCACCAGCAGATACAGCAGCTGCATTGGCGTGGCGGATGCTGAGCCCGCTACAGACTCAAACCAATACCAACAACTTGACTGCCCCATCCGCGCCGGCACCAATGCCAGCAACCACGCCACCACCACCACAAGAGCAACACTGAGCACAGTTGTGATGGGATTGGTAGATCCCAGCAACAGAGCCACGGCCAACACCGGGCCCAGTTGTCCCCAAGTGCCTGCACTAAGCAACAACCGCCCCAGCGGTGAATCCCACTCTCCCGACTCCCGCAGGATCACCAGCAATGTCGATAGGGCGGTCGAACTGAGTGCCACCACCAATGCAACCGGACGTAACCCATCGCCGAGGGGCAGCACCGAGACCAGAAGCACCCCCACAATGAGAGTGGCAAGCCATCCCAAGGCCCCCAGCCGGCCTGGGGTGCCGCTAAGGGTTTTCTGATCAATATTCAGTCCTATTAAGGCGAAGATCAATCCAAGACCTATCTTCGCGAAAAGATCAATCGCTGGATCCTGCTGCACCAAGGCCAGGCCAGAAGGCCCTACAGCAATCCCCCCCAACATCAATAGCGCGACTGTTGGAAGCCGGCCTCCAAAAAGTCGAGCTACGAAGGGAGATACAGCAACAATGGCAACGATTGTCAGCAGTCCCTGTAGACCAACACTCATGGACTACGTAAAATTCTACCATCATCCTGCTCCAGCAGAGCTAGATCGTTGAGGAGGGGCCTTGCCTTACGTGCCGATGTGGTAGGCCAGTGATCGGCTGGGGTGGTATTTATCCGGCTGTTACTGCGTCAAGAGCCGGTGATAACAATGAGCGAAGCTCCTCGTCTTGAACAGCTAGGCCGCTTTCTGTTGCGGGGCCTGCGCATCGGCGCCAGCACCGTGTCGATCGTGGAGTTGCTGCGTAGCGACTGGACCGCTGGCATCAGTGCAGGCGTCGCCTGGCTGGTGTTTCTGCAGGTGGAGCGGCGGCTGCCGCCCCTCAGCCCGGAGACCGAGGACTGATTCGTGCCCCGACGTTCATCGCTCCGGGCTTTGTTGTGCTCAGACCAGCTTGGTGAGCACGTGCTGCATCACCTCCAGTAGTCCATCGGCGAGGGGGCGATGGCTGCTGAGCTTGGCGCTCCAGATCGATCCAGACAGCAGTTCTTCTGGGCTTATCAGACCCAAGTCCTGGCCCTCCAGAAGCTGCAGCTGCTCCAGCGGCACCGATAGCTCGGCCTGAAACACATGGGCCGTTCGGCGGTGGATGTGATGCACCATCACCAGCTCCACCGCCGGGGGCTGCCAGCTGATCTCCTCCAGTAGCTCCCGCCGCAGGGCCTGCTCTGGCGTTTCGCCGGGGTCGAGGTGTCCGCCAAAGAGCCCCCAGCAGCCGGGCGCAACGATGTCGGGGATGTCGTCGCGCAGCTGCATCAGCCAGCGACCATCCCGATGCAGCATCGCCAGGGCGACTTCAACGGCCATGGATCGGCCTCAGGCAGAGGCCGACCGGCGCTGCTGCTTGGCGACGAGCGCGGCCCCGCCCGCTGCCAGCACCAAGCCACCGCTGATGGCGAGGAAAGCCAAGGTCTGCAGCAGCAAAAGGAAGATTCCAATGGCCGAACCGGTCACGATCTGCACCCTCGCCTTGATCAGCAGGGTGAGCAGCAGCAGCACAGTGGCCTTCAGGGCCAGAACCTTGGCCGTGCTGAATGGCAAAAAGGGATTCAAGAACACATGTTGATCTCGGGTGTACCCATGCTGGCGGACTGATCCCGCAGCGGTGGCTTCATTTGCGGCATTTCAACGGGGGTGCTTCCTCCCAATGGAAGGAGTTGCTTTAGGCCATGCCCGTGAGCCAACGTCCCCCCAGGGCAAGGGCGATGGCAAGGGTTGATCCCAGCCCCAGCAAGCGGGGACTTGTGAGCAGCAGCCGCCGCAGGATCACCAAACTCCAAATCAGACCCACCGCAATCACCGCGCTCTGGCAGAAGGCCACCACATGCTGATCGGCGCTCCAGCTTGGCCAGAGGGCAGCCGCGGCTCCTTGCCAGGGGAAGGCACTCACCGGCAGCAGCTGGCCGGCCTCGACCATTCCCAAGGGCAAATAGCGAGACAACAACAGGGCCCACACCAGCGGCAAGAGCCCATAGAGCAAGGGTTTCGGCCACCAGCCGGCCACCAAAACAGGCAGCAGCAGCGCAATCAAACCCACCCCAAACCTGGGCAGCAGGGGACCTGCTTGTAGGGATTCAGGGGCCCATGGCATCCAAGCCAGCCAGCCCTGCCAGTGATGCAAAGCCACACCGCCCAGCAGCACCAAGAGCAAGAGCCGTTCGCCAAAGGGGACAGCCATGCCCTTTTGCAGGTCGGCCGCGGGCGGGCGCAGGCGCAATTTCACAGAGCGGTGCGGACAGGCTTGAACGCAGGTGAGGCAAAGCACGCAATTGCGATTGTCTTCCAGGTGGGCTGGATGGGTGCCCAGGGGGCAGCCTCCCGTGGCCAGGCCTTCTCCTTCCGCTGGTCCGCCTTTGAAGCAGGCATAACTGCTGCAACTGCCGCTGCAGGTGCCCGCCTCGGCCCGCAGCTCCAGCACCGATAACTTCGCCATCAGGCCATTCATGCCCCCCACTGGGCACAAATAGCGACACCAGAAGCGCTTTTCAAACAACAGCGAGCACACCACCGCCCCGCCCGTAATCACGAGCAGCAGACAGCTGCTCAACCAGGCCGTGTCTTCAAGATTGGCCAGCTCCTCCCACAGCAAGATGGCGCCAAAGCCAGCGGCCAACACCGGTGCGGCCCAGCGGTCGGTGTCGCCCCGGGGCCAACGGCGCGGCTGCCAGCCCAGTAAACGGGCGAGCTTCTGGCTGATTTCGCCCCACACCATGAACGGGCAAAAGGAGCACCACAGCCGCCCCACCAGCGGGAAGGTGACAAGAATCACTGGCCACCACCAGGCCCAAAACAGATTCAAGGCACCGTTGTGGGCCCGATCCTGGGGTCCAAGCCACAGGGCCCCATTCACCAGCACAAACAGCCAGCTCACCAAGCCAAACAACAGGCCATTCCAGAGCCAAGGGGCTCGCATCCACTCCCTCAGCCGAGGCTTCCAGCCCCAGATGTCGAAGCGCAGGCTGGTGGGCCGGCTCAGTAGCCAAAACACATCTTCCGGCAAGAGGTCGGGCAGCTCACCATGAACGGCTGACGCCTTGGCCTGAAGCAGTGCCCGGTTGATCACCACATCCAGTTCCCGCAGGTTGTTGGGGAAGTCGTGGCTTTGGAGACGCTTCACTACGTTGGCGGGCACCTGGGGTGGCTTGGGCCAGCCCAATTGGCGGGCACGGCGCCGCAGGGAGTAACGGATCCAATCCCCCAGGTCTTGGCGGCGCACCCGTAGGGGAGGCACCCGGATTTGGTCGCACAGACCTTCCAGTTCCGGCACGCTGGATTCGGCGGTGAACAGCAACCGGCCTTGAAATGGTTCGCTGCAGCCAGGCCATTGGCCCGTTCGCGCCAGCTCGATCAGTAGGGCTCGCAGCTCGGGAGGGGCGGCATCGAAGCGATCCAGCAGCACGCACCCCTGACCGAGGCACTCCAGCAACGGCGGCCCTTGGCTTGGGGAACCGTGAAACAAATCGCCGCCATCGGCGCGCAGCAGGCTGGTGTCAACGCGAATCAATACATGGCGCCGGTCGCCCGAGCCGAAATGAACGAGCGCAGCCAGGTTGTCCTTCTCCAGCCCAGGCTCGCCACTGATCAGCACAGGCAGCCGCGCAGGATCTTGAGCCGCCTGGGCCAAGGCCGCCCGGAGCTTGACGGCGTAGCGACTTCCCCCAACCACCCCACGCCGGGTGGATCCCACCAGGTAGGGAGCCAGGCGTCGCAGGGCCGGTGCGTCTAGCTCCTGGGTTGGGGAGGTCATCGAGAAGGTGGGCTTGGCGGCGGGGGCCAGGGATGTCCGGTTGCTCTTGGGGCAGCCAGTTCCGCTTCAGCAATACCACCAGCGGCGGCTGATCGCTGAATGACCTGGTGAGAAAACACAACTAGCTGTCCGCGGTGGTCTTAAGACAGGTGATCGCCAGGGCCTGCTGGCGGAGTGCCGCAAAAGAAGCCGTTTTGCTCTGATCCAGGGTCCATGTGTCCTGCCCTACCGACCCTTTTTGGGGTTTCGCCTTGGATTGATTTAGTCAATCAACGTTCGGATCCACGGCTGACACCTACACCATCACAACTGAAGACGGCAAGTCTTTTACCTGTGCTTCTGACACCTACATCCTCGATGCTGCTGAGGAGCAGGGCATTGACCTCCCCTACTCCTGTAGGGCCGGTGCTTGTAGCACCTGCGCAGGCAAAGTTGTGAGCGGTGGTGTCGACCAATCTGATCAAAGCTTCCTCGACGATGATCAAATCGCCTCGGGTTTTGCCCTGCTTTGCGTGAGCTACCCCACCAGCGACTGCACCATCACCACCGGTGTGGAGGATGATCTCTGAACCCGGCGCCCCCGGACGTTGAGTGCCCATCCCGCCGATCGCCTGAGCCCTGCCCCCGTCCTGGTCTGTGGACTTGGCGCCCTGGGGCAGGCCTGTCTTCAGCGCCTCCTGGCCTTTGGTCTGCCCCTCCACGGCGTCGATCTGCGGCAGCCCAGCTGGAGAGATCCCGAGCTGGAGTCCCGTCTGGCGGCAACGCTCACCCTTGGAGACATGCGCCTGGCCCACGTGTTGCGCCAAGCCGGTGCCGAGCGAGCCAGTGCCGTTCTGCTTCTGAGTTCCGACAGCACGATCAACTTTGAGGCTGCCCTCCAGGTACGGCTCCTTAATCCCACCGCAGAGATCGTGGTGCGTTCCACCAACCGTCGCGCCGATCTCGGCGCCCTGCTGGAGCATCGCCTGCCCGGGGTAGCGGTGGTCGATCCCAACCTTCTCTGTGCTGATGCGATCAGCACCGCCCTAAGACCTGCATCGATGCGGGCGAGAGTGGAGGTGGATGGCCAGATCATTCAGGTAGTGGAGGGTCCTGGTGAGGACCTTCGCCAACAGAAGCAGGTCCGGCTTCCCGGGTCATCCTCCGGATCCCCGCCGGTATGGTTGACAGCCCGGTCACCGCTCATCAACCAGGGCCCGCTGGCCCCTGGCCAAAACCGCCGCCATCGGGTCCAGGCCTGGCTGCGGAGCAAAATTCAAAAGCTGCGCGCCTGGCTGCGGGCGCGGACACGGCTCCAGCGGTGGGGCTTCGCTCTGCTGATGCTATTGGTGCTGGTCGGCGTACAGACCTTCTCACAAGTGGGGGGATGGAAGCAGGGGGTGTTTGTCACCCTCGGCTTGCTCAAAGGGGAGTACGTCGACCCGGTGAACCTCCTCCTCTCCGATATCACCGGGATAGGGGAGGTCAGCGGTTGGCTGATCGTTGGCACCCTGCTCTATTCCCTGGTTGGCACGCTGCTGATCTCGGCCCTGGTGGCCGTGATCCTGGAACGTTTGCTGCGGGAGCGCCTGGGTGTGGAACGGATCCGGCTGCCCCGGCGGGGCCCGGCGCCGGTGTTGTTAGTGGAGGGATCGGCGCTGGCCCAGCGCATCGCCCAGCGGCTGCGGCGTCACCAGCAGCTGGTGGTGAGGGTCGAGCCGGGGGGCAGCGATGGCTCCCAGGACAAGGGAATCGTTCAATTCGGACAACTGGAGGAGGCGCTCCAGGCGCTTGAGGGTCGCCCTGTTGCCGCCGTTGGCCTGCTCTCCACCGATCTGCTGGCCAATCTAGAGGCCGCAATGGCGCTGCAAAAACGCTGGCCCGAGGCTGGTGTCGCGGTGCTGGCCCATGACTTTGGGGCCGCCGAACCCCTGGGGGAACTGCTGGGAGGGCTGGCGGTGATTTCCACCGTCGACCTCGTCGCCGATGCGGTGGTGGCGGCCGCCTTTGGGGAGAGGGTGGAGGGAGTCTTGCAACTGCAGGGCACCCACCTACTGATCGTGCGCTACCGCCTTCAGGAGCAGCACAATCTTTGCGGTCTGAATATCTCCAGGCTGGAGAATGGCTATGGCGTGACAGGCGTTTCTCTGCGCCGGTCCCGCTATCGCGAGCCCATTCTTTTGCCGCCGCCAGACCTGGTGCTGGCCGCCGGGGACCAGTTGGTGGTGCTGGCGACGGCGGCCAGCCTGCGTAGTATCGAATTGGATCTTCCAGTGCCCCCCCGCTACCGTCTGAAGATCCAATTTCAGGGGGCGCACTCGCCAGAGCGTCGCTTTCAGGCGCAGCAAAGCTTGGCTCGCTGGATCGGTTGCCTCCCAGGGGATGTGGTCCATCTCCTTGATGGAGAGAAGCATCTCACTCCTCCGGTGGATCGGGAAATCTGTGATCTGCTGGTGGAAGATCTCCGGCGGCAGGGAGTGGAATGCACCCTGATCCAAGACGGTGGCTTGGGCCGGGCCAGCGGATGAGAATCCGAGTTGAGAATCCGAGTTGAGAATCGGATGATGCGAAGACTAAGACGGGCCCGCTGGGTGAACGGGAGCGTTCGCGTGGCCTGAGCTTGAACAAGCCTTAACGAGTCCCTTGCAGACTGCCGGCAGGCTGGAGAGGTTCGTTCACTGCCGCCCGCCATGACCCTCCCGATGACCACGCTTGAAGCCTTTGCCGCCATCCCCCTGGCGGCGGTGTGCTGCGACCAGACCTTCGGCAAGGACGAAGCCCGCGTGATCCGGGAGCAGCTGCTGGGACGTACGGCCTACCAGGAGATGGAGCCCTATGCCTTCGCGCTGTTGATCTCGGGTCTGCTCAAGCGCTTCCGGGAGGAGTCGTGGCAGGGGCTGATCGCCAGCGCGGCCCCGCTGCTCAGTCCGGAGCAGCAGGAGATGGCCTTCGCCCTGGCCTGCGAGCTGATCCACTGCGATCGGATCGTGGCTCCTCAGGAGCAACAGTTCCTGGCGGCCCTGGCGCAGCAACTGCAGTTCACCACAGACCGTGCCGAGCAAATCTTTGATGTCTGCGATCTGCTGAACCGCGATTTCGTCAATAACCAGTCGACTTAAGCCCAGAATCCAACCGCCTCTCACTGTCAGCCGACATCGAAAACTGGACCAGCACCGAATCGTGTACAGCTTGGTGATCGAAATAGAGAGGCGTCAACTTTCCTGGCAGAGCCAGCCTCAGCTCTGCCAGCTGAGCCTATGCTGGGTAATTGGGATTTTAGTAAAGTGAATAAGGAGGAAATCTTGCATGACTACAAGCAAAAGCCTGGTGCTTTTATCCCTGAATTCGTGGCCTTGGATGATCTTGTGGACATTTTTCTAAACAACCCTGGCTTCCACTCAAGCTTCGAGGACTTTATGGAGGAATGGCAAGAAGAGGATAATGCTGTAGAATGTGAATTCTAAATCATAACCAATTTATATGGATATCCCCCCTCAAGAACTTAATCCAAAGTGGTTTAAGAGTCACTTGCTTGATCGCTCGGTTGAGCTTCAAGAGCTTTATGAGTTGCCTCAAGGTGAGCTAGATCTATTAATGGCAGAGGCTGCCGAGCTCAGAACTGATGTGGTCAATCGCGACCGCAACCATGGCAAGTGGTGCACCGCCGGCTATTTCCTGGAATTGGCGAAGATCATTAGTGAACGGCGATTCGCTCAGCTTGATCAGAAGTAAGGCTGCACGGCGCCGCCCCAACCCCTTCACATGCTGTTACAATTGGCGTAACAAACTGAAACACGCATGACTGAACCCACTCCCCGCTTTGGTTTTGTCGCCTTCGCCGAAACCTGGAACGGCCGTCTGGCCATGCTCGGCTTCGTGATCGGCCTGGGCACTGAGCTACTCACCGGCCAGGGCATCCTTTCCCAGATCGGGCTCGGTTGATCAGTGCCCTAGTGCTGCAGCTAAATATCGCGGACTGACGCCAGCGCTTCCGTTTCGTTTCACACCACCCAGGAGATCCCCATGACCAACACCCCCGCCAACGACAAGCTGCTCGACACCAGTGCCGAACAGCTGAACCTCATGGAGCAGCTCAAGCGAGCTGAACTGTTTAACGGCCGCGCCGCCATGCTCGGCATCGTGATCGGCATCGTGGTGGAAGGCCTCACCGGCTTTGGCATCGCCCACCAAATCGGCCTCGGCGCCCTGGTAGATGGTTATGCCGCCTGCCGCACCCAGTTCCTGCCCTTCTGCTTCTGAGCCCCTGCTCGGCTTGTACGCCATTGGCTTTCCATAACCCGGGTGCTGGGCAGCGTCTAGGTGCCGTAGGGCGGCCTGCGGGCCGACTCGATCAGCAGGTTCTGGAGTAGCTCCTTGCTGCTGATCAGCAGGTGGGCCAGCCAGGTGCCCGTCAATCGGGGTTCAGCTACCCGATCGCCCCTGCAATGGCTGATGGCTTGCTCGATCTCTGCCAGCTCGCGAGCGATATGGCGCACCATCGCTTCTGTGGTCTCGCGGGGGCTGGGCCGGAAAGGATTTTGCATCGGCTCCACTCTGCCCCCGGGCAGGTGCTGGGGTGGCATCTAGCGGCGCATCGGCACCACCTGCATGCCGACCGGGGCCAGTGCGATCAGCGCCAGCTTGATGTGCTGGATTCCAAAGGGGATGCCGATGATCGTCACGAAGCAGGCCACTGCAGAGGTGAGGTGGCCGATCGCCAGCCACCAGCCCGCCACCAGAAACCAGATCACGTTGCCGATCAGCCCCAGCGGTCCGGTGCCGAAATCCATCCGTCCGGTGAGCTCACGCCTGCTCACGGCCTCATTTCCAAACGGCCAGAAGGAGTAGTTGCCGATCACAAAGCAGGCCCGGGCCCAGGGAAGGCCGACGATCGTGATCGCCGCCACAAGACCGGCCAGCCACCAGCCCAGGCCCATCACCACCCCGCCGAGCACGAACCAGAGAACGTTGAGCAGAAAGCGCAGCATCAGATCTTCCGCGGTGCTCCCAGCCTGGCAAAAGGGAGACGCGAGCGCAGCCGTGATGGGTGATGTCCTCCTTCCATCACTGTTTGAGTAACTTGCAAAAGCTGAGCCGACGTTCATAGCAGCCATGCCTGACGGAAGACCATCCCATGTAGTCGTCATCGGAGCTGGATGGGCTGGTTGGGGCGCAGCCAAGGCACTCTGTGAAGCGGGTATTCGTGTCACCTTGATTGATGGGATGTCCGATCCAACAGGCACTCAACCAATCACAACCAAAAGCGGCAAACCTTTCGAGGCAGGCACCAGAGGTTTTTGGAAAGACTATCCCAATATCAATGCCCTAACAGGTGAACTCGGTGCTGGCGATATCTTCACTGACTTCACAACAAGTGCCTTCTGGTCGCCAGATGGGTTAGAAGCAACAGCGCCTGTCTTTGGTGAGGCACCCCAATGGCCAAGTCCGCTTGGCCAGATGGTGGCAACAATCACTAACTTCACGCGACTACCCATTCAAGACAGGCTCAGTATCGCAGGGCTTCTCTATGCGATGCTGGATCTTTATCGCAGCGATAAGATTTTCCAGCAGTACGACGATCTCGATGCGCAATCACTCTTTGTCAAGCTTGGCATCAGCGATCGGCTCATCAATGAGTTCTTGCGCCCCACCTTGCTGGTTGGCTTGTTCAAGCCGCCCGAAGAGCTTTCGGCCGCGGTCACCATGGAGCTCCTTTATTACTACGCCCTGGCCCACCAAGACTCATTTGATGTCTGTTGGATCAAGTCGAAAAGTATCGCTGAACATTTGTTTGCACCCCTGAGTAGAAGGCTGATCTCCCGCCATCATCTGCAGGTCCTTGGTGGAACGCTGGTGAGACGGGTGAATGTGTCGTCTGACTCGCAGCGCGTCAGCTCGGTTGAGCTTCAGAACATGGCAACCAAAACAGTTCAGGTGATTGACGACGTGGATGCTGTGGTCTTGGCGGTTGGTGCAAAAGGGCTCAAGTCTCTGATGGCTCAATCTCCAGAACTCAGCAAGGCAGCACCAGAGCTTGTTAGCGCTGCTTCGCTTGGCTCCATCGATGTCGTTTCAGCACGTCTTTGGCTGGATCGTTATGTTCCAATCGCTTACCCAGCCAACGTGTTTTCCCGCTTCGAATCACTGAAGGGCTCTGGGGGCACTTTTTTCATGCTGGATCAGTTGCATATGGATGCGCAACAGGCTCTCTGGGGTGATGGGCAGCCCCAGGGCTCGGTGATCGCCAGCGACTTTTACAACGCATCGGCTATCGCAGCGATGAGTGATCAAGAGATCATCGACTTGCTTACGCGTGACCTGCTCCCCATCGCGCATCCCGAATTCACCAATGCCAAGGTGGTTGATTCCGAGGTGCGGCGCTATCCAGGCTCTGTGTCGCTCTTTTCTCCGGGCAGTTTCAGAAAACGGCCACCTTTGGAAAGCTCATTGCAGTCGATCGTCTGCGCTGGCGACTGGGTGCGGATGGGCGACAAAGAACATGGAGCCAAGGGTCTGTGTCAGGAACGAGCCTATGTGTGCGGGCTGGAGGCAGGGAACTCCTTGATAAGACGCAAGATTGTCAACGGTGCCGATCACTCCCATTCCATTCTCCCTATTCGGGCAGACGAGCCACAAGTCGTTCTAGGCCGTGCTCTCAACAAGCTCGTGATGGATCCAATTGAAGCCCTTGGTGTGAAACTGCCGTGGTTCAACTCCTAACGAGTGCTGGACTGATGGCCGACTTCATTCAGTGCTGAGGCTTGCGGTCTTGTCGTTCAAGCACCGCCAAAAAGATGTCTACGCGATCAACCTCCAGGGATTGACCACCGTGCAATAGCCGGCGCTTCGCCAAGGAGCCCTCTTTTGACTTGTTGCTGCGGCAAGGCTTCCTAGGCCTGACGTGGCGGGAGATTGCCGGTCAGCTCGACGCCTGGAACACTGATGCGACTGGGGCCTTGGAGATGCAGATTGCGGCGTTGGCGCTGTTCAAGCGCGGCGTAGCTGGTTTTTTTGCAAACGACTGGTTCAGAATTCTGATAGTTCCTAACAGACAGAATTGGAGCGTATTGACACTCATCTCTGATGTTCCTGCTTCTGTCCCCTTGCCGCGATGACGACTCTGGATCGTGATCTCTGCGCAGCGGTCGCTGATCTAGGCGGGGCTCCGTCATGGATTGAACGGGCCTGGACTGTGGCTCGGCTGCTTGGGCTAAGCGGTGTGTTGATCGGCGGCTCGTGCCTGTTCTGGATGCTGCCGCTGGGCTGGCTTTCTGGGGCCATGTTGATAATTACTGGGGCTGCATACGCACTGCTGCTGATCGCTACCCATGAGATGGTTCATGGCACATTGCTTGGCTGGCGGAGGTTCGAGACCCCTTTCGCTTGCCTTCTCGGCTGGCCAATGGGCTGGCCCTACCTCACCTACGCGCGGCTGCATCGGCTACATCACCTCTGGAACGGTCGCGACCCGCGCGATCCAGAGAGAACGGATGTGCTTCCAATGGAGCGATTGCACGCCAGCCCCCTGCGCCGCCAGCTGCAGAGCCACCTTCTGCCTTTGCGGATTCTGGTGTTCGGTGGGGTGGGGCTCATCGCTGACACCACGATCAAAGGCCTGCAACTGCAGCATGTTGATCCGCGACTGGGGCAAGCGCGGCTCGTAGATGGGATCGGCGTTGTCGTTGTGCACGCGGCGATGTTGAGCGTTGCCGTGGTCCACGGGGAAATCTGGCACTATCTCCTCTTCTGGTTGGTCCTTGAACGGGTGATCGGCGTGATCGTGCAGCTGCGCGGCCTAGTCGAACACCACGGTCTGTGGCAGCAGCACAACACCAATTTACAGACGCAGCTCTACTCCAGCCGCAACATCCGTTGCAGCACCTGGTTTAACGCCCTGATGGGCGGGTTGCCACATCACAGTGCCCACCACGCCTTCCCCTGGCTTTGCAGCGCACGGCTACCAGAAGGGAGTGCCCGCATCGCGGCGGTACTTGCACGCCATGGCGCGGCACCGACTCCCTTCGCAGACAGCTACGCAGCAGCCCTGCAACTGCTCATCCATGGGCGATCAGTCCCTGGTGCAGCTTGCAGCTGAGCACCGGGATGGACCCGTCCTGGATCTACGCGGCAGCTTGGTTGGTTTGATTAACGCTGAGGTTCAACAGGAGCTTTTCGTCCACCACCCGTTGCCAAGTACATCGGTCTGCCAATGCAAAGAATAGATATTCAACGCTCTGCTCATCTGGTGCCATAAACACAAGGGTGTTTTAGTGCTGGCGCGGACTGTTTGCCTTGGTTGGTAGACAGGTACCGGCCCTCTGCAGGGCTGCACTGAAGTCCACTCCCCGCCTGTCGGTGTACTGAGCAGCAATCAGCACAAGCCTGGTAGCTGGCTCATCTGGTATTCCACTCCTGTCGATCTGTGCAGCGTGGACCCCAGCAAAGTCACCACGATTTCATGCCTCTTTGGCAATCTGCCGGTTCAGTTCCGCTAGCAGCTCATTGTTTTGACGTAAGTACCTCGCGCGGTAGTCCTCCGCTGGGCGGTTGAGGTTAGAGCTGGTGTCAATCCAGTAAAGATCCCCGTCCTGCTGGATGTACCGGCCTCGATGCCGGGCGAGAAGGGTCCAGCAGAACGAGAATTACTTGCCGGCTGCAGCAACCTGGAGGCCTTTCACCTCGTATCCCACGGCAGCGAGGGGCGGATATGACTCGACGATCCAGCTATGGGGCAGCTCGCTCACGAACGACGACGATCTGCTGCTCTACTGCTGTAATTCAGGGGCATGCTCGTACGGCCAGGAGTTCATTGGCAAAGCTGCCATTAGCGGTTTTTTCCTGGACCCATGGACCTCTCAACCCAGTACAACCCCACGACTACCGGCTGGGGCGTCACCAATACTTGGGTCGAGGAGCTCTACCCCTCGGGGACAGGCATCCCCGGCTGTGATGTTCCCCTCCTCGGTTCGGATGATCAGAGTCAGTGGCTTGGGGATTTCAATGTCGAGGGGCTCCTCGGAACCCTTGACCCACCTGGAGAGGGGAGCGAGATCATCTCCCTGGCCACCAGCTGGACAAGCAGCTGGGAGAGCCGACCATGGGCCGAGGCCGGAGCACCTGCACTTGATCTGATCACGGGCGTTGCTAGCTCCGCCCCCCAGCCACCCGTGGTGCGGGAACTGCTGATCCTGGATGCCGGGGTCGACGCTCTGGAAGAACTGAGGGCCGGGGTCAAGGCCGGCGTGGCGGTGGCGGTGCTCGATGGCGCGCGCGACGGGGTCGAGCAGATCAACGAATTGCTGGCCGGCTACAGCACCCTGGATGCCCTCCATATCGTTTCCCACGGCAGCGAGGGGTCGCTCCAGCTGGGCTCCACACAACTCAATTCCGCCAACCTGGCCCGCTACGCCACCGATCTGCAGCAGTGGGGCACGGCTCTGGCCAGCGGTGGCGACCTCATGGTCTACGGCTGTGACCTTGCGGCTGGCCCCGCTGGCCAGTCCTTCCTCCAGCAGCTGAGCGCTCTTACCGGCGCCGATGTGGCCGCCTCGGACGATCCCACTGGCTCGGCGTTGCTGGGTGGTGATTGGGACCTGGAGCGCACAACGGGTGCGATCGAATCGGGGCTGGCCTTCAGCGATTCCCTGCTGGCGACCTACCAATCTGTGCTGGCCGAGACCTTGAGCCCACAGGTGGAGGCCGGGATCGCTTCCGGGCTGAATACCCTGGAGCAATTCGCCAACAGCATCAGTCAACTCGAGGCGCTGACGACAGATTTACCGATTGTGGGTAAATCGATCAGCTCGGTTCTCAATCTCGGCCAACGGCTCAATGACGAGCTGCTGCAACCGATCAAGACCTATCTGGCCGCGTACGATCCAGCGGATTCGGCGGCCCTGGTCGCCGGCCTGAACGCTCTCCTCCCTGATCCGATCCAACTGATCGACGAATCCACCGCCGGAGTCGTGCGGATCAGGGTTCAAGGCCTGAGTTTCTCGGCAACCAAGGAGGATATTCAAGCAAGTCTGGGAGCAGAAGCAGAGACCCTGGGACTTGATCTGGGCGCTGGAGGCCTACTCGACTTCACCCCGACCATCGCCATGGGCGGGACTGATGGGTTTGTGATCGGCTTCGACCTGGACCCCACCAAGGCACCGGGAGAGGCCTTCTTCGTTGACTTCACGGGAGCCTCTCTGAACGTGAGCGTGGAGACGCCGTTCGCCAACAAAACTCCCGGCGAAACCTTCGACTTCGACGTCGAGCTTGGAATGCTCGGCGGGGTGAAGGTCGTTGACGGGAGCTTTGATCTCAACGCCAACATCGCCTTCTCCTTCGCGGACCCCACTCTCACGGCGAACGACATTCTCGGTAGCGCCATCTCCAGTCTCGTCACCGTCACGCCGACCGCAAGCTTCAACGCCACATTGAATGTTTCTGCAAGCCTTGGCGGCGAAAGTGTTGGTTCAGGTCAAATAGGTGTGGCGCTTACAGGTGATGCCTTCAGCGAGTACGACATCGACGTCACCGTCAGTAACCAGTCTCTGAAGAATTTCTCCAACATCACCCCTGGTGATGTTGTCAGTGCCTTGAGCGAGCTGGGCAACAATCTGCAGGCGCTGGCCTCCTCCTTCAATCTTCCGGGAGGCATCCCCTTCGTCGAAGATCAGATTGCTGACATCCTCGATTTTGCCGCCCAGCTCCAGGATCTGACCAAGCAATTGTTTGATCTGGGCCTCCAGGGCGGCACGGAATTTCTGGCGAGCGCCCTGAGCTCGAACGCCACCTTCCAGGTTGTCGTTGATGGAGTGGCGTCCGGGCTCATCACCGTGTACGCGGGCACATCACTGGCCGGTCTGGTTGCTGCTGTGCAAGCCCAATTGCCTGCCGGACTGGAAGCCAGTCTCGACAACGGTCGTCTGGCTATCCGCACGACAGGCGATGGCATCGAGAGCCTGAAATTCTCGAACGTCAACGCTGTGGCCCAGGCGGCCTTCGGCTTTGCTGACAGCCAGAGCGCCCTTCCCTTCTACGACTTCGTCACCTTCCAGGATCTCGAAGCTCTGATCAATCCCTACCTGCCGGCTGGTTTCTCGATCACCTACGACCCGCTTCTTAAGACCATTGGCTTTGACCTTGAACTCTTCGGCCAGACCCAGGCTGATGTTGAGCTGAACTTCACGAAGGACATCGATCTGGGCGGTCTGGCGACCCTCTCCCTCGCTGGCGGCGGCACGGCCTCGGTTGATGCGGCTGCAAGGCTCAAGCTGGCGGCGGCCTTCGACCTGACGCCCCTGAGCCTCAGCACCAAGATCACCGACCTTAACGGCGGCCTCGGGATTCGCACCAACACAGGTGTCAGCCCTGATCTCAACTTCCAGTTCGCCAACGGCACCACAGGCGCGGTGGATCTCGATGTTCCGGATGTTCTGGCACCTACGGCCACCGTGGCTGATCTGATCGCCGCACTCACCAGCCAGACGGCAGGCAGGTTGGCCGTCGAGATCAACTTCACCCAGGACGGGCTGATCCTCAGGGACACGACCCACACCCCCTCCACGACCAACACCTTCAAGGTGGCCTTCGCACCGGGTTCCGCCGCCGCCCTCGACCTTGGTTTCGGCATCGGCGTGGCGGATGTCGATGACAACGGGCGCCTCGACGGCAGCACGATCATCTCGCGCCTGTTCTTAAAGCCCTACGACAGCGGCACCGGGGCAGGCTCGAGCATTGCCGCCGGCTTTGAGTTGAGCGCCACCGACCTGCACCTCGGTGCATCCCTTGGCATTCTGGAAGTGGGCGTCACGGGTGGAACCTCCGCTCCGATCCAGCTGGCCATCCGCGGCGCCCTGCTCGACCCCGATGGCAGTGGAAGCATCTATCTGCCGGAATTGAGCGTTGATCCGGCTGCCTCCCTAGCACTGGGATTCGGTACCTACGCAGGCGGAGCGAACCTGAGCGGTGCCTTCACCCCGCTGGCCGTCGGCGACGAACTGGGTTCCTTCGATCTGGGCCTGTCCTTTGATTGCGCCGACACCTACGGCATCGATCTGGGAGGAGAGCTGGCCGCCATCTCCGTGAAGCTGAAGGTTGAGAGCATCTCCAGCCTTGTCCCCTTGATCGTTCCCGACGTTGACATCGATGCGGGATCCCTGCCCAACTTCTCAGCCATCCTCGAGAGCTTCGAGAACCTTTCGATCCCCCAACTGCTGGCCCTGGTCGCCGACATTGTCGAGAAGTTCAAGGACCTGCCACTGATCAGCACCCAGTTGCCGTTGCTTGATCAATCGATCGGCGATCTGGTCTCCTTCATCAGCGACAAGATCGACACGATCGTGGGTGACTTCAGCACGATGCAGGACGACCTGAGCGCCCTGCTGGAAGCCACGATCAACGGCCTGCAGGCGGGAGGCAGCGTCAATGGCCAACCCCTCGGAGCTGCTCTGGTGGCCCTTGGCAGCGAGCGCCAGGAACTGCTTTTCCACGCCCTCGAGCACCTCGATGGCGCCATTCAGGCCGTGCCCGCGGATCTGAATCTCCTCTTCGATGGAGGCTCCCCAAAAATACTCGCCCTGGCCGCAGCCTTCCGCTCCCTGAGGGAGGTGGTTCAGGTGATCGACGACGAGGTGCCTGCTGCCCAGGCCGTGGTCGATTACTTCTCGGTACCCGTCACGTCTGGAGTGCCGGCCCTGGCAAGCCGCTCCTTCTTCCGTCAGGTTTCAGATCTCCTGCCCTCCGGTGATCGGATCGTGCAGGTGCTGATGAAGGCCTTGGGGCTGGAGCTGCTCGATCTCTCCGATCCAGCCAATGCCGCCATCCTCACCGCCATCAGCGAGGCCCAGGCTGCGGCCGATTTGCTGATCACCAATGTTCCATCTTTGCCCAGCGGAGATCTGGGTCCCCTCAGTGTCCCCCGGGATGCAGCTCAGGACGACCTCGACTCGGCCTTGGCAGCCCTCGGCAGCGTCTCGGTGCGGCTAGGGGCAGCCATCACGGATCAGAACGTGTTCGCGGCCCTGCGGGCCGTGAGTGATCTGGCGGACGCCATCAGCGGGATTCAGAGCGCCCTCAAGATGCTGGTCAACGCCGCAGACCCGATCTTCGACATAGCGATCTCGGAACTGAAAACGTTCCTCAGCGATGTGATCAGCGGCGTGCGCAGCAAGGTGTTCGAAGCCTTCCCCCTGGGGGCCCTCACCTTCTCGCTGCCCGAAGGAGGCAAGGCCCTGCAGATCGACCTCCATGTGGCCCGGAGCATTACCGAGGATGTGGTGGTCGAAGTAGATCTTGACACTGGGCTGCCTGATTTTGTTCCCCTCAATTTCAATGGGGCGATTGCGGGACAGATCAATCTGCTGGCCGACTTCCGCTTCGGCTTTGGCATCGATCTCGACGACAGCTCGCTCAACTATCTGGATCCCTATCTGGCCGCAGATTCGGAGGTGGCCCTGTCGGCCAGCCTCGATCTGGCAATCACGGCTGATGCCACGATTGGTGGCCTGACCCTTGGGATCACCGACGGTTTCATCAAGCTCAACAACACGATTGATCTGGGGGCTGATAACGCCGTCGGCGGCGCGGACGTCGATGCGGACACCTATGGCGATCCAGTGGGCACCGGGGCGATTCTGGCCCTAGGTCTTAACGATCCGACCCCGGGCGATGGCAGGGTCTACTTCCCAGAGATCGCCGCCGCGATCGACCCCAGGCTGGAGGCCGCTCTGCTGGTCTACCTGCCGGTAGACGTGAACGGAACCACCTTTGACATCTTTGCCCAGGCAACCCTCAACAATTTCACCGACTTCGACTTCACGATCTCTGACCTACCCCAGGGGCTCATTGATGAGATTGTCAACGGTCTGACCGAACTCAATCTCGCCAACATCTTGGCCGGGCTCAAGACTCTGCTGGGGGCCCTTGAGAGCGGGCTCAAGAGTGATCTGATCTCTCAGATTCCAGGGATCGGCGATGACCTCTCCAGCGTTGGTGATGTGCTGGGGGATGTGAATGGCTTCATCACGGAGTTTGAAACCTGGATCAACAACACCTTGGGTGTGGTCGGCCTGACAGCAGATAACGTCTTGGCCCTTCTGAAGAAGTTCCTCTTCGACACCCTCGGACCTGGAGCCACAACAGGGACTCCTGAGGATCTACTGCCCTCGTTCACACCCCTGAACATCCTTTTCCTCAATGCCGCCACCGACGGGGTGAATACCTCTGTCTTGGATTGGGAAGACATCCCCCTCACCTTCACGGGCGCGGGCAACCTGCTGAATGACGCCGACGCAGGCTTTGATTTCGACCTGGAGATCGGTTTCAACAAAACCATCGAGGTCCCCCTGGATTTCGGTTTCGAGGGCATGGGCCTGGAGCTGGACTCCGATGCCCTTCTCAATCTGAGCATCACTCCCTCCCTTGGTCTGGCCTTTGGCCTGACCCGCAGCCAGGGCTTCTACGTCGACCTCGATCGCACCGGCGGCGAGTTGCTGGTAGACGCTTACCTCGATGAAAGCAGCAGCCTGGATCTGAAACTCTGGTTCCTGGATCTATCCGCCACGGTAGCGCCTGTGGAGGACATGAATCACGACGGTGATGCCGATGACACCCTCGATGAAGTCGCCGACAGGATCGATTACAACCGTGATGGCGTAATCGACAACATTAGCGTCGCCGAATTGGGCGACTCCGATAGCAATGGAGAGATCACCGGCGGCGTAGGCATCTTTGGTGCTGCGGCGCTCAGCTTTGGGACCGGCAAGCTCACCTTCAACGATCTGGAGAATTTCGCTCCCAACTTCGATTTTACAGCCAAAGCCGATCTCGATCTTTTCTTCGAAGCGGCCCTGGCCGGACAGCAGGCCCTGCCCGATCTGGAAGCCTTGCTGGATATCGACTGGAACTTCAGTCTCGACAACCCCAGCAATCCTGCCAATTTACCTGAGGTGAGATTTGCCAACGTTCGCCTCGATCTGGGTGACTTCTTCCGCGACAATGTTGCTCCTGTCATCGCAGTTTTTGAAGACTATCTCCAACCGCTTCAGGCCATCTTTGATGTGGTAAATGCTGAGATTCCAGTGATCTCAGAACTGGCCGAACTGCTTGGCCAGGATCCAGTTACCTTCCTGGATCTGGTTGGGCTGCTGGGTTCAGGCTTCGATGATGTCGCCAAGTATATTGAAACGCTCGATAATATTGTTGATATCATCACAACGATCACAGGCATTGCCAGCGGCCTCGGATCTGGCTACATCGAATTTGGCGATCTTTCCCTGCCTGATGTTGACGTCACCAAGGCGAGCTCCCGCTCCGCGATCAAATCATTTGATAATCCTACCGCCCTAAGTGCAGACGCCGCCGCCATTCTCAGCCAGCTTGGTGGCGTCACGGAAGGCATCACTGCCCTGAAAGCCGGAAAGACCAGCACCTCATCAACGGGTGTAACCAATGGCCAGTTCTTCTTTCCGATCATCGATCAGCCCTTCGGCACCCTGGCTGGCCTGCTGCTGGGCCAGACCCGCGACCTTGTGGTGTGGGATCTGCCCGATTTCGTGGCTGAGTTCAATTACAAGCAGCTCTTTGGCCCCATTCTTCCTCCCGTTCCCCTCTTTGTTTCCATCTTTGGCAACTTTGAGTTCGCCACCGACTTCGCCATCGGCTTCGATACCCGCGGTATTCAGAAGAGCTTCGCAGATTTCTACCAAGGCTTCTACTTGCGCGACTGGGCCGATGACGACAACAATGGAATTCTTGATGATGGCGAAACCACCGAAGCCCGTGAGCTGGGCCTGGATCTTGAATTCGGAGCCGGAGCCGAGCTGAATGTGGTCGTGGCTTCAGCGGGCGTAGAAGGTGGTATCAGCGCCTCGATCACCGCCGATTGGCATGACGTGAACGAAGACGGCAAGTTTTACATCGACGAACTGGGCCAACGGCTGGAGCAGGGAATCGAATGCATCTTTGAACTCTCCGGCAAGCTCGAGGCATTCCTGCGGGCCTTCGTGAAGCTGGGGTTTGATACCCCTTTCGGCTTCGTCACCCTCTTCGAGGAAAGCCTGGATCTGCTGAATGTGACCCTGCTGGACTTCTCCGTCAGCTGCCCGCCGCTGCCGATCCCCCAGCCCGGTCGTTGGGAAGATCCCTTAACTCAAGCCACGATCATCCTGAACATCGGACCCGAAGCCGGCCAGCGCCAACCGGGCGCCACGGACATCGCCGAAACGGTGGAAGTGTTCGGTGAACGTCTCACAGATGACGATCCCGATACAGATCTTCGCGCCCTTGATGCGGGCATCATTGACAGCGATGGCGATGGGGACATCGACAGTGATGATGTGGGCGCCTGGGTGGCCGGTGGCAACACCCTTGATGTGCTGATCGATCTCAACAGTGACAACAAGATCGACACCGACGAAGCTCGTTTGCTGGAAGATTTCAACCGCAACGGCACGATCTGCACTACAGAGGAAGACAAACGCTCTGTACTGCTGATCGGCTTCGGCCAGTGGCAACTCTTCCTCGATAACGCCACCTTGATCCGCGGCGATGGTGGAGCAGAAGACGATCAGATTCTCTTTGACCACTCCGTCTGGGTTGCGGGGGATCTGAGTGGCGGGGCTGGCAAAGACAACATCGTGGGTGGACAGGGCAACGATCTGATTGAAGGTGGTGACGAGGAAGACATCCTCATCGGTGGTTTTGGGAATGACACCATCCGTGGCGACGCTGGTGATGACCAGATCTTTGGCAATGCCGGCATCGATGATCTCTCTGGCGGAGAGGGGAATGACAATCTCTTTGGGGATAATGGCGATAACATTCAGCCCTTTGTTCTTGACCTCCAGGGTGACCCTGTGGCACCCGAGACTCTCGTTCTCCTGAGCAGCCTTGGCGACACGCTCCGCGGCGGCGGCGGCGAAGACAACCTCTTCGGTGAATGGGGTAATGACAAGCTCTATGGCGAGAGCGGCCCCGATCAGCTCTCCGGCGGCCAGGGCGACGACGAGCTGTATGGCGGCAACGATCCCGATCTGCTGGAGGGCAACGAAGGCAGTGACAAGATCTACGGCGAAGCGGGCAATGATCTGCTCTTTGGTGAAGCCGATAGTTTCGCCACAAACCTCGATGGCGACGACCTGCTTGATGGCGGCACGGAGAATGACACCCTCCGGGATGATTACGGCAACGACACCGCCATCGGCGGCTTCGGTGACGACTTCATCGTCACGGGCATCGGCAATGATGTGATCTTCGGTGACGTTGATCCCCGCGTCGCTGGATCGGCACCGGCTGGATACAGCGGTATGGATACGATCTATGCCGATAGGGATGGCCTTCCGATAACGGATGATGGCTTTGGCCTGGGGAATGGCAATGATTACGTCGAAGGCGGCGCGAATGCTGACACGATCTTTTCCGGAGCAGGCAATGATCGGGTGATCGGTGGCTCCTCACCGTTCAGTGCAGAACCCCTCTTCACCGGCCTGGATGGAGCTGATCTCATCTATGCCCAGGATGGCGATGACATCATTGCCGGTGATAACGCCAAGATCGGCACGGCCGGTGACGCGAGCTCCGCCGCCACCGTTCAAACCTATGCCGAAGGGGGCGCCGGTATCGACATCATCTATGGCGGTAGTGGTAAGGACTGGATCTTCGGTGGTGGTGCCGGCGACAAGCTCTACGGAGATGAAGCAGGTGGAGCAGACGACGACATCGTGGTGGGGGATCAGGGCAGCCTCTCTGCCACCAAGCTCGAAGCCCTGCATAGCGCAATCGTTGGCTCCGGTGGCGCCGATCAGATCTACGGTTATGGCGGCGACGACATCCTCCTTGGTGGTGATGACTCCGACTTGCTCGTCGGCAACCTGGGCAACGACCTGCTGGTGGGGGACAACGGCACCGTCACGCTCGCCTTGGGCGTGGTCAACCGCGTGGAGACCCGCGATCCATCATTTGGCGGTGATGATCAGATCTATGGAGATGCCGGCAGTGACATCGCATTTGGTGGAATCGGTGATGATTTCATCTATGGCGGCGGTGACAACAACAGCGATGGAGGAGATATTCTCTTCGGCGACCACGGCGTGGCCGCCTTCCTCGACAATTCCGCCGACGAAAACGACCTCTTCTCAACTGATCCAACCTATGGAGGAGAAGATTTCATCCTGGGTGGCTTTGGCGATGACATCATCGTGGGAGGCTCCGGTGGCGACGACAACACCCCAACCGGTGGCGATCTCCTCTACGGCAATTCTGGCAATGATGTGATCGCTGGAGACAATGTCCGCATCGATCGCACTGACAATTCAGCGTTGCCATCGATCCAGAAGATCTACAGCCTGTTCACATCCACAGGCGGCGACGATCGGATCTGGGGCGGCACGGGCTCAGATGTCGCCATCGGCGGCTTCGGCAATGACGAGGGCCATGGTGAAGATGGGTCCGACATCCTGTTGGGTGATAACGGTGAAGTGATCTTCAATGATGCTTCCGCTCCAGATCCCGCCTCCCTCGACATCATCCGCTCCACCGCACTGGACGACGGTGGCATCGACATCCTGACCGGTGATGAGGGAAATGATGTGATCATCGGCGGTTCCAAAGGGGACACCCTCTATGGCGATGACGCCACGGCCAGCCACGGGGTTGCCGATGGAGATGATGTGCTGCTGGGCGACAACGCCGAGATCTTCCTGGCCGGCACCAGTGGCCGACTTCTGGTTCAGGTGGTGGGCATGGCCGCACCCTCGGCCATTGATCGCATCGCCAGCACCGACATCATTGAAACCACGGGTGGCGCCGACACGATTGAGGGCAACGCCGGCAATGATCTGATCATCGGTGGCGTCAACAACGGCGACATGGACAAGCTCTACGGCGACGCCGATACCGCCAAGCCCAATCTCGATGGCATCGATGTGATACTTGGGGACAGCGGTTTGGTGGAGTTTGGCCTGGAAGGCACGCCCAATCGCAACAGCCTCGATCGCGTCCGCTCCCACACCGACGAGACCCCAGACGGGCTAGGTGGCGCCGACCTGATCTCCGGCAATGCCGGAGCTGATCTGGCCATGGGCGGCACGGGCGGCGACGCGATCTATGGCGATGACGACATCGCCGCCGCCGCCGATCAGGACGGCTCTGACACCCTCCTCGGGGACAACGGTGTGATCGATCTGGCGGCCATGTCCGCAGGCGCTTCCGCCAGCGGTGATGAACTGCGTCTCTGGGGTGGCTCGGTTGCCCTCATCCGCACCACCGATTCCCTTGCCGCCACCGGCGGCCAAGACACGATCGAGGGCAACGCGGCGGGTGATCGGATCGCAGGCGGTGTCGATCGAGACAGCCTCTATGGCGACGCCATCACCATCGGCAGCTTCGATGGCAACGACACGATCCTGGGGGACAACGGATCCTGGCAATGGCTCTCCGATGGAGATCTGGCGAAGGTGCCGGAAGCAGGCCTTGCCAATCCAGGCCTGGTGGCAGGCTTCAGCAGCGTGAATACCAACATCACCACCCTGGATCTGGTGACGACGGAAGGGCCTGCCATCGGCGATCGCGACACGATCGAAGGGGATGCCGGCAGCGACTGGCTGTTCGGCGGCACCGGCGCTGATCTCATCTACGGGGATGACACCGATGGATCAGGACCTGCCACCAACAACGACCTGATCTTCGGGGATCACGGGCGGATCTATCCCCAGTTCAGCGTTCTGCCGGCCTTCCCATCCCGCAACTTCTTCTCCATCGACACTGGTGACACAGCAGGCGGCGAAGGAGATCAGCTGTTCGGCGAGGAGGGAAGCGACATCCTGCTGGGCCAGCAGGGCGACGACCGCATCTTCGGAGGCTCGGGTGACGACGACATGATCGGCGGTCACAACGTCTCCGGCGGCTTTGATGAATTGACGTCTCCACAGATCACGGCCGAACTGAATCCTCCTGTCAACGATCTGATGGATGGCGGCAGCGGCAACGATGCCATGGCTGGAGACAACGCCACGATCTGGCGCCGTGGCGACGACCTCAGCCCACGCTTCCGGGCTCTAAACAACGCGGCTGGTCCGATCTACAACACCTCTGGTGATGGCGCCAGCGTGACTCCCACGATCACCACCAACGTGGGCACTAGCTACCAGAGCGATCCCAACGACGTTGTGGGTCGGGACATCCGCCTGCTCGATCATTCCGATGCGGTGGAACTCAATCCCCTGGGCCGCTTCGGCGCCGATGTGATCGCCGGTGGTGCTGACAAAGACCTGATGTTCGGCCAGCTCGGCAACGACCTGATCGCGGGCGATGGCTTCATCGGAGCCGATGATCTCGACGCCAATTCCATCACCCACACCCTCACGGTCACCGATTCCGTGGTCGTGGGGAATACAGATCAGACCCTCTACCTCAATATCCCCGAACTAGCCAGCGACGGTGACGACTACATCGAGGGCAATGGCGGCAGTGACCTGATCTACGGAGGCCTCGGTCAGGACGACATCATCGGCGGCAGCTCGTCCCTGTTCGGACTAGACGCCGAACAACTACGCCCCGATGGCGCCGACATCATCTTCGGCGGTGCCGGCAACCCTGTGCGTCTGACCCGCAACGACTTCGTGGGCAGCACGGATACCGACACCGGCACGGCCGTGGGAACGGGCGCCCTGCCCACCGGGGATGATCCCCGCATTGCTCTGGAGGATCGCCACTCCCGCGACTCCGACTTCATCTTGGGCGACAACGGCAACATCTTCCGCCTAGTGAAGGGCGGTGCCAGTGGGACCAATCCCACCGACGCGAAGGACACCTTCCTGAGCTTCAACTACGACCTGAACTCCAGCTTCGAGAACCGCGGCACCAATCGCATCGTGGTGCGGGCGATGCAGCAGTTGGATTACACCCTCGGAGGAGCCGACCGCCAGGGTGGTTCCTACGCGAACGGTGCCGCCAACGCCGACAACGGTGCCGGTGACCTGATCCACGGCGAATCGGGCGACGACTTCATCTACGGCATGACTGGCAGTGATGTGCTGTTCGGTGAATCCGACGATGACGACCTGATCGGCGGCTACGGCAACGACTGGATCTCAGGCGGCACGGGCCAGGATGGTGTGCTCGGCGATGACGGCCTGCTATTCACCAGCCGCAACAACAGCACGGTTGGTGAGGGCCTCTATGGCATCGCAGCCTTGCTGACCACGGATCCCAACACCAAGTACTCCAATGGCAACGTGCTAAACGAGGTGATCTCCACACCGGGCACGATCCAGCTCGCCACTATCAACGTGGGCGGACAGCTCAAGAAGACGGCCGAACTCACACCGTTCAGCTTCGATCCCTACTGGGCCGCCACCGACGACGAGTTCCCCGACAACGAGATCAACACCCCCTTCGCCGATGACATCATCTTCGGCGGCCTCGACAGCGACTTCCTGCATGGCGGATCCGGTGACGATGCCATCTCCGGCGCCGAAGCACTGGAGCATGCCTACGTGCCCCTCTACAACCTGGATGGCACGCTGCAGGGGACTCTTCAGGATCTCGGCTACAACGCTTTCACGCTGACTCTGAACCCAGGCGCCAGCGTGACCAATCCCAATCCCGGTGATGTGCTCTCCTTCTTTAGGGAGGATGCCGATGGTCGTCACCTCAACAATCGCTTCCGTGCCGGCGAATTCGACCTCTACGACGAGTACGACCCACTGCGCAAGGTTCTGCTGGATGGCCAGGGCAACCTTCGGAAGTCTGCTGCCCAGGGCACTGCCTACGAGTTCCTGCTCAACTTCGACTCCACAGAAGGCCTCTTCCGCGCCGGCGGCACCGTGCCCAAGGCCACTGGCCAGCAGACCGAGTCCTATCTAGCCGTCAACGACGACGGCAATGACGCGATCTTCGGCGATCTCGGCAACGACTGGCTGGTGGGCGGCACGGGCCGCGACAACCTCTACGGCGGCTGGGGTAACGATCTCCTCAACGTCGATGACAACCAGAGCACCAATGGCAACCGCAATGACACCCCCGATACCCATCCCACTTATGAGGATCGGGCCTACGGCGGCGCTGGACGTGATCTGTTGATCGCCAACACCGGTGGTGATCGGCTGATCGACTGGGTGGGTGAATACAACTCCTACCTCGTTCCCTTCGCCCCCTTCGGCATGGCCACCGTGAGCCGGACCCTGCAACCCACCCTGCCGGAGTTCCTCTACGCTCTATCGGCTGGCGACGGTGCCGATCCCAGCCGCTATCGCGATGCGGTGGGCCCCACCCCGCCCACACCCACCAACAACGACCCCAACCCCTCCCGGAACGGAGAGCCGTTCGGTGAACTGGGCCTGGTACTGCAGAAAGACTTCGCCTGGCGGGATCAGACTGGCGCCCCCGCCGACCCCCAGGCCGGCAACATCCCCGGTGGCAAGCGCGATGTGCTCCGCAGTGCGGACTTCAACGACGGAACGGCCCAGGGGATGTTCGTTGATGCTGGAACCTGGACGGTCAGCGGTGGCAGTTATCAAGTGGCCCCCGCATCAGCCGGAGCGGATGCCCTCAGTGTCTACAACCCAGACGTTTACATTCCGAGCTACTTCGAGGTGCTGGCCACCATCAATGCGGTCAAGCCCACCGGCGGCACCAACGCCAACGGCTACTTGATCTTCGATTACTACAGCTCTACCGACTTCAAGTTCGCCGGGATCAATGTCTCCACCAACAAACTGGAGATCGGACGGCGCACCGCCAGCGGCTGGATTGTCGACAAGCAGGCCGCCTTCACCAGTTCCCTGAAGTCGGGAATCGACTACAACCTTTTCCTGGCCGTTAACGGCTCCGTGGTGACCCTCACGGTCAACAATGCCACCACTCTCAGTTTCACCTTCGCCGCCCGCATCGATGCCAGCGGCACCCAGCACCGCATCAACGAGGGGATGCTGGGTCTTGGTGCCCGCAACGCCAAGTCCAGCATCGACAATCTGCGGCTCCAGCGCATCGCGCCGACCTTCAGTTACGACAAGGCTCTCGACTTCAGTACTGCCCCGCCAGCCGACCAATTCCAGGCACCGCTGCAGGGCAACCTCAGCACCCAGACCGGCCGCTACGTGGTGACGTCAGGCAGCACCCCCACCATGGATCTGGTGAACATGGAGGTGGCCTCCAGCTCCACGCTACAGCTCACCTCCAAGCTGAGCACAACCGGCCAAGGCGGTTTCGTGTTCGACTACTACAGCGCAACGGATTACAAGTTTGTGACCATTGATGCCAAGACCGGCAAACTGCTGATCGGACACGTCACAAACAGCGGGACCGTGATCGATGCCACGATCAACAGCGCCCTGATCAAGTCGGGCACCGACCTCTCCCTTGGAGTCACGCTGCAGGGCAGCACGATCGCGGTGTCCCTGAACGGACAGCAGCTTCTGAGCAGGTCCTACAACGCCCTCCTCACCGATGGCGAATTCGGCCTGTTCTCCATCAACGGCGCGACCTCCTTCGACATCTTCCAGATCCAAACAACATCCAGCTGATCGCCCGAGCACTTAACTTCCCCCCCCAACGCCCATGACCGCCACCGCAGTGAACGCAACATCCACTACCGGGAATCCGGATGTTCAGATTCTCATCGATGGCAAGGCGATTCCCTGGCAGGAAGTCTTCGGTCAGCTTCAGTTGTTCGGAAAGCTGCGCCCCTTCATTCAGGACATCGCCTCCCAGCGGATCCTGATGCAGGAAGTGGCTGCCCGAAACGACCTCGAAGTCGATCCTGTAGAACTAGACCAGCGCATCCTCGAGTTCCGAGAGAAAAAAAATCTCTCAGAAGAGGAAGCTTTGCGGGTCTGGCTGCAACAGGAGCAGATCGATTACCAGGGCTTCAGGAGCCGGTTGTATTTCGGTCTGAAAGTCAGCAAGCTGAAGCAATTGATTGCCGAACCGGATGTGCAGCGCGAGTTCGAAACTCGCTCCGACAGCTTTGAACGGGTGGAGCTCTCCTACCTCGTCAGCCCCAGCTTCGAGACGGCCCAGAACCTCGGGCAGCAGCTGCATTCAGGAACCACAAGCTTCGAGGCCCTGGCAGCACAGGTCACTTTGAACGGCGAGTACAAGGTGAAGGCCCCAGCTGCGCCTGTTCGCCGCAGCTGGCTTCCCAAAGAGCTGCAGGAGGTGCTGCAGTCGGCGTCTCCCCTCGAACTCCACGGCCCTCTGGCAGTCGGGGAGCAATGGATGGTGTTCCGGCTGGAGCGCATGATTCCTGCCAACCTGGATGAACGGCTGAAACGCCAACTCACCGACGAGCTGTTCAATCGCTGGCTTAGGGGGAAGCTCAGCGGGCTTCACATCCGCTTGAGCGAAAACAGCGAGAGCGACTGATCAGGCGCCCAGCCCCTCCAGCCGCCCCTTGAGCGCCTCAAGGTCCACTAGCTTCTAGATCGGCAGCAGCACCTGCAGCTCGCCGCTCACCGCCGTGAGGGTGCGGGCGCTGGAGCGTTGGGCCGCGGTCTCCTGAGCGAGCACCTTCACGCTCTCGGCCCTTGTGCGGGCGGCGATGTCGGCGCTGGCCGCACAAGGGCCGCAGCCAGTTCAGTCCGGCCGATGTTGAACACCACCGGCGCTTGCTAGCTCGGCTTGGGCCCCGCCACGAGCCTCAAGGTTGAGCACCACCCGGATTGCCTCAATCATTTGCGCTTGCGAGGCAGGGGCCACTCTGCCGCGTCCTCTCAACCAAAGCGGTAGTGCTTGCGCACTGGGGCATGCACCTCCCAGGTGCAGCTCAGCCCGGCATCAAACACCACCAGATCACCGGCCTCGAATCGCACCGGCCCCCCACCATCGGGGGTGACGGTGACATTCCCCTCCAGCAGCAGGCAGGTTTCCTGTTCGTCGTAGGTCTAGGTGGGCCAGCTGGTCACACCCAGGCTCTGCAGCTTCGCTGGATCCGGATTGGAGGTGACCGTGATGCCGTTGGGCCTCAAGGCCTGGCTTGGGGTGGTGTTGCATCGCTGGCATCCAAGCTGGAAACGGTCTTAATTTGGGGAATCTTCCGGACCGATCCCCTTCTTGGCGCAGGACATCCTGATCATCCTGCTGTTGATCGTGGCCAACGGTCTGTTCTCCGGCGCTGAAATCGCAATCATTTCGGCACGCCGTTATAGGCTGGAACAACTCTCCGAGAAGGGAGACCGCTCAGCCCGGGTGGCGCTGAGACTGGCCGAGTCTCCGAATCAGTTCCTGTCCACGGTTCAGATCGGCATCACCCTGATCGGCATCCTCACCGGTGCGGTCGGTGGTGCCACCGTTACTCGCCAGCTCGATTCCCTGCTGGATCGCCTGCCTGTGCTGGCGCCCTACAGCGAAGGGCTGAGCTTTGCGCTGGTGGTGGCCGTGATCACCTACCTATCGGTTGTAATCGGCGAGCTGGTGCCCAAGCGCCTGGCCCTGGCCAATCCAGAGCGTCTGGCCTGCGCCGTGGCACCCAGCATGCGCTGGCTGTCACGGGTTAGCGGTCCGGTTGTTCATCTGCTCAGCAATTCGACCGAAGCTTTGATGAAGCTGCTGGGGGTTTCCACCACCAGCGAACCTGACATCACCGAGGACGAGATCAAGGCGATGATTCGTCAGGGTGCTGATTCGGGCGTCTTCGAAGAGGTCGAGCACGACATGGTTCAGCGCGTGCTGCGCCTTGGTGATCGCACCATCAAGACGTTGATGACCCCTCGCACTGACATCTGCTGGCTGAATGTCGAGGAGTCGCTGGAAACGAGCCTGCAGGAAATCCTCGAGAGCACCCATTCCCGTTTTCCGGTGGCCAGGGGCACCCTCGATGACTGCTTGGGGGTGGTGCGGGTCCGCAACCTGTTGTCAGCAAAGATCACCGGCCAGTCGATCAACCTCGAACAACTGATGCAGCCGCCACTGTTCATGGCCGAAAGCACCCGGGCTCTATCGGTCCTCGAGCAATTCAAGCGCACTGGTATTCACATCGCCCTGGTCACCGATGAGTTCGGCGGGATCGAGGGTCTTGTCACTCTCAATGACCTAATGGAGGGCATCGTTGGCGACCTGCCCTTGGTTGAAGATAAAGACGGACCCATGGTGGTGACCCGCGAAGACGGATCGTTGCTTGTCGACGGCGGCCTGGATCTCGACGCTTTTGCTGAGCTGATCGACCAGGACATCTTCCGCATTGATCAGAAGGGCCGCTATCACACCCTGGCCGGGTTTGTGATGCATGTGCTCGAGCGCATCCCCCGCGAAGCCGATCACTTCGAGTGGCAGGGCTACCGCTTCGAGGTGGTGGATATGGATGGCAAGCGGGTCGACAAGCTGCTGGTCTCGCCCATCAACAGGGATACCGGCAGGGTGATTTCCCCTTCTCCATAGGGCTGCTCACCCCAGGTGATGCACCGCATGCACCACCACGCCAAATAGCCCTGAGCGATCAAAGACCTCCAGGTCCAAAGGAATTGCTGCCTCTCCTGGCCGCACCGGCTCAAGTAACCACTGCTCCCCCTGGCGCAGCAGCGGCCGCAGCAGGAAGCTGCCCTGGTGGGCAACGACGACGACATGGCCGGAGCAGGGTTCCACACTGCGGTCGATCACCACCAGGTCGCCGTCGTTGATCCCGTGCTGGCGCATGCCATTGCCGCTGGCCCGCATGTAGAAGGTGCAGACCGGGTTGGGAATCAGGGCGGCCTGGAGATCCAAGCCCTCACCCAACGAGCCCGGGCAGAAGGGCACAGGCTCGCCAATGGGCAGGTCGGCCAACATCAAGCGAGCGGCAGCAGTACGGCCGTTCTACTCCTGGTGAGGTGAGCTGGCCCGCGGCAGCGCCATCCGCATCGAGGCAGCGGAGGCGCTGCTCACTCCTCTTCTGTGCTGCCCAAAGGGATGAGCTTGATCTGCTTACGACCCAGCTTGATCTCGAACTCATCGCCTGGCTTGAGGTCGAGCAGGGCGGTGTAGGCCTTGCCCACCATGAGATTGCCGTTGAACTGGATCTTGGTCACGAAGCTGAGGCTGCGGCCACCCTTGCCACGGCCGGCGGTATCGGCACCAAGGTTTACCCCCTTAGCGCTGAGTAGGGCCTCATAGAAGGCGGTGAAGTTGAGGCGCTCGCCGCCGTCTTTCTTGGTGCTCACATAGCCGCACTCACGCACGAGATCTGACTTGGAGACATCGCCCAGCTCCTTGACCTTGGCGAGCAGTTCTGAACCGGTAATCATTTGATACTTGCGTGGTACCCAGAACATAACAAACCCACATGCTGTGTCAATTCACTAAATCAATAGCCAAGCTTTTGCTTCTACTGGTTTCAGTGGCAACCATCAGCGCAGCTTCGCGATATTGCAAAGGTGATTGTCAGCGCAGGGATTCGCAGGCTTCTCCATCGCCATTGCCATCGAGATAGCTGTGCCCCTGGCGCCGCCGCTCCTGGGCTTTGGCATAGGAGCGCTGATCTCGCTGCAGCGCTAGCGGCGTCCGCGGCGGAAGTCCCAGGGTCGGGTGATGCCGCCCTCCACTTGCCAGACCCCATATCGGCGCCGGCTGGCACGGTATTCGGCGTCCAGATACTCCTGGGCGTTACACCCACTGAGGTACTGGCGGTAGGCGAAGGCCTGGCCGTCTTCCACCATCGCCAGGTTGATGTTGATCTCTGAGATCACCTCCGCCACCGAGCGGCCATAGCGATCGGTGGTTTTGACCTCGAGCCCGATCTCCCGTCCGACAGGGAGCCGCTGCTGCAGGTAGCTGCGGGCCTGCTGGCCATACGTGCCTTGTGCCGTTTCCGGGGCGTCAATGCAGGCCAGCCTCACTGTCAGGGCTTTGCCGGCCTGGCGGACGCGGATGGTGTCGCCATCGCCAATGGAGAGCACCATGGCCGTAACGCCCTGACCAGCAACACCAGCCGGCCAGGCAAGAGCCGTCAACGCCGCCACAACCAGCAATACCTTGCTTGCCATCGCTGGAGTTTGCACGGGCAGCCTTTCCCTGGGGCTTATGCATGGCCGCTGCGCTTCAACTACCGCTTCGCGGGCCTGCAGCCACCGGCTGGAATTGGGGCCATGCCTGGCTTCCTGATCGCTCTGGTGGCGGTGCTCACCGGCATGACGATCTACGTGCTCAGCGGTCTGTTCTTCAGAGCTTTGCTTGCGGTGCCTTAGCCCTGCTCCCAGCGGAAGCCTTGATCTTCCCAGGCTTTCGGATCTTCGATCGGCTCGAGATGAGTGAACACATGGGTGCGGGTTAAGGCTGATGCCACCTTTTGCTCCAGCTGCTCACAGAGGTCGTGGCCTGCTTGCACGCTCCATCGACCAGGCACGAGCACGTGGAACGACACGAAGCGACGGGAACCAGCCACGCGGGTGCGCAGCGCATGGAATTGGATCTCGTCTGTTTCACAGCTGGCCAGCAGATCTTCGAGAACCTGTTGCTCTGGATCGGACAGGGAGCGATCCAGCAGGCCGGAGGCGGTTTCGTGAAACAGCTTCCAGCCAGTGACGACGATGTTCAGCGCCACGGCGATCGCAATCAGGGGGTCGAGAATCGTCAGGCCGGTGAGCTTCACCAGGCCGATGCCCAGAACCACACCGAGGGAGGTCCAGACGTCGGTGAGCAGATGGTGGGCATCGGCGCGCAGGGTGATCGAATCAAAGCGGCGCGAGGCTTTCAACAGCACCCAGGCCACCAGACCATTCAGCGCGGTTGCCAGCAGGGAAATGACCAGGCCGATGCCCAGCTGCTCGAGCGGTTGGGGCTGATGCAAGCGGCCGATGGCTGTGTGCATGATGGCGAGGGCTGCCACCACGATCAGCACACTTTCCAGGCCGCTGGAGAAGTATTCGGCCTTGAAGTGGCCGTAGGGGTGACTGCGATCGGCAGGTTTCGCCGCGAGGGTGAGCGCCCAGATCGCGCCAAGGGCTGCGACCAGGTTCACGCCCGACTCCATGGCATCGGAGAGCAGGCCCACCGACCCGGTCAGGCGCCAGGCCAGCGTTTTCAGCACGATCGTCGCGACCGCTGCTGCCGTGGACAGCAGCATGTAGGCGCGAGGCGAGGCGAAGACCATGGGCGCGGGAAGTGCTCTATCAGCTAAGCCAGTGTTGGTGATGGCGGACCAGAGTGCTTGTCGTGGCGGCGACGGAAGGCGGATTCCGATTTGATCAGCCTTTGCCCTATTCGAGCGCTAACTGGCCAAGGCAATAAGGAAGGCCACCTCCGGCGCCCAGCCCCGCTGACGCACCAGGTCGCCAATCCAGCCCTGGCAGTGGCTGGTGAGCAGCGGAATGCAGTTTTCGCCGGCGTCGAGACGAAACCACTGGCAGGTCATGCAGACCTGGCTGCTGCGACTGAATAGCAATACCTCACAATCGAGTCAGGGCTGAGGCTGGCAGTTATTGCTGAGCCCTGCCCTTCATCCCATGGTGGCTGAGGTCCACTTGGGACCATCTGGGCTGACACTCCTTGATGAACTAGATCCGCTGATCAACAGGCAGTTTTTTCTATGACCACGCGATGAAGATCGGCCTCATTCTGCTTAAAGAAGAGCCAGGCAAACGGTAAGAATGTCATGTAACGGTTGTAAACCTCTAGACCTACCAAAGCCAGAGCTTTGTCCTGATTTGCTACCAAACGGTCATACCAAGCCCTCAGCGTTGGCTTGTAATCGTGGATGGAATCATGAGTGATCCTGAATCCTGCAGCCTCAGCAGCCTCGATATGGATGCGATGCATCGATAACATGCTACCAGGGAAAAATAACTCAAGAACTGCAACAGATATCGGACAGGGATCAGATCTATAGGAGAAGAACTGGTGCACAGCCAGTCCTCCCGGCGCAAGCGCATCATAGGTTTTCTGATATAGATTTGCTAGCTCAGCCGGCCTCACATGCTCTAGCGAGCCAATGGAATAGATACGATCATATGGCGCGCCTTCAAATGGCTCAGTGATGAAATCAGAAAGTGAAACACTCAAGCCCCGTTGTTGCTGATCAAAAGTTAGTTGCTCCTGCGACAACGTAAGGCCAATCAATTCGCCGCTGTGCCCTGTTTCTCGAAGATATCTGAGCATCGATCCCCAGCCGCAGCCAAGATCCAGAACTTTTTCATCCCCAGATAACCTCAAGAGCCCGCGGATAAACCCTGCCTTGTGGACTTGTGCTTCTTCCAGTGTTTCTTGTTTATTCCAAAAATCGGCAGCCGTATAGAACCTATATTTCTTATCCAGGAATAACGCATAGAACTCATTGGATACATCGTAATGGGCCTCGATGCCACTGGCGTGATCCTGCTCTAGCATCGCATCCAAATAGGCTTTTCGCTTCCACCTAGGTGGATAGGCCCTCATTATTCCTTCTAGCCACTGTGGCTTGGGATCAGTCCAATATTTCCAGTTCTCGAGCGGAACTAGTGGCTTAGGTGAATGTATTCGATGATTTGCAAGTGCGTAGAGTGGGCCATGGCTTATCAGCTCTGATGTAAATCTTTGCAGCCTTCCGGTTTCAGCAATTGGGCTACTAATGCGATGCTCTATATCAAATGAGGGGTAAATCTGCGCCTGCCCAGTCATGCGTATTGCCATTCATTGCATAATTAACGTAGCAATTTGATCGGGACTATCGGATTTTGCCGCACATCTGCCTCCTATTCGCTGAATCCGCCGCAATAGTGGAGCGCCTACCTGCAGAGGCGGATGCACCGTCGCCTCTAACTCCTGGCGGTTCAATGCCTGTTCATCCCTTCACAACAAACCCAGGCCACTTATTCAGTTGACATCTTCTTGTCCACATTGCAAGTTCAGTGATCCGGCGAGTGGGGATCAGTTCTTTTCAGCCGCGCCAAGTGGGCAACCGGTCACAGATAAGTGTGCCACGGTTCCGCCTAAGGGCTTTCGGCGTGACAACAACAACCCGCTCAGCGGCGAGGCTGGGCAAAGTTAACGTACCAGGCTATATCTACTTATCAAGTATGGCGAGACCAATGCAGTAAATACGGTGACGTGCCCCCATTTGCTTCTCCAGTGCTTATGAGAGTTGGCAGGTGACCAGCGGAATGCGGTTTTCGCCGGCGTCGAGATGAAACCACTGGCAGGAGAAGCTGCCGCCGCACTTGTCTAGCCTTCATAAAGCTCCCCAGAGGCCATCAGCCAAGCCCCTTTCAGCAGCTCTATGGCCAGGCCGTCAAGGCAGAAACATCCCGAATAATCCAAAGCAGGAGTACGGATATCAACGCACCGAAGTAGCACCAGACCGAAGTGAAGGCATGCTGAAAGGCCAGCTGGGAAACGGCAAAGGAAACGGCCAGAGCCACTCCCAGTAAGCGGAGCCTCCGGTAGGGATGAAGCAGCAGAGGAAGGCAGATGATCAGGGCATAGAGCAGTGTGATGGCCAAATGTTCATTCAGAGCCGTCAAGGGTGGTTTCGCTTGGTAATCAATGGAACCGATGCGCACGATCGGGTTGATTAGGCCTGTATCGAATAGGAGTGGTAACCACAGACTTGCGCCCAGCAAGGCGCCAAGGCCCCACAGCGATCGGAACAGGAGCCTTTGCCATAGAGCCAGGTGGCCTGCCGCCAGACGAAGAGCGCACCAGGGGATCCAGACGGGCCAGAGCGCAAACGCGAAGCCCAGGTAGGCCAGCGAGACCCAGTGCAGCCCCGAGGAAGGAGCGGGAGAATCCAGGAGCAGCCAGACAACTCCCTCCAACGCCTGCTGGGTGGCGAAAAGCAGCGGCATCAATGCCAGCGGCTGCCAACGTTTTGCGTCCAGACGTCGGGCCATCGTGAGGCTCACGATCCCCACTGGGGCAAGGCCCATGGCCGTGACGAAGCTGGCTGTCGCCGAAAAACACATGTCCCCCCACGCGTGGTTCGGGGACCTACTGGCGATGCTCAGGCCCTTTGTAGTTAAGGATGGCAGGCTTTCTTATTCGGCAACGGCCTTTGGTACGGATGTTTGCGGTATCAGGCCTGGCCCTCAAATTGCAGGAGCGGTCTCCCGGCCAGTTTTCTTGGTGCTAAAAGCTGATCTGGAGGACTGTGTCTTAGGGAGCCTGGCTCCCTCAAGGTGCTTTTAGCACCCTGAGAGATCCCAAGCGGTTGTCATGAGCTCATCAGAGCTGGAGCGCTTGGTAGCCGAAGCAGAAGCGCAACAGCTCCCTAGATGACGTTCAACACAATTCAAAGAGCAGCAGGTCTGCTCCACCTGACCCTGCAGTGAAGGCCTCCAGCTTGCCGGCGTCGTAGCCCAGACCATCACCCTGCTGCAGGGGATGGTCATTGGCCTCCCCTGCCCCATCAATCAGCTGGATCCAGCCCTGGCGGCCTGTGCCAAGGGCCAGGCTGAGCGTCTCGCCTGCACCGGGCTGAGCCCGCCAGAGGCGCACCGGCCGGTGGATCGCCATGGCGCCATCGGCCTGCTCGGGATCCAGCAGGGGAGCCCAGCCGGGACCGATGGCGAAGGGTTTCTGCTCGTAGGCCGGGGGGATGCCGGTGCTACTGGGCACGATCCAGATCTGCAGCAGCCGGCAGGGCTTATCGCCCTGATTGATCTCGCTGTGCACCACACCGGTGCCTGCGCTCATGCGCTGCACCTCGCCGGCGCGCAGCACCTCGGCGTGGCCCATCGAGTCGCAATGGTTGAGCTGGCCCTCCACCATCACGGTCACGATCTCCATATCGCGGTGGGGGTGCATGCCGAAGCCTTTGCCGGCGGCGATCGTGTCGTCGTTGATCACCCGCAGCGGCCCATAGCCCATCCAGGCAGGGTCGTAATGACTTGAAAAGGAAAAGCTGTGCCAGCTGTCGAGCCAGTCGAGCTGGCTGTGGAAACGCTCGGATGCCGGGCGAAATACCAGGCCTGAAGAGGTGGTCATGGTTGGGCAATAGGGAGCAGGTGCAGGCGCGTGATCAGATCAGCGATGGAGTCGTCCTTGGCTGGATTGTCGCTGTTGCTCGACAGCTGGCGGCCCACCACATGGGCACCGAGATGGGCCAGCTGCAGCCTCATGGCAGTGAGCACGCCATAGCCGGCGCCGGCGGAGTGGGTGGCGATCACCACGGGGCGGCAGTTGAAGAGGGCCCGGAAGTCGCTGCCCTGCACCGACAGCCAGGCGATGGCGCTGGTGAGCACCGGCGGGATCGAGCCGTTGTATTCCGGCGAGCAGATCACCCAGCGCGGAGCGGCAGCCAGCTGGGCCTCCAACGCCGCCAACACTGGCGGTGTGCCGGCGACCTGGGCTCGCGGGGTGAAAAGCGGCAGGTTGATGGTGGTGAGATCGAGCACGGCAGCGCTTTGGACCTGCTGGCGGGCGGCCGCTGCGAAGCGCTCAGCCAGCTGCAGGTTATGGCCGTTGCTAGCGGCGATCACCAGCACATCTGTGGAGGTTGGGGTACTCATGGCTGGGGCTCCAGGGTGTAGTAATTGGTATAGCCAGCGTGGCCGGTGCTGAAGAAGCTGGCGAGATCATGGGCATTGAGGGGCGCCAGCACCGTATCGATCGTCGAACTGCTGCTTAACGACTTGACAGGCGGAGCCAGAGGACTGATCCGCAGCTCGGGATAGCCGGTGGCAGGATCCAGCTCCCGCCAGAAATGCCATTCCGGCAGCAGGCAAACCACCAACTCGGCGGTGGTGCGCACCAGGGAGCCGGTGCAGAGGTGGCCGCCGATCACGGCGCCCCTGCTGTCGGCCACAGCAATGTGCAGATGGGCGCCATCGGGCGAAAGGGTGCCGGCCAGGCTGAGGATCTCCAGCTCACCGTGGATGGTCGTGGCCTCAGCAGCCCCCGCAAAGCGCAGCTGGGCGACCGAGAGGCTGCCCACGGCGCTAATCACGCAGCCCGCCAGCTCCTGCTGCTCGCCCATCCAGGTTTCCAGCGTCCGGCGCAGGTCGTCTCCCGGCGCAAGCCGCAGCGGCACCACCTTCATGGGGTAGGCCCCTCCACCAGTCCCTGGACCATCACCAAGGGATCGACGTAACCCAGCTGCTTGTGACTGAACGCCCCCGGCAGGGTGCTAACGACCTCAAATCCATTGCGCTGCCAGCCGCTGGGCCTCCTGCATGCCCCCACATAGCCGGCATTGGCCCCATGGGCGCCGAGGCGCAGGGAGTCGGGCTTGAGGTAAAAAGTGCCCACCACGGCCCCCGCCCATCCCCATAGCCAAACAAATTAATTGACCAGAACTAAACAGTAAGCAGTAAGCAGTAAATATTCAGCTCACCAGCTCCAACTCCTCCAGCAATCGGCGTTGGGCCGCAGCGGGCACAAAGCGGTGGGCCGCCATGGCGCCGCTCACGGCTACAGGCGGTACGCCAATTCCGGGGAATACACCCGCACCGCAGAGCGCCAAGCCTTTGATCGGGGTGCCGCCGCCGGGGAAGGCTCCGCGGTTGGCGGGCCAGGCGGGGCCATAGCTGCCCTGGTGCACCCGCAGAAAATCGCGATGGCTGAGGGGGGTTCCCTGCAGCTCAAGCACCACCCGCTCGCGCCAATCGGGCACCAGTTGATCGAAAACGCCATGGAACACCCCGCAACGCTCGCGGCGCAGCTTCTCATAGGCGGGGGTGCCCCGCTCCAGATCCTTCCAGAGCTCCCAGGGTTCGTTGGCTGGCGTGTAGCCGTGCAGCACCTGATGGCCCGGCGGCGCCAGGGAGGGATCCAGCCGCGACGGCATCGACAGCACCACCATGTTGCGCTCAGCCCTGATGCCCCGCTGCCAATCCCCTACCCACACATGGTGGATCGGCAGCTCGGCCATGCCTTCATCTTTGAAAGCCAGGTGCCAGTGCAGAAAACTGGGACAAGCCGGCGCAGCCAGAAGCTTCTGGCGCCAACGCTCCGGTGCACTGCCCTTACCCAGCAGGGCGGCCGTATCCCATGGGCTGGCATTACTAATAACTCCGTGGCGGGCGTTCAGCCGTTCGCCGCTGACCAGGCGCACGCCCGTGGCCCGCCCCCCCGACAGTTCGATTTCAGCCACCGCCGCGCCCGTGCGCAGCTCGCCCCCATGGCGGCGGATGCCCCGCACCAATGCGTCCACCACGGCGGGGCTGCCACCTATCGGGTAGTCCAACCCCGCATCGGGCTCAAACCACTCGCCAAACAGGGTGGCCATGGCGGCTGCACTGGTCTGATCAGGCTCCAGGCCGGAGATCAGAAAACACAGCATCTCCACCCAATGGAGCAGAAAGGGATCGCGCAGATGGCGGCGGGCCATAGGCCCAAAAGCTCCGCCCAGCGCTGCCAGCTGGCCCGCCTGGCCGATCAGCCCCAACCCCTGGCTGCCCAGAGTGGTGAGCAGGCCAGCGCCGGGGCGTAGGGCCAACAGCGGCAGCGATCCGGCGGCGCGGCACAACGGGGCCATGGCCACCAGAAAGTCCTGCCATTCAGCGGCGACCGCTGGCCCCCGCAGGCTGCGGAGCACCTCCAGAAATGGATACAAACCCACGCCAACCCGAAGATTGCCCTCGGGCAACAGCAGGCCCCACTCCGAGTAGCGCGCCACCGGCACGCTTTCACCCACGGCCCGCAGCACCTGGGCTAGGGGGTTGGCACTAGGCCAGCGGCCCAGCCCGCTCCAAAGCGAGGGACCAGACTCGAAGTGGAAGGGTCCCCGTCGAAAACCATGGGCGGCGCCGCCGGGCTGGCTGTGGGCCTCAAGCACCTGCACCTCCAGCCCGTGGCGCGAGGCGATGGCGGCGGCACAAAGGCCCCCCAGGCCACTGCCGATCACGATTAGATCCGGCATCGCCCCTCTCGCTCGCGGCTGCAAAGCATCCGATCCTAGGAAAGGGAGATAGGCCCGCGAGCTGGCGACAACACCTAAGGGACCTGCCTGGGCACCGCTGCCGATCCGGTCGCTTGCCCTTAGATCTCGCCAACCTGCTGGGCCAACGCACCGTGTTTATCCGCGGCGGGCAGGTGATCAGCGACCACTTAGCCCAAAGCGATCTAGCCCGTTGAAAGCGAGGTCCGCTTTATGGATTTCGAAATCTGGTGATGCTGTGTTCATCAACCAAGGAGGCGCCCAGCATGGACGACACGCCCCTGCTCCAACAGTCTTTACCTATCTAGGAACGGGTCATTCAGTCGGGCAAGAGAGCCGAATTCCCCAGTGCCGCTCACCTCGTGCACCTGACTGATCGACACTCCAGCCGCACCGCCACAGGTGCCCCTAAGAGGTCCATTCGCCCCACACCTGGAATGCATGGACCCAGGAGCCAGCCCCCCTAAGGTCTTCCTCGGGGTTTTGTTTTGTAAGTTCTGATTGCGGACTAAAGCGCACTCAGTAGTAGCGACTGAATCAGTCCCCACATGGGCCAGAAACCGCAGTAGCTCGCTCTGGGGCACGGCAGCTCAGCAATACCTGCAACATAAAATTGCCGGCAGGAGCTTCACTGGTCTTGAACCGATAGCCGCCTGATGAATATCAGCCCAGCGGGCTTCCTTCAAGTGAAGTTGAAGGACTGGTGAGAGATTGCCTCACCACAGGCCTCGGATCGGCTGGGGAGCGGGGGCCGGCACCACCACCGGAGCAGGGGCGGGCTCGGGCTCGGGCTGAGGGGCAGGGGCCGGAACGGCAGCCACGGCCCGGGTGGCGCCACCCCATCGGAATTTGATGCCACCACCAACGTCCCAGGCGGTGCCACCGGAATACAACCCGGCGCCGCCCCGCACATAGAAGGTGGTGTTGTCGCTGAGGGTGTAGGCCAGTTGCCCCTGCAGGCCAAGGCCACTGCTCTGCACCAGGGAGCCGGTGGCCTGGGTGGCCTGGCTGCCGCTGCCGCTGCTGACCACCGTGGCGGGCTCTCCGCCTAGGAAGCCAGCGCCCAGCCAGCTCACCCGCAAGGATGGTGTGATCAGGTTCTTGCCTTGCTGCATCGGCGCCCGCCAGGTGACACCGATGTCGGCGGTGCCAACGGTGCTGCTGCTGGAGGGCAGCAAAAAGCTCTGGTTGGTGGTGCTATCGGGGATTCTCACCTGGCCGAAGGACAGGCTGGAGGTAGTGAGTAGGGCGCTGGGTTCCAGCAACTGGGTGTCGGACAGACGGATGCGTCCACCAAAATTCAGTGCCGTGTTGAAGGCACTGCCACTGACGGAAGGGGAGCTGGTGCGGACACCGGCGGCATTACTGCTGCTGATGGCAAAGGGTTGTTGGCTGCTCAACCCATCGCCACCGATCGCAGCACTGATGAACCAGTCCGGACGGGACCACTGGGCAAACAGACCGCCGCCGCCCCAGGTGAGATCGGAGGATTGGCCGCTGAAGCTGGTGCCGTTGATGAACAGGGAGCCTCCATCGGCCGAGCCCTGACCAAAGCGTCCGAAGACGCCGGCAACGAGATCACGGCTGAAGGCGTAATCGAGCCGGAGGCCCAGCTGGGCCCCGTCGAAGGAGGAGGTGCCCACCGATCCGCCCGAGCGGACCACGGGACCGCCGAAGCCATCCCCGAACACCCGCAGCCGCCAGCCGGTGCGCTCTGCGTAGTAAGCACCTGGTTCGGTACTGAAGCGGAAGGCGGGATCGGATGTGGTTTCCGGGCCCGCCACCGTGTATTGGTTTACATCGATCCCATGATCCACATTCGGATCGAAGGGCACCTTCTGGGGAAGGATCTCCAGCAGATCCCGACCGAACACCTGCCAGCTGCGGGCGAGGCCCAGGGGCTGCAGGCGGGCGTCGGTGCGATAGACGTTGACCGCCAAAGGTGGAGCAGGCACCACCGGCCCCACTGGCGGAGTTATCGGCGGGGCCGGCGGCGGAAAGCAGAACTCAGCCTCGGTCCCATCGGGGCAGATCGCGGCCCTGGCCGGTGCAAGCGGCAGGGAGAGGGCCAGCAGCGGAGCGGCGGCGAACCCCAGCCAGATGGTGTTACGGAATGAAGTCGCCATGCCTGTATGGGGTGGGTTGAGTTGGGTTGAGTGCTTCCGCCGGATCTCGCGCAGCCGGCCTGTTGCATTCAGCTACAACTGCTGATGGCGCAATTGCAAGGGCAAAATAGACCAGGACGGATCGTCACCAGCTCCATGAGGAGCAGGCCAGCCGGTTTAATGCCAAAGGCGAACTATGACTAGGAAAGGATAAATACAGAGATCCAACCGAATCGCTGTCCAAATCGTGCCGTGGGGCTGGGCAACGATTGATAGGTTGATGACTATCTTGCCTATCGCAATTTTTCGTGGCGACCGCTTCCCCCGTCATCGGGCTTAGCCCAGCACCGCTGAGCCTGCTTTACGGGGACACCGGCAGCCTGCGGCTCACCTTCGATGAAACGGCCGCCACGGGCTTCTCCCCCTGGCTTGAGCTCCAGGTCACCGCCCCCAGCAACAACCTCAGCTTCGGCGCCGCGAGCTGGGCCGGGCTGACCCTCACCACCCAGACATACACCTTCACCCGCAGCGGCACCAGCGGTCCGTACACCCTCATCAACCCCATTACCGGGGTCACCCTCACCAGCGCCACCCCCGACACGCTGCTGATCTGGCAGCTGCCCGTGGGCAGCTACGTGGCTTCGGCCCCCGAACTGGTGGTGGATCTGCCGGTGACGGTCAAGCCCACCACCCCGACCCTCGGGCCCGTGACCCTGAGGGCAGGCGGCGGCTACGCCCTCGGCACTGATCCCCTCAACAACCCGCTGACGGATTCGCCGATCAGCGCCCCGAACGTGGCGGGACAGGTGGTGCCCACGCCGCTCACCTTCAGTAAGAGCAGCAACCTTGCGGAGTCGGAAACGGTCACAGGTCCCAACTTCAGCAGCTTCTGGAGGTTGTCGGCCAACATCGCCGATGGGGCACAGCTGAACAACCTTGTGTTGAGCGACACCCTGCCCAACGATCTCAACCTGCTGGCCATCAACCCCAGCTTGAAGCTGGCCGGCACCCTCACCCAGCAGCCGGTGGGCAACCCCACGGCCACGGGCAACAACCAGATCGTCATCAACTATGGCGGTCCTACCACCGGCACCACTAGCCCGGAGGAAGCGGCCGCCCAGATCAATTTCTACGTTCCCAACACCCTCGACCCCACCACCGGCGGGGCGATCATTTACACCAATACCGCCACCGCAACCACAAGCTGGGGCAACGCCCCAAGTGGGAGCGTCAACCTCAACATCGCCGCCAGCGACACAATCACCGCCAGGGCCCTGGCGATCCAGAAGGCGGCCAGCACCAGCCAGGTGGTGCCGGGCGGCAGCGTCAGCTTCACGCTCTTTTTCCAGATCTCCGATTACTTCGCCTTCGGCGATCTGATCGTCAAGGATCTGCTCGGCGATGGACTCACTTATACCCCGGGCAGCGCCAGGATCAACCTCCAGGAGCAGGGCGTCTCGCGCTCCGGCAACGGGCCTGCTGCCTTCGATTCGGCCTACATCAGCTACCTCCCCGATTTCGCCGGTTCTGGCGTTGATGGCAAGGACAACCTCAGCTTCGATCTCAGTGGCTGGCTGAAGTCGGTCGGTGACGACGGCATCCTTCAGGGCGGGCGAGTCTTCAGCACCACCGCAGGAGCCACCGGGGGCTCCATCACCTTCACCGCCAGCGTCGACGATGCCTACGTCGCCCCCAAGGCCGCCGGTCAGAACATCAAGGCGGGCGACAGGCTCGTCAATGACGTCAGCCTGCAGGGTGACATCCAGAGACAGTTCCTCGGCGGTTTCCTTGACACCAACCGCCAGGTCATCGACTCCAGCTCGGTGAACCTGAACGTGGCCGATATCGGCTCTGCCAAGACGGTGGTGGCCCGCAACGGCCAGGCCCTCGGCTCCGGGCCCCTGGTGCTCACCCCAGGCGACACGGTCACCTACCGCATCAAGGTGACCTTTCCCACGGGGGACATTCAGGGCTTCAACCTGAACGACTACCTGCCCACGCCGGTCTACAACGTGGACGGCGAGGCCAGCGGTGGCGCGAACCCGACCGCCTTCGAGTTCTTCAGTAACGGCGCCACCGTCAGCGTCCCCGGCAGTCTGCCCCCGGCCGGCTCGTTCAGTTATGGCAGCCAGCACAATGCGCCCCAGTTGGCGGGCAACGTGCTGCAGACCGGACCAGGGGTCAACGATCTGAAGGCGACGATCGCCAACACCAGCGACACCAGCAACAAAGCCACGACGGTCGACCTCTATTACACCGTCACAGTGACCGGTGCGGCCATCAGCGATCGGTTGCCGATCACCAACATCGCCAGCGCCAGCACCGTTGACTCCAATGGCGTCAGCCGCCCCACCCAGGTGTCGGCGGTCACCGGCGAGGTGCTGGCCCCCAACCTCAAGATCCGCAAGGGCATTGTCGTCACCAGCCGCGACAGCCTCACCGGAGCCCAAGGGGTCACCTACAGCCCCGCCCTCAACACAGCTGGGGCCACCTTTCCCGCATCCATAGGCACTGTGCCCTTCACCGGCACGGTGAGCAGCGGTGGCATCAGCGTGGCGGGCGGAAACGGCTCCACCGGCGCCGTCAACAACGGCGCCCTCGATTCCAACGTCACGGGGCTGGATGCCGGCGACACCGTCCGCTTCGTGGTGGTGATCGAGAACATCGGCACCAGTTACCGCGGCGCTTTTAATGTGCAGCTGCGCGATGAACTTCCCCCCGGGCTCAGCTTCACCCCCGGCAGCCTGCGCATCGTCGATGGCAGCGGTGCCCTGATTGGCTACACCAAGCCCGATGGCATGCCCGCCAGCCAGGCGGACATCTTTTCCGCCACCGGCGTCCGCCTGAGCGACCCCGGCCCAACACTCCCCGACGCGAACGGCGTCGGCGGCGGTGCCATCGACGGTTACAACGCCAGCAGTGGCCGCAATATCGCCGTGGTGACCTTTGACACCACCGTCGATCCGGGCGCCTACGGCCAGCTGGTGGGCGGCAAACTCACGAACGTGGGCGTGCTCGAGGACTACACCAACGTGCCCGCGGGAGGCACGGGCTATCTACCCGGCTCCACAAAGCTGATCGACAACGCCTCGGTCGCGCTGCGGGATGCCACGGTAAGCAAAACGATCGTCTCCACCTCGGAGGCATCCACCAGCGGCAGCAACGTCGCCATCGGTGAGATCGTTCGTTACCGGCTGCAGGTCACGGTTCCCGAGGGGAACCTGACCAACTTCAAGCTGGAGGACAGCCTGCCGGCAGGAATCTCGTTCCTGAATGACGGCACCGCCTCCAGGCCGGTCTTCTCCAGCGGTGTCTCCCCATCGCTGACCCCCAGCACGCCAGTCATCAGTGGCTCAAAGCTCACCTGGGATTTCGGCACCCTCACCAACAGCGACCGCAATAACAGTGTCGACGACACGGTCGCCGTTGAGTTCAACGCCCTGGTCACCAACACCAGTGGCAACATCAACGGGAAAAAACTCAAGAACACCGCCACGGCGAACTACACGGGCGGCTCCGGCAGCGGCTCAGAGACGGTGTACGTAGTCGAACCCCGCATCAGCATCACCAAGGCGGTGAGCCCCACCAGCAATGTTCAGGCGGGCGACACGCTCACCTACACGGTGACGGTGAGCAATGCGGATGGTCACGCCGATGCCTTCGATCTGGTGCTCAACGATGCCCTGGGCAACCTGGGCAACAACTTCAATCTGCAGAGCGTCACCCTGCCGAGCACCTTGCCGCTGGGGACAAGTTCAGTCATCAACAACTCGATCACCAGCAAGCCAAGCGCCGCTGACGGTGATCGAATTGATCTCAAAATTGATCGGCTCAACTACGGCCAGAGCTTCAGTTTCACCTACACGGGCGTGGTGATGACCTCCGTTCAACCCGGCACCACCCTCACCAACACTGCCAACGTCACCTACACCGGTTTGCCGGGCACCGGCACTCCCAATGGGACCGGCGGGAACACCACCGGCAGCACCACCCCTGGGGGCTCCGGTGCTGAGAACGGTGAGCGGAACGGCAGCGGCGGCGTCAATAACTACAGCAAGAACGCCAGCCAGTCGGTGGTGAGCCAGGCCCTGGGTCCCATTAAGAGCACCCGGCTCACCTCCGAGGCCCACACCAGTGGCAACGGGGTAGCGATCGGTGAAATCGTGCGCTTCCGGCTGCAGACAAGCATTCCCCAGGGCACGATCGGCAACACGTCCTTTGTCGACAACCTGCCCACGGGTCTCACCTTTCTCAACGACAACACCGCCAGCCTGGCCTTCGTCAGTACCAATCCAGCAGACCTGACCTGGAGCCTGGGGTCGATCAGCCCCTATTACCTCCCCAGCGCAGGCAACAACAACACGGTGATTCCCACCGCTCGCTTTGCACCGACGGTGACAGGACAGGCACTTACCTGGTCGCTGGGGCAAATCGTCAACCTCAATGCCGTCGACGCACAGATCGAGTCGGTGATTGTCGAGTTCAACGCCATCGTGGCCAACGTGGCGGGCAACCAGGCAGGCGTCACCCTCACCAATAGCTTCATCGCCAGCGCGGGCATCTCCGGCAGTGCGATCCAGAGCACCGCTACGGCCACACCCCTTTCGGTGCTGGAGCCCAGCCTGCAGACCGACAAAACCGTCGCCATTCAGAAGACAGGTGTTGCTGCCAACGCCAACGCCACCCCCGGCGACACGCTCAATTACACGGTCACCATCCGCAACACGGGCACGGCGAAGGCCTTCAACCTCGTCATCGACGACAACCTCGATGCCCTAGGCATCAACTTCGACCTCACCGGTCCGCCAACCATCGTCTTGAGCCAACCGGGTGCTCCGGCGGCCACCGACAACTCGATCGTCAGCGGCAGCGACGGCCTGGTTGATCGCATCTCGGTGCTGGTCCCCGAGCTGGAGATCAACCAGAGCGTCACCATCACTTATGCAGGCGTACTGACTGCAGCTTTGTTGCCGGGCACGGCCCTCACCAACACCGCCCAGGTCACCTACACCAGCCTGCCGGGCACTGGCACGCCCACTGGCAGTGGCGGCAACAGCACCGGCAGCACCACCCCCGGCGGCTCCGGCGCCACCCTCGGCGAAAGGAATGGTGATGGCGGCGTCAACGACTACCTCAGCAGCAAAACTCTGATCCTGGTCGCCAACCGCCCCCCCGTGGCGGTGAATGACACGGGCACCGCCGTCGAAGCCGGCGGTACCGCCAACACCACCGCCGGTAGCAACGCCAGCGGCAACCTGCTTACCAACGACACGGATCCCGATCCCGCCGACAACCCCCTCACCTCCAAGGGGAAGGTGACCTCCTTCCGCACCGGAAGCGCCGAGGGGTCCGGCACGGCCGGCAGCCTCGGTTCTCCACTCCTGGGCACCTATGGCCAGCTGACCGTCAACGCCGACGGCACCTACACCTATGTGGTGGACAACCGCAACGCGCTTGTGGATGCCCTGGATCCAGGCGCCCGCCTTAGTGAATCCTTCAACTACACCGTTTCCGATGGGGCCCTGAGCGACATCGGAGTGATCTTGATCACGATCCAGGGCGCCAACGATGCTCCCGTTGCTGCCAACGACACGGGCACGGTTGTGGAGGCCGGTGGTACCCCTGGCGCCGCCGGCACCGGCAACGTGATCAGCAACGATCGCGACATCGACAACCGGGACGGCAACAACCTGGTGGCACCGCCCGAGGGCACGGTGGTGGCCGTGCGCACCGGTGCCAAGGAGGGAGCAGGCTCAGCCGGCACCGTGGGAGCGGCCTTGAAGGGGCTCTACGGCTCGCTCACCCTTAGTGCCAACGGCGCTTACACCTACGTCCTCGACAACACCAACTCCACGGTGGATGCCCTGAACCCAGGCGACACCATTAGCGAGTCGTTCAATTACACCCTGCTCGACCATCGGGACGGACTCAACGACATAGCCGTCCTGACGATCACGATTCTGGGAAGGAACGACGCTCCGGTAGCCGTTAACGACGCAGGTTCCGCCTTGGAAGCCGGCGGCATCTCCAACGGCACGCCTGGGGCCAATGCCATCGGCAACGTTCTCACCAACGACACCGACGTCGACTCCAGCGACACGCCCGCGCTCAACGGCTTCGTCGAATCCTTCCGCACCGGAGCGACCGAGGGATTAGGCACAGCCGGCACCATCGGTGCGCCCTTGCAGGGCCTGTATGGATCGATCACGTTCCAGGCCAACGGCACCTACACCTATGTGGTCAACAACGCCAATTCAGCGGTCGACTCCCTCGATCCGGGCGCCTTCCTGAGTGAGTCCTTCAACTACACCGTCTCCGATGGTGCGCTTACGGATATCGGTGTTCTGACGATCACAATCACCGGAGCCAACGATGCGCCTGAGGCCGCTGATGACATCGGCAATGCCATCGAGGCCGGGGGTATCCGCAATGGCACCCCAGGCAGCAATGCCGTGGGCAACGTGATCAGCAACGACCTCGATGTGGACGCGGCGGATGGCAACAATCTCACAGGGCCGCCGCAGGGCACGATCACGGCCGTGCGCACGGGCGACAAGGAAGGAAGCGGCACCAGCGGTGTGGTGGGGACAGCACTCCAGGGTCTCTATGGCGCACTGACGCTCAAGGCCGACGGTTCCTATGTGTATGTGGTTGACAACAGCCTCCTCGATGTGGATTCGCTCGACGCCGGATCCCGACTCCCACTGCGCGACTTGTTCAACTACAGCCTGCTCGACCATCCCGGTGGTCTGATCGATACAGCGGTGCTGACCATCATCATCACCGGCGCCAACGATGCCCCCGTGGCGATCAACGACACGGGCACGGCCCTGGAGGCCGGCGGCACCTTAAACGGCACGGCTGGCTCCAACGCCACCGGCAACGTGCTCCTGAACGACACGGACGTCGACGCCGGTGACACGCCGGCTCTGAATGGATCCGTGAGCGCCATCCGCACCGGCGCCGGCGAGGGCTCCGGCACGGCCGGGTCGGTGGGAACGGGCCTGGCAGGCCTGTATGGCACGCTCACGATTAATGCCAACGGCAGCTACATCTACGTGGTTGACAACAACAATCGGGCTGTTGATGCACTCGATCCGGGCGCCACTCTGATCGAGAGCTTCAACTACACCGTGCGTGATCGTCCCGGTGGGCTAAGCTACATCGGGGTGCTCACCATCACCATCAACGGGGCTAATGACGCTCCGATTGCAAACAACGACACCGGCACAGCCGTTGAGGCAGGAGGCATATTGAACGGCACGGCTGGCCGCAATGCCAGTGGCAACGTGATCAGCAACGATCTTGATGTGGATGCGGCGGATGGGGCAAATCTGGTTGCCCCGCCGCTGGCCTCGGTGCTATCGATCCGCAGCGGCGACAAGGAAGGCCTTGGCAATGCCGGCAGCCTGGGAGCAGCGTTGGCCGGCGCCTACGGAAGCCTGACCCTCAACGCCAACGGCACCTACATTTATGAGGTGGACGATGCCAACTCCACGGTCGACGCGCTCAACCCCGGCGATGTTCTGACGGAGACGTTTAATTACACGGTTCAGGACCATCCCGGCGGCCTCAGCGACACCGCCGTTCTGACCATCAACATCAACGGGGTTAATGATGCCCCGATGGCCAGCGATGATGCCGGCACCGCTATCGAGGCTGGCGGCATCAACAACAGCCTCGGCGAAGCCGATGCCACCGGCAATGTGCTGCTCAACGACACCGACGTTGACTCGAAAGACACCCCGGCCATCAACGGCACTGTCATAGCCATTCGGTTGGGAGCCAACGAGGGTTCAGGCACAGATGGAACCCCTGATGGCAGTGGCGGTTTCGTGCTGGTGGGTAGCTTCGGCACCCTCAGGATCGCCGCCGACGGCACCTACACCTATGTGGTTGACAACGCCAACCCCACAGTTGGTGCGCTCAACCCCGGCGATGTACTAACGGAGTCATTCAACTACTCGGTTCTCGATCATCCAGGCGGCCTCACGGACATCGCCATCCTGACGATCACGATTGAAGGCGCTCAGGATGGCAATGCCACCGCCAACACCCTCATCGCCGGCGAAGCCGGCGGCGTGAACAACAGCTCCGGAGGGTTCGCAGGCCGCGGTGATCTGCTCGACAATCCCACCCTCCCGGCCGGGACCAGCGTGATCGCCATCCGTACGGGCGACACCCCTGGCTTAGGCGACGCAGGGAGTGTCGATACAGCCGGAAACTTGGTGCTCACGGGCCTCTACGGCACGCTGACCGTCAAGCCCAATGGCGATTCCACCTACAGGATCAACAACAGCAATCCTGTGGTTGATGCGCTCGATCCGGGCGACACGCTGAGCGAGTTCTTCAATTACGACGTCAGCGACGGCAATGGCACGACCACAGCCGTGCTTACGGTGAACATCAGGGGCAAGAACGACACTCCTGTTGCCGCAGACGACAGCGGTACAGCCGTTGAGGCAGGGGGCACGCTGAACGGTACGGCCGGCAACGATGCCAGCGGCGATGTGATCAGCAACGATCGCGATGTTGACGGAAACGACGGTGCCAACAGCGTGGCACCACCGTTGGCGACGATCACGGCCATCCGCCGTGGAGCCAAGGAAGGCGCGGGTCTCGCCGGTACGGCGATCCCAGGAGGAGGCTTCCAGCTTGTCGGCTTCTACGGCACCCTCACCATCGGAGCCAAGGGCGGCTACAGCTACGCGGTGAATAACAGCAACCGCATCGTCGATGAACTGGATGCCGGCGACTTCATCATCGAATCGTTCAACTACACGGTTCTCGATCACCCCAGCGGCCTGACTGACACCGCTGTTCTCAACATCCGCATCAACGGTGTCAATGATGCCCCCATCGCCAGCGACGACAGCGGTGCGGCCCTTGAAGCAGGCGGGGTTGCCAATGGCACCGCCGGCAGCAATGCCACCGGCAACGTGCTCAGCAACGACACCGATATCGATCGCGACGACACACCTGCGCTCAACGGATCGGTTTCGGCGATTCGCATCGGTGCCACGGAGGGTTCCGGCGCTGAAGGGACTACCGATGGAAGCGGTGGATTCGTTCTGACAGGCAGCTATGGAATCCTCACCATCCGTGCCAACGGCAGCTACACCTATGTGGTCAACAACAGCAATCCAAACGTTGATGCTCTCAGCCCGGGCCAGAGCCTCAGCGACGAGTTCAACTACACGGTGAGTGACCGCGGTGGCCTCACAGACATCGCACGGCTGACGATCAGGATCGACGGGGCCAATGATGCCCCGATCGCAGCCAATGACGCCGGCACGGCCGTGGAGGCAGGTGGAACATTGAATGGCACGGCCGGCAGCGATGCCAGGGGCAATGTGATCGAGAACGATAAAGATGTCGACAATAACGATGGCGCCAATCTGGTTGCACCACCTCTGGCCACGATCACGGCCATCCGCCGGGGTGCAAAGGAAGGTGTGGGTCTCGCCGGTACGGCCATCGCCGGAGGTGGCTTTGAGCTTGTTGGCTTCTACGGAACCCTCACCATCGCGGCCGGTGGCACCTACACCTATGTGGTGAACAACAGCAACCGCTTCGTCGAAGCACTGGATGCCGGCGACTTCATCATCGAATCGTTCAACTACACCGTTCTCGATCACCCCAGCGGCCTGACTGACACCGCGGGTCTCAACATCCGCATCAACGGTGTCAATGATGCACCCGTCTCCAGCGACGACAGCGGCAGCGCCCTGGAAGCGGGCGGTGTGGCCAACGGCACGGCCGGCAGCATTGCTACCGGCAACGTACTAAGCAATGACACCGATGTGGATCGCGACGACACCCCTGCCCTAAATGGAGTCGTCACAGCTATCCGAACCGGTGCCAGCGAAGGAGCCGGTACGGAGGGAACTCCCGATGGCGCTGGAGCTTTTGTGGTTCGTGGGGCCTACGGCACGCTCACCATCAATACCAATGGCACTTACACCTACGTCGTCGACAATTCCAACCCACTGGTGGATGCGCTCAGCCCCGGCGACAGCCTGCAGGAAGCGTTTAACTACACGGTCGTAGACCTCGGCGGCCTCACCGACATCGGCGTGCTGCGCATCACCATCGATGGGGCAAATGATGCCCCGATCGCACGCAACGACACGGGCGCCGCCATCGAGGCGGGTGGTACCAACAACGGCACGCCGGGCATCAACCCCAGCGGCAATGTGCTTACCAACGACAGTGACGTCGATCGCAACGACACACCCTTGCCCAGCAAGGGCACCGTCACCAGCGTTCGCACTGGTTCCAAGGAGGGCTCCGGTGTCGCTGGCGCGCCCGATGGCAGTGCAGGCTTTGTGCTGGTTGGCACCTACGGCACCCTACGGATCACCGCCAACGGCAGCTACACCTACACCGTCGACAACAGCAACCCGGCGGTGGACGGGATGGACGCAGGGGACCAACTCACTGAAACGTTCAACTACAGCGTGCGCGACACCGGTGGGTTCACGGATGTCGCTCTGCTCACGGTTACCATCAAGGGGGCCAATGATGCTCCGGTCAGCGCCAACGACACCGGCACCGCCATCGAGGCTGGGGGCACTCTCAACGGCACACCCGGCGCCGACGCCAGCGGCAATGTGCTGACGAACGACACCGATGTGGATCGCTCCGACACCCCTTCTCTGAACGGAACGATCACGGCCATCCGGCTGGGCGCCACGGAAGGCCTTGGCAACGCCGGGGTAGTTGGCAGCAGCCCCCTTCAAGGGCTTTACGGCTCCCTCACGATCGACAGCAACGGCAATTACCGCTACGTGATCGACAACGCCAATCCCACGGTGGAGGCCCTAAATGCGGGCGACCTGCTCAGCGAGTCGTTCAATTACACCGTGACCGACAGCGGCGGCCTCACCGACACCGCCGTGCTGACGATCACGATCCGGGGCAGCAACGACGCCCCCGTGGCCAGCGACGACAGCGGCATTGCCAAGGAGGCCGGGGGGATCAACAACAGCAGTGGCGGAGCCGTCGCCAGCGGCAACGTGCTGGCCAACGACACCGATGTTGACAGCAAGGACACCCCGCCCATCAACGGCAAGGTCACCGCCATCAGCGCCGGCGCGGTGGAAGGGTCGGGCACGGCCGGCAGCGTTGGTACCGCTCTTCAGGGGCAGTACGGCAGCTTGCTGATCAATGCCAATGGCAGCTTCACCTACGTGGTGAACAACAGCGACCCGACGGTGGAACGACTGAACCAAGGCGACAGTCTCACCGAATTCTTCAACTACACCGTTCTGGACCACAGTGGTGGACTCACGGACATCGCTGTTCTGAGCATCACGGTTGAGGGAACCAACGACAACCCGAATGCCAGTGATGACTACATCGGCCGGTTGACCTCCGGCCAGAGCGGCACCATTCGCGTGATCGCCAACGACACCGACATCGATTCCAGGCTGGTGCCGAGCACGATCAAGATCGAGGGAACGGCGAATCCAGGCGAACCGCTTGTTGTTCCTGGCCAGGGCACCTGGAGTGTGGACCCTGACAATGGCGACATCACCTTCACACCCGAGACAGGTGTCACCACAAACCCAACCCCGATCAAATACACCGTCCAGGACGAACAGGGCGCCACCAGCAACCCAGCCACTGTCTTTATTGGCTACGACAGCCAATCGGTGGGGCCCGAACCGCCCATTCCCGTCACCGAAGCGAAGCCAGTCAACCTGTTTTTGCTTCTCGACAACTCCACCTCCATGCAGGGGCTCGACCCCACAGGCGTCAACCGTCTGGAGGCGCAGAACCGGCTGGCCTTTTATTACGGCCTCAATCCTGTCTTTGAGAATGCTGGCTACATCTTCAAGAAAGGTGATCAATTCGGCTTCAATGGCGATGTCACACTCACCCCCAGCCAGAACCTGGCCACCGAAATCCTCAGCTGGGAGCTGATTGACAATCCATTCGACAACAAGACAGCCCAGACGGTTACCATCCACACGATCGATTTCAGCTACCTGGTCACCCACACCAAAACGGTGATCAACAGCAGCACCACAGCAGAGGGTGTCACTCTGGCCAGCGATGTTCTGGCAACGACCACACCCGACAAGCAATACGGCAACAGCACCAGCGGCGATTGGATCGCGCGAGGCCTACCTGCACCCGGCAACCTTGATGCCTACACAGCCCCGGGCACTCCCGGCAACCGCTATAGCGGCACTGAAATGCTGGGGGCGCTCACGGCGCTCAAGGACTTACTGAACGACGAAATCACCTCGGTGACCACCGACACCCGCACCTACGTGGGGCTGATCACCGACGGTCGTCCGGAGCGGCGTCCCTGGTGGGACAACCGGCCCGAATTCGGCCAAGGCTGGAGCGGCGTCAATGTGGCCCTGCCCACCGATGCAGATCTGGGCGGGGATCCGATCATCTCTTCAGGCCTGCGCTATTTGAGCAACGGCACGCCGATCAAAGTGCCCACGGCCAATGGTGTGGACATTTGGGGCCAGAACCAACGGGAGCTCAATGCAGCGCTCGACCGCACCGCAGCGGCAAGCGGCAGTCCGGACAGCGTCAAGGTGATCAGCGTGGGCCTGGGAGATGGAGGTATCTCCGATTGGAGTGCGATCTACTCCGACCTGTTCAACAACCAGACCTTCAACAACCAGGCCGGGGGCTGGGGTTATCAGGTAGTCACTCCGAACATCCAGCTGCAGAGCTGAACCCAACCCCTGCACCAGCGCGAAGCGATAGCCCGGCTGGATCACCAGTTTCACCGGGCCGCAGTGGGTCTGTAGCCAACTCGTTCAGCGGCGAACGTAGGTGCGGCCTTCGGGTCCGCGAACAGCTGCCCCGCCGTTAGGACCACGCACAGCAGCCGCACCCTCGGGGCCACGGACGGCAGCGCCACCATTAGGGCCGCGCACGGCAGCAGCGCCAGGGGCCACTACCGCACGAGGGGCGACGACGGGGGCAACGACAACTGGGGCAACAACAACGGGTGCAGCAACCACACCCCGAGCGACACAGTTCCCCAAGGGGCCCCTGATGAAGCCGATCCCACACAACTCACTGGCGGAGGAGGGCACCGCCGCAAGGGTGAGGGCACCTCCAAAGACGGCGGCCAGGAAAGTGTTTTTCATGAAGGCTGCTCAGGTGGGGGGTTGGTTCATTCATGGCCATCGGGTCACTGTCGTGCTCAAGGAAGGTGAACTCGGCACTTGACACTCCAGGCGGTTGCCGAATGGCTTCACCATTGGGGCGAGTGAAGGACATCGCCAAGCGAGCACTTGAACGGATGCGGATTGTGGCGTGAGGGGCGCTAGCGGTGGAGTTGCCGGGTGCCCCTAGTGCCTGTTAGTCAGACCCGTTGCCAGGCTTGTCATCGTCATCGTCATCCCGCTTGTCGTCGTAGCCACCGAGGCTCCGGAACATCAGGCCGCCACCCGCCGCGATCATCACGATGTAGGTGGCAAGTGCCCAGAGAGTGGTGGGCATGAAGGTGAGGCGGATGCTGTTGAGCACTCCGACTCCTAAGGCAGCCACAGATCCCCAGACGAGCAGGTTGGCCCAGCGCTTATAGGCGCAGGTGAACAGTAGGCAGACGCCAATGCCCAGCGGAATCATGAGCAGCCCCATGCCAGGGGTGCCGATGGGGAACATGGAGCCACCGCCGCCGTAGCGCCCCCAGCCTCCACCGCGATAGGTGAGGGCCGAGCTGGCCATCACCTGATTGGCAAGCAGGAAGATGCCGCCTCCGAAGAGGGAGCCCCCGGCTATGAATTGGATGAAGTCGTTGGTGGGATTGCGGGCCATGACTTGGGAGGCGTGATTTCAGGTTGGTGCTGGTTTAATCCAATTTCATCCCCTACATGGGGGGACGAAGCGATTAGTCATCGCGGCGCGACTGCACTCCTGGCGTGGTGATGCCAGAGCAACTCCCACCCAGGACCGCAATGCCCCAATTTGCCATGTTTGTCGCTGCCGGTGCTGGCTTCGGCATTGAGATGGTGCAGGCACTGGATGTTGCCCACGCTCAAGACATCGCCGAGCTCCGTATCCGACGGGTCTGTCGGCAGTGCCGGCTGAGCTGCTCGACGGCTAGGACCAGCAGCAGCTGGTGAGATGGCTCAAGGGGGAGGGGTGAGCTGTGGGGAGCCAGGGAGTTCCTCGCTTAAGACCTCGATTCGGTAGTACTCACGGTCGTCTGAGCAGCAGATATCGGCGTAGTAACTCTCAACCACCGCATAGGCCGCGTCGTAGCTGTCGAACACCTGACCGGCGATGCCGTCGCTGATGCCGTCGTCGCGTCTGATCAGGTAGCTGCCCATGGCATCTGTCACTCGACGTGCTTAAACATCTACGCCAGAGCCCCACCTGAATCGACGAAGTACATCAGGCATACGCTCCAACTCTTGGGATCCAAGCCTGCTTGCCCATCCAACAAGGTGCTAGCTCTGACGTAATAGCACCGTTTGTGTCTCTAGCGCGCAGGCTTGTTGGGCAGGCCGCCATTGCAGAAGTTGGCCGCAATGGCTGTGCGGTCGCCACCTTTGACGCGGGGACTTGTGCGCTCCAGCCACGCCAACCCAGCATCGAAGCACTGATTCCAGCGGGAGGACTGGCCAGCAATGGGACCAAGCGATATGGCAATCGAGACTGAGCTCGCTGTGGCGACTAAAGCCAGAAGCGGGAACAGGTGAGCATTGATCATTTCCCGAACGCTGAGTTTCCGTCCGTCGTGATCAGCCATGAGAAAAGCCCAGGTTGGGGAGTTTGCCCATTGTGAACGCTCCTTCCTTTCACTCGCCGTCACTGGCTTGCCACAGCCACGACTCCCCAAGCCTTCTATGCCAGAACCTCTCAAATAGATTTTTGAGTCGTACCAGGCACTTTGGCGGCCACTGTCTTGCCCTGGGCGGATCGATCAGGGCTGCTGAGCTGTGGGGTTTTCCCCCGAATTCAACGGTATCCCGCCATAAACGGCGACTTTTCCACAGGCTGAACGCCCCAGACCCCGCTGCTGGCGCCAGCAGTGCAGCCCCCGCTGGGGAAAGCCCTCTCCTCTTGACCGGCGGCAGCGGGGAGTTTTGGCCAGCCCATGAGGAGCAGCAAGCCGCCAGGAAGGCAGCTCAGGACTTACTTCTCATGGCAAGACACGGCCTTGTCGGACTGGTTTTGCTGCTTTGACGCCGCTGCGGTCCACGTGAGCGTCGTCAATGAGTTCCCGGAGGACCTGTACCAGGCGATGCGGGAATTCATCAGCAGCCATCCCAACTGGGACCAGTACCGCCTGTTGCAGGCAGCGCTTGCGGGCTTCCTTTTTCAGCGCGATCCGGCCTGCCTGAGCCGCTAGACCCAGGCAACCAAAGCAGCGCCGATAGCCATCAGCACCACCCCGAGCCAGGCCTTGAGGTCGAGCTGCTCACCAAGCAGCAGCAGCGCCAGCAGGGCAATCAGCACAACACTGAGCTTGTCGAGTGCCGCCACCCCAGCCACGGGCCCCAGCTGCAGGGCTCGGCTGTAGCAGAACCACGAGACCCCTGTCGCCAGACCGGAGAGGGCGAGAGCGCCCAGGCTGAGAGCGGGCAGGTGGCGTATCTCCTGCCAATCGAGCCGGCCGCTGACCAGCAGCACCAGAGCCAGCACAATCGCTACGGCCAGGGTGCGGAACAGGGTGGCCATCCCCGCATCCACTCCCTGCACCCCCACCTTGATCAATAGAGCGGTTACGGCTGCGGAGAGCGCGGCCGCTACGGCCCACAGCTGCCAGTTCTGCACGGAGCGTTTTGCATTGGGAAGCTATGAGCTGAGGATATCCGCGCTGGCAAGCCTTCTATGATTTACTGCTATCTACAATGATGCAACCTCTACCCTCGGCATCGCACCACAACTTATAAATATTAAGAACGTTTGGGCGAATACCGGCTACAGGGTCTTTCAAGAAGCCTTGACGCTTTGCCGCTTCAAAAAGGATGCGTTCCTTTTGCGTTAACCTGTGAGGAACTCGACGACTTCCAATTTTTGATTGAGTCGATTTACCGCGGCTTAATCTTTCTACGTCGTCCTTGATTTGCCGAGACATAATAAAAATGGGGGTGGGCCAAGCAGTATATGGAACAAAAGTCGAGTATTAGGGAATCTCTGGACAAACGGGGTTTGAGCCGGAGGCAGTGAGCAGAAAAGAGTGCCTTTGACCGTAAATTGCCTCTGAGGCCCTTTTCAGAGGACTTTTGATCTCCTGTTCAGCCACTTTGGGCTGGTTTTGAAGCTGAATGGCGGTGTTCAGACACACCAAGCCCCCGGTCAGACTGTCGCAAGCAAATGTCGTCGGGCCTGGAAAAGGTTCGAGAGTGCCGCCATCACATTGATCTTGCAGCGATTTTTGGCGAGGCCGCGCAGACGGGTCTTCTGAAAGCCAAACTGCTGCTATGGCCTCCGGCCGACTTCGTCTAGATCACCCGGAAAGGATGCTCAACCTTGGAGCGGATGTGAGCTTTGGCCGTCTCGATCAGATCCTGCAGCTTTCCAT
>NZ_PXXO01000006.1 GCF_003011885.1 Cyanobium usitatum str. Tous
GAAGGCAACCAGCAGGCAACGGACGACCTCGGGAAAGCTGCAGATGGGCCAGAGGATAAGAACTGGGGAACGCTAAGTATACATGCATCGTGCAAGACAGCCGACATCACCTATCCGACTGATCTCAAGTTGCTTAATGAGGCGAGGGCCTCAACCGAGCAGATCATTGATGATCTGTACAGCCAACACTCAAAACTTCACATACACAAGCCCAGATATGATCGTGGTAGGGCACGTGCTGCTTTTCTGAATGTAGCCAAATCGAAAAAGCCACGGCGACGCAAAATAAAAGCCGCCATTCGCCGTCAGCTTGACTATCTGCAGCGGAATCTTGATGCCATCGACGCCCTGATCACATCTGGTGCAATGCTTTCGGGCTTGAAGACCCATTGGTGGCACAAGCTTCTTGTGATCAGCGAGCTGCACCGCCAGCAAAGCATCCTGTTGCACTCCAAGACGCGCAGCATGCCCGATCGCATTGTGAACTTGGTTCGGAGACACGTACGGCCCATTGTTCGAGGCAATGCGAGAGCTGCTGTTGAGTTTGGCACCAAGATTAGTGTGTCTGTGCGAAACGGCTTTGCTTTCCTGCACAGGATTAGCTGGGATCCATACAATGAGGCTGAAGACTTAATCCCACAAGCCAAGAAATATAAGCAAGAGTATGGATGCTACCCCGAGCGAATCTGCTCAGATCGCATCTACATCAATACCAAGAGCCGAACTTCTGCACGCGGAACGATATGCGGCTATCTGGTAAGCGATTGGGGAGGCCGCCGAAGAATGCAGAGATCAGTGCTGCACAAAAGCAGCAGCTAAGCGCAGACCAGCGAAGGCGAAACGAAGTGGAAGGATGCTTTGGATCAGGAATGAGAAAGTATTCACTAGATTTGATTATGGCTCGGCTGAGCAAAGGTGCAGAAAACTCGATTTCCATGGCCTTTGTGGTGATGTGCGCAGAGAAGATCCGGAGGCTCCTCCGCCTCTTTTTATCACTATTTTTGCCTGGTTATGCAACTGGAAATGGCCAGGTTGTCTCTGGATGGGACTCAGGAACATTTGGCAGTTTGAAACACACAAATCACTGGCCACTGGATAACCGTGAGTTTGGGCTGCCTACACCCTGCTATTTGGCTGCAATCGAATCCAGCGTGCGGTTCGCCTTTTCAGGAGTCCCCAATTAGCAGGAGCCCAGTACCGACGCAAAGCAAGCGATTTAGCGTGATTGCGATGGCCATGCCCAGACCAGGTCCAACACCAACCTATGGGCTGATTTGGTCGCTGCCAACCCCGGCGTAGTGGCTATTGCCGTTGGGCATCCAGTAACTGAGGTCGTTGTGCCAGAACAGGCGGCCAGGAAGCTGCTGGGTGCTCAGTTTGGTGCTGGCCATCGCAGAGATCAGCTGGCCCATCTCCACTGGCGAAAGATCGGTTTTGATGTCTTCGCCGGCGACTTTCAGCAGTTCCGGTAGCTGGGCTAGGGTGGAGGGATGGGCTAGTTTGGAAAAAACCTTTGCCAGCACTAGTTTCTGGCGCTCCATCCGGCCTAGATCGCCCATTTCGTCATGGCGGAAGCGCAGGAAGCCCTCCAATTGCTCCCCTTTCAGCACCTGCACTCCTGGATAGAGGTCGATGTATAGGTTCTGGGCATTATCTACGTAATACATCCGCTTAGGCACATCAACTTCCACGCCGCCAATGGCATCGGCTAGGTGCTCCACAGCGCGCATATTCACCCGCACATAGCGATCCACTGGAGCATTCAGCAGGCTGGTGAGCTCCTGTTTAAGGGCACCCATGCCGCCAAATGCATAGAGGGCATTGGCTTTAATTACGCCGAACTCGGCCGATTCCACGAAGGTGTCGCGCGGCACCTGGGTGAGCTTGGTGACACCGTCTTTGAGCTGCACCGTGAACATCACATCGGTGTTTTCGCCCACCTTGTCTGTGCCAATCACAAGAACGCGCCGGTTGCTGCCCCCGAATGGGTTGATCAGGCTGCTGAGCTGGCTGGGTCCGTGCAACATGGCTGCCCAAACCCCTGAGGCCATTTGCGGCAGGGGCCCGGCAAGTCCATAGCCCAGGCCGATACCTAGTAAGAAGGCCAGAACTGGCGGTTTGCGTCGTCGAGGATTTGGAGCTGTTTGGGGTTTGATGTTGGTGGTTGGCGCTGCTTGACGCAGCTCGCGACGGTTGCGCAGGTCGGTGACCACAGCCCCGCGGCTGCTTTCGCGTCGGCTGCGACGCGGGCGGGGCTGGGCCTGGCTCATATCGGCTCCTATTCAGCGCACCTTAAGGGCCGGATCCCTGCTGCACCAGGGGGTGAGCGCCGCTTGTTCAGCTGGAGGCCCGCACCTGGATGTGGGCTGCGGCCGTGTCTGCTTTGCGGCGGGCCTCCTCCTCACTGCTGCCGCGGGCCAGGGCTACGCCCATGCGCCGCTGGGGCCGGGCGTGTTGCTTGCCGAAAAGCAGCACCTCCGTATCGGTTTCGCTGAGGGCCTGCGCTACGCCGCTATAGGAGACCTCGGCTCCGTCGCTGTTGGCCAGAATTACCCGGCTGGCAGCTGCTCCCAGGCTTTGGATCGACGGGATCGGCAGGCCCAGCACCGCCCGCAGGTGTAGTTCGAATTCGCTCAGGTTCTGGCCAACCATCGTCACCAGGCCGGTGTCATGGGGGCGCGGTGAGAGCTCGGAGAAAACCACCTCAAGTTCATCTGGCTGACCGGCGCTGCTGCTGGACTTTTTGCATAGGAAAAATTCAACGCCAAACAGGCCGGCGCCGCCCAGGTTGTCGGTGAGGCCGCGGGCCATGACCTGGGCTGCCTCTAGAGCGGCGGCTGGCATCTGGGCTGGCTGCCAGCTGCACTGGTAGTCGCCCCGCTCCTGGATGTGGCCGATCGGCGGGCAGAAGAGCGTTGGCCCTTGCCATTGCTTCACGGTGAGCAGGGTTATTTCGAGCTCGAAGTGCAGGAACTCCTCCACGATCACCAGCTCCCCGGCACCTCGGGCACCCGCCATCGCGTTCTCCCAGGCGGCGGCAATTTCTTCTGGACCCCGCACCACGCTTTGGCCCTTACCCGAGGAGCTCATCACCGGTTTGACCACCACGGGCCAGCCCAGGCCGGCAGCGGCGCTTGCCAGATCACTGGCGTTGCCGGCGTAGGCAAAGCGGGCTGTGCGCAGCCCCAGCTCAGTGGTTGCCAGGTCGCGGATGCGGTCGCGATTCATGGTCACGGCCGTGGCCCGGGCTGTGGGAATCACGCAGATGCCTTCCGCCTCCAGCTGCGCGAGGGCATCAACCGCAAGAGCTTCTATCTCTGGAATCACCAGATCGGGCCGGTGCTGGCGCACCACCGCCTTGAGGGCTTCTGGGTCGGTCATGGCGACCACCTCAGCGACATCAGCCACCTGCATGGCCGGGGCGTTGGCGTAGCGATCCACTGCGATCACCCGGCAGCCAAGCCGCTGGGCTGCGATGGCCACCTCCTTACCAAGCTCACCGCTGCCGAGCAGCATCAAGGTGGCCGGAAGAGTGGCAGGGGTGGGAAAGGTCATGGTGGTCGCCCGGATCGCGGGCAGGACAGCAAGATGGAACTGATCTTTTTGCACACCGGGGCGCGTTGATGGCTTGGCTGTTGGGATTGCCCTTGGGTTTCAGTACGGCTGGGGACGCTGCCAACGGCCTGTTATTTGGCTGGGACATCGCCACCTTGCAGAAATGGGCCCTGATCTACCTAGGTCTTTCATCCCTGGCTTTTGTGGTGGTGTGGCTGGTGGGCTATTTGCGTCGAAACTGATTAGTTCAGCAACGTCAGCTGTCGCACCGGCGATTCCTCGTTGATGAAGCCATAGGCCTCAAATACGTTTGGATCGGGGTGGGTGATGTGCTGGCCATCGCTGTGGCGCTCCAGCTGAAAGCCCTCGCTGGCCATGCGGCGCATCAGGGCAGCGGCCTCCTCGAAGCGGGCAGCCATGGCGGCCAGGCTGGCGCAGTCGGAGCTGAGGCCGGTTTCCTTCCAGGTGAAGTAAGCCATGGGTGATAAGCGAGGGCAGGGCTTAGGGCAACAGCACTAAACCCAATCCCACCAGTAGCAGGCTGGCGAGCCAAAAGCGGATTACGACCACTTGTTCGTTGAGCCCACCAAGCTCGAAGTGGTGGTGCAGCGGCGCCATCTTGAACAGGCGCCGGCCCTGGCCCGTGGCTGGGTCTTTGGTGGCCTTGAACACCCACACCTGCAGGATCACCGACAGCGATTCCGCTAGGAAGACGCCGCCCATCAGCAGCAGGGGCCAGAGGCTATTGGAGAGCAAGGCGACGGCGCTGAGGGCTGCGCCCATGGCCAGCGAGCCGGTGTCGCCCATGAACACTCGAGCCGGGTGGCGGTTGTGGACGAGAAAGCCCAGCCAGCAGCCAGCCAGCGCGGCGCAGAAACCGGCCATAGCCGCATCGCCTTCATGGCCGCGCAGCATCAGCTGCAGCCCCATGCCTGTGAACACCACGGCGCCGCAGCCTGCGGCCAGGCCGTCGAGGCCATCGGTGAGGTTGGTGGCGTTGCTTTCGGCCATAAACACAAACAACCCCAGCGGCCAGATCAGCAAACCGATCGGCAGCACCCAGCCCAGGGGCAGGGCGATGTCGCCGGGAGAGGCCCCACCCAGCCACTGGCCCGCTGCGGCCCAGATCAGAAACAACAGGGCCGCGCCGGCCTGGAGCAGCAATTTTCCCCGGGGCGTGAGGCCCGTGTTGGTGCGGCGGGTGAGGCTGCGCCAGTCATCGATGGCCCCGATCGCCATGTAGGCCAGGGTTACGGCGGCAACAGCAAGCAGGCGGGGATCGCTTGGGCTCAGCAGGCCGCCCACCAGCACCCCCACGGGCACCGCCAGCAGTCCGCCCATGGTGGGTGTGCCTGCCTTGCTGAGGTGGCCCTGGGGCCCCTCTGCGCGAATCACCTGACCGAGCTTGAGCTGCCGCAGTCGCGGCACCCCCCAACCGGTGACTCCAGCGCTGATCAGGCCGGCAACTAGCAGCGGCAAGGTGAGCTGGGGCGCGCCGCTAAGCCAGTCGCACAGCAGACAGGCCAGCAACAACAAACTGCTGAGTAGGGCAGCCGGGGTCGAAACAACCAAGGGAAAGGGACGGCGACCGCCCCAGTTTCCCCTGCGGAACTCAGTCTTCCCAGTCTTCGTCCTGTTGTTCGTCGTCCTTGTTGTAGTCCTCCTTCTCGCCCATCAGGGCGGAAAGCTCCTCCTCTTCCACCGTGCTCACTTCGGTGCTGGCGGTTTCTTCATCCGCCACCAGGCGGCCACTGCTCTCAAGCCAGCTCAGCAGATCGGGCTCATCGCGCAGGGGCAGCACCGGAGCTGGATCGCTGCGCCGGTAGCGGGTCAGCGAGGGATTGATTGTGTCGAGTCGACTGCTGTCACTGGTCGCGAGTGTGCTCATGCGTGCGCCTACCGGTAGCTAGGTCTGGGGCTAGGCCCATACAGACCAATCAGTCACCATAGCTGCAAAGCAAATGCAGCCCTCGAGCCCATGCCCACCAGCAGCCAAAAGGCCAGCCCCCTTGCCGGGGTGCTGAGGGTCTGGGCCCTGGCCCTGGCCATCAGTGCCGCGCTGGCCGCAGCGGGCGAGCGTTGGCCCCAGCCGTTGCCCCTGCAGCAGGGGGTGGTGTGGTTGCTGGTGGGCCTGCCGCCCCTGCTAGTGGGGTTGTGGTTGCTGACCCACTGGTCCCTGCCACACCCCGACAGGGGAGAATCGAGCAACTAAACGCATGGAGAGGCGTTGATGGGTCGGGCGAAGAAGGCGGTGCTGGCCTATTCCGGCGGCGTAGACACCAGTGTCTGCATTCCCTACCTGAAGCAGGAGTGGGGCGTGGAGGAGGTGATCACCTTCGCCGCCGACCTGGGCCAGGGCGACGAGCTGGAGCCGATTCGCCAGAAGGCGCTCGATTCAGGGGCCAGCCAGTCGATCGTGGGTGACCTGATCGAGCCCTTCATCACCGAATTCGCCTTCCCGGCTATTCGGGCTAACGCCCTTTATGAAGGCCGCTATCCCCTCTCCACAGCCCTGGCCCGGCCCCTGATCGCCCGGCGACTGGTGGAGATTGCCCGCGAGGTGGGCGCCGATGCGGTGGCCCACGGCTGCACGGGCAAGGGCAACGATCAGGTGCGCTTCGATGTGGCCATCGGCGCCCTCGCCCCCGACCTCAAGGTGCTCACCCCGGCGCGGGAGTGGGGCATGAGCCGCGAGCAAACCATCGCCTACGGCGAGCGCTGTGGCATTCCCTCGCCGGTGAGCAAGAAATCGCCCTATTCGATCGACCTCAACCTGCTGGGCCGCTCGATCGAAGCCGGCCCCCTCGAGGATCCCAACGTGGAGCCGCCCGAGGAGATCTACGCCATGACCGTGTCAGTGGCTGCGGCGCCGGATCAGGCCCAGACCATTGAGATCGGCTTTGAGCAGGGCAACCCGGTGAGCATCGACGGCCTGCGCCTCGATCCGGTGAGCATGATCCGCCAGGCAAATGCCCTGGCCGGCAGCCACGGCTTCGGCCGCCTCGACATGGTCGAAAACCGGGTGGTAGGTATCAAAAGCAGGGAGATCTATGAAACCCCTGGCCTGCTGCTGTTGATTAAGGCCCACCAGGAGCTGGAGAGCCTCACCCTGGCGGCCGATGTGCTGCGCACTAAGCGCCAGCTTGAGCAGCAGTGGGCGGATCTGGTGTATCAGGGCCTTTGGTATGGCCCGCTCAAGGATGCGCTTGATGGCTTCATGGAGCGCACCCAGCAAACCGTGAACGGCACGGTGCGGCTGAAGTTGCACAAGGGCAATGCCACCGTGGTTGGCCGTAGCAGTGCCAGCCACAGCCTCTATGATCCCGATATGGCCACCTACGGCGCCGAAGATCAATTCGACCACAAGGCTGCCGAGGGCTTTATCTACGTGTGGGGTCTGCCCACCCGCCTCTGGGCGGCCAATCAGCGCCGGCGCTAGGGCTCCTGGTTCGGGCTGAAGCCGAAGGCATGGAGTAGGGCTTGGCGCAGTCGTGGTCTGGCAGGCTTCTGCTGGGGCAGCAGCAGACGCTGGGTACTCGTATCGCTGCCAGGCTGTAACTGCAGCAGGTGCTGGCTCAGGTTGGCGTTGTCGCTGAGCAGCCGCTGTTGCTGGTCGAGCATCGGCTGCAATCGCTGCTGAAATTTGTCTTCAAAGAGGCCGGGTAGGTCTTCGAGCAGGGCCTGCATGGCCAGAAGCTCTTCCCGAGTTTTGGCAAGTTCCTGTTCCAGCTCGTTTTGGCGCTCTTGCTGCTGCTGCCACGAAAAAACCGAAGTGACAGACGGCTGCCACTTCGGTGCTGGTGGTATGGCGTCAGGCTCCATCGGCGGAGATTACGAGCGGGCCCAATTTTTTACAAGCCAGGCCTGTATTAGCTCCGCACCTATCTGGATTCCCAAAGTTAAACTGAATACTCAGGTCAAACTGGGTCCCGGTCAGACGGTGGCTGGTTCCATGGGAGCGGCTTCAGTGCTGGCGCCGGGCAGGGTGCGTGGTGCCGGCATCGGGCCGTCTTGCTTGACGGTGAGATAGCGAATCACATCTTCCGAAAGACGCATGGCCCGCTCCAGCGGACCTACCTGCTGGCCGTCGCCGTTGTGGTTGAGCTGCACATAGATGCCCTCGCGGTGCTTGGCGATGGAATAGGCCAGGCGGCGCTTGCCGCGCATCTGGCAATCCAGCACTTCACCACCGGATTCGGTGACCAGATCGCGGTACTTGGCGACATGGGTTTCCACCTCTTCCTCCGGAATATCCGGACGAAGGATGTACATGGTCTCGTAGTAGGGCTGCGTCATGGTCGCTTCGGGGTTGTCGCCTCAGGAATTGGGGCAGCGGCCGGCGGGCTGATGCCCACCAGCGACGGATCAAACACCTTACAGCTGCATCCGAACGGCTTCCGAGAGGCTGGGAATATCGGCTTCCTTACCCCGCAGGTTTTGCACTACAGCAAACAGCACCAGCACCAAAATGCCGATAAAAACTGTGTTGCTGAGGGTTCTGCCGACGAAGTCCAGGGCGCCGAGCTGCAGCACCTGGAAGGCCAGGCTCACCAGCACCACCACGATGTCGATCAGGATCGCCTGCAGCACGTTGAAGCGGATCACGTAGGGCACCTTGTTGTTGCGCACCACCGCCAGGAACAGCACTAGGAAAAGCACCAGCCCGCCAAAGGGCACCGCCTGCTCCAGCAGGGCGATCGGCAGGATCGGCACCCCAAGCCACTGCAGCGCCGGGAACAGGCCGAACAGCCCCCGACCGAAGGAGAAGGCGTCGCTCCAGGGCAACAGGTAGGCCAGGGCCGCCAGCACTCGCTGCCAGATCGGGGGATCCTGCATGGATGGAGAAACTTCCAGGGCCTTCAGGCTAGGGGCCCAGCTGGGCCAGGGCTGCCGCGCGCATCGCTGCCACCGGCACTTGCTCAAGTCCGCTCCAGCGCCGCAGGGAGGCGGCCCCCTGCTGCACCAGCATCTCCAGGCCATCTAGGCCCCGGCAGCCCCGCTGGCTCGCCGCCAGCAGCAGGGCCGTGGGTCTGGGTGTGTAGATCAGGTCGTACACGGTGGAGCCCGGTTGCAGGGCTTCCAGTTCGCCGGGGCTGAGGGGGCAGTGCCGGGCCGCATCTGGATTGCCGGCAGCAGCCATGCCCACGGGTGTGGTGTTGACCACTAGGTCTGCCAGGGCCAGGGCCTCGGCTAGGGCCGCGCTGCCCTCAGCCCATTCCAGCCCCCGCAGTTGGGGCGCCCAGCTGTGGCAGGTGGCCAGCAGGGCCGCGAGGCGATCGCTGCTGCGGCCTGCCATGGCGATCGAGCTGCAGCCCAGTTCCACCAGGGCTGCCACCACAGCCCGGGCACTGCCGCCACAGCCCAGCACCACCGCTCGCCGCCCCTGCCAGTTCTGCTCAGTGCTGCGTAGGGGAGCCAAGAAGCCCTCCACATCTGTGTTTTCCCCCAGCCAGCCCCCCTGCTGGTGCCGCACCAAGGTGTTCACCGCACCCACCCGTTGCGCCAGGGGCGAGAGGCTGCGGCAGAGGCCAGCCACGGCCTGCTTGTGGGGCAGGGTCACGTTGAGACCGCGGCAGTCAATGGCCTCCAGCCCTTGCACCACCACCGCCAGCTGGTCTGCCCTGGTGGGCATGGCCAAGTACACCCAGTTGAGCCCCAGCTCCGCCAGGGCGGCGTTGTGCATTGCCGGCGATAGGGAGTGGCGCACCGGATCCCCGAGAACCCCAGCAAGGGCAGTGCTTCCGGAGATCGGCTGGGGCATGAAGGTGGGCTGGCTGGCTGGACCTGTTCGGGAACCACCCCTCGCCTGGGATGGCCCCAGCTGCTGAAGATGCTCCCAGTCAGATCCACTCACCGTAAGGAGTTAGTAACCCATGGGCAAGGTTGTTGGCATTGATTTAGGCACCACAAACAGCTGTGTCGCCGTTATGGAGGGCGGCAAGCCCACCGTGATTGCCAACGCTGAAGGGTTTCGCACCACACCCTCCGTGGTGGCATACACCAAAAACCAGGATCAGCTGGTGGGCCAAATCGCTAAGCGTCAGGCGGTGATGAACCCGGAGAATACCTTCTATTCGGTGAAGCGCTTCATCGGACGTCGCGTTGATGAAGTCAACGAAGAATCGAAGGAAGTGAGCTATGGCGTTGAAAAGGCCGGCGCCAATGTGAAGGTGAAGTGCCCCGTTCTCAATAAGCAGTTCGCCCCCGAGGAGGTGAGCGCCCAGGTGTTGCGCAAGCTCGCCGAAGACGCTGGCAAGTATCTCGGAGAGACGGTGACCCAAGCGGTGATCACCGTTCCCGCCTATTTCAATGACTCCCAGCGCCAAGCCACCAAGGACGCCGGCAAAATCGCTGGCCTTGAGGTGCTGCGCATCATCAACGAGCCGACTGCGGCTGCCTTGGCCTACGGCCTCGATCGCAAGAGCAATGAGCGCATCTTGGTGTTTGACCTGGGCGGCGGCACCTTCGACGTCTCCGTGCTCGAGGTGGGCGACGGTGTGTTCGAGGTGCTCTCCACTTCCGGTGACACCCACCTGGGCGGCGATGACTTTGACAAGGTGATCGTTGATTACCTGGCCGCCAGCTTTAAAGCCAATGAGGGCATTGATCTGCGCCAGGACAAGCAGGCGCTGCAGCGTCTCACCGAAGCGGCAGAGAAGGCCAAAATCGAGCTTTCAAGCGCTACCCAGAGCGAAATCAACCTGCCGTTCATTACGGCCACCCCAGAGGGTCCTAAGCACCTCGACCTCACCCTCACCCGGGCCAAGTTTGAGGAGTTGGCTTCCAAACTGATCGACCGTTGCCGCGTGCCGGTGGAGCAGGCCCTTAAGGACGCCAAGCTCTCTTCTGCTGAACTCGATGAAATCGTGATGGTGGGTGGCTCCACCCGCATCCCGGCGGTGCTTGAGCTGGTCAAGCGGGTTACCGGCAAGGACCCCAACCAAACCGTCAACCCAGATGAAGTGGTGGCCGTTGGTGCCGCGATTCAGGGCGGTGTGTTGGCCGGTGAGGTCAAGGACATCCTGCTGTTGGACGTCACCCCCCTGTCCCTTGGCGTTGAGACTCTTGGCGGCGTGATGACCAAGATGATCACCCGCAACACCACCATCCCCACCAAGAAAACCGAGGTGTATTCCACGGCGGTGGATGGTCAGACCAACGTGGAGATCCACGTGCTCCAAGGTGAGCGCGAGATGGCCAGCGACAACAAGTCGCTCGGCACCTTCCGCCTCGACGGCATTCCTCCTTCACCCCGCGGCGTGCCCCAGATCGAGGTCACCTTCGATATCGATGCCAATGGCATCCTCAGCGTCACCGCTAAGGACAAGGGCAGCGGCAAGGAGCAGAGCATCTCGATCACCGGAGCCTCCACCCTCAGCGACAACGAGGTGGAGAAGATGGTCAAGGATGCCGAGACCAACGCTGCTACCGATAAGGAGAAGCGCGAGAAGATCGACCTGAAGAACCAGGCCGAAACCCTCGTTTATCAGTCGGAGAAGCAGCTCGGCGAGCTCGGCGACAAGGTGGGCGCTGAGGACAAGGCCAAGGTGGATTCCTCCTCCGTCAAGCTCAAGGAGGCGATCGCTAAGGAAGACTTCGACACCATGAAGTCTGAGCTCGAGATCCTGCAGCAGGCCCTTTATGCCGCTGGTGCCGCCGTGTACCAGCAGGCTGCAGGAGCTGAGGCAGGCGGCGCGGCCCCTGGGGGCAATGGTGCTGGTGCCGATGCGGCTAGCTCTGCCTCCAGCGACGACGTGATCGACGCTGAATTCACCGAGAGCAAGTGATCAGAATCACTGAGCGCATTTAGGTGATCTTTATTTAGCCCTCCGTAAGGGGGGCTTTTTGCTGGACTCAGGGGCCTGGCTGGTTTGTCAGCCTTGCTCCAGCTGGTCGGCCACCCATTCCGCTGTTGCCGGTGCCAGCAGCACGCCATTGCGGTAGTGGCCGCTGGCCAGCACCAGGCCTGGCTCCAGTTGCTCGAGCAGGGGCGCAGGGCGGCCGATCGGATGGGGCCTGTGGCCCTGCCACTGGCGCACCACTTTGGCCTGTTGCAGCCACTCTGGCGCGGCACCACCTAGCTGTTGCAGGTTGGCGAGGGCGGCCGGATCGGCTTGATCGCCAGGCTCCAGGGTGGCCCCAAGCCAAAGCTTGCCGCTGGCACGGGGCACCAGGTTGAGTCGCTGCCATACCACTGCCCCAGGCCAGGAGAGTGCCCCAGGCCAGGGTCTGGCGCCGTTCCAGTTTGTGGGGAGTGGCAACTCCAGTTCCAGGGCCTGGCCTAACACCGGCTCCATGGGCACCTGGTGGCCTATGTCCGCCAGCAGAGCGGTACTGGCCCCCCCGGCGCTCAGCGCCAAAGCATCCACCTTCAGAAGCTCGCCGCGGCGAGTGTGCACGCTCCAGCCACCGGGGCGTTGCTCGAGGCGCTCAACCCAATCGCAGCAGGTCTGCAGACCCAGCCGCAGGCCATCGGCTAGCAGGGCTGCGAGGGCGGGCCCGGGATCCAGCTGCCCGTCGGCCGGGGAGTAGAGCCCGCCCAGGGCTCCGATCGGCAGGGCTGGAGCCAGGGCGTCAAGCCGGGGCTGGTCCCAGAGCTCCAAGGCAAATCCCTGCTGCCGCCGGCTTGCCACCAACTGGCGCTGGCGCTCCAGTTCCTCAGGCGTGCTGGCCAGCAGCAGCAAGCCGGGCCGCCAGGGCAGCTCCCAGCCCTGGCCCTGCAACTGCTGACGCCATTGGCCCCAGAGCTCCAGGCTGCGTTGACGCAACCGCCAGGCTCGGCCGCTGTTGCGGTGAAACACCTGGGCCATGAGCACCCCCAGGGCCGCCTCGCTGCCTGAGCTGGGGTCGCGCTGGCCGTCCAGGCCAGGATCAATCAGCAAAACTCGGTGGCCACGCTGCAGCAGTAGCCAGGCGCAGGCCCGGCCCACTAAGCCGGCGCCGATTACAGCGATCGAAAGGCGCCTAACGGCTGATCCGACGGGATGGGTCTGCTTAATCAGATCTGCTTGAGGTCTTCCTGCACTTGGGTGGGCAACACCTGGGCATAGAGACCAAAACCGCTCGCCACCTTGATGTAACCCTTACGCAGCTTGTCGCCGTCTTGAAGGCGGGCCGCCTCATCGAGCTGGGCTAGGGCCGTTTTCAGGGCGGTGGCAAGCTTCTCGGCCTCGGGGCGGTCGGCGGGCAGCAGCCTTTGGTTGATGTAGCTCATTTCCCGGCCCACTTCCTGCATGGGGCCGTGGATCAAGTTGGCGGTGAATACCCAGTTGCGTTCATTTACGAGGGCGGCCAACTCGGGCAGGCGGTTGCGGGCTGCCAGGAAGCCCTCGGCTTGGCGCTCGATCAGGGCCATGTCCTCTGGGCTGATGGTCGGCGGCTTCTTGCCCTGGCTGCCGTCACAGGCGCTCAGGCCGAGGCAGAGCACGGTGGCAAGGCAGAGCACCACTAAACGGCGCAGCTGCTGGCCGAAAGCGGTTTGGGTGAAAGCAGTTTTACTGAAAGCAGTTTGGCTGAAAGCAGTGAAAACCGCAGGAATCCGCGCAGAAGCCATCAGCAGGTACCAATACCTTTTCGTGGGCGTGAGTTTATCGGGGCGAGCTGGCTCTTCCGGCCTGTCTGTTGCCCCTCGCAACCTGGCCCTACATGCCGCCGAGGTGCTACCTCTGAACTGACGTTGACCATGGCCATGACTACCGCCACTGCCATCCTGCAGATGATCTGCCCGGATAAACCCGGACTGGTGCGGGAATTGTCTGGCTGGGTGGCGGCTAACGGCGGCAACATCGTGCACGCCGACCACCACAGCGATCAAGGCGCCGGCTTGTTTTTGAGCCGAATCGAGTGGCAGCTTGAGGGTTTCGGGCTGCCGCGGGAGGCGATCTGTCCCACGGCCAGCGCCCTGGCGGAGCGCCTGGGAGGCCAATACAAGGTGAACTTCTCAGATGTGCGCCCGCCGGTGGCGATCTTCGTGAGCAAGCAGGACCACTGCCTGCTGGATTTGCTGTGGCGCACGCGCACGGGCGAGTTGCCGATGCAGGTGCCGCTTGTGATCTCCAACCATCCCGACCTTGGCGCCCTGGCCGAGGAATTTGGGGCCCGCTTTGCCCATGTGCCCATCTCGGCCGCCAACCGGGAGGAGGCTGAGGCACGGCACTTGGAGCTGCTTGCCGAGCACGGCATCGAGCTAGTGATCCTGGCCAAGTACATGCAGGTGCTGACGCCGGCATTTTTGGACAGCTTTGATCCACCGGATGCTTTCCATCGAGTGATCAACATCCACCACTCTTTCCTGCCTGCCTTCCAGGGCGCCCAGCCCTATCACCGGGCCTGGGAGCGGGGCGTGAAGCTGATCGGTGCCACCGGTCACTACGTGACCGAGCAGCTGGATGGGGGGCCGATCATTGCCCAATCCACCGTGCCCGTGGGCCACCGCGATGAGGTCCCCGACCTGATCCGCCTCGGCCGCGACTGCGAACGCCTGGCCCTAGCCCGGGCCGTGCGCTTGCACCTCAAGCGCCAGGTGATGGTTTACCGGGGGCGGACGGCGGTGTTTGCTTGAGGTTCAGGCAGCTTCGCCGAGCGCATCAAGCCTGTGTTTGGCGAGAGTTGCCGCAGGCAGCGGTCCCTCCAGGTGCGCCCAGGGCAGCACCCGCTCGCTGTTCCAGGTGGCGTGGATTACTTCCTCCCAGGCTGGTGGGCTCTCGGGGCCTGAGGTTTGCTCCCGCACCGCCCGATATGCCTGCTTCCAGCCCCCCAGGCTCTCGTGTTTGCCGCGGGCGGCGGCGATCACCGGTGCTAGGCGCCGGTCGCTGCGCGACAGCAGGGCCTGGATCACGCTCCAGCCATAGCTTTCGGGGCGCAGCTCGATGCCCTTGGGCTTGAGCCGCTTGGCCAGCAGCTTGAGTCGCTTGTCGGCTTCGGGCCGCACCCCCTGCCACTGGAACGGGGTGTGGGCCTTGGGCACGAAGCTGCTCACTCCCAGGGTGAGCCTCAGTCCGGGAGTGGCTTTTTTCAGAGCTAGCAGCAGCTCGGCGGTTGCTTCCACATCGGTGTCTTCTTCCGTAGGCAGGCCCACCATTCCGTAGAGCTTCAGGCCCGTGAGCCCGCCCTCCTTGGCGTAGCGGGCTGCTGAGTAGATCTCCTCGCTGCTGAGCTTCTTGTTCACCACCTGGCGCATGCGCTCGCTGCCGCTCTCGATGGCGATCGTGAGCGATTTGCTGCCCCGTTTGGCCAGAATTCGGCCCAGCTCGGCGGTCACGGTGGCGGCCCGCACCGAGCTGACGCTCACCCGCGTGCCTTCAAAGCGGTCCTGGTCGAGCCAGGCCAGCAGGTCGGCGAATTGGGGGTGCTGGGTTACTGAGGCCCCCAGCAATCCAAGGCGTTGGGTGGCGACCAAACCCTTCTCTACCGCTGGGATCAGGCCGTCTTCCAGGCTGGGGGTGCGAAACGGCAGGGTGAGGTAGCTGGCCAGACAGAAGCGGCACAGCTCCGGACAGCTGCGCACCACTTCCACCATGTGGATCGAGGGCCAGGCCGCCTCCGGGGTGATCACAGCCGAGTGGCTCAAGGTGTTGCCGCGCCAGGTCTGCTTGGCCACCGTGGCCGGGATACCCGCTTCTGTTGGCTCCACCGCGAGCAGATCGCCTTCGGGGCTGTAGCGGGGGGCATAGAGGCTGGGCACATAGACGCCGGGTACGGCCGCCAGCTGCCTGAGCCGTTCGGCCCGGGGAGCGTCCCGGCCGGCTTGCAGGGCATCGATGAAGGCTGGCAGCAACAGCTCGCCATCGCCCAGCAACACCACATCAAAAAATGGTGCCAGGGGCTCGGGGTTGGCGGTGAGTACCGGCCCACCGCCGAAAACGATCGGATCGTCGTCGCCGCGCTCGGCCGCCCAGATTGGGATGCGCTGCTGCTCCAGCAGATCCAGCAGCACCGGCCCATCCAGCTCCCAGCTCAGCGACAGGCCAAACAGGTCGCAGTGGCGGTGCGCTGGATCGCCCTGGTCGGTGAATAGGCGGCGTACATCCACATCGGCCCGTTGGGCCAGGGTGGCCCACACCACCTGATACCCCAGGCTGGTGATGCCCACCGTGTAAGTGCTGGGAAAGGCCAGCACGGCACGCAGGGCACCGGCTTCAGCTGGGGCGGGTTCGAACAGCAGGATTTCCTGGTTCAGATGAGACGACGGCTGTAGGCATCCAGCGTCTCACCACGGCAGGCACGACTTACTTACCGGCTAGGGCGGAAAGGGGGCCAAGCAGGCCACTGATGGCGGTGTTGGCATCGGCAGCTGATGGAGTGCCCTTGCTGAAGGTGCCGCTTAAGCCTTGGGCAGCGCTTTCGATGGAGGCCCACTTATCCCCGGCCAGGGGCTTAACCACTGGTGCGGCCTTCTCCCAGATGGCCTGGAAGCCGCCCATGGAGGCTGCGGCACCGGCTAGATCGCCGGAGGCCACCTTGCTTTGGCCCTGCTTGAGCAGGTCGAGCACCGGGGTCACGGCCGGCCCTAGGGCCGGCTGGGCGGCACCCGTGGCAGCGGAGGTGGCGGCGTCCTTGGCGCTCTGGGTGACCTGGTTACAGCCGGTGAGGCTTAGGCCACCCGCGAGGGCTAGGGCGATGCCGCCGGCGAGCAGAGAAATGCGACGCATGGGGATGCTGATCAGCAAGCCTCTGGACCCTAGGGACGTCAGTTAGGCCAGCTGATTTCTCTGGTTCGTTGTACGGGTTGATACCAAACTGCGCCAGGTTGTGCAGTGGACGCAGCCCTATTCCCTCACACCCCCGCCAGCACCTTCGCCTCGTCCTCGGCGCTAAGCACGCGGCCGCTGTCTTCAAAGCCTTCGATCTGGTCGAAGTTGAGGTAGCGGTAGAGCTCAGCGCCGAAGGGATCGATCTTTTCGGCGGCGACTTTCAGGTATTCGTTTCTGGAGGGAATGCGGCCCAGCTGGGCGCACACCGCCGCTAGTTCGGCGCTGCCCAGGTACACCTGGGCTCCGTTGCCGAGGCGGTTGTTGAAGTTGCGGGTGCTGGTGGAAAACACCGTGGTGTTGTCGTCCACGCGGGCCTGGTTGCCCATGCACAACGAGCAGCCCGGCATCTCCATGCGCGAGCCGGCCGCTTCGAAGGTTGCGTAGTAGCCCTCCTGCTTCAGCATCTCCTCGTCCATGCGGGTGGGCGGGCACACCCAGAGGCGGGCGGAGTTCTGCCCCTGGCCTTCGAGCACGTTGGCCGCGGCGCGGTAGTGGCCGATGTTGGTCATGCAGCTGCCGATGAACACCTCATCGATAGGTGCGCCGGCTACTTCGGAGAGGGTTTTGACGTTGTCGGGGTCGTTGGGGCAGGCCAGGATCGGCTCTGTGATCTGATCGAGATCGATTTCGATCACGGCGGCGTACTCAGCATCTGCATCGGCTTCCAGCAGCTCCGGGTTGGCCAGCCAGGCCTCCATCGCCTTGATGCGGCGGGCCATGGTGCGGGCATCGCCGTAACCGCGGGCGATCATGTTTTTCAGCAGTGCCACGTTGCTGCTTAGGTATTCGCTCACCGTTTCGGCGCTGAGCTTGATGGTGCTGCCGGCACAGGAGCGCTCCGCAGTTGCGTCTGTAAGTTCAAAGGCCTGCTCAAGCTTGAGATCGGGTAGGCCTTCGATCTCCATGATCCGGCCGTTGAATACATTTTTCTTGCCTTCTTTGGCCACCGTGAGCAGGCCCTGCTGGATCGCCACGTAGGGAATCGCATTCACCACATCGCGCAGGGTCACACCTGGCTGCAGGGAGCCTGAAAATTTCACCAGCACCGATTCGGGCATATCGAGGGGCATGGCGCCGATGGCCGCGGCGAAGGCCACCAGGCCCGAGCCGGCCGGGAAGGAGATGCCGAGCGGGAAGCGGGTGTGGCTGTCGCCGCCGGTGCCCACGGTGTCTGGCAGGAGCATGCGGTTTAGCCAGCTGTGGATGATGCCGTCGCCGGGGCGCAGGGCCACGCCGCCGCGCGACGCCATGAAATCCGGCAGCTCGGCGTGGGTTTTGAGATCCACCGGCTTCGGATAGGCGGCGGTGTGGCAGAAGCTCTGCATCACCAGATCGGCGCTGAAGCCCAGGCAGGCCAGCTCCTTCATCTCATCGCGGGTCATGGGCCCGGTGGTGTCCTGGGAGCCCACGGTGGTCATCAGCGGCTCGCAACTGCTGCCGGGGCGCACGCCCGCCAGGCCGCAGGCCTTGCCCACCATCTTCTGGGCCAGGGTGTAGCCCTTGCCGGTGTCGGCCGGGGCCACCGGGCGGATGAACAGCTCGCTGGCGGCCAGCCCCAGCTGGGCGCGCAACTTATCGGTGAGCGAGCGGCCAATCAACAGGGGGATGCGGCCGCCGGCGCGCACCTCATCGGTGATCGTGCTGGGCTTGAGCTCGAAGCGGGCCACGATCTCGCCGGCATTCGCTTCGCCGCTCGCCCGCTCGATCGTGCCGGCGTAGGGGCGGATCGTGATCACATCGCCGGAGTTGAGCGCGGACACGTCGCACTCGATCGGCAGGGCGCCGGAATCCTCGGCGGTGTTGAAGAAGATTGGTGCGATCTTGCCGCCCAGGATTACCCCGCCGCCGCGTTTGTTGGGCACGTGGGGGATGTCGCTGCCGGTGTGCCAGAGCACGGAATTGATCGCGGATTTGCGCGAGCTGCCGGTGCCCACCACATCACCCACGTAGGCCACCGGGTGACCTTTGGTTTTGAGCTGGCTGATCAGCTCCAGGCCGCCAGGCATGCGGGTTTCCAGCATCGCCATGGCGTGCAGGGGGATGTCGGGACGGGTGGTGGCGTGGGTGGCGGGGGAGAGATCGTCGGTGTTGGTTTCACCCTCCACCTTGAACACGGTCACGGTGATCTCGGCGGGCAGCTCGGCTTTGGCGGTGAACCACTCGGCGGCGGTCCAGCTGTCGATCACCTGCTGGGCATAGGGGTTGCTGGAGGCCAGCTCCAGCACCTCGTTGTAGGCGTCGTAGACGAGCAGCGTGGTGCTCAGCCCTTCGACGGCGGCACTGGCGATGGCCGGATCGGAGTTGCTGAGCAGCTCGATCAAGGCGCTGACGTTGTAGCCGCCGATCATCGTGGCCAGAAGCTTCACTGCCGTCACTGGGTTCACCAGGGGGCTAGTAGCCGTGCCCTGGGCCACAGCCGCGAGCCAGTCGGCCTTCACGTAGGCCGCCTCGTCCACTCCCGGCGGGATGCGCTCACTTAGTAAGTGCAGCAGGAAGTTTTCTTCGCCGGCGGGCGGTGCGCTCAGCAGCTCCGTGAGTGCACTGGCTTGTGTGGCGCTCAGGGGCAGGGCCGGCACCCCCAGGGCTTCGCGCTCGGCCGCAGCGGCGCGGTAGCTGGGGAGGAAGGTGGCTGCAGACATGCCCGGTCGCGTCGATCTACACCCCATTGTTCTTGGCAGCCGGCCCCTTGGTGGTCGCAATCGCTGCTGACTAGGGTGGAAGGCGACTCCGCGTCGCCGTTCTGACGGCCTCTGGCCCATGACCACCACCACCTCCGATTTGCATGTGGTGGAAACCCGGCCGCTGGTGCCTCCGGCGCTGTTGCACCGCGAACTGCCGATCAGCGATCGTTCAACGGCAACGGTCCAGCAAGCCAGGGAACGTATTAAGGCGATCCTGCATGGCCGCGATTCCCGCCTGCTGGTGATCGTGGGGCCCTGCTCGGTGCACGATGTGGCCGCGGCCCACGAATACGCCGCGGCAATTGCCGAGGCCCATGAGCGTTATAAAGACGCGCTCGAGATCGTGATGCGGGTTTATTTCGAGAAGCCCCGCACCACCGTGGGCTGGAAGGGCCTGATCAATGACCCCCACCTCGATGGCAGCTACGACATCAATACGGGACTGCGGGTGGCTCGCGGCCTTTTGCTGCATTTAGCCGAGATGGGCCTGCCGGCGGCTACCGAGCTGCTCGATCCGGTAGTGCCCCAATACATCGCCGATCTGATCAGCTGGACGGCCATCGGCGCCCGCACCACCGAAAGCCAGACCCACCGGGAGATGGCTTCGGGTTTGTCGATGCCGATCGGCTTCAAAAATGGCACCGACGGCAGTGCCATTACCGCTATCAATGCCATGGAAGCGGCGGCAAAGACCCACCATTTCCTGGGCATCAACCACGACGGTCACGCCGCCATCGTGACCACCACGGGCAATCCCGATGGCCATCTGGTCTTGCGGGGTGGCAAGCGCGGCACTAACTACCACCCAGAGGCGGTGCAGGAAGCCGCTGCTGAGCTGGCTAAAGCCGGTCTGCCGCCTCGGGTGATGGTGGATTGCAGCCATGGCAACTCCAACAAGGACTATCGCCGCCAGGGCGAGGTGGCAGCCCAGGTGGCCGCACAGCTGCGCGCCGGCTCTGGCCACGTGATGGGCGTGATGCTGGAGAGCCATCTGGTGGCTGGTTGCCAGAAGATTCCGTCAGACCTAAGCCAGCTCACCTACGGCCAGAGCATCACCGATGCCTGCATCGATCTGGCTACCACCGCGGAGGTGCTCGAAACTCTGGCTGAGGCGGTGCGCTAGCTCAGCCGTTGCCAGAGCCAGCCGGCCGCCAGCGGCACGGTGAAGTTGTCGAGGCCCCCCACCGCCACCTGCTCCAGCACCACTGCAGTGGCGCTAATGGCCAGCAGGGCGGGCAGCTCTGGGTGGGGCAGGCCAGCCGCGATCGCCAGCTGGCGAACCAGCAGCAGCATGGCCAGGCTGCCAGCGGCCATGGCGCCGGTGCCAACTACGGATTTGCGCTGGCCCCACACCAGCCAGCAAGGGGAGCTCACCAGGGGACCCAGCAGTCCGGCGAGGCCATCACCCACGGCCATCACCAGCACGCCAGCGGCTACGGCAGCGGGTTGCTGTGGCCAAAACTGCAGCAGCAGCAGGGTGATTGAGGCTCCATAGGCGATGGTGCCGTAGCTGGCCCTACCCACATCTTCGATGGCTGGCAGCAGGCGGAAGCGATGGTTCATTGCCGCCAGCAGCGTGATCAGGCCGGCGGCGGGGATGGCGATCAGGCGATCGATGCCGCTGGCCCAGGCGATCGGCACGACGGCGCCGGTGCCGATGTGCACCAACTTGCGACTCCATTCCCGTTGACCATTCCAGCGCCGCCGCACCTGCAGCGCCCCTAGCGCCAACAGGGCCAGCCAGCCAGCAACGGCCGCCACTCCCAGCAGCTGCTGCGACCATCCAGCGGCCATGGGCTCAAGCGGCCTGCTGGTAGTTGCTCATCAGGCGCAGCTTCATGATTGCCTTTGCCTCCAGTTGCCGCACCCGCTCCCGAGACACATTGATCAGCCGGCCAATCTCCGCGAGGGTGAGAGGTTCGGCCCCTTCCAGGCCGAAGCGCAGCTTGAGGATTTGCTGTTCCCGGTCGTTTAGCTGGGAGAGCCAGGTGCCCAGGTGCTCCTTTTGGATGTGCCGGTCCATCGAGTCCAGGTGCTCGTTGCTGGCCGGATCGGCGATCAGTTCGCCCAGGGTGCTGCGATCTTCTTCGCCGCGGGCGTGGGCATCGAGGGAGGCGCAGGGAGCGCTTTGGGCCATCAGCTCTTCGAGGTCCCGCGGGGCTATGTCCATGGCATGGGCAAGCTCGAGGCGATTCGGCTGGCGGCCGAGGCGATGGGAAAGCTCCCGGCTGATCCGCCGCATCTTCGACAGCTTTTCGCTGATGTGAATCGGCAGACGAATCGTGCGGGCGCTGTTGTCGATGGCCCGGGTCATCCCCTGACGGATCCACCAATAGGCGTAGGTCGAAAATTTGTAGCCCATTGCTGGGTCGAACTTGTCAACGGCTCGCTCTAGGCCGATCGCCCCTTCTTGCACCAGATCCAGCAGCTCAAGCCCCTGGTTTTGATACTTTTTGGCAACGCTCACCACCAGGCGCAGGTTGGCGGCCATCATGCGATCACGGGCTCGCTGGGCCATGCGCAGCTGGCGCTTGTGCTTGGGGGTGTGCTCCCCTGCAGGCAGCTCAAGCAAGCGTTTGCCAGCCTGCACGTGGTGGGCCAGCTCAATTTCTTCGGCGGCCGTGAGCAGGGGCACCCGGCCAATGGTGCCTAAATACCAGCCGATTGAATCGGCACTAAGCCGGCCCCCGGCTTTAGGGCCTGTGGCGGCGCGTCCCTTTGCCGAGGCAGATTTGCTAGCTGCAGCATTTGGCGCCATCAATGATGGCGCCTGCTTCGAGACGCTGTTGTCAACAGCGTCTGAAGCGGATTGCAAAGGCGTCCCCACACCCAAGCCTCCGTATTGAATTTGGCCGAAATGTAGCACTGTTGCGTTGGTTGTGACTCCTTGATTTGGAAGATTTCCTGTATGGAATGCTGCAGATCAAGCCATCAAACCACCGCGCCAGCGACGCATCATCTCCCGCTGAACCAGATGTTGTTCGCCTTCGAGCTGTCGTTGACTGAACTTTCCTTGATTGTCCATGTGCCAGGCACTGGTGTCATTCAGGTAGAGATCGATGACCTGCTCAAGCTGATGGCGCAGTTTTGGATCTTCGACCGGGGCTACCGCTTCCACTCGTCTGTCCAGGTTGCGAGGCATCCAGTCGGCGCTGCCGAAGAAAAGTTCGGGTTCGCCGCCATTACCAAACCAAAACAGCCGCGAGTGTTCCAGGAAGCGACCGATCACACTCACAACTTGGATGTTGTCGCTGATGCCCTCTAGTTGGGGTCGCAGGCTGCACATGCCACGCACCACCAGCTCGATCATGACGCCGGCCTGAGAGGCCTCGTAGAGCAGGGCGATGATCGACGGATCCACTAGGGAGTTCATCTTTGCCCGGATATGGCCGCCCCTGCCGGCTTGGGCATGCTCGATTTCGCGGCGGATCAAGCCTTCCATGCGGCTGCGCAGCGTCACTGGAGCCACCAGTAAGCGGCGGAAGCTTTGCTGTTTTGAGAAACCGGTGAGGTAGTTGAACAACTCCACTAAGTCTGCACCGAATTCCGGCCTGGCCGTGAGTAGGCCGATATCGGTGTAGAGGCTGGAGGTTTTGGAGTTGTAGTTGCCTGTGCCTATGTGCACGTAGCTGTTAAGGCGCTCTTTTTCTTTGCGTACTACCAGCAGGATCTTGGTGTGGGTTTTAAGGCCCAGCACGCCGTAGACGACGTGCACTCCAGATGCCTCCAACTGCTTGGCCCACTGGATGTTGTTGTCTTCATCGAAGCGGGCTTTTAATTCAACAAGGGCCATCACCTGCTTGCCGTTTTCGGCGGCCCGGATCAGTGCTGCCACCACCGCTGAATCCTTAGAGGTGCGGTAGAGGGTCATTTTGATGGCCAATACCGAGGGGTCATCGGCGGCCTGGTTGAGGAATTCCTCTACCGATGTGGAAAACAGGTCGTAGGGGTGATGCAGCAGCACATCACCTCGGCGGATCACCGAGAAGATGCTTTCAAACTCCTCCGCCTTGATCGAGCCGTCTTCCAGCTGGCTCTTCTGGGTGCGGGCCAGGGCTGGTGTGGTGCGGCCCTTGTGGGGCTTCTCCTTTAGTTGGGGTAAGGGAATGGCCAGCAGGCTCATCAGATCGTCAAGGCCTAGGGGCCCATTGATCCGGTATACGTCTTCGGCCTCGACGGCGGTGCCCTCCATCAGTAGCTGCACCACCGCTTCCGGCATTTCATCGGCCACCTCCAGCCGCACCACCTCACCGCCGCGGCGACGTTTGCGCAGGCCCTCCTCAAGGGCCTCCATCAGATCGTCGGCCTCTAGGTCGCGCAATTCCAGGTCTGCGTCACGGGTGACGCGGAAGAAGTAGTGACCCTCCACGTGCATGCCTGGGAACAGCAGGCCGAGGTTGAAGGCCACCACCTGCTCCAGAGGCACGGCCGTATAAACGGCTTCGGGTTGCTTGCCGCTCAGATGGGGGGGGATCTGGACGAAGCGGGGCAGGTTTTTCTGCGGCACCTTCACCCGGGCGAATTCCTGTTGACCCGTATCGGGGTCGCGCACCAGGGCGGCCACGTTGAGGCTCAGGTTGCTGATGAAGGGAAAGGGGTGGGAGGGATCCACCGCCAGGGGGGTGAGTACCGGGAAAATGGCGCTCTGGAAGTAGGCGTTGAGCCAATCGCGCTGGGGACCGTTGAGATTGGCGTAGTCGGTGAGGTGAACGCCGTAGTCGGAGAGATGGCTCTTAAGGGAGTGGCGGTAGTGCTGCTGCTGCATTTCCAGCAGGGGGCGCAGCTTGGAGCGGATCGCCTGAAGCTGTTGCTGGGCGGTGAGTCCGTCATCGCTGAGACTGCTCACCCCGGCATCGATCTGGGACTTCAGCGAGGCCACCCTCACCATGAAGAACTCATCGAGGTTGTTGCTGAAGATGGCGCTGAACTTCGCCTGTTCAAGTAGCGGTGTGTGCTCGTCTAGGGCTTGTGCCAGCACCCGGTAGTTGAATTCCAGCCAGCTAAGTTCACGGTTTAAATAAAGCTCGGGTGCGAGCTGGGTTTCAGCCGTTGATTCCGCCATGCCGCATCCTGACTGTGATTAGCGGCAAGGTAGCAATCTCAACTGTCAGATCCGTGTAGTCCTGCTGTCATCGCTGAATTTCGGCCAGGTAGGCCACCGGCCACCAGCAGGGCCACGCCCACAAGCAAGGCGATGCCAAGCCAGAAGGGGCTCTGGCGCCCGGTGGTTTCGTAGGCCAGGCCCGCCAGCGGTGGGCCAACGAAGCTTCCCAGGCTCTGCAGCCCCTGGAGGCTGCCTAGGGCTGCGCCCTGGCCTTCGCTGTCGAGGCGGCGGGAGACCAGGCTTCGCAGGCAGGGGGTGACCAGGCCGGTGCCCAGGGCCAGGATCGCCACGGCGCTGAATACCACTGGTTGGGCGTTGGCCCGGGTGGCCAGGGGAATCAACAGGCAGCCGGCGATCACAAAGCCCAATCCAGCGAGGGTGAGGCGCCATTCGCCGAAGCGTTTCACCAGCGGGCCGATCAGGCCGCCCTGCACCACCGTGGCCACCACCCCCACCACCAGAAAAGCTGAGGCCGCGAGGCCGGGGCCCCAGTTGAAGGCCTGCTTGAAATAGAGCACCAGCACGGCGGTGAAGCCGTTGAAGGCCAGGAAGAAAAGGAAGAAGGCCACGCATAGCCGCCGCACCTGGGGGTTGGTGAACACCCGTTGCAAGGCGGCAAATGGGTTGAGATCCCGTTTGCGCGGCATGGCCCGGCGGGCATCTGGCGGGTGGGTTTCTGGCAGCACGGTGAGCACCAGCACCAGGTTGAGCATGGCTATGGCTACGGCAACCAGCAGCGGCAGGGTGACGTTGATCTGGCCGAGCAGCCCGCCCAGGGCCGGACCAAGAATGAAGCCAAGACCAAAGGCCACCCCGATCAGGCCGAAGGCCTTAGCCCGTTTTTCCGGCGGCGAGATGTCGGCCAGCACGGCGCTGGCTGTGGCGGCGGTGCCGCCGCTCACTCCATCTATCAACCGAGCCCCGAACAGCAGGGCCAGGGGCAACCCGGCGGCCTGGGCGGCGGGCCAGAGGCTGGCCCAGGGCAGGCTGATCGTGAGAGCAAACAGGGCCAGGCCCAGCACCGAGCCCGCCACGCAGACGCTGATTACCGGTTTGCGGCCGTAGTGGTCGCTGAGGGCGCCAATGAGGGGCGTGAAGGCGAACTGAGCCACCGCATAACTACCCGCCAGTAGCCCCAGCACCCGGCCATCGCTGGTGAAGCCCGCCAGCAAAAAGGGCAGCAGCGGAAACACGATGCTTTCCCCCAGCCGGTCGTTTAGCAGGGTGAGGAAGGCGCAGAAGAAGGTGGAGGGGCGGGGTAATGACAAGGGGGGCGCTCAGGGCTTGGGCAAGTTGGGGCAGGGGTTGGGGCCGAACATGCCGCTTAGTTTCTGGCTGCCCATCGCATAGATCTGCTGGGCCTGGGCCGGGTTGCCCTGGGCGCCCTGCAGCTTGCTCGCAAACTCCTGGCAGGCCTGAGCCTGCTGGGGATTGGCGGGCTTGGCGGTGACTGGTGCGGTGACTGGTGCAGGTGCCGGGGTAGCTGGAGCAGCTGCGGTGGGTGCAGGGATGTCGCCACAGGGGTTTTCGCCGAAGGTTTCAACCAGCTTCAGCACTCCCTGCTGGTACACCAGTTGGGCCTGCTGGGGATTGGCGGATGCGGTCTGGAGTTTGACGGCGAATTCCTGGCAGGCCTTGCGTTCCTGGGCGCGGCGCAGCAGCGGGCCGGCCTGGGCGTTGGGTGGCGCCAGGGGTGCGAGGCCGGCGGCCAGGAGCAGCAGGACCGGGATGGTGCGGCGAGCGGTCATCACGAGGGGGAATCGACCCTCACGTTATGGGGGAAGGTGAGGACTTTTGGCGTCGGGCAATCCATGCTTGGGCCTGGCGCTCGGTTTGAGGACGAGGAGATGTCTGCACCCCAGTTGAGCCACCTCAATGCCGCCGGCGAGGTGCACATGGTGGAGGTGGGCGATCGGCCTGCCACTGCCCGTGAGGCGCAGGCCGAGGGCTTTATCAGCATGGAACCGGTCACTCTGGCCCTGGTGCTGGAGGGCCGGGCCCCCAAGGGCGATGTGCTGGCGGTGGCGCGGGTGGCGGCGATCCAGGCTGCCAAACGCACCTGGGAACTGATTCCGCTCTGCCACCCGATCGCACTCAGCGGCGTGAGCGTGGAGCTGGAGCCCGCCGCCGATGGCTTCGGCCTGCGGCTGCTCGCCACCGCCCGCACCATCGGTCCCACCGGGGTGGAGATGGAGGCGCTCACGGCCGTGCAGGTGGGCTTGCTCACCCTCTACGACATGCTCAAGGCCGTGGATCCAGCGATGACGATCGGTCCGGTTCGCCTGCTGCGCAAAAGTGGCGGCCGCAGCGGGGATTGGCAACGGCATGACTGAACCCTTCGGCCCGGAGGGCCTGCCGTTGGAGCTGGCCCGAGAGCGGATTCTGGAGCAGCTGCAGCCCCTGGGGCTGGTGGAACAGCTGCCGTTGGCGGCCTGTCTGGGCCGCATCACCGCTGAACCGGTGCTGGCGGCGGCAGCCGTGCCGGGTTTCCGGGCTTCGATCATGGATGGCTACGCCATCGCCGGATCCGAGCAGCCGCTGGTGGGTGCCCGCTGGCGCCTGCGGGGCACTTCGGCCGCCGGTGCCCCCTATGGCGCGGCCGTGGCAGCGGCTGAGGCGGTGCGGATCCTCACCGGTGCCGTGGTGCCCGCGGGCAGTGGTTGGGTGCTGCCCCAGGAGTTGGTGCAACCGCGCGAGCTGCCCCAAGGTCCCGGCCTGGAGCTGGTGCGCCCGGCCGGTCCTAACCCCTGGATCCGCGGGCCAGAGGAGGAGGCCGGGGCCGGGCAGGAGTTGGTAGCGGCGGGCTGCCGGCTGGGTGCTGCCGAGCTGGGGAGGCTGGCCAGTTGCGGGGTGACCCAGTTGATGGTGACCCAGCGGCCGCGGCTGGGTTTGCTGATCAGTGGTGATGAGTTGTTGCCGCCAGGGAGGCAGCGGGCCCCGGGCCAGATCTGGGAGAGCAATTCGGTCCTGCTTGCCGCTTTGCTGGAGCAGCTGGGTTATGGGGTGACGCAGCAGCGGGTGGTGGCCGATCAGCCCGAGCCCCTGCGCCAGGCCCTGCGGGAGCTCGCCGGCTGCTGCGACGTGGTGGTGAGTACTGGTGGCGTCTCCGCTGGCGACAGCGACTGGATTCGCCAATTGGTGGGGGAGTTGGGGGAGGTGAGCTTCTGGAAGCTGTTCCTCAAGCCGGGGCGGCCCTTTGCCTGGGGAGAGGTGGCCGGGGTGCCATTTTTTGGTTTGCCGGGTAATCCGGTGGCGGCGGCGATCACGGCCCTGCAGTTGCTCTGGCCGGCGCTGCAGCGGTTAGAGGGCGGCGCGATCCAGGTGCTCCCCCGTCTGCGGGTGCGGCTGGAGCAGGGGCTGCGGCGCGGGGCGGGGCGGCCGGAACTGGCACGCGCCCGGTTGGTGGTGGCGGCTGATGGGGGCTTGCTGGCCCGGGTGGAGGGTTCCCAGGCCTCCTCCCGCATCGGCTCGCTGCAGGGGGCCGATCTGCTGCTGGAGATCCCGGCGGAGCTGGGCAATCTTGAGGCGGGATCGCAGCTCTGGGCCCAGCTGCTGCGGTTGCCGATCTTCTGAGCCGCGCGCCGGCCGCGGCCCCAACTGCTCAGCTGGCAGGCAGCACGGAGTAGTGATCCACCACCAGCCCCTTGCGTTGTTCCGGGCGACCTTCCATGCCCCCTGGAAGATCGATCTGGGGCAGGAGGGTGGCTTCAGCCCAGCTCTCGTATTGCGCCTGCCCTTCCCAAAGGGACACGATCATCAGACCCCCTTCCACCTCCGCCACCGTGCGCAGCAGTTGGGCCTGAGGTTGCTCCTTGCCCTCCAGTTGGGCCAGTTCCACTTGGAATTGCTCCAGAGTCGCCCCGGGCCAAAAATTCGCCACCATGTGCATGGCTAGCTCTCCAAGTTTTTGTGCCCATGAATGTGGCACAGACAGCTGGGGTCTGCTGAGTCGCGTACTTCTTCCTGGGCCCGAGCTTCATAGGGGCGTATTGCCCGTGATCCAGCTGCCCACCCCCTGGCTCCACTCCCGTTTCCAGAAGGGGGCTTCGTGCTTGAGGGCCTCCAGCAGCTCCTGGCAGCAGCGCTGGGCCGGGCCGCGGCGATCGGCCGCTACAGCCACCAGCACGATTGCGTCTCCCGGCAACACCAGACCGATCCGATGTATCACCAGCACTGCAGTCGCTCCGTGCTGGCCTGCGGCGGCGGCCGCCAGGGAGGCGATGCAGGCCTCGGTCATGCCGGGGTAGTGCTCCAGCTCCAGAGCTGTGAGGGGCGCGTCGTTGGCGCCGCTGGGGCGCACTCGGCCCACGAAATGACTCTCGGCCGCTGGCCGTATTCCCAGCCGTGCAGCCAGCAATTGATGCCACTCGGCCAGGGCCGACAGCGGCTCGAACTGCTCGGCTTCCAGCTGGATTGCCAACATCGCTTTAACCACCACTGATTGGCGGCAGGAAGGCCAGCTCATCGCCAGCGGCCAGGCTTGAGTCCCAGGTGGCGAACTGCTGATTGATTGCTACCCGCACGCCGGCGGGGGGATTGGTGGGCTGCAGGTTTAGCTGCCGCCAGAGCTGCTCAGGTGTTGGGCCAGCAGTGTTATTTCCCCCAGCGGCTGGGGCTAGCTCGACCAGTTGCTCGCTCCAGCCCATCGCTTCTCGCAAGCCGGCGAAGAGGCGCACCTGCACTTGCGATTCCGGATCGGTGGAGACGGCCATGGCTTGCGGCAGCAGGGTTCGGGCTAAATGATCGCTAGGGAGCTCCTAGCTGCGCCACTCAGAATGCTCCAAACGCCTGAGCCCTGCCCGTGAGCCTCGCCATCGCCCTGCTCACGGTGTCGGACACGCGCACCTTGGCTGAGGACTGCAGTGGTGATGCCCTGCAGCAGCGCCTGGAGGCGGCCGGTCACCGGCTGGTGCAGCGCCTGCTGGTGCCAGACGATCGCTACCAGATCCGCTCCGAAGTGAGCCGCTGGATTGCCGATCCGGCCGTGCAGGTGGTGATCAGCAGTGGCGGCACCGGGCTCACCGGCCGGGATGGCACCCCGGAGGCGGTGGCACCCCTGCTCGATAAGACGATCGATGGTTTTGGTGAGTTGTTTCGGGTGCTCTCCTTTGAAACGATTGGCACCAGCAGCCTGCAGAGCCGCTGCCTGGCGGGGGTGGCTAATGGCACCGTGATTTTTGTGCTGCCGGGTTCCCTTGATGCGGTGCAGACAGCCTGGGACCGGCTGATTGCTGCCCAGTTGAATGCAGATACCCGCCCTTGCAATCTGGTGCAGCTGCTGCCGCGGTTGCGGGAGGTATGAGCCTTGTCCTTAGATGTCAGACAAGACGGGTGTTTTTACTCACCTCTGAACTCAATATGGCTCCTTAGCCTGAATACAGATAGTTGAGGAAAGTGAGATGACTACCTTCCAAGCCCAATCCACCGTTGCTCTGCACGATCTCAAAGAGCTTGTGCGGCGCGATCCTGCGTTTACTGCCGCTTTGCTAGCCACCCGGTCTACCCAGGAGGCCGCTGAGTTGGCAGCCGCCAACCACATCTCCGTCACTCCGGAGGCGCTATGGCGCAATCGGGGCACCTTCATGGCTGGAGGTATGCCCACTTGGCGAGGCTGAAGCTGTTTAGTTATCTATTCAGCCTCCTAGGTAGGCCATTTCGGCGTGTTTGCTGTTGGCAGATTTTGTAGTGTTGCGCTCTTCGCTATAGCGGTCGCTTCGTTGATTCCAGAGGGCGGCTATGGCCAGCTTGAGTTCTGCGGCGCTTGACTCCTCCTTCAGCCATGGCTTGAGATCCAAGCCGCTGCCCGGGGCGGCAAAAAGGCAGGAGTACGCCACGCCATCTGCGGTAACCCGCAGCCGGTTGCAGTCCCCGCAGAAAGGAGCACTCACCGATGCCACTACGGCCAGGCTGCCTCGCCCATCCTGGTAGCGCCAGCGGCTAGCGGTGGCGTGGGCGGTGCGGCCCAGCGGCTCAAGCGGCCAGCTGCTGCCGATTTGTTCCAGCATCTCGGCGGCGCTCAGCACCGCCTCGGACTGCCAGCCGTTGCGGCTGCCCACGTCCATGAACTCGATCAGCCGTAGCTCCAGCCCCCGCTCCCGTGCCAGAGCCGCCAGGGGCAGCACCTGGTCATCGTTGGCGCCGCGATGAATCACAGCGTTGAGCTTGAGGGCGCCGCGGGCGGGATCAAACCCGGCGGCGCGGGCGTGCTCGATCGCCGCCAGCACCGCCGCCAAGGCCCGCTCGCCGGCGGCGGTATCGGCAAGGCCAGTCATGCGAGCAACCGACCCAGCCGTGGTGCCATCGAGGCTGAGGGTGATCCGGTCGAGGCCTGCGGCGCGTAGGAGCTGGGCTCGCTCAGCGGTTAGCAGTAGGCCATTGCTGGTGAGAGCGATCTCGCGCAAGCCGGGACGTTCCGGGTGTGTGGCGCGCAGGGGCTGCACAGCGGCGATCAGCTCCTCCAAGCCCCCGTGCAGCAGCGGCTCTCCGCCGGTGAGCCGCAGGCTGCGGGCTCCCAGGTTCACCGCCGCCCCGATCACCCCTAGCCGTTGCTCCAGCGTCAGCAGGCCCGGTGGCTCCTTGCCATCCGGCAGACAGTATGGGCAGGCCAGGTTGCAGCGGGCCGTGAGCGACAGCCGCAGCACCCCAAGTGGCCGGCCCAGTCGGTCGTTTGGGCGGACGTGGCTGGCTACGGTTTTTGGATGGTTAGTGGCGCTGGCCATGGCCGCAACGCTATAGCTCCAGCCCAGCCCCAGTTACCACTACGGGGCTTCGGGCGCTGCATGCTGCGCCGGCAGGGCTGCGATTTATAAAGAGCGACCTTGCCATACCCCTAGGCTCAGAAAACACCGGCAGTAGCAGCCATGGCGCCTGAGCAATCTGGTTCGCCAGCCGCTTCCCAGTCAAAGGCATCGTCTGAGCTACCGGCCCCAGAAGACGCCGATAGCGGTGGCGGCTGGCCCCTGATCGATGGCTGGGCCCGCGCCACCCTCTCACCCACGGGGTTGCGGCTTTGGCAGACCCTCAACCATAAAAGCGCCTGCCTGAGTTGCGCCTGGGGCACGGGCGGCCAGAGCGGCGGCTTTCGCGATGAACTGGGTGAGCGGCTGCAGCGCTGCCTGAAGAGTGTGGAGGCGATCGGAGCTGAACTGCAGTCCGCGGTGCCAGCGGAGGTGTTTGCAGGCCGCAGCCTGGCCGAGCTGCAGCAGCTCAGTTCCGCCGAATGCGACCAGCTGGGCCGGCTCGATCGACCCCTGATCCAGCGAGCCGGCAGCGACCACTACCAGCCGATCAGCTGGGAAGAAGTGCAAGACATCAGCGCTGCGGCCTTCGCTAGGCCGTCGCCGGAGCGGGTTGCTTCCTACAGCTCTGGGCGCTCCTCCAATGAGGCCGCCTACCTGCTGCAACTGCTGCTGCGGGCCCTCGGCTCCAACAACCTGGCCGACTGCTCTGACCTCTGCCACGCCCCCTCCAGCATCGGGCTCAGCCGGGTGTTTGGCAGTGGCACCTCGATGGTGAGCCTCGAGAGCCTCCAGCAAGCCGATGGTGTGGTGTTGGTGGGCTCCAATGCGCCGGCCAACCACCCGCGGCTGATGAACGAGCTGATCCGTCTGCGGGAGCGCGGCGGCACGGTGATCGTGATCAATCCGGTGCTGGAGGCGGGGCTGCTCAAGTTCGGCTCGCCCGCCTTCCCGATTCGCTCCATGCTCGGCGGCGGCAGCGAGATCGCCTCCCTGTTCCTGCAGCCGATTCCCGGCTCCGACACCGCCGTGTTTCTTGGGCTGCAGAAGGCCCTGCTGGACAGCGGGGCCATCGACTGGGAGTTTGTGAAGGCCCATGCCGATGGTTGGCAGGCCCTGATCGAGCAGATCGAGACCACCAGCTGGGAGGCGATCACGGGCTGTTGCGGCCTTAGCCGCGAGGAGCTCGAGCACACCGCTGCCCGGCTGGCTGCGTGTAAGGCGGTGGTGTTCGCCTGGGCGATGGGCATCACCCACCACGCCAACGGCACCGCCAACGTGCAGGCGATCGCCAACACGGCCGTGCTTACGGGCAACGTGGCCCGGCCGGGGGCGGGCACGATGCCGATCCGAGGCCACTCCAACGTGCAGGGGTTCGGCTCGATGGGGGTTACGGTGAATTTGCGCGAGCCGATGCGGCTGGCGCTCGAGCAGTTGCTCGGCCGGCCCCTTAGCCCCACCCGGGGCTACGACACCCGCGCCCTGATCGAGGCGGCCGCTGCCGGCGCCGTCGATTCCCTGCTGTGTCTGGGCGGCAACCTGTACGGCGCCAACCCCGACAGCCGCCAGGCCCAGGCCGCCCTCGGCCGCATAGACACGATCATCTATCTGGCCACCAAGCCCAACACCGGCCACTTCCACGGCCTGGCGGCGCGCCAGACCCTGCTGCTGCCGGTGTTCAACCGTTTCGAGACGCCCCACCGCACGACAGTGGAATCGGGCAACAACTGGGTGCGCCTCAATGAGCCCGGCAGCACCCATCTGGGCAGCGGCCAGCTGATCAGCGAGGTGGAGTTCTTGGCCGAGCTGGCCCACCGCCTGCACGGCACCGAGCCGATCGACTGGCGGCGGCTGCAGGATCCCGTGTATGTGCGCGAGCTGATCGCCCGCACCGTGCCCGGTTACGCCGCGATCGCCGAGATCGACTCCAGTAAGAAGGAATTCGAGGTGGCCGGCCGGGTGTTCCAGGAGCCCTGTTTCGCCACCGCCACTGGCCGGGCCCAGCTGGCGGTCACGCCGCTGCCCGAGCTCGGATTGCCGAATGCGAATCATTTTGGCGGGCTGGCCGCCGGCGAGCAGGGACTGGTGCTGAACCTGATCACCGCCCGCAGTTACGGCCAGCACAACACGGTTGTCTACAAGCAGGGCGACAGCTATCGGGGCATGCCGCACCGCCAGACGATCCTGGTCAACCCGGAGGATCTGGCTGCCTGTGGGCTGCGGGCCAACCAGCGGGTGACCGTGCAGGGCGAAGCGGGCCAGCTGGATGGGATCGAGCTGATCCCCGGCTCGGTGCGGCCTGGTGCAGCGCTGATGTTCTACCCGGAGGCCAATGTGTTGATGCGGGCGGTGAGCGATCCCGAGAGCGGCACGCCGGCCTTCAAGCGGGTGCCTGTGCTGGTGCGGGCCTGATCGGGATCCATGCAGGGTTGGTGGCTGCTGGCTCTGGGCGCTGTGGCCTTCCTCTATGGCGCAGTGGGCCATGCTGGCGCCTCCGACTACATCGCCGTCCTGGCTCTGGCAGGTCTGCCGGCGGAGCAGATCAAGCCGCTTGCCCTGATCCTGAACACGGTGGTGGCGGCCCAGGGCCGCTGGCAGTTCGTGCGAGCCGGCCACCTGCGCTGGCGGCTGTTCTGGCCGGTGTTGCTGGTCGGCCTGCCGATGGCCTTTCTGGGGGGCTGGCTCGATCTGCCCACGCTCTGGTTTCAGCGGTTGGTCGCACTGGTGCTGCTGGCCGGCCTGATGCTGGCCCGCCAGCCATCTGGGGCCCTGCTGCCGTCCCTGCCGTCCCAGCTGGGCTGGATGGTGCTGCTGGTGCTGCTGGCCGCCTTGAAGCTCCTGGGTTTCGGGGGCTGATGTTGGCGGTAGCGTTTCAGCATGGTCGCCTCCGCTGCCGAGCGTTTCACGCCGCCCCCCATCCCCTGGCGCCATTCCCTGGCGCTGGAGCTGGCTCCTGAGCTGGGTCCGGGGTTGGATCCCCAGAGGTCTGGGGAAGCCTTGGTGCGTCTTTGCGCCGAACCCGATGTGCAGGCGGTGATCGCCTTTGGTTCGCGGGCCAGGGGTGAGGCGCGCCCAGACTCAGATCTGGATCTTGCAGTGATCGTGGGCCAGCCCCAGCTCACGCCGGCCGAGAAGCTGGCCTGCTGGAAGCGCTTCAACCGAGCGCTGGGTCGGCAGGGAGTACCTGTCGACCTAGTGGTGGCGGGCAGCGCTGATGCCGAGCGCCTGAGCGGCTCCCGTTGGCATGTGTTCGGCGATGTGGCTCGTGAGGGCCGGGTGTTGTATGTCGCCCGCTGAAGACGCGCTGCTGCTCCTGGCGATTGTGCGCCGCCATCTGCGCAGCCTGGGGCTGACCCTTGACCCTGCCTATCCAGAAGAAGACTGGGGTTTCACCGCCCAGCAAGCGGTGCAAAAAACTACTCAAGGCCTGGATAGTGCTGGCCGACCGGCGGCCGCCCCGGGTCCATGACCTCGAAGATCTGGTCGCTCTGGCTGGTCAGCAGCTTGACCCCCTTCTGCTTGAGCTGCAGGTGTTTGCGGTGGAGGCCCGCTCCGAGGAGGGGCCCTTCCCGCTCCCCGCACCGAGGCAGGAGCTGTTGGCACTGGTCGAGGCGGAGCTGGAGCGTTGTGAGCGGATTGTGGCGGAGCAGGGCGAATCGGCTGCCTGACTTGGCTTAGGCCATCTGACTTGGCTCGGGCCGGTTCACGTTGCGGATAGCCCGGGGATCCAGCGGCACAGCCTGGCAGGGCAGCGTCGCTAGCCAGCTCTGCAGGCGCCGTTCGCCCCGCTGTACCGCCGCGGCCAGGTGGGCGCGGATCGGTGGGCTGCTCGGATACAGGCCCAGCAATGGTTGCAGCCGCTCACCGTCGTGGGCCAGATGGAGCCTGGTCGGGCTCCCTGTTGCTGCGTCCGCCAGCAGGGTTTGCAGGGCGGCCAGGCTGAGATGCGGCATGTCCACTGGGCAGAGCAGTAGCTGCTCGTTTGGGTGTTGCTGCATCAGCCGGTGCAGGGCCAGCAGCGGCCCCTCCCAGGGTGGTGGTTCGGCCAGGGCCGTCATCGGCGAGCCCGGGGCCAGCTCGAGGGCCAGTTCTTCCGCCAGCTCTAGGTGCGCCCCATGCCGGCTCAGCAGGCTGATCGGCATCTCCAGCTGGGCCAGCATGCGCAAGCTGCGCTCCAGCCAGGTGCCGCCTTCCGGGTGGGGCAGCAGCGCCTTGTCGCCGCCCATGCGCCGGCTTTCGCCACCGCTGAGCAGGCAGGCGCGTAGGGGCAGGCTCACACCAGTAGCCCGAACTCCGCCAGGGCCCGCGGCAGGTTGCGGTGCTCGTGGCCGGGGTGACTGAGCTTGACCAGGGCGAAGCGCTGCAGTTCGTCCAGCTCCGCCCAGCCGCCGCTGCGCAGCTCAAGGTCCAGCTGGGCGCAGGAGGAGGCGAGCACCGCGGGCAGTTGCTCGGCCTGCTGCCAGGGCTCCCCGCAGGGCCGCGGCAGCTCCTTGGCCTGGCCGGCGCTGAGGGCGGCGCTGCGCGCCAGCAGGTTCTCACGCAACACCTCGATGGCGGCGGCATCGTCGGCCCAGGCCAGCAGTTCGCCGCGCTCGGCCTCCCCCAGCTCGCTCCAGTGCTGCAGCTTCAGCTTCACGCCGGCCAGATCCAGCTTGCGCCGCACGGCCATCGGAATGCAGCGCAGGTCGGCGCTGAAGTCGGCCTCGAAGCCGAAGCAGGTGCTGGCCAGGAGAGAGCCCAGGGGAACTGCGGTAACAACTGCCACCATCATGGGGCGCTCCGGCTTGATCCAATGGCCCCATGGCCAGTGATCCCGCCAGCCCGGCCGCCAGTCCAGCTGCCCTAGCCCAGTGCCCCTACTGCGGCGTGGGCTGCGGTCTGGAGCTGAAGCCTCCAGATGAGTCCGGCGGCGCCTGGATCGCTCGCGGCGACCGCCACCATCCCTCGTCGCTGGGTCAGGTGTGCATCAAGGGCGCCACCGTGGGCGAAACCCTGCACCCCAACCGCCTCACCACGCCCCTGTGGCGTGCGCGCATCGACCAGCCCCTTGAGCCGATCAGCTGGCAGCGGGCCTTCACCATCTTGGTGGAGCGCATCCAGGCCACCTTGGCCACCAAGGGGCCGCAGGCGTTGGCGATCTACGGCTCTGGTCAGTTCCTATGTGAGGACTACTACGCAGCCAACAAGCTGCTCAAGGGCGCCCTGGGCAGCAACAACTTCGACGCCAACTCGCGCCTCTGCATGAGTTCGGCGGTGGCCGGCTATGCCCGCAGCCTCGGCTCCGATGGCCCGCCCTGCTGCTACGACGACCTCGATCTGGCCGATCTGGTGCTGCTGATCGGCACCAACACGGCCGAGTGCCATCCGGTGCTGTTCCAGCGGCTGCTCAAGCGCCGGCGCAAGGGGAATGGGCTGCGCCTGGTGGTGGTGGATCCACGGGCCACCGCTACCAGCGATGCCGCCGACCTGCACCTGGCGATCGCCCCCGGCAGCGACCTGGCCCTGCTCTGTGGCCTGGGTCACCTGCTGCTTGAGCATGGCGGTGTGGATCAGGCCTGCGTGGCAGCCCACACCGAGGGTTTCGCCGAGCTGGAGATCCTTTGGCGGGCCTGGCAGCCGGCGCGGGCGGCGGCGGTGTGCGGCATCGCCGAGGCCGACCTGCGCCAGCTGGCTGAGTGGTGGTGCCAAGCCACCGGCGCGCTCAGCCTTTGGTCGATGGGGGTGAACCAGAGCCGCGAGGGCAGCGCCACCGTGGCCGGGATTTGCAACCTGCACCTGGTGAGCGGCCAGATCGGTCGCCCCGGCGCCGGACCTTTCTCGCTTACCGGCCAGCCCAACGCCATGGGGGGCCGCGAGGTGGGCGGCTTGGCCCAGCTGTTGCCCGGTTACCGCGCCGTAGGTGATCCAGCGCACCGGGCCGAGGTGGAGAGCCACTGGGGTTTTGCTGCTGGCTCGATTTCGCCAGAGCCCGGTTTGGCGGTGTGGCAGCAGATCGAGGCGATGGAGCGCGGCGAGCTCGACCTCTGGTGGGTGGCGGGAACCAACCCGCTGGTAAGCCTGCCCAGCCTCGATCGGGTGAGGGCGGCGGTGGCGAACTGCCCGCTGGTGGTGTTGAGCGAGGCCTATGCCGGCACGGAAACCGAGGCGCTGGCCCACCTGGTGCTGCCGGCGGCCCAGTGGAGTGAGAAGACTGGCGTAATGGTGAACTCCGAGCGCCGAGTCACCCTCTGCTCTGCCTTCCGCCAGCCCCCCGGCGAAGCCCGGGCCGACTGGGCGATCTTTGCGGAGTTGGGCCGGCGCCTTGGTTTTGTCGATCAGTTCAGCTACGCCTCCGCTGCGGAGGTGTATGCCGAATTCGTAGCACTCACGGCCGGCCGGCTCTGCGATAGCAGCGGTCTCAGCCACAGGCTCTTGGCCGAGCACGGCCCCCAGCAGTGGCCCTTCCCCGCCGGCACCGCCCCCGGCGTCGGCGCAGCGCGCCTCTATGTGGATCTGGCCTTCCCTACCCCTTCCGGCAAGGCACGCCTCTGGGCTGATCCGCCCCTGGGCTTGGCCGAACCCCCCTGTGACTCCTATCCACTGGTGCTCACGGTGGGGCGGGTGCTGGGCCATTGGCACACCATGACCCGCACGGCCCATGTGGCGCGGGCGCTCAAGGCCCACCCCGAGCCGCTGCTGGAGGTGCATCCAAGCGATGCGGCTCACGCCGGCTTGGTGGATGGGGCCCGGGCCCAGGTGTGGTCGCGCCGCGGTGCGGTGTCGGTGAAGGTGCAAATAACCGATCGCATTCGGCCCGGCACCGTGTTTTTGCCGATGCATTGGGGCGCCTCCCAAGGCGAGCTGGCTTGCGAGGCCAATCGACTGATGCATGAACTGGGCTGCCCGATTTCGATGCAACCGGAGCTCAAGGCAGCGGCGGTGGCGCTGACGCCGGCCTGACCTAATCCACGTCGTGGGCGAAGCGGCGATAGAGAAAATCGAGGGCGTGGTTGCGCAGTTGGCCGTAGCGGGGGTCGACCTGGATCGCTTCGTAGCGGCGCGGCCGCTCGAAGGGCACCTCAAGGATTTCGCCGATGCCGGCGGCAGGGCCGTTGGTCATCATCACGACCCGGTCGGCCAGAAATAGGGCCTCGTCGATGTCGTGGGTGATCATCAACACAGTGGGTTTCTGCTCGCGCCAGATCGCCAGCAGCTCTTCTTGGAGCTCCTCCTTGGTGATGGCATCGAGGGCGCCGAAGGGTTCATCCAGCACCAGCACCGCTGGTGACACGGCCAAGGCGCGGGCGATAGCCACCCGTTGCTTCATGCCTCCAGAGATTTGGCCGGGGCGCTGATCGGCTGCGTTGCTGAGGTGGACCATCTCCAAGTGATGCTCCACCACCTGGCGGCTTGACGCCGGGTCCAGTTCGGGCCGTGCTGCCTTGACCGCGAGTTCCACGTTCTGGCGCACGGTCTTCCAGGGCAGCAGGGAATAGTTTTGAAATACCACCATTCGATCGGGGCCTGGAGATTCAATGGCGGCCCCTTGCATCGTGACGCTTCCGCTTGTGGGATGTAGGAAGCCCGACACCATATTGAGCAGGGTTGATTTGCCGCAGCCTGAATGGCCAATCACGCAAACGAATTCACCGCGGCTCACGGTTAGGTTGATGTTGCGTAGAGCCTCAAACCCACCTGAGCGGCTCTTAAAGACTTGCCCTACTCCTTCAAAATGGAGAAAGGGCTGGTCCTGTCCCGAAGAGAGTGGGCTGATGGGTGGTGGCAGTTGGCTAGTTTCTGGCATAGGTCTAGCTCAGGCAGTGGGAATCAATACGGGTTGTCTGGTGGACGCGGCTGGGAGCTCTGCATGTCCCATAGGTGGAGCCGATCCCTGAAGTTGGGTTTTCAGGTAGGGGATCGGCTCGTCCGCGTTGAAGGGGATGCCATCAGCCAGCGCAAAGGTGGAACGCGGAGCAGGCAAGGCTTGGAAGCCTGCTGCGACCAGGGCTTGATCACAAATATCTTGGCGGTAGGTCAGCGCGAGCAATTCTTGTCTGTTGGTTGGGAATGGGCACCAACCCCAACGGCTGAACTGGGTGAGTAACCAGGTGCCTTCAGAACGATTAGGAATGTGGGCCCGATCGGCATGGAACTGGTTGAATCGCAGGAGTTCAGGGCTCGAATCCCCCAGGCCGGTTTTGAACTGCCGTGTCAGGGCAATGCCGGAACGGGTTCCGAGCCACTGGGGTTGGCTTAGAACGCGTGTCATTTCATCGCGATGATTGCTGTTGTCGCAGCGTGCAGCTGCCTGCATGAGGCCACTGCAGATGGCAACTAGGGCATCGGGATGGGCAGCGGCCCACGCTTCTGATGTGGTGAGCACTTTTTCAGGATGCCCACTCCAGATGTCGAGGTCGGTGGCTAGGACATAGCCATGCCGATCTTCAACGGCTTCAGCAACCCGATAGCGGCCTGCACAAAACGCATCGATGGCCCCGGTTCGCAAAGCCCAAACCATGGCCATCGGTGACAGCATCGTGAACACAATGTGCTCTTCAACATTGAGCCCGCCAGCCGTTAACCAGTGACGTAGTAATAGCTCGGCGATGCCGTGATGTTGAGGGATGCCAATGGTGAAGGGCTTGTCCCTGTCTTGAATCCACTCCACCAAGCTTGCGCGATCCCCAATGCCCTGATCCATGAAATGGCGGGCAAGGCAGAGGGCGTTGCCATTACGGCTGACGGTCATCGGTGTGATGGCCGCCCAGGGAGTTCGCTTTTGACCGGGCCGGTTACCCAGTCCCAGGTTCAATTGCAAAGGGGTGGTGGCTGAGGTGATCGCCATGTCCAAGCCACCTTCTACCAAGCGATCCTCGAGTCGACGCCAGTCGGCGAAGGATTCGGGGATGAGTTGCACCACAGAGGAATCAAACAACTTGCTGTCGATCGCCATCGCCAGGGGAGCGATATCGAGTCCTGGTAAGTAACCCAACCGCACAACTGTGGCTATGCGGCTTGGAGCGGCGGGTGTGGCTGCGGTCACTGCTGTGCGCCGTTCCCGCATCCGCCGTTGTTGCTGCAAAAAACCAATCAGTTCAATCCGTAACTGGTAATAATCGGGATGTTCCATTACCTCGAGCCGTTGCCGGGGCCGAGGTAGGTGTACGTTGAGAATTTGTCCAATTTCTGCTTCCGGTCCATTGGTGAGCATGACCACCCGATCGGAGAGAAGTAGCGCCTCGTCGACGTCGTGGGTCACCATCACGGTGGTGACACCCGCCTCCTGGCAGATCTGCATCAACTGCTGTTGCAGGTTCCCGCGGGTTAGGGCATCCAGTGCTCCGAAGGGTTCATCGAGCAACAGCAGGCGTGGCTGGATGGCCAGTGCTCTGGCAATGGCGACCCGTTGCTTCATACCCCCAGACAATTCGCGGGGATACTTTTCGGCAGCGGTACTGAGGCCAACCGTCTTCAATTGCTTGTCAACTAGTTCTCTGCGTTCTTCCCTGGAGAGATGACGCAGTACGTTCGTTACAGCTAGCTCAATATTTTGTCGAACGGTTTGCCATGGCAGCAGAGAATAGTTCTGAAACACCACCATCCTGTCGGGCCCAGGGGAGGTGACTTGACGGCCATCCATCAAGATCCCACCCTTTGTCGCTAAAGTGAGACCTGCTAGTAGATTGAGCAAGGTTGATTTGCCGCAACCAGAATGGCCGATAAGCGATACGAATTCCCCTTCCTTAATCTCAAGACTAATGTCTTTAAGCGCTACGTACTGACCTCCGTCTTGTAGGGCAAATGTTTGGGTAACATTGTCAATGGTGACCAGTGAAGTCATCTCAGCGTCCACCACCACTAATGCGATCACCCACCATGCCCACCAGGCGATCAAGGATCAGGCCAACAACACCCACATAGAAGATGGCCAGGATGATTTGACTTGTGCTGCTATCCCCACCGGCATTGTAGGCATCCCAGATGAAGAAGCCAATCCCGCCATCGGCCTTCAGCATCTCCGCAGCCACGATGGCAAGCCAAGCCAGACCCACAGAGATGCGCAGGCCAGTAAAAACGTAGGGGGCCGTAGCTGGCAGCAGGATGTCGCGCAGATAACTGCGCTTGCGCAACCTAAGAACCCGAGCCACATTGGTGTAGTCCTGGGGAATTTCGCGGATTCCCACAGCCGTGTTGATGATAATTGGCCAAATTGCTGTGATAAAGATCACGAAGATGGCTGCCGCATCAGCCTGCTGGAGTAGGAGAAGGGAGATCGGTAGCCAGGCCAGGGGCGGCACGGTGCGCAGGACCTGAATCAGGGGATCAAAGCCCCGCCGTAGAAATTCATTCAGGCCGATCGCAAGTCCAGCGGCGATGCCAACAATTGCCGCCATGCTATAGCCAATGACGACCCGTTGAAGGGAGATCAGAATCTGTAGGCCCAATCCCTTTGCCGTGCCGCCATCGTCATAGAAGGGTTGGCTGATGTAGGGGGTCCAGGTTTGGGTTATCACTTGGATCGGCCCGGGGAAGCCATCCGGATTGGGAAGGCACATGAGCTGCCAGAGGGCCAAGGTAAGGCCGATGCAAACCACCGGGGCTTTCAGCTGACGAGCCAAGGGCGAATGCAGCCAAGAGATTCTTGGTCGCCGTGGCTTGCGGCTTTTCGCGAGGGCGGGGGTCATTAAAGGAGCGTGGTTTTAAAGGAAGTCAGAAAGGAGACCCGGCAGGGCCTCCTTGGGATCAGGATCAGCGACCTGTCGGCTTACTTCATCGCCTTGATCTTTTGGCTGTTGAGGTAGGCCTTGGGATTATTGGGATCAAACTTGATCCCATCAAAGAAGGTTTCTACGCCCCTCGAATCGCTAGTGGGAACATCGGTGTAGCCGTTGGCCTTAGCTGCTGCACGCCAGAGGTCAGCTCGGTTTACTTTGTCGACGAGCGCCTTTATATTGGTGCTTGAGGGCAAATAACCCCAGCGGATATCTTCTGTGATGAACCAGGCGTCATGGCTCTTATAGGGGAAAGAGGCATTGCTGGCCCAGAACTTCATCTTGTAGCGGCTGTTTTTCACCACCTTGCCTCTGCCGTAGTCAATGGTGCCCTGGAGACGGGGGAGCAGATCATCAACGCTGGCCTTGACGTATTTGTCTTGGGCAAGCATTTTGGCCAACTCACTAGTGTTGGCTGGGTTGTCGGCCCATTTCTGGGCCTGCTGCACGGCCATCAATAGCCTGAGAGCAGCGTTGGGGTTTTTCTTCACCCAATCTGCCCGCATGGCAAAGGCTTTTTCAGGGTGGTCGCGCCAGAGCTCACCGGTGATGAGAGCCGTGTATCCCAGTTTCTTGTTTACAAGGCGCTCGTTCCATGGCTCACCCACGCAGAAGGTATCCATGGTTCCCGATTGCATGTTTGCAACCATTTGGGGCGGGGGAATCACCACAAGGTTGGCGTCTTTATTGGGGTTGACTCCATTGGCGGCCAGCCAATAGCGCATCCACAGATCATGGGTGCCACCCGGGAAAGTAACAGCAGCTTTGAACTTGTCTCCAGTGGCATTCTTCTTGGCCACGGTTTTGACTAAGACAGGGGCCTTAACGGTGAGCTTATCGCTCAAGAATTCTTTGGATACGGAGATGGCTTGCCCATTCAAATTAAGCCTGGCCAAGAGGTTCATTGGCACCGGCTTTTTGCTTTTGCTGATTGCCCCAGTGGTCAGCAGGTAGGCCATCGGGCTGAGCAGGTGTGCCCCATCAATCCCTCCTCCGGAGCTACCAAGCTCGAGGTTGTCGCGGGTGACCGCCCAGGAGGTTTGTTTTTTGAGCTCCACCCCGGTCATGCCTTGCTTTGCGAAGAAGCCCTTCTCTTTGGCAACAATCAGCGGAGCGGCATCGGTGAGGGCAATAAAGCCCAGGGTTGCCGAGGTGGTTTCCGGCTTGCCCGGTGCAGCGTGGGCGGCGTTGGTGATTAGCAGGCTGGCAATTCCACCCACCTGGAATGCAAGCACCGCTGTTGTGGTGGCTGTGCGAAGCAGAAATTGGCGGCGTGATGCGTTTGTCATTGGTTAAAACTCCGGTTCGGGGCACGAAATAGCCGCCAATCCCTATTGGGTCAGCGGTGCGGAATTTGGGTTGCCTGTTTGATGCCAGCGCAATCACCGGTCACTGAGGGCCTTTTGATTCCCCTCAATGAAATGCGCTGGCGCGAAAGCTCACCAACTCGCTTAGAACAACACACGGCCCGAGCTCGCTCCCGTCGCAGTTGCTACAGATCTGCCATTTGCTGCCGCAGCCGTTCGCCGCTGCGGGCCTGCAGCAGCGCCCGGCTTTGTTCCAGTGCCGCTGGTAGTGAGCTGCAGGCACCGGCCTGCCAAAGGTAGGCGGCTAGGTTCCAGGCCAGCCCTTCCGCCAAGGGCCCCTCGCCTGCTAATGCAGCCAGGGCCTGGTCCCTCCAAGTTTCAAGGCAGACCCAAGCCACTTCGTCTGCCTCAATGCCGTGGTCGCGGGGGTGCATCAAGATCCGCTCGACCTCACCGTTTTGAACTCTGGCCGTAATTCCTGCCCGTGTGGTGGGGAGATCGGTGGATCCTTCCAGCCCTTTAATGGTGAGTACATCGGTTTCGCCAAAGGCGCTGAGGGCTTCCCAGGCCCTCTTTTCTGTGGGGGGGTGCACGAAACCGCTGATCAGCAGGTGTTCCCCTTGGTGTGGGGTCCACAGCAACTCCAAACTGGCCACGGGCGGTCGCTTGCCGATCGCGTCGCGAATGGGGAGAAGGGTTTCTGCCGCTGGAAAGTGATCGGGTTGGTGGGTGAGGGCAAGACCAAACCCGTCTAGCCGCTCTTGGATGGTTTCAAGACTGTGCCCAGACCAGCCAATGCCTATGGATCCAAACAGCTCGGCAAGGGTGATTCCGTATTTCACGGGCATGGGTTTGCCTCCGTGAAGCACCACGGGCAGGCCGGAGGAGGCGAGTACGAGAGCCACAAGGGGAGCCAACGGAGCTGTTCGTGACCTGCCGTCGTATGGCACGCAAAAGCAGAGGGCTTTTTGGCCTTGGGTTTTCAGCTTCGGCCCATGGCGCCGATAGCTATCGAGCATCCCGGTGAGCTCAATCGGGGCGGGCCTGCGAATCCTGTGTGCGATCAGGAAGGCCCCCATTTGGGCATCACTCGCTTCCCCGCTGAGCATGAGGTCCATGGCCTCGCAGGCCTCGTCTCGGTCGAGGCCCGTACTCGTGTGTTCACCGCTGCCTACTTTGGCGATCAGTAGCCGAAATCGCTCCTGGGCCCCACTGAGTTGGCTAGTAGGCCGTTGAACCAACCCTCCGGTAATTGGTAGTGATTGCGACATTGCGGAGGTTGGCGCTCCGGGACTATCACCTGATCTTCCTGTACGGCCAGCTCAAGCCTTATAAAAATGGACCCCCTGGCCAAGCCCAGCAAGATCGAACAGGCCAAGGCAGAGCTTTGTGGCCTGGATCTAGCTCCTCGCTTGGGTGATTTGGCGAGCCAGGGCTGGGAGTCGCTGGACGAGGCAACCCTCACCATCCGGCTGAAATGGCTGGGGATCTTCTTCCGTCCGGTGACCCCGGGGCGCTTCATGGTGCGGCTGCGGCTGCCCAATGGCGTGATCTCAGCCGACCAGCTGGAGCTGCTGGCTGAGGTGATCGATCGTTGTGGTGATCAGGGCAGTGCCGACATCACCACCCGCCAAAATCTCCAACTCCGAGGCCTGCTGCTGGAGGACATGGCGCCCCTTCTGCAGGCCCTGGAGGCTGGGGGTCTGACCAGCCGCCAATCGGGTCACGACAACCCTCGCAACATCACCGGCAACCCGCTGGCGGGCATTGACCCAGAGGAGATCGTCGACACCCGCCCCCTGGTGGAGGTGATTCAGGCGAGGCTGCTGGGGCCGGCCGGTCCCCGCAACCTGCCACGCAAATTCAATGTGGCCGTGGGAGGCGCGCCAGATAGCTTCCTGCTGCACAACGACCTGGCCTTCCTGCCGGCTGAGCACAACGGTCAGCTCGGTTTCACCGTGCTGGTGGGGGGCTTCTTCTCAGCCCAGCGGAACGAGTTGGCAGTGCCCCTGGGCCTGTGGCTGCGGCCTGAGCAGCTGGCCGACTTCACCCTGGCCTTGCTGTGCCATTTCGAGCGCCACGGCAACCGCCAGCAGCGCAATAAGAGCCGGCTGATGTATCTGATCGACCAGCTCGGGATCGACGCCTATCGGGAGGAGCTGGTTGAAGCCTTCGCCGAACCCGTGCACCCCCACGACGGCTCCCACTTGGTAAGTCGTGCCCCCCGCTCAGGACTGGGCGTCCATGCCCAGAAGCAGGAGGGGCTCCACTGGGTGGGTCTGCACGTGCCCATGGGCCGGCTGGACGCGGCTTCGATGCAGGAGCTTGCCGCTTTGGCGCGCACCTATGGCAGCGGCGAGCTGCGTCTCACCGAGGCCCAGAACGCCTTGATCGTTGATGTGCCCTGCGATCGCATCGAGGACCTGCTGGCCGAACCCCTGCTGCAGCGCTTGCGCCCCGACCCCTCGACCCTTCAGGCAGAAGCGGTGAGTTGCACCGGCAACGCCTACTGCAGCTTCGCTTTGATCCCCACCAAGGGCGTGGCCCAGCAGGTGCTCGAAGAGCTGGAGCAGCGCATCGAATTGCCCGAGGCGGTGCGCATGCACTGGACCGGCTGCCCCAATGCCTGCGGCCAGCCCTACATGGGTCAGATCGGGCTGATGGGGGCCAAGGCCCGTAAGGATGGTCAGATGGTGGAAGCGGCCAAGATCTTTCTTGGCGGCTCCATGGGCGCCGAGCCCAAGCTGGCCGAGCTGCATGAAAAAGGCGTACCCCTCAGTGATCTTGCCGATGTGCTGGAGCTGCTGCTGCTGGAGCAATTTGGAGCCCGGCGCCGCGAGCCAGCGGGCTTCTGAGCGCGGAGGGCGGCTTTGAGATCTGCCCTGCCCCAGTGGGAGCCGGCCCAGCTGCCGGCCTGCGGCTCCCCGGATCGCTGGGGCTGGCTGCAACAGCTGCGCAACCAGCCCGAGCTGGATCCTGAACCTTGGCTGCTGGCGCTGGAAAACGGCAGCCTCAGCATCGCCCCAGACCTGCTTGCCGTGCTGGCGGAGCGGCTGGATCCGCCGGCCCAGTTGCGCCTGCTGCGCTGGTGGCGCCAGCAGCCCGATCCGGATCCAGGCTTGCCCAGCCAGGTACTGCGCCACCGCGATGGAGCTAGTGCCGCTTGGCTGCTGGAGCAATTGGCCCCGGGTCCGGTGGCCCTTGGCTTTGCTTTGCCCCTCTCGGCTTTGCCCCAAGTTGTGGCGGCAGCCCTGCTGCCCCTGTTGGGTCACCAGCGCCAGGTTGCGGCTTGGCCCGTGCTGCTGTGCTGGATGCGGGCCCCAATCGCCACCCCATTGCGGCGCGCCGCTCTCGAAGGGGTAGCCCGTGGTTTGTCGGTGTGGCCCCGGTCCCAGTTGGTGGCTGGCCTCAGCGCCCTGGCCGGCGACCTCGATCCCCAGCTGGCTGCCCCGGCGGTGGATCTGCTGGCCCGCTTGCCAGGAGCCCGCCGCGCCTTGGTGCCCCTGCGGCGCTGCGGGCTCGATCCGCGGGTGGCCGAGCGCTTGGGGCGCCGCTTGGCTGCTACGCCGGCCCAACCCCTGCTGCTGGTGGTGCATGGCCGAGCGGGCGGCCAGCTGCCTGCCGAGTTGGTGGCGCTGGCCGCCGAGCTGGAGTGCCGCCGTGGTGCGCCCGTGCGGCTACAGGCCCTTTCGGCTGCGGCGCCGGCTGCGGTGCCGGCGGTGGCGAGCGAGCTGCTGCAGCCAGGTCAGGTCCTCGGCTTGGTGCCGCTACTGCTGCTGCCCGGCGGCCATGTGCGCCACGATTTGCCGGCGATCGTGCGCCATTGGTCGGCTTTCGCCCGGGTGCAGCACTGGCCCTTCCTGGGGGCCTGGCCCCGCTGGCAGGCCGCCCTCGCTAGGGAGCTAGCCGAATTGGCGATGCAGGATTACAAGCCAGCGGCCCGGCCCCTGCTGCTGCATCACCCCCTGGAGGGCCCCCTGGCAGCCCGCTACCTCACCACTTTGGAGCGGCGCACCGGCGCCCAGTGCGTCGCCACTCCATACAGTGCAGAACACCTCGCGGAGCTGAAGCTGACCCTTGCCGCTCCAGACCTTGCCGCTCCAGCCTTGGCCGCTCCAGCACTGCCTCTGGCTCTGGCCGCCAACCGGCTCACCGACCAGCTAGCCGAGCAGGTGGGTCCGCCGTTGCTGCAGCGGCCTGGCCTGCGGCAGCTGCTGCTGGCTGAACTCGAGGCCCTGCCATGAGTGCCCCAGCCCAGCTCGGCACGGTTTACCTGGTGGGGGCGGGTCCCGGTGATCCGGAGCTGCTCACCCTCAAGGCCCACCGGCTGCTGCGGCAGTGCGATGCCCTTGTCTACGACTCCTTGGTGCCGCAGGCCGTGCTGAATCTGGTGCCCCAAGGCTGCGAGCTCCACTTTGTCGGCAAGCGCCGCGGACACCATTCTGTGCCGCAGCCAAGCACCAACGCGGTGCTTGTGGAACTGGCCAGCCGCCATCGCCTGATCGTGCGGCTTAAGGGCGGTGATCCCTTTTTGTTTGGCCGCGGCGGCGAGGAGGCGGCCCACTTAGCCGCCAGGGGCGTGCCGGTGCAGGTGGTGCCTGGGGTAACGGCTGGCATCGCGGCTCCGGCCTATGCGGGCATTCCCGTTACCCACCGCCGCGCCGGCTCCAGTGTCACCTTCGTGACGGGCCATGAGGAGATCGACAAGGGCCGGCCCGGTGTGAACTGGCGCGGCCTGGCCCAGACCAGTGATGGCTTGGTGATCTACATGGGCCTGCACAACCTGCGCCGCATCGCCGAGGAGCTGATGGCGGGTGGCCTGGCGGCCGACACGCCCGCGGCCGTGATTCAGCAGGGCACCGTGCGGGGGCAGCGGCAGTTGATCAGCGTGCTGGGTGAGCTGGCCGACCGGGCTGAGGAGCAGGATTTTGCTTCGCCCTCAATCGTGGTGCTGGGCGAAGTGGTGGCCCAGCGGGTGCCGGTCTGTGCCCCCGAGCCGGCTGATGTGGAGATGCCGATCCCCTTTTGAGCCAAGCCAGATTCCTTGATGGGTAGTGGTTGCGACGGCCGGCCCCCCGGTGGTGAGTTTCATTAGGCCTTGATCTGGCAGCACCCGCTGCTCTTACCCGAATGTCTGCCCTTCCCCTGGCTGGCCCTTCCCGGTCTGCGCCGATGTTTGAGCTGATTCCCTACGAGAAGTTCCGCGATACCCCCGCTGTTCGTTTCTTTGATATCACCGTTGCCAGCTCCAATGCCCGCGATCTGGTGATCCATGCCGGTCCGGCGGTGAGCCCTCCGGATGAGGAGAAGACTGGTGCCTGGCAGTTTTATCTGCACCCCCACCAGGAAGATAATTTGTTGGCCCTGAACGGCGGTCGAACTTTTTACTTGGTCAATTTGGGTTGGAATTATCCGTATCACATTGTTCGCCTAGAAACAGGTGGCGACATCCTGCGCATTCCTCCGGGAACGTTTCACCGCTCCGTTTCTGATCACGATGGTTCGGTGGTGCTTAATCAGGCTGTGCGTGAGGAGGGTGCCAGCGTGGTGCGGGAGTTTCGGGTATACAACAGCCGCCTCATTCCCCGATTATTTGCTACAACTTTTAAAACGGCCCCCCTGCCTAAGTTGCATGGGGTTAGCTGGTAGGCCTTTAGTGAAACTCGGCTAAGTAGTGGGCCATAGCAGCCACCGACATCGGCCGGCTGAATAGGTTGCCCTGACCATGCTTATAGCCGTTCTGCACCAGCCAGGCGCGTTGAGAGTCGGTTTCGACCCCTTCAGCGGTACTTTCCAGTCCTAAATCGGCGCAGAGATTCTGGATTGTTTTTAGCAACTGGTTGCTGGGATTGCTACTGTCATCGATGCGCTCTACAAAGCTGCAATCAACCTTCACCGTGCGCACTGGATAGTTGTGGAGGCGGCTGAGCGAGGAATAACCCGTGCCGAAGTCGTCGATTGCGATGGCAACTCCCAGGCGGCGCAGGGAGTTGAGGAAGATTCCAAGTTCCGAGCCATTGTCATGTAAATAATCCTCGACCAGTTCTACTAGCAGCTGCCAATCTTTTGGCAAGGGGGTGGAGCGGATCAGTTGCAGCAACCGTTGGCGCTGGCCCTCACTTTCCAGCAGTAGGCCGGAGAGATTCACTGAGAGTTGCAGCGGCTGCCCTGGTGCAGCGCTTGCTAGTTCATGGCTGGCTTGGATTGCTTTCTGGATTATCTGAAGATCAAGTTCACCGCTGAGCCCGGCCAGGTGAGATATCGGCAAAAAATTATTGGGCAGCATCATTTCGCCGCTGTCGGTGCGCCAGCGCATCAGGCATTCCAGGCCTACAGGCTTGCCCGTGACGAGATCAACAATCGGTTGCAGGTAGGGGGTGATTTCGTTGCGTCGGATAGCGCGACGTAGATCGGTTTCCACTTGGTAGTGCTGCTGTGCCGCCAGTCGTGCGGGCAGATCGATGAAGTTGAAATTGCTGTTTTTGCTGCGATCGGTGATGGCTATGCGTTGGGCGATGCTGGCGTCAGAGAGTAGAGAATCAACATCGCTATAGTTTTTTTGAAGATTGCAATGCCCATGTTCATTCCCAGCTCTATGTCGCGGTCGTTTAGTTTTAATGGTGCCTCAAGGCTCGCCATGCATCTTTCTGCAACCGCTGTGATAGCACTTTCTTCTGAGAGTTGTGGTAGCACGATTGCTATCTCGTCATCTGAGAAGTAGGCGGTTGATGCTTGAGCAGGTAGACAGTCCCGTAGGCGCTCTAAGCCAGTTTGGATTAGGTTTTTCGCCGCAGCGCTCCCAATGGTGGCGCTGACGCGGGAATACTCCTTGAACTTGCAGCGCGCCAGTGCAAAGCAGGGTGGTTGATCTAGGCCTAGCAGCAGGCTCAGCATCTGCTGTAGCTGCTCCCGATTCATTACTGGATTGATTTCACTAAGCAGCTGGATGCCTGGCTTGACCTGCCCATTTCCCCCTTGGGCCTGCAGTGCTAATTCGGCGGATTGCAGTAGGTGGGCTTCTCGCCGCAGTTCCATTTGGCTAACCACTTGGCGAGCCAGTCGCTCTAGGGAGGTGACCTGCTTAGGTGTAAGGGCCTTCGGTTCGATATCAATGGCGCAAAGACTGCCCAATGCCATGCCGTTGGCGGCGATTAAGGGGAAGCCGGCATAAAAACGGATGCGAGGCTCACCTAATACAAGTGGATTATCGGCAAAGCGATCATCTTCAAGGGCGTCGTTTACAATTAAGGGCCGGCGCTGAACGATTGTGTGGCCGCAAAGCGAAATATTTCTGGGCGTTTCCTTGGGTGCGTCGTCGAGGCCAACGCAAGACTTAAACCACTGACGATTTTCGTCGATAAGGCTTATAACTCCTATTTTTGCGCCAGTAATATCTTGAACTAGGTGGGTGATATCGTCGAAGATTGCCTCAGATTGTGTATCAAGAACGCCGTAGCTATGCAGTTCCTTGAGGCGAGCCGAATCATCTTCGGGTATGGGCGCTTCTTGCACGCGTGCTAGATGTTAAAACCTCACCACAACATTAACTTAGCTGTTCGCATTTTGTCTAGCATGGCGTAGGTCCGCATCCGAGCGGGCTAGCAGGATATCGGGTTTGAGTTCATCCCCCTCCAGGCTGCTGATCCCAGTGGTGATGCTGGTGGGAACAAGTTCCTGCTTGCTTGCCAGCCTCAGCTGGCTTACAAGGGCTTGCAGCTCTTCAGCCATTTCATGGGCTGCAGCTCCATTGCAATCGGTGGCCACCACCACGAACTCATCCCCGCCGCTACGGAATAAGTGGTCGGTGATGCGCAGCCTTTGGCGTACCGCACTGGCCACTCGCTTCAGAACTAGGTCGCCGATTTCATGACCAAAGCGGTCGTTGATATCGGTGAGATTATCAATGTCGATGGTGATGCAGCTGAGGGCTTCGCCGGTGCGGCGGCAGCGTAGGCATTCCTCTTTTAGCCTTAAGAAGAGGACATTGCGATTGCCGCAGCCGGTGAGTATGTCGCTTGAGCTGACCTGTTCGAGTTCGTCGCGAGAGCGGCGTAGGGCCAGGTTTGTCTCTTGCAGATCAAAGGTCAGCAAACGCACTTGCTGGATTCTTTGGTTGATCAACAGCACCATTACGCGCAGTTCGTTGATCAGAGATGGGGCAAGAGTGCTCAGACCGTCTGGGCTAGTAAGCATCGGCTTCAGCAATTTATTGATTTCGCGCTCAAACAATGCCCCAAGCGTCATGCTGGCGGCAGTGCCAAGCAATAGTGTGGTTAGAACGACAACCAGTAGCTGTGAGATTTGATCTTGCATCCGTTTAACAAGTGTGCCTGCTGGCTGCACTACTTGAATCAATACGGATGGTTGACCTGGGCTGGCATGAAGTTGGCTGTAACTCCAGTAGCCATTTACCCATTTCCTCAGCCCGGCCATGGGTTGCTTGGAGATCAGCACCGCTAATTCGCGGGGATGCACATTGGCGCGTCCCCCATCGGTGTAGTCCTTGTCGAGCTGACTGAACAGTTCAGCATCGGAGCTGGTGCTGTTGCCATTGGCCTCGACACGTCGGTAGGCCACATCTCCGCCTGGTATTTCAGACCATGGTTTGGATGCGGCAACAGCCCGATTTACTACTTTTAGATTGTCAAGCTCCGCTTGCTGCATCGCCAGCACTAGCTGGTAGCCGGAGCTCATAGTGATGATTAGGGCTGGCACGGTCATGGTGATCAGCACCAGTCCCACGATTAGCCCCCGCAATGAGATGCCATTGCCGTGCCCCTTGCGGTTTTGCAGCGCGCTGATCACCATGAACAGCACGAATGCAATTGTGGCGTTAAGGACCCCATTGACAACTTGTTTCAACGCGGTGACAGTCACGTTGCTGGGGTCTATTTGAAGTATTAGGCCATAAAAGATGGCTACCATGGGTGCTCCTAGCAGAAGCCAGTAGCTGATCGCCAGGGGGATAACTGCGCCAGTGCTTACTTGATCGTTGCGGCGGCTAAGGCGTTGTAGGCCGAGGGTTAGCCAGGTGATTTCGGCGCTGAAGATCACTACCGCCCAAGGATGGCCCCATGCTTTCCAGGTCACCAGGCTGGCGATGCAGCCCACCGGAATTACCCAGCCGGTGCGCCAGAGCAGCAAGGCCAGGATCGGCAGGATCGAGCCCAGTAGCACTTGGATGCCATAGAAGAGTGGCAGGGGCTGCAGGTTCAGCAGTACCGCCAGGCCTGCCGTAAGGGCCAGAACAAGTCCTTGCCTACGAGTTGGCGGCGCAAACAGCGCGCCCCACGGGGATGGGGCAGGGGAACCAGTTATCGATGCCATTAGGTAAACGTAGTCGTAGTGTCTGTCAGGGTGCGAGATATGAAGTTTTTGGTAAGAAGCCAATCATTTCCTTAGACTCTCTTGGCGTTAAACCCCTTACTGGCTACCCCTTGGCCGGCATGAGTTTGTCGTTTCTTTCCTGGTTTTACGCCAATGGGCATTTGCCTGTCTCCGGGCTTGGGTCGCCAGCTGTTCACTCTGGCTGCAACTGGCTTCGCCTGGGCGGCAGTTGCAGGCTGCGCCGCTAAGCCTGAGGAGGTCAATGTGCCCATATCCAGCTGGCCGGGATATGAGTATTTTTATTTGGCTGAGCGCCGTGGCCTGGCTGAGCGTTACGGCTTTAAATTAACGACATCCCAGTTTGCGGATCCCCAGGAAATTGTTCATTCCTATCTGCGGGGTGAACTTAATGTGGCTCAGCTCACCACTGTGGAGCTTGTCGATATTTGTGAGAAGATTCCTGAACGCTGCCCTGTGGTGGTGCTGATTCTGGATGAATCACGTGGTGGCGATATCATTGCAGCGCGCCATGGCGTAGATACTTTGCAGGACCTCGCTGGTAAGCGTATCGGTACAACCTTTTCATCCCTCGGTCCCTATTTTGTTAGTCGGGCTCTGCAGCGTTCTGGGTTGAGCCTCGATCAGGTCGAGGTCCGTAATATGCCGTTGGCGGAGATGCCCGCTGCCCTGAAGCAGGGCAGCGTTGATGCAGTTGCCTTTTACCCACCGTTTAGTGACTACGCAGCCCGCGATGGCCATTCCAGGGTGCTATTTGACAGCCGGCAAACCCCTGGGGAGATTTTTGATATATTGGTGATTGATCCTTCATATCTTCATAGTAATTCGGTTGTGCTGACTAAATTGGTTAAGGCCTGGCAAGACGCCCACCAACTGGCTCAAGCTCACCCAAAGCAGTCGATAGGGCTAATGGCTGACCGGCAGAAAGTGAGCGCCAAAGAGTTTCAGCAGGCTGAAAACGGCTTGGTTTATTACGGGCTTGCTGAGCAGAAAGTAATGTTGGCTCCCGGCGGTGTGATGGAGCGTAATCTTAAGTCTGTCCAAAAGGTGCAACAGGAGCTGAAGCTGGTGCGGATTGGCGCCCAGCTGCCTTCAGTCACTAACCGCTTAGTGGAAGCTGCCCTGCGATGACAATTCAGCGACCTAGTCACCAGCGTCCCTGGGTTCGGAGTCCTTGGATATCGGGTTTGGTTGGTTTGGTTTCCCTGGCAGCTGTTTTGGCTGCCTGGCGAACCCTGAATTCCCAGTCACGGCTTTCTGTGGCGATTACCAGTTGGCCTGGCTATGAGTATCTGTATTTGGCTGAGCAGCGGCGGCTGGGGCAGCGCTATGGGCTCGATTTGCGGGTGCGGCAATACAACTCCCTTGAGGACCAGCGCTTTGCGTACGGACGTGGAGAAGTTGAGGTTATTGCTACGACGCTTCCAGATGCTGTGGCTATTTGCCAGGAGGTGCCGAAGCGTTGTCCCGAGTTGTTTTTAGTGATTGACGAATCCCACGGTGCGGATGTGATTATCAGCAAGAGCGATATCGGACATGTACGTGGTTTGGTTGGTCAGACGGTGGGGCTGGAGCGCACTGTTCTTGCTGAATACCTGCTTTTGCGAGCTTTTGAAACCAAGCAAGTGCCATTTGACCAGGTGCGCTTCATGCACGAAGGGCCCATCGCCCTTGTTAGCGCGCTGAGTAAGGGCAAGGTTGCCGCGATTGTTACCTATCCTCCCCATGCAAACTCCCTGCGTGAGGATTCTCTCTACCGGGTTCTATTTAGTTCTGCTCAAATCCCCGGGGAGATTGTTAATGTCTTGGCTGTAAATCCTGTTTTTGCTAAGCGCCATCCGGGCATGATTAGGGCACTAGTGCGCACTTGGTGGGCGGCTCAGGCCCTGGCCAGGGCCGAACCAACTTCCTCCCTTGCCCTTATGGCCAAACGTGAGCAGGTAAGCCCGGCAGAGTTTGTCGCCTCAGAGCGCGGCATTCGTTATCTAGGACCAGCCGATCAGTCGGAAATGCTTGCCCCAACTGGCTCGGTAGCGCGCGTGCTTGCCCGCATGGCAGACCAAATGGTTTCGGCAGGGCGCCTTTCGGCCAAGGCGCCACTGCCCATGCCCACCCAGGCTTTTCTGCCAAAGCCTTAAAAAAGAATTACCTTTTTAATGAAATAGTCAAAATCCGCTGATTTTCCTTATAAGTTACGTCTATTGGCTTGGTCTGGAGAATAATTGTCAGGAGTGTCTCTGCTCAAGGGCCGGATTAATCGACAGCTTTGGCTGTTGGTGGCTCTCACAGGGGCTGCTGGATCAGCATTAATGGCTCTTCTTGCGGGATCCTTGGTGCTCTCATACAACGCCAGGGAAATTGAGCGGAGTGCCACCAATTTGGAGCGGATCCTCAGCGCGAGCATGACTGGCTACCGCCCGTTGCACGATCTGCAGCGGGATTTGCAGCGAGCAGCTGTCAATCAGGGCCTAGAGAGCGCCCTAGTTGTAGATGCTCGCGGGGTTGTGTTGGTGGCCTCAAATAATGCCTTGGTGAACCTGCCCCTGCCCCATGTGTTGCAGCTGACCGGTGAGCAGCCTTTGAGGGCGTTATTCACCGATTGCCCTAGTAAAGACGGGGTGGTGAGCTGTCTCAACCAGGACCGGCGCGTTTTTGTAGGTCCCCTGCCCTGGCTTGGTGGCGATTTCTTAGTGACGATGCGGCAGTCACCGCTGGCTCTGGAGGGCCAGGGGGGTGGTTTTGGCGATCGAGCCACGCTGATCACCGTTGTCAACCTGGACGCTCAGCGTAATGAGGCGCTTACTTTTGTGCTGCTGGTGTTTATTGCTGGCACCTTGCCCCTGATCTTTGGCTCCCTGGGTTTGTTGTTGATGCTGCGGCGCCACTTACTGCCCCAGTTGCTCAATATGGCTCAGATTGATGCCCTTTCTGGCATCTTTAATCGCCGAACTTTTATGGAGACTGCTAGAGAAGTGCTCGCTAAGGCGCGGCAAGTGGGTGTGCCTTGCTCCATGGCTTTGATCGATGTGGATCACTTCAAAGCTATCAACGACAACAATGGTCATGAAGTGGGGGACCAGGTGATTCGCCACGTCTCTAAGTTTTTGGCTGAGGCAGGACGCAGCACAGACCTGGTGGGGAGATTAGGTGGAGATGAATTCATAATCCTGTTGCAAAATCCCCGCGACCGAGCTGTGCAGATGTTGGATCGCACTCGTCAGCAGTTGCAGGTGAGCCCGCTGCGCAAGCACGACGGCGGCGTGGTGGAGGTGGAGCTTTCCGTTGGAGTTGCCTCTACGGCAGGTGCCAGCGGCTTCGACTTGGAGTTGTTAATGGCCGCTGCCGATGCCGCGCTTTACGTGGCTAAGGATCGTGGCCGCCATCAGGTGGTTTGTCTGGAAATGGAGGACACCCAATAGCAGGCACCTTATGCCTAGGCGGACTGCATGGTTGCGGCCGGCTCTTGGATGTCTGCCTCAATGCTCCATTCCAGCAGGCTTTCGACGCCATTCGGCCCCGAAAAGCTGCCGGTGACTGCGGCGGTCAGCTCCGGTCTGGAGGAGGTGGCCAAGGTGATGTAGCGATCGTCGATCACGCCTATGCCGCTCGGATCAAAGCCCCGCCAGCCGGCACCTGGCAGATACACCTCGGCCCAGGCGTGCAGGTCGTAGCTGTCCGGCTTTGGTTCCACCAGGTGGTAGCCGCTCACGAAGCGGGCCGGTAAACCCACGCAGCGACAGGCTTCCACCATCAGCATGGCCAGATCGCGGCAGGATCCCACCCTTTCCTTGAGGGTGCGGCCGGCGGGCCAGGCCGGACCCACGTGTCGCTGGGTGTATTTGACCCGGTCTTGGATGATTTCTACCAGCTGTTGCAAAAACATCAGCGCCCTTTGATCGCTGCCCATCAGCGCTTCCTGGGCCATGTCCACCGCGGCTGGGTCGTGCTGGCCGTTGGGTAGCCAGCCCTCCAGGCTGCCGGCCAGGTCACCGTTCAGGTGGCCCACTGGGTAGGGCAGCATCGGTTCGTTGCCCTCCAGGCAAACCTGCAGCAGCGGTGCCGGTTCCGTTTCCACCAGGCTGCTGGCCCGCACTATGAACACATCTGTTGGCCCATTGAATCGGGCCCGCAGGATTTCATCGCCGCTGGCTGCCACCAAGGGGTAGAGCCGCCCAGGCTCCGGCGTCACTACCAGCTGGAAGTCCAGTAGCCGCTGAAAGCCGTGGCCCCGTGGCTTGAGGCAGAACCGGTGCGGACCCAGCAGCACCGGGGCGCTGTAGCGGTAGGTGAAGGTGTGGGTTACGCGGGCACGCATGCGTGGTCGGCGATGAAGTAGCGCTGTTCGATCAGATCATGGAGCCGGTTGAGGTCGCTTTGCAGGCCGTCGATCGACTCGTGCAAACCTCCCGCAATCAGTTCATCGATGCGGCTGTAGCTCCAGCGGGCCAGGGTGAGGCCGCTGAGGCATTCGAGCTCGTCTGGAGCTCCTGGCACCGCCTGGCCTCGCACGATTCTCAAGGTTTCGTGGATGCGCTCCAGGCAGTAGCGCACCGAGCGCGGAAAGATCGGGTCGAGCAGCAGGAAGCTGGCCACCGCCTTGGGTTCGATCGCCTGCTGGCGCGATTGACGGAACATTTGATAGGCCCCAGCGCTGCGCAGCAGGGAGATCCACTGCAGTTCATCGAGCACGCCGCCCACCTCATCAGGTGAAGGCAGCAGCAGGAAGTACTTCACATCGAGGATGCGGGTGGTTTTTTCAGCCCGCTCCAGCACCCGCCCCAGGCGGCTGAATTGCCAGGAGAGGTCGCGGCTGAGGGTGGCATCCGTGATGCCATAAAAAAGTTGGCAGGCCCGGCGGATGTCCCGAAGTTGCTCCTGGGGAGGCTGACCCCAGAACCACTTGTTGTCGAACAGGGTCCAATAGATGTCGTTGAGCTGCTCCCACATTTCGGTGGTGATTACATCGCGGATCTGGCGAGCGTTTTCGCGGGAGATGGCGATGCAGTTCACCACGCTGTTGGGATTGGCCTCGGCCCGCACCAGAAATTCCACCACCTGCTCCGGGCGTCCTTCTGGATAAAGACGGTCGAAGAGTTCCCGATCACCACTGGCATCAACCAGGGGCAGCCAGGGCTCGGCGCTGCCGGGCGGGCAGTCGAGGGCCATCGCTTCGCTCACCTCCACAAACCGGGAGATGTTTTCGGCCCGCTCCACATAGCGGTTGATCCAATAAAGGGAGTCGGCGACGCGGCTCAGCATGGTTGTTCACTCACGATCCAGGTGTCCTTGCAGCCGCCACCTTGGGAAGAGTTGACCACCAGGGAACCGCGGCGCAGGGCCACCCGGGTGAGACCGCCCGGGCTTACCCAGGCTCCCCTGCCGCGCAGCACATAGGGCCGTAGATCCACGTGACAGGGGAACAGTTCGCCCTCGCTCAGCGAGGGCACGGTGGAGAGCTCGAGGGTGGGCTGGGCTACGTAGTTGCGGGGATCGGCCTGGATCTTGACGGCAAACTCGGCGATCTCCTCGCTGCTTGCGTGGGGGCCGATGAGCATGCCGTAGCCACCGGCTTCGGCCACCGCTTTCACCACCAGCTCACTGAGGTGGGCCAGCACGTAGGCCCGGTCATCCTCCCTGGAGCAGAGGTAGGTGGGTACGTTTTCAATTATTGGATCTTCGCCGAGGTAGTAGCGGACCATCTCCGGCAGGTAGGCGTAGATCAGCTTGTCGTCGGCTACGCCGGTGCCTGGTGCGTTGGCGATTGCCACCCGGCCGGCCCGGTAAGCCGCCATCAGGCCCCGCACCCCCAGCATCGAATCGCTGCGGAATACGGCCGGGTCGAGGAAGTCGTCGTCGATGCGCCGGTAGATCACATCCACCGCTTCGGGCCCGGCAGTGCTGCGCATCCACACCCGGTCGTCCTGGCAGATCAGGTCGCGGCCCTCCACCAGCTGGATGCCCATCTGCTGGGCCAGGTAGCTGTGCTCGAAGTAGGCGCTGTTGAACACCCCGGGGGTGAGCAGCACCACCTTGGGGGTATCGGTCCAGGGGGCCAGCTCCCGCAGGGTCTGCAGCAGGTGGGAGGGGTAATCGTCGATGGGTTGCACGGTGCGGCCGGCAAACAGGCTCGGGAACATCCGCTTCATCACCCGGCGGTTTTCCAGGAAGTAGGCCACGCCGGAGGGACAGCGCAGGTTGTCTTCCAGCACTCGCCAGGTGCCCTGGCCATCGCGCACCAGATCCAAACCGGAGATGTGGCACCAGCGGCCCAGGGGCGGCTGGAAGCCCTGCAGTTGGGGTCGCCAGCCCTGGGAGCTCTCCACGTCCTGCCGCGGAATTACGCCGTCGTTCAGGATTTTTTGGGGTCCATAGACATCGGCCAGAAATAGGTCGATCGCCTCTAGCCGCTGGAACAGACCTGCCTCGAGGCGTTGCCAGTCCGCGCTACCGATCAGCCGCGGCAGGGGGTCGAAGGGAAGGATGCGCTCACTCCCCTGGCGGCCCGAGTCATTGAGGCGAAAGGTGGCCCCCAGCCGCCGCAGCAACACTCCAGCGGCCGCGTGATTACGGTTCAGTTCATCGAGGCCCAGCTGGCCCAGGGAGGAGAGCAGGGGCCGCAGGGTGCTGCGGGGTTGGTCAGGTGCACTGAAGTATTCGTCGTAGCCCCGATTTGGTCTGTATTCCCCAAACATGCTCCATCACCTGCCATGGGGGGATCATGTCCACCCGTTGGGTTGACGCCGGTGTGGGTTGATACGGAAGGCCAGCTCCGTCCATGGCCTCTATCTTCCTTCGCCAGTAGGGTGAAGTAATGGCAGCTCCCCGGCGCTTTTGTTATGCCCAGCCATCTCCCTAATCCTGCTGGCGATGCCTCCAGACGGCCTGGTGTCTCCTGGGTAGAACCCTTCGGTAAAGATCCAGGGGGCAATGAGGCCGAAACAATCCTTACTGGGGATGAACACCTAGAAATCCTGGGTCCCGTCGATTGTCAGCGCCGCTATGAAAGGTTGGTGGCGCCTCCCTGTCCTCCGGTGCTGATTCAGCTGCCCAGCCCAGGCAGTGAAGCTCGCACCGAGTGGTTTTATGCCGACATCCTCGACATCAGTCTCGGTGGCTTGTGCCTGCTGATCTCCGGAAACCATGACTTACAGGTAGGTCAAACACTGCAGGTTGATTTCAATGTGCATCGGACCACCGACTTGCATCGGGTGGCGGGTTTTGTGCGTTGGTTTGTTCGCTCCGGCACCTTTACCACCATGGGGGTGGGCTTCAGCGAACCCCTGCCCCAGCTTCCCCAGCTGCTGCCGGAGCGGCGCAATAGCCCGCGCGAACCCAAAGTGGTGGCTGATTAGAGCAAGAAGTAGCGCTGCGCCATTGGCAGCACATCGGCTGGTTCGCAGCTGAGCAGCACCCCATCGGCGAACACCTCATAGGTCTGGGGGTCAACCTCAACATTTGGCAGGGCCGTGTTGTTTTTCATTGAGGCCTTGCCGATGTCGCCGCGGGTGTTGGTCACGGGCACGCAGGGGCGTTTGAGGCCCAGCTGGCGGGGTAGGTCGGCATCGAGGGCTGCCTGGCTCATGAAGGTGAGGCAGCTGGGGGCCAGGGCGGCCCCAAAAGCGGCAAACATCGGCCGGCCGTGCACCGGTCCGGGGGTGGGGATCGAGGCGTTGGCATCGCCCATCTGGGCCCACACGATTGAGCCGCCCTTGATCACCAATTCCGGTTTCACCCCGAAAAAGCCCGGCTTCCACAACACCAGATCGGCCAGTTTGCCCACCTCCACCGAACCGATCTGGGAATCGAGCCCGTGGGCGATCGCCGGGTTGATCGTGGTTTTGGCGATGTAGCGCTTCAAGCGGGTGTTGTCGTTGCGGCCTCCAGATGAAGCGGCGTCTTCGGGCAAGGCGCCGCGCTGCACCTTCATCTTGTGGGCGGTCTGGAAGGTGCGGGTGATCACCTCGCCCACCCGGCCCATGGCTTGGGAGTCGCTGGCAATGATTGAGAAGGCGCCTAGGTCGTGGAGGATGTCTTCGGCGGCAATCGTTTCGCGGCGGATGCGTGATTCAGCGAAGGCCACGTCTTCCGGGATGCGCGGATCCAGGTGGTGGCAAACCATCAGCATGTCGAGGTGCTCCTCGAGCGTGTTGCGGGTGTAGGGGCGGGTGGGATTGGTGCTGCTGGGCAGCACGTTGGCCTCGCCGCAGATCTTGATGATGTCCGGGGCGTGGCCGCCGCCGGCCCCCTCGGTGTGAAAGGTGTGGATAGTGCGCCCGCCGATGGCGCGGATCGTGTCTTCCACAAAGCCCGCCTCGTTGAGGGTGTCGGAGTGGATGCACACCTGCACGTCGAAGCGATCGGCCACCGTGAGGCAGCAGTCGATCGCGGCTGGGGTGGTGCCCCAGTCTTCGTGCAGCTTGAGGCCGCAGGCGCCGGCGCGCACCTGCTCCTCGATCGCTTCAGGAGTGGAGGCGTTGCCCTTGCCGTAGAAGCCCAGATTCACCGGCAGGCCCTCGGCGGCCTGCAGCATGCGGGCCAGGTGAAAGGCGCCCGGGGTGCAGGTGGTGGCGTTGGTGCCGGTGGCCGGGCCGGTGCCGCCCCCCAGCAGGGTGGTTACACCGCTGGCCAGGGCCGTTTCAATCTGCTGCGGGCAGATGAAGTGGATGTGGGTGTCGATTGAGCCGGCGGTGAGGATGTGCCCCTCGCCGGCGATCGCTTCGGTGCCCGGGCCCACCACGATCGTCACGCCCGCCTGGGTGTCGGGGTTGCCCGCTTTGCCGATGGCGCAGATGCGGCCGTCGCGCAGGCCGATGTCGGCCTTGACGATCCCCCACCAATCCAGGATCAGGGCGTTGGTTATGACCGTGTCCACGGCGCCCTGGCTGCGGGGGGTCTGGCCCTGGCCCATGCCGTCGCGGATCACCTTGCCGCCGCCAAACTTCACCTCATCGCCATAGACGGTGAAATCCTTTTCCACCTCCAGAAATAGTTCGGTGTCGGCTAGGCGCAGCCGATCGCCGGTGGTGGGGCCGTAGGTCTCGGCGTAGGCGCGGCGGGAGATGCGGTATGGCATGTGGAAAAGGGTTAATCGAGCGGTCCGTTGACCAGGCCGTTGAAGCCGAAGACGCGGCGCTCGCCGGCGAAGGGCACCAGCTGCACCTCGCGGCTGTCGCCGGGCTCGAAGCGAATAGCCGTGCCGGCGGGGATGTCGAGCCGCAGGCCGCGGGCGGCGTCGCGGTCAAATTTGAGCGCGCTGTTGGCTTCGTGGAAATGGAAGTGGGAGCCCACCTGCACGGGCCGGTCGCCGCTGTTGGCCACAAGCAGCGTTGTCACGGGCCGGCCGGCGTTCAGCACGATCTCACCGGGTTCGGGCAGTAGTTCACCAGGGATCAGGGGGGGCATGGTTTTCGGTGATCAGCGGATCGGGTCGTGCAGGGTCACGAGCTTGGTGCCGTCGGGAAACATCGCTTCGATCTGCACTTCGCTTACCAGCTCCGGAATGCCCTCCATCACCTGTTCACGGCTCAGCCAGGTGCTGCCCTCGGCCATCAGGGCGGCAACGGTCTTGCCGTCCCGGGCGCCCTCGATCACCTGGAAGCTGAGCCAGGCAACGGCCTCGGGGTGATTCAGCTTGAGGCCGCGGTTGAGCCGCCGCTCCGCCAGCAGGGCGGCGGTGACGATCAGCAGCTTGTCCTTTTCCTGGGGGGTTAGGTGCATGGCCCAACTTTGGCAGCTTTAGGGCGCCTTGACCCGTTCAGCCTGAACCCAAGGGCTGTTCCTGGAAGGGCCATACCCGCGGCAGTTCTGGGGCGCTGAGGCCGCGTGCGGCCCGGATCCGGGCCCATACCCTGGTGAACCAAAACCGGGCTGCCTGACTGGAAGGGCCGCGGTAGCGGGCGATCAGGCCCTGATCCAGGGCTCCGCAGGCCAGGTCGCCCTCCAGCCCCTGGCGGTCACTGCGGCAGTTGGCCAGTAGCTGGGCTAGGGCAGCGGCCCCCAGGGGCTGCGGCGCTGCCCACACCAGCGATCCCAGTACCGGTTGGCCCGCCATGCCGTGTTCTGCAGCGAGGCTGGCGCCGCTGATTTCCAGGGGATCCACCAGCTCCCAGCGGCGACCTTCGGGGCCGCGGCGACAAACCTGCAGCCGTGAACGCCAGCAGCCCTGGCCCAGGGTTTCGCCGGCGGCGCTGCGGCCCAGCCGTACGACGTCCATGCCCAGCCAGCTGGCCCCCGCCGCCAGCTCCACCGTGAGGTTCTGCTCCAGCAGTCCGCCGGCAAACAGCACCAGCTCCTGGGGCAGCCATTCCAGGTCGCTGCCGGCTTCAAGGCTGAAGTGCAAACTTTGGCGGGCCCACTGGCCCTGCGGCACCAAACGGGACCGCCCCACCGTGCCATACACTTTCTGGGCCGCCACGCTGGTGAGCAGGGCTTGGCTACCTGGGGCGAGGTGGGCCCGCAGGGTGAGTTGGTCGCCCCCCACCAGGCCGCCGGCGGTGTGCAGGAGGGGCAATTCGCAGCGGCCGTCTACCTGGGGGTAGGCCCGTTGCAATTTCAGAGGGGATGTAGCCCAGCCCTGATGCACCGTGACCGGCGGCTCTCCCGGACTGCCCTGCCGGGCCGTGAACTCCAGCTCAGCGGCGCCGTGCCAGCGGCCTGCCGCAATGGTGTTGGGATGATTCACCAGGCATGCTGTTTAGAGACCATGGTGCACCCGGCGATGGCCAGCTCCGAGCCTGCTGACCGGCCTTTGGTGCTGCGTGAGCGCGGGCTGGCCGCCAGCCCGGGGGCCGTTCCTGCCTTGGTGCTTGCCCTTTCGGCGGTGGAGCGCACCCAGCTGCGGGGGTTGCGTTGCACAGCCTGTGGCAGGCAGGTGCTGCTGCAGCTGCCCCGGGGGGCAGCCCTGGAACCTGGTGAGTGGCTGGCCGCCACGGTTGCTGAACCGCTGGTCCAGGTGCGGGCGGCTGCGGAGGAGCTGTTGCAGGTGCGCAGCGCCGATCCCCTGGCCCTGCTCCAGGCCGCCTATCACCTTGGCAATCGCCACGTGGCCATGGAGATTAGGGCTGGTGAGTTGCGCCTGCTCGCCGATTCCGTGCTGGCCCACCTGCTGGAGCATCGCGGCCTGCAGGTGGGCCAGCTGCAAGCTCCCTTTCAGCCCGAGTCCGGTGCCTACGGCCCCATCCACGGCCACAGCCATAGCCATGACCACTAGCCGGTTGCGCTTGTTTCAGCTGATCAGCCCAGCGCTGCCGGTGGGGGCCTTCAGTTATTCGGAGGGCTTGGAGGTGCTGGTGCAGCGCGGGCTTTTGCTGGACGGGGCTGGGGTCAGGGCCTGGCTGGAGGCTGAGCTGCAGCGCGGCACCTTGGTGCTGGAGGCGGCCAGTTTGCCCGGTTTGCTGGTGGCTGAGGCAGCCGAATTGCGCGAGCGCGATAGCTGGTTGCTGGCCCTGCGGGAGGCGGCGGAGGTGCGCGCCCAGCAGCGCCAGATGGGCGCTTCGCTGCTTGGGCTACTAGCCGACCTCGGCTTCAATCCGCCCGCCTTGAACCTGGCCTGGCCGGCAGCCTTTGCCCTGGCGGGCCGCGCCTTGGAGGTTGGCGCCACCGAGCTGGTGGAGGCCTATTTATATGGCTGGGTGGCAAACCAGCTCAGTGCGGCGTTGCGGCTGGTGCCTCTTGGGCCTACCGAGGCCCAGCGCCTGCAGCTGGGTTTGGCGCCTTTGATTGCCAAGCGGGCCCTCGAACTGGCGGCTGCCGATCCCGATCAGCTCTGGAGCGGTGGTGTGGGTGCGGGTCTGGCCCAGTTGCGCCACGTCGAGCTGTACTCCAGGCTGTTTCGCAGCTGAGCGGATCGGATGAGCAAGCTGCGGGTGGGCGTGGCCGGGCCGGTGGGCTCGGGCAAAACCGCCCTGGTGGAGGCCCTCTGCCGGCGGCTGCGCGATCGCCTGCAGCTGGCGGTTGTCACCAACGACATCTACACCCAGGAGGATGCCCAGTTCCTCACCCGAGCTGGGGCCCTTGAACCCGAGCGCATCCGCGGCGTCGAAACCGGTGGCTGCCCCCACACCGCCATCCGCGAGGACTGTTCGATCAACCGGGCGGCGGTGGCCGAGCTGGAGGCGGCCTTCCCCGATCTGGATCTGGTGCTGGTGGAGAGCGGTGGCGACAACCTGGCCGCCAGCTTCAGCCCCGAGCTCGTGGACCTCTGCATTTATGTAATCGATGTGGCCGCCGGCGACAAAATCCCTCGCAAGGGCGGCCCGGGGATCACCCGCTCAGACCTGCTGGTGATCAACAAGATCGACCTGGCGCCCATGGTGGGAGCCAGCCTCGAGGTGATGGCAGCCGACACCGAACGCATGCGCCCTGGGCGCCCTTGGTGCTTCACCAACATCCGCAGCGGCGAAGGACTTGAGGCGGTAGAGAAGTTTTTGTGGGCCCAGCTGCCCTAATTGGCTTGCTTTTTAGGGAACCGTAGCAACCACTACAAAGCCAAAGTGTGACTACTGGATACCTTCCACCTACCGCTAAATCGCAGCGGGACATTCAGCGGTTTTCCGTAGGAGTTTTTATGAAGTCTTTCCTGATGCGCAAAACCACCATGCGTTATGTCGCTGGTGCTACGGCGATGGCAGCCAGCCTTTCGCTGGTGGCCTGCGGCGGCGGCGGCGAAAAAGCCTCTGGCGATTTCGACGGTGAAGTGAAGGTGGGGATTCTGCATTCCCGCTCCGGCACCATGGCCATCTCCGAAAACACGGTGGCTGAAGCTGAGTTGATGGCGATCGAGGAGATCAACGCCAAGGGCGGGATCACCATCGATGGCAAGAAGCTGAAGATTGTTCCCGTCGAAGAGGATGGTGCCTCTGATTGGCCCACCTTCGCTGAGAAAGCCAAAAAACTGATCGATCAGGATCAGGTGGCTGTGGTGTTTGGTGGCTGGACCTCAGCTAGCCGCAAGGCGATGCTGCCTGTGTTTGAGGCCAAGGATCACTTCCTCTTCTATCCGATCCAGTACGAAGGTCAGGAGTGCTCCAAGAACATCTTCTACAGCGGTGCTACACCCAATCAGCAGGCTGAGCCGGCTGTCTCCTGGCTGCTCAAGAACAAGGGCAAGGACTTCTTCCTAGTGGGCTCCGATTACGTGTATCCGCGCACCGCGAACACGATCATGAAGGAGCAGCTCAAGGTTGAGGGCGGCAATCTGGTGGGTGAGGACTACCTGCCGCTTGGAAACACCGAGGTGGCTCCGATCATTGCCAAGATCAAGCAGGCCCTGCCCAAGGGTGGCGTGATTGTCAACACCCTGAACGGTGACAGCAACGTCGCCTTCTTCAAGCAGATGAAGGCTGCTGGCATCACCCCTGCCAATGGCTACTCGATCATGAGCTTCTCAATTGCTGAGGAGGAGGTTGCGGCAATTGGCCCCGAATATCTGGAAGGCACCTATGCGGCCTGGAACTTCTTCCAGAGTCTCGACACCCCGGCTTCCAAGAAGTTCACTACTGATTTCAAGGCCAAGTACGGCGAGAATCGGGTCACCAACGACCCGGCTGAATCCGCCTACAACATGGTCTACCTCTGGGCCGCTGGAGCGGAGAAGGCCAATAGCGTTGACGACAACGCAGTACGCAAGGCGCTAATCGGTGTGACTTTCGATGCCCCCCAGGGCAAGATCGAGGTGCAGCCCAATCACCACACCACCGAGCTGGTGATGATTGGTGAGGTCCAAAAGGACGGCATGTTCAAGATCATCGAGAACAAGGGTGTGCTCAAGCCGATTGCCTGGAACCAGTTTGTTCCCGAAACCAAGGGATACACCTGCGATTGGACCCAGGATCGTCCTGATGCTGGCAAGTTCAAGATGTGAGCCTTCGGCTTTCCTATTGACTTCAGGTGGGGGGAGCTTAGCTCCCCCTTTTCACTTCGTTTTTCTTTTTCTTTCCCTTGCCGAGCCCTGTTGGGCGCCATGGATCTTCTTTACGACACACTCTTCAATGGCTTAGCCATCGGTTCGGTGCTGGTGCTGGCCGCCCTTGGCTTGGCCGTAGTCTTTGGCTTGATGGGGGTCATCAACATGGCCCACGGCGAGTTGATGATGCTCGGGGCTTACACCACCTTCGTGGTGCAAAACCTATTTAAAAATGGCCCTCTGGCGGGTCTTTTCCCCATCTACATTTTGGTGGCGATACCGCTTGCTTTTTTAGTGAGTGGTTTAGCTGGCTTGCTGCTAGAAAAAACCGTGATTCGGCGCCTATATGGCAGGCCGTTGGAAACTCTCTTGGCAACTTGGGGGGTAAGCCTGATTTTGCAGCAATTTGTGCGCTCCGTGAGCAGTGCTTTTGTTGTGGGGCTTGTGGTGGCCGTGGCCCTGGGGTTGCTAGCACCACGGCTGTGGCCCAGCTCCTGGGCTCAACGGCGCTGGACCCCATTGCTTGCAGTGGCTAGCTGGGTAATTTCTGGCCTAATTGGCATCATCTTGGCTAACGGGCTAGGTGGTGTTCGGGTGTTGGATCAGCCTTGGTTTAGCGCTCGCAACCTAGACGTCACTGCTCCGCTTTGGTTGCGGGGTTCGGTTGAACTTGGCGGTGTAAATATGCCAACGGCACGCTTGTTCATTGTTGCTCTTACGGCGATTGCCCTTGTGGCGGTCCATTGGTTTCTGCAGAAGAGCGTTTGGGGGATTCGCATCCGGGCCGTTACCCAAAATCGTTCGATGAGCGACTGCCTGGGGATTCCCACCGAAACCGTCGATGCGCTCACCTTTTTGGTGGGATCGGGCCTTGCTGGAGTGGCTGGAGTGGCTGTGACTTTGCTTGGCTCGGTGGGCCCAAACCTTGGCGGCAACTACATCGTTGACTGCTTCATGGTGGTGGTGTTGGGTGGGGTTGGCAAACTTCTCGGCACGGTTGTAGCGGCCCTGGGTATTGGAGTGCTCAGCTATGTGATCGGCTCTGGCTCCCTACTGCTGCTCTGGCCAGCTATGCCAGCTGGCCTCAATGAGCTGATCACATTTTTTGCCACCACCTCGATGGCAAAGGTGCTCGTGTTTGCTCTGATCGTCGTGTTCCTGCAGTTCAGGCCCGCTGGCCTGTTCCCGCAGAAGGGACGGCTGGTGGAGGCCTGATCCATGGCGAAATTGCGCACCTGGTTGCCGTGGCTGCTGCTTGTGGCAGCAGCGTTGATCTTGCCGGCGATCTTGCCGCCGTTCCGGCTCAACCTGCTGGGTCGGTTTTTGTCCCTGGGAATCGTGGCCCTGGGTATAGACCTGATCTGGGGTTTTACTGGCATGCTTAGCTTGGGTCAGGGCATCTTCTTTGCCCTAGGTGGCTATGCCATTGGCATGCATTTGCAGCTTTTGTCTCTGGCGCCTGGAGAGTTGCCTGAGTTTTTCGGGCTTTATGGCGTTAAGCAGCTCCCTGTTTTTTGGCAGCCATTTCAGTCTTTTGTGTTTACGGGCTTGTGTGTTTGGGTGTTGCCCGCCTTGGTGGCAGGTGTGCTTGGTTATTTAGTTTTTCGCAACCGCATCAAGGGGGTCTACTTTTCGATTCTTACCCAGGCGGCCCTGCTGGTCTTTTTCAACTTTTTTAATGGCCAGCAGAAGTTGATTAATGGCACCAACGGCCTCAAAACTGATACCGCGCGGATCTTTGGGGAGCTCGTGGGCAGTGATGCCATGCAGCGCAACCTTTTCTGGCTCACTGTGGTGTTCGTGATGGCTGCGTGGTTGCTCTGCCGCTGGCTCACCCGTGGTCGCTTTGGCGATGCCTTGATCGCCATCCGCGATGACGAGCCGCGCCTGCGCTTCACCGGCTACAACCCCACGGCTTACAAAACCCTGGTGTTTGCCATTGCCGGAGCCATGGCTGGCGTGAGCGGTGCCCTCTACACCGTGCAGTCCGGCATTGTGTCGCCCCAATACATGGCAGTGCCTTTCTCTATTGAGATGGTGATCTGGGTGGCGGTGGGTGGCCGCGGCACCCTGATTGGAGCAGTGCTTGGTGCCGTGTTGATCAACTACGCCAAGAGCCTGGTGAGTGAACAACTGCCGGAAACCTGGCTGTTTATCCAGGGTGGTTTGTTCCTATTGGTGGTCACGGCGCTGCCTGATGGCTTGGTGGGTTGGTGGCGTCAGGGTGGCCCGCGCCATATCAAGGCCATGGTTGGCTGGCCAGCATTGGCGCCCACTTATCCCGGCTTGGATCTCGACCCTGCGGCGCAGGCGGAGCGCCAGGCCTTTAGGTCCGATCTTCCTCCCGGAGGTGCCCCATGACTGCGTCTATTGCGGTCCCTTTGGTCGCCCCGTTGCTGGAGCTACGCGGTGTCAGCGTCAGCTTCGATGGTTTTTGGGCCCTCAACGATCTCAACCTCTCCCTGGCACCCGGCGAGCTGCGGGCTGTGATCGGCCCGAATGGTGCGGGTAAAACCACCTTCCTTGATGTGATCACAGGCAAGGTGCGCCCCACCAAAGGCGACGTGGTGTTTCGAGGGCGCTCGTTGTTAGGCATCGCCGAGCACCGCATCGCTCGGCTCGGAATTGGGCGCAAATTTCAGACCCCGCGCGTTTACCAAAACCTCAGCCCTCGCCGCAATCTGGAGCTGGCTGTTAAGGGCAGCCACTCACCTTTCAATCTGCTACTTGGCAGCCTCGATAGCCGTCAACGCCAGCGGGTTCAAGAGTTGCTGGCGGTGGTTGGTCTCGAGGCGCATGCCTCCCGGCGGGCCGGCAGCCTTTCCCACGGCCAGAAGCAGTGGCTTGAGATCGCCATGTTGCTGGCCCAAGACCCTTATGTGCTGCTGGTGGATGAGCCGGTGGCCGGCCTTTCCGAGGAGGAGACCGAGCGCACCGGTGCTTTGCTGCGCAGCCTTGCGGGCGACCACACCGTGCTGGTGATCGAACACGACATGGATTTCATTCGAGAGCTCGATTGCCCTGTAACCGTGCTGCATGAGGGTCACGTGCTCTGTGAGGGCACGATGGAGACGGTGCAGAGCGATCCCCGCGTGATCGAGGTTTATCTCGGCGTTGAGGACGACGTATGACTGCTTCTGCCACCATGACAACCCAACCCCAGGGCGAGGCCAGCCGCTTGCTAAGCGTGCGCGGGCTCAACGTCTATTACGGGGAGAGCCATATTCTCCGCAACGTGGATCTATCGATCGCGCCAGGTCAGATGGCCTGCCTGATCGGGCTCAATGGAGTTGGCAAAACCACCCTGCTCAAGTCGATCATCGGCCTGGTGCCCCAGCGCAGCGGTTGCATTGAGCTGGCAGGCAGCGACTGCGGCGGCCTAGCCCCCCACCGCCGCGCCCGGGCGGGCATTGGCTATGTGCCCCAAGGGCGGGAGATCATCCCCCAGCTCAGCGTGCGCGAAAACCTGCTGCTGGGTCTGGAAGCCCTGCCGGGGGGTATGGGTCGCCATCGCCATATCGACCCGCTGGTGTTTGAGCTATTCCCGGTGCTGGAGAAGTTTCTGGCTCGCCGTGGCGGTGATCTCTCCGGTGGTCAACAGCAGCAGCTGGCCATTGCCCGGGCCCTGCTTGGCAAGCCCCGTCTGTTGCTGCTCGATGAACCCACGGAGGGCATTCAGCCCTCGGTGGTGCTCGACATCCAGCGGGCCGTGAGCCGCATCATTCGAGAGACTGGCATCTCGGTGTTGCTGGTGGAGCATCACGCCAGTTTTGTGCGCCAATCCGACTGTTATTACGCCATGCAGAAGGGCGGCATTGTGGCCAGTGGCGCCACGGCCGATCTCAGCTCGGAGATGATCCAGCGCTTCTTGAGCGTTTGAGGCTATAGATAGGATGATCAAAGTCAGCTAGAAATCTGATGCGTCCTTCCCTTGTGGCGGTCTTCGCGGCCGGTCTGTGCAGCACCACCCTGGTTGCCGGTTTGGCTCCAGTCCAGGCCCAAACCTGCCAGTTCCTGGCGCCAGTGGGTGGCGACGGTACCACCAACATCATCACCAAAACGATTGGTGCAGGCAATCCCTTTGGCCGCCCCAACTGGAACACCGATTTCTTCGTCACTCAGCCCTACGGCAGCTACAAGTTCTTCTTCACCGCCAACTCCTCGGTGAGTGCCACCTACCCCATCCAGGGCTATCTCAAGTTCACTGACGGCTCCAGCTTGCAGGTGATCAATGAGTCGTTTGCACCCCAGATGGGTACCGGCCGCATGTGGGGCCCCTTCCCCGCCATTCCCGGCAAAACCGTGAGCCAGCTCAACTTCAAGATTGGTGCCAGCGCAGACCAGGCGGCCACTGGTTTCACCTATCGCATTTCCACCATGGGTTGCAACTGAGGTAGGCGGGAGCTGGTGGCGATCGGAAATACCATCAGGGCCCAGATAGCTAGCGCAGCCAGCTGGGCTAAAAGGCCCAGCGGCACGCAGGTGATGGCCACGATGCCGCCGAGATACAGAAACCACCAAAGTCCATGACGTAGGTGCTGGCGATCGGCCAGGGCAAACAGCCCGGCCGGCACCAGCACGATCAGGCTGGCTCCTCGCAGGGAGCTGGTGCCGCACCAGCTGATCGCCCAGGTGGCCAGCACGAAGGCGGAGCTGCACCAGACACCGGCCCAGGGCAATCGGTAGGCCCGCTGGGCATCGGGCAACTGCCGGCGCAGGGCTATCAGGCTTACCGGGCCCATGGCCAGGGCGATCATCAAGGTGGCGGTGAGGAAGCTCACCACGGTTTGCCAGCTGGGGCCGCTGAGCAGCATCAACACCCCCATCGCCAGGCTCACTAAAGGGCGACTGAGGGTACGCCTGGCGGTTGAGCCGCCCAAAGTTGCTGGGCAGCAGCCTGCAGCGCCCCATCATCCAGCTCACCCGCGCCGAGGCGCCCATGTAGGCCATGGCGGTGGCACTGGGGGAGATCACCGCATCTAGCAGCAGCAGCCGCGCCACCCAGCCCAGGCCCAGGCCCATGGCCAGGGCCACCAGGGGTCCGCCGTGGGCGGTGAGCTCAAGTCGCGCCCAGCCGCCAGCCAGCTGGTCGGGGGGGATCGATACCAGGAAGGCCAGCTGCAGGATTAGGTAGATGCCAAGGGAGATGGCCAGACCAAGGGCCATGGCCAGGGGCACGGTGCGCTGGGGACGGCGGGTTTCGCCGGCCAGATCCATGGCGGTGCGAAAGCCCAGCAGCGAAAACAAAATCCCGCCGCTACTGATCGCCGTCACCATGCCCTGCAGGGTTTCGCCCGGGGGTAGGCGGCTGGCGGCGAGATTGCCCCAGTGGCCTGAAGCCAGCATCAGCGTGACCGAGATCACCAGGGGTACGGCCAGTTTCCAGGCGGTGAGCCCGTCGATCCAGCGGGCTAGCCAGCCCACCCCTGCCAGGTTGATCCAGGCCAGCAATGCCAGCAGGGCCGTGGCCAGGGCTAGGCCCGGAGCGCTAAGCACCTGGCCGCTGCCGCCATCGGCCGTTAGCCAGGGGAAGCTGCTGGCCAGGTATTGCATCACCGCCAGCACCTCGATGGTGGGCAGGGCCAGGTAGGCGATCCAGGCGCTCCAGCCGCCGATGAAGCCGGCGGTGCGGCCGTGACTGAGCAGGGGGATCTGGGCCAGGGCGCCGGAACTGCTCACCAGGGAGCCCAGTTCGGCAAATACCAGGGCCAGGCTGAAGGCCAACATTCCGCCCAGTAGCCAGGCGCCGAGGGCTGCTGGGCCGGCACTGCGGGCGGCGTAAAAGGGGGCAAACAGCCAGCCTGAGCCGATAGTGCTCGTCACCACGGCCAGGGTGAGGCTGCGCAGCCCCAGCTGGCGCGAGAGTTCGGAGGTGGTCATCGCCGGGTCATGGGCTGGCCTGCAGGAGTTGTCGCCAGAACGTCTCCGCCTCCTGGCTGCCGCAGCCAGATGGAGCGGGATTGGCTATCGGTCGGGCGCCCAGGTGGCTGATCGGCCGGCAGCCCAGGCTATTCAGCAGCAAAGCACCTGCACTGTTCTGTAGGTCGTCCTCGTTGACCGGGGCTTCAGTGATCAGGCCCCGATCCAGACCCCGCTGCCGCATCACCCCCGGCAGGCAGCCGCTGCTCAGGGGCGGGGTGATCCAGGAGCCCCCGCGCCACACCAGCAGATTGGCGCTGGTGCCGCAGCAGAGGCCGCCGGCGGAGCTGGCCAGCAGGGCGTCGTCGGCGCCTGCCTCCAGGGCCTGGCGGCGGGCCTGGATCGAGGCCCCGTAGGCGAAGCTCTTGCAGCGGCTCAGCAGGCTGGTGGCGCTGCGGGTTTCGGTGGCACTAACGATCACTCGCACCGGCTCAAAACACGGTTTGATGGCACTGAGCTGCAGCCAGAAGCTGGGGCTGCAGTTGCTGGGCGGGTCGATGCCCCGTGCACCGCTGCCGCGGCTCCAGTTGAGTCGCAGGGCGCCGCTGCTGCCCAGAGCCGTGCCGATGCCGCTGCGCTCGATCGCTGCAGCGATCAGGGGCTGCACGGTCGCCGCTCCTGGCGGTGGCGGCAGCCCCAGCAGCGCCGCCGAGCTCTGCCAGCGGCCCAGGTGTTCCTCCAACAGCCAGGCGTGACCTGCCTCCACCAGCAGGGTTTCAAACAGGCCATCGGCCAGCTGCAGGCCCCGATCGCTGATCGGCAGGGTCAGGGTCTGGGGCGTCCCCCAGCGCCCCTGCCCCGAGCCGTCGCCCAGCCAGGCGATCGGGGCGCTCATGCCAGGGCCTCCAGCAGCGGCTGCAGTTTCCAGCCCAACTCCTCGGCTTCGGCGGCGGGGTCGGAATCGGCCACGATGCCGCAGCCGGCGTGGGCCCGTAGGCGCTGGCCGCGCAGCAGCAGCGAGCGGATCAGGATGTTGCTGTCGAACTGGCCGTCGCTGCCAATCCTGAATAGGGAGCCGCAGTAGGGCCCCCGCGGCACCGGCTCGAGGCCATGCAGGCGCTGGCAGGCGCGGATCTTGGGGGCGCCGGTGATCGAACCGCCTGGCCAGCAGGCCCGCAGCAGGTCAATCGTGTCGAACCCCGGCTCCAGCTGGCCCCGCACCACGGAGGTGAGGTGGTGCACCTGGCGGTAGCTCTCCAGCCCTACCAGCTGGGACACCTGGATCGAGCCTGGCTTGCACACCCGGCCCAGGTCGTTGCGCAGTAAGTCGACGATCATCACGTTCTCGGCCCGGTCCTTGGGGCTGGTCACCAGGTCGGCGGCGGCGTCGGCATCGGCGTCGGCATCGCCATGGCGCGGCCGGGTGCCCTTGATCGGCCTGGTTTCCACCTGGCCGCCTTCCCCCACCCGTAGGAATCGCTCCGGCGAAGCCGACAGCACCGCCTCCCCCGCCGCCGCTCCGCCGGCGATCGCCAGGCCGCCAAACGGGGCGGCGCATAGCTCGCGCAGGCGGCCGTAAAGGCCTAGGGGATCGGCGGGCCTTAACAAGGTGTGCTCGCAGCAGGCGGTGAGATTGGCTTGGAAAAGATCGCCGGCGGCGATCCAGGCCAACACTTGCTTCACCTGGGCGGCAAAGCGCTCCGGTGGGGTGTGCCAGTGCCAGGAGGCTGGCGCGATCGCGGCCGGGGCTTGGCTCGCTGGCGCGGTGCCTAGATCAAGCCGCTCCAACAGGGCAGCGAAGCTGCTTAGCCGCGCTGGATCTTGACCCTCCAGCCACTGCTGCTGGCTGCCATGGTCAAACACCAGCACCGGGTCGTGGCGGGCGGCCCAGAGCAGGGCCATGTCGGGCGACTGCCAATGGGGTGCCGGCTCCACCCAGGCCCCGGCTTCGTAGCTGAGCCAGCCCATCCAATGGCCGCCGCCAGCGGCCAGATCGGCCAGCAGCGCAAAGGGATCACTGGCTCCGCTCTCCCCCGGTAGGCCGCGGCAGATGCGCTGCTCCAGGGGCGCCAGGCCGAGGCGGCTGCAGGGGCCCTGGGCGCTGCCATCGCTATCGAGCCACACCAGACCTTCCCTGCCCAGCTCGGCCGCCAGGGCTTGCACCAGGGGCCAGGGATCCCGCCAGGGCAGGGGGTGATGCAGGATCTCGCGGTGGCGGGGCGGGCTCATACCCCGGCTTCCAGCAGGGCGGCATCGCGGATGCGGCAGCTGTCGCACACGCCGCAGGGCTGCTCGCCGCCCTCGTAGCAGCTCCAGGTGCGCTCGATCGGCACGCCGAGCCGCCGGGCCTCTTGCACGATCCTGGTTTTGCTCCAGTTCACCAGGGGTGCCCAGAGCTGGGCGGCGTGGCCTTCGCGGCCGGACTTGCTGGCCAGCTCAGCCAGGGTCTGGAAGGCTTCGAGGTAGTCGGGACGGCAGTCGGGGTAGCCGGAGTAGTCGACAGCATTCACGCCCAGCACCAGCTTCTGGGCGCCGCGGGCCTCAGCCAGGCTCAGCGCCAGGGCGATGAACACGGTGTTGCGTCCCGGCACATAGGTGCTTGGGATCACGCCCGCCTCAACCCCGGCGCTGGGCACGGCGATGGCGGTGTCGGTGAGGGCGGAGCCACCCCAGGCGGCCAGGTTGACGGCGATGGTGTGGTGTTCAGCCAGCCCCAGGAGCGGTGCCAGTTCGGCCGCGGCCTGCAGTTCGCGGCGATGGCGTTGGCCGTAATCCAGCGACAGCCCGATCACCTGATAACCGGCTTCGATCGCCAGGGCCGAGGCGGTAGCCGAATCCAGGCCGCCGGAGAGCAGGGCGATGGCGAGGGGTGGGGCAGGCATGGGTGCGGCAGACACGGCTACTGGGCTGGCGATGGCGTTGAGGCGCTTGTACAGAAGTACATCTTCCCCAATGCCAGCGCCGCTTGCGGCCGCCACGATGGCCATAACAGCGCATATGTGGATATGGATTTGGCCAGGGGCATCAAGAACGCAGCGCTTGTTTTGCTGCTGGCTGCGGCGCCCGTCTCGGCGGTTCCGCGGCTGGATCTTTCCAGTTACCCCAAAGTCGCTGCCGGCGACCGGCGCTGGGTGATTCAGCTGCCGGGGGTGCTGCCCCTCAACCCCGATTCCACCATGTCGTCAAACTCCGCCGACTGGCGAGTGCAGTTGTTGGTGGGACAGATGGTGCAACTGGATTGCAATCGCCAGATGTTCGGCGGCAAGCTCCGCGCCGTGAAACCCGCCCAGAAAGGTGGCCCGGTGATCTATCGGGTCACGGATGTGGGGCAGTTGGCCTCTACCCGCATGGCCTGTCCGGCGGACCAGCCGCGTCGCCTCGGCTTTGTGCCGATGGCCGGTAAGGCGTTTGTGGTGCCTTACAACGCCAGCCGCCCGATTGTGGTCGATGCCCCTCGGCCGCTGGAGCTGCGCTGGCGGCTGTGGAAGGCGGAAAGCCTGGAGCGCCCGGCGCAGCTGCAGTGATCAGCGCAATCCCAGCAACTTGTGGCTCTGCAGGCTGAGCCGCCATTGGGGGTTGCGGCGCACGTAATCGATCGCCAGGGCCTGGCCGGCTGGGGAGTCCCAGCCTGGTTGCAGCAGCAGCTCGGGGCCAGGACTCCCGCCGCGCGCCTCCCGGGCTTGGACGGCCATGGCTGCGGCAAAGGCCAGATCGGCGGCCTCGTGCACCACCACCTTGAGCTCCTGGCAGGCGGCAAGCAGCTCGGTGCTGGGAGGGCGGTGGCGCTTAGGCGAAAGGGTGATCCAGGCGAAGCGGCCGCTGAGCTGATCCACGCCGCTGGTTTCCAGGTGCAGGGGCAGGCCTGAGGGCTCCAGGGCCTGGCAGAGCAAGCCAAGGTTGTGGTGCAGCGGTTCGCCGCCGGTGATCACAACAAAAGCGGCACCGGCTTCGGCGGCGGCCTCGGCCTCGCCAGCCAGCTCAGCCAGGGGGCGCTGGGGGTGCAGATCGGCAGGCCAGGAGTGTTTGGTGTCGCACCAGGGGCAGGCCACCGCGCAGCCCCCCAGGCGGATGAAGAAAGCGCTGCGGCCGGCTTGCAGGCCTTCACCCTGGAGGGAGTGGAAGGTTTCCACTACTGGCAGGGCAGTTGCTGGCAGCGAATCGGCGGCCAGGGGCTGGGACACCGGGCTGAGGGGAATGGAATTGCCTGATTGGTCTAATGCTTGGCGTTCCGTTTGGTTTGGAGTGCTTGCGTGCAGGCAAGCCCGGGCTAATGGAGTTTTATTTGCATCTGCTTGCATTCAGGACTGGACAGCACGGGGCAAATCCATCAAATTGTATTGATATAATAATTGACATCTGTTGGAGGGTTTTGCGCAATCGCGCAGATTCGTGCAAATGTTTTATTCTTTGTAAATCTCTCAAAGACAGGCTTATTCATGTCGGTTGAGTCTCAAGAGAGTCCCGCGGTTTCATTCGAAGACTTGGCCCGCCTCGGCTTGCTTGAGCCCTATATTCGAGCCAATCTGCTGGCCTTGGCGGCTAGCGATGTTGCACTCAGCGATGAGCAAATAGATGCGGCTAGGCAGGCTTTTTGTCGTCAGCATCAAATCCGCGACGCCGAGGCCCTCAAGGCCTGGGCAGTAGCCCACATGCTCAGCCCTGCTGCCCTCGAGGCGCAGATGCGACAGTCCCTGCAGCTGCAGCTCCTCTGCCAGGGCGACTTTTCCGCCAAGGCGGAAGCTCGCTTTCTGCAGCGCAAGAATCAACTCGATCGTGTCGTCTACAGCCTGCTGCGCCTCCGCGATGGTGGTCTCGCCCGCGAGCTCTATTTGCGCATTGATGATGGCGATGCCAATTTTGCCGATTTAGCCGCCCGCTATGCCGAAGGACCTGAGCAGGCAACCCGCGGCATTGTTGGCCCGGTGCCCCTCACCCAAGCCCACCCTGCCTTGGTAGATCGACTGCGCACCGCTCCCCCTGGCGTAGTGCTTGAGCCCTTCCAAATCGAATCGTGGTGGCTGGTGGTGCGGCTCGAAAGCCTCACTTCCGCCACCTTCGACGAGGCCACCGCCGCCCGCATGGCCGAAGAGCTGTTCGAGCAGTGGATCTCCGAGCAGGTTGAACGACGTCTCGTGGACCTGCGGCCCCTGTTGGAGAAACGCGTATCCGCCGATGCGAGCCAGAAGACCACCCTAGGCTCATCATGAGTTCCATGGACGATTCCGCCCCTTCTCAGCTGCCTGCCCATCCCGCCTTTGCCGGGTTGTCCCACTCCAGCGCCGAGCGTTTGCAGCAGCAGCTCAGCCGGCGTCAGTTTGCTGTTGGTGATCCCCTTTGCCTTAGGGGCTTGATCCCCTCTGAGATCCTGCTGCTTCAATCCGGCACAGCTCGCTTGCTGGTGCGGGATCAGGGCCGCCTTCGCACCGCAGAAAAGCTGGGACCGGGCAGCTTTGTGGGCCTGGCCTCCCTGTTGCGAGCTGCTCCCTGTGAGGAGGTAAGTGCGGGCTCCGAAGTGGAAGCCCTGGTGCTGGCCGATTCCCTGATCCTGGAGTTGCTGGCCAGCGAACCCTCCTTTGCCCAGTGGTGTGGCTCCCATCTATTCACCGCTGAATTGGCAGCCTTACTGGCCCTGCTGCTTGAGCAGCACCCCCAGGCCGGCACTTCGCTCCAGGAGTTGCTGGATCAGGCCCGCCCCCAAGCTCGATTGGTTGCGCCTGAGCCTTCGGCCCTAGCCGCCCTGCCGATTGAGTTCAGCTTGCTGGCCGCTAGCCACAACCTGATCGATCACCCCCTCGGGGCAGCGCTAAATCCGCGCCAGGGTGTGCCGGCTGCCACCCCACCACTACCGCCACGCCTGATCGCCCTGCCTGCGGAGCTGCTGGCGCCGGTAGCTCCAGTGCTGGAAGCCGAGCTGATGCCGGAGGGCTCTGGCAGCTCCGGCCAACCTGGCGGCTCCAATCCGCCTTTGGCTTCAGCCCTTGATCTGGGCCAGCGGGATCGCACGGCCCTGCAACTGCTGCGCGGCAACGGCCCCCTCGAGGAAACCCTCGCCTGTTTCCAGATGTTGGCGGCGGAGCTCAAGCTGCCCTTCCGGCGCGATGCGATCGAGAAGATCCTGCGCGATGTGTTGCGCCGCGGCCAGACGCCGGACCTGCAGCTCTGCGGCAATCTTGCCGCGATGATGGGTCTGCACGTAAGCGGCGTGCGGGTGCCTGCCAACCAGGGCACGCGCCTGCAGACCCCGGCCCTGATCCCCTGGCAGGGCGGGTTTGCCGTGGTGCGGGGCGCCAATGCCCGCGGTTTGCTGCTGGCCTCCCCGCGGCAGGGTTGGGTGGAGATTCCCCCCGACCAGCTTCCCGAGGCCTTCCCCGATGGCATCGATGTGCTGATGCTGGAGCGCAGCTCTGCCACCCCCGAGCAGCGCTTTGGTTTTGCCTGGTTCTGGCCGGCTTTGCAGCGCTACCGCGGCATCCTCACCCAGGTGCTGATCGCCTCCTTTGTGGTGCAGCTGTTCAGCCTGGCCAACCCTCTGCTGATTCAGGTGATCATCGACAAGGTGATCAACCAGCGCAGCCTCGATACTTTGCAGGTGCTGGGCTTTGCCCTGGTGGTGGTGACCTTGATGGAGGGTTTGATCGGCGCCCTGCGCACCTTCCTATTCAGCGAAACCACTAATCGCATCGACCTGCGCCTAGGCGCCGAGGTGATCGACCACCTACTGCGGCTGCCGCTCAATTACTTCGACCGCCGTCCCGTGGGCGAACTCGGTACCCGTATCGCTGAGCTGGAGAAGATCCGTAATTTCCTCACCGGCCAAGCGCTCACCACCCTGCTCGACACTGCCTTCTCGGTGATCTATATCGCCGTGATGCTGATCTACAGCTGGCTGCTCACCTTGATAGCCCTGTGCGTGCTGCCGATTCAGATCGGCCTCACCGTGCTGGGGGCTCCCCTCTTTCGCCGTCAGTACCGCGATGCGGCCCAGGAGAACGCCCGCACCCAGAGCCACCTGGTTGAGGTGCTCACCGGCATCCAGACGGTGAAGGCCCAGAACGTCGAGATGATCAGCCGCTGGAAGTGGCAAGACCTCTACGGCAAATACATCTCCCGCACCTTTGAAAAAACAATCACCGGTACGGCCCTTAACGAAACCTCCCAGGTGCTGCAGAAGCTCTCCCAGCTGCTGGTGCTCTGGGTAGGGGCCTCTTTGGTGCTTTCCGGCGACATGACCCTGGGCCAGTTGATCGCCTTCCGGATCATCTCCGGCTACGTCACCCAGCCTTTGCTGCGGCTCTCTTCGATCTGGCAGAGCATCCAGGAGCTCAAGGTTTCCTTTGAGCGCCTTGCCGATGTGGTCGATACCCCGGAGGAATCAGACGAGGCTGATAAGCAGAAGATTCCTCTGCCGCCCATCGCCGGCGAGGTGCGCTTTGACGACCTCTGCTTCTCCTTCACCCCCGGCGGGACCCAGGTGTTGCGTCACATCGACTTCACAATCGCAGCAGGCACCTTTGTGGGGGTGGTGGGTCAGAGCGGTAGCGGTAAGAGCACCCTCACCAAAATGCTGGCACGCCTCTATTCACCAGGTAGCGGCCGGATCCTGATCGACAACTACGACATCGACAAAGTTGAGCTTTACTCGCTGCGGCGCCAAATCGGCATCGTGCCCCAGGAGCCCCTGCTATTCACCGGCACGGTGGCAGAAAATATTGCCCTCACCGATCCCGATGCCAGCAGTGATGCGATCGTGCAGGCGGCACGTCTGGCCTGCGCCCATGATTTCATCATGGAGCTTCCTGCGGGCTACAGCAGCAATGTGGGCGAACGCGGCGCCGGCCTTTCCGGCGGCCAGCGGCAGCGGCTGGCCCTCGCCCGCACCCTGCTCTCCCAGCCCCGGCTGCTGGTGCTTGATGAAGCAACTAGCGCCCTCGACTACGACACCGAGCGCCGCGTTTGCGACAACTTGCTCGACAACCTCAAGCACTGCACCGTTTTCTTTATTACCCACCGGCTCTCCACCATCCGCCGCGCCGAGCTAATCGTGATGATGCACGAAGGAGCCATCGTGGAAACGGGCACCCACGATGAGTTGATGGAGCGCCGCGGTCGCTATTACGCCCTATACCGCCAGCAGGAGGTCAACTGATGTCGATTGTGCGCCGCGCCCAAAACGCTATTGAGCGCCGGGTTCAGACCAGCCATGAGGAGATGGCGCTGCAGCAGTCGCGCTTTTTAGCGCGAGCTATCACCTGGGCCTTGCTGGGCACCACAGCTGCTGGCCTGGCCTGGCTGGCCTTAGCCAAAACCGACGAGGTGGTTGTCGCCTCTGGCAAGCTCCAGCCGATCGGCGATGTCAAAACCATCCAAATGCCGGTGGGTGGTGTGCTGGAAACCATGCTGGTCAAGGACGGTCAGCGGGTCACCCAGGGCCAGGTGCTGCTGCGCCTCGATAACGAGGCCACCATCGACCGTCAGGCGAGTTTGCGTACCACCATCACCGCTAAGAAGGCCCAGCTGCGTCTCAAGGAGGTGGAGCTGGCTCGCTATCTCAACCTCAACGACACCGAGCAGACGGTTACACGGCAGAACCTCGTGCTTGAAACCGAAATCCTGCAGCGGCTTGAGGGCCTCAAGGCAGTTGGGGCCTCTGCCGAGTTGCAGTATTTGCAACAGCGCAACAAGGTGCGTGAGGTGGATGGCGAGATCGCCAAGCTCAAGGTAGATCGCTTGCGTCAAACTGCGATCATCGAGCAGGCTCTGGAGCAGGTCAAAGGAGAGCTGGCCGATCTCGGTAGCAAGCTCACTGAGCTTCAGGTCAATATCCGCTACCAGGATGTGCGTTCCCCTGTGGATGGGGTGGTGTTTGATCTCAAGCCCACCGGCCCAGGTTTTGTGGCCCAAGGCAGTGAGCCGGTGATGAAGATTGTTCCCTTTGATGCGCTCCAGGCCAAGGTGGAGATTGAGAGCAGCGATATTGGTTTTGTGCGAGTTGGTCGCCCTGCCGATATCAGCATCGATTCCTTCCCGGCCACAGATTTCGGAGTGCTGCTTGGCACCGTTAAGCGCATTGGCTCCGATGCTTTGCCCCCAGATGAGCGCAATCAGACCTATCGCTTCCCAGCCACGATTGCACTAGATACTCAGCAGCTAAAGCTGAAATCTGGCAAGAGCCTGCCTTTGCAAGTGGGTATGTCACTTACGGCCAATATCAAACTGCGCAAGGTAACATACCTGCAACTTCTGCTTGGAGAATTTAAAGATAAAACAGACTCCCTTAAGCAAATCTAGTTAATTTCGGTTGCCAATTTGGTTGAGTGAAATGGTCAATTCTGATGATCTTGCTGGGGCAGGCGCTGCTGGGCGGCCTCAATCAAGCCGCGAAATAGGGGGTGAGGCTTGCCGGGGCGGGAGAGAAATTCGGGGTGATATTGGCAGGCTGTAAAAAATGGGTGGCTCTGTAGTTCAATTAATTCAACTAAGCGGCCATCAGGCGAGGTGCCGCTGATTGTGTAGCCCGATTCGGTGAAGAGGCTGCGGTAAGCGTTGTTGAATTCGTAGCGGTGGCGGTGGCGTTCGTATACAACTTCGTCGCCATAAAGGCGATGAGCCATCGTGTCTGCAGCTAGGCGGCAGGGGTAAACGCCCAGTCGCATCGTGCCGCCCAGATCAACTACGTCCTGTTGCTCAGGCAGTAGGTGGATCACCGGATGGGGCGTGTCGGCATCAAGTTCGGCGCTGGTGGCACCGGCCAGGCCCGCCTGGTTGCGGGCCCACTCGATCACGGCGCACTGCATGCCCAGGCACAGGCCCAGGAAGGGCACCTGCTGTTCCCGTGCCCAGCGGATTGCAGCCACCTTGCCGTCTACGCCTCGGTTGCCGAAGCCGCCGGGCACCACCACCGCATCCATGCCGGCCAGCAGAGCTTCTGCGCCCTGGCTTTCGAGCTGCTCGGCGCATACCCAGTGCAGATCAAGCGAAGCATCCCGATCCAGGCAGGCGTGGCGCAGGGCCTCCACCACCGATAGATAGGCGTCGTTGAGCTGCACGTACTTGCCCACCAGCGCCACCTTCACCGACGGGCCGGGGTGGCGCAGTTTGGTTACCAGCTCCTGCCAGCGGGCCATGTCACTTTCAGCGTTGCTGAGCTGCAGCACATCGAGCACCTCGCGGCAGAGCCCCTCCTGTTCCATCGCCAGCGGCACCGCGTAGATGCTGTCGGCGTCTAGGGCCTGGATCACGGCCCGCTGCGGCACGCCGCAGAAGCCACCGATCTTGCGGCGCAGCTCGTCGCTCACGGGCCGGTCGCTGCGGCACACCAGCACATCGGGCTGGATACCGATCGAGCGCAACTCCTTTACCGAGTGCTGGGTGGGCTTGGTCTTGAGCTCGCCCGAAACGCCAATGAAGGGCAGCAGGGTGACGTGCACATAGGCCAGGTCTTGACGGCCCACATCGCCCCGGAATTCGCGTATTGCCTCAAGAAACGGCAGCGATTCGATGTCGCCCACCGTGCCGCCGATCTCGCCAATCACAACGTCGGCATTGCTGTTGGCGGCTACCCGATGGATGCGCTCGCGGATTTCGCGGGTGATGTGGGGGATCACCTGCACGGTGCCGCCGTTGTAGTCGCCGCGGCGCTCCTTGTTGATCACCGACTGGTAAATCGAGCCGGTGGTCACGCTGTTGAGGCGCGACATGGCGGTATCGGTGAAGCGTTCGTAGTGGCCCAGATCCAGATCGGTCTCGGCGCCGTCCTCGGTGACGAACACCTCACCGTGTTGGTACGGGCTCATCGTGCCCGGGTCCACGTTCAGATACGGGTCGAGCTTGAGGATCGAAACGCTGTAGCCGCGGCTCTTGAGCAGGCGCCCCAGGCTGGCGGCCACGATGCCCTTGCCGATGCTCGACACCACGCCGCCGGTGACAAAGACGAACTTGCTCATATCCCGGTGGCTGCCCCTTCAATGTACCGGGCGCTGCCTGCGGGGGCTGGCTGGGTTCGGCGGTCACGCCCGCTGCGCGGGCAACACCGCGCTCACCGCAGCCAACCCCGCAGGAGCTACATGCGTTCTGGGGGCTGGTTCGGGTGTTACAAGGATCGGCCCGGCCTGCTGAGGCTGCTTGGTCCGCTGGGGTGCTTGGTGAGAGGCCGGTATTGCCCGCGCAGCGGGCGCCGACTGGCCGACGCCAGGCACCCCAGCGGATTACGCCTCCAGCAAGCTGCGCAGCATCCAGGCGGTCTTCTCGTGGATCTGCAGCCGCTGGGTGAGTAGGTCGGCGGTGGGTTGGTCGTTGGCCCCATCGGCGGTGACCATGACGCCGCGGATGGTGCGGGCGACCGCCTCGTGGCCGAGGACCAGCTCGCGCACCATCTCCAAGGCTGCCGGGATGCCCTGGCTTTCGGCGATTGAGGAGAGCTGGCCATAGGTGGCGCCGCCAAAGGGGGCCGGGCAGCCAAGGGCGCGGATGCGCTCGGCGATGGCGTCTAGGGCGTTCCAGAGCTCGGTGTACTGCCCCATAAACATCAAGTGCAGGGTGTTGAACATCGGCCCGGTGACGTTCCAGTGGAAGCCGTGGGTTTTGGCGTAGAGCACGGTGCTGTCGGCCAGCACGCGGCCCAGGCCTGTGGCGATCTCCAGCCGCTGGGCTTCCGGGATGCCGATGTCGATCGCAGGTGCAGCGGTTGCCATGGCGACTTATCCGTAGTGACTTCGTTTTAGCCCGGATTGCTTGGGTTAGTCGAGGCTTCCCAGATAATCCTTCACGCGGCAGCGATTCTGGGGTTGGCGCAGTTTCAGCAGGGCCCGAGATTCGATCTGCCGCACCCGCTCCCGGGAAAGCTGCATGGCAGCGCCGATTTCAGTCAGGCTGCGGGGAGTGTCGTCTACTAGCCCGAAGCGTTGACGGATCACCTCGGCTTCGCGGCTGCTCAGGTCTTCAAGCAGGGCCTCGAGGTCGTTGTGCAGCTGCTCGCGGGTGAGTTCCTGCTCAGGTGTGCTGTGGCCGTCTTCCAGCAGATCGCCGAGCTGCATGTCGTGTTCCTTGCCCACCCGGGCCTCCAGGGAGACGGGTTTGGGCAGCTGCAGCAGTGTTTCGCGGATCAGCGCTTCGCTGAGATTCAGCTCCTGGGCGATTTCAGCCACGCAGGGCAGGCGGCCTAGCCGGGCGCTGAGTTCACGCTGGGCCCGTTTAATTCGGTTGAGCTTCTCCGTGATGTGAACCGGCAGCCGGATCGTGCGGCTCTGGCTGGCAAGGGCCCGGGTGATGCCCTGGCGAATCCACCAGTAGGCGTAGGTGCTGAAGCGAAACCCCCGGGTGGGGTCAAAGCGCTCCACGGCCCGCTCCAGTCCCAAGGTGCCCTCCTGGACCAGATCCAGCAGGTCCATGCCCCGGCGCTGGTACTTCTTGGCCACTGACACCACCAGTCGCAGATTGGCCTGGATCATCCGCTCCTTGGCCCTTTTGCCGCGGTGCAGGGTCAGCCGTCGCTCTTTGTCGGCCAGTTCGTCTTTGCCCGGTTGGTCTTTGTCTGGATCGCCCTCGCGCAGTAGCTGTTCTCGCCGCTGCACCAGCCGGGCCAGGGTGAGCTCCTGCTCCTGGGTAAGCAGGTCCACCCGGCCGATGTCCTGCAGGTAAAGCCGCACCGGATCGGTGCTGGTGGGGGTGTGGGGCACGCCCAATGGACTAGTGGTGCTTCACCGTTGCTGCGCTGGGCAGCTGCGGCGCCAAATGCCCCGTTTTGTTTTGGCTTTCAGCTTTCGTCTTCTTCGCTCCAGGTGCTGGCCACATGCAGTTCGTCGAGTTGTTTGGTGGCCACACCGCCAGGGGCGCCGGTCATCAGGCAGCGGGCCTGCTGGGTCTTGGGGAAGGCGATCGTGTCGCGGATCGATTCCTCGCCCGCCAGCAGCATCACGATCCGATCTACGCCGTAGGCCAGGCCGCCGTGGGGTGGGGCACCCATGTCGAGGGCGTCCATCAGGAAGCCGAACTGCTGGTTGGCCTCCTCCAGGGGCAGACCAATGGTTTGCAGCACCTGGCGCTGCAGGGCCGAATCGTGAATGCGCAGCGAGCCGCCGCCCAGCTCGAGGCCGTTGAGCACCAGGTCGTAGGCCTGGGCGCGGGCCGTGGGCAGGGTGTTGGCCCAGGCGGCGGGATCAGTGCCGAGATCCGCGCTGTTGGGGGCACAGAAGGGATGGTGCAAGGCCTCTAGGCGGTTTTCGCCGGCGTTGAACTCAAACATCGGGAAATCCACCACCCAGAGGAAATTCCACTGGTCGTTGTCACGGTCGGCCGGCACCAGGCCAAGCTCGCGGGCCAGAAATTGGCGCACCCGATCGAGGGCCTTATTCACCGTGGCGGTATCGCCCGCGCCGAACAGAAGCAGGGTGCCGGGGGTGGCACCGGTGCGGGCCAGCAGTTCGGCTTTTTTGTCTTCTGTGAGGTTGTCCTTGATGGCGCCGATCGTGTCGATCTCGCCGTCTTCGCGCACCCTGATGAAGGCCAGGCCGCCTGCCCCAGCCTTTTGAGCCTCGCTGAACACATCGCCGCCGGGCTTGATGCGCACGTTGCTAATGGCGTCGTTGCCGCCGGGCACGGCGATGCACTTCACGGAGCCGCCGGCGGCCACTGCGCCGCTGAATACCTTGAATCCCATCTCGGCCACCAGGTCGGAGACATCGGTGAGCTCCAGGCCGTAGCGGGTGTCGGGGCGATCGGTGCCGTAGCGGGCCATGGCCTCGTGCCAGGTGAGGCGCGGGAAGGGACGGGGCAACTCCACCCCTTTCACGGCCTTCCAGATCGAGGCGATCAGGGCCTCGTTGAGCTCCAGGATCTGCTCCTGGTCCATGAAGCTCATTTCGATGTCCAGCTGGGTGAATTCCGGCTGGCGATCGGCCCGCAGATCTTCGTCGCGGAAGCAGCGGGCCACCTGGTAGTAGCGCTCCAAGCCGCCCACCATCAGCAGCTGCTTAAACAGCTGGGGCGACTGGGGCAGGGCAAACCACTCCCCACCGCACACCCGGCTGGGCACCAGATAGTCGCGGGCGCCCTCGGGGGTGGAGCGGGTGAGCACCGGGGTTTCCACCTCGATAAAGCCCTGGTCTTCCAGGAAGCGGCGCATCGCCTGCACGGTGCGGTGGCGCAGGCGCAGGTTGCTGTTCATGCGCTCGCGGCGCAGGTCGAGGTAGCGGTGGCGTAGCCGCAGCTCTTCGCGGGTGTTCTCCTCGTCGTGCACCGACACGGGGAAGGGCAGGTTGCCCTTCACGGCGTTGAGCACGGTGATGGCGCTGGCCAGCACCTCGATGCGGCCGGTGGCCAGTCGGTCGTTGATGGCATCGGCCGGTCGCTCCCGCACCTTGCCGGCCACCTGAATCACCGTTTCGTTGCGCAGGTGCTCCGCTATGGCGAACATCTCGGCGCCATTGTCGGGATCGACAGTGATCTGCACGCTGCCGCTGCTGTCGCGCAGGTCGACAAAAATCACGCCGCCGTGGTCACGACATCGGTCTACCCAGCCGCAGAGCTGCACGGTCTGGCCGCTGGCGTCGTGACGCAGGTCGCCGCATCCGTGGCTGCGCATGCTGAGATCCGGAGTGAATGGGCGATTGTCCCACCCGGTGGCGTCAGCGCTTGTAGAAGGGACGCCTCACCACCAGCGCTGGCTCGGCCTTGCCGCGAATCTGCACCGCCAGCTCGGTGCCCAGCTTGGCGGCGCTGGCTGGTACGTAGGCCAGGGCGATCGCTTCTTCGAGGCTGGGTGACCAGCTGCCGCTCGTGATGTGCCCCACCGGCTCACTAGCCACTGGAGCCCCGGCAGCCAGCACCGGGTAGCCATGGCGGGCGATGGCGCGGCCCTGCAGCTTCAATCCCACCAGGCGCCGCTGGACCCCCGCGGCGCTTTGGCGCTCCAGCACCTCGCGACCAATGAAGGCTTTGGGCATTTCCAGGTGCACCAGCCAGCCCAGGCCTGCCTCCAGGGGTGTGGTGTGCTCATCCAGCTCGTGGCCGTAGAGGTGCATGGCCGCTTCCAGTCTCAGGGTGTCGCGAGCGCCGAGGCCGCAGGGGCTGACGCCGCTGGCCAGCAATTGGTCCCATAGGAGCAGGCCGTCTGGCCGGTTCAGCAGCAGTTCGAAGCCGTCTTCGCCGGTGTAACCAGTGCGGCCCACAAAGGCGCTGGCGCCAGCCAGTTTCAGCTCCCGGTGGCCGAAGCGGGGCAGGCCGCTCAGGTCGGTACCCGCCAACTCCTCCAGCCGGGCCGCTGCCTCCGGGCCCTGCAGGGCCAGCAACACGCCATCGCTTTTGCGATCTTCAACACTGATGCCCTGGGGCTCCAGCTGGCTGCGGATCCAGGCCGTGTCGTTTGCGGCGCAGGCGGCATTGATCACCAGCAGCAGTTCGTGGCACTGGCCATCTGCCTGCCAGCCCCGGTCGTAAACGATCAGGTCGTCGCGGATGCCGCCCCGCTCGTTGAGCAGCACTGAGTAGCAGGCCTCGCCGGGGCCAATGCGAAACAGGTCGGTGGGCACCAGAGCCTGCAGGGCTTCTTTGGCGCCTGCGCCCCGCAGGGTCAGCACCCCCATGTGGGAGATGTCGAAGATGCCGCAGCGGCGCCGCACGGCCTGGTGCTCTGCCACCAAGCCCTCAAATTGCACGGCCATCTCCCAGTCGGCAAAGGGCACCATCCGGCCACCCGCGGCTTGGGCGGCTTCAAACAGGGGGGTGCGTTTTAAGCCCATGGCCGGATCCTATGCAGGCCTGCGGAATCAATAAGGAACCTGGAAGATTCGCTGTATTCGCTACCACTTTGATCAAAGGTCCATAACTTGAGAGACCAGATCTCTCCCTTGGATGGGTCAGCGCCCTTGCTGCCGCAGCTGCCGCCATTGCGCCCCACCCAGTGGCGCTGAATTCGGCTGGTGTCAGCTGCGCCAGTTGCCGATCCATCCCGAATTGGCGCTGGAGCTGTGGTGCCACCACTGGACGGCCCGGCCGCCGCGGCTGCCTGCGATTAATGCGGCAGCAGCAGCTGGGGGGACACCAGCACCTGCCCAGCCGAACCAGCAGCTCAGCCTTGAATCAGCCTTTGGCAAAAGCTAAAGTAAATCCGTAATTCGTCCTGGATTCAGGGCTTATTTGGCTTTTGTGCTCGCCATAGCTAGGCGCCGTGGGCGGCATAGCTCTATTAAGGGCATGTGGTTTCGATTAGGGGGTGGAGGAGCATGGTTGCTTCGGTAACGTTCACGACCTCGCTGGAGCTGCTGGCGGCTCAAGTGGATTGCGAAGTTCTCACCCTGCCCACCGGCTCCAAGGTGTTTTCCAGGGGCTCCCGGGCCGACTCGATTTATGGGGTGCGCCGCGGCATCATCGAAGTGATCGGCGAGAGCGGCGAGAAGCTTTGCTATCGCCCTGGAGAGCTGTTCAGCTATCAAGACATCCTTTGGCGCGACGGCATTTATCGCAACGAAGCCGTGGCCCGTACCCCCGTTGAGATTCTGCGGCTAGATCGCCTGCGCTTCTTGAACCTGCTCCACAACCACCCGACTCTGGCGGTGTTACTGATCAGCCAGCAGCACGAGCGCCTGCGTGAGCAGCGCACCAGCGGCACCTGCTGCTACTGATCGGCTCTCGGCATTAACGGTCGAGCAGAAACAGCAGGCTGCGCACCACCTTGGCGGCCAGCACGCTGCTGACGCCGGTGGCATCCAGCATCGGCGCCAGCTCCACCACATCGGCGGCCACCAGGTTGTGGTGGCGCAGCTCCTCCACCAGGGCAGCGAAATCCCGCCAGAGGAAGCCGCCGGGCTCCGGGGTGCCGGTGCCGGCCATCACCGCTGGATCAAACCAATCCAGATCCACTGTGAGATAGAGGGGCTTGCCGCGCAGGGGCTTGAGCGCCTCGGCCATCTGCTCGATCGCCACCAGCCGGCCCGACTGCCGCAGCTCGGAAAATTCCTCACGAGTGCCGCTGCGGATGGCGATCTGCAGCAGCTGCTGGCTGGGCAGCACCTCCAGGCAGCGGCGCATGGCGCAGGCATGGCTGTGGTGGGCGCCGAGCCATTCCTGGCGCAGGTCGGCGTGGGCATCGAGCTGCACCAGCACCAGATCGGGGTGCCGGGCCGCCACGGCCGCCACGGCGCCGGAGCTGATCGAGTGCTCGCCACCGAGCATCAGGGGTTTGAGCCCCAGGGCCAGAACGGCTTCAGTGGCGGACTTCACGGCCGCCACCACCGGTTCGGGGGCGCCGAAGGGGATCTCCACCGCGCCAAGATCGGCGATGGCCAGCTCCTCCAAGTCGCGATCGAGCTGGGGGCAGTAGCTCTCCAGGCCGCTGCTCACCTCGCGGATCGCCGCCGGCCCGAAGCGGGTGCCGGGGCGGAAGGAGGTGGTGCCGTCGTAGGGCACGCCAAACAGACCCACCCGGCAGCCGGCGGGGTCGCGCTGGCTGCCCATGTAGATGGCGCCGTCTGAATCAAACAAATCCGTGTCAAAGAGATCCGTGTCAAACATCAGCCCAGCTCCCGCTCGATGGCGGCGGGCACAGCATCAAAGGCGCCGCGCTGCCAGCGGGGGGACCAGATCTCACAGCCACAGTCGACGGCCGCGGCGCGGGCGGGATCCGGCTGCAGGTAGCGACGGCCGTCTGTGGCGGCGAACGTCCAGCTCCACCAGCCGCTGGGGTACATGGGCACCCAGCCATACAGCGGATCGGCGTGGCCGAACACCTCACGGATCAGCTTCACCGTGTCGATATGCACCTGGCGGAAGGCCTCGGGTGATTCGCTCTGGGTGGCGAACACACCGCCGGGCCGCAGGATGCGGCGGCAGTGCTCGAAGAAGGCGCGGTTGAACAGGCCCTCGGCCGGGCCGGCGGGGTCTGAGCCATCCACGATCACCACGTCGTAGCTGGCTTCAGGGGCATTGGCGGCCCAGGCGATGCCGTCGCCAACGGTGAGGTGGAAGCGGGGGTCACTCCAGCAGCCGCCGCCGATGCTGGGCAGGTACTGCTGGCTCCACTCCACCACCAGGCCGTCGATCTCCACCAGGTCGAGGTGCTGCACGCCAGCGTGGCGCAGGCACTCGCGGGCGGTGCCGCCATCGCCGCCGCCGATCACCAGAACCCGCTCGATGCGCTCGGCGCTGCAGAGGGCCGGATGCACGATCGCCTCGTGGTAGTGCCGCTCCTGGCGCTCGGCAGTCATCCAGCAGCCATCGAGCAGCAGGCCCTTGCCGTAGCGCTGGCTGTCGATGATCGTCACCTTTTGGAAGGCTGAATCCTGTTCAGCGACCACCGTGCCCTCCAGGCCATAGCGCACGCCGTCGAAGACCTCGTCGATCCAGCCCATGGCCAAAATTTCGCAGACTCCAGCCTTGCGCATCGCCGGTGTGTTGGCCGTGACAGGCTGATTTCTTGGCTCCCCCGAATCCTTGGCTCCCCCGAATCCATGGCTCCCCTGCGACCCACGGCGGATCTGCGGCTGACCCCAGCGCTGGTGATCGGCGCCGCCGAGCTGGCCTGGCGTTTTTCTCGCTCCTCCGGCCCCGGCGGCCAAAACGTGAACACCACCGATTCACGGGTGGAGCTGGTGTTTGATCTGGCGGCCTCTGCGGCGCTGCCGCCCACGATCAAGGCCCGGGCCCTGGGGAGACTGGAGGGAAAGCTGGTGGAAGGTTGTGTGGTGATTGCGGCCAGTGAGCACCGCTCCCAATGGCAAAACCGGGTGGCGGCCCAGCGGCGCCTAGTGGAGCTGCTGCAGGAGGCGATCAAGCCGCCGCCGCCACCGCGTCGGGCGACTCGGCCCACCCGTGGTTCTGTGCAGCGGCGTCTGGCGGCCAAGAAGCAGCGCGGTGCGATCAAGGGGCAGCGGGGGTCCCGTCCTCAGCTGCCGGAGGACTGAGCTGCCGGAGGATTGAGGTGTTGGCTGGGTGTCCCTAAATCTGTACAAGTTGTACGGAACCTGCGAGGCTGTTGCGGTTAAGGCTCAGCAGCCTTGCGTTGGCGTGTTTTCAGCGCGTATCTCGGCCTTGGCCTGTTGCCAGAGGCCTTCCAGCTCGCCGATGCTGCGGCCCTTTAGGTCGCCATCCAGGGCTGCTTCCACCCGGGAGAAACGATCGAGGAAGCGGCTGTTGGTGCCCGCTAGGCCGGCTTCCGGTTCGATGCCGCACCAGCGCGCCACGTTCACCAGGGTGAACAGCACGTCGCCCAGCTCTTCCTGGGCATGGCGGCGATCCCCGGAGGCCACAGCTTCCTTGAGCTCGTCGAGCTCCTCGTGCACCTTCGCCCACACCCCTGCCATGTCATCCCACTCGAAGCCGGCCGCGGCGGCTTGCTTGGAGATCGTCATGGCGCCGGCTAGGGCTGGCTGGCCGCGCACCTTGCCGGCCAGCCGATCGCTGAGCGGGCTGGTAGAGGCGGGTTGGGGTTTTTCTGCGGCCTTGATCTCCTCCCAGCTGGCCGGCTCGCCACCGCCAAACACATGGGGATGGCGGCGCACCAGCTTGGCTCTGATGCCTGCAGCGATCTGGGCCAGATCAAAGCTGCCTGCCTCGCTGGCGATCTGGGCGTGGAGCACCACCTGCAGCAGCAGGTCGCCCAGTTCCTCCGCCAGGTGGTGATCGTCGCCCGAGCGGATCGCATCGGCCACCTCGTGGGCCTCCTCCAGCACGTAGGGCACCAGGGAGGCGTGGGTTTGCGCCAGATCCCAGGGGCAGCCGCCCTCGGGGTCGCGCAGGCGAGCCACCACGGCGACTAGCTCAGCTAGGGCCTCAAGGTGGGCTGGGGTCTGGGGTTGGGTGTTCATCGGCGGCGGCGGCGGCGCAGCAGGCGGGGCAGGCGCGGCATCGGGTCGCCATCTTGGATCAGGTGCAGCCAGCTGCTGGCCTCCAGGCCTACCAGGGCGGCCAGCAGCAGCGGACGCTCGCCCTGCCAGAGCGCCTGGGCGGTGGCCAGGAGCTGCTGGGGTGCTGGCCCACCGAGGGGTTGCAGCAGCAGGCAGCTCACCAGCAGCAGCGCCGCCAGGTAGGCCAGGCGCCCGCTGGTGCCCAGCAGGGGGCTGTGGGAGATCAGGGAGCGATGGCGCAGCAGGTTGCGGTAGGGCCACCAGAGCAGCCGCAACGGTCCCCAGCGGCGGGTGGGGTTGGAGCGGGTGTCGAGGTCGGGGGAGAGCAGCAGGCCGCCTAGCAGAAAGCTCAGGCCGGCCACGCTCACCCCCGCCAACCCCAGCCAGGGCCACCACAGCAGCCCAAAGGGCAGGCTCAGGAGCCAGGTGGCTCGGTCATGGCTGCGGCCGCTGGCCATCGATCAGCGCCCGGGTGGGCCGATGGGCCGCAGCCGCTCACCGCTGCCATCGCCCGTTCGCCAGCGCCGGTTGATCCAGTAGTACTGCTCCGGATAGGCCTGAATCAGGGGTTCGTGCCAGCGGGCTACGGCGGCAAGCTGGTCGCTCAGGGCGGCGGCACCCTGGCCGGGCCATAGCGGTGCGCCAAAGATCAGTCGAAAGCGGCCGTTGGCTTCCCGCACCTGGGCCACGGGAAACAGGGGGCAACCCGATTTTTGCGAAAGGGCCGCAGGCCCTTTGACGAAGTTGGTGCTCAGGCCGAGGAAGTCGACCTGCACTTCGCTGTTGCGGCTGTAGAGGTCGGTCATCACCACGAGGCTGCCGCCGCGGTGCAGACAGCGCAACATCGACCTGGCATCGGCCTGGGGAATCCAGTTGCAGTAGCTGTTGGCCTGGCGGGCCCGGTTGAGCAGCTCGTCGCTGTACGGGTTGCGGGCGGGTCGGTATACGACAGATGGGGTGTCCAGCTGTTCGCTCAGCCAGCGCAGCCCCAGATCCCAGCAACCCAGGTGCAGCGATCCCACGATCACCCCCTGGCCCTGGCGATGCAGCCGCAACAGTTCGTCGAGCCCCTCCCCCTCAGCGCTGATCAAGCAGGCGTCAACCGGTTGGATGATCGATTCGAGGCAGGAGAGAAAAAAGCTGTTGATCGACTGCTCGGCGATGGCTTCCCGCTCGCCCTGGCTGAGCTGCTCGCCATAGACCCGCGTCAGGTTGGCGATCGCCGTGGTGTGGCGCCGCCGCAGCCAGGGCCTGGCTAGCCGGTGGGCTTGGGCAATGCCGCGGCTCATGCTGCTGTGGGAGCGCCCCCGCAGCGCCAGCAGCAGCAGCCGCACCCCGAGGGCCTCCAGTTGCCAGCGCAGCTTGCGTTGAAGTGGGGCCTGAGCCATGGGGTGTATTTTGCCTACACCGCGCGATTAGCTCAGCGGTAGAGCGCCTGCCTTACAAGCAGGATGTCGCTGGTTCGAACCCGGCATCGCGCATTTCTGGGGCTCTCCATATGGGGGCGTCAGCCTTCTGGGAACAGCAGGCTGGCGAGTTCGTCGGCATCTACGTCGTAGACACGGGCGAGGCTGGTTTCGATGGCGCTGGTCACTTCGCCGGGCAGAAAGCGCATGGCGTTGAGGGCGTCGTCAGCGATCTCGTCGGTGAGCAGGGTTTCTTCGCCGCCGAGCTTTTCGTCGTTGATCACCGCCATTACCCAGCTCTGGTAGGCGTACACGAGATCGCTGAACTCCAAATCGGGGTCGTTGAAGTCGAGGGCCATGGGTGGGGCAGTCGCATGCCAGTGCAGTCTGCCGGCAGCTGGGCAGGATGGCAGGCATGAATGCCATAAACCTGCAGGCAACCCTGTTTGATTTCGCCATTGGCGAGTTGGTGCGGCAGCACCGTGAGAGCTTTCAGCCGCTCTGGACTGCTGATAGCTGGGCCAAGCTGCTGATCTGGTTGGCGCTCAATTGCGGTTGCAGCGGTGATCGTGACTCGCTGGAGGCCTATGCCGAGGCGCTGGGGCCAGGGCTCACCGGCCGCATGCGGCGAATTTTCTTTGAGCGCGAGCTGGAGGATTTGGAGCTGCGGGTGCTTGCCGATCCCGCCGAGCCCCAGGTGTTGGTGCTGCCCCTAGGGCCTGCTGGCCCCCTGGATCATGGGCGGGTGGTAGCGGCTCTGGAGCGGCTGGGTCTGCTGGCAAGGGTCGCGGCGGAGCCGCAGCGCTGGCAACAGTTGGAGGCGGCCCTGGCCCTTCCCTGGCAGGAACTCTTCTGATGAACCTGCTTGGTACCTATCGCAATGCCGGCTTCGAGGCCCTCGCCGATGGGGTGATGGCTTTTTATGAGCGCCGCGTTGACCTGCGGCGGGCCGGGGTGGCCTTTGGCCCTGGCGGCAAAACTGAGCCCGCCAAAATTTCCACCGACATCAGCCTGGTGGCTATCGACCGCTCCGATCCTGAGGCCTTCGCCCTGGCGGAGGTGATCCTGCGCGGCGTCACGGCTGGGCTGGAGCGCTACCTGCAGGAGCGCGGCCTCTTTCGCCAATGCTGCCCGGAGCAGGAGCTGTTTGTGAATCCGATCTTCAACCTGCAGCGCTACGCCCCTGGTGAGGGTTTCAAGCGCTGGCACTGCGACTGGACAATCAGCGACGAAGCCACTGAACCGGTGCACAGGGTGCTGGCCTGGATCCTCTATTGCAACGACGTGCCCAACGGAGGCACCGAGTTTCATTGGCAGGCTCACCACGAGCCGGCTGAGCGGGGCAAGCTCGTGATCTTTCCGGCTAGCCCCTCCCACATACACCGAGGCAGGGTGAGCGAGGAGCACACCAAAACGATCGCTACCGGCTGGATCAATGCCGGCAGCTATCAGAATTACCTGGGCCGGCTAGCTCAGGCCTGATCTGCAAGCTGCCAGGTTTTGGCGGCCCAGGCCAACTCACCCACATCCCAGCCGAGGTTGTCGAAGTTCAAAGCCTTTCATTAACGGACTTACGGGTCCAGGCGGAGTGCGAGCCCCCGACTTGTGTTCTGCAATACCTCTCCAGGGAGGGGGAGATCTGTGCCAGTCGCTTTGATGGAATAAATTTTGGAGGCTGCCCCCCGCCAAATCAAAAGGTTACCGCTTATTGGGTTTTCTATTAAATGGTGTGCTCACAGATTTTAAGGAAAGCGAGAAAATACCTGCCGAATTAGCAACCTCTCTCCAGTCGCTGAATCTCGAGATTCAGGCCATTCGGGTCTATAATCCAGATGCCCAAGTTGCTAATGCCCTCGCCGCGGTAACTGGCCTTGGCCAGTCCTTGCTGGATTGGTTGAAGGAGCGGATCATTACGGAGCAAGTGCTGGCGCGCCACACACAGACCCATGCAGAGGTGGTGCTTGCTGCGGTGCAGATCAAGGGTGACGCATCTACGTTGAGGGGAAGGCTTATGCAGGATTTAGCAGTAGTACTTGCCAAGGTTAATCGGGTGCAGGCCATCCGAGACACCTCATTTGTGCCGCTTGTTTACTGGATGGCAGATATAGCTGCAGTGCTTCTGTTCGCGGGCTTGGTGATGGCGCGGACGGAAAGTCTTTCTGAAGCGGTCTGTTTTCTGGCCGCAATTTCTTTTGTTGTTATTTTATTGTTGCGCTTGATTGACGATATTGATAATCCCTTTGGGCTGTCTGATGTAAATTCGGCAGAGAATGTGTCGATAGAATTGTTGGAAAAAGCAGTCGAGCGTCTTAGGGCTGGCGCTAAGTGAATTCATTGGTGTGATGGCGCTCGGGTGGCCATTGCATGGAATATTCCACATGCTGTGGGAAAGGAATTTCAATGCTGCTATCGCGGAAGGCCCGCCAGATCGCCTGATTTACCTCGCTACAGATGCCCACGTTGTCCATTGGGTTGGCAATCCAGAAGCGCAGGCAGTAATTAATAGCGGAGTCGCCGTAGTTCAGCAGTAGGGCTTTGGGTGCTGGCTGGGGAAGCACCCGTGCCACTTCGAGAGCTGTGGCCTCGAGCAGGGTAATCACTTCTGCTGGGTTGTGGTGATAGGCGGCGCCAATGCTTACCTGGCTGCGGCGCATGCGGTCGCTGGCGGTGTATGTGGTCGCCGCCTCCGTGAAGAAGGTCTGGTTGGGGATCAGCAGCTCGGCGTTGTCGCGGTCGCGCCACAGCAGGGTGGCCCGCAGGCCCAGCTTGCGCACCTCGCAGGGATCGCCATCGACCATAAGCACCTCGCCGGGCCGCACGGAGCCCTCAAACAGCAGCCAGAGGCCACTGATGAAGTTGGAAAATACCTCCTTGATGCCGAAACCCAGGCCCACCGAAAGGCCACCTGCCACGGCGATCAGGGCGGTGGTGTTGAGGCCCAGGTGCACCCCCACGGCCACCAGGCCCAAGCCCACCACGGCGTAGCGCAGCATCAACTCCAAGGCTTTGCGGCTGCCATCGCTGGTTGCCAGGGCCCTTTGCATCAGCCAGGCCACGCCCGCTGCCGGTGGCCCCGAGCCCACCAGCACCAGGTAGGTGATCAGGGCGGCATTGAACAGCCTGCCCGCATCGATGGGCACACCCAGCACGCTGCCCAGGGGGGCCACGGCCAGATCACTGATGCTGTCGACGGTGGTGATCAGCAACAGGGCCGCCAGCAGCAGATAGCCAGGTCGCAGCAGGCGGCTGTCGAGTTGCTGCGCCGTTTTCGCGCCGAGGCAACGTTGCAGCAGCGGCTGCAGCTGGTTGAGGCCGTACCAGCCCAGCCAGAGCACTCCCAGCTGGCCGCTGAGTCCGTAGGGCAGCCCCAGGAGGGCCAGCAGCAGGCAGCTGGCCGCCAGCACCACAAGCGCCAGGGGGGTGTATCGCTGAGTCCGCAGTCGCGGAAGCCAGTTTCGGCGCGCCGCAAACAGCCGCAACACCATCAGCCCGATCGCCACACCCAGTTGCAGCAGAACGGTGGGCCGCTCCAGATAGCCCAGCCAGCCCAGCACCTCCAGCAACAGCTCTCTCATGGCCGGTTCCGCAGGATCGCCACCAGGCTCTGGCCGGCCGTGGTGGGCTGCATCTCTCCAAACACCAACGTGGTGAGCAGGGTCTGGATCTCGGCCATCCGGGGATCGTTGCTGTGCATCAGCTCCGCCAGGGTGTTGGTTTGGTGGCCCTGCTGGGCCGAGGTCACCATGGCGCTGAGCACTGCCGAGCTGCTCACCGGCACCCCCACGAAGCGGTTGGCGGGCAGCACCACCTGGGAGTCCAGGGTGAGACTCCTCTGGCTCAGGGGGTTCACGCTGAAGCGGCTGAAGGCCAGGGCCCGCTCGCGGCTGCTGTGGCTGGTATTGGTGCCGAGGGCCAACACCCGCAGCTTGTTGATCGGACTGGGATCACCCCCCTCGCCGCGAGGCAAGGGCGCAACACCGAGCCCATCCCCCAGGGCCTTGCGCAGCCGCGGTATGGACGCGCTGCGGCAGGGGAACCAGTCGAGGCGGCCCGCCTGGAATTCCGCTTCCGCTGAGGACTGGCTGGCGTAGAAGGTAACGCGCTGTTGGCTGTTGGCGTTTTGCAGCCAGGTGAGCCAACGCTCGATCGCCTGCTGCTGGGCCCCGCTGGGTTGCCTGCCGGCTGCGGCTGTATCGATGGCGTCGACCGCACCAAGGCTGCCGACTGTCCAGAAGAGGTTGTAGGCCTCCATCGTGAGGCCCACGGGATACCCCTTGGCACTCGTGTCAAGCAGCTGCTCCAGGGTGGCTGGTGCGGCGGGCAGTCGCCGGCGGTTGAAGCAGGCCAGCTGGGTTTGCACCAGAAATGGCAACCCGGCCAGGTCTCCGGAGGGGGTGCGCAGCCGATTGAGCACCTGGGGACCGAATTGGTTGAGATCTACCCCGGTTTGTGGGTAGGGCGCGATCACTCCCGCCTTCAGCAGCCGCACGGCCGTGTCCCCGTTGAGGAGTAGCAGATCGGGCCCCAGCCCGGCCCGGTTGCGGTGCTGGATCACCCAGGCCAGTTGTTTCTCGGGGTAAAGGCTGACTTGAAAGCGGGTGTTGGGGTGAAGTTGTCTGTAGCCATCCTCCAGTTGGCCCAGTCGCTGCCGGGTGTCGGTGCGCAAGTTGGCGTCTATCTTCTCGTCGGGGTTCACCTCCATCCCGAGGTACATCACGTTGGGCAGCCCATCGCTGGCGCGGCAACCGAGCAGCAGCAGCGAGGCCAGCACGGGTACGCAGCGCGATGCCACCCGTCGTGTCGCCTGTGAGGGGGCCCGGGGATGCGGCATTGCCTTGCTCTACGGCCTAATTATCCCTGGCCTCAGCCCGTTTTGCGACCATGGCTCGAGTGCCTGCTGCCACCGCCGTGACCGAGCTGTCTGCCCCAGCCCCTGAAGCGGCTCTGCCCAAGACCTACGACCCGGTGGGCACGGAAAGCCGCTGGCAGCAAGCCTGGGAGAGCAGCGGTGCCTTTCACCCGGATCCTGCGGCACCGGGTGAGCCCTTTTCTGTGGTGATTCCGCCGCCGAACGTGACCGGCAGCCTGCACATGGGCCACGCCTTCAACACGGCCCTGATCGACACGATCGTGCGCTTTCAGCGCCTGCGCGGCAAAAACGTGCTCTGCCTGCCGGGCACCGACCACGCCTCGATCGCCGTGCAGACGATCCTCGAGAAGCAGCTCAAGGCAGAAGGCAAGCGCAAGGAAGATCTGGGCCGTGAGGCATTTCTCGAGAAGGCCTGGGACTGGAAGGCGGAGAGCGGCGGCACGATCGTGGGCCAGCTGCGCCGCCTGGGCTACTCGGTTGATTGGCAGCGCGAGCGCTTCACCCTCGACGCCGGCTGCAGCGCCGCCGTGATCGAGGCCTTCAACCGCCTGCACGAGCAGGGGCTGATCTACCGGGGTGAATACCTGGTGAATTGGTGCCCAGCCTCGGGTTCGGCGGTGAGCGATCTGGAGGTGGAGATGAAGGAGGTGGACGGCCATCTCTGGCATTTCCGTTATCCGCTCAGCAGCGGGGCCGGCTTCCTGGAAGTGGCCACCACCCGTCCCGAAACCCTGCTGGGTGACACGGCCGTGGCGGTGAATCCCAAGGATCCGCGCTACACCGATCTGGTGGGCCAGACCCTCACCCTGCCCCTGGTGGGGCGACAGATTCCGATCGTGGCCGACGACCACGTGGATGCGGAGTTCGGCACCGGCTGCGTCAAGGTGACCCCAGCCCATGACCCCAACGACTTCGCGATAGGCCAGCGCCACAACCTGCCGCTAATTACGGTGATGGCCAAGGACGGCTCGATGAACGAAGCGGCCGGCCGCTTCGCCGGCCTGGATCGCTTCGAGGCTCGCCAAGCTGTAGTGGCGGCCATGGAGGCGGAAGGTTTCCTTGTGCGTGTGGAGGACTACCGCCACAGCGTGCCCTTCTCCGATCGCGGCAAGGTGCCGGTGGAGCCCCTGCTCTCCACCCAGTGGTTTGTCAAAACCGAGCCCCTGGCGGCCCGCTGCCGTGAGGCCCTCGAGAACGCCGATCCCCGTTTCGTGCCGGAGCGCTGGAGCAAGGTGTATCGCGACTGGCTCACCGACATCCGCGACTGGTGCATCTCCCGTCAGCTGTGGTGGGGCCACCGCATCCCCGCCTGGTTTGTGGTGAGTGAAACGGGCGGTGTGATCACCGACAACACCCCCTATGTGGTGGCCCGCGGTGAGTCTGAAGCCATGGCGAAGGCGGAAGCCCAATTTGGCGGCGGCACCCACGCCCATCCCGTGGTGCTGGAGCAGGACCCCGACGCCCTCGATACCTGGTTTTCCAGCGGCCTCTGGCCCTTCTCCACCCTGGGCTGGCCCGATGCCGATGCTGCCGACCTGGAGCGCTGGTACCCCACCAGCGTGCTGGTGACGGGCTTCGACATCATCTTCTTCTGGGTGGCCCGGATGACGATGATGGCCGGAGCCCTAATGAGTGGACGGGAAGGTTCTGGAATTCCTTGGATTCCCTTCAAAGACGTGTACATCCACGGCCTGGTGCGGGATGAACAGAACCGCAAGATGAGTAAGTCCTCTGGCAACGGCATCGACCCGCTGCTGCTGATTGAGCGCTACGGCGCCGATGCCCTGCGGTTTGCCCTGGTGCGTGAGGTGGCCGGTGCCGGCCAGGACATCCGCCTCGATTACGACCGCAAATCCGACACCTCCGCCACGGTGGAGGCCTCGCGCAACTTCGCCAACAAGCTCTGGAACGTCACCCGTTTCGCCTTGATGAACCTGGGGGGCGAGACGTCCGCTTCGCTGGGCGAGCCGGATCCGGCGGCGCTGCAGCTGGCGGATCGCTGGATCCTGTTGCGGCTGGCGCGGGTGAACCGCGAAACCGCGGAGCGCTATGGCAACTACGGCTTGGGCGAGGCGGCCAAGGGGCTTTATGAGTTCGCCTGGAACGAGGTGTGCGATTGGTATGTGGAGCTGATCAAGCGGCGGCTCAATCCAGGTGAAAACCCGAGCCCAGCAGCCCTTGCCGACCAGCGCACCGCCCGCGCCGTGTTGGCCAAGGTTCTTGGCGAGTTGCTGGTGATGCTGCATCCGCTGATGCCGCACCTGAGTGAGGAGCTGTGGCACGGCCTCACTGGCCAGCCAGAGAGCAGCTTTCTGGCCCTGCAGAGCTGGCCGGCACTTGATCAGGCCGCTCTAGACGACCAGCTTGAGGCCCAGTTTGCCGAGCTGATCGAGGCGATTCGGGTGGTGCGCAACCTGCGGGCTTTGGCGGGGCTCAAGCCCAGCCAAAGCGCGCCGGTGTCGTTTGTGACTGGCCGCGCTGAGCTGGCAGCCCTGTTGCAGGAGGCCAGCCCCGACATCACGGCCCTCACCCGAGCCGAGAGCGTGGCGGTGCTTAGCCCCGAGCAGGCCGAAGCTGCTCCGGCCGCCAAGGCCCTGGCTGGCGTGAGCGGTGAGCTGCAGGTGTTGTTGCCCATCGAGGGCCTGGTGGATCTCGACGCCCTGCGCGGCCGCCTGGAGAAGGACATCGCCAAGGCCGATAGGGAGATCAAGGGCCTGGCGGGTCGCCTCGCCAATCCCAACTTTGCAGATAAGGCCCCGCCTGAGGTGGTGCTGGAGTGCAAGGCAAACCTGGCCGAAGCTGAAGCCCAGGCGGACCTGGCCCGCAGACGGCTGGGGGATTTGGGCTGAGCCTCGGGCTCAGGCGCTCGCCACCAGTCGGCCGTCCTCCAGGTTCACCACTCGGTCAGCGATATCGAGGATCTTGTTGTCGTGGGTCACCATCACGATCGCGGCGCCGTGGCTGTCGGCCAGCTGCCGGAACAGGTCGACCACATCGCGGCCGGAGGTCTTGTCGAGGGCTGCGGTGGGTTCATCGGCCAGCAGCAATCGGGGGCTGGGGGCTAGGGCGCGGGCGATCGCCACCCGCTGCTTCTGGCCGCCGGAGAGTTTCTCGGGGTAGTAATGCACCCGTTCCCCCAGTCCCACGTGGCCCAGCATGGCGGCGGCGCAGTCATCCATCGCCAGCCGGCCTTGCCCCAGCCAGACGGGGCTGACCTCCAGGCCGAAGCGCACGTTCTCCAGGGCCGTCAGGTAGGGCAGCAGATTGTGGGCCTGGAAGATGAAGCCGGCCTGGCGCCGCAGCCGGGTCAGGGTGGTGTTGTCGGCCTCCAGCAGCTCTTCACCCAGCACCCGCAGGCTGCCGCTCTGGGCGGCCCGCAGGCCGCCGAGCATGGTCAGCAGGGTGGTCTTGCCCGAGCCGGAGGGGCCGGTGAGGATCACGATCTCGCCAGCATGCACGCTCAGGTTGATGTCGGTGAGCACCTGCTTGGCGGTGTCCCCCTCGCCGAACCAGTGGTTCAGATGCTGCACCTTGATCCGCAGCTCGCGCCCGGTGTGATCGGGTGAGCCGGCTGCAGTGTCCAGCGGCCCCATCAGAAGATGTCGGCGGGATCAAGCCGCCGCAGCTTGCCGGTGGCCAGCCAGCCCGATCCGGCCGCCATCGTCAGGGTCAGGGTGAACACCGCAACGGCTCGCTGGGCGGTCATGGCGATCAGCAGCGAGGTGGAGTTGGCCAGCACGGCATAGAGCCCGATCGCCAGCACCAGGCTGGGCACGAAGGCCAGGGCAGCCAGCAGCACCGATTCCTGCACGATGATGCCGACGACGAAGCGATCGCTATAGCCCATCGCCTTCATCGTGGCGTATTCCGGCAGGTGATCACTGACGTCGGAATAGAGAATCTGGTAGACGATGATCGCGCCGACGATCAGGCCCACCAGCACCCCCAGGTTGAAGATCAGACCGAAGGAGGTGTTGTTGCGCCAGTGGTCCACCTCCACCGCCTCCAGCTGCTGGAGGGTCAGCACCCTGACCGATGGATCGAGAAAGCTCGCCAGGGTGGCCTGCACCTGTTCGCGGCTGACGCCCGGTTGCAGCTGGATCACGCCGAGCTGGATGTCATCACTGCTCTGATCGGGGAACCAGGTTTTGAAGTTGCTGGCCGACGTCAGCAGGTTGATGTCGGCGGCGAAGGTGAGGCCCATGGTGAACAGGCCGTTGACCACGGCCCGCTTGCCGCGTAGCTCGGTGTCGTAGTAGCCGTCTTTGGCCACGATCCGGGCCACTGGACCGGCCGCCTCCTTGGAGAGGGTGTCAAAGAACAGGCCATCGGGACGCAGTAACTTGCCGCGATCGGCCTCTAGTTCGGGGATGCGTAGGGCTGGATTCTCCGGCGCCAGACCAAAAATCAGGGCCTGCTTTTTCTCGCGACTGTCGCGGTTCAGCCAGTCGGTCTTGCCGATGTACAGCGGTGTCACCGCTTCCACCCCCTGCACCCCCAGGGCCTGCATCAGGCGGCTGCGCGGCAGGTTGAGCGGTTCGCCCAGGTTGGTGTAGCGGCGGCTCACCATCACCAGCTCGCCATTGAGGCGTTGCAGCGGCCGCTTCTGGCTGGCGTACAACCCGCTGGCCAGCCCCAGCTGGAAGAACACCAGCACGTTGGCGAAGCTGACACCGGCAATGGCGGCGAGCAACCGCATGGGCCGATGGCTGGTCTGCCGCCAGGCCAGGGGTGTGCGGCGCAGCGCGGCGAATGGGTTCATGGCGCGCCACTCAGGACGCGATCCCGGGCCGCCTTCTGGTCAGCCTGCTGGGCCGCGGTCAGCGGGGCGAACAGCACATTGACCTGCAGGTAGTTCAGATGGCTGGCGAGGGCCGACTCCTGCGGGGTAAGGCCGATCTTCACTGCCAGCACTCGCCGGTCCAGGTTCTCGCCGGCCTGGCCACTGAACACGGTCTGACGGCTGACCTCCCGGGCAATCTCCACCACCTGGCCCTCCACCTTGCGGCCCTTGAAACCATCCGCACTGAGGCTGGCCTTCTGCCCCAGGGCGATCATCGGCCGATCGCTCTGATAAACCTCGGCGATCACGCCCATGCGGCTGCTGTCGCCCATTTCCAGCAGGCCATCCTCACCAACCTTGTCGCCGGGGCGGGCATGCACCTTGAAGACGGTGCCGGAGAACGGCGCCAGCACCGTGGCCTTGGCCCGTTCGGTCTTGTCCTTGTCCAGGGATGCCCGGCTGGAACGCAGTTCCTCCACCAGGGTTGCCTTGGTGGCGATCGCTTCGGCCAGCTGAGCCTTGGCGCTGCTTTCGTCAGCCTGCAGCTTTTCGACCCGGTTGGCGCTGGTGGCCCCTGCGGCGAACAGTTGCTCGGCCCGGCGTGCCTCGGCACTGGCCTGGCGCAGGTCGGCCTTGTAGCGGGCGATGACGCTGTCCTGGGCGGCCAGCTTGCTCTCGGCCACGCGGATCTCCGCCTCGGATTGGCGCACACTGCTCTCCAGGGTGTCGATGCTTTCGAGCACCGCCAGAGGTTGGCCTTTACGCACCTCCTGGCCTTCCTTCACCAGGATCTCCCGCACCCGGTCATTGCTCAGGGAACTGGGCACCGACACCTGGCTGATGCCGCCCAGGGGCTCGATCCGGCCCAGGGCGGACACCTGGCGGGGCAGCAGCGGTACGGCCTTCCGCGCTTCGACCTGCTTCTGCTGGCGTTGCTGCCACAGGCGAGTGCCGAGGCCGGCAAGCAGCACCAGGGCGAGCAGGGCCGCCACCACCTGCCAGGGTCCGCGGCCCCCCTTGCGACCCGTCGGAGTGCGCATTGTAATCGTTGGATGTGTCCTCGCCTGGGCCGGTTATAGGGCGCCGGGCTGGCTCTGCCCACCGCTACGGTTCGTTCATGGATGGATTGGCACTGCTCGACCAGCTGCTGCCCGCCCTGCGCTCCCCCCTCGGTGCCCTGGCGTTCGTGCCGCTCTATGCGCTCTGGGTGACCCTGCTGCTGCCAGGGGTATGGGCTTCGATGCTGGCTGGCGCCCTGTATGGCACCTGGTGGGGCAGTTTGATCGTGTTTGTAGGGGCCTGCCTGGGGGCCGAGGCCGCTTTCCTGCTCGGTCGTACCTGGTTGCGCAATTGGGCCCGCCGGCGGCTGGCGGCGGTGCCGAAGCTCCTGGCGATCGAGCAGGCGGTGAGCCGGGAGGGGCTGAAGCTGGTGCTGCTAACCCGCCTCTCGCCGGCCTTTCCCTTCTCCCTGCTCAATTTCGCCTATGGCCTCAGCGAGGTGAGCCTGCGCGACTACTCGATTGGCTTGATCGGCATCCTGCCCGGCACGATCCTGTTTTGCGGCCTGGGCGCCTTGGCCGGCGATGTGGCCCGCTTCGGCGAAGTGCTCTCCGGCGAGGCCGATGCCGGCACCTGGGCTCTGCGCATAGGCGGCCTGCTGGCCAGCGTCGCCAGCGTTTGGCTGGCTGGTAAGGCGGCGCAGCGGGCGCTTCAGGGGGGTGATCCACCGGCCTGATCGGGATCGGTAAGCCGCCAGTTGCGAAGGGCCGCAATCAACACAAAACAGGCCAGGCGAAGCCGTGCCAGCACGCCGGGGCGGGCGGCCAGCTCGGTGAATTTTGCTCGGCCGCATTCGGTTTTGATCCAGCGGAAGACGTTGGGGGCGGAGTCAGTCACGGGCTGGCCTGTGGGGCCAGAGACAGAGCCCGTGGGCGAGGGCAAGGGGTGGACGACCAGAGGCGGTCTAGATAATTGAGAAGTCGTCGGCTGCAAGGTCAACCCTGTTCTTAAAGAGAGTAAAGGCACCTCCGTTCGCGCCAAATCCACCACCCGAGCCGTTGCTGTTGAAGAACAGTTGTTTTGAGCTGGTTTCGTAGACAATCGAGGCATTCGATGCAGCTGCTGCATCGATGCTTGAGACGGTGGCAAACTCTCGAGAAATGCTGAATCCGTTGCCTTTGGCACTTGCAAGTCCGAATGAAGAAGCGCTGAGCGAGATTCGATCTCCTTGTCTGGGCTTGAAGTCGACAATGAAATCCCGGCCCTCTGAGCCGACGTTAAACAGCCCTCGCTCGCTTGAAAAAATAAACTGATCTGCACCCTTGCCTCCTTTAAGCCTGTCATTGCCTTCGCGGCCCCATAAAGAGTCATTGCCGCCGCCTGCCTTGAAGCTGTTGGAGCCCGAGTTGCCAATGATCGCGTTGTCGCCGGAATTGCCGCTGGCATTGATGTCGTTGGAGCCTGTCAAGATCACGGTCGACTCTCTGGAATTCCGGGGGAGCTTTAACGATGTGCCAACCTCCACAGGGATGCCGATCGTGATCTGTTTGATCGATGGAGCCAAAGGCTGGCCAGTGATGGGATCCGGTTGGGGAGCCGGTTGTGGGGCCGGGACAGGAACCGGTTGGGGAGCCGAGACAAGATCCAGCTGAGGAGAGAAAACTGCGGCGGCTTTGCTATCACTGAAGGCCAGTTGCAGGTCGATGCTCGCCAGCTGCTCTGCGGTGAGATCAAGCGGAGCGGTGGCCCTGAGGGTGGTACCCGAGGTGGTGATCCATTCGGGGCCCTTTACTTTCAGCAGCTGCAGAGTGTCGCCATCAAGATCATTGACATGGATGCTGAGATCACTGATGAGCTCAGCCCCACGCCTGAGCTCGAGGGTGACGGGTCCGGCTTTCAGCTCCGGTGCGGAGTTGATTGATACATTGAAGCCTCGCAGCAGCGCTTTCACTTCGGCCCACTTTCCTGAGGGGGCCACCCCGTCGATCAGCAGTTCGTCGATACCTGGTGCGTAGTCGAGAATTTGCAGAGCCCCAGCGCTGCCGGTCTCGGAGGAGTCGATCAGGAAGCTGTCCCGTTCCAGGTCCACTAGGGCCGTGAAAGGCGAGAGGCCGAGGGCGGCGGAGCCCGTAAACAGTTTTCCGCCGATCACTCGATCGTTCAGCGCTCGCAGGAAGAACCGGTCGGAACCGGCTCCCCCCACCAGAAGATTGTCGCCCTGGCTGTCGGTGTTGAAGATTTCGTCGCTGCCACCAGCTGCCTCGATCTTTGAACCCACCCCGACGAAGATGCGATCGCCGGCTTCCGAACCCAGCAACGAGACGTCGGCCAGCTGAACGCCGACCCGGGGCAGGGTGGCGAAGGTGTACGGGTCGAGCAACGTCTGGCCACCGTTGATGTCGACAGCCATGCCGAACACCAGATCGAGCTCTCGCCAACCCGATTGCCAAGTAATCTGCGGAGTGGATTCGGGTTGAATAGAGAGCTTGAAATCGCTAGCGGCAACCACGGTTTCCGTGGCCCACTGGGACAGGCCGGAAACAGGATTCACCCCATCCAGGAACTGGAACGTTCCGACCGCCTGCTCCTTGGTCACCGCGAGATCCAGGAAGCCGCGGCGGTTCAGATCGGCATACTTCAGGCCGCTTACATAGCCGCGGAATAGGCCATCGAGGCCATCCACCGAAGGGTACTTATCACGGATGTAACCGTCTGCACCGGGAAAGTATTTTTCAAGCCCTGGGGACGTGACTCCTGGGGTGGCAAATTCCACACCCGCCACCGTGCCAGCTGGCTTGCTGCCAGGGGCCATCGTGTCGAGCACACCAGCCCAGGCGTTGTGGGTGTCCCCGGCAAGGCTAATTAGGCGCTTGCCTTGGGCGAGGGCGGTTTGAAGGATGGTTTCCCGCTCGACGCCGTAGCCATCCCAGGCATCAAGGTTGTAGGGAATTTTGCCGCCTTCAGCGAACAGGGCCTGCTCGGCCGCCGAAAGCTCAGCAAAGGCGGTGCCGGTGGCTAGTTTCTGCAGCGGAGCAGCATATTTGTCCAGCAGGCTTAGATTACCGGCGTTCAAAAGCAGCTCGGCGGGCACCGCCATCGACTGCATCAGCACCTGCTGGCCGAGCACCTGCCAGGCAGCCTTCGATTGGCCCATCTGGCCTTGCAACCAGGCCAGCTGGGTATCCCCAATCAGATCCCTGTTTGGATCTCCCCAGGCTTTCTGCACGGCGGCAATTACCAGCTCCTGGGTAACGACGGGTGCCAGGGAAGGGGCGAAGGCCGCGATCGCCTGTTGGCCTACGGGAGGGGTAACTCCAAGCCTCGTGGCGTAGGCGGTCAAGTCTGTGGGGCTTGCGATGATCGCGCCAATGCGGGCCTGCACAGCTGCCGCGTCTGGATAGTCGAGTTGCTCATCCCTGGCCGTTAGCCGGGTTTCGAGCACATGCAGATCCAGGACATCCCCAAAGTTGAAGGAGCGGTAGCCCTGGGTCAGGGGTGTGCTGGCATCACCTTTGTCGACGCCTTGACGCAGCAGTGGTTCGCGGATCGGCAGCCACTCGTAGTAGGCCTTGAGGGCAGCATCACGGCGCGCGATCCAGTCACCTTCTGTTCCAGGCTGGTGGTTTTGGGCACCACCACTCCAGCTGTCATTCGCTGTTTCGTGGTCGTCCCAAATCGCGATCAGGGGCGCTGCGGCGCGCAGGGCCTGGAGGTTTTGATCGGTGTGGTACTGGGCATACCGCTGGCGGTAGTCGTCGAGGCTGACAATCTCGCGGTTCGGCAGGAAGCCCCGATCCGTGGCGGCGTCCTCGGCGGCTCCATAGCCTCCGGGGCCATATTCATAGATGTAGTCGCCCAGGTGCACCAGCGCGTCGTAGGGATTGACGGCCTGGATGGCGGCGGCACGGCCGTAGGCCGCAAAGGTATCCGCGGCGGGGAAGTTGGCGCAAGAGAACACGGCCAGGCGCACCGCGCCGCTATCGACAGGCAGGGTCTTGGTTTGCCCCGCCAATGAGGCCACATCCCCGACGCGAAAGCGGTAGTAATAGGTGGTGTCTGCCTTGAGACCGTCGGCCTCAACCTTCACCGTCCAGTCGCGGCTGGCACTGGTGCTGAATGTGCCGCTATCGACGATCGAACCGGGCTCAAAGCCAGGGCTGAGGGAGGCCTGCCAAGTCCCGTCAATTTGCTCGTTATAGCCTTGGGGCGGTGTGATCCGAGTCCAAAGGATAACTGAATTGGAATAGGGATCACCCGAAGCCACGCCATGGTTAAAAGCAACTAATGGTGATGGCATAGTCCGGATGACCTCAATGTTGGTGGTTGTGTTAGCCGAGGCCTAGAATTGGCCTGAGCCCTAAATATGGTGGAATGCCTAAAGCTGGGGGATCGGTTTGAAGCGCTCCGCCTGCCTTAGACATTCCTTGGGAAAGTGATCCTGATCGGCTGGCTAAGAGCGAATCAGGACCACAAAATCGACAGGCCCAATCAGCTCAGGTTTGTTAGACCAGCGAAATTGGACTGGTTGTTCAGCACGGAAGCGCTCATGTTAGTGAAGTGGCCCAGCTCGGTTGTGCCCATATTCAAGAGGGTGTCGCCGCCCACTTGGGTGAAGCTGAGGGCGCTGAAAGCAACTCCGCTGAGCCCCACCTTATCTTCACCGGCCTTGAAGTCCATCACGAACTGCTTAGCGGCAGGCTTATCACCAGGTGCGCTAATCAGCCAGAACTGGTCGGAGCCAGCGCCACCGTTGAGGTAGTTGGTGCCAGCACCGTCAAGGACGTTGATGATGTCGTCACCCTTGCCGCCGAGAACACGGTTGCCACTCGTGCCGACATAGAAGATGTCAACACCGGCCCCTCCGTCAAGACGGTTGTTGTCCAATTTAATAGCCCACAAGGTGTCGTTACCAGAGCCACCGGTGATCACGTCCCGCGCATTGGCATACACCGTGTCGTTTGCTGATCCAGCAAAGATCAGGTTTGAATGACCGTCGACGATGGCGATGTCAATTTCGTCTTCACCAGCCCCGGTAAAGACGGTATCCATAACTCCGTCAAAGCTCGTCATCTCCATGCTCTTGTCGTCGCCGCTTGTACCGGTTTTGGCCTCGTCGAGTCCCAGATCCACGGTGTACTGGAATATCTGACCGCCGTAATCGGCTTTGACATCCTTGACCTGGCCAGAGGACTCACCACCCATCTGCACGACGCCGATGAATAGCTGCTCGGAGAGGGGAATCTCATTGGCAATGGTTTGCGCCTTGTTGCCCTGCAGCTCTTCAGTGGTGTAGAAGTTGCCTTCGGCATTCCTGGCAACCAGGGCGGTGACGTTCCAGGAACCCGAGAACTCAGCACCTGTAGCGTTGGTAAAGGCCCCTTCCATTGCCGCCACCTTCGCCTTGGCGCGGGGGTTGTCAGCACCACCAGCGATGGCCAGCAGGTCGCCGGTACCTTTCTCCTTCAACGCCAGGGTCGTGGAATCGAGCGACAAAACGTATTTGCGCTCACCGGCCACGTTGCCAGAGTCTTCATCAACGATGAGGAAGTCTCCGTCGTCGTTCTTGACCCAGATCAGACCGTCTGGTGCAACGGCTTTGGCCGCAGGGGCGCTGCCACCGAGGTGCAGGGCTGCGGTCTTGCTGCCGTCGAGGTTGTTTTTGCCAACGTGAGCTTCACCAGCGCCGTTGGTGTCCAAGGTGAGCGCACCTTCAATGGCGGGCAGCACCCGGTTGACATTAACAGACAGGAACTGGGGCAGAGCGCCATTAGCTGCTATCAGCTCCTGGCTGATCGTGTTGGTGAGATCAAAGCCGAGGATGCCGCCTGATGCGGTCATGTTTTGGACAAACCGCACCTTGCTGGTGTCAGGATCGACCGCCGAATGCTCGATCTTGCTGTCAGCGGTGAAGAACTTGTAGCCAGTGGGTTGTTCAGCTGCTTTCTCCCAAAGGTTCATATCGGTGTCTTTGACAGCCTTCGGCTTGTCGAAGCCTCCCCACTGATAGGAAGTGCCATAGAAACGACCCTGGATGTTGTCTGGAGCAGTTGCGGACTTCAGATAGGCATCTGCAGAAAGATCGTCGATCAGAAGATCTTTGTCAGCATCGGGATTGATGCCCAACGTGGTGTATGTGGCATCGCTTAGGGCTAAACCGTAGATTTTGCCATGCAGAAGACCATTTCTAGCTAGGAACTTATCCCGCTCAGATGCGGTGCTTTCGTTAATGGTGGTGCCATCAGCCAGTTTGCCCTTGATGCCGATGTAGATGCGGTTAGGGACGGATTTATCGTGGTTGTAGCCCGAGAGGACCATGGCCACGTAGTCCTTATGGCCAGGATTAATCGGCAGGAGCTTTTCATAGCCCCCCTGACCCAGGACGGGGACGGTGTACGCCGTTTTGTTTGCAACGTCGATCACCATCGACGCTAGGCCCATGGTGTCGTTCGCCGTGGCAGCGCTTCCGAAGTACCCGGCGCCCATGTTCCATTCTTCTGCCATGAACCAAACATCGTTAGCAAAGCCGATGTTGTTCCCATACTTATTGGCTTGCTCGAACCAAGATCCGCAGAAGGAATGGAAGTGGAAGTCAGCTTCGGTGAGCCTCATGTCCTTCGCGGGCCTACCACCACTCTGAGCGACGGCGCTGCCGAACTCAACATAGGTTCCGTCGGGCTTGGTCTGGTTGCCCCATTTGGCACTTAGATCAGTTTTGTCGCTGTTCTTGCCATCGACAACCTCTCCAAAGACGTTGTAGAGGGTGTCGAACAGGAAGCCGCTGCCTTTGACGATGTCAGCGCCGGTTTTGCCGGTCTGGAGGAAGTCGGCAAAGCCCGCACGGTCGTAGTCGACGTAATGGGTCTTGGAGCCGGTGAAGGTGACCTTGCCACCATTCAAGGGCTGGGCGTAGGTCTGGTTGGAGCTCGTGGCGTACGACTCGGACTGGAACGCCACCCGAATTGTGGTGTCGTTCAAAAGCCAGGCGGCATTGCCATCCGGCCAGCCGGTTAGGGCCAGGCCAGTGGATTTGTCGACTTCACCGACGGTGGCAAGGGCCTTGAAGGTTCCGTTGGGGAAGTCGGTGCGGCCGCTGCGCCCGTCGATGAGATGCTCGGGGGCAGTGGAGGTTCCGGCCTGGGGGATCAGGGCCGTTGTTTCGCCGATGGTTTTGAGGTTCACCTGGTAGGTGTCGAGGGTGCCAGAAACTTCATTGGCAGCTAGTAAGAAGCCACTGCCATCGCTATCGGTGCTTACGAACTCGAGCCCTTCAGGGGAGATCGAGTTCACGTTCTGAAGCAACTTGAAGAAGGTTGCCTTGCTTGGATCAGTGACGTCGTAAACGGCGATGGATGCGGATGTGCCCCGCTCCATACCGATAAAGGCGAAGACACGCCCGTTGATCTCCTTGGTGGTGACCATTTCGGGTTCCATGCCCTTGTCGTCACTGCGACCATCGTCATAAATGCCGGCTGTCTTGGCGATCTCGTCAAGCTGGTTGCCCGAATCGAACACCAGGTTGCCTTTGGTGTCGTAAATGCGGAAGCTGCGGCTGCCGAAGGCATAGGCTTGGTCAAGGGTGCCATCTTTGTTGTAATCTCCCTCGGAATTGATCAGGTTGAGACGATCACCAAGGTTAGCCCTGTCAGCTCCCGTCAGATCTTTCGAACGGGTTGCATCGTTGATGTGCAATCCTCCAGTTTTGAGATCACCGTTACGATCATCCCCTTCTCCGGCAACAATCAAATAGGTAATGTTGTTGCTTGCGTAGGCCGTGATGCCATCGGCCATGGGCAGGCCGTAGACGTCTTTAATGCCTATGGCACCACCGGCATCTGTTGTTGTGTTGGATGTATCGATTGGAGTGGATTTGAAGCTGATTACCGCAGCCGAGTTATCGGCGCGGCCATCAACGGCAACGAAATCGTTGTCGTTAAACACCACCAAGCTTCCATCGGGCTTGAGGGCTAGGCCCTCTGGCTTGTCGAATGCTGGGTTGGCGCCGACACTTGGAATGTTCAGCAGCTCCGTGCGCTGAACCATCCGGATGCCCTTGGCGGCCAGGGCATCGGCAATGCTGGTTGTCTCCAGCAATTCGGGTTGAGTGAACCCGATTTTGGCAGTCCAATCGAAGCCGAGCACATTGGTGGCACCGATGAGGTCGATCTCGACAACCGATTTATTTGCGGATGCCCCGGTGAGCGAATCGCGCTCAATCAGCAGAAAACGCTCGCGGGCTGCGTCATAGACCGCATCGCCAATCTTGTCGACCTTGGCTGATCCAGCCAGCTTGGAATCGGCATCGAGGAGATGCAGATATTCAGCTTTGGGAGTACCAGTTGCGGGGTCAATGGCAAGAATACGAATAAACTCTGCGTTTTTGAACCCACTGGGTTGTAACGCACTCTGTACGAAGGCATACAGGTATCCATCCTTGCTGTTGAAGGCCATGCCTTCAAAACCGCGGTTAATCAAACGGTTGGCATAGACGGCTGGCAGAGTCGCGAGGGTATAAGTTGAAACATCCCCACGACCCTGCGGATAGGTCACACCACTAAAGTCAGTGCCGCTAGGCACATAACGGCGTACCAGATTGCCGGTTTCGCTATCGAACAGGGCAATCTGGGGAAAATATTCATCTGAAACGGCAAACATTGGTTTGCCGCTGTTCATTGATGCAACCGTGATCAGGTTGATCGACTCGGTATCCAGGCCGAAAGCATCCCTGGGAATCTCGGTGTAAACATTGTATCGACCAGCATCATTTGCGATGCCGTTGCCGGCTTGGCTCAGTTGGAAGCCCTTGTCGTGGGTGGCTAGGGCGCCGATGCCGGTGGAGCTGCGGAAGCCGCCGCTGCCATCGGGTACCTTGAGGGTGATCGCCTGAAGTTGCTGGAAGCCAGAAGCGGTCTGGGCGAGCTTGTAGATCGTGATCGGAAAATCCGGATCATCAAAAATCTTGCCGGTCCTGTTTGCATCGCTGGGATTGTCGTTGGTGCGATCGCCAATGGCAGCGGCCTGGGGACCCCGGTCAGTGATCACATAGAAAATGTCCTGACCATTCTCGATGCCTCCGTAAACCGCACCGGAAAGGCCACCTGCGGTCACCTCGCCTGGATTAACAACTCCATTGCTGTTGAAATCAGGGCGACTGTTGCTATTGGTTCCTGTGGGGTAGGAGAGCGAAAAGGTGTAGTTGGCGGCCTTGGCTGTGCCGCGGCTCCAATCCTTGATGCCCATGCCCCAGACCTTGGTCAGGGTGCCGGTGGCCAGATCGATCTCGGCAACAGCATTGTTCTCCTGCAGGGTGACCCAGGCTGTGTTGCCGAGGGTCGCGATCGATTCGGGCTCAAAGTCCTGGGCGACGGTGGCATCCTTGCTGCCGCCGCTGATGCGGATGCCCTGCAGGTTGAGGCGTGCGGCCTGACCGTTGAATGCTTCAAAATTAACGGTCTTGACCGTGAAGCCAGTGGCGTTAGCGGTGGTAGGTCCGAAAGAGGTGGTATCGATCACTGAGATCGTCCCCTGGGCGTCGCTCTCGGCAATGGGCGTGTCGATCACCTCGCCTTCATTGGCGACGACAAGTTTTTTTCCATCGCTACTGAAGCTCACCGCGTCGGGCAGGGCCCCCACAGTCACCTTGCCCAGTTCGGTCAAGGTTGCACTTGAACCTGAGCCACTGAGGCGATAGAACGCCACATGGCCGTTGGCCGACTTGGGCTTGGTGGCGTCTGCGACCGCGACAGCCACGAGATCGCCACTGACGTCGACGCTCTGAGCTGGACCAGCAAGGGTCAGCTTGCTGACCCGGCTCGGGGCAAGCTGACCGTTGAAGGCGAGGAGCTCTAAGGTCTCTCCGCCTGTAATGACAAGTACAGAATTATGTTCCTTTGAATACGAAACAATCTCGGCACCACCGAGGTTGACGTTGTTAAGGAGACCAAAAGACATGATGGCTTTTGAATTTTCCAAAACTTAACGACCCGGTTGGCTTCTCGATGTCCTGGTGGATTCAGTTGCATGTGACGAGCGATACACCATGATTTTTTGCGGACCTTAGTCAGAGTTCACCCCGGCCCTGTGCAGTCGGCAGGTTTACCTGGATGGCCAAGTCAAAATGGTGCATTTTGCGGATGGGCTGCCAGCTCAGCTCAATTTGACGGCGAAACCCTTGGCGTGGGAAATGGGTAAAGGCTTGGTGGTCGTTTGCCAATCTTCCCCAAAGATGAGGTCTGGCATTTTGGGATTGGGGCGATCGCCGCTGTCATGGCTGGCGGCGCCAATCCAGTAGTTCAGGGCACCAGCATCGAATCAGCAAGGCTGACCCCCATCGCCCACGCTCAGATCTGTGAGGCCACTCAGGAATGTGCCAGGAATGCGATCTTTTTGATGACCGGCGTGGTGCCGCTTAGATCGAGCTCGGCGAAGGCGTTGTTCTCCTGCAGGGAGATCCAGGCGCTGAAGTCGATGCTCTGCACATCAATCTGGGCTAGCGCCACTGGCATTTCTGCCAGGAAGCCGCTGGTGTCGATCACCGAGATCGTGCCTTCGGGATCGATTGTGTACAGCGCATCCGGCTCGCCTTCATTCGTTACTAGAAGCCGGGTGCCTTCAACATTGAACTTCACCGCATTGGGCAGGGAACCAGCTGTGCCGCTGCTCAGAAAGGTTGGTAGCGGAATTGGTCAGGTCGTAAAACTGAACAAACCCAGGTTCGGTCTTGATCTTGTTCTGAACTGCAACGGCAAGCAGTTTCCTGAAGACGGCAACACCCTGCAGGGTTTCGAGGCTACCCTCGGGACGTGCAATGGCGATGGACGTTAGGTTGGATGGGTCAGTCAGATCTGATACAACGATGGCGCCAGAGCCGCTACCCACTGTGTAGAGATAACCAGTGTCAGCGCTGTAAGCGGAGATTTCCGCATTCGCCCCAAAGCTTGCCATAGAGAGGACATCCTCAGCTGCAAGCACCGCCGGGTCAAGAAGATTGACGACGAGTGAAGCGCTGAGTTGGATCAAGTGTTACAAGATTGCCAACCTCGTGCTCGGTAGAGAGTTAAGGAGTGGCTATCGGTTTGTTTGCTGGAGGGCTGAAGTTAGGAGCCATGCTTTAACTCTATTCAGCGATATAAGCACTGAGTTGTTGCGTCTGTCTTGGGTGCGACTCCTTAATCAAGGTTATACCTTCTTGGCTGTCTCTTGCCTTTCCGAACAGTTTTCACGTTGTTAGCCGCCAATCCCGCAGCGCTGCGATCAACACAAACCAAGCCAGCCGCAGCTTTGCCAGCAGCCCCTGCTGGGCGGCCAGTTGGTCGTATTTGGCGCGACCGCACTCCGTTTTGATCCAGCGGTAGGCCTGCGGCTGGGGATGGTCCATGAAGCCATCTTGCCGCGCAGGGTCCTAGGGGACCTGCGGATCGCTTGGTCGCCTTAAGTGGGTAAAGCACTCACGGCTGATGGAACCTCCGCAACCCAGCGCCTGGGATTGGCTGGCCATCGATCGAGCCCCCCAGCCCCCGGATCTAAGTCAGATCGGCTCGCCGGAGGCCCTCACTGCCTATCTAGTGGGGGTGGAGGAGCGGATGCAGCGGCTTGCCCTCATCGTTGAGGCGATGAGGCAAAGCTGGGCGGCTGGAGGACTGCTGAGTGAAGCCCAGTTGCTGGAGAAGGTGACCGAGCTTGATTTGCGCGATGGGGTTGCCGATGGGCGCAATGTGGCGCCTGTGCTGCAGGTATGCGGCAAGTGTGGTTGCAACCAAACGGGCCAGCACCGTTTTGGGGTGCGCTGCGGCAGCGATGCGCTGCGGCCCGCTGAGGAGCTTTCTGATCCCTAATCTTTGCCAATAACCTTTTCCTGCTTGGAGATAGGGCAATGGCAGGTGGATGGCACAACTTTGAGGGGCGAGATTCGCGTCAAGCGCTATCGCCTTAGTAAGCAGGGTGATCAGGCAATTCTGGGTGCCCACTGTCAGCTACTGAAGCGATACCTGGATTTCAATAGCCAGTCACTGCAACGCTGTCTGGATTTGGAGAGTGGCCAACTGATCGATGATCTGCCCGCCTTTCTTGAGGCCAGCCATGCTGCTAGCCAGCAGGGACAGCTTGATCGCCTCTATCAAAGTCATCAAGATGAATTGGCCGTTCTTTTGTATGTGGGGCGTGCCGATGGGGTTTTGCAGCGGCGCGAAAAGGAATTGATTGCCCACTACCTGGTGGGCCGATTTACAGGTGGATCCCTGCAAGTTGAAGAGATCGCCCGTGATCTGGCCTGGAAGCCTGTGCCAAATCACGATGATTTCAAGTTGGCTACGCAACGGCTTGCTCAGCTGGAGGCTTCGCTTAAGAAGCAGATCGTGCAGTTATGCAGGCAGCTCATTGAGGTGAAGGAAACTCTTGATGGCGATGAGGAGGCATCTATAGCTGAGGTGATCGCCCTGCTCCAGCCTTAAGCAGAGCCAGCCTTAAGCAGCTCCAGCAGTCCAGCTTCATCCAACACCGCCACCCCCAGGCTTTCGGCCTTGCTGAGTTTGCTGCCGGCTTCCTCGCCGGCCACTACGTAGCTAGTTTTTTTGCTCACCGAGCCGCTCACCTTGCCGCCGGCCGCCTCGATCAGGGCTTGGGCGGCGCTGCGGCTCATAGATGGCAGGCTGCCGGTGAGCACAAAAGTCTGCCCGCTTAGGGGCGTTTCGGAAATAGCTCCAGGCTCCTCAGGCTCTGCTGCCAGCGAGAAGCCCAGCTGCTCTAGGGCCTGCAGCAGCAGCTGGTTGGCAGGAGTGGCAAACCACTGCTGCAGCGATTGGGCTATTTCAGCGCCAATGCCGAACACGGCGGTGATCGATTCGGGTGTGTTGGCCGTGGCGGTTGCCAGATCAGCAGCACTAGGGAAGGCCTTCGCCAGGGCTTTGGCGTTGACCTCGCCCACGTGGTGGATGCCCAGGCCGTAGAGCTGGCGGTGCCACGGTTGCTGTTTGGATGCCGCCAGGGCAGTCACCAGGTTGTCGGCGCTCTTGGTTCCCATTCGCTCCAGGCTGGCCAGCAGGGCCGCATCGAGGCCATAGAGGTCGGCGATCGAGCCCACCAGGCCCCGATCCACCAGCTGCTCGATCAGCTTGGCTCCCAGGCCATCCACATCCAGGGCTCCCTTGCTCACCCAGTGGCGCAGGGCGCCGCGCAGGATCGCCGGGCAGCTGGAATTCACGCAGCGGGTGGCCGCTTCGCCCTCCTCCCGCACCAGCTCCGAGCCGCACTCGGGGCATACCTGGGGCAGCTCCAGCCGCCCGGCTCCCGCTGGTCGCAGCTCGCTTAGAACCCTCACCACCTCGGGGATGATCTCGCCGGCCTTGCGCACCACGATCGTGTCGCCGGCGTGCAAATCCAGCTCCGCCAGGCGATCGGCGTTGTGCAGGGTGGCCCGGCTCACCGTGGTGCCGGCCAGGGGCACCGGTTCGAATTCGGCCACGGGGGTTATCACCCCGGTGCGCCCCACTTGGCAGGCCAGCCGCAGCAAGATGCTCGGCGCTTCCTCGGCGGCGTATTTGAGGGCGATCGCCCAGCGAGGCGCCTTTTGGGTGAAGCCGGCGGCGTCCTGGAGGCGCAGGTCGTTGAGCTTCACCACCACGCCGTCGGTGGCGTAAGGCAGGGCGCGGCGGCCCGTGTCCCAGGAGCTGAAGAAGGCTTGCACCGCCGCCAGATTCGGCAGCAGCTCGGCATTGGGGTTCACCTTGAAGCCTGCGGTCTGCAGCCATTGCAGGCTTTGCCACTGGCTGCTGGGCCCCTGGGGCGTGTCTTTCGGCAGGTGCAGGGTGTAGGCGAAGAAATCCAGCCGCCGCGCCGCCACTACTTTTGGATCCAGCTGGCGCAGGGTGCCGGCGCAGGCGTTGCGGGGGTTGGCAAACAGGGCCTCGCCGCGGGCGGCCCGCTCGGCGTTGATGGCAGCAAAGGTGTCATCGGGGATCAGGGCTTCGCCGCGCACCTCCACCCAGGCAGGTGGGTTCTCGAGCTGCAGCCGTAACGGCACCGAGGCGATGGTGCGCACGTTGGCGGTGATCTGCTCGCCCCGCTCGCCGTCGCCCCGGGTGGCGGCCTGCACCAACAGCCCGTGCTCGTAGCTGAGGGCTAGGGCGTTGCCGTCGATCTTCAGCTCACCGACCATCTCTAGGGGGGTGGCCGGCTCGCGGTCGAGCACCTTGAGCAGCCGGCCATACCAGGCGTCTAAATCGCTTGGGTTGAAGGCGTTGTCGAGGCTGAGCAGGCCGATGCGGTGCTCCACGCTGCTGAACCCCTCAGCTGGAGCGCCCCCCACCCGCTGGCTGGGGCTGTCTGGGGTGATCAGCTCCGGGTGGGCTGCTTCCAGCTCCAGCAGCTCGCGATAGAGCCGGTCGTAGACCGAATCCTCCATTTCAGGAGCATCCAGCACGTAGTAGGCGTGGGCGGCCCTTTGCAGCAGCTGCCGCAGTTCGCCGGCGCGGGCCTGGTTGGGGGGAGCGGCGCTCACGGCTACTGAATCAGGCCGCTGCGAGCTTGGTGATCCGATCTACCCGCCACTGCTCTTCGATTTTGACGAAGGTGAAGTCGAGGGGCAGCTCGTCTTTGCCCTCGCTTTTGAGCTTCACCGTGAGGATCAGCTGGCCTTCATCAAGCCTGGGCCGGCCGGATTTGAGGTTGCGGTACTTGTTTAGCTGCAGTCCCGCCAGAAAGCGGATGAACTGCTGCCGGTTGACGTGGGAGCGGTAGTTCTTGGTGGTGAGCATGTAGGCGCCGTCCACCTGGCCGCTGGCCACCTGGGTGAAGAACTGCTTGATCAGTGGGTTGATGCCGCGGGCGCTGAGCACCAGCTTCACGGCGTTCACGGTCCAGAAGAGCAGCAGGGAGCCTGCGCCGGCCGCTAGGGCCTTGGTGCCGATCTCGCGGGCGATAACCCAATCCATCTCGATTCCAGCTGCGCTTTAGAGGTGCAGAGTCTGACCGACGGCCTTGCCTCTTGGGACCTGGCGCCTGGGCTCGGCACAATGCGCCCAGCCCCTGCGTTCCTCTGCGGCATGCCCCTTGAGCCTCTGCTGCCGCTGTTTCACCGGCTCGACCGGGAATGGTTTGACGGCAGCCTGGCGCCGGCTGGTCAGCGGTTAGTGGATCTGCGCTGGAGCGATGGCCGCATGCGCCGCACCGCCGGGCTCTACCGGCGCGGACGCCATGCCGATGGCCGCCCCCTGTGCGAAATCGTGCTGTCGCGGCCCCTGCTCGATCCCCTGCCGCAGGAAGCCACCCTCAGCACCCTCTGCCACGAAATGATCCATGCCTGGGTGGATCGGGTGGTGGGTGTCGAGGAGGCCCATGGCCCCCACTTCCGCGCCCGTATGGCCGCCATCAACGGCGCCCAGGCTGGCTTCAAGGTGAGCATCCGCCACCGCTACCCCTTGCCCTCCAGCACCAGGACGCCCCGCTGGCTGGCCTCTTGCCCCAATTGCGGCGTCAGCGCCCCCTACCGCCGCCGGGTGCAGGGTTTGGCCTGCCGCTTCTGTTGCGACCGGCTGCACGGCGGCCGCTGGCACCCCAGTTGTCTGTTGAGATTTGAGCAGGCGGCCTAAGGTCCCGGCAGCACGGCACTGCCATGGGCGTTTTCCTCTGGACCCTGGAATTCGGAGGTCTCACCATTGCCTTGGTGGGGATGGGCCGGGAGCGCTGGCTGGCGGGTCGCCGTCGCTAGCTGGATCCTTAGCCTGGGGCCATGCCTGAATCCTGGAAAGACTTAGATCGCCTGGTGAGTGCGGGCCGCCAGCTCGTGGATGGGGTGTCCGGTGCCCGCCCCGGCTCCCGCAGCGGCAACCGGGGCGAAGGCCGCCGGCCCGCCGGCCCCGCCGGAATGCCCCGGCTCGATGGCCTGGGTCGTTGGGTGGAAAACAAGCTCGATTGGATCCTGGAAGACGAGGACGACTGGCGCGAGCCCTGGCAGGAGGCTCGCCCTGAACTCAGTTCCCAGGCCCGGCCGCGCCGCCGCCTTGATGCCATTTCTCGCCGCAGCGCCGAGCCGCTCCGGGGTCAGCCCAGCCAAGAAAGGGAGCCGCAAGAAAGGGAGCCGGAAGAATGGCCCGAAGATGACGCTTTCGCCCTGCCCCGTTGGCAGCGGCAGCCGCCTACTGCGCCCCAATCCCAGCCCCAATCGCAACCTCCATCTCAATCCCAGCTCACGGGCCGGGCCATGCCCCGCTCCACCAGGCGCCGAGCTGGTGGCTGAGGGTCCGCTCCGCCAAGCTGGTTAGGTTGGTCTCAAATGCACTTAAAAGATGGGCAGCCTTGTGGTGGTTGGCTTTCCGAAGGCGGAAGAAGCCGAGCAGGTGCGGCGCGAGCTGGTGGACATTCAGCGTGAGCAGCTGATTGCCCTAGAGGATGCGGTGGTGGTGGAGCACGACAGCGAGGGCCAGGTACACCTGCGTCAGGCGATCAATCTCACCGCTGCTGGCGCCCTAGGCGGTGGCTTTTGGGGCACCTTGGTGGGTCTGCTGTTTCTCAATCCCCTGCTGGGTGCTGCCGTGGGAGCGGGCGTGGGCGCAGCCTCGGGCTCCCTTTCCGACATCGGCATCAATGATGGCTTCATGCGCGAGCTGGGCGAGACCCTGCCCCGCGGCAGCGCGGCCCTGTGCCTGCTGGTGCGGGAAGCCACGCCAGATCGGGTGATTGAGCGCCTGCGCGCCCATGCTCCCCACGCCAAGCTGCTACGCAGCAACCTCAGCCATACCGACGAGGATCAGTTGCGGGAGCTGCTGGAGCGGGCGCGCCTGCAAGCAGAAGCCCTGCGTTTGGGTTGAGCCTGCGGGCCGACCTGAAAGTTGCAGCCCCGCTGGCGCAGCTCCTGATTCACCTGGGTCACCAGGTTTGCAGGTAGGTCGCTGGCCATTTCCTCGGCGGAGGTGTTGATCGAGGGGGACCCCTGTTCCAAGGCGCTGAGCAGGTCTGCCCATTGGTCGATCAGGTTGCGCTCGGCCATGGGACGCAGACCCTGCTCCTGCAGCAGGGTTGCGCAGCCTTCCCCGTTCCAAACGGCGTTGGGGCAGGTGGCATGGGGATGGTGTTGATAGGCCAGGCCCTGTTGCAAGGCCGTACTGGTGGGGGCACCGTTCTGCTGGCGCAGGCCGGCATCGCTGAGTAGCCGGCCGCAATGCACGGCGGATATGCCGAAGATGCGGCCGAGGTCGGTGAGGCTCAACCAGAGGCTTGTAGTCATGGCCAGGCTCCCTGGCGCAAGTGGCCCCATGCTGGACACCGCACTAGGCGCGTCAATCCGTCAACCGCGAATTGCTGTAAGCCGTTACTGAGTTTGTAAATCGTGACAAAGCTTGGCTGGGCCCAGCCAGTGCTCAAGGGCTGGTGAGAACACCTCCCGAATCACGGTGAGCTCCTTGCCCCCGCGGAAGAAGCGGTAGTGGCGACTCCAGAAGGGGCCCGCCAGGCCAAAGCGCTGCTCGAGCCAGGGAGCAGCAACAAGGGCCAGGCCATCTACCTCGCGGAACAGTTCAGCCCGTTTGGCCGTCAGGCTGCGCCAGATCGGCAGCTCCCGCTGCTGCAGGTAGGCGTCGGCCTGGCTTTGATTCCACCAGCTCTCTGCCCAGGCCAGGGTTTTGTCGCCGCAGCGCAGCCATACCTGGCGACGCAGCAGGGGACCATCGAGCTCCACGATTTCCGGGGGCGGTGGCGCGCCGGCACCGCCCCCGGCTGGCTCAGGCGCCATGGCGATCAGCTCGATCTCCACCGGTTTGCCCGTGAGCGACTCCAGGTGCCGGGTGGGGCTGCCGTCACCCAGTAGCAGCAGGCGCCAGGGGCCGCTCAGCAGACCATCGCCAGCGGCGGTGCTGCCATCGCTGAGGTTGAGCTGCCAGTGGGGTTTGGGGGATGGGAGCAGAGGAGAGGATTGCAGACGGTCCTTGCCATATGTCGGTGTCATTTCCGAATTCTGGCCAGCGGTGTCATCCAGCTGCGTTGGTTGGTGCCGATAGGGACGTCAGATTGGGCTGAGTTAAATCAAGCAGACTTCATTTCGATCTGATCAGCTCTCTCAGGGCGGTCGCGGATTCGTGTGAATTTGGGAGAGAAGGGGTCCAGGCTTCCTTCAAGCTGCTTGGGGCAATGTTGGGACTCCTGAGCCGCCAATCACAAATCCTTAGTACGCCTAAATAGGATATCTAAATAATTGACTCCATAGGGCTTGTCGCCGATATTAATTACGGAGTCACATTCAAATCCCATTGCGAGAAGACTGCTAATCAATTCACTTGCATTGTATGTATCAATTCCTTTTAGGCGGGTTTCGACGATGATCCAACGCAGTCGTTTGTTGCTAATAAGATTTTGGCTGCCCTTTAAAACACCAAGTTCGAATCCTTCTGTGTCGATTTTCAAGAGAATTAATTCACCAGATTCTTGATTATTGGCCGTAATTTTTGGCAATAGGTCATCCAAGGTTTTGACTGGAACCAGTATTTTGTCTGCATCTTTGAATTTGTCCCAATCGCGAAATAGGAATGATGATGCCTTTTTGGCATCATACAAGTGCAATTCAGTGTTCGCGGGTCCAGCCCCTACCGGAAGCAACTCTCCTTGAACTTTGGCGAGAAGCCTGTTGCGGATAAAAGAGTGATATCTGGGATTTGGCTCTACTAGATAATAATATGAATCAGGATAATTATTAATTAAAAAATCCGTTCCAGATGCTACTCCAACGTCAATAATAATCGCCGGATTGAGTTTTTTAAGGATGGACCCGGTTGGAATCCTGTGCATTATGTTGAGCTCAAAAAGTGACAGAATGGGCTGCAACAACATCTTCATCTTTTTGGATATGTGCCACGACTTTTTTGCCATCTGTACTTAGTTGGCGTTCTTGAATGATCAGATTAGGCTAGCCTATCTTTGTGCATGCAGCGCGATGATCATATGAATTCTTCGGGGGTATCCCGCCAAGTGCTGTCACTGCCGGTGCTCTAATCCCCCTTAAGCGCCTTTCGCCATGAGCGCACCGCTGAGCGCAGGGATCACCGCAACGGCACGCGTGATTGTCTGTTGGCCGCACCGAGCGCTTTTGACCGTGATGATGGAGGCCCTATGTCTTCGCCTTATCTACCGCTTCGGAGAAAGGCTCGTTGATGAAAGTCAGGATGTTCTAACGACTCTTATGGCGGAGATGGGCAGCAATTTATCTATCACTTTTCGCTTAATTAAAGTAATTAATATTTTTTAGGCTTGCGAAGATTAGGGCGAATTGACCATTCCAGATTATTTTAGGGATAGTGCAGTATCGCTCTGATATCCAAGGGCGAGAGCCAGGTTGCGACACGACATCCACACCTTTGAAGCCTCATTATCCGAAAGATGTGTGCGATAGCTGCCGATAGCATTGAATAATGGTTGATTAATTTGGTAATCTCGATATTCATTATGTGTAGCGCTTGCCCCGTATTCGGATTCATTAAGAGGTGGCTCTGGATGCTCATGTCCTGTCGATGTGCCATCTACAGTTCCTGAGTACCAACTCAAAGGCTGGCGGTGAAAGTCAAGCTGTGAATCTTCAAAATTAAAGCCCAAGAAGACCATTACTTCTGATAATGTCTCTCGGGTGTTTGTTACAAGGTTTTCATAAAGTACAATCTTGCATTGTGGATTTCTTGACCAATAAAGGGCACGTCTGTTGTCGGCTTTCCAACGTGCTAGCGATTTTTCAAGATTTTCGTAGCGACGTTTCATGGAGCCGACTGCATCTTTAGGGTTTCTTGAAATCAAAACTATTTTCGTAGAGGGTGCGCAATCCAAGATAAATCTAATGCTTCGGATATGTTTAGGGGTTTTTTCTACCCATTTTTCCGCACCACTTTCAATGACTTTTTGCTCAAAGGTTTTAATGCCTGCGGCGTACCATGTGTAGCTTCCCCTTCTTGCAATACCAGTCTCTCCCGGTATGGCATGGATTCGTGAATGGGCTCCAATTAGGCGAGTTAAAATGGATGTGCCCGAATGCCCACAGCCACATACATGTATCCCGCCTTGGAGTTTAGGACGCAAAAATCTACGCATATAATTAATTATTTGTGGAATTATCCTCTATGTCTATATCGCTCCATAGGGTCTTAATCCATGATATTGGCATAATGAATTTTCTTAAAAGAGCTGGGTTTTTTTCACGCCAAACACGACTCAGGTGAGCCCGGCGTCCTTGATATTGTGGCGAGTCGGTAGTCCATTTCCCAACCATGGCTTCTGCAGGATTGGGGCCACCTGGAAACGTAATAATTTTACAGCCTTTTGGAATCCTGGCTGCTTTGAATAGCCTCCATGGCATTGGCCCAAGGCAATGAAGTCTAAAATGTCGCGTCCAGCCCCTAGGCCAAAATTTTAGAAATTTTTTAGTGCTATGCGTGATGTAATGTTGTTCAAACTGAAAGCGGTCCGCAATAGCTTGTGAGTCTTTTTGAAAGATTGCCAGGATATCGGAGTGCGCACCGATTGTAAATCGAAAGACCGATGTTTGGCCTAGCCTGCTCAGTGGGCGAGCCCAATTTCTTTCCAGAATAATATCCTCTGGATTGCCAAAATTGAAATAGCAATCAATATTGTCAATTATGATGCTGTCAAGATCGAGAAATAAGACAGTCCCATTTAGGTGTTGCTCAATTTCTTTGCCCCAAAGGGCAACTTTTTTCCATTTTCCACGGGTCTTTGTGGGGGGGGCGCAGCCAAGTTCAGGAATGGGATAGCTGAGGATCGCGGGATCGAGTCCGCTGCTGTCATCTGTTAAGCAGGCGAAGCTGAATTCGCCCGTCACGTGTGTTTTGGCGCCAGCATATAGTCGATTAACATATTCAGGGCCATACTTGTCGCCCCACTTCATGCAAACGAGAATCTTTGGGCTATTCATCACTAGTTGCAGCGTTGTGACTGGATCCGGTTAGGGCCTTGTAATTAAATTTAGCAAATCCTTGGTGGTAAATTGAATGCACTCGTTGATGCATGGCCTTATTTTGCTTGCGCGTTCGCCAATGGTAAGCCCTTGTCATGCGATCAAAGGGATTTCGCTCAATGCTAATTTTCATATATTTGCCCCCAGGCTTGATCAAGCTTTGCACTTGATTTCTTGCGCAGGTATATGGCTGTCGAATTTCATTTTAGTTTTTCTTTTGAGATAAGATTTCAGGCGTTCACCGGCGACAAGCGAGGAAGCAGCCCATGTGCTTGTTAGGATAGGCAACCCTAGCTCGCGCCTGGTTGATTCATCATCTGAGGGCCAGGGCTATTTCGGGAAAGTGGTGTTATGATGTCTTGTTTTGAAAGAAATGCGGATAAGGCAATTTCAGGTGAAGTCACTGCCGTTTTCTGATTTTTTAGGAGGATAAATTTGTGCTGATGAGATATGAGTATTTTGCTTATGAAGTCTGATCTTGGGATGGTTTAAAAGCCACTGCTAATGCTGATGCGGCGCTGCTCGCCGCCCTTCTCAATGACCGCTGTATCACCACTGGCTGAGCGCAAGCGCCAGCCGCTGCTGCCGATACTCTCGCCCACGGCGGCGCTGGTAGAGCTACCGCCCAGCTGGAAGATTGCTGAGCCGCTTTGCCCGGGCACCTGCACCACTCCCACGAGCTGGGGAGCGTTGCCACCACCGCCACTATTGCCACCCCGACTATTACCAGCACCACTCGAGGCGTTGCCCCCAGGGGTGCTCGCTGAGCCGGTGGCAGCGGGTGCCGGACTGGTGATGCGGCTGTTGATGGGCACTTTGAGTACGTCGGCTGCTGGGGAGCTGCTGGCTGGCAGGGTTGCCAGCTCTTCCATCCAGGGTTCGCCTGGAGGCGGTGGGGGCAGCTCTCCGTCTTCCCCTGCCCCAACTGCCGCGGCTGCCTGGGCGGGCTCGTTTGCTTGGGCTGGGGTTGTGCCGGGCCCCATGGTGCGCAGCCGCTCGATCAGCAGCATGTTGCGCTCCTGGCGGATGGCCTGCTGGCTCTGGTTCCAGAGGCCGAGCACGGCCAGGGCCATGCCTGCCACCACCATCACCGTCACACTGGCTCCTGCCAGTAGCAGGCTGGGCTGGCGGCCAACCTGATCCGCAAGCCGCTGCAGGGCGCTGCCTGCCCTGGGTGGGCGGCGCTTTGCTGAGGCCTGCTTTGGTTTGGAAGTTGGTTGTTTGGCTGGGGGTGGCGGCAGATCATGCAGCTCTACGGGGATGCTGCCGGCATTGGAAATTGCTGCGGGCGTGTCGCAGACCTCCACCTCAATCGGCTTTTCGGGCTCGAACACCCGATTGAGCACCTGCTCTGCCTTGAGTTCCCAGTAGGCCCGGGAGGTAGGTATGCCTCGTACCGGACTCACCTGCTGCTACCCCTTATCTAGTGGGGTCAAGATTAACGGCCCTTTGCAGACTTGACGAGGTTTGGCGTTTGCGTAGCTCCAGCCAGAGCAGCAGGGCCGTGACGTCGGCAGGACTAACCCCGGGGATGCGGGCGGCCTGGCCCAGGCTGAGGGGTTGGATTGAATTGAGTTTCTCGCGGGCTTCCTTTGAAAGGGTGGCAATGGTGGCGTAATCCACGTCTGCTGGTAAGGCCCGGTGCTCCTGCTTTTTCACCTGGTCGATCTGCTGCTGCTGGCGGGCCAGGTAGCCGCTGTATTTGATGTCGATCTCAGCGCCCTCACGGACGTCGCTTGGCAACTCCACCGGCGCCAGGCCCAGGCGCACCAGATCGCTGCTGTGGAAGCCGGAGCGGCGCAGCAGGTCGGCCAAGGTTATCGATCCCTTGATGGGGGCTTGGGTCTGGGCCTCCACGGCGGCGGCAGCCGGTTCGCTGCCCTTGAGGCGCACCGATTCCAGGCGCTGTTTTTCGGCGCTGATGGCTTGTTGTTTGGCGTTGTAGATGGCCCAGCGCCGCTCGTCGATCAGGCCCAGCTCCCGCCCTAGGGGGGTGAGGCGTCGGTCGGCGTTGTCGCCCCGCAGCACCAGCCGGTATTCACTGCGGCTGGTAAGTACGCGGTAGGGCTCGCGCAGATCCTTGCTGATCAGGTCATCGATCATGGTGCCGATGTAGCTGCCCTCCCTGGGGAAGTGCACCGGCTCTTGGTCCCGCACCAGGCGGGCGGCGTTGAGGCCAGCCACTAGGCCCTGGGCCGCGGCTTCCTCGTAGCCGGTGGTGCCGTTGAGCTGGCCGGCGCAAAACAGCCCGGCTACCCGCTTGGTTTCCAGCGACGGCTTGAGCTGGGTGGCGGGCAGGTAGTCGTAGTCGACGGCGTAGGCGGGCCGCAGCATCACGCATTGCTCCAGGCCCGGCAGGGTGCGCAGCAGTTCGAGCTGCAGCCGCTCCGGCAGGCCGGTGGAGAAGCCCTGCACGTAGATCTCAGGCGTGTCGCGGCCCTCGGGTTCGAGAAAGATCTGGTGGCTTTCCTTCTCGGCGAAGCGCACGATTTTGTCTTCTATTGAGGGGCAGTAGCGGGGCCCCTTGCTGTCGATGAAGCCGCCGTAGATCGGCGTCAGGTGCAGGTTGTCGCGGATCAGCTGGTGGGTGGCGGCCGTGGTGCGGGTCATGTGGCAGCTCATCTGCTCGCCGCTCACCCAGGAGGCCGGATCAAAGGAGAAGAAGCGATCTACGGCATCGCTTGGCTGCTCTTCGAGTTGGTCGAGGGCGATGCTGCGCCGGTCTACCCGGGCTGGGGTGCCAGTTTTGAGCCGGCCCATCTGGAAGCCCAGCGCCTCGAGGGCTTCGCTGAGGCCAACGGCGGCCTGCTCTCCTGCCCGGCCGGCGCTCATCGACTGGCTGCCCACCCAGATCTGCCCGCCCAGGAAGGTGCCGGTGGTGAGGATTACGGCGGCGGCGCCGTAGCTGCTGCCGAAGTAGGTGCTGATGCCGCTGATGCGGGCGTCCTCGCCGGGGGTGCCCTCCACCACCAGCCCGGTCACCATCGCTTCGCGCAGGGCCAGGTTTGGCGTGTGCTGGAGCAGCTGCAGCATCTGGCGGGCGTACTGGCGTTTGTCGGTCTGGGCACGCAGGGCCCACACAGCGGGGCCGCGGCTGGCATTGAGCACCCGCTTCTGCAGGGCTGTGGCATCGGCCAGCCGGCCGATCACCCCTCCGAGGGCATCCACCTCATGCACCAGCTGGCTCTTGGCCGGACCGCCCACCGCCGGGTTGCAGGGCTGCCAGGCGATGCGATCGAGGTTGAGTGAAAACAGGGCCGTGTTTAGCCCCAGCCGAGCGGCGGTTATGGCGGCCTCACAGCCGGCGTGGCCGCCGCCCACCGCGATCAGATGAAAGTGTTCGTTGGGGCAACGGGTGTATTCATGATCGAATCCTAGGAATCGGTGCCGGAGGGCTTGTGGTGTTGCCGATCCGGCAGCTCGATCCAGGCGTATTGAATGGCATAGGGCTCATCAGGGTGCCAGTGAGACGGCAGGGTCAATCTCTGCCAGTTGACCCGTGGCTTCTGCAGATTTGGGCTGCCCGGTGGCGTGGGGTCCAGAACGCGGGCCAGCAGGGGGGCGATTGACTCGGTCTTGTCCCGACGGTCGATCAGCACCAGCAGGCGGCTGCCCGGCGTGGGCGCTTGGATCCGTAGCGGGGCCCCCGGTTTCAGGGCGAGGGGGGTGAGCACCGGTATCTCCGGCAGTGTCTTGCGGGCGTTGCCGCCAATCAACCCATTGCTGGCCAGGACCAGATCGGGTACGCCGTGGCGCTGTTGGATCTCAGTCAGGAGCTGGGGTATAGGGTAGTTGGGGCGGCTGGTCTTGCCGGTGAGAGCTGCCAGGGCTGTCCGCCCTGGCAGCAGAAGGGCTGCGCTGCCAGCAGCTGTGACCCCCACCCGGATCGCCCAGCGCAGGCGGTTGGCCGGCAATGGACTAACCAGGCTGGCGGCACTCACCGGCACGGCGAAGAGCAGGGTCTGATACCAACGGTCCTTGATGCGAGTGGCGCCGCTGGCGAGTACCACCACAAGCAGCACGGCCACCACCACCAGGGGCAACCGTTGCAGCAAAGCCTGCTCCGGAGCCCGGGCCGCCGGCGCCAGATGGAGGTTGGCTCTGTCGGGCCAGAGCAGGGCCAGTGTGGCGATCCAGAAGGGTGTAAGAAAGGCGATGCCGGCCGCTAGGGCGCTGAACAGTCCGCTGCCCGGCAGGGCGTCCCGTGGGCGGGTTTTGGCCATGCTGCTCAGGGCTAGATCGCTGTGGCTGAGCACCCAGTTCAGGTGGGGGGCCAGCAGCAGGCCTGCCGTGAGGATGGCTAGCAGCAGCTGGGGTCGGGCTAGGGCCTGACGGCAGCGGGGAATGGTGAGGGCCGTGAGAAGCAAGCCCGCGTCGAAGATGGCCACGTTGTACTTGCTCAGCAGACCCGCAGCCACGGCCAGGCCAAGCAGCGCGTGGTTGCCCCAGTTGGGCCTTTGGGTGACGCGCAGTAGCTGCAGCAGGGTGCAAGCCGCCATGGTGGTGGCCAGCACGGAGTGGGTGAGGTCGCGCTGGGCTTCCCAGATGAGTTGGGGGATCAGCGCCAGACCACACACCACCAGTAGCTGCTGATCGCGGCGGAAGTTGAGCTGCTGGCCTATCCGTAGCACCGCCGCCACGAGCAGGCTCAGCAGCATCACCTTGAGCCCACGCAGGGGCCACAGGGCTGGCCCCGTGATCAGAAACACCAGCCTCACCAGATAGGTGTACAGCGGTGGCTGGGGCCCGTAGCCCAGACTCCAGCTCTGGGACAGCAGTAGTTGTTCGGCCTGGTCCAGGTCGGCCGTGGCTGACACCAGGCCCTGGCTGATCGCATTGAATAGCAGGTAGAGGCTGATGCCAAGCCATAGTCGCAGCGTGAAGCTGCCCATCCAGGCGTTGTTGGGGGGGGCAGGCGTCACGGATCAAGCCGCCAGGTTGCGGAAGCGGGTGAACTGGGGCTCAAACAACAGCTTGACCGTGCCCACCGGGCCGTTGCGGTGCTTGGTCACGATCACCTCCGTAATGCCCCGGTCGGGGGTTTCCGGGTTGTAATACTCGTCTCGGTAGATCATCAGCACCAAATCGGCGTCCTGCTCGATTGAGCCCGATTCGCGCAGGTCACTGAGCATCGGCCGCTTGTTGGTGCGCGATTCGACGCCGCGGCTCAGCTGGGATAGGGCGATCACCGGCACGTTGAGCTCGCGGGCCATGCCCTTGAGGCCCCGGGTGATGCGGCTGAGCTCCTGCACCCGGTTGTCGGGGGTGGAGCCCTCCATCAGCTGCAGGTAGTCGATCACGATCAGGCCCAGCTCCTTTCCGGTTTCGGCCATGAGCCGGCGGCAGAGGGAGCGCATCTCCAGCACGCCTGAATTGGGTTTGTCGTCGAGGAAAAGGGGCAGCTGGCCCAAGCTATTGATGCCCTGGCCCAGCAGGGGCCACTCCTCCTGCTGCAGCCGGCCGGTGCGCAGCCGTCCGCTTTCGATGCCCACCTCCATCGACAGCAGGCGGTAGGTGAGCTGCTCCTTGCTCATCTCCAGGGAGAACACACACACCGGCAGCTGGTGCAGCTGGGCTACGTTTTTGGCGATGTTGAGCACGATTGAGGTTTTGCCCATCGCTGGCCGGCCGGCCACGATGATCAGGTCGCTGCGCTGCAGGCCCTGGGTGATGGCATCGAGGTCGTAGAAGTTGCAGGGGATGCCGGCCACGGCGGTGCCCAGCGAGCGGCTCTCGATCTCGTTGAAGGTGCTGGTGAGGATCTCGGCGGTGGGGGTGAGGCCGGTGCTGGGCTTCTCCTGGCTGATCGCGAAGATCTTTTGCTCGGCCTCATCGAGCACCTGCTCCATCGGCTTGCTCTGGTCAAAGCCCAGGGCAATCACCTCATTGCCGGAGCGAATCAACTGGCGCCGCAAAAACTTGTCCATCACCAGGCGAGCCACCTGGTCGATCGAGGCCGTTGAGGTGATGCGCTCCACCAGCTCCACCAGCCGGCCCTGACCGCCCACCTTCTCCAGGGCGCCGGTGTCCGCCAACCAGGCGCACATCGCCGTGAGGTCGGTGGGTTTGCCCTGGCTGTGCAACATCACCGCCGTGCGGTAGATCTCGCGGTGGGCGCCGAGATAAAAGGCCTCTGCCTGCAGCACGTCGGCGATGCGGCCGATGGCGTCTGGGTCGAGCAGGATGCCGCCCAGCACGGCCTCTTCTGCCTCCAGGTTCTGGGGCGGCACCGAATCGGGCAGGGCCTCAAAACGGGCTTCCGAGCGCCCGTCTGAACGGGATTCGCGGCTGCTGGATTGGTTTAGGGGAACGCTCACCATGATCTTGGGGGCGCTTAGCCAGGAGGGCAATCTTGAGCGCGGCGGCGCCATTTGGCCACCCCACGGGCCCTACCGGTGGGGGTTCAACACACAAGCTGCCCTATCCCTGGGGTTTCAACCGGGGGCTCGGGACTCAGAAGCTGGCGACTTCCAGGTTGAGCTCGGCGGTGACTTCGGGGTGGAGCTTCACCTGCACCTTGTAGGAGCCGGTGCGGTGGATTTCGGGCACCGTGATGTCGCGGCGATCCACTTCTTTCTTGGTGGCAGCTTCGATCGCTTCGGCCACGTCACCGTTGGTGACGGTGCCAAACAGCACGTCGTCGCCGCCGGTTTGCTTCTTGACCGTGAAGCGGCCGATCGTGTCAAGGGCGGTGCGGAAGGCGATCGCCTCAGCCTTGAGGGCAGCCTGACGCTCCGCCTCCTTAGCGCGGCGCGCTTCCACCTGGCGCAGCACAGCTGCAGTCACGGGCTGGGCCTTGCCGGTGGGAACCAGGAAGTTGCGGGCGTAGCCGGGGGCTACCTCCACCAGATCACCGTTCTTGCCCAGGCTGAGAACGTCTGCGTTGAGGACGACTTGAACGCGCTTAGCCATGGCAAATAAGTAGGAGATTGATCAAGACCCGATCCAACACCCTAAATCAGGGGGTGATCAGGCCTCAGGTCCGCTGAGGCTCAGCAGCTGCGGGCAGGCGTACGTGCTTGGCCAGTCCCAGGAAGCGCATCAGGCGGATGTGCTGCCAGGTGAGATCGATTTGGGGGCCAAAGCCGTGGCGAGCCGAGTGGGGAAAGGCGTGGTGGTTGTTGTGCCAGCCCTCGCCGAAGGTGAGCGCCGCGACCCACCAGTTGTTCTTGGAGCCATCACCGCTGTCGTGGGCAACGCTGCCCCAAAGGTGGGTGGCCGAATTCACCAGCCAGGTGCAGTGGTACACAACGACCAGGCGCAGGGGAATGCCCCAGAGAACCAGGGCCCAGCCACCAGCGCCCGTGGCGGTGCCGATCCAAAACAGCAGGGCCGCTAGGGGCGCCTGCAGCAACAGGAAATTGGTGTTCAACCAGCGGTAGTAGGGATCTTTGGCGATATCGCCGGTGAGCCGGGGCACGGCAGCCATGGCGGGGATGGCCTGGAGCATCCAGGCCATGTGGCTCCACCAGAAGCCCTTGAGGCTGGTGTGGTGATCCACTTCCGTATCGGAAAACTTGTGGTGGTGGCGGTGCAGGCCCACCCAATCGATCGGGCCGTGCTGGCAGCTGAGGGCGCCGCAGGTGGCGAAGAAACGCTCCAGCCACTGGGGCACCCGGAAGGCGCGGTGGCTGAGCATGCGGTGGTAGCCAATCGTCACGCCCAGGCAGGCGGTGACCCAATAGAGCACTAGGAAGCTGGCCACGGCGGGCACGCTCCAGAACTGGGGCAGCAGGGCAACCAGCGCCAGCACATGGATGACGGCCATGAAGCCGATGGTGACCCAGGGGGTGGTTTTCGACCCCTTGGCGCTAGCGGCCTTGCCATGGCGCGGCCGGTGCAGGGCCTCGGCGCGGCGCTCGCCGCTGACGCCTTGGTTGATGAAGGCGGGCTTGCGGGTGGCAAGGCGCTGGGCGGCTGGTGCGCTGGGGCTAACTGGTGCGGCCATAACGGACCGACTCCGTACTGATCGGTAGAATGGTAGCAATACGGATCCATATCGCGTGGGGTACCGGGAAGATCTCCTATCGGGTCGGGTCGCTTTTGCCCATCTAATCAAGGTGTGGCATGAGCGCAACGGCTGGTCGCACCGGGTGTTGCCGGCCCTGGCTGAGGCCCTCGATCTGGGCCGGGTCCACAACTCCCAGCTCTCGATGCTGCGCAACGGCAAGCTGGCCTCCCCCGGCCCGGAGGTGTTCCTGGCCCTTGGTCGTATCAATCAGCTGCTGGCCCGCGAGGTGCGTGGCGGCAGCCTGGGCGACGGCCTGCGCCAGCGCCTGGCCGACAGCCCCGAGCTGGTAGCGGCCCTGGAAACCTCTGCCCTGCCCGTGCAGGACGAGGGCGCTCCGGTGCTGGGGCCCGGCGAGCTGCTGGAGGTGTTTGTGGGCCTGCGCCAGCCGCCGGTGGCCTTTGATCTGCGGATCGATGCGGCCGAAGCTGTGCCCTTGAGTGCGGCTTTGGCCCAGTTGTTCACGGCGGGGCGGCCCTGGCGTTTGTGCCGCGAGCCGGTGCTGGCTGCCTATCCGGTCGAGAAGCGGCAGCGGCGGGAGCGGTTTGCCGAGGTGATGGCGGGCCAGCGCGATTTTTCCGCAGCTGAGCTCGACAGCGAACTCCCTGATATGCGCCGCACCCTGGCTCGGCTGGGGGCGACGGGCGAGGCGGAGCTGGAGCCGGATCAGTTTCTTGAGCTGCTGCGCCAGCAGGCCAAAGCGATGGGCTTAACGGCCACCGGCGCCATGGCAAAACTGGATCTAGCAGCTGCAATTAGGCAGCAGATCCAGGCTCCGCCAGCCAGCCCTCAGGAGGGGTTGTAGCTCGCTTCCCGCACTCGCTTGGCCCAGCCAAGCTTGCGCAGCAGCTTGATGTGCTGCCAGGTGATGTCGAACTCAAACCAGCGCAGGCCGTGGCGCGCTGAATGGGGGAAGGCGTGGTGGTTGTTGTGCCAGCCCTCGCCGAAGCTCAAGATTGCCACCCACCAGCAATTGCGCGAGAGGTCGGGGGAATTGAAGTTGCGGTAGCCGCAGAAGTGGGTAGCGGAATTCACCAGCCAGGTGACGTGATAGACGATCACCAGGCGCAGGGGGATCGCCCAGAGCACCAGGCCTAAGCCGCCGCCATGGACTCCGGCCAGCTCGCCATACCAGTAGAGAGCGACGCCGAGCGGCAGCTGCAGCAGCAGAAACCAGCGATCCAGCCAGCGGTAGAAGGGGTCGCGCTGCAGGTCGCCGGTGAGCCGGCCCACGTGTTGCAGGGCCGGGATTTCGTGCAGCATCCAGTCGCTGTGGGCCCACCACAGGCCCCGGGCCGCGTCGTGGTGGTCGTTGGGTTGGTCGGAATACTTGTGGTGGTGGCGGTGCAGTCCCACCCATTCGATCGGGCCGCTCTGGCAGGCCAGGGCTCCCATCAGCACTAGGAGGTGCTCCAGCCACAGGGGGGCACTGAAGCTGCGGTGGGTCAGCATCCGGTGCAGCCCCAGGGTCACCCCCAGCACGGTGGTCCAATAGAGCACCGCCAGCACCACCACGGCCTGCCAGCTCCAGAAGCGCGGCAGCAGGGCAAACACCGCCCCCACGTGCATCACCAGCATGAAGCTGGTGGTGCCCCCCTTGAATTTGCGCTGGCGGCCCGGCAGGGGTTGGCGCCTTTCGGATACGGCAGCGCGGATGCGCTGATCCTCAAGCGCGCTGGGTGTGGCCGCACCCAAAACTTGGGCCGAATCGGTGCTGACTACCAAGGAACTCTCCGGGTGGTGCTCGCCCGATTCACGCCTGGGCAGCTGGGGAAATCTAGCTAGGCGTCGCCCGGCAACATGGGACTCCCTGAGGGCTAGGCAGATGGCGGATGCAGCGGAGGCCTTGGCCCGTCGGGCCGCCGAGCGGGTGGCCGCTGCAGTGGCCTCAACCGCCGCTGCCGCCGCCCACCACACCAGCCAGGTGCAGCAGCGGCTGGCCCGGGTGCTTGAGGCTTTCGCCGCCGAGCGGCTCGGCAGCCAGCACTTCGCTTCGGTGAGCGGCTACGGCCATGGCGATCAGGGCCGGGAGCTGCTGGATCGGGTGTTTGCCCGGGTGCTGCAGGCCGAGGCGGCGGCCGTGCGCCTGCAATTTGTCAGCGGTACCCACGCCATAGCAGCGGCGTTGTTTGGTGTGCTGCGCCCTGGCGACCGCCTGCTTGCCCTCACCGGCCGCCCCTACGACACCCTCGAAGAGGTGATTGGCATCCGCGGCAGCGGCCAGGGCTCCCTGGCGGAATTCGGCATCGCCTACGCCGAGCTGGCGCTCACCGCCGCCGGCAGTGTCGATTTCGACGGCCTGGAGGACGCCCTGGCTATTCCTACCCGCATGGTGCTGATCCAGCGCAGTTGCGGCTATAGCTGGCGGCCGTCCCTGTCGGTGGCCCAGATTGGCCTGCTCTGCGAGCGGGTAAAAGCGCTCCAGCCCGGCTGCGTGGTGTTTGTCGACAACTGCTACGGCGAGCTGGTGGAGGCCCAGGAGCCCACGGCGGTGGGGGCCGATCTGATTGCCGGCTCCTTGATCAAAAACCTCGGCGGCACCATCGCCCCCACCGGCGGTTACGTGGCTGGCCGGGCTGAGTTGGTGGAGCAGGCCTGCTGCCGGCTCACGGCGCCGGGTATCGGCGGCGAGGGGGGCACCAGCTTTGACCTCAACCGCCTGCTGGCCCAGGGACTTTTCCTGGCTCCCCAGATGGTGGCTGAGGCCCTGATCTGCAGCGAGCTGGTGGCGGCCGTCTTCTCGGATCTGGGCTACGCGGTGCAGCCCCTGCCCGGTGCCCCCCGCAGCGACGTAATCCAGGCGGTGCGGCTCGGCGATCCCGAGCGGCTCAAAACCGTTTGCCGCGCCTTTCAGGCCGCATCACCGGTGGGCGCCTACCTCGATCCGGTGCCGGCGCCGATGCCCGGCTACGCCAGTGCCCTGGTGATGGCGGGCGGCACCTTCATCGACGGCAGCACCAGCGAGTTTTCCGCCGATGCGCCGCTGCGGGAGCCCTACGTGCTGTTTGCCCAGGGCGGCACCCACCGCGCCCATGCCCAGATCGCCCTGGAGCGGGCTCTGGTGGCACTGGCTCAGGCAGGTCACCAGGTTTGATTCCGCCGATCTCACCGCCGTTTATCGCCCCCACTTCCGACAGAATGGCGCGTACTTGTTGCTCTGCAATGGCGCTCCCCATCTCCGGTGATTGCCGCTATGCCGACAGCCACGAATACGTGCGCCCTGAGGGCGAGAGGCTGCGGCTGGGCCTGAGTGCTTTCGCCGTCGACCAGCTCGGCGACATCGTGTTTGTGGAGCTGCCCGCAGTGGGCGCCAGCCTTGTTCAGGGCGCCAGTTTTGGCAGCGTTGAATCGGTGAAGGCGGTGGAAGATCTGCTGGCGCCGGTGAGCGGTGTGGTGCTGGCCCGCAATGAGGCGGTGCTAGCTAGCCCGGAGGAGCTGCAGAACGATCCCTACGGCGAGGGTTGGCTGCTGGTGCTCCAGCCAGCTGATCCGGCCCAGCTCGCTGGACTGCTGGATGCGGCCACCTACTCCGCCAAGGTGCAGGGCGCCTGATGGGCACTGCGGACTCACCAGCCCTTTCCTTTATTGGGCGCCACATCGGTCCGAGCGCCGCTGAGCAGCAGCGGATGTTGGCGGAACTCGGAGCGTCCAGCCTCGAGGCCCTGGCCGCCCAGGTGGTGCCCGCCGATTTGCTTCTAGATCCGGCGGCCTCGGCTGCGGGTTTGCCCGAGCCCTGCAGTGAGGCCCAGGCCCTGGCTGAACTTGCCGAGATCGCTGCGGCCAACCAGCTGCAGCGCAGCTTGATCGGCCAGGGCTACTACGGCACCGCCACGCCGGCGCTGATCCAGCGCCAGGTGTTTGAAAACCCCTCCTGGTACACCGCCTACACCCCCTATCAGGCCGAAATTGCCCAGGGCCGGCTTGAGGCCCTGCTGAATTTTCAGACCCTGATCAGTGAGCTCACCGGCCTGCCGATCGCCAATGCCTCCTTATTAGATGAGGCCACCGCCGCCGCTGAGGCCATGGCCATGGCTAGCGCTGTCTGCAAGCGCACCGGGGCCGGCCGCTTTCTTGTGGATCGGGCCGTGTTCCCCCAGACCCTGGCGGTGCTGCAAACCAGGGCCGAGCCCTTGGGCATCCAGCTTGAGCTGGTGGCAGCCGAGTCGCTGGCTTCAGCTCCCCTGCCAGCGGATGCTTTTGGTTTGCTGATCCAGCTGCCTGGCCGCCAGGGCCGGCTCTGGGATCCCAGCGAGCTGCTGTCTAGCGCCCGCCAGGCCGGGGTGATCACGGCTGTGGCGATCGATCCCCTGGCCCAAGTGCTGCTGGAGCCGGTGGGCCACCTCGGCGCTGATATCGCCGTCGGTAGCGCCCAGCGCCTGGGGGTGCCGCTGGGTTTTGGCGGTCCCCATGCCGCTTTTTTGCCACGGGCGAGCAGTTCAAGCGCCAGATCCCCGGCCGCCTGGTGGGGCGCTCGCTGGATGCGGCAGGCCAGCCGGCCCTGCGACTGGCCCTGCAGACCCGCGAACAACACATCCGCCGCGACAAGGCCACCAGCAACATCTGCACCGCTCAGGTGCTGCTGGCAGTGATGGCTGGCTTTTATGCGGTGCACCATGGCCCCGATGGCCTGGAGGCGATCGCCCGGCGCTTGCTCAGCCTGCGCGCGGCCCTTGTGGCTGGCTTGGAGGCCCTGGCTCTGCCGGTGTTGTCGGGCCAGGGTTTTGACACGGTGTGGCTGCCCCTGCCGCCGGATCAGGCCGAGGTGCTGGTGGCTGCTGCCCTGGCGGCTGGCTTCAACCTGCACCAGGCAGAAGATGGCGTTGGCATCAGCCTTGATGAGCTGAGCAGCGCCGAGGAGCTGGAGCGGCTGCTGCGGGCGCTGGCCGGGTGCGCTGGGCCTTGGCATGAGCTGGGCAACAGCCCGCCTGCTGGTAGGGCCATGCCCCTGCGCCAGCAGCCTTGGTTGCGGCAGAGCGTCTTCCATCGCTATCGCAGTGAAACCGAGCTTTTGCGCTACATCCAGCGCCTTTCTGCTAAGGATTTATCGCTGGTGCACGGGATGATCCCGCTGGGTAGCTGCACCATGAAGCTCAATGCCGCCGCCGAGCTGGCGCCGGTGAGCTGGCCGGCCTTCAGCCAGCTGCACCCCTTCGCCCCGGCTGAGCAGGCCGCCGGATACCAGCTTCTGGCAGCGGATCTAGAGCGCTGGCTGGCGCTGATCACCGGTTTTGCCGGTGTGTCGCTGCAGCCCAATGCCGGCTCCCAGGGGGAATATGCCGGCCTGCTGGCGATCCGGGCCTGGCACCGCAGCCAAGGGGACGCCCATCGCACCGTTTGCTTGATTCCCACCAGTGCCCATGGCACAAACCCAGCCAGCGCCGTGATGGCCGGCCTGCAGGTGGTGGCGGTGGCCTGCGATGAGGCCGGCAACATTGATCTCGCCGACCTGGAGGCCAAGGCAGCTGCCCACGCCGAGCAGCTGGCGGCGCTGATGGTCACCTATCCCTCCACCCACGGCGTGTTTGAGCCGGCTATTCGCCGTATCTGCGAGCTGGTGCACGCCCGCGGCGGCCAGGTGTACCTCGATGGCGCCAACCTCAACGCCCAGGTGGGCCTGTGCAAGCCGGGTCTCTACGGCGCCGATGTCTGCCACCTCAACCTGCACAAGACCTTCTGCATTCCCCACGGCGGCGGCGGCCCCGGTGTGGGCCCCATTGCGGTGGCATCCCACCTACTGCCCTTCTTGCCGGGTGCCCCTGGCCAGGCTGGCGGGGTGGGGCCCGTGGCTGCGGCACCCCTGGGCAGTGCTTCGATTCTGGCAATCAGCTGGATGTATATCCGCATGATGGGAGGTGCGGGCCTGCGCCAGGCCAGCCAGGTTGCCCTGCTGGCCGCCAACCTGCTGGCCGAGCGCCTGGAGCCCCATTTCCCCGTGCTTTACCGGGGCGCTGGCGGGCGCGTGGCCCACGAGTGCATCCTCGATCTGCGGCCGCTCAAGCGCAGCTGCGGCCTGGAGGTCGATGACCTGGCCAAGCGCCTGATGGACTACGGCTTCCATGCCCCCACGGTGAGCTGGCCAGTGGCGGGCACGGTGATGGTGGAACCCACGGAAAGCGAGTCGCTCGCTGAGCTCGACCGCTTCTGCGCGGCCATGGTGGCGATCCGCCAGGAGGCCGCGGCGCTGGAGGCCGGCAGCGCCGATCCCCTCAACAACCCCCTCAAGCGAGCCCCCCACACCCTGGCTGCCGTGACTGCTGACCACTGGGATCGGCCCTATACCCGCCAGCAGGCGGCATTTCCGGCTGGTGAGGATCAGCGCCAAGCGAAGTTTTGGCCGGCGGTGGCCCGGATCGACAACGCCTACGGCGATCGCAACCTGGTGTGCACCTGCCCGAGCATGGAGGAGCTGGCAGGGCAGGAGCTGGCAGAGCAGGAACTGGCCCAAGTGGTACCAGCTGCCACTGTTCATTAGTGCCGTCATGGCGCACACTGTGCGGGCTTGACGCCTGTTAACAGGCACAATCAGCGCTTTAGCCATTCATTCTCGGGACCATGAAGGGCAGCAACGACGGAACTGATACAGGAACGGGCCAGGTGCTGCGGGTGGAGGGCACCAACGTGGTGCGTGTTCCTTTTGGTGTGCGTCGCTCCCGCCGTCCCCGTCCCCAGCGTCCCGATCACTGGGCCACCCTGGTGCTGCCTTTTCACATCCACCACGACCCAACGCCACCTCCCCAGGCAGCTTGAAGTTGGGTTTGGCTAAATCAAGCCGCTTAAATTGCTTCGCCCAAGCGCCAATCAACTAGGGCTTTGACGTCAGCTAGGGAGCTGGCGGGTGCCCGAAATGGCAGCAGATGCATGGGACTTCGCTCGGGGCGCACCAGCCAGGTGAAATCGGCCTGGGGGATCAGCACGAACCCCCGATAACGCACCGTTGCCCGCACCCCGAGGGGATAGTTGCTAGTTGAGGCGATAGCGGTGCTGGCGCTGGCCATTCTTGGGGTCAAAACTGCAGCTATTGCAGCGGGCTGGCGGCAAATTCGCGGCCGTTTACTGAATTACTTTGGGATTGCCTTTACACCCTGCAAACGGTCTGCGCGGATCTAGGCCTAGACCCTGAAACCCCATTGCTTAACGGGGTTTTTGCTCTGGACTTTTCGACGTAGCAATTGGTTGAGATAGTGTTCTGGGCTACAAAAATTGCAGCCCAGTTGGGGTATTAAACACCCAGAAGTTGGGGCTCCCGGTAGGGCACGAAGCTGGCCTTGCGGGCGCCGCAGATCGGGCAACGCCAGTCGTCGGGGATCGCCTCAAAGGGGGTGCCCGGAGTGATGCCGGAATCGGGGTCGCCTGCTGTGGGGTCGTAAATCATCGAGCACAGTTTGCAGATCCACTTGCCCGCTACGGGCTCATCTGCCTCTCCTGCCACCCCCTTGCCCTGCAGGGCTTCGAGGGCGATGCCATAGCGCTCGGCGTGGTGCTGCTCGATCGGCGTCAGCAGGCCGAAGTTTTTGGCGGCGGTGCGAAAGATACCGGCGTGCTGCTGTGATTCGTCGATCTGCTCCTTGAATTCAGCTGCGGCTTCGCTATCGCGATCGGTGCGGGCCTGGGCGGCAAACTCCGGATACATGGTCGTGTATTCGTAGGTTTCGCCCTCGATCGCCAGCTCCAGGCAGCGGCTGAGCAGGGCCTGCTTCTGCTCGCCGGAGAGGTTGGCGGGATCGTCGATGACGAGTTCGGGATGGAGCAGCCGGAAGTGGGCGAAGGCGTGCTCGGTTTCCTGGGCGGCGGTGTCGCGAAACAGCTTGGCCAGCTCGGGGTTGCCGACCTGCTTGGCCACCTCCGCGAAAAATAGGTATTTGCGATTGGCCATGCTCTCGCCGCCAAAAGCGGCTTCAAGATTGGCCTTGGTGCTGGGCTTGGCGATATCCATGGCTTGGCAGGTGTAGTAATTGGTGGGGAGTTTAGCTTGTCCGTAGCCGATACGACTATGAGTTAGCTGTGTTTGCGTGGCCCCGTGACTCCGGGGCCACGGGCTTTGCGGCTCTCAGTAGTTGGCGCCGCTGCGGCGCTGGTGCACGGCCGTGGTGGCGCTGGCGTCGAGCACGCCGCCCTGGCTCACCTGGGCATACAGCAGCCAGTGGTCGCCGCATTCCATGCGCTGCTGCACCGTGGCCTCCAGCCAGGCCAGGGCCTCCGGTAGAAGCGGTTGGCCGCTGGGGCTGTGCTCCAGCTCCAGGCCGGCGAAGCGGTCGGCGCCTGGGGCAAACGGCTGCAAAAACTGCTTCATCGGACCGTTTTCACGCCCTGCGGCCAGCACGTTGAGAGCAAAGCGATCGCCGACGTGCAGCAGGGCCTCCACCGCCCGGTCTTTCGCTACGGCCACAGTGAAGCCAGGCGGTGAGAAGCTGGCCTGGCTCACCCAGCTGGCCACCATGGCGCTGCTGAGGCGGTTGCCGCCCTCCCCTTTGCTGGTGGTGAGTACGCAAAGGGAGCCCACCACCCGGCCCAGGGCCTGCACTGCTGGATTGCTGCGGCTCTCGCTGAGTCCGCCACTGGCGGTTCGGCGCTGCGCCTTGCGCTGTTCGCTCTGCAGTTGGCGGCCAAGGGCGGTGCCGGTTTCCTCGATGGCTTTGAGGCTGGCCGCATCGGGGCTGAACTTCACCTTGATCGGTTCAAAGGCGAAGTGGAAGCCGCCATCGCGCAGCTTGCTCTCCAGCAGATCCAGGGCTTCACCGCTCCAGCCAAAGCTGCCAAAGACCCCAACCGGCTTGCTGCGGTCGCCCTCAGCTAGCACCGTGCCCAGGGCTGACACGATCGGTGTGGGGGCATGGCCGCCAAGGGTGGGAGAGCCGATCAAAATCGCATCGCAGCTGCGGATCGCCGCCAGCAGCTGCTCAGGTGGCGTGAACTCGCAGTTGATGCTCTCCACCCGCACGCCGGTGCGGGCGACCCCCTGGGCGAGGGCATCGGCGATGGCGGCCGTGTTGCCGTAGGCGCTGGCAAACAGCAGTGCCACCGAAAGGCGCGCCCGCTCCTGGGTTGCGCCCCAGCGGTGGTAATCGTTGAGGAGGCTGCGCCAGCTCTCGCTGATCGCCGGCCCGTGGCCGGGCGCAATGGTGCGGATGTCGAGGGCTTCGAGCCGCTCCACCACCGACTCCACCTGGCGCGCCATCGGTGCCATCAGGCAGTCGTAGAAGTAGCGGCGGTCTTCCTCACTGCTGCTGCGGTTGGCCTCAGCGAAGCTTTCGCTGCAGAGGTGGGCCGCGAAAAACTTGCCACTCATCAGCAGGCCGCTGGTCTCCTCGAAGGCCATCAGCGCCCCGGGCCAGCGGGGGGTGGGGGTGGGAATCAGGCGCAGCACGTGGCCGTCGACGAGGTTGCGGCTGGCCTCCTGCTTCACCACATCGATCCGAGGTAGCGCTGGGATCGGCTCGGGGGTTGTCTCGCTGCCGGGGGCGACCGGTTTCTGCAGGTTCCAAAGCTCTTCGAGCAGCTTGGCGCCGGTGTTGGAGCTCACCAGCAGCTGGTTGGGCCAGCGGGCCGCCAGTTGGTGCAACAGGGCTACCCGATTGGGGTTGACGTGACCCACCACCACCTTCAAGGGGGCCTCGGCTGGCACCAGCTTCGCCAGCTCTGCTAGGAAGGGCTCGGCAAAGGAGGCGCCGGGGGGATGGACCAGCAGGGGCACCTCCTGGAACAGGAAGCTGTTGGCGGTGGTGCCGCGCTCCAGGCCGTATTCCACCTCGAAGCGCAGCCGGTTGGGGCTCAGCCCCTTGAGGCAGATCAGCCCCGGCTCGATGGGGAGCTGGATGACTTGGCGGGCCATTAGTAGTGGTTCCCGACTTTGCGGTGGTGCACGGCGGTGCTGGCTTCGGTGTCGGCCACGTTCCCCTGCTCCACCTCGGCGTAAATGATCCAGTGGTCGGGGCCTTCGAGGCGTTGCACCACGCGGCAGCCCAGGTAGGCCAGGGCATCACCGAGCACCGGGCCGCCCGTGGCGGCGCCCTCGAGGGTGCTTACCCCGGCGAAGCGGTCGGCTCCTGGCGGGAAGCGCTTGAGGAAATGGCGCAGCAGCTCCTGGTGGTTGTCCTCCCGCAGGATGTTGAGCACGAAGCGATCGTTCACCTGCAGCAGCGCCTCGATGGCCCTGTCTTTGGCTACCGCCACCGTGAGGCCGGGGGGCTCGAAACTTGCCTGGCTAACCCAGCTGGCCACCATCGCCGAGCTGCGCGTGCCCTCCGGTGTCTCCTGCCGCGCCGTCACCACATACAACCCCCCGGATAGGCGACCCAGAGCCTTGTCGAGATCGGCATCGAGAGACTTCATCGCGGCGATTGTCTTCTCCTTGGTGAGCAGCTGGCCTAGGTCGGTGCCGGCTTCCTCGCAGCGCTGATAGTCGTTGCCGCCAGGCACCTGGCGCACCCGCAGCGGTTCAAAGGCGGTCTTCTGGCCGAGGCTGCGCAGCTGGCTGGCCACGGTGTCGATCGGCTCGTCGTCACCGCCGAAGGCGTCGTAGCTGCCCACCCACTGCTTCGGTTTGAGGGCCGCTAACAATGTGCCGATCGAAGCTTGCAGCTCGGCATCGGGCCGGGCTGGCCAGGTGGGCACCACCACGGCGCTGGCTTCACCGATCAGGGCACTGAGCTCCTGGGCGTCGGTGGCGCGCAGATCCACCAGCTGCACTGCGGCGCCGGCCTTGCCGATGCCGCGGGCAATCGCCTGGCTGAGCCGGTCACAGAAGCCGTATTGGCTCAGATAGCAAACCGCCGCATAGTCCTCGCCGCTGCTGCGCTCTGAACTCCACTCGCGGTAGTCGCCCAACCACAGGCCGAGGTGGTGGCGCAGCAGGGGCCCATGGCCCACAGCCACTGTGCTGATCTCGGGCAGGCCATCCATGCGCTTCAACGCCTGCAGCACGCTGCGGGCGTTGGGGCCCATCAGGCAGTCGTAATAGAAGCGAAAATCGGGGGCTATGGCGCCGGGATCGGTGTCGAACAGCTCCTTGGAGCAGTAGTGCAGGCCGAAGGCATCGCAGGTGTAGAGGATGCCGGTGCCGTGGTCGAAGGAAAAGATCGTGTCGGGCCAGTGCAGGTTTGGAGCGCTGAGAAACTCGAAGCGGTGGGCCACGCCACTGGTGGGGTTGGTGCCCAGATCGAGCTCTTCGCCGCTTTTTACCGCCCGGCTTTTGAAGGGCCGGTGCACCTGATTCTCAAGAAACTGGATCGCCACCTTGGAGCCCACGATCTCGATCTCGGGGTTGAGGTCGAGCAGGTGGCCAATCAGTCCCGAGTGGTCGGGCTCGGTGTGGCTCACGATCAGGTGATCGATCGCCAGCGGGTCGATCTGCTGCTCCAGCAGCGGCAGCCAGGTGTCCTCAAACTTGAGGTGGCTGGTGTCGATCAGGGCTGTGCGCGCGCCCCGCACCAGGAAGCTGTTGTAGGTGGTGCCGTTGCGCAGGCCAAACTCAATATCGAAGCGGCTGCGGTCCCAGTCGAGCGAGCGGATTGTGGTGGTGTCCGGTCCGATCGGCTCGCATTGCAGGCTCAGCCGGGCTGCGGTTGCGACGGCACCAACCATGGATCGATCCGCAATTTGCCCAACTTTAGGAAGCCCGCCCACAAAAAAGGCCCGGCGGGTGGGCCGGGCCTGGGAGGGGTCTCTTCTCTCGTGTCCGCTCGGCCCTGATCAGCCCTCCACCTGCACCTGCACGGTGGTGAGGTTCTGGGCCTTAGGTGCCGTCACGGTGAGCAGGCCGTCGCGGTAGTGGGCTTGCAGGCTTTCACGGTTGATGCCACCGGGAAAGCGGAAGCTGCGGCTCCAGGTGCCGTAGCGGAATTCGCTGATCAAGGAGGCCTGTTTGGCGACCGGGGAAGAGCCATCGGGGCTCGGCTGGCGGCGCTCGGCGTTGATCACCAGGCTGCGGTCTGTGGCCTTGACGTCGATCGAGGTCTTATCGACACCGGGAAGCTCCAGGGCGATTACGTAGGCGGCATCGGTTTCGTGCACCTCGGCGGCCGGCACTCGTTCGGCGGCGGGACGCTCGGCAGCGCGCAGTTGTTGCTCGAGTAACTCGAAGGGATGTTGGTGCAGGGTGAGCATCGGATGTTCTCCGGGACACAGCCAATGTGCTGCGGCCAGCCGGGCGATGGCAGGGGGCAGACCGCCCGTTTTGGTTCGGCCCTTACGGCCCCGTTCGGTTGGCACCACTGGCAGGTAGGGGCAACCGGCAGCGCTGCTTTAAGGCGGCGATCACCCGGCCGATGGCGTCGGGATGGCCCTGCACGCTGAAGGCTTCCCGCTCCAGTTGCCGGTTGCCGTGGTGGTAGCGGGTGGTGAGGATGCCGCTGATCTCCTGCTCCACCACCGGGTTGAGCCGCACGCTCCAGCCCAAGGGCTGGAGCACGCCGGTGGGACAGCTCTGGGCTGCGTGAATGGCCTCATGCAGGAACACCTGGCGGCCGATGCCCAGCTCGAAGGCCACCGGCGCGATCCAGAGGGTGCGCGTTTTGGCTTGGAACAGCCCGTAGCTGCCGGGCACTGGCGGCGGGGCCAGCCGCACCTGAAAACCCCGCTGCTGCAGGGTTGTGAGCAGGGGCCTTAGCTCGGCGGGTAGTTGGGGCGGCGGCGCTGGGATGGTGGCGATCACAACAGGTATGCCCTCACAACAGAAACTCCCTCACAACAGCAACGCCCTCACAACAGCCACCAGCGGCTGAAGCGGGCGGCTTGGCCGCAGGGTTGGCCTGAGCTATCTCGGAGGGTCCAGAGGCGGGCGGCTTCGATGGCAAAGCGGCGGCCGCGGCTGTCGATGCGGATGCCCCGGTAGCCCGAGATCGCTTCTTTGGCTTGGGCTGCCAACAACGCCTGGCGGCGGCTGGCCCGCTCGGCTGGCTCGGCGGTGAGCCGCGATGGCATGCCCACCATCTCGGGCCAGGGGCGCTGCCACAGGCGCAGGGCCGCCCGGTTGGCATAGATCAGCCTTGGCCCTGGCTCGCTGCTGGGATCGGCGCCGTCATGGGCCAGCAGCACCAGCTCGGCGGCAAACAGCTCCTGGGCCACCAGCAGGGGCGAGGCGTCGGCGGCTAGGCAGGCGATCAGGGGGGTGCCGAAGGCGCGCTGGTAATTGCTGAGCAGGCACAGGGCCAGGCTTTGGGCCGCCGGCGTCAGCCAGGGGGGCGGACTTAGGGGCTCAGCTGTCATCACCGTTGGCCGGACCCATGGCCTTGGCCATGGCCAGGGCCGCCAGCTGCTGGCCGTGGGCCTTGAGGTGCTCCAGGAAGTGGAGATTGGCCTCGGGGAAGCGGGGTTCTTCTGCCAGGGGCAGGGGACCGGCGGCATCGAGGCCGGTGTCGCCCTCCAGGGCTGGTGTGATCACGACCAGATCCGAATCGAGGGCTGCGCCGTAGCGCCACCAGCGGTTTGGGTCCTTGATGGCTGGATGCACCGGCTGCAGCGCCACTGCGGCGACCGGCTGGGAGCCCTGTTTGGCTGCAGCCTGTCTGGCCTGTTTTGCCAGCGCCTTGCGCCGCCGCTTGGCCAGGTCGGCCAGCAGCTGGGCCCGGGTGCGGCCGCGCAGCTGGAACAACACGAAGGGGTCTTCGCTGAAGCGATCGCCCATCAGGTAGTAAACGGCGCTGACGTGCTTGCAGGGGTTGGCCTTATCGGGGCAGCTGCACTCGCTGCGCACCTCCTGCAACTTGAACGGAAACAGGCGCTTGCCGCTGGCCGCGAAGGCGCGCTCGATGTCCTGGGGCATGACGCCGGCTAGCAGCTGGGCCGACCAGCGCGCCTTCTGGGTGAGGGCGTCGAGCACGTAGTTCCAGTCGTCGTCGTGGAGCACGTCGAGCCAGAGCTTCACCTTGTAGGGCTCCTCGTCGGTGCCCTGCACCCGGGCATGCACTCGCCGCCCCTCAAAGCGGATCGAGGTGACATTGCCGCTGCGGGCATACTCCCAGGCGCGCTCCAGGCGCTTTTTGAAGCGGTAGGAGTTGATCAGCTCCATCCACTGCTCCACCCACCAGGGCTGCTGGGCCAGGCCCTGGTCGCCGAGCTGGGTGTTGATGGCGCTGGCGTAGGTAGTGGGGGTGAGGGTCATGGTTTCAATCCTCTTCGCTCAGGGCCACTAGATCTTTGAGCTGGCCCACATCAAAGCCGCCGAGCCAGTCTTCACCGGAGCCGACGATTTCTGCAGCCATTTTTGACTTCTCCTTGATCATGCGGTCGATCTTTTCTTCCACCGAGCCGCTGGTGATGAACTTGTGCACCAGCACCCGGTTTTGTTGGCCGATCCGGTAGGCCCGGTCGGTGGCCTGGTTTTCCACGGCCGGGTTCCACCAGCGGTCGATGTGGAAGACGTGGCTGGCCCGGGTGAGGTTGAGGCCCACACCACCGGCCTTGAGCGACAGCAAAAACAGCTGGGGGCCGCGGGGGTCGTCCTGGAAGCGATCGACCATCGCCTGGCGCTCGGTTTTGCTGGTGCTGCCGTAGAGGAACGGCACCTCTTGGCGCCATTTGCGCTCCAGGTGGGCCTTGAGCAGTAGCCCCCATTCGGCGAACTGGGTGAACAGCAACGCCCGGTCGCCCGCTTCGATTACCTCCTCGAGGATCTCCTCGAGCCGCTGCAGCTTGCCGCTGCGGCTGCTGAAGCTGCCGTTGCCGCTTGCCAGCACGGCCTCGGCGTTTTCCTTCAGGGCCAGGGCCGGGTGGTTGCAGATCTGCTTGAGCTTGGTGAGCAGGGCCAGCACCTGGCCGTGCTTCTGGCCCAGCGGTGCCCGGGCGATGGCATCGAGGCTTTCGTCGACTGTCTTGTTGTAGAGCTTCTTCTGCTCGGGAGCCAGGCCCACCCATTCATTGAGCTCCACCTTCTCCGGCAGGTCGGAAATGATCGATTTGTCGGTTTTGAGGCGCCGCAGGATGAACGGCCCCACCCGGCTTTTGAGATCCCGCAGCGACGACATGTCGCCGTACCGCTCGATCGGCAGCCGGTAGCGCTGGCGGAAGAAGGGCTCATCGCCGAGCACCTTGGGGTTGAGGAAATCCATCAGCGCCCACAGCTCGCTGACGCGGTTTTCCACCGGCGTGCCGGTGAGGGCAATCCGGAAGCGGCTGCCCCCTTTGCCGCCGCGGCTGGGGCGGGCCAGGTCCCGGGCCGCTTGGCTTTGTTTGGCGGTGTGGTTTTTGATCGCCTGGGCTTCGTCGATCACCACCCCCTGCCAGTCGATGCTTTCGAGCAGCTCGCTGTCACGCTGCAGCAGGCCGTAGCTGGTGAGCACCAGATCCACGCCCTTAAGGGCTTTTTTGAGAGCCTCGGGGCTGCTCGGTCGCCGCGGGCCGTAGTGCTCCCGCACGAGCAGTTCGGGGGTGAAGCCGTGGGCTTCGCGCTTCCAGTTGGTGAGCACCGAGGTGGGCGCCACCAGCAGCACCGGTCGTTTGAGTTCGTCTTCGGCCTTGAGGTGCTGCAGGAAGGCCAGCAGCTGGATCGTTTTGCCCAGGCCCATGTCGTCGGCTAAGCAGGCGCCTTGGTCGAAACGGTGCAGGAAGGCCAGCCAGCCCAGGCCCCGCTCCTGATAGGGCCGCAGCTGGCCAGAGAAGCCAGGTGGGGCGGGCAGGGGGTCGGGTGCTTTCTGCTGGTGGTACTGCTCCAGCACGGCCTGCAGCCGGGGGCCGGCATCGAAGCGGTGCACCGGCAGCCGATGGAAGGTGTCGCCGTCGCTGGCGGTGAGCCGCAGGGCGTCGTCGAGGCTCAGGCCCGGATCGGCAACGCTGAAACGCTCGGCGTTGCGCAGGTCGGCGGGACGCAACTCGATCCAAGCCCCCTTGTGCTGCACAAGCGGGCTGCGCTTGGCCTGCAGGCGCTCCAGGTCCCGCAGGGTCAGGGTGACGCCGCCGATCATGAATTCCCATTCCCAGGTGAGCGTTTCGCCCAAGGTGAAGCCGCGCGATTTCTCAGGCAGCTCGGCCTTGATCGACAGGCCCAACCGGCTGGCCAGGCCCCCTGCGAGGCTGGCCGGCAGCACCACACCCACGCCCACATCGCGCAGCTGGTGGGCGCCGGTGCGCACCAGCACAAACGCCTCGGCTGGCGTGAGCTGCATCGTTTCCGGGGTGGCCGAATCCAGCCCCCGCACGATCGGTTCAAACACCGTCAGGGCCCGGCCCATGCCTTCAAGCAGCAGCTCGCTCGGTTGGGGCACGGCCACTTCACCCATCTGCATGCCCCGATCACCGGCGGCCCAGACGGCGGCGGCGGGCACCCGCAGGCTCGGGTCGGCTTCCGCCTGCAGCCCGAAGCGCAGCTCCCAGAGCTCCTCGCCCTCGGCGGGGGTGAACAGCTCCAGGCAGGTGCGGGCTGGCTCCACCTTGCCCGCCACCCCTTCACGCCAGTGGTGGGTGGCGATGCTGAGGCGCTCCAGCTCCTCCTCGCCCAGGCTGAGGCTGCCATCGCCTTTGCCCAGGGCCTTCTGCCAGGCCGCCAGCAAGGGATCGAGCCCGCCTGCGCTGGCACTGAAGCCCACCCGCAGCTGGCCATCGAGCAGGGCTTCCAGCAGGCTGGCCACCCGCAGGCGCCCGCTGCCGGGGCGGCGGCAGGCCAGGGAGGGGTCACCGCTGGGGCCTGCGGCCAGGGCGCAGGTGGCCACCTGGGGCAGGCCGCTGGCCAGGTCTTCGAGGCGGCGGCGGTCGTCTTCGCGGTTGAGGAGGGGCAGCCAGCGGGCCTTGCCCTCGGCGATCTGGGGCAGCCAGCGGCCGCGAGCGATCAGGCTCAGGGCCCAGCGCTGTAGGTGACTCCACCAGCGCAGCTCATCGGCCATCTCCGGGTGCTCACCAGCCAGGGGTATCTGGCTGAGCCATTCGCCCGCGTTGGCAGCATCGAGGGCCCAGCCCTCCACCTGCCAGGGCCACCATTCGAGCTGTTTGGGAATCGGTTCGCCGGCCTGCAGGGGCAGGCCGCTCCAGGTGCTGGCACTGGTGCGGCGGCCCTTGGCGGCTTGGTTACGGCTGGGCAGGGTCAGGGTGGCCCGGGCTGGGCGCAGGGCCTCCGACCACAGCCCGTTGTCGTCGAGCCAGGTGGCCAGGTCGTCTTCGTTGAGGGCCAGTGGGTGCTCTGGGGCCTCCAGCTTTGGCACGGCAGGGGTCGCCACCCGCCAGGTGTCGGCCCACAGGAATAGGCGGCCGCCCGAACCCTCGGGGGGAAACAGCCAGGTGGCGTGCAGCAGGCTCATGAACCCGGCCTTACGGCCGTCGGGCGGGCAGGAGGCGTGGTGCCAAGCGCTGCGCTGAATGCAGCACCAAAGCGCTGCCGATCAGCGGCAGCCAGAGCGGCAGCCACCCGCGGATCAGCGCCATCATCACAGCTGGTAGGCCCGATGTCAGCTCTAGGGGACTGCCGAGGCTGCGAATTCCACACACCGCACCCACCAACCCCGCCTGTAGGTGGCTGTCGTCGGGGTCGACTCGTTGCAGGTGAAAGGCCAGCAGGCCATAGAAAAAGCCGCAGCCCGCCGAGCGCAGGGCCGGATCCAGCCCTGCTGCCACCAGCTCTGGCAGGCCCGCGACGGCACCGGCGGCCAGGGCCCAACCGATCGATTGCAACCTCAGCTGGTCGCGGGGCTCGCTTTCGGCCACAGACACGGGGGTCGGGTGCGGTCCATTGCTGGGCGATCATGGCCTGCTAAGGGTTGTAATGCTTCGCCATGGCCGTCACAGCACATACCGGTCGTCCTCGCACCGGTGCTGAGATTCGCGCCGCCTTCCTCGACTTTTACGAGCAGCGGGGCCACAAACCGATGGCGAGCGCCTCGCTGATCCCGGACGACCCGACGGTGCTGCTCACCATTGCCGGCATGCTGCCGTTCAAGCCGGTGTTTCTGGGTCAGCAGCCACGGCCGGCGCCGAGGGCCACCAGCTCCCAGAAGTGCATCCGCACCAACGACATCGAAAACGTGGGCCGCACGGCGCGGCATCACACGTTTTTTGAGATGCTCGGCAACTTCTCCTTCGGCGACTATTTCAAGGAGCAGGCGATCCAGTGGGCCTGGGAGCTGAGCACCGGGGTATTCGGGCTTTCGCCGCAGAATCTGGTGGTGAGCGTCTTCCGCGAAGACGATGAGGCAGGCGCTATCTGGCGCGACGTGGTGGGGGTGAACCCCAAGCGGATCATTCGCATGGATGAGGCCGACAACTTCTGGGCCTCAGGCCCTACCGGCCCCTGCGGCCCCTGCTCGGAGATCTATTACGACTTCAAGCCCGAACTCGGCGACGACGGCATCGACCTGGAAGACGACTCGCGCTTTATCGAGTTCTACAACCTGGTGTTTATGCAGTACAACCGCGACGCGGAGGGCATCCTCACGCCGCTGGCCAACCGCAACATCGATACGGGCTTGGGGCTTGAGCGCATGGCCCAGATTCTGCAGGCGGTGCCGAACAACTACGAAACCGATCTGATCTACCCGCTGATTGAAACGGCGGCGGGCCTAGCTGGGGTCGACTACCGCGGCCTCGACGCCAAGGGCCAGACATCGCTCAAGGTGATCGGCGACCACAGCCGTGCCATCACCCAGCTGATCTGCGATGGCGTGACGGCCTCCAACCTGGGCCGCGGCTACATCCTCAGGCGCCTCCTGCGCCGTGTCGTGCGCCACGGACGACTCCTCGGCATCGACAAGCCTTTCCTGACGGTGATGGGTGAGGCGTCGATCGCCTTGATGCAGGTCGCCTACCCCCAGCTGCTGGAGCGCCGTGAGGTGATCCTGGCCGAGCTCGCCCGCGAGGAGGCCCGCTTCCTGGAAACCCTGGAGCGGGGCGAGAAGCTACTGGCTGAGGTGCTGGCAGCCAAGCCAACCCAGATCAGCGGCGAGCAGGCCTTCGAGCTCTACGACACCTACGGCTTCCCGCTGGAGCTCACCGAGGAGATCGCTGAGGAGCAGGGGCTCACGGTGGACCTGGCCGGTTTTGAGGCGGCGATGGAGGCCCAGCGCCAACGGGCCAAGGCCGCGGCGGTGAGTATCGACCTCACCCTGCAGGGGGCGATTGATCAGGTGACAGCCGCTGCGGCCGCTACCGCCTTCAAGGGCTACGAGGCTTTGGAGCACCCCAGCTGCGTGCTGGCCCTGGTGGTGAACGGTGAGCCGGCGGAGCGTGCCTTGGCGGGGGATGCAGTGCAACTGGTGCTCGATTCCACCCCTTTCTATGGCGAAGGCGGCGGCCAGGTGGGCGATCGGGGCGTGCTCTGCGGCCAGGGGGCCGATGGAGCAGGGGTGATCGTGGCGATTGATGGCGTTAGCCGCAACCGCTCAGTGTTTGTGCACAGCGGCCGCATCGAGCGCGGCAGCCTGGCCATTGGCGAGCTGGTGAATGCCCAGGTGGACCGGGCCTGCCGCCGCCGCGCCCAGGCCAACCACACGGCCACCCACCTGCTGCAGGCGGCGCTTAAGCAGGTGGTGGATCCCGGTATCGGCCAGGCCGGCTCGCTGGTGACCTTTGATCGACTGCGCTTTGATTTCCACTGCCCCCGGGCCGTGGCGCCGGCTGAGCTGGAGCAGATCGAGGCCCTGATCAACGGCTGGATCAGCGACGCCCACCGCCTGGAAGTTCAAGAGATGGCGATCGAGGCCGCCAAGGCCGCCGGCGCTGTGGCGATGTTTGGCGAGAAGTATGCCGATGTGGTGCGGGTGGTGGATGTGCCCGGCGTGTCGATGGAGCTCTGCGGCGGCACCCATGTGGCCAATACCGCCGAGATCTGCCTGTTCAAGATCGTGAGCGAGGGCGGCGTGGCTGCCGGCATCCGCCGCATCGAGGCGGTGGCAGGCCCGGCGGTGCTGGCCTATCTCAATGAGCGCGATGCGGTGGTGAAGCAGCTGGGTGAGCGCTTCAAGGTGCAGCCCGGCGAGATCGTCGAGAGGGTGGCGGCTCTGGCCGATGAGCTCAAGGCCAGCGGCAAGGCGTTGGCGGCGGCCCGCGGCGAGTTGGCGCTGGCCAAGGCTTCAGCGCTGGCTAGCCAGGCCCAGGCTCTCGGGGAGTTCCAGCTGCTGGTGGCCCGCCTTGATGGCGTCGAGGGTGCCGGCCTGCAGAGCGCGGCCCAGGGCCTGGCCGATCAGCTAGGCGCTGGCGCTGCCGTGGTGTTGGGCGGGCTGCCCGATCCGGCCGATCTGGCCAAGGTGATCCTGGTGGCGGCCTTTGGCAAGGCGGTGATCGCGGCCGGTCCCAAGGCTGGTGCCTTCATCGGCGCGGTGGCCAAGGCCTGCGGTGGCGGCGGCGGCGGCCGACCCAATTTGGCCCAAGCGGGCGGGCGTGATGGTGCAGCACTGGATGGGGCCCTGGAGCAGGCCAAGGCGCAGCTGCGGGCTGTGCTCGCTTGAGGCCTGCCTCAGCCAAGCTGTTGCCAGAAAGTACCGAGGCCCAATGACTTGGAATCTGCTCCGGTTGTTGCCGCTGCTGTTGCCCTTGCTTCCCGCTGCTGGGTTGGCCCAGTCCCAGGTGCAGCTCGCTTGTACGGGCACCCTGGTTGAGGCTCGCGGCAGCGCCGAGCTGAAGCGACCCACCCAGCGCCTGCGTTTTTCCCTGACCCTGGAAACGGAGGAGCCCAGCACCGATGCGGCCCTGGCCAGCCTGCAGCGACGTCTGGCCGAGGTGCGCACCACGCTCAAAAGCCTGCAGGTGGTTGATCTGGAGATCACCTCCCCTTCCACCTGGCAGCGGCCCGCTAGCCGTGACAAAGCTGGGGCGGTGCAGGCCAGCCTGCAGGTGTCTGGCCAGCTGGCACCTACCCAGCTGCAGCCACTGGTGCGTCAGGTGGGCGGGCTGCCTGGGGTTCGCCTGTCGCCCGTGGCCACCGAGGCGGATGCGGCGGGTGATCGGGCCGCCAGGCGGCAGTTATTGAGAGCCGCCTACCAGGACGCCTTGCGGCAGGCCCAGGACGTCGCTGCTGCAATCGGCCTGCGGGGACTGCAGCCCCTGGAGGTGCAGCTTGAAGGTGGGGGCAGGCCGGTGGCTATGCGGGCCCTGGCCATGGCTGATGCGGCCGTTCCACCCTTTGATCCAGCTGAGCTGCCCGGTCCGATGGAGCGCCTCAGCTTGCAGGTGCGCTTCTGCGCTCGCTGAATCCTCAGCCCTGCAGATAGGTGGTCTGGCGCAGGCTCGTTTCCAGGTGGGCCATCAGCCGGCGGGCGTCGCTGATGCCCAGAGAGCCTTGGCCGATGGCTGCCTCGCTGGCCACCCGCAGCCGCTCCAGCAGCAGCTCCGGGTTGTGCTCCATCACCTCCAGCACCTCGGCATTAGTGTCGCCGCGCACCACGTGATCGAGCTGGTAGCCGCCGTTGGCCTTGAGGCGGATGTGCACGGCGTTGGTGCTGCCGAACAGGTTGTGCAGGTTGCCCATCACCTCCTGGTAGGCGCCGCCTAGGAACAGGCCGATCCAGTAGGGCTCCCCTGGACGCAGGTTGTGCAGCTCCAGCAACGGTTTCTCCTGGCCTTGCCCGGAGCTCCTGGCCGGATCGATGAAGCGGGCGATTTTGCCGTCGGAATCGCAGGTGAGGTCGGCGAAGCTGCCCAGCGCTTCTGGTTTTTCGTCGAGGCGGTGAATTGGCAGCACCGGAAACAGCTGGTCGATCGCCCAGGTGTCGGGGGCCGAGCGAAACACCGAGAGGTTGGCGTAGTAGGTGGAGGCCAGGGCTGCTGGCAGGGCCCGTAGCTCTTCGGGGATCACCGTGGCCGCTGGCAGCCCTTTGATCCGCTCGGCGATGGCCTGGCAGCAGGCCCAGGTGAGCTGCTCGGCCAGGCCCCGCTCCGGCAGGCTCAGGTAGCCGAGGCGGAAGGTGGCCAAGGCGTCGTGCTTGAACTTGAGGGCGTCGTTCCAGGCCTCCTGCAGGGCTTCCACGCTGGCCTCAGGGGCTGTGATGGCGGCGTAGGTGTCGCGCAGGTTGCGCAGGATTAGGGCTTCGCTCTCTAGGGGTGTGGGCACGGCACCGGGCAGGCTGCCGGCGCCGAGCACGTCGAACACCAGCACTGAGAAGTGGCTAGCCAAGGCTCGGCCGCTTTCGCTCACCAGGGTGGGCACGGGGATGCCGTGGGGTTCGCAGCACTCCTTCACCGTTGCCACCACGTCGTTGGCGTAGTTCTGCAGCGAGTAGTTGGTGGAGGCGGAGCTGGCGGTGCGGCTGCCGTCGTAGTCGATGCCCAGGCCGCCGCCCACATCCAGGTAGCCCATGGGCGCCCCCAATTTGGTGAGCTCCCCGTAGATCTGGCCGGCCTCCTGCAGGGCGTCCTTGAGCACGGCGATGTCGTTGATCTGGCTGCCCACGTGGAAGTGCAGCAGGCGCAGCTCGCCCAGCAGATCGGCGGCCCGCAGAGCCTCCACCGTGGCCAGCAGCTCGGGGATGCCCAAGCCAAACTTTGCCCGTTCGCCCACTGAGCTGCCCCAGCGGCCGGTGCTGCGGGCCGAGAGCTTGGCCCGGATGCCGATCAGGGGTGCCGCACCCAGCTCGTGACTGGCGCTGATGATCCGCTCAACCTCATCGGCCTGCTCGACTACTACCACCGGTTGGCGTCCCAGGCGCCTGGCCAGGATGGCGGTCTCGATATAGCGCTGATCCTTGTAGCCGTTGCAGATCAGCAGCGCCTCGGGGTCGTCGATCAGCGACAGGGCAATAAGTAGCTCCGCCTTGCTGCCGGCCTCCAGGCCGAAGTGCCAGCGCCGCCCACTGCTCACCAGCTCCTCCACCACGTGGCGCTGCTGGTTGCACTTCACTGGAAACACCCCTTGGTAGCGGCCGGCGTAGCCGTACTGGGCGATGGCCCGTTCAAAGGCGCCGTGCAGTCGTTCGAGCCGGTCTTCGAGGATGTCGTCGAAGCGAATCAGCAGCGGCAGGCTTAGGTCGCGGCCCTGCAGCTCCTGCACCAGCTCCATCAGGTCGAGGGAGCCGCCCCGGTCGCCCCGGGGCTGCACCATCACGTGGCCGCGATCACTCACGGAGAAATAGGGGTCACCCCAGCGATCCAGCCCGTAGAGGGCGGCGCCGGCGGCGGCGCTCCAGTCGGTGGAATTCCGGTTGTCGGGGCTCGTCGCGCTCACGGCAGGGGGCTGGTGGGGGGCGGTGATCACTGCACCACTGTGCTTGCCAATGGGCAGGGCCGCCGCAGACGATGAGCCTGATTGACTTCTTCTCCATGGCCGCCGAACGCTCTTTCATTGCCATCAAGCCCGACGGCGTCCAGCGCGGTCTGGTCGGCGAAATCCTCGGCCGCTTCGAGCGCAAGGGCTTCAAGTTGGTCGGCCTTAAGCAGCTCACCCCCAGCCGCGAGCTGGCTGAAAGTCACTACGGCGTCCACCGCGAGCGCCCCTTCTTCGCAGGCCTTGTGGACTTCATCACCTCTGGCCCAGTGGTGGCGATGGTGTGGGAAGGCGATGGCGTCATCGCCAGCGCCCGCAAGCTCATTGGCGCCACCAAGCCCCTCGAGGCCGAGCCCGGCACGATCCGCGGCGATCTGGCTATCAACATCGGCCGCAACGTGATTCACGGCTCCGACGCCCCCGAAACCGCTGAATTCGAAATCGGCCTGTGGTTCCAGCCCTCCGAACTGAGCGATTGGAGCCCCGCCGACCAGGTGTGGCGCGTTGAGGGCTGATCAGTTCCGCTCAAATCGCCGCCAGCTGAAGTTATTCAGCTGGTCCTGTTCTGCCGGTTCTAGGTCGCCAAGGATCGCTCCCGCCACCAATTCGGCTGTGATCGCGGCCAGCAGCACGCCGTTGCGGTGGTGCCCCGCAGCCAGCCACAGGCCGGGGATGGGGCTGGTTCCTAGCAGGGGAGCTTCGTCTGGGGTGTGGGGCCGAAAACCCCACCAGCGCTCCATCGGCGGCCAGGCGCTCGCCTCCGGCAGCAGGCTGGCTAAGCCCTCCTGCAGCTGGCGCTGGCCGGCGGGGGTGAGCCCTTCGCTAAAGCACGCCTCGGGTTCGCTGGTGGCCCCCACCACCAGCAGGCCGTCTTGCCTCGGCACCAGGTAGGTGCCGGGCCCGAAAATCACCCGCCGCAAGGCCTGCCGCGGCCCCTGCAGCGACAGCATCTGGCCCTTCACCGGAGCGATCGGCAGCTGGGGCAGTAGCTGGGCGCTCCAGGCACCGCAGGCCAGCACCGCCCGCTCGGCAGGGAGATGGTGCTCCTCGCCTTCAGCGCTGCGTAGACGCACCCCGCTGAGGGCGCCGGTCGGCTCGCAGACCAGTTCCAGCACCTGGCTGCCCTCCTGAAAGGTCACCCCCAGTTCCACGCAGGCCCGCTCCAGGGCGCGCATCAGCCGGCGGCGGTTGTCGATCTGGCCGTCCTGTTCAAACAGCAGGCCCTCCTGCCAGCGCTCGCCAATGCCGGGAATCTCTTGCTCCAGGCCGCGGCGATCGAGCCGTTGGCCGAAGGCGGCGGTGGGATAGGCATCCCGTTCCGCCGGCGTGGCGAAGGGCACCACGATGCCGCAGGGCCGTAGACCGCAGCTCAGGCCGCTATCGGCTTCGATCTGGGCCACCCAGGAGGGGATGAGCTGCAGGCTGGCCTGCCCCAGGGCGAGCAGGTCGCCGCTGAGCCCCTCGGCGTGGGGCGCCAACATGCCGGCGGCTACAAATCCGGCGGCTTCGCTGCGGCGCCGGCTCAGCACCCGCACTGCCTCGCCGCGGCGGGCGAGCTGGTGGGCCATGGCCAGGCCCATCAGGCCACCCCCCAGCACCGTGATGGCTGGCCCCTTGGCTGCAGTCATGGCTGGGCCGGCGCCGCTGGCTCCAGCCCCAGCACCGTGGCCCCGCAGGAGCGCAGGGCAGCGTCAGCGGTGAGTAACAGCAGTGGTTCCTGGCGGCTTTGCACGAGCAGCAGTTGGTCGAAGAGGTCGCTGGGGGCGGCGCTGCTATCCAGCTCGGCCAGGGCCAGCAGGTGCTCATTGCGCAGGGGCAGCCAATGGAAGTGCTGGCGGGTCACCTCCTGCTCCAGGCGAGCCAGGTCGAGTTGCACCCGGCCTTGGCGTTGCTTGAGGGCCAGTTCCCAGAGGCTCACCTGGCTCACGAACACCTCTGCTCCCGGTGCCTGTACGGCGGCAATGGCCCAGGCCGGCAGACGCGGGTCGTCGGCCAGCCACCAGAGCAGCACCTGGGTGTCGAGCAGCAGGCGTTTCATTGCAGCGGTGCGTCGAAGTTGGCGGAGATGGCAATGGCGTGGCGCATGGCGCCCGGCGCGTGGGCGGCGCTGGGGCTGGGCACCCAGGCGCTGAGGCGGGCTACCGGTTTGCCTGCCCTGGCGATCCATATCTCCTCGCCCTGCTCCACCTGGAGCAGCAGGCGGGAGAGCTGGGTTTTGGCCTCATGCACATTCACCAGCTGGGGCCGGTTGCTTGGTGCTGGCTCAGGGGGGAATGGCGGGTAGGCCATGGCTGCAAAAACCTCTGGACTTAGTTTTAGCTTAGCTAACCAGCGCAAACTGCTATCCGCCCCGGAGCCCCCTTGCCCCCGTCAAGCCGGCGTCCAGTGCCTCCCCATAGGATCGGCTCAGGCATTGATACAGGCCATGGCAGGCGCGGCAGTAGCACCAGAATTACTAGCCCAATCCCAGCAGGCTCCTTGGGAGGCGGTGATTGGCCTGGAGACCCATGTGCAGCTGGGCACCGCCAGCAAGATTTTCACCAGCGCCTCCACCGCCTTTGGCGACGCCCCCAACACCCATATCGACCCGGTGGTGTGTGGCCTGCCTGGCACATTGCCAGTGCTTAATCAAAAGGTGCTCGAGTATGCAGTGAAGGCGGCCCTTGCCCTCAACCTACATATTGCTGCGCACAGTAAGTTTGATCGCAAACAATATTTTTATCCCGACCTGCCCAAGAATTATCAGATCTCCCAATTTGATGAGCCAATCGCCGAAGATGGCTGGATTGAAGTGGAAGTGGCCGAAAAAGGCAAGGAAACCTATCTGAAGCGTATCGGTATAGAAAGGCTTCACATGGAAGAAGACGCCGGCAAGTTGGTGCACGCCGGTAGTGATCGCCTAGACGGCTCCACCCACTCCCTGGTGGACTACAACCGCGCCGGAGTAGCTCTGGCTGAGATTGTCAGCAAACCGGATTTGCGCACCGGCCGCGAGGCGGCGGAATACGCCTCGGAGATTCGCCGGATCATGCGTTATCTGGGCGTGAGTGACGGCAACATGCAGGAGGGTTCCTTGCGCTGCGATGTAAATATCTCCGTGCGGCGCGGCCCTGATGCCCCCTTCGGCACCAAGGTGGAAATTAAGAATATGAACTCCTTCTCGGCTATTCAGAAGGCGATTGATTACGAGATTCAGCGCCAGATCAAGGCCTACGAAGCCGGTGAGCCGGTGCGGCAGGAAACCCGCCTTTGGGATGAATCCAAGCAGCTCACTAAGAGCATGCGCGGCAAGGAGGGCGCCAGCGACTACCGCTACTTCCCCGATCCCGACCTTGGCCCCATCGAGGTGAGCGATTCCCAGCGGGAGGGCTGGCGCGCCGAGCTGCCCGAGTTGCCCGCTGCTAAGCGGCATCGCTATGCCGAGCAGCTGGGTCTGTCGATCTACGACGCCCGAGTGCTCACCGATGAGCGCTCGATGGCCGAATACTTCGAGGCCGCGGTGGCTGCCGGCGCTGATGCCAAGGGCATCGCCAACTGGGTCACCGGCGATATTGCCGCCTATGTAAATGCCAATAGGCTGGCTATTGCCGAGTTGCCCCTTAAGCCCGAGCAGCTAGCTGAGCTGGTGCAGCTGATTGAGGGCGGAATTATTAGCGGCAAAATTGCTAAAGAGATTCTGCCCGAGTTGCTTGAGCAGGGCGGTTCTGCCAAGGCGATCGTGGCGGAGCGCGGCCTTGGCATGATCAGTGACCCCGCTGCTATTACGGCAATTGTGGAGGAGCTGCTGGCTGCCCACCCCGAGGAGGTGGAAGCCTTCCGCGGCGGTAAAACCAAGTTGCAGGGTTTCTTTGTGGGTCAGCTGATGAAAAAAACCGGTGGCAAGGCCGACCCCAAGCTTGCCAACCAGATTCTGATCCAGAAGCTCAACGGCTGAGCGCTTGCTCCACTGCGGCGGCTTGCTGCTCGGGCTCGCCCCGGTTGTTGAGCACCACATCTGCCAGCTGGCGCTTGCGCGCCAGCGGCCACTGGGCGGCTATCCGGGCGCGGGCATCGGCCTCGCCCAGGCCATCTCGGGCCATCAATCGCTGCAGCTGCTGCGTCTCGTCGCAGTCCACCAGCCACACCTCGCTGCAGAGGGTCTCCAGTCCCGCTTCGAATAGCAGCGGCACCACCAGCACCACTACCGGCTCCGCCGCCAGTTCCTCCAGCTCGGCTGCGAAGCGCGCACGTACCAGCGGATGCACTAGCTGCTCCAGCCAGCGGCGCTCGGCGCCATCGCCAAACACGATCTGTCCCAGGGCGGCGCGATCGATCTCTCCGCCGGGCGAGCGGACCCCAGCCCCGTAGCGCTCCAGCACCGCGCCGGCCCCGGGACTGCCGGGCGCCAGTGCTTCGCGGGCGTACACATCCGCATCCAGCAGCGGCAGGCCCCGCGCCGCCAGCAGCCGGCCCACGCTGCTCTTGCCGCTGGCGATGCCGCCGGTGAGGCCAATGCGGCGTGCAGCAACCATGGCTTGAGAAGGGGCTTGGCGCTATTCCATGCTCAGGTTCGCAGCAGCTGCAGCCCGTGACCCACCCCTGGCACCCAATCCCCGGTGGCATCTCCGCTCCCCGTGGCTTTCTGGCCGCTGGTGTTACCGCGGGCCTCAAGGCCTCCGGCAAGCCCGACCTCTCCCTGCTGCTGGCGCCTGAGGGCGCCGTGTGCGCCGGCACCTTCACCACCTCGGTGGTGCGTGCCGCCTGCGTGGACCTCTGCTCTGAGCGCCTGGCGGCCTGCGGCGGTCATGCCCGGGCGGTGCTCACCAATTCCGGCCAGGCCAACGCCTGCACCGGCGACCGGGGTCTGATCGACAGCCTGCGGGCCACCCAGGCCGTCGCCGATCGGTTGGGTGTGGCGCCTGAAGAGGTGCTGATCTGCTCCACCGGTGTGATCGGCGTGCCGATTCCGATGGGCACCTTGCTGGCGGGACTGGATCCATTGGTGGCGGCCCTCAGTCCAGAGAGTGGCGCCGCGGCAGCCACTGCCATCCTCACCACCGATCTGGTGGCTAAGCAGATCGCTCTGGAGGCGGATCTGGGCGGCCGCACCGTGCGCATCGGCGGCATGGCCAAGGGCTCGGGAATGATCCACCCAAATATGGCTACGATGCTGGGCTATCTCAGCTGCGACGCGGGCGTGCCCGCCGAGGTGTGGCAGGCGATGGTGCGGCGGGCGGTGGATCGCTCCTTCAATGCGATCACGGTGGACGGCGACACCAGCACCAATGACACGTTCCTGGCCTTTGCAGCCGGAGAGCTCCTAGGCCACGAGCACTTCGAAGCGCTGGAGGCCGGCCTGACGGCGGTGTCGCAACACCTGGCCAAGGCGATTGCCCGCGATGGCGAGGGCGCCACCTGCCTGATCGAGGTGCAGGCGCAGGGAGCCGCCGATGACGCCGGCGCTCGTGCCATTGCCCGCACCGTGTGCGGTTCCTCGCTGGTGAAATGCGCCGTGCATGGCCGCGATCCCAACTGGGGCCGGATTGTGGCCGCCGCCGGCCGGGCCGGCGTGCCCTTTGCTGCTGATCTGGTGGCCCTGTGGCTGGGCGAGCACCAGCTGATGGCCGCCGGCCAGCCCCTGGCCTTCGATCGCGCCGCCGCCAGCACCTATCTGCAGAGCGACACGGTAATTATTCGCCTGGTGCTGGGCGATGGCCCCGGCACAGGTGTCGCCTGGGGCTGCGACCTTTCGGCCCAATATGTCCGCATTAACGCCGATTACACGACGTAGAGGCAAATCTATTGCGCTGGAAGGGTTCTGAGGGTTGACTGGGTGACGCTTACGGAACGCTTACGGAGGAGACAGACGTAATTCCCAGTGCTCATCAGGAAATTGATACGTTTAAGTCGATGCTCTTTTCTCAAATCCATTGGCAGAAGCGGATTTTTTCCGTAAGCAGGGCACCTCACCCACCCTCAGGACACCACCCCGTTACCACCTCCTGCCGAGCAACCCACTGAGAACACCGCTTGGTCAGGTGCTCGCCCTGAGGAATCAGACCCTGATGAATCGGACAGGTGAGCAGGGTGACGCAGTGCCTTCCCACCTCGTAGCGGAAGTGCTGGCAGGTGATGCAGACGCTTGAGGAGCGGGAGGGTTTGAGGACATTCCACTCAAGAAACTCCCATTCCTCAGCGGGGGTCGCAGGGGGCACGGGAACGGCAGCAGGCATCGCAAAGGAGCAGATACACCTGTACTACTCACGCTGAGGCGGTGAGGTCAAGGAGTCCATTGAGTCCCTTATCGCCAAGACAGTCGCCAACAGCAGGAAACGCCAATACCCTGCTCACAAGACCCAACAAGACCCGATGAAGCGCCTGTTGCTACTCGCCCTGACCGCTGTGACGCTGCTGATGGGCACGAGTGCTAGCGCCTGCGAGAAGCACTTGAACGGTCATCAGAACGGATCTGACACCGACCTGGAAGGCAGCAAGAAGTAGAGGTGTAGGTGCCAACAAAACTCCAAAACCTCAGAGGTCAGTCACTACTGTTCCGCTGCTTGGAAACGGGATTCGTAACCACTGCTCCTGCTCTTGGTCGCTACCAAAGCGGAAGGGGCATTGACCCATCAAGGCGGGAACTGGTGGGGGAGCGACCTGACAACTGGGTCAAAGAAGTGCCAACAACGGTCTGTGAGCACTGTGGAATGGTCGTGAAGGGCACCCAGTGGACGCTGAGGCAGCACCAGCAGACCAAGCGTTGTCAGAGGGCAGGAGAGGCAATAGCGCCACAGATGCAAAAAGAACAAGTCTTAAAAGAGATGGACGGCGCGACGAAGGGAGTGAACGTTAAGACCTATAAAGGAAGCACCATTAGTCCAAAGTTAGCAATCAGAGTCGCTAAAGCAAATCCACTGCTAAAACAGTCCGCGAGAGACTAGTAGTTTAATGTGGCAACCGAAAGCAAGTGTCTAAGCACAAAGGCAATTTCATAAGGATTGTGTACCTTGGCGTTGGCACTTTGATACTCATCTCCGCTCTTTCATCGGGGCAAGCATTGCTAACCGTCAGCGGCATATTCATTTTCTTCGCAATACTGTGTGGTGTATGCGATATGTGGGAGTGGTAAATGAAAAAGTGCAAGTCTTTTAGTTTGCCTGCTGTAGCAACAATTTTGCTTTCCCACCTGTTAATTGCTGACCCCATCCACGGGAAAGAACTTTGGTTAAGGTGCCCAGACCGAGAAGGTTACCTAATTGGTTTAAGCGATAAAACAAAGACATACACGCTTAACGACTGGTTTTTCATTGATCAGAGCGGGCAATTAAAGATTGGCGGAGACTGGTTTCACGGAACAGCATCATTCACTCCGCATCATATAGAGTTGCTTTTCTCGCCAACGATGGAATATAAAGGCAAGAAAGTCACCTGGATGAAGCGCCTAGTGATTTCAAGAATAGACTTGAGTCTTATGGAATTCTACAGAGAAAAAATAAACAATGGTGACTGGTCAAAAGAAGATACTAGTAACTACAAAAGAGGCAAATGCGTGATCGCAAAAGATCCTGGTATTAAGCATAAAATCTAAACCCTACGGCAATTATTTCGGCACCCATTTGCCCGTGCTCGCATTCCACTGTTTTCCATAGGAATCCTGGGGCGTCCAGTTGCCCTCCATCGGATCAGAAGCGCATTCACCAGCAGGGAACAGATGGACTCGCTGAGAAACCTTGCCAGATTTCTGGTCAAGTCTGATTTGCTCAGCGACCACCTTCTTCGTGTTGTCAAATAAAGGGATCAAATCCATAATACTGGAATTAAGATAAGTCAAAAGGAATGACGAACTTGTCGTATCTTGAGTTCAAGTTCCTGAACCTTGAGTTTGCTCTGAGTAAAGGACTGAACAATGTGAGAAGGGGCATCCGACTGGGGATTGAAAGACATTATTTCCTGTTCCCATTCCCGCTGCTGATAGATCGCCGCAACAAGTTCCTCTTCAAGTGCCTCAATGCTCTGGCGAGTCCTATGAGTAACGAAATCTTCCAGTGGCGTTTTGCCAGACAACTCACCGATTGAGGGCGACTTCTGGAGTGGTAGAGGCATTAGTGGTTAATGCGAAGTGATTGATTCTAACTCCCGAGTCAAGGATTAGCACCAGACGGGGAATGCAATACAAATGAAAACCTCGTAAAATCAAGCACGACAGCAAGATAATCAAATAATTGTAAATGGAAGGCGATAGGGGCGATCCATTTTTGACAACTTCTTGGGTTTTGGGTTCTCAAGTTGCTTCAACAACTCAAGCGCCAACTCAGTATTTCCAGACTTGATTGCATTCTTGACTTGCGTCTTGATAGACGGCACACGCTTGCCAGTTGATGTCATAGCAGACAAGGATGAATGATTTTATGGAGGGTTGCGCAATACTGCGATAACACCCACTGTAACTTCTGTGCCCAGAGAGCAATCAAGATTTTATACCGTGGATAAGCAAAATCAACAAGATGACCCTGCCGACATCCGAATAGGGATTGCTTCCGACAGGTAGCAGCGCAATGGTTGCGGGTCTATCTGGAGCAGAGGAAAGAAGAACTCAGGCATCTAGAGGGGCATAAGTCCCCATCTCACTCTCACAGTCCTGAATATCTGCCAGCAGATCCCCCAGAAGCATCCGCACCCTGGGGGACTGCTCAGAGTGCCTTGAGGCATTAAGCGCAAGCACCGTGATGCGAAGGGTGATCTGCTCCAAGGTCAGCAGGGCACTCTCAAGCACTTCGGTGGAGAGTGCAGAGGTCGTGAGCAGGGGCATCGGATCTGGAACGACTGCTCACAGTGTTCCCACAGGCATCCGACCAGGGAGTGCTTCCGACAGGTAGAGGCGCAATGGTTGCGCTCCTACCTGACCGCAGGTGCCGTCCAATGGTCACATCGGTTGCTGGATGCCACCTGAGCAGGCAACACGACTTGCCACACCCTGCAGATGCCATTACTTCCCTGGCACCCGTTGAAGTTCTGGCAGTTGATGCAGCGAGGAGCAGGTGACGCCATATGTGACGGTTGGGCAAGCGTCCATCGTAAATCCCGAGGGTTCTATGCAACCCCTGCATAACGGGCAAAACCCAGTTCAGCAGGCGAGAATGGTCGGAAGTGACAAGACCGTGTGACCGACTCAGCGACCTTCGCCACCCCTGAAGCAGGCGACGAAGAGACTGGTGAAGACCTGGGCGGTCTCGATGACCTGCTGGCATCGCTGCGGTCAGACGACGAACCAGCGCCCAAGCGAGGTCGAGGCAGAGCGAAGAAGGAAGCACCCGCCAAGGATTTCAAGGCAGTGCTCTGGGCGAGTGCCGACAAACTTCGTGCCCAGATGGATGCGGCGGAATACAAGCATCTTGTTCTGGGTCTGATCTTCCTCAAATACATCTCAGACACCTTTGCTGCTCAGCAAGGCAAGGTGCTTCAGACGGTTTCCAACCCCGAATCCGACTTCTACCTGGGGGATGACCCTGCTGATCACCAGGCAGCACTAGAAGACCGTGACTACTACACCCAGGAGAACGTGTTCTGGGTTCCTGCTGATGCTCGTTGGGAATCGCTACGGGCACGGGCGAAGCAACCCGATATCGGGCAACTGATCGATAAGGCACTGGTTGCCATCGAGAACGAGAACCCAACGCTGCGGGGCAAGTTGGATAAGCGGTTTGGCGCCGCCCAACTGGAACCAGGGCGACTTGGTGAACTGGTGGATCTGATCTCCACCATTGGATTTGCCGACGACCAGCGTTCAGGTGATGTGCTGGGTGAGGTCTACGAATACTTCCTCGGTCAGTTCGCCAGCGCAGAAGGCAAGAAGGGTGGTCAGTTCTATACACCTGCTCACGTCGTCAAAACGCTGGTTGCTGTGCTGGCACCTCATAAGGGTCGGATCTATGACCCCTGCTGTGGTTCTGGCGGGATGTTCGTTCAAAGCGAGAAGTTCATCCAGGCGCACGGTGGCAAGCGTGATGACGCCTCGATCTATGGGCAGGAGAGCAACCCAACCACCTGGCGCTTGGCAGCGATGAACCTGGCGATTCGTGGGTTTGCTGCGGATCTGGGTCAAGAACCTGCCGACACCTTTGCCAGAGATCAGTTCCCAGATCAGAAGTTCGACTACATCCTTGCCAACCCCCCATTTAACATTTCGGATTGGGGCGGGGAAAAATATGAGAGTGATCCACGCTGGGTTTATGGGAGACCACCTGTAGGGAATGCGAACTATGCGTGGTTACAACATATGCTCTGGAAACTACGCCCTGGTGGTGAAGCGGGTGTAGTGCTGGCAAACGGATCAATGAGTTCCAACCAAAGCGGTGAGGGGCAGATCCGTGAGGCGATGGTGCGTGGTGATGTGGTTGAAGTGATGGTGGCGCTGCCTGGGCAACTGTTTCTCAACACCGCCATACCTGTTTGCTTGTGGTTCTTGACCAATGACAAGACCCAGCGTGGTCGTGATCGTCGTGGAGAAACGCTGTTTATTGATGCCCGCCAGATGGGCACAATGAAGACCAGGGTTGAGCGGGTGTTGACTGACGAGGATATTGCCAAGATTGGAGACACCGTTCACGCCTGGCGTGGTGATGGTGAGGTGTCTGATGCTTATGAGGATGTTGCTGGGTTCTGCTACAACGCCAAGTTAGAGGAGATCGAGAAGAATGGATTCGTGCTCACGCCTGGTCGCTATGTGGGAGCAGCAGATATTGAAGATGATGGTGAGGGATTTGACGAGAAGATGAAGCGCCTCACTGGGTTGCTCAAGCAGCAGCAGGAAGAGGGAGTGAAGTTGGATCAGCAGATTGCCGAGAATCTAAGGAGGTTGGGGTATGAATGAAAATATAGTGGGGATGGCAACCCTTGGAGAATGCCTTGAATCCGTAGTGGATTACAGGGGCAAAACGCCGCCAAAATCTCCCTGCGGGATACCGACCATAACGGCAGCAAATGTCAAATCTGGAAGGATTGATATGTCGACTGTCTCATATGTATCCGAGAAGACCTACTGGGAATGGTCTACGAGGGGATTTCCAGAAGCGGCAGACGTTCTCATTACTACCGAGGCGCCCGTTGGAGAAGTTGCGCCTTTTCCTGGCGATCAGACATATTTGATTACAAGGCGTGTATTCGCAATGAGGGGAAAGAAAGGGTTGCTAGACAATGCTTACCTTCTTTATACGTGTCTCTCATCCATCGTTCAAGATGAACTTCAGTCGAGAATACGTGGGTCAACGGTTCCCAGAGTTCTAAAGACAGATATACTTGGTCTCCAGATTCCTCTGCCATCGATTGAGGAGCAAAAAGCGATCGCTCATATCCTCGGCACCCTTGACGACAAGATCGAACTGAATCGCAAGACCAACGAAACCTTGGAGGCGATCGCAAAGGCGCTCTTCAAGTCGTGGTTTGTGGATTTCGATCCAGTTAGAGCGAAGGCAAAAGGTCTCCCTACTGGATTGCCAGCAGAAATCAGCGACCTGTTCCCAGATTCATTTGAGGATTCGGAACTGGGTGAGATTCCGAGTGGGTGGGAAGTAAAGGCATTGGATGAAATCGCTCATTTTCTCAATGGTCTTGCTCTACAGAAGTTCCCTCCTGAAGACGGTGCCGCAACGCTTCCAGTGATCAAGATCGCTCAACTAAAGAAAGGTGATTCGACTGGGGCAGACAGGTGCTCCACCGCTGTTCCATCCGACTATGTGGTCAGAGATGGCGATATGTTGTTCTCCTGGTCTGGTTCTCTTGCTGTTGATATTTGGTGTGGTGGTGACGGTGCTCTCAACCAGCACCTCTTCAAGGTCACATCTAAGACCTATGCCAAGTGGTTTTTCTGTCTATGGGTGAAGCATCATCTTCCTGTATTTCAGGAAATCGCACAGGGGAAGGCGACCACGATGGGGCACATCCAGAGACATCACCTAAGTGAGGCAAAGGTTCTGATTCCACCGCCATCCCTTCTTGCTGCGATGGATTCAGCATTTACCGCTCTTCTGGATCGAGCATTTGGATTACGGAGGCAATCAAAAGATCTTGGATCGATCCGTGATGCTCTCCTCCCCAAACTCATCTCAGGGGAGATCCGCATCCCTGATGCCGAGAAGATGCTTGAGGAGGTTGGCGTCTGATGGCACTCATCACAGAAGACCATCTTGAGCAGCAGTGCCTTGAGTGGTTCAAGGAACTGGGATACGCCTATGCCTTTGCTCCTGAACTTGCCCCTGATGGCACCTCCCCTGAACGCACTGACTTCAGACAGGTCATCCTCACGGGGCGTTTGCGCTCAGCACTCCAACGCCTGAATCCAGAAGTTCCAGCAAGCACCATCGAATCAGCGGTGCTCCAACTGGCGAACCCCAACGTGCCTGGTCTGCTGGCATCCAACCGCAACTTCCACCGCTGGATGACCCAGGGATTACCCATCACCTATATGGATGGGAACCAGCAGGTCGGCATCCGCCTCAAGGTCATCGGTTTTGACGACCCTGCCTCCAATGACTGGTTGGTGGTGAACCAGTTGGCGATCCAGGGCACTAAGCACAACCGCCGACCTGATGTGGTGGTCTACGTCAACGGTCTGCCCCTGGCAGTGATCGAACTGAAGAATCCTGCCGATGAGAAGGCAGACATCTGGGCAGGGTTCAACCAACTCCAGACCTACAAGCAAGACATCCCCGACCTATTCACCCCAAATGTGCTGCTGGTGATTAGCGATGGCATCCAGGCACGGTTGGGGGCATTGAGTGCTGATCGGGAAAGGTTTCAGCGGTGGCGCACCATCGAAGGAGAGAACCACCTCGATCCGCTGGGTAATCACCGAGACCTGGAGACCCTGGTGCGAGGCATCTTCGATAAGGGGCGACTGCTGGAGTTCGTTCGTCGTTTTTGCCTGTTTGAGGAAGACGGGCAGATCATCAAGAAGATTGCTGCCTACCACCAGTTCCACGCCGTTCAAGCAGCAGTGGAGCGGGTGGTGGAGGCAAGCAGACCTGATGGCGACAAGAAGGGCGGGGTGGTCTGGCACACCCAAGGTGCTGGCAAGAGCATTGAGATGGCGTGTCTGGCGGGCAAGTTGCTCACCGATCCACGCTTGGAGAACCCCACCCTGGTAATGGTCACCGACCGCCAAGACCTGGATGGGCAACTGTTCGGGGTCTTTGCAGGAGCGGGTGACCTATTGGGTGAATCCCCCAAGCAGGCAGACAGTCGCCAAGAACTCAGGGATTTACTGGGCAACCGACCCAGCGGCGGCATCATCTTCACCACCATTCAGAAGTTCGCCACCGAACCTGATGAAAACAAGTTCCCTGCCCTGACCGAGCGCCATAACATCGTGGTGATCTGCGATGAGGCGCACCGCACCCAATACGGGTTCAAGGGTCGCTTCGACACCAAGACTGGGGAGATCAAATACGGGTTGGCAAAGGCACTCAGGGATGCCCTGCCCCAGGCGACTTTCCTTGCCTTCACGGGAACGCCCATCTCCCAAGACGACCGAGACACCCAAGCGGTCTTCGGGCACTACGTCTCTGTCTACGACATTCAGCAGGCAGTGGAAGACGGTGCCACGGTGCCGATCTACTACGAATCCCGCCTGGCAAAACTGGCGCTGAAGGAACCACTGCTGCCCCAAGTGGATGAGCAGGTGAATGAACTCTTCTCAGATGAAGACGACATTCCTGCTGCTGAACGGGCAAAGAGCAGGTGGGCAGCACTGGAAGCACTGGTAGGTGCTGAACCACGCCTGAAGCAGGTGGCAGCAGATTTGATTGCCCACTTTGAGCAACGCTCACGCACTCAACCAGGCAAGGCGATGGTGGTGGCGATGAGCAGGGATATCTGTGCTCGCCTCTATGAGGCAATCGTTGCCCTGCGCCCTGACTGGCACGACGACGACCCGAAAAAAGGTGCCATCAAGGTTGTGATGACGGCATCGGCATCGGATGAGCAATACCTCCAACCGCACCACACCACCAAGCAGCAGAAAAAGGATCTGGAGAAACGGTTCAAAGATCCTGCCGACTCCCTCAAGATCGTGCTGGTGCGGGATATGTGGTTGACGGGATTTGATGCTCCCTGTCTGGCGACGATGTATGTGGATAAACCGATGAAGGGGGCAAACCTGGCGCAGGCGATTGCCCGAGTCAACAGGGTCTTCAAAGACAAACCAGGTGGTCTGGTAGTCGATTACATCGGCATCGCCCCCCAACTCAAGGAAGCACTGGCGACCTACACAGCATCGAAGGGCAAGGGTGCTCCAACGATTGATACCAGTGAGGCGCTGCGGATACTCAAGGAGAAACTCCAGGTTGCCCGTGACCTGCTCCACCCCATCGACTGGAGTGGATTCATCGATCCCAAGACAGCATTGGCATTGCTGCCCAACTGCTTGGATCACATCCTGGCGATTTCAGATGGCAAGCAGCGGTATTGCGACACCGTGCTGGCAATGACGAAAGCATTTGCCTTATGCGGAACGCTTGATGAAGCGATGGAACTCAACGCTGAGGTGACCTTCCTTCAGGCGATCCGAGCACCACTGGTCAAAGGTGATGGAGATGGTGGAGGAGATGGTCGTGCCCCTAAAAATGTTGATTTTGAGTTGCGTCAACTAATGTCTGACGCTCTGGTAGCAGATGGAATCACTGATGTTTTCAAGGTGGCGGGTCTTGAAAAACCTGATCTCAGCATCCTGTCTGATCAGTTTCTGGCGGAGGTCAGCAAGATCCCCCAGAAGAACCTGGCGGTTGAACTGCTTCAACGGTTGCTAAGGGAAGAGGTTCAGACACGCTTCAAGACCAACGTGGTCAAACAGAAGCGATTCAGTGAACTGCTCCAGGCATCCCTGAACAAATATGCCAACCGTTCGATCGAAGCAGCACAGGTGATCGAAGAACTGATTGCGATGGCAAAGCAGTTCCGTGATGAAGCAGAGAAGGTCGAAGCGATGGGGTTGTCTGTTGCTGAAGTTGCCTTCTACGACGCCCTGTCGAACAACCAGTCAGCACACGACCTGATGGGGGATGAGGTGCTGATGAAGATGGCACGGGAACTGGCAGAAAAACTCAGGGGCAACCTCAGCATCGATTGGCAATACAAGGAAAACGTTCGGGCACGACTGCGAACGATGATCAAGGCATTGCTCAAACGCTACAAGTATCCGCCTGATCAGGAGGCAGCAGCGATTGATCTAGTATTAACCCAGGCGGAAACTATTGGCGAAGACTGGGCAACAACCCAGTGATCTCAACAAGACCGATCTATGTCTCAACAAAAAAAGGGTAAAGCAGAATTTGACACCTCTACAGCAATTAAAGAAATAGAAGAAAAGAAGGAGGCGCAACGCCTTAAGAGGGTAATGCGCGAGAAGGAAAAACTAAGACTAAAGAAAGAGGAGGAAGAAGGTGAAAGACTCGCCGAACAAGAAAGAAGATTACGCTTCTTTGAGGATGAGCGTTACTTCAGGTTGTCCTTGGTTGATTCCATTGTCACCCTTTCTCAAGAGGTCGAACAACTAAGAAAGTCAATGGAAAGCATAAAAGAGATGACAGAAGACGCAATAGAATTAGCAGTTTGCCTCGGCGATTCTGATCATCACGGTCTCGACGAAATTCGCTTTAAGTATAAAGGATATTCCTGAATCCTTAATGCCTACGCTTCAACAACCTCCAACAAATCCTCAATTCCACAATCCAGCACCGTCACTACCTTCCCCGCCAAATCCAAGGAAAGTGCTGACGCCGCTTTCTGATCGTTCCGTGCCAGTCGGGTGATGGTGGTTGCTGCCACCCCTGCCGCTACTGCCAGAGCGTTCATCGTGATTGCCTTTTCACCTGCCTCCGCACGACGCAGATTTGCCTTGGCAAGTGCCTTGGCGAGAGTGAGACGAACTTGCTTTGCCATAAGAAGCACAATACCTCAAGCACCCTAGAAGGGCAAAGCAGTTCCTGTTACCTATCCCACAGTGCCAAGCACAGATACCAGAGTGTCAGACGCCAAACCTAAGCACTGCTTGAACCACGACAAACCCCACCAGGGCGACCAAGGCAAGAAGTGATGGGAAACCAGTTGCGACCATACCGACTCCGTTTACGACCCCATTTCTAAAGCAAATCGGAAACGTTGCTGTAGCGATACATACAGAGAAATCCAACGAGGCATCTCGCAGGTTTCCAAGCGTAAAGCACCCTTTGCTCAGTCCCCTGTGCTATGATTACTGCGTTGAGGGCAAGAGGTTCAAAGAAACCCGCCCTCTCAATCCGCTCACCAGCAACCCACAGAGGTTCAGACCAATGCCAACCGATTTCTCCACCATTGACCTTGCAACCCTCAATGCCGCCCAGGGCGTGATGGTTGCCGCCATTCGTGACCGCTGCTGCCAGTGGGAACAGGATTCTGCTGATGCTGCTGCGGGCGGAAACCTCAGTGCTGCCTCAATG
>NZ_PXXO01000007.1 GCF_003011885.1 Cyanobium usitatum str. Tous
GGTCAACTGAATGCGCAGAGCGCGCAGACGGCGGAGCAAAGCCAGCAGCGAGAGGTGCTGCAGGCAAGGGTGGAAGAACTGCAGGGTCAACTGAATGCGCAGAGCGCGCAGACGGCGGAGCAAAGCCAGCAGCGAGAGGTGCTGCAGGCAAGGGTGGAAGAGCTGCAGGGTCAGCACGCCGTATTGGGGGTCGAACGCGATCAACTCCTGCAAGCGCGTGAAGACCTACAGAATCAAGTTCGCGAGCAACAGGAGCGCCTCGATCGAATCAACATCGAGCTTGATGAGATTCTCGTCTTGATTGATCAAGACCGTTCTGAAGCTCCCGAATCCCGTGATATAGGCGTAGAAAACGTATAAATCTCTTGCGGATTCGACGTCAAGATGAAAGCATTCAGGGACTAATCACACCGTCCAGATCTCCTCCAGATCAATCAGCAGCCCAGGGAAAAGGGGCCATATTTCCACGGCTTGTTCGTCCGGAATTAGCAGCCAGCCGAGTCGGGCTCCGTTGGCCTGGTAAGCAGCCATCTTCCGGCGTAGGGCGGTCAGCCCCCGTGGGCCTTCTTCCGTAAAGCAGATTTTTGATGGGCACCTCCGGTGCAGAAATCGGTGTTGCCGCAGCAGGCCGATGCAATCACATCCATGCCAATGCCTGCGCGACCAGAAGTCACTGCATACCCCCCCCTAGACTGGTCAACTAACTAGTCAAAAGGAGGGCTGTCATGACGGTCTGGCCTGTGCAGCACGCCAAGGCGCGCTTCAGCGAGCTGCTCGATGCCTGCCAGCGTGAAGGTCCTCAGGTGGTATCGCGGCGCGGCGCTGAAACCGCGGTTCTGGTGCCGATCGAGCAATGGCAGCGTCTGCAGGCTGCCGCTAGGCCCAGCCTCAAACAGCTTTTATTAACTCCTGAAGCCCGGGCAGAAGGGCTCGCGCCACCTCGTGGTGAGGCCCGCCGCCGGGCTGTGGAGGAGCTTTAGCGCATGGCCTTCTTGCTCGATACCAACGTGGTGTCCGAACTGCGCAGGCCACGCCCCCCATGGCGCTGTGCTCGCTTGGCTTGAGAGCACCGATGACGTCGATCTCCATCTCACCAGCGTGACCATCGGCGAAATCCAGGCTGGTATCGAGCTGATCCGCGAACAGGACCCTGGCAAAGCCAGCGAGATCGAGCTCTGGCTCGATCAGGTGTGCGACACCTTCAATATCCTCAGCATGGAAGACCTAGCCTTCCGCTGCTGGGCCCGACTGATGCATCGCCAGTCCGACACCCTCTACGAAGACGCGATGATCGCCGCCATCGCCAAGGTGCACCACCTAACGGTGGTTACCCGAAACGTGGCTGATTTCAACCGGTTTGAGGTTCCTCTGCTCAATCCGTTCACGCCAGACGCGTCCCATCCCTGATCGCTCCGCTCTAACTGGGCTTTACTCAGTGCTCTCGCCCTGGGGCGAAAAGGGTTTGATCATCAAGGCCACCTGCTGCGACAGATGAAGGAATCAAAAGGCTCCACTTGCAGCCATCTGGGCATGGCACCTACCGGAGTGGCCTTGGCCATTGATCCTAGGAACAACCACGACCTGCAGCGCATCCACGACCCGCCGACCTGAGAGTCCTCGGCATTCAGCCGGCGTGCTCAGCCAACCAGCTCGCCAGATCGTCGGCGCCAGCGAAATCGAGCAGCGCGTCGGTCAGGGCCTCCAGCTGCTGCAGCGGCAAGGCTTGAATATGGGCAGTGGTGGCCTCACTCAAGGGGCCGCAGCGGTGGTTGAGCTGGCGGATGGCCATAGCGGCGGCCTCTGCGGCGCGCCCTCGGGCTTCTCCTCGGGCTTCGCCCTCCTGCCGGCCTTCTTCGATCCACTCCTGGGCCCAACGGGTGTGGCGCAGATGATCGGTGGGGAGATTGATCAAGGCCATGATTTCCTCGCGAGTGAGATGGGGAAACCGCTCTCCCAGGATAGAGAGAACGGTCTCAAGTAGATCGGGGCGTGGCTGCAGGATCTGTTCGGTGGCGCCTGGAATATCGGGCTTGGGCAGCACCGGCAGGGTGAGGAGGCTGAGCAGAGGGACGAGCCCAGGCTGCTGGCCAAGCTCTTCCAGGCTGAGCCAGTGCACGCCTGCAAGAAACGCCCCCAACTGGTGCGGCCGCCGATTGGGCCCCAGCCTGAGCCGATGGTGTGGCACAACCACAACCACCTCCAGGTGCTGCACCTGAGGGTGGAGCTGCAGGAAGCGAAAGCTCTGGGCTGCCAGCCGATGCTTAAAGCCAGCTTTGCCTTGCATCTGCACCTCCAGCAGCACCACCGGCTGCTGGGGTGTGCCCGTTTCTGCCGAGCTCGGCCAGAGGGCGCCATCGAGGCGGTGGTTCGCCTCTTTGAGCTCCGGCGCTCATAGCCGCAAGGCTTCTGCGAAGCAGTAGCGGTAAAGCGCATCCCCAGGCGCATCCGCCCCCAAGCTGGCCGTTACCCCAGAACCAGGCAACAGCAGCGTGATCAGATCCGGCGCGCTCTGGAACAGGCCATAGAACCAGTGATCCGTTTTCAAGGCCAACCTCCTGGCATCACTCGCCTCGCAACCAAGCCACTAATCAAATAGTACGCCAGTACCAAACGTTATTTGTGTTCCCGCCGGTTCTCGCCAAGCGCCTGCAGCGGGCGCGCCCCATCCGCCACCACCCACCCCAGGTCGCCCCCTCAAACCTGCGACTCCGCCCTCCACTTCAACCGCCCCGCCAACTCCCGCCGCTGGGCCCACAGCTCCTCCAGCCGCGCCCGGTAGCGGCCGCCCACAACGGCAAACGAGAACCGCTGCCGATACGCCGCCAACACCGACGGATCCCTGCTGGGATCGGCCGCTGCCGCCTCGTGATCGGTGGCCAGAGCCAACCGCCGAGCTGCCACCTGCTGCATCAGCTCAGCGGCATGCTCCAGATCCGACTCCCCCTACACGTGGCCATCAGCGCACGGGGTGGGCCAGGGGGCCGGTGCAGAAATCGGTGTTGCCGCCGTAGGCCATGGTGATCACATCCACGCCAAGTTGCAGGGCTTCCGCCATGCCGCGCCCGAAGCCTTCTGAGCGGTGCAGGGAGAGGAACACATTGCAGCAGCCGTAGAGGGCGAGGAGCTTGTCTGGCGGAAGGATGAAGAGAAGGGCGCGCTCTTCTTGCAGCCAGTTTGGAATGGCGCCTAACGAGATGGCCTCGGCCGCGGATGCCAAAAACACCGTTTGCCGCCAGGGCCTTCACGGCTTGCAGCCCTAACGACTCTCGTTGTTCAGCCGGTGTGCTCAGCCAACCAATTGGCCAGATCATCTGGGCCGCTGAAATCGAGCAGCGCCTCAGCCAAGGCCTCGAGCTGATCCAGCGGCAGAGCTTGGATGCGGGCGGTAGTGACTTCGCTCAGGGGGCCGCAGCGACGGTTGAGCAGACGGAGCGTCACCTTGGCCTCGCCTAGGGCCTCACCCTCTTCACGGCCCAGATCAAGGAGCATCTGGGCGGCGCGGGTGTGGAGTAACTGGTCGGTGGGGATGCCGGCGAACACCATGAGTTCCTCGGTGGTGAGTGTTGGAAGCCGTTAAAGCAGCATAGTTAGAACGGCAGAGAGCAGTTCCGGATGACGCTCCAGAACCTGCTGGGTGCTGCGCTTGAGCTCCGCTTCTGGCCGCACTGGCAGCGTCAACATGGTGAGCCAAGGATCGAGATCGGCTTGCTGGCCCAGCTCCTCCAGGCTCAGCCAGATCACGCCATCGAGAAAGGCCTGCAGCTGCTGGGGCAGCTGGGCCGGACCGAGCTTGAGGCGCCGGTGCGGCACCACCACAACCACGGCCAGATGCAGCACCTGGGGATGCATCTGCAGAAAGCGAGCGGTCTGAGCAAAGAGCCGGTGCTTGAAGCCAGGCTTGGCGTGCATCTGAACCTCCAGCAGCACCACCGGCTGCTCGGGTGTGCCCATTTCTGCCGAGCGCGGCCAGAACGCCCCATCGAGACGATGGTTCGCCGCTTTCAGTTCAGGTGCGTCAAAGCGGTAGAGCACATTGCCTGGAGAATCCGGCGCGAGCGAGGGCACTGCAGAGGCCCCTACAGCACCTGCCGCCGGCAACAGCAGCGTGATCAGGTCCGGGGCGCTCTGAAACAGGCCGTAGAACCAGTGATCCGTTTTCAAGGCTCAGCCTCCGGCTTGCTGCAACCAGAAGGGCACCAAGACACGACCACGACCCACCAAACCAAACCCAATAGTGCGCCAGTACCAGACACGACGCATCCGTAATTTCACGGTCTGAACCGCTGCGCTCACCACCCCACTGGGCTCCGATCCCCCCGCCAGCGCAACCGAGCGCCAACACCCTCGCGATCCGCCCACAGCTCCTCCAGCCGCGCCCGATAGCGCCCGCCCACAACGGCAAAGGAAAAACGCTCTCGATAGCTGGCCAAAACAGCGGGATTACGGCTGGGATCGACAGCATGAGGATCCGCCGCTAGAGCCAACCGCCGCGCCGCCACCGCACGACAAAGCTCAGCTGCATGCTCCAGATCAGGTTCAGCCCAGCTGTGACCATCGGCACAGGGATAGGCGCCGCGGGGGATGGGGGCCGGGCGGTAGCGCACGGGGTGGGCAAGCGGGCCGCTGCAGAAGTCGGTGTTGCCACCGAAATCGGTGGCGATTACATCCACACCGAGCTGGAGGGCTTCTGCCATGCCGCGCCCGAAGCCTTCTGAGCGGTGCAGGGATAGGAACACATCGCAGCAGCCGTAGAGCGCCAGCAACTCCTCCCGCGGCAGACTCTCAGCGATCAGCACAATCCTGGAATCCTCCGCGGCGCGAGCCTGCAGCCAGTGCCATTCGGCGCTGAAGCCCTGGGGCGGGAAGGTTTTGATCAGCAGGGCCACGTGCTCGGAGAGCGGGTGGACGTTGCACTCCCGCCCGAAGGTGGCCGGCAGGTGCGGCAGGGGGAAGGCCAGCTGGAAGGCCTCCAGGGCCGCCATCGGGTTTTTGCGGATGGCGGTGGAGTTGAGATCGAAGCCATAACCGAACAGCACCGCCTCGGCGGGCAGGCCATGACGAAGGCGGGCGGCGGCGCGGGCTGGGGCACTGCAAAAACGCTCGGGATCAGGAATCTCTGCCGCAGAGGGCATCACCTGCAGGGGCCGGCCGGCTTCGACAGCGGGAGCTTCCAGTGCTTTGCCTGTGAAGCGGCTGAAGGGCCAGAGCTCATCGGCCACCTGCAGCAAAGGCAGCCAGGCTTCAGGCCATTGCAGCGTTTCCCAGGGCCAATTGGTGAGGGTGTAGCGCTCACGCAGCGGATCACAGCCGCTCTCCTGTAACCAGCGGGCCTGGATCGGTGCCGCCATGCACACCAAATTGAAGGCGTAGGGGCCGCCTGTGGGATCAGTGCAGAGCAGGGGCTCGAGGCTTCGGTCACTGCAGGCGGAACCGTTAGCTGCTGCGTGATAAATCACGCAGCAAGGCAAACCGGCGGCTTGCAGAGCACGGGCTGCCATGCGCAATTCCTCACCTATGCCGAAGACTTCAAAGGCATGGCCGATCAGATTTACCCCGAAAGGGCGCTGCTGAAATGGCACCAACTCCGCCACTCGTTGATAGAAATTCATAGGTTGCCAACGAACGCATTGAGTTTGCGTTGGCCTAAGAATCTCCTGCTCGAGCAAAGTGCGCTGAAGATTAACAAAATCGTCGGGAGTTAACCAGTGGCGTTTCTGATCAGCCAGCTCACGCAAGTAAGACACACAGCCATCACTTTCGGGCAACTCCGCCATGCCAAGTTGCAGGTCTAGGGCGATGTTCTGAAGGCATGTGACACCGGTGCGCCCGAAGTGGCACGCCAACGGCTCGGTGTTCTCTAGTGCGACCTCAGCCTGCTGGGGCCTGCTGATCGTTGCACTTTGGAGGGGGTTTCGGCACTGCAGGTGGGGCAAGTAGCCAATGCGGTGAGGGAAAGCCTCAAAAGCCCGGACCCAGAAGTCAAAATCGAAAGCGCATCCGCACTGCGCATCAAACTCACCGAGCAACAGGCCCATCGTGCGGCGGAACAAAACGGTGGGCTGGCAGATGAAGGAATGCGAGCGGAAGCGACCCGGCCCCACCGAGCCCGGCAGCGTGTGATAGGGCTGGGACAGACCTGTATCGCGGTTGAATTCCTCGCCCTCCCCGTAGAGCATCAACCACTCAGGATGGTCGGTTAGGGCGTTAACCGCTCGGGTAAGTGCGCCTGGAGTGTATGCGTCGTCGACATTGAGCCAACCGATCAGGCTGCCTCGGGCACGGCAAAGCGCTTTCTGAAGGGCATCAGCAGGGCCGCGGTCAGGTTCGCTCACCAAACGCAGGCGGGGCTCACGTGAGGCAAGTTCCTGAAACCAGCCGATACTGCCATCCGGCGAGCCACCATCTGCAATAACAAGCTCCAGGCAATCAGGCTGGGCGAGGATCGAGTCAACCGCCTCCCTCGGGATGAGCCCTGGGCTTAAGCAGGGCATGAGCACGGAGACAGACGCTTTCAACGCTGCAATAGCTGCCTGAGCTTGCCTGACACCTGTCGCAGTACTGCTTCTGCGTTTGGTGGATCTGCTGATCTCTGTTCGAGCTCAGCGTGCAGTTGCTCAATTACATGATCCTGCGCTGCAAGTTGCTGCTTAAACTCGTCGAGGGCCCGCAATGCCTGGGCCGCTTCCTTTCGAGCTTCAGCCAACGCAGCAAGATCCTTTTTTTGCTGCGCCAGGCCTTCAAAGAGCCTGTAGCCAATAGGGATCATGGGTATGTCAAAGATATTAGGAGGAAGCATCATCGACTCGTACACCAAGCGCAGGCCGGCGTCACAATAGTAATCATTTAGACCATCATGAAAGAAGTATTCATACGAGCAATCAAGAAGATAGTCGCGGCAAGGCTTACGATGAGAGGCCGACAATCGTGTCTGAGGAACCGTTGCCTCTAAAAGAATAACTTGTGGCCTTTGGTGCTCCGGAAGACTCTTGACATCGAGCCCTAAAAGCGCTTTGTACTCCCAGCCCTCGACGTCAAGCTTTAGAAAGTTTATTGGGCGATTAGACGCATATCTTTCAATGATTTCACGAAGGGTACTGGAAGGCACGTACCTTTTAGATGAGCTATGACTATGGCGATCAAAAGAAGCTTGGGAGCCAAAAACAGCTTCTGAGAGCAGTCTGTGATGTCCCCACATTGTGGGATCGTCCCCTGAGACAAGGAGTGGGACGGCATCGGCACCAATATCATCAACTACGGCCAGACAGAGATTGACATCCTGGACTCTTTCGCTGCTTAAGATATCAAAAACTTCTGCGACAGGCTCAATGTTAATACCTCTCCAGCCCTGATCATAAAATATTGCGGTAACATTGTCGCGTCTTGGATGCCACGCCCCGACATCAACGTAAAAACCTTTGTCTATGCCCGAAAAAAGGCGATAGAGGTAGAGATCCTCAAAGTTTTGCGCATAGAATCTCTGGGGTGTCCACATGCAGAAGTGATCTCACATACATTGAAAAGATTTTAGCGCGAGACCTCTGCCAATGCCTTGGTCAACCAATCACGGGGTGATGGCGGCAGCAAAATGGGCTGATCGGTTTGCCAGGGACGGAAGGGCTTCGGCTTGTTCATATCCCATTCTCCAGGGCAGAACCATTGCAGTCACTCCGATCTGGGCAGATAAGAGGCGACTGTGTTGGGCTTCCTGAGAAAGTGAGCGCGAGGCCAAGCTGTCAAAGAGCCGAGCTTGAATGGGCCGGAGCCTGGCCGTTCACGCGGGTGTGATCTGAGTGCTCAGGCACTCGAACTGTGAATCCTTCCGTGGTTGATTGCTGAGTAGAAGCTGGAGCCAGTACGCATAAAGGACAAAAAGAAGCTCCAGTAACTTCTGGAGGTTCATCACCATGACATTCATCGCAATGGTTGAGCTCTGGGTCGCAGCGAGCTTCTCTCGAATCAGACCCAGTCCAAAACGCCGCTTTCCTTGGCCGATCTTGCCTTCAACGGCATTCCTCTGCCGCTGATCATCAATGAACTGCCGCTTCTCGGTAGCCATCAGCTCTGGATCATTCTTTGGTCGTCCCAGACGCGGGCCGCTCAAACGGATTCCATGGCGCTGACAGAATGCACGGTTATCTTGTCCGGTAGATCTGGTCAGCACAAATCACTTCCGGATAGTGACCATGGCGGCGCCGATAGGACATCGCCTGAACTTGAGGTCTTCTCCTTCGTTGTAGGGGTCGTAACTGAGCCGATCGAGGAAGGTGAATCCCTCACTGGTAACAGAAATTGAGATCTTTGCTCCGAACTCAACATTGCAACGAGCCTTGCCCCGCACAATTGGTCTGATGTGTGCCTGGCAGAGGCTGACGATGCGATCAGGGATACTTCTGCTGTCTGCGTGATAGAGAATGGTCTGCTGGCGGACCAGCTCACTGAACACCAGCAACTTTTTGTAGATATGGCGTCCGGCGGACAGAAGGCAGCCACCACAAGCGATCATGGCGTCAATACTCCCAAGATTTCGCTTCAAGTGGCCGATCTGCTGCTTAATGGCCTTACGGATTTTGCTGATACGGGGCCTCTTCTTCTTGGCCACATCAAGAAACTGCTGCCTCGCTTTTTGGCGGTGTGTACGCGGCTTATGGCCAAAGCGTTCCCTGATCTGAGGATGCATCGCATCAATCAGGATCTCAGTCACCTCTCTGGCTTCATTGAGCAGTGACAGATCAGTTGGATGACGGATATCAACCGGAGTACAGGTGGCATCGATCAAGAGTGAGCCTTGGTTCGGCTGCTTCTGGGCGGATGGTATTGGTTGCTCGCCAGTACTGGCCGATTCACCACCACTGCCGCTGGCATCACCAGGGTCCTGGGTATTGGATAAGCGAATCATCTTCAGGCCGTGGTGCACAATCCGTTCGTTGCAGTCATTCACAACGACTTCCGGCAAGCGCTTGCGGAAGTACACCATCATCGACGGATCAAATTGCGCCGTGAACTGGAAGGCCTTCAAGCCAATGAAGAATTGGAGGTAAGGATTTTCCTTGATCTGTTCGACCAGTTCTTCATCCGTGAGCCCGAGACGGGCCTTGATGATCAGTGCACCCAGTGCCATGCAAAAGGGTTTTGCCGGTGCTCCACAGGCCTTGCAGAATTGCGCCGCATAGTCGTCCTCCAGTTCATCCCAGGGAATGAGCTCAGCCAGCTTGATCCAGCGATTGTTAGCAGAGAGTTTGCCGCCAAAAGGCAGGAAGAAGTCTTCAAACGAGAGCTGATGACGATGCTCACGCCGGCACATGTGGAAAACTCCGAGCCGCTTTTGGGCTCAAATCGGCCCGTTCACATACATTTTACCGCCAATAACTGCTGACATCCATTGCGGTGCAGTCGATCTGGCCTTATTCAGGAAGCCCTGTGTAGTGGTCGCGTGTGCGTCTATGTGCATCAGGTTCCTAGATGCTCTGACTCAGCAGGTTGATCAGTAGCCAATGAGGTGAAATGTCTCTATCTGTTGAAGTGTCTCCGCCCACCCGAGACCTCACACCCCATGAATACACAGGCCAATGCCCGTGAGCAGCTCGATTCAGCCTCAAACCAGCCTAAAGTGAGTGAATATGAGCCCAAAAGCCATCAGATAGCGGACTCGAATGCAAATGGCTGCCAAAAGCATCTTTGCTGCTCACGTCAGCCGCTCAAACTCCGATTACGCAGAACCTCCGTAGAATTAACCGAGCATTAACAAGCAGATCCTTGGGTTATTTGTCCTCACAAAAGAAGAAATAGAAGCTTGGAATAACATCTTCGTTATTGTCGCTAATGACGCCATTCACCGACATTATGCCACCGCGGTCAGTGTAGCTTGTTAGATCATTAATCGAATCATAGTTGCTTGGCCACATTCGCTGGCAATAATCATGGCCAGAAACAAGTGAGCCGATCTTGAGCTTTCGCTTCCATAGCTTGAATATCTCGGCAGTATCACCTTTGTGCGCATATGCGTCGATATAAATAAAGTCAAGAGACTTATCTGGCAAGTCGGCCAGTGCAGCATTAAATGTTTTTCTCAGTATCCTAGAGCGGCTTTCAAATTTAGAAAGTCGCTCGACTGCCCTTTCATACTCATTCTCGTCATGATGATCAAGCCATCTATCGATTGAATATAGTGTAGAAAAGTTATCAGAGAGGAGAAGAGATTCAGAGAAATGCCCTTCCGCCACACCCAGTTCTGCCCCAATGCTGCCAGGCTCGAGTAAATAACCTAAAGCATTCCTGCCATATCTGATGAAAAGAGCCTGAATAGATTGGCCGTTATTGATATCTATATTGATAGCATTGTGAATCTGGGATAGGCTTTGAGGCGTGTAGCCCTCATGGGTGGGATGAACTACTGGTATCGGAAGCTGACGTGCTACTGCACTATACTGGAAGCCGCAATCTTTCAGGCGATTAATAATAAGATCAGCCAAGTCTGCCGGACTTGAAAATATCGACGGCGCAACCGAATATTTTTCGCTAAACAATGTAAAAATTCTGGCCCTCCAGCCATCAATAGTGCCGATGTCGCTCACGTATTTTGTTTGTAAACGGGATAAGACTGTTACCCAAGAGCTTGAGATCGCAGTAATCTTCTTGTCAAGAAAGAAAGCAGTGAGAGCAGTATTTGAAGAAACAGACATAAATTCATCGACAAATGGCAACAGCATTTCTGAAGTATTGTGAGCTAGTTGCTCGGGGAGTTTCTCGAGTCTACTATCAGACAGCCATATCTCCGAAAAAAGCTGTGGAGGTATATCACCACGCCTGTCAGCATGAAAAACAACGACAAGAATATCGGACTCCATTCTACTCAAAGCCCTTTGAAGAACTTCAGATGGATTCAGGCTTGTTCCTAGTGCACCTTCCCAAGTGATCCATTCAGCGGGCTGCAGACTCAATAGAGCAATTGTCTTGTTTTTAAACTGAGAGAAATAAGCTGTAGCAATCTCCCAGGATGGGTTTATCTTCTGTTGCTCGTGGTACGCACTCAAAAAGCGACTGAAGTTAGTGTCTATATCATAAGCAACGCTGCCAAGCTTGTGCAACTGATTCCTAATTCTCCGTACAGAAGAAAGTATATCCGTATTAAGATGACCTCCGACATTCAGAAAACGTGTCTGCGGATATAAAGACCTTGGCAGAGGACCAAACTCGGATGAAAGCAGCGGAATATAATTCAATTTGCACTCACGCATTAGATATCGATTGTCAGATGTTGTTATAACCACATCAGGCCTGAAGACGTTGAAGAGCTCATTAAAATAACGGGGCCATTTTTCAGCATCTCTAGGCCTATCTTTTTTGTATAAGTCGCGAGAATATTTGGCCACAGAGTCTTTGTAATCAGGCAGAAAGTGACCGGAGTGGACGGGAAAGAAGTTCGGGTAAATAACTGAGTCCCGACTCAGGCTGCGTAGCATATCCAATGAAGACAAGCATAAGAGGATGTTGCTAGATATTCCCAGTGAAATCGGCTTAGATTTAGATATCACAACCAAGGCTCTGATGATTGGCTCAACTAGAGCCTGGAAATGGCCGATAACAAAGGTTGCTTCGCCACGGAAAGGCATTGGCTCTAGATGAACTAGTACCTTCATGGGTGAATTGCCTTGGCTGTGATCCATTGTCTATAATATTGCGGATATCCGCATTGTGTCAAGGTGTAAAATGAATTGGCTTCTTCTATGCTAGATTGCTTGCAACACCAATCAAATGTCTAACTGTTGTATGGAAGTGCCACTATTGGCGGTCGATTTCTTATGGGGTCTGGCGGGTGACAAGGCCGCCTTCAATTGCTGAGGTGTCTCCGGTGGTGCGTACTCATCTGTTGAGCCAGAAAGGATCTCTAGATGTTGTGTCTCACCTCGTTGATCAGGGAAGAAGCACGTTGAGTTGCTGCTGAGGTGATCGTCTGCTGAGGGCTGAGTGCTGGCTGAGGTGATTATAGATCGACAGGTGGCGAGGCAACCAGCGGTTGCACTCCTCAGAGAGGTCTGCAATGCCCTTGAGTAGGCCCAGTTCCTGCACAGGCTCTGGATGAACCACTCCGCCTTGCCGTTGGTTCGTGGCGTGTAAGGCCTGGTGTGATGTGCGTGAGGCCAAGGGCTCGGCAGGCAATCCAACGACGATCAGGTTGATGGGCGGCCCTCAACCAAATTGTCGTCGGACAAATGCGACCCGGCAAACGCCGAGCCTTACCGGACACACCAGATGGAAAGCTGCAGGATCTGATCGAGACGGCCAAAGCTCACATCCGCTCCAAGGTTGAGCATCCTTTCCGGGTGATCAAGCAGCAGTTCAGCTTTCAGAAAACCCGCCTGCGCGGCCTCGCCAAAAATCGCTGCAAGATCAATGTGATGGCGGCACTCTCTAACCTGCTCCAGGCCCGACGACATTTGCTTGCGAGAGTCTGACCAGGGGCTTGGTGTGTCTCAACACCTCGATTCAGCCTAAAAAACCAGCCCAAAGTGGCTGAACATGATCCCAAAAGACATCAGACAGCGGCCTCAGAGGCAATTCACGGCCAAAGGCACTCTTTCCTGCTCGCTGCCTCCGCTCAAACCCCGTTTGTCCAGAGATTCCCTAACTCGGCGCACTTGCTTCGAACATCCAGCGCAGCGTGTCCTTAAGTTTGTACAAAGGCAGGGCACCGACAACCGATTCCAATCGATCCCGGGTACCAAGCAGGACGCGAACCTCGTTGGTCCGGGCTAAGGTCCTGTTTACCCGTACTTCCATCCTGTGCATTGAAACTTCCTCCACCATTGCGAGAACCTCATGCAATGTAAAGGCTCGGCCGCTGCAGATGTTGTAGGTGCCCCCGATCGCCGCCGGTGTGCTGATAAGGCGGCGGTAGGCCTCGACTACCATCCGGACATCGGAGAAGTCGCGTGCGACCTCGATGTTGCCCAGCTCAATAAAGCGCGCGCGCCTTCGGGTGTGGGCCACTATCTTCGGCAGCAGAAAGGTCTCTGACTGGCCGACGCCGGTATAATTGAATGGCCGAGCAATTATTATAGGCAAGCGGTTTGCGTACAGGTGACTCAAGTATTCCATCGCGAGCTTGCTGACCGCGTAATCGTTGGCTGGGTCGGGTGGGGTGTCTTCACTTATGACCCCCTTGGTGCTGTTGCCGTATACGTTGGCGCTGCTCGCTAGCAGTACGGCTGCGGGTCGCCTCGGCAAGGAAGCCAGCGCTTCTAACAGGTGCCGGGTACCGATCAGGTTCGTGCGGTAGACCGACTCCGCGTCCCCGTGCGCCACGAAGGACACACCGGCCAGATGGACGACGAAGTCGGGGGCGACGCTGCGCACGATCTGGTGGACGCGAGTCGCATCGACGAGATCCCCCACATGTGCGTCCCACGGTGCGGCTTCATGGCAGGTGCGCGTAACTAGTCCATGGACCTCGTGTCCATGGTCCTTCAACAACGGTGCGAGGTAACGACCGGTGAATCCATCGACCCCGGTGACCAAGGTTCTGCTTGGCATCGGCACTAGAAGGAGAAGCCGGCTTCGTTGCGTCGCAGGTCGGCCGTCACCATCATCTGGCAGAGCTGCTCCAGCGTGGTCTCAGGCGCCCAGCCGAGTTTCTCGCGTGCCTTCGCAGGATTACCGATCAGCAGGTCGACTTCGGCAGGACGGTGGAAGCGTGGATTGACGCGGACGATGGTCTTACCCGTCGCCGTGTCCACACCGACCTCGTTGACGCCCTCACCGCGGAAATCGAGTTGGATGTCCGCCGCTGTCGCGGCCATGCGAACGAAATCACGAACTGTCTCGGTCCGGTTCGTTGCAAGGACGTACGTGTCCGGGCGATCGACCTGGAGCATCTTCCACATCCCCTGGACGTACTCTTGCGCAAACCCCCAGTCGCGCTTGGCGTCCATGTTGCCGAGTTCGAGTACGTCGAGCTTGCCCAGCCGGATCTTCGCGATCGAATCGGTGATCTTGCGGGTCACGAACTCCAAGCCCCGCAGCGGGGACTCATGATTAAAGAGGATGCCGGTGCAGCCGAATATGTCGTAGCTCTCCCGATAGTTGATCGTCATCCAATGTGCGTACAGCTTGGCGACGCCGTAGGGGCTGCGCGGATAGAACGGTGTGTCCTCGGCCTGTGGAATGGCCTGCACTTTGCCGAACATCTCCGATGTACTGGCCTGGTAGAAGCGGATCTTCCGGTCGAATAGCCGGATCGCTTCGAGAAGGTTAAGCGCGCCGATGCCAGTGATTTCGCCGGTGGTCACCGGCTGCTCGAACGACACGCCCACGAAGCTTTGGGCGGCGAGATTATAGACCTCAGTTGGAGAAGCACGCTCAAACAGCCGCATACATGTGCTCAGATCGGTGAGATCGAACTCCACTAGGTGCAGGCGCGGATGCCGGGTGACGCCCAGTTCATCCAAGCGCCAGAAGTTGACCGAACTCGTCCGACGGAAAGTCCCGAAGACTTCGTAGCCCTTGTCGAGCAACAATTCAGTGAGGTAGGCCCCGTCTTGACCGGTAATGCCCGTTATTACAGCAGTCTTCATGATCGCTCCTCAGATAATCTCGATCTCGGGGAACGGTATGATGAAGCGACCGCCGCTTGCTAGGTACTCCTTTTCGCGCCGCAGGATTCCTTCCTTAAAATGCCACGGCAGCACAAGGAAGTAGTCGGGCCGCATTGCGCGTGCGTCCTCCTCCGACACGATGGGGATATGGGATCCAGGTGTCACGCGGCCGAATTTCTCGATGTTGACCTCGGCGATCGCCGGGATATCTTCTCGCGTGAGACCGCAGAACTGCAGCACTACGTTGCCCTTCGTGCTGGCGCCGTAGCCCAGCACGCGCTTGCCGTCGGCATTCAGCGTGCGGATGAGCCGCGTCAGGTCGTCGCGATGGCGGAACACGCGTTCCTCGAAGTCGCGGAACGGCTTGGGCGTGTTCAGCCCCATCCTGTCTTCTTGCACAAGCAGCCAGTCGACGACCGCCTGGTTGGTGCGCACCGTCTTGTTCGCCGCCTTGGCTGCCGTCACCGCGAAGCTGCCGCCGTTGACAGCATTCATGACCACGTCCACCAGCCGGAGGCCCGCAGCCTCGAGGATGCGCTTCACGGCACCGAGCGAGTAGTACTCGAGGTGCTCGTGGCAGATCGTGTCGTACGAGTTCATGCGCAGCATCGACGGCATGTAGCTCTGTTCGAAGTGCCACACGCCGTCGTCGGCGAGGATCGACTCGATCTGCCGCGCGAACTCGATGGGTGCGTCGAGGTCGTAGAACATCGCGATGGAGGTAACTATGCGGGCCTGGTCTGTCTCAATTGAGCGATAGGCCGCCTCCGAGAAGAAGTCTGGAACGAGCCGAACATCGGGTGGGTAATACTCCTTGAACTTCCTGCCGGTTGGGTCGATGCCGATTCGGCGTAGGCCTGCTGTCTGGTAGGCCCTTAGCGTCGTGCAGTCGTTGCTGCCGATGTCCAAGATCACGTCGTCAGCCTTCGGCTGGACCAGGCGTTCAAGGTAGGCTACCTTCTCTGTCAGGTGGCTCACCATCGACTGGTTCAAGCCTGAACGATAACCGTAGTTGTCTCCATACATTTCGGATGGTTCGTACGAGTGCCGCAGTTGCAGCAGGCCACTGTCCGGGCACCAGACCAGTTCCAGCGGCCCGTTGGTGACATTCTCGTTGGCTCTGCGCGGGAAAACGCCGGTCAATGCCTGATGACCAAGGTTCAGAACCGATACGAGATGCTCGCTGCCGCTGATGCGGCATTGGTCGATGGCTTTGTATGAGTTCATGTGGAAATCCGCTGTCGTGAAAGAAAATTACTGGAATGAAGCGAACAGCTCGTCCGCCGAGAAGGTGGCTAGTGGATGTCGGGCTTCCTGCGCTCGCAAATACACTGAACTCAGACTTGGGATGGCTGCTTGGAACTCCGGAAGATGCTTGAATCGATTGATCAGGCGTTGAAGTGAAACATGTTGAGCATTCCCTTCAGGGTCGGAATCTAGAATTTCGTTCAGAAAGTGCAGTATCGAGGGGATTAGATTAACACGCCAGCAATCTATCTGGCTTGGATTCCCTCCATAGCGCTCTGCCACGTCGAACGCCTCTGGTAGGCGCTCTAGGATCCAGAGCGGAGCGTATTTCATCCACGATACGTTTAGGTTGACGACCAGCTGCGGCTGCCCCATCCAGTAAGCCGGCTCGTCCATCATGTGATGGAGGACGTGGTAGGTCGTCGGAATACAGGACAGCATCGTCGAGAATGGCTGCCCAGATGTGTTCTGGGAATATGCCCGCAAAGCGTGGTCGCGCCGGAAGATCAAGCAATAGATGGCGGTGAAGAAGTTCTCTGACATCGCGCACATGTCGCGCACCGTACCGGCCTTGTCCGGCCCGACCGGGCCAATCGGTGAGGCTTCTCCGAGGAACTTGTCGAGATCTTGGACCTCTTCTGCCTTGTCGTTGCGGGTATAGGCGTAGTTCAAGTAGACCAGCGAGGTGCCCTTGTGCGTACTAAGAATATCTAACAAGCGCTCGATCGTTCCAGGGAGAACCAGATCGTCATCCCCGAGGATCCAGATGTACTGGCCACGCGCGTGGTTGGCCGTCACCTTGAGGTTGCCCAGCATGCCCACATTCTCGCTGTTGCGCTCGTATCTAAAATCAGAGCGCCCTAGGTAGGGTTGCACGATCTCGGGCGTATTGTCAGTTGAGGTGTTGTCGCAGACGAGCAGTTCGATCTCCGGCAAGGGTTGCGGGAGCAATCGCACTAGGTTTTTGAGGTTGATTGACAGCCAAGCTTCTCGATTGAAGGTGGAGATGCAGATCGAGAGCAGTGGTCCGCGCGATAGGTTCGGCATCTGTGCGTACAACTGTGTCGGAGTCGTGATCGCGGACGGCGTGCCGATATCGGCCACGTAGTGCCGCTCTGATGCTAGGTGGTGCAGTACCTCTTTGCCATACTCTTTCCATGTCTTGAATTGCCGCGCGACGGCCTCGTCACCAAGACGAGCCAGCACCTCCGGGTAGTCGACCAGTTTGCAGATGCTGTTTGCGATCTGCTGAACGTCCCGGACATCCACCATCATGCAGCCACCACCTTCAGCCACCTCCCGCATCGCCCCAAAGTCCCCGCACAGGCATGGTTTTGCGTTCCACAGGCTCTCAAGGATGGGAAGTCCAAATCCTTCTTCGATCGAAGGATAGACTGTAAAGTCTGCGGAGCGATAGAGTTGTTGGAGTTCACTATCGCCAATGCCCTTAAGCCATTGCGCCCCGGGCAGTGTGTCGACAAGCAGCTGAACCCTTTCGGCTAGGTCGGCAAAAGGGGCTCCACCGACGAGCGTTATCTCGAATGGCACCTTGGTTTCCAGTAGCGCTAGGTGCATAGCCTTCAGCAGGCGCTCATGGTTCTTGCGGGGCTCAACGGTACCTACGCAAAGGATGCGCACCGGCGATTTTTGATGAGAAACCTTCGGTTCGCTGACTCGCGGCATCCCTGAGAATTCGCCTGGCAGCACGCATGAAACCAACCGCTTATGGATCTCGCCGACGCGCACTGCTTGGCGAGTGAGGAAAGATGTCAGGTCGTTGCAGGTGTAGTACGAGGTTGCAAAGACCTTGTGGGCTCTGTTCAGTGCCAGCATATAGTCCCGATGAGCTTCCGACGCCTCTGGCGGGTACATATCTGTAAGCTTCCATGGGATTGCATCGTGAAAGATCCATGCGCATCGCAACGCCTTAGATAGAGCAAAATCGATCATCTGCTGTGTCTGAAGGTGCGTTACCTCTGCGACTACCATCCAGTCAAAAGGGCCGGAACTATCCAAGGGTTTCCAAGGTGCCCACAGGCGCCGTAAAGGCCCATTCCACTTCTCGAGGTGTGCTAAATCTACATCTGAAGCTGGTTCAAGGGTCTGGCGTTCGCAGGACCAGCATGCAGGAACAAGGTGTGCGCCCAACTCCAGCAAGGCGCGCGCAAGCGACCGCGTGACGCGCTGGATACCTGTATTTCCTTCGTGATGCGCAGTCTGATCTATTACATAATATATAACTCCTATGTGGGCGAGCGAACTGCTCTGCTCTGTGAGCATCGTCTTCAACCGGCCGGCGTACCCGTGCCAAGTGTCGATGTGCCTAGCTCTTGCCTGCGAGGCTAGCTCTTCGCGGAGGCTCCGGTCTTCGATAAGGGCCACCATTCCCCTGAATAGCGCCTTCGCGTCTTTCGTGTCGACACCAAGGCATCCGCCGCCATGGGCAACCTCCGCCATCGCACCGAAGTCCGCGCACAGGCATGGCTTCCCGAACCACAGGCTCTCAAGGATCGGAAGGCCGAAGCCTTCGATCACTGAAGGAAAGGCAGTGAACGCCGCATCGGAGTAGAGCTGCACCAACTGCTCGTCGTCAACGTCGCCCAAAAACTGGATGCGGTTATTACGCTGGATTATTTCCATCAACTGCGCATGTAGCTCGCCATGAATGTTGCCAACCAGCAGCAGGCGCCATGCCGTCGAGGGATTGTCTAAGCAGTAGCGTTCAAACGCCTGTACTAGCGCTATCTGATTCTTGTGTGGCAGGATCGATCCGACCGACAGAAAGTACGGTTCGCTCGGCTCTTGCTGCTGCTCACACACCCTTACTCTCGGCGTCAGATGCGACTCGCCAGGCAGCGGCAGCGCTTCGATGTGGGGGCCAGGTCCGCGCTTTGCTGACAGGGCCAGGCGCAGATAGGCACTTAAATCGGCGCTGACCCAGTGAGAGATGGGTAGCACCAGGTCCGCCAGCATCAGCTGCTGCATATACATCGCATGGGCGTCTGCCATGTCGGTTAGCTCCGGCCGCCGAAGCGGCGTGGCGTCGTAGAAGATGAACGCGGTCCGCAGGCCGCTGCGCTGCCCCGCCCCGATGACAGGCAAGGTCATTGGCTCTGGCTGGAAGGTGATGTGCGTGACTTCCGGCACGATCAACCAGCACCCATCGTCGGGTGTATGCCTGGGTAGATGACGGATTCCCTCGTCGGGTGCGGGATATTCTGCGATGTCGGACGGCGACAGCTGAGGGCCGTTCCAGTTCCCTAGGTAGGCAACCTCATCTTGGTTGAGCAGGCACAAAGCCTTGGCTGACGGATCCCACTTGACGAAGCTCACTTGCTCGCCTGATTTGAGAAGAGCGTCGCTGAGTCGGCGAACTACCCTCTGTATTCCTGTATTAACAGGGCAGGAGACAGTATGTTCGACATAAATATATAGATTTCGCTGGGAGACGTCAAGATTAGACGTTCGATGTAGGGCAGGTATTGAGCCGGTTACATTTGGGGCTCGTGCAGGGGTTGTCTGCCTGTAAGTGCGCGATCCGCATAGCTGCACAATTAGATCAGCATATCCAGAGAATTGAGGATAGCGCTCTTTGTACTGAAGAGCACATAAAATAGCCTCTTCGTATGAGCCTTTGCTCACTAAATCTCTTATTCTTGAGGCGTGCATGCGGTTGACGCTGGCATGAGCATTGAATTAATACTATATTATCGAGTCCCTGTCGCTCTTTTGGGGTGAACCCTGGCTTCGCGTTGGCATCCTAGGCCCGGCCTGCCGCCAACGCTCGTCCTGCTCAGGAAACAGGCCGCGCTCGGCAATAGCCACTCAATTCAGTCGTGTTCATGCGGGCGATCTACCGTGAACTTGCCAGCCGCAATCCAGCCCTCGGGTTCCTTCTCGGATGCCGGCACCACCTCTCGCTGCAACCGCCAGGCCTTCCTCCAGTTGTAGAGGGTGACCACGTGAATGCCCAGTTCTGCTTAGACCTGGGCCACGCTCTGCCGGTGTGGCGGACTCATCAGCCTTCTCACATCAGCTTTGACGGCCTCGCTGATACGACGCATTGGTAATCTCCCCCCGGGTGTACAGATCAAAGGCTGACATCTTTCCTGAAACCGGGAGCTCCTGAGTGCTCCGGCGGCCAGCGCCACGGCGAGGCTGGGGCGGCGCCATCCCTATCTGCTAGTAGGGGTTCAGCGATGCTCAGCTGCTCCAGCGGCCAGGCGATGGCCAGATCCGGATCGTCCCAGCGGATGGAGCACTCGTAGGCTTTGTTCCAGAAGCCGCTCGCCTCGTAGAGCACCTCGGCACAGCTTGCCCCACGCCGATGGCGCCACCCGCCGCGCCCTCTCCACCACTGTGGAGTCATAGAAATAGAGCCCGGTCACGGCATAGCGGCTCCTGGGTTGGCTGGGTTTTCCCCCCCAGGCTGGTCACCCGCCCTTTGCCATCAAAGGCCATGACGCCGTAGCGCTCCGGATCCCGCACCGGGTAGGCGTACACCGTGGCGCCCTGGCTGCTGCCATTGCTGGCGGCCAGCTGGGGCATCAGGTCGTGGCCATGGAACATGTTGTCCCCCAGCACCAGGGCCGCCGGTGCGCCGGCAAGAAACTCGGCGCCAATCAGAAACGCCTGGGCCAGGCCATCGGGGCTGGGCTGCAAGGCGTACTGGATCGCCATGCCCCAGGCGCTGCCATCGCCAAGCAGACGCTGGAAGGCTGGCTGGTCTACCGGTGTGGTGATGATCAGCACCTCCCGGATCCCCGCCAGCATCAAGGTGCTGAGCGGGTCGAAGATCATCGGCTTGTCGTACACCGGCAGCAACTGTTTGCTCACCGCCTGGGTGATCGGGTGCAGCCGAGTGCCGCTACCTCCAGCAAGAATGATGCCTTTTCGCTGCAACGTGGTGTGCGGCAACATTCATCCATTAGAGCAGCTCGTCTTCTCCGTGGTGGTGTTTGGAACTACCAGCTATCTAATACCGGGATGACGGACCTGGATTATGCAAATAATGAATGGGAGGGTTGAGGTGGCAGGTGCATCGTGGTGCCGGACGACCAAGGGAACAGCCCCACGCGCACTCCAGCGACTACTGAACCTGCTCACGCCTTAGGCGCTGGCCTCCCCACTCCATGGGTTCAAGGTCTGCACCCCCATTAGGCAGAAATGCCGCAGGTTGCGCATCACTACCGTGAGGCCGCGCTCTAGGAGGCTGCAGGCAAGCGTTCAACCCATCCTTCACTCATCCGCGGGCTGCCGCTCGATCAGTTCGGGATCCACCGGGGAGGGATGCGACCATTCTGCCTGGCGGAACTATGCTGACGGGATGAATCGGTCGTTTCGATGTCCCGATACTGAACGCCTGGCTCAGGGATGGGCAGTTCCTCAATTTCAGGCTTTCGAGCGAGTGGCCCGCCGCAAGCTCAGGCAACTGGAGATTGCCGGACGCCTCGACGACCTACGCATCCCTCCAGGAAACCGCCTGGAAGCACTGAGGGGACCAATTCCATGGACCGCCTCACACCCATCACCCCTGGGGAACTGCTCGAGCAGGAGTTCCTGCAACCACTTGGCGTCAGTCAGTACCGGCTGGCCAAATCCATTGATGTGCCTGCATCGCGAATGTGCGCCTTTGCCGTTTTCTGGGATTGAGCCCTGGTTACTGGCTCCGTGCCCAGGCAGCCCATGACACGGAGGTCGCCAGCACTGAACTGGCCGAAGAGATTGCGAGAATTCAGCCCCTTGTGGGCTGCCCATGACATGACTGCCATCACAGGGCCGATATTTGCCCCCCTTCATCCAGGCTCACCCGGAGCTGATGGCGGAATCACCGGAATCACATCACCACGAACCTGATCGGGTATTAAGTGCGCGAGGTCATCATCCGTGGAGAGAAGAAAGGCGTCGGCTGCAGCCGCGCAGGCTGCGATCCAAAGATCGTTGTTACCCATATGCCGTGCACCCTTGGGGTGTTTTCGGGCGTTGAGATCAATGCGCACGTAAGCATCGATCACCAGCGGATGATGGATGTCAACAACCACCAGGCTCTGGAGTGTGCGCTCCAATGTCTGTCGTTTGCGGTCCCCCCAGTGGTTCACCGCTGCAAGGACGCGAACCTCAGCCAAGCTGACAACGCTGACCAAAGGTCGTACGAAAGGAGAATCCGTTGGCATACCCCAGTGCCCCGTACCAGGTGATTGATCACGCTGGTATCGAGAAGGAACAGCTGGTTCGCCGGTACCAGTGAGCCTTGGCTCATCGAATCGCCTGCAGTGCCTCAATCAGCTCCGCATCACTTTCGCTCCCAGGCCACGCCCCGACGAACGACGCCACACCACTGTGCTGATCATGAGGCAGGCTGCGAATGACAGGCTGTCGACTCGCGGGAAGTGGGATGTGCGCAAACAGGGCATCCCGAGGTTCTGAGCGATCAAGGCCATCCACAGCGATTTGCTGGATCGACCCCGAAGGCCGATAGTGAGCTGTGCCTGTAACCAGAACGCGCTCGTGCCATAGGCTGCGCAACTGTTAAGGACCAATGCTTGATCCTAATCGCGCCAGTACGGTTTAACCCCTCTCGGCCCTGAGGAGCACTGTTTGGCGGCTCCCAGAAATGGTGTCCAGCAGACAGGTGAAGCGAACAGCCTGGGGCAGTGGCGTGTCCTGGATCAGGGCTTCCGGCTGGGGTACATCAGCAGGTGAGAGCGCAACACTTTGGCGATCGTCTTCAACGTCGCACAAGACAACTCCATGGAATTCACCTCTGGGGAGGCGCGCCAAACGCAAGCAACTCTCCAGCAGAGCCCGGTCAGCATGCACGGCTGCAGCATTACCAGCCTTCACTTGATGGAGCACCCTGATGAACAGGTCGATAGCGCTGCCATCAGGCCCGATCGGCTCGTTGGCTTCACCGAACAGATCTTGTTGCTGTAAGCCGCCAAATTGCTCTGGGGCAGCCTCTTGCAGCAAGGGGGCTTACAGATCCAGCACGGCTGACTCGGAGGTCCAGCCAGTCACCAGATGGGCGGTGTAGGTCTCCAACCAGCGGGGCCTTGGGCCGGCCTGGGAAGTGAGGCCTTCCACATAAAAGCGTGAAGCTTGCCGCGTACCATCCTAAGGGGGATCTCTCGGAGCACCTCGATCGAGATGCGGAGCCTGTCGGCGGAACCGCCCTGCACAACCAGGCGGTGCTGTTTTACGTGGAAAAGGAACCATGAGATAGGGCATTGCCTTAGGGCCCTCGTTGGGATTGGGACTGACGTCTTGGCCGCCATTCGCTCCAGGGCCGCCGGGTCACACCGCAACTGCGGGTTGATGATCCACTGCGTAGCGCTTGGTGATAGGCGGGTAGCCGGCCTCAGCGAGGCCATCGGCTGCCGGAGCTTCTACGAGCGCTTGATCCCTGAGTTCGAGTGTTCACCCACCGATTCCTTTCAACTGCTGCTGCTTAAGGACATCAGCCGCAAGCTGGGCTCACGCCGGCGACCACGTGATCGCCAGCACTTTCAAGCTGGCGTGAGCTCCATGGGGGTCAACCCGGAAAGATCAAGGCACTGCCGCGCCTGCCACAGGTCGTAGTTGTCTTGCATGGAGAGCCAGCTTTCGGCACTGCGCCCCAGCACCCGCGACAGCCTGAGAGCCATATCTGGCGTGATCCGGCTTTTGCAGGCGACCAGCCGCTGAAAGGTGGATGCCGAAACCCCCAACCGCGCGGCCACCTGCCGGATGGAGAGGTCACAGGGTTCGAGATACACCCCTTCGATGAATTCACCGGGGTGAGGTGGATTGTGCATTGGTGTCACTTGATTAAGCGCCATCAGTGGTAATCCTCAAAATCCAAATCGAACACGTGGCCATCGCGGAAGGCAAACGTGAGCCGCCAGTTGCCGTTCACCCAGATCGACCACCGCCCCTTCTCTGCCCCCTTGAGCAGATGGAGGCGATAACCCGGCAGATCCATGTCTTCGATCTGGGTTGCAGAGTGGAGTGCCGCAAGCTGCAGCCGCAGCTTGCGGGCCAGAGGTGCCTGAATCCCTGCGGTGCTGCCGGTTTCGAAAAACTGGCGCAGCCCCTTGTGCCGGAAATCCTGGATCACCCGATCCACGCTGCCAGCATGCAGTTTAGCGTGTTGCGCAACGGGCCGCATTGATTTCGCGTGGCATCACGCGAACACCTTCCAAGTGGCAAGTACTGAAGTACCGACGAAATCCGTCTTGTCATACGCTGATTGAGGTGTGTTGGAAGCTTTTGATCCAATCGAGGCTGCGGGCGTGAGCACTTACACCGCTGTTGTGAAGCTGGACGGCGACTGGTGGATCGGCTGGGTGGAAGAGGTGCCAGGCGTGAATGCCCAGGAACGAACGCGTGAAGGGCTGGTGGTTTCTCTGAAGGCGGTGCTGCAGGAAGCCCTGGAGATGAACCTCGACGAAGCTGCTGCGTCCTCTCAGCCAGCACGGCTGCACCCTCTTGCGCCAGGCTCATCCCCCCCTGCAGCAGCAGCTGGCCGGCGCCGGCGAGGATGAATGCCTGCTGGAAGCCTTTGTTGGCACTGTCGTTGGCCTGATTGCTCTGTTTTCTTCCTATGACCACGTCAACCTCCTCCACCGTCAGCTCCCGCTCCAGCAGCAATGGGGCGTCTGGCTCATCGCTCTCGAAGTGACGCTTGATTTTGCGGATGCTCAACTGGCGGCGCGATCCCGCCAGAGAGATGCGGCTGAAAGAGCTCGCGTTGCTCGACTGGATGCACTCAGAAATCGACTTGATCGAGGCCGACTTGCCGTCTGAACGCACAAGCGCCGCAGACTCCAGCGACTGCTGAACCTGCTCAACAGCCAAGAGCTGGCTGAGCTGTATCGCGCTTAAGTTCATCTCACCGCCTTCAGCGCCTGGCGCGTCGCCGAGCAATCCAGCGGGGAATAGCTGTGGGCCGCTGCGCGGGTCAGGAGAACTTTCATGGCTTGCCCTCCATTGCAGATTTCCGTGATTGCACGGATGCAGGCCATGCCCCTGTCAGCAGCCAGTGGCTGTGTGATGAGTCCAGTCCATTGGCGTGAAGATACGGGAGGTGATCAAAGCCCTGGGACAGGCGGGATGTGTGGCCACATGCCCCACGCGTGATGACGTTCTCGCTGAGATCCGTGACGCCATTGCTTTCACCTCGAAAGCCTTGCCGAGTAAAAGCACCTTCATGCCGGCGTGAGCTCCATCAGGGTCAGCCCTGAAAGATCGAGTCGCTGAATTACCAGATAAGATGCTGAGTAATTCACATGGTCTGACGTGAGAAGCACAATCACCTCCCGCGGCCAAACCGTGATCCCCGCCGCGATTCGCGAGCGCTTTGCCCTCGGGCCTTCCCAGCGGCTGGAGTGGTTGGTGGAGGCTGATGGTTCAATCCGCGTGGTCCCAGTGGCGGCCTCCCCCATTCAGGCCTTTCGCGGCCAGGGGAAACAAGGGGGCTCCTCCCGGCGGCTGTTAGCCGATCGACAAGCCGATGCCGCCCTGGAGGCCTGATGTCCCGTTTCTGCCTCGATACCTCAGCCCTGCTCACCCTCCGTGATAACGAGCCCGGTGCCGATCGCGTCGCCCAGCTGCTGGAAGCGCCTGTGCGATGCGTGGCCTGTTTCATGACCCGTATGGAGGTGCTCTACCGGGTCTGGAAAGATGAAGGCGAGCGAGCTGGCCGCCTGGCCTATGAGCAGCTCCAGGCCTTGCCGATCGACTGGCTGGAGGCCACCGAGCCCCTGCTGCTGAGCGCAGCTGAACTCAAAGCCAGCCATCGCCTCTCCTTGGCCGATGCCTGGATTGCGGCGGCGACTCTCCAGTGCGGCGCCACCCTGTTGCACAAGGACCCGGAGTTTCAGCCGATCGCCGGCCTCGATCAGGAGTGGCTGGGGTGAGCAGCGCCCGTTCGACAGCAGCAGCCGTCAATGCACTGACCCATAAGTCACTTAACAGCCATCTCGCACCCTGAACCAGCCCTGCCCGATCTCGATGAAGGCGAGGTGTCCGAAGGTCTGCAGTGGCAGGCAGAATTCAGCCGTAGGGGCTTTCGGCGTAATCTGAGATCGGTTCTGCTGAACACAACAGGAGGAGCACAACCCATGCGTCTCGCCGAGTTGCAGCACCTAGCACCCCAGATCAATGAGCTCCTAGGCCGTTTTGGGGCAAGCAACGTCGCGGTCTTCGGGTCTGTTGCAAGAGACCAGGCAAATCCTGGGAGTGATGTTGATCTGCTGGTGGACCTGCCAGATGGAGCAAGCCTGTTTGATCGAGCAGAGCTGAAGTCTGCGCTCGAGGAGCTTCTGTTATCTCGGGTCGATCTGATCCGGCGCCGCAACCTGAAACCAAGCGTCAAGGCGGTTGTGGAAGCAGAAGCAGTCAGCCTCTGATGGAGCAGAGGGATCGCCAGGCGCTGGAGGACATCCTTGGTGTTCTAGATCGTGCCCTGGAGTTCCCGATCCCGGACGCCCAGACGCTGGAGGACACGACCTATTTACAGGATGCGGTGATTCGCTGCCTAGAAGTACTCGGAGAAGCCACCAAGCGATTGAGCAGAGAGATTCGAATCGCGCACGCATAAATACCCTGGCGTGCCATGGCAGGAATGCGCGACGTACTTATTCATGCCTACGATCAAATCGATTTGGAGGAGGTCTGGATGGCGTACCAGCTATTTCCAAAGATCAGAAGCCAAGTAGCTGAGATCCTTTAGCAGATCTCCTGAAGCCAAGCATCTGCTGGCTTCAGGAGAAGATTGGTTGGGTTGTGGTGGCCACAAGGACTTCAGGGCTATGTCCCATCGAGCGCGCCGCTGACCCTGCATCGCGATGGATGCCATAGCTGAGTTCATGCAGCACCACCCTGGCTGTGAACAACGCATGCGTGCCATGCTCTAGTTGTGCCATCACAGCAGGATCAGGCTCATCCCGCAGCGGCTCCGACAGCACGTTGGTATCAAGAAGCACCCTCACCCCAGCGACACCTCGCGGCCCGCAGATCGATCGCGCCAGCCCTCCACCTCCAGCTCGCCAGGCGCTCCGTGGGGCAGCGGCCATGCAACGCGGCGTAAGTCATCATCAGTGCAGAGAAGGAAGGCATTTGCTGCAGCCGGCGATGTTGGTAGACATCGACGATGAGGTGCTGTTCTTTGTAAGCTGGCCTGAAGCCCGTCAGCGGCACGACCCAAGCCGATCCAACAGCAGCTTTCTCAGTTCGGATGCAATCTGAAGGATGAATTCCAGGTCAATCTCAAGCTCGGGTTCACTGGGATCGGGATAGCGAAAATCAACGGCGGCCAGAGATAACCGGTTGAGAGTCATAGTTTCTGCAATCCAGCGGTCGTCAGCTTGATGCAGCAAATCCGAAAGCTCTCGCAGATTATGGGTTTTAGGAACCGGCAACTTCAGCCGCATCAGCTCAGCCTTGAACAGCTTCTCGATGCATTGCTGCACGTGAAAGCAAATGCTTCGCCCATTCCCCCCAGCGCTTGCAAGGATCTGGCTGTCTTGCCGTCTTCCTCCGCGTAACGGATCCAAGCCTCAACCAGCGGTGTGTGATTAGCCATGGAGGACCTCTCCGTGATCAAGGGCCTCACGAATGAACGGATCTCCCCAGTCGTAACGCTGCGCTGCAGCTTCTGGTCTGCATAGCAAAAGGTCTACTGGAAATGACGATGCCCCCACCTGAAGCATGGTTAACCTCTGCTCGAAGGAACTGCCCTCAAATGGCATCACCACCAGGATGTCGGCATCGGAATCCCAACGAGCCCTACCGCGAGCCTGAGAGCCAAATAAAATAACTTTTTGTGGAGCTAAATGCTCCACAAGTCGCTGTGTGAAAGCCCTCAGGGCCTCACGGGTAACCAGGGGGGGTGGTATTGACGTCATTGCATCCATCATCGCCCCACTTGCAGCGGCCTGTCCCCAGGCGACTGGGGTGAGCTCTTGCGTGATGCCTCGCAGGGCTTGCTGGCGAGCTGAAGGCGCCTGCCACAGGTCGTAGTTGTCTTGCATGGAGAGCCCATTCATTCCATCCAGATGCAGCGTCCCACCCGTTGCAGGTGGGCCTCCAGCTCGGCGGGCAGCTCATGGCGCAGCACCAGATCTACCCGCCAGGGCATCAGTAGGTCGTCTACCGCTGCCATCAGCTGCAAACGATCGCTGTGACTGAGCTCGGCGCCCTCCAGGCAGAGATCAATGTCGGATCCCTGTTGGTGCCGGCCCATCGCCCGTGAGCCAAACAGCCAGACAGCCTCAACATGCGGATGCCGCGCCAAGACCTGCAAGAGCTGCTTCACCCGGGCCTCCGGGATGCCGGGGATGGCCATCGACTCGACTGGTAGGGGGAGTCGACTCATCGCGATTCCGCTTGCAGGCGCTGCTCCAGCAGCGAACGCAACTGCTGAAAACAGGCAAGGTAGCTGCTGCTGATGTTGTCCCCGATCGCATCAGCTGTGGAGCGGTTGTAGGTGTGGCTGGTGAGGTTGCGGTCTTGAATCATCAACATCCAGGCTTCGCCGTCGGCGATCAGCCCCAGCCGAAACGCCTCCCTAAGGGTGTCGCGCGAGCCCAGCAACGTGGCATCGCCCTGGCTGCGGAGTAGGTCGCGCAAGGTGTTCCAAGCCAGTTCGAAGGTGTATTCGAAGGCTTTGATCAGGCCCTGCTGCTCCCTTTCATTCAAGGCCGGCGGCTGGAAGAAGGTTTCCAGTTGCGCCAGGGCCTGAAGGTAATTGTTGAAGCGCTGTTGCCAGCGGATGTCCTCTGCCATCACTCCCGGCCTCTTGTTGCCTCCAGCAACCCCATCCTCGCTCGCTTCGGTGGTGATGTCGCGCCCTATTTCGCGTCCATCCAGTTGGGCCCCACGCCCGTTTCCACCACCAGGGGCACGGTGAGGGCCACGGCCCGTTCCATGGTTTCACGCGTCAGGGTTAGCACCTGATCCAGCGCTTCGGGAGCCGCTTCCAGCACCAGTTCGTCGTGCACCTGCAGCAAAAGCCTTGCCGGAACCTGGGCCGCCTGCAGCTCCCGGTGCAGCTGCACCATGGCCAGCTTGATGATGTCGGCGCTGGATCCCTGGATCGGTGCGTTGGCAGCGGCCCGCAGCTGTTGGGCCTCCATGCCGCCGCGGCGGGCTACCTCTAGGTCGATCTCGAGGGGATCCTTGCCCAGCAGCCGGCCCAGGCCATTGGGGTCGAAGTGGAAGGGGCGGCGGCGGCCCAGGATCGTTTCCACGTAGCCCCGGCTCAGGGCCAGCCGCTCCTGCAATTCCAGGAAGGCGAACACCTTCGGGTAGCGCTGCTTGTATTTACCCAGAAACTCTTTGGCGTCGGCCTGGCTCACGCCCGTTTCCCGGGCGAAGCGCTGGGCGCCCATGCCGTAGATCACGCCGAAGTTGATCGTCTTGCCCAGGCGGCGTTCATCCGGCGTCACCGTGTCCTTCTCCAGCAGCAGCCGGGCGGTGAGGGCGTGCACGTCGTCGCCGGTGCGGTAGGCCTCCACCAGCACCTCCTCGCCGCTGAGGTGGGCCAGGATGCGCAGCTCGATCTGGGAGTAGTCGGCGCTGATTAGGCTCCAGCCCGCTTCCGGCAGGAAGGCCTTGCGGATTCGCCGCGAAAACTCGGTGCGGATCGGGATGTTCTGCAGGTTGGGGTTGCTGCTGCTCAGGCGCCCGGTGGCGGTGACGGCCTGGTTGAAATCGGTGTGCACCCGGCCGGTTTCCGGCTCCATCAGGGCCGGCAGGGCATCCACGTAGGTGCTCTTGAGCTTGCTGAGGGTGCGGTGCTCCAGCACCAGGGGCACCACCGGATGGTCGGTTTCGAGCTTTTCGAGCACGGTGGCATCGGTGCTCCAGCCGGTTTTGGTTTTGCGGGATTTTTTGCGATCCAGCCCAAGGGTGTCGAACAACAGCTCGCCCAGCTGCTTAGGGGAGGCCAGGTTGAAATCGACCCCGGCGGCGGCCTTGGCCTCGCCCTCGAGGCGATCCAGGGTGATTTTGAGCTCGGCGCTGAGCTCACCTAGGTAGGCGGTGTCGATGCGGATGCCGGTGGCCTCCATCAGGGCCAGCACTGGCTCGAGGGGCAGCTCCAGCTGGTCGAGCAGCTCGGGTAGGGCAGCGCCCATGGCGGTGAGCTCGCGGCGCAGCAGCTGGGCCAGGCGCCAGGTGAGGTGCACATCCATGCCGCAGTAGAGGGCGGCTGCGTCGATCGCCACGGCGGCGAAATTGGCGCCCTTCGGCACCAGCTCGCTGTAGCTGGTGGGGCTGAAGCCGAAATTGCGCTCGGCCATGGCGTCGAGGCCGTGCTTGTCGCCGGCATCGCGCAGGTAATCGGCCAGCATCGTGTCCATCACCACCCCCTCCAGGGGCAGGCCGTGGCGCAGCAGGATCAGCCGGTCGTATTTGGCGTTCTGCAGGGCCTTGGGGTGGGAAGCGCTGGCCAGCCAGGGGGCCAGGGCGGTGAGCACCGCAGCTAGTGGCAGTTGCTGAATCTGTTGAGGAGGTTGTACATCTGTACAACCTCCCGGAGCGCTTTCTGTTGAGGTTCCAGAAGGGATCTTCAGCAGCTCCTGGATGTCCCCGCTGGCTTGGCTCTGCTGCGCGGGGTGCTGCTCGGGAAGATGGTGGCCGATCGGGATGTAGGCCAGTTCCCCCGGGCCATCTCCCCAGGCCACGCCCACCCCCACCAACTCAGCCTGGAAGGGGTTGAGGCTGGTGGTTTCGGTGTCTAGGGCCACGGGGCGGCCCGGATCTGTGCAGCCGTTGAGGCGCTGCACCAGGGCAGCAAGGGCCTCGGGGCTGGTGATCAGCTGGGGCTGGAGGGCCGGCAGGGCTGGGGCTTCTTCAGGGGGTGTCGCCTCTGGGCTGCCGCTAGTGGCGGTTTGGGCGGTGGCTGGGCTGGGCGTGCCGCTGGCTGGGCTGGATCCCTCGCTGGACTGCGGCGGCACGGCCGAGAACAGCTGGGCGAAGTTGGGCACCTGTTTCACCAGGCTGTACAGCTCCAGCTCCTCCAGGCTGCTGGCCAGGGCTTCGGCCTGCACGGCCCCCAGCTCCAGCCGGGGCTCGCTCGGCAGGGGGATGTCGATCAGGATCTCGGCCAGCATGCGCGAGCGGTAGGCGTTGTCTTTGTCGACGCGCAGCTTGTCGATCAGGGCGCCCTTCAGTACTCCCTTGGGGTCCTTGGCCTTGGGGCCCGCCTGCTCCAGGGCCTCCAGCGCCGCGTAGATGCCGTCCACATGTTCAAACTCTTTGAGGAGGCTGATGGCGGTCTTGGGGCCCACGCCCTTCACCCCCGGGATGTTGTCGGAGCTGTCGCCGGTGAGGGCCTTGAGGTCGACCACCTCTTCGGGGGTGACGCCGAGCTTGGCGATCACGCCCTCCCGGCGGATCTCGCTGGGGCCGCTGTTTTTGGCGTAGGGGCCGCCACCCATGTAGAGCACGGCGATGTCGCGCTCGTCGTCGACCAACTGGAACAGGTCGCGGTCGCCCGAGAGGATCCGCACCCGCCAGCCGGCGTTGGCGGCCCGGTTGGCCAGGGTGCCCAGCACGTCGTCGGCCTCGAAGCCCGGTGCCATCGCCAGCGGAATGTCGAGGCTCTCGGCCAGGATCTGCTGCAGGTTGGCCAGATCGGCGAAGAAGTGCTCCGGCGCCACATCCCGGTGTGCCTTATAGGCCGCATCGGCCTCGTGGCGGAAGGTGGGCTCGGCCGTGTCGAAGGCCACCACCAGACCATTGGGCTTGAGGCCCTTGCAGTTGTCGAGCAGGGCCTTTAAGAAGCCGTAGGTGACGCTGGTGGGCACCCCCGCCTTGGTGCTCAGCCCCCCGTCGCCCCCCTTAGCGAAGGCGTAAAAGCTGCGGAAGGCCAGGGAGTGGCCGTCGATCAGCAGCAGCAGGGGCTTGGTGCCAGGGGCCACGGTGCTGCCAGGGGTGATGGGTCGGGTCAGCCTGCCAGAGCTCAGGCTTGCAATTGAGCTGCCGAGATCCGCACCACGGCCTCCGCAGTGCCCAGGGCGGCGGTGCTGTCATTGGCATCGAAGAGATCAGCCGGGGCCTCATCTCCTTGGGGGTAGCGGCTGGCGCTGTTCATGCGCGTGAGCGCCTTGAGATGCAGCTCAGCCAGGGCAGGCAGATCTAGGCCCTGCTGTTGCAGCAGTTCCACCAGTTTCTCGAGGGAGTGGCTGTAGGGCGGGGTGATCCCGGCTGCTAGCAGCAGGGCCTTGAGCGCCTTTTCGGCGGCCTGACCCGCCAGGTAGCAGGCCTGGGCATGGAACCCCTGGCCGGCCGTTAAGCGCGCTGCCTCCAGATCGTTTTGGGCCTGGCGAATCCAGGCCTCAACCCGGGGAGTCATGGCTGATCCAGGCGCAGGGCGTCGCGGCCCATGGCCCGCCAGTAGGGATCGTCGCCCCCTTTCAGCTGCTGCCAGCGCTCCTGGCTTAGGGCCAGCACGTCGTCACCTAGGCGGGCGTCCAGCAGCGCATCGGCCAAGGCATCTGCGGCCACCTGGGTGGGGGCGATGGCCAGCAGGTCTACGTCGGAATAGGCGTCCCAGTCACCGCGCGCCAGCGAGCCGAACAGCCACACTTCGCTGCCTGGATGGTTGGCAGCAACAACTGCGGCGCCTGCGCGCAACACCGTTAGGCGGGCACTTAGGCGCTGTTCGCGAATAGCGGCCAAGCTAGGCATTGATTCATGTTAAGTCGATGGTGCAGGAGGCCATCGTCAGCGGCACCGCCGCCTTCAGCCCCTGCGGCCAGTACCGCTGGTGGCTGGAGCGGCTGTGGCAGCCGGCGGCGCCAAGGCTGCTCTTCATCGGCCTCAATCCGTCGCGGGCCGCTGGCCAGCGCGACGATCCCACCCTGCGGCGGTTGGTGGGGTTTGCCCAGCGCTGGGGCTACGGCAGCCTCGAGGTGCTCAACCTGTTTGCGCGCATCAGCCCATCGCCGGCGGTGTTGCGCCGCGTAGCTGATCCGTTGGGGGCAGAGGCTGATTCCTGGATCCAGCGGCGCCTGGCAGCCCAGCCTGAGGCCACCCTCTGGCTGGGCTGGGGCAACCAGGGTGCCTGGCGGGGGCGCGATCAGGGGGGGCTGGCGTTGTTGCAGGGGCGTGGTCTCTGGGCCCTTGGCCTCACCGCCGCCGGCCAGCCCCGCCATCCCCTCTATGTGGCCAGCGATGTTGCGCTGCAGCCACTCACCTGGCACAACCAACAGACCCTGGGGCATCCTGTGGGCACTTCCGTTTCGCTGCCTGGCGCGCCCCCATGTCCCGTATCCCTCGCCGCTACGCCGTGCATCTGCATATGAGCGGCGGCCAGACCGAAACCGTCCATTTCTCCACCCTGGAGGCGTTTCAGCAGTGGTATGGCGGGGTTCTCACCGCCTCCGCCCCAGACGCCTTCGTGAATGTGCCGATCGGCGATATGGAGGACGAGTATCTGGTGGTGCGACCCAACGGCGTGATTGGCATCCATGTGGAGCCCAAGTTCAACGCCCTCGATGAATGACGCCTGAGCGGCTGGGTCTGCTCTGGGGGGTCACGGTTTTTGCCGGGGCCACAGCTCAGGCCCTGGCCTGGCTCACCGGCTTGCCTGGGGTGGTGCTGCTGCTCAGCGCCGGTCTGGTGATCGGCCGCTCCGGCTTTGGCCTTGTAGAACCCCTCGACCTGGGTGCGGGTCTGGGCACGGTGGTGGGCCTGCTGGTGAGTCTGGTGCTGTTTGACGGTGGCATTAACCTGCGCCTGCCCGGTGATGCCACCAAGCAGGCGGTGCTGCGCATCGTGCTGGTGCGCCTGGTGCTCGGCCTCGCCGCTGGCCTGCTGGCCGCCCACTGGTTGGCGGGGCTGAACTGGTCCCTGGCGGCGGTGTTCAGCGCCATCGTGCTGGCCACTGGCCCCACCGTGGTAACCCCGCTGGTGCGGCAGATCCGCCTGGCGCCGCCCCTGGGCGATGTGTTGGAGGGGGAGGGCCTGATCCTGGAGCCGATTGGTGCCGTGCTGGCGCTACTGCTTTTGGAGCTGGCCCTTGGCGACCTCCATGGCTGGCGGGAGCTGGCCCTGGGGCTGCTGCAACGGCTTGGCGGCGGTGTGGCGATCGGCGCGCTCTGCGGCTGGCTGCTGGCCGAAGCCCTGCGCCGCATCCCCGCCCAGCAGGCCGGGGCCCTGCGGCTCCAGCTCACCTTGGGCACTTTGTTTCTGATGTTTAGTGGCTGTGAGTTGCTGCTGCCCGAATCGGGGCTGCCAGCGGCCGTGGCTGCTGGTGTGGTGGTGGGTCGCCGGCCCGATATCGATGCCGCTGAGCTCGATGAGTTGATTCGTCAGTTGGCCCAGCTGGCGATCACGATGCTTTTTCCCCTGCTGGCCGCAGATGTGAGCTGGGCCGAACTCAGCCCCTTGGGCTGGGGAGGGGTGGCCTGTGTGCTGAGTTTGATGCTGCTGGTGCGCCCCGTGGCCATCGGCCTGGCCACCTGGGGCCTCGATTTCACCCTGCCCCAGCGGGCCCTGATGAGCTGGCTGGCACCCCGCGGCATCGTTACCGCGGCGGTGGCAAGTCTGTTTGCGATTCGGCTTGAGCAGGCGGGAGTGGTGGGGGCCGGCCGTCTGCAGGGGTTGGTGTTTTTGACGATCCTGCTCACCGTGGGGCTGCAGGGCCTAAGCGCCGGCCCCCTGGCCCGCTGGCTTGGCCTCTCAGAGGCAGCGGGCGATGCGGGGGCGGTCGTCGCCGCATCGGTGCAGCAGCAGCCAGGTGGCAAGTAGGTCTGGGCCCTGGAGGCTGCCGAGCAGCGCTGCCCGCAGGCTCTTCATGATCACGCCCTTCTTGACGCCAGCGGCGGTTGCGGCCTCGCCAAGCAGCGCCTGGGCCTGATCGGGCTCCAGGGCACCCGGCGGCAACTGCTCCAGCAGGGCTGCCAGGGCTGGGCGGGCACCCTCGAGTTCGAGCTGGGCGCTGGCCGCTTCGTTGAGGGCCGGGGTTGCAAAGAACGGCCGGGCCTGGTCGACACCGTCGGCCAGCAGGGTGAGGGAGGGGCCGAGCAGCTCACATAGCTGTAGCTGCCAGCCGGGATCTGCGCTGATGCCGCTGGAATCAGCCGGCCAGCCCGCGGCGGCCCAGAGGGGCAGCAGCTGCTGCCGCAGGGCCTCGGGGCCCAGCTCGTGCAGCACCTGGCCGTTTAGCCAGTTGAGCTTGTCCCAGTCGAAGCGAGCGCCGGCGCGGTTGACCCGCTCGAAGGAAAACGCTGCCGCGGCCTCAGCCAGGCTGAAGCGCTCGCCCATCCCCTCCGGCGGCGACCAGCCCAGCAAGGTCATGTAGTTGGCCAGGGCTTCAGCCGTGTAGCCCATCTGCCGAAAGTCGCTCACCGAGGTGACGCCATCGCGTTTGGAGAGCTTCTTGCCCTCCTGGTTGAGGATCAGGGGTGTGTGGGCAAACACCGGGGGCTCGGCGCCAAGGGCTTGATAAAGCAGCAGTTGTTTGGCGGTGTTGGCGATGTGGTCTTCGCCGCGGATCACATGGCTGATCGCCATGGCGGCATCGTCCACCACCACCACCAGGTTGTAGAGGGGATCGCCGATCTGGTCGGCGGCGGCGCGGCGGGCTATCACCATGTCGCCACCTAGATCGGCGCCGGCCCAGCGCATTTCGCCCCGCACCAGGTCACTCCAGGTGATCGTGGCGTCGTCGTCGATGCGGAAGCGGATGGTGGCTTGGCGCCCCTCGGCGATGAAGGCCTGTTGCTGCTCGGCCGTTAGGTCGCGGTGGCGGTTGTCGTAGCGGGGGGCCTGCTTGCTGGCCGCCTGCTGCTCCCGCATGGCAGTGAGTTCCGCCTCGCTGGCGTAGCAGCGATAGGCGTGGCCGGAGGCAAGCAGTTGCTCGATGGCGGCCCTGTGCTCGCTGATGCGAGCGCTCTGAATCACGGGTTCGCCATCCCATTGCAGCCCCAGCCACTGCAGCCCTTCGAGGATGTTGGTGGTGTATTCGGGCTTGCTGCGCTCTTTATCGGTGTCTTCAATGCGCAGCAAAAACTGACCGCCCAGGCGGCGGGCGTAAAGCCAGTTGAAGACTGCTGTGCGGGCCGTGCCTATGTGCAGCGTGCCCGTTGGGCTCGGGGCGAGGCGAACACGCACTTGGCGATCTGAAGATGGTTGCCCTGCTACGAACTGCGCAGCATCCACAGGGACAACTCCTAATTGAAATGGAACGGGACTGACGGGATTCGAACCCGCAACTTCCGCCGTGACAGGGCGGTGCTCTAACCGGTTGAACTACAGTCCCAGGCAGCTTTTTAGGCTAACTGTGTCGTGGAGGCGACTTTGAAAGTATCCGTGATGGCCGGTCCGCTCGTCAACCAATTGGTTTAGGGCAGACCGGCATTGCGGATCGGCATAAAAGCCGCATGAATCTCAGGGCCTAAACCCTGCTGGCTCAATCAAACGAACCTGATTGCCTCGGGCTGTGAATTCACGACCTTGGTCGCTCTGCACAACCACCCTGCCACCGGATTTCACCCGGATCACCCGAGCTCGAACCCAGCCCAGAGCGGCTGATTCGAGCACCTTGACCACATCCCCGGGTTGTAAATCCAACTCCATGCTCAAACCAGCAAACTGCAAATTGGGGCATCGAACGCGCCGTGGAGGACTTGAACCCCCGGCATCAGGTTTTGGAGACCTGCGTTCTACCAACTGAACTAACGGCGCATGGCCGATGCCCCGTAAATAGGAGGCCGCAGCTAATCAGCCAGCTGTCTAGAGGAATCCCAAGACGGCAGGCTGACGTTGCGTTGGCAACCTCAGCGGTCGAAGCGTTGCTTGACGCGCGTGGCTTTACCCACCCGGTCGCGCAAGTAGAAGAGCTTCGCCCGACGCACCTTACCGCGGCGCTCCACATTCACGGAGGCAACTTGAGGACTGTGAAGCATGAAGACCCGCTCCACGCCAATGCCCTGGAAGATCCGGCGCACCGTGATGGTCTCGTTTAGGCCGCCATGGCGCTTAGCGATCACCACGCCCTCATAGGGCTGCACACGCTCCTTATTGCCTTCGCGGATGCGCACACCCACCTTGACGGTGTCGCCGACGTAAATGTCGGGCAGCTCGTCTTTAAGTTGCTCTGCCTCAAAGGCCCGGATCAGCTCTTGGGCGCTGAGTTTGCCGGTTTTGGCCTTTGTGGCGGCCGGTTTTTCTTGCACCGCGGTGGCCGCAGGAGCTGCAGTGCTCGCGGTGGCACTTACCACCTGATCAGCTGCTTGATTTTCTGTCGACTCCGTTGCCATCTCAGCTCCGCTACGCCTGGCCAAAGATCCAGTGTACCGGCTCGTGGTGCCCCAATTGCTATCCCGGCTTTGCCACAGCGGTCCAGTCCCATTGGTAGCTTTCAGTTCTGCCCTACATCGCTGCCGGATAGCTGCCGGTGGGTCATTGCATGAATTTGTTTGCCGACCTACTGGCCAGCACCAAGGGCGCGGCGGTTGCCTCCCCCACCGTTGAAACCGGTCCACGCATCCAGAAGGGGCGTCGCGGCGTTGAGATCAAGTCGGCCCGCGAGATCGACACCATGCGCAAGGCCAGCCGGATTGTGGCCACGGTGCTGCGCGAAATTCTGGAGCTGGCGGCTCCCGGCATGAGCACCGGCGACCTCGATCGCCATGCCGAGAAGCGCATCCGCGAGATGGGTGCTACCCCCAGTTTCAAGGGGTATCACGGTTTCCCGGCCAGCATTTGCGCCTCAATCAACAACGAAGTAGTCCACGGCATCCCGAACAGCAAACGGGTCATTCAGGCCGGCGACTTGGTGAAGATCGACACCGGTGCCTACTTCGACGGCTATCACGGCGACAGCTGCGTCAGCCTTTGTGTAGGTGAAGGCGCCACCGAGGAGGCCCTGACCCTCTGCCGGGTGGCCCAGGAATCGCTGATGCAAGGGCTGCGCCAGATCAAGGCGGGCAACACCTTGCTCGACATCGCTGGAGCGGTCCAAGACCACGTCGAGGCCCACGGTTTTGCGGTGGTGGAGGACTACACGGGCCATGGAGTGGGCCGCAATCTGCACGAGGAGCCCTCGGTGTTCAACTTCCGCACCCGAGATCTGCCCAACATGAAGCTGCGCCCGGGCATGACCCTGGCGGTGGAGCCGATTCTCAACGCCGGCAGCAAGGCCTGCCGCACCCTCAAGGATCGCTGGACCGTGGTGACCGTTGATGGCAGCTGGTCGGCCCAGTGGGAGCACACCATCGCCGTAACCAGCGACGGTTGCGAAATCCTCACCGACCGCGATTTCTAGGGCTGGCCGGGGCTTGGCCGCGTCAGCAGCTTGAAGTAGCCCCAACGCGCCAGGGTGCTTAGGGGCATCAACACATAGGTGAGGGGGTTTGGGGTGACGATGATCAAGCTGACCCCTAATCGGGCCTGGGCAATTACCTGATTGGCCACGAATCCCGGCCCCATTACCCCGATTGGGTTGAGGCTTGAGCGGAATGGCCCCAGCACCAGCCTGCGGATGCGCAGGGGCCCGCTGGCACCAGAGAGATCTAGGGCACGCAGGCTCACAAAACTGCCTAGCAGCCGTTTGCTCAATTCATAAAGAGGGCTGAGGGCTGGCTGGATCTCCGCCTCCGAGGTGTTGATCCACACCTCGGGCTTGGGCCGCTCTGGGCGGTGGCTTTGTTGCACCACCTCGGCAAACAGCTCCAGCAGCCGCCAGCTGCTCAGGGCATTCACCTCCAGGGCAAGCGCCGTGGCAGAGCGGCTGCGGAGCTGTTGCTGGTTGATGCCGTGGTTCAGTATCAGGATGTCTACCCGCTCCATTAGCCCACGTAGCTCCTGCTCCTGGCCGCATTGCCAGCAGACCTGCTCTAGGGGAATCGCTGTGCCAGCAGGATCGAGCAGGAGCAGGGGTTCGCTGCTGCTGGTGAGGGCTATCAGCGAGGCGCCCTGCTGGGCTAGCTCCTTGAGCAGGGCCCGACCCAGGCTGCCGCTCGCACCGGTAACCGCGATCCGGCATCCATCAAAATTGGTCATCTGCCTGGCATAAACGGCGGCCGACGCGTCAGCATGGCTGGAAATAGTTGACGTATTCGCCGCCTTGATGCCCACTGGCATGTTCCCTGAGACTGTTGCCCCCTTAGTGCCCCTATTTGCTCCCTACTGCGGTGGGCTGGGGCGGCTGATGCCTTTAGAGAGTGCTTTGGCGATCCTGCTGGCGGGCGATTGGGCCGGTAAGCGCCTGCTGCAGGGGGGGCGTAGCCACATGCTGCGGCTTAACTGGAGTGGTGAAACGGCACCCCAGGAAATTCTCCACTGCGATTTGACATTTCCTGACTTTCCAGAGGTGAAGTACAGCTTTGACCTGCCCTGCCACCAGCTGGTGCAGTGGTTGATGGATCGGGAGGGGGAGCAGTTGCCGGCGAGTTTCTGGCAGTGGCTGTTGCTGGGTCAGCAGCCCCTTGCTACCGAAGCAGTGGGCAGCGCCGCCTAAATTTCGCTTCAAGACACCCCCAAGCGAGGTTGACCGATGGCCCCCACCTTGCTGATCGGCTCCTGCGAATCCTTCAGTGGCAAATCGGCGGTGGTGCTTGGCATGGCCCGCCAGCTGGCTCGTCAAGGGGTACCGGTGCGTTTTGGCAAGCCCCTAGCCACCAGCCTCGATAGCCCGGTGGATGCTGCCAGCCAGGCGCCTCTGCTGGATGCCGATGTGCTTTTCATCGGCGCCACCCTGGGGCTTCCGGAAGCGAACCTGATTCCCTCCCTGCATGTGCTCGATCCGGCCACGGCAGAGCGGCGGCTGCTGCAGGGTGACTTGGATCCCGGCTCGGGTTTTGAGCAGCTGCGTCAGCAGCTGGCCGCCGCCAGGGACGGGCTCACCCTGCTGGAAGCTGCCGGCAGCCTGCATGAGGGCTTGCTTTACGGCCTCAGCCTGGCCCAGCTCGCCCGGGGCTTGGAGGCATCGGTGTTGCTGGTGCATCCCTGGATCGATAGCTGCAGCATCGACCCGCTCCTGGCGGCTCAGGCCGAGTTGGGTGAGCATCTGGCGGGGGTGGTGCTCAATGCAGTCAAGCCGGGGCTTGTGGCCCAGCTGTGCGCCGAAGTGGTACCTGCCCTGGAGCGCCTTGGTTTGCCGGTGCTTGGCGTCATGCCCCAGAGCCCGCTGCTGCGCAGTGTCACGGTGGAGGAGCTGGCCCTGCGGCTAGGTGCCCAGGTGCTGTGTTGCCCGGAAAGGCTCGATCTCCTGGTGGAAACCCTCTCGATTGGCGCCATGAACGTCAACTCGGCAATGGAGTTTTTCCGGCGCCGCCGCAACATGGCTGTGGTGACTGGCGCTGATCGCACCGATATTCAGCTGGCAGCCCTGGAGGCCTCAACCCAGTGCCTGATTCTCACGGGCGCTGGAGACCCGCTGCCCCAGCTGCTCAACCGGGCCGAGGAGCTGGAGGTGCCCCTGCTCAAGGTGGAGCACGACACCCTCACTACGGTGGAAGTGATTGAGCAGGCCTTTGGTCATGTGCGTCTGCACGAAGTGGTGAAGGCAAGCTTTGCCTTCAGGCTGGTGGAAGAGCATTGCAATTTCGAGCGCCTGTTTGCTCGGTTGCAGTTGCCCGCATTAATGAAATAACGCTGCTAGTTTCAAAGGACTGACAGGTGGCTATTGGTGTCGCGGTCCCTTGATCTTCCGTCGATTGATCGTATCGACACCTTGGCCCAGGAACTGGCGATGCTCCAGGACCGCAGCAAGCGTCGGATTGCAATTTTGGGCAGTCGCCATGTGCCCGTGGTTTCGATCCATCTGGTCGAATTAGTGGCCCGCTCCCTGGCCCAGGAGGGTCACAATCTGATTACCTCTGGATCCCAGGGCGTTAATGCGGCGGTGATCCGCAGCGTGCTGGAGATTGATCCGGCCAGGCTCACCGTGCTTTTGCCCCAGAGCCTTGATCGCCAACCCGGAGAGTCTCGAGATCAATTGGAGCGAGTGCTGCATCTGGTGGAGAAGCCAGAGCACGATGAGCTGCCCCTGACGATGGCAAGCAGCCTCTGCAACCAAGACATCATCAGTCGTTGCGATCAGCTGATTTGTTACGCCTTCCACGACAGTGAAACCTTGCTAGCCAGCTGCCGGGTCGCGGAGGACATGGGCAAGGTGGTGAGCGTGATGTTCTTCGACTAAATCTGTTTGCTTAGGAGCCCAGCAGCGCTTTTAGGCCTTCTACGTAGAGCAAGCCGCTGCAGGTGAGGGCGCCTGCCCAGCAGAGGCCTCGCAGCGGTGGCACGTTGCCTACGTACATGCCGATGTAGGCCAGGCGCAGCAGGGGATGGATCCAGGCCGCGGCGATCGCTACCGGGCTGGTGACACCCGCCACCAGGCACAGCAGGGCAGCGGGCGCGTGCAGGGTGAAGGCTTCAAAGCAGTTTTGGTGGGCCCAGGCGGCCCGCTTGCCCCAGGCCGGCAGCCGCTCAAACATCGCCCGCGGGGCGCCCAGGTCGGCCATCTGGAAATTGGCCTGGGAGCGGGCGGCGCCCAGGGGCACAATGCTGAACACCACCACGCCAGCTGCCAGCAGCAACGACCAGGCGAAAGGGGCGAGGGTGGAGGTCATGAACTGCAGGCGCAATCAGTGCTTGGTCAGGCTGACAGGCCGCCCCTACGATCCGTGAACGCATCCGACCTCCAAACTGCGCCCCATGGCCGACACCTATTCCTTCGATGTGGTGAGCGATTTCGATCGCCAGGAGCTCGTCAACACAATCGATCAGGTGCGCCGCGACGTGGGCACCCGCTACGACCTCAAGGATTCCAATACCGAAATCGAGGTGGAGGAGGCGAGCCTCACCATCACCACCGCCAGCGACATGACCCTTCAGGCCGTGGAGGACGTGCTGCGCCAGAAGGCAACCAAGCGCAACCTCTCGCTGAAGATTTTTGACTTCCAGAGCCCCGAGCCCGTGGGGGGCAACCGGGTCAAGCAGGTGGTGAAACTGCGCAAAGGTTTGAGCTCTGAGCTGGCCAAGCAGCTGAGCAAAACCGTGCGCGACGAGCTCAAGAAGGTGACCGTTTCGATCCAGGGCGAAAGCCTGCGGATCACCGGCAAAAACAAGGACGACCTGCAGCAGGCGATCAACCTGCTCAAGGCCCAGGACGTGGAAGTGCCTTTGCAGTTTGAGAACTACCGCTGAGCCGGTGCAGCCGGCTTGTTCCGCCCCTGGTTGGCGGTTCTGGGTTGATCGGGGTGGCACCTTCACAGACGTGGTGGGCTGCAGCCCCGCCGGCGAGCTGCTGGTGCGCAAGGTGCTGTCGGTGCAGCCGGAGTGCCCGGGGGACCCGGCCGTGCGTGCCATAGCTGCGCTGCTGAGCCAGGAGCCCGGCGTTATGGCCGGCAGCCCCCTGCCGCTGGGATTGGTGCGGGAGGTGAGGCTCGGCACCACCGTGGCCACCAACGCCTTGCTGGAGCAGCGCGGCGCCGGGGTGGTGCTGCTGATCAACCGCGGCTTTGCCGACTTGCTCAGCATCGGCGACCTGCACCGCCCCGACCTCTTTGCCCTAGCCATTCAGCGGCCCAACCCCCTGCGGGTGAGGGTTTTGGAGGTGGAGGGGCGCCTGGATGCGGAGGGATTCGAGCTTGAGGCGCTGCGATGGGGAGAGGATTTGCAGCAGCTGCTGCTGCAAGCCCAGGCCGACGGCTACAACAGTTGCGCGGTTGCCCTGCTGCACAGCACCCGCAATCCCAGCCAGGAGCTGCAGCTGGAGCAGTGGCTCGCACCCCTGGGCTTCGAGGCCGTGGTGCTCTCCCATCGGCTCAGTGGCCAGCCAAGGCTCGTGCCCCGCGGCCAGACCGCCCTGGTGGAGGCGGCGGTGGCGCCGGTGCTGGGCCGCTACCTGCGCCAGGTGCAGCGGGCCTTGGGGCCAGCAACCCGGCTGCGGGTGATGCGATCCAGTGGGGCTCTGGCAGCGCCTGAACTGCTGCTGGCCAAAGACACGATCCTCTCGGGGCCGGCCGGAGGCATGGTGGGCGCCGTGGCAGTGGGCAGGAGGGCCCTTGCTGCCGCTGGGCTGCCCCCTCAGCCGATCGTTGGTTTCGACATGGGTGGCACCTCCACCGATGTGTTCCATTTCGATGACCGCTGCCTCTCAGGCGCTGGCGGTGATCTGGCCTGGGAGCGCAGCCCTGCCACCGAGATCGCTGGGCTGGAATTGCAAGCTCCGATGTTGCCGATTCACACCGTGGCTGCTGGCGGCGGCTCGGTGCTGCGCTTTGACGGCAGGCGGCTGCAGGTTGGGCCTGTTTCTGCAGGAGCTGATCCCGGTCCAGCGGCTTACCGCCGCGGCGGACCGCTCACCATCACCGATGCCAACGTGCTGCTAGGCCGTCTGCCGCTTGCCGCCCTGCCAGCGGTGTTTGGCCCCAAGGGCGACCAACCCGCTGATGGGGAAGCGGTGCGGCGAGGGTTTGCGGAGCTGGCGCTTGAGATGGCCGCGGTTGCACCTGGGATCAGTCCGGAGCGGCTGGCGGCAGGTGCCCTGCAGATCGCCATTGAAACGATGGCGGAAGCCCTGCGCCGCATCTCGATCCAACGCGGCCACGACCTGCGCGAGGCCCTGTTGGTGAGCTACGGCGGCGCTGGCGGTCAGCATGCCTGCCGCCTGGCCGAGGTGCTGGCTGTGACGCGGGTGTTGCTCCACCCCTTGGCGGGGGTGCTTTCCGCCTATGGCCTCGGCATGGCCGAGCAGAGGTTGCTGCTGGAGTGCTCGCCGCGGTTGCCGCTGCGCCCCGACAGCCTGCCCCTGCTGCGTCAGCGCTGCGCCGAGCTGGAGCAGCAGGGGTTCGCCGACCTGCGCCGGCTGGGGGATTTGGCCGAGGGGGCCACTGGCCGGATTGGGGTGCAGCTGGAGCTGCGGGCCGCCGGCAGCGAGCGGGGTCTGGAGGTGGCGTGGTTGCCAGACGAGCAAGGGGTTGAAGACCTGAAGCGAGCCTTTAGCGCCGCCCATCTGCAGCGCTTCGGTTATGGCCCGGTGGGCGAAGACTGGATCGTGGAGCGCCTGCTGGTTGAGCTGGCTCCCCCGGCGGTGGTTCCAGAACAGGCAGTGCTTCCAGGACAGGCAGTGGCTGGAGGACAGGCAGTGGTTCGAGGAAAGGCAGTGGCTGTAGCCCCGTTTGCCCCAACCACTCCCCTGTGGCTGGGCGAGGCGGCCGGCTGGCGGCCGGTGCCGCTTTGGCAGCGCTCCCAGCTGCAGCACCAGCAGAGGCTCGCGGGGCCAGCCCTGGTAGTCGATGCGACCACCACCACCGTGCTGGAGCCTGGCTGGCAAGCCCTGGTGCTAGCTGATGGAGCCCTGCTGTTGGAGCGGGACGGCGCGGCAATTGGCCAGACTGGTGATAACTGTGTTGAACATGGGGAGCAGGGGCCCGATCCCACCCTGCTAGAGCTCTACAACCACCGCTTTGCAGCCATCGCCGAGCAGATGGGGGGGCGGCTGCAGCAGAGCGCCCGCTCGGTGAACATCCGTGAGCGGCTCGATTTCTCTTGCGCCCTCTTCGATGCTGCGGGTCAGCTTGTAGCCAATGCCCCCCATATCCCAGTGCACCTCGGTTCGATGGGCGACAGCGTGATCAGCCTGCTTGCCGCCATCGCCCGGGGCGAGCGTTCCCCATTGGCTTCTGGCGATGTGGTTTTGTCAAATAATCCTTACAACGGCGGCACCCACCTACCAGACATCACTGCCATTACGCCGGTTTTTGCCTCTGGTTTGGGCGACTCCCAGGCTGGGGCCCCTTTGTTTTATGTGGCCTGCCGCGGCCACCACGCCGATGTGGGCGGCATCACCCCGGGCTCGATGCCGGCCTTCAGTCGCAGCATCGACGATGAGGGCCTGCTACTCGACAACGTGCCGTTTTTGAGTAGTGGCAACTTTGATGAGTCGCTGTGGCGGCAGCGACTAGCTGCAGGTAGCCATCCAGTACGCAACCCCGACCAGTTGCTTGCCGATCTGCAGGCCCAGGCGGCGGCTAATCGGCTGGGTGTTCAGGAGCTGGGGCGCTTGATTGAGCGCCACGGCCTCGACGAGGTGCGGGCCTACATGGCCCATGGGCAAGTCCACGGTGCCGAGGCGGTGGCTCGGGCGATTGCGCACCTCAGCGACGGGTCTGCCCGGGTGGAGCTCGACCACGGCGCCTTCATCCAGGTAGCTGTTCGCATCGACGCTGAGGCTCGCCGGGTTCAGGTTGATTTCAGCGGCACTTCGCCCCAGCACAGCGGCAATCTCAACGCCCCTCTAGCCGTAACCAAGGCTGTGGTGCTCTACGTGTTTCGCTGCCTGGTGGGCGAACAGATCCCCCTCAATGCCGGCTGTTTCGAGCCGATCGAGCTGATCGTGCCGCCCGGCTCCCTGCTGCATCCCAATCCGCCGGCGGCGGTGGTTGCCGGCAATGTGGAAATCTCCCAAGCGGCAGCCAACGCTCTGTTTGCGGCGCTGGGGGTGCAAGCCGCCGCCCAGGGCACGATGAATAACCTCAGCTTTGGTAATGGCCAATGCCAGTACTACGAAACGATCGGTGGGGGCAGCGGTGCTGGCATCCGCCCCGGTGGTGCGGGCTTTGACGGGGCCGCCGCTGTGCAGAGCCACATGACCAACTCCCGTATCACCGACCCGGAAATTTTGGAAACGCGCTTTCCGGTGCGGCTGGAGCGCTTTGGGATCCGGGTCGGATCGGGCGGGGATGGGCGGTTTCGGGGAGGCGATGGGGCGGTGCGGCAGGTGCGCTTCTTGGCCCCGATGACCGTTGAGCTGATCTCCGGTGCGCGGCGGGTGGCCCCCGCGGGGTTGGCCGGCGGGCTGCCGGGCGCCTGCGGCCGCAACACCTGGATCGGGGTTGATGGCACGAGCCGGCAGCTCGACGGCTGCTGCGAGCTGGAGCTCCAGCCGGGTGAAGCCCTGCGCATTGAGACACCAGGCGGTGGGGGCTACGGCGCTCCCAGCAGGCCATGAAGCGACGGCTGCTAGCTGGGCTGGCGACGCTGCTGGCCGCACCAGCCCAGGCAGAGGTGCTGCAGGAGCGCAGCCAGCGCTTCCACCCCCAGTGGTCTGCCGCCGGCATGGTGGCAAGCCAGGAGCGCTGGGCATCGCTGGCGGGCGCTGAAATCCTGGCCAGCGGCGGCAATGCGGTGGATGCGGCGGTGGCCACGGCCTTTGCCTTGGCGGTCACCTTGCCCCAGGCGGGCAACCTCGGCGGCGGTGGTTTTTTGGTGCTGTGGCTGCCCGGACCATCACCGGCTGCGGGCCGGGGCTGCCCTACCGCCCCGGAGCTGCGCCTTGGCCGTGGCACGGCAGTGGCCGTCAACTTTCGCGAGACGGCGCCCCTGGCAGCCACCGCTGGGATGTTCCTCGGCCCCGAAGGCGAGGTGGATCGTGAGCGAGCCACCCGCAGCCTGTTGAGTGTGGCCGTGCCTGGCAGCCCCGCTGGCTTACTGCTGAGCCAGCGCTGTTATGGCCGGCTCTCGCGGGCCGCGGTGCTTGCACCGGCGATCCGCCTGGCTAGTCGCGGTTTTCCGGTGGGCAAGGAACTGGCCGATTCCCTGCGCCAGGCCACACCCCTGCTGCAGTCAGATACCACTTCCAGCCAGCTGTTTCTCAAGCGCCCTCTGCGGCCGGCAGAGCTGTGGCGCCAGCCCCTGCTTGCCGCCAGCCTGCGGCGCATCGCCGCCCAGGGCGAACCAGGCTTTTACGAGGGCCCGATCGCTGACGCATTGGTGACCTTGATGCGCCAACGGGGCGGCCTGATTAGCCATGCCGACCTCAAGGGCTACCGGGCCCAGCTGGTGCGCCCCCTGCAGGCAAGATTCCGAAACCATCCGGTGCTCACCATGCCGCCCCCCAGTGGTGGTGGCGTCACTTTGCTGCAACTGCTCCAGGTGCTCGAGCCCGTGCCCCTCGCTGAGCTGGGTCTCAACAGCGCCGCCAGCCTGCACCGGATGGTGGAGGCGATGAACCTTGCCTATCGAGATCGCAACCATTGGCTAGGAGACCCCGATCAGGTGGTGATGCCGTTGGAGCGCTTGCTGAGTGCGGCCCATGCGGAGCGGTTGCGGGCCCAGATCCAGCTTCAGCGCCATCGCCCCGCCAGCGAGCTAGCGGCCCAGGGCCTCCAGGCAGGTGGTACCAACACAACCCATCTTTCAGTGGCCGATCGCCAAGGGGGGATGGTGGCCCTCACCACCACCCTCAACTTCGCCTATGGCAGTGGCATCAGCGTTCCCGGCGCCGGTTTCCTGCTCAACAACGAGATGGACGACTTCACTGCCCAGCCCGGCGTGGCCAATGCCTACGGGCTGGTGCAGGGCAGCGCTAACGCCATCGCCCCGGGCAAGCGACCACTTAGCTCGATGACGCCCACCTTGATATTTCGCCCCGATGGCCGGCCCTGGCTGGCTACCGGCAGCCCTGGCGGCAGTCGCATCATCACCACCGTGCTGCAGGTGCTGCTCAACCGCATGGTGCATGGCCTGAACCTGGCCTCAGCCGTGGCCAGCCCCCGCATTCACTCCCAGCTATGGCCCGATCAGATCAGCGTGGAACAGGGACTGAGCCCTGACACGGTGGGATTGCTGGAAGCAAAAGGCCACCGTGTAGTCGTTACGGCCGCCATGGGATCGGCAAACAGCGTTGAGGTGCTGCCTGATGGAGGCAGCTTGGGGGTGGCTGATCCCCGCCGCCTCGATGCGGCGGCCATTGGCGAGCTGCCGCTCAACTGGCCGGCTGGCTTGGTGGGGCCGTGAGCAGGTTGATGGCGGAAAACGCCATGCCAATGCCAAACAACATGCCGATCGCCCAGATGCTGTCGGAGGGCCATTCGGCGATGAGCATGCCGCCGAGTACGGCGGTGACGATCCCGTCAATCAGCACCAAGCCACGAGCCGCTCCCTGGCCAGTGGCCGCGGCGGCTAGCTCCATCACGCCCTCGAAAGCAAGCAGGAAACCGACAAACAGCGTCAAGCTCACCTCACTGGCAACTGGGAATGCCAGCACCCAAATGCCACCGCCCAAATAAAGCAGGCCGGAGAACAGGCGGAAGATTTTTCCTTTGATATCGGCTTCGCCAGTGAGACGCAGAATTTGGGACACCCCGGCAATCACTGATACGGCACCAACGGCGATAGTGAGCAAGGTGGCTGAGACAAATGGCAGCACCACCGACAGCCCGGCCGCAGCAAACAGCAGGGCTGCGGTGACCCAGCGCAGGGCGGGAGAAGCAGGAACTGTCACCGGCATAAAAGCAATTAGCTTTCAACTTTAATCGCCGCGCCATAAGGACCCGCTGTCAGGAAATGCTCACGGCTATGTAGCAAAGCATCACAGCTTTCGGCGTTGCCAGATGGCTCGCTCCAGCGTGGTTATCAATCGTGTTTGGTATAGGCGCCATGCTTGAGCTGCTACCGCCGCTCAACGACCACAACCTCCCTTGGATGGACACCATCCATCCGATCGTTGTGCACTTTGTGATCGCTATGGGGCTGATTACCTTTGTATTTGATCTGATCGGAGTTGTAACCCGCCGGCCAGCTCTATTTGAGGTTAGTTTTTGGAATCTCCTATTTGCCACGGCCGCCATCTTTGTGGCGATCATGTTTGGCCAGATTGAGGCGGGGCTGGCCAATCCCTATGGCGCCTCCCGCGACATCCTCAATCTGCACAGCACGATCGGCTGGTCTTTGGCTGGGGTGTTGTCGCTGATGTCGGGCTGGCGTTATGTAATTCGCAGTAAAGACCCCCACCAGTTGCCCTTGGCATTTCTTGGCGCTGGTGGGCTGCTCAGTGCCCTGATCGTATTGCAGGTCACCCTTGGTAATCAGTTGATCTGGGTGTACGGCCTGCACACGGTGCCGGTGGTGCAAGCCATGCGCTCAGGGCTGGTGTGATGGCTGCCTTCATTCCGGCGGGCTCACCGATTGAGCAGTTGGCAGCTGATCTTGGCCCCAATGGGCTGCCCTATGCCCTGCCAATTCACCCCAACCTGGTGCATTTCACGATCGGTCTGTTCGTGATTGCCATCGCCTTCGATATTGCCGGCGCCCTCTACCCGGTAGAAAAGCGGGTGTTTCGCTTTCTCGCCCTGCCCGTAACCCGCGGGGGCTTCCACGATGTGGGTTGGTACAACCTGCTGGCCTGCGCCATCGTTACCTTCTTCACTGTGGCCGCTGGCTTCTACGAGATGCTGCTGGCGGTGCCCCTGCCTGGAGTTACAAGCAGCATCGGTCTACAGAGCATGGAGACGATGCTTGTGCATGGCGTCGGTGGGGTTGTGATCCTGCTGGTGATCGTCGCCATGACTGTGTGGCGGGGCTATCAGCGCTTTGTCTGGCGTCGTGACATGGGGCGTCAGGTGCAGTGGCTCTATTTGCTGGTGGGCCTGGGCTTATTTCTTGTGATCGGGCTGCACGGCACCCTCGGCGCTGAGCTTGCGGCTGAATTTGGTGTTCACATCACTGCCGACCAACTTCTTGCCGCTGGCGCTGATCTCAAGGAGGCCCTGCCGTGAGTAATTCCTCTGACCGCTCCCGGCTGCCGATCAGCGGCCTGGGCCTGGTGGCCCTGCTTGGGTGGATCGGTTTGCTGGTGGCCTTGAGCTGGTGGATGGCCCAGCAGGCATATCGTTGGTTGCCGGTGCAGGCATCTACCGCGGCACCACTGGTCGATGGGCTGTTCAGCTTTGAAACGGGCATCGGTACTTTCGTGTTTGGGGCGGTGGTCTCGGTGATGGCTTGGGTGCTGCTTAAGCACCGCGCCGACAAGTACGACGAGAGCGATGCGGAGCCGATTGAGGGAAATACCCGGCTTGAGGTGATCTGGACGGTCATTCCCTTACTGCTGGTGATGGCCATCGCGGTTTACGCCATGCGCGTCAACACCAAACTCGGAGTTCTTGGACCGATGGAGCACATCCATTTGGCTAATCCGGTGGAAGACCAGGGGGGCTACGCCGTCGATCGCTTGCCGGCCGAGCAGGTGGAGGTAATTGCTCGCCAGTGGTCGTGGGAGTTTCGCTATCCAAGCGCCAATGTTTCCACCACCGAGCTGCATTTGCCGGTTGATCAGCCCGTCACCTTCCGTCTTGTTTCCGATGACGTGTTGCATGGCTTTTACATCCCGGCCTTCCGCCTCAAGCAGGACGTGATCCCGGGTCGGGCGATCAACTTCAACCTCACTCCCACCCGTGAGGGGCGCTATCGCCTCCGAGATTCCCAGTTCAGTGGCACCTGGTTTGCCGCCAACCAGGCCGATGTGGTGGTCGAGAGCTCCGAGGTCTACCAGGCTTGGCTGGAGAACGCCGCTAGACAGCCGCTGCAGAGCGGTTTAAGTGATGCAGTAATCGAGTATGGCGAGCGCAAACAGCTGAAAAATCCAGGCTGGGCCACCGTGCCTCCAGCTCCACCGCCCCAGGTGAACGTTCCCGGATCCAACTCCCTGCCGCACGACGCCTGAGCCCGATGACCTCCGCTACCTTCCCGCCCAGTCCTCCCGAAAACACCTCCTGGAGCCGCTACTTCGGCTTCAACACCGATGCCAAGGTTATTGGCATTCAATATATAGTCACGGCCTTTTTCTTCTTTCTAATCGGTGGCCTGCTGGCCATGATCATCCGGGGAGAGCTGATAACACCACCTGCTGATCTGGTGGATCGCACGGTGTACAACGGCATCTACACGATGCACGGAACCATCATGCTGTTCCTGTTCATCTTTCCGGTGCTGAATGGCCTCAACAACCTGCTGATCCCCACAATGATCGGCGCTCCAGATATGGCCTTTCCGCGGCTAAATGCGGTGGCCTTCTGGCTGGTGCCCATTTTTGGTGCTCTGTTGATCGGCAGCTTTTTCGTTCCTGGTGGGCCGGCCTATTCCGGCTGGTGGTCCTATCCACCGGTTAGCACCCAGAACCCGCTGGGCCACTTTATTAATGGCCAAGGCCTGTGGATCACAGCCGTGGCCCTTTCGGGGGTTTCCTCGATCATGGGGGCGATCAATTTCGTGACCACGATTCTGCGGATGCGGTCTCCTGGCATGGGTTTCTTCATGATGCCCGTGTATTGCTGGACGGCTCTTGCCGCCCAAAGCCTGCAGTTGATCGGGCTGCCGGCCCTTACCGGTGGGGCGGTGATGTTGCTGATGGACCTCAGCTTTGGCACCAGCTTTTATCAGCCAGAGGGAGGTGGCGACCCAGTGCTTTATCAGCACTTTTTCTGGTTTTATTCCCACCCGGCAGTGTACGTAATCATTCTGCCAGTATTTGGTATCTTCTCGGAGCTGTTCCCGGTTTACTCACGCAAGCCACTGTTTGGCTACGTCTACGTCTGCCTAGCCTCCTTCATCATCGTGGCACTGGGTTTAGTTGTGTGGGTGCACCACATGTTCCCCAGTGGGGTGGCGCAGTGGATGCGCAACTTCTTTATGTTTTCCACCATGCTGATTGCCGTTCCCACGGGGGTGAAGGTGTTTGCCTGGCTGGGAACTATTTGGCGCGGCAAACTTCGACTCACCACACCGATGCTTTTTTGCCTGGGTGGCCTGTTCAACTTTGTATTTGCTGGCATCACCGGCATCATGCTTGCCACGGTGCCGGTCGATATTCACGTATCAAACACCTATTTCGTGGTGGGTCATTTCCACTACGTGATCTATGGAGCAGCGGTGATGGGAATCTTTGCCGCTATCTATCACTGGTTTCCCAAATTTATTGGGCGCATGCCTTACGAGGGCCTTGGCAAGCTCCATTTCCTGCTCACCTTCATCGGTGCCAACCTCAATTTTCTGCCCATGCACCCCCTCGGTTTGATGGGTATGCCCCGGCGGGTTTCGAGCTACGACCCGGAATTCGCTTTCTGGAACGTGCTTGCCAGCCTCGGCGCCTTCTTGCTGGGAGTGTCGATTATTCCCTTTCTCCTCAATATGGTGAGTGCCTGGGTGCGGGGCCCGAAAGCCCCCCATAACCCCTGGAATGCCATTGGTCTTGAGTGGCTGCTGCCATCACCGCCACCTGAAGACAACTTTGGTGAGCACGTGCCGACCGTGATTTCACGCCCCTATGGTTACGGCACTGGAGCGCCACTGGTTGAGCACCAGGCAGAGATTGAAAAGCAGCTCACCCTTCAGGAGGCCAGCGCATGACTGCTACACCTCATTTGAACACTGAGCACCCGAAGCACAATCTCACGGGCTTCATCATCTTTCTCTGTTCTGAGAGTGTCATCTTTTTGGCATTCTTTAGTGGTTTTGCCCTGCTGAAAACCGCTGCGCTCAATTGGCTACCCCCCGGTGTGGAAGGCCTCGAGTGGCGTACGCCCCTGCTCAACACGGTGGTATTGATTTCTAGCTCGGGCACGATCTGGCTGGCAGAGCGCTGCATGAGCAAGGGGAATCTGATGGGCTTTCGGGCTTTTTGGCTTCTCACAATGGCCCTTGGTGCCTATTTCCTCTACGGCCAAGCCGTTGAGTGGAGTGGTCTGCAGTTTGGCTTCACCAGTGGTGTATTCGGCGGCACCTTTTATCTGCTTACAGGCTTCCACGGCTTGCATGTGGCCACGGGGGTGTTTTTGATGGGATTGATGCTGGTGAAATCTTTCATCCCCCAGAACTATGCGGGTGGAGAGCAGGGTGTTCAGGCCACATCCCTGTTCTGGCACTTTGTGGATGTGATTTGGATCATCCTCTTCGTTCTCCTTTACGTCTGGCAGCGCAGCTGAGGAACCATCCATGATCATCGACGACAACCATTACGACGTAATTGTCATTGGCAGTGGAGCTGCCGGTGGCACCCTTGCCAATTCGCTTGCCTCGTCAGGATTGGCAGTGCTGTTGCTGGAGCGGGGCCAGCAGATGCCCCTCGCTGATCAGAACGTCGCCGATGTGGATTTGTTCCGCAAGGATCGCTACCACCCCAAGGAGCAATGGTTTGGCACCGACGGGGATCCCTTTTCGCCTCAGACGATCTACGCCCTAGGCGGCAACACCAAGATCTGGGGTGGGGTGCTCGAGCGGCTGAGGGAGCAGGAGTTTGCCGGCCTGCATTTCCAGGGCGGGCAGGCTCCAGCCTGGGGTCTTAGCTACGCAGATTTCGAACCCTGGTACGACCAAGCTGAGGCCCTATATCGGGTGCATGGTCAGCGGGGTGTGGATCCCACCGAACCCCGAGCGGCCGCGAACTACAGCATGGCCCCCAAGCCCGTGGAGCCGTTCTTTGAGGAGTTGCGGCTGGCTTTGGTTCGCCAGGGGCTGAATCCCTATTCCCTGCCGCTGAGCTGGTCCCAGTCCAGCGCCGATCCCAGTGGTGACGCGGAGTTGTTTGGGGTGGATCCGGCCCGGGCTTCCGCCACGGTGATGGTGCGCACCGGAGCTGAGGTGCAACGTCTGCACGTCAACCCCAGCGGAACTGAGGTTCGGGGTGTTGAAGCGCGGCTGGATGGTCAGAGCTGGCTGTTTTTTGGTCATCAGGTGGTGCTAGCTGCAGGCGCCATCAACAGCTCCGCGATCCTGCTGCGTTCAGCTACCGACCGCCATCCGCGTGGCTTAGCAAACGGCTCCGACCAGGTGGGCCGCAACCTCATGAAGCTGCAGCTCACCTCCATCCTGCAGCTCGCCACTGAAGCCAACAGCGGTCGCTATGGGCGCAGTTACGGCATCAACGACTACCTCTGGGGCGACAAGAACGTCTCCTTCCCGCTGGGCTCGATTCAGAACGGTGGCGGTGTTTTGCAGGATGCCCTGTTTGCTGAATCGCCGCCGGTGCTGTCCCTGGTGACCAAGCTGCTGCCCAACTTCGGCCTTGAGCAGCTCGCCTCCCGCTCGATCTGCTGGTGGGCCATGAGTCCGGTGCTGCCCGATCCCCACAACCGCGTCAGTTTGCGGGGGGATCGTATTCAGATCACCTATCAGGCCAACAACCGCGAGGCCCATGACCGCCTCGTGTACCGCTGGATCGACACCCTCAAGGCGGTGGAGGCCGATCCGGATTGCCATGTGGTGAAGGAGGCCCCCACCCATCCCCGCGGTGAGGCGCCCCTATCGGCCATGGGCTACAGCTGCGGCACCTGTCGCATGGGCGATAACCCGGCCACGTCGGTGGTTGATCTGCAGGGCCGCAGCCACGAGGTGGCCAACCTCACCATCGCCGATGCCAGTGTTTTCCCGGCCTGTCCGGCCATGGGCTTCGGTCTCACCGTGATCGCCAATGCCCTGCGCATCGCCGCTGGCCTCAAGGCATCCCTCCGATGACGTCAACGCCCCCTGTGCCCACTAATCCCGAAGCCGCTCGCATCCTGGAGCGCGACCAGGAACTCCAGCCCTGGACCTTGTGGGGCAGTTATCTGCCCGATCGCCAGTGGGGCACGGTGCGGGAGGACTACTCCGCCGATGGCGATGCCTGGCGCTCCTTCCCCCACGACCAGGCCCGCTCGCGGGTGTATCGCTGGGGCGAAGACGGTTTATTGGGAATCTGCGACGAAGAGTGCCGGCTCTGCTTCTCCCTGGCGATGTGGAATGGCGTCGATCCGATCCTCAAGGAGCGGCCATTCGGCCTGGGCAACCCCGAGGGCAACCACGGTGAAGATCTCAAGGATTACTACTTCCACCTCGCCAACACCCCCACCCACAGCTTCATGCGGGGGCTCTACAAGTATCCCCAGGCCGAATTCCCCTACCAGCAGCTGGTGGATGAAAACGGTCGCCGCAGCCGCAGCGAGCCCGAATACGAGCTGGTGGATACGGGCATCTTTGATGCCAGTCGCTACTTCGACGTTGTCATTGAATACGCCAAGGCCTCAGCTACCGATCTGCTGATCCGCATCCGGGTTACCAACCGCGGGCCCGATCCGGCCCCTCTCACCCTGTTGCCCACCCTGTGGATGCGCAACACCTGGGGTTGGGGCTATCCCGATGAGCAGCGCCAGCCGATGGCCCTGGATGGTGATGTTGTGGTTACCGGTGATCTGCCCCACCTAGGGGTTTACGAGCTGCTCTGCCGGGATGGGGGCAGCTGGTTGTTCACCGACAACGAGACCAACCATCAGCATCTCTATGGCGAGCCCAATCCCACCCCGTATCAGAAGGATGGCTTTCACCGCTATGTGATCGGCGCTGAGGCGGCGGCGATCAATCCAGCCCAGTGCGGCACCAAGGCGGCCCGCCGGTTGCAGCGCACCCTGGCGCCAGCGGAGGAGTGGGTTGTCGAATTGCGCCTGAGGCAACGGTTGGATGGGCGCGCGCCTGACGCCCATGCCGATGCTGAATCTCCCTTCGGTCCCACCTTTGATGCGCTATTCCAGGCGCGGGAGGCGGAGTGTGTCCAGTTCTTTGAGCACACCATGCCGGGCCTCAACGCCGAGGACCGCTTGATCCATACCTCAGCCCTGGCGGGGCTGCTGTGGTGCAAGAAGTACTACGGCTGGAGTGTGCTGCGCTGGCTGGAGGGGGACCCAACCCAACCGACCCCGCCGGCCAACCGCTGGGACACCGATACGGCTCTGTGGAGCCGGCTCCATGCCCACCATGTGATCTCGATGCCGGATGCCTGGGAGTACCCCTACTTCTGCCAGTGGGATCTGATGTTCCACGCGGTGGCCTTCGCCATCTTCGATCCAGAGGTGGCCAAGCAGCAGGCGATGTTGCTGCGCAGCCCCCACTACACAGCCCCCAGCGCCCAAACCCCCGCCTATGAGTGGGCTCTCTCCGATCCCAATCCGCCGATCGGCGCCTGGGCGGCGATGCGGATATACCAAATCGATCGCAAACACACCGGCCAGGCCGATCAGCCCTTCCTGCGGGCCGCCCTGCGCAAGCTGTTGCTCGAATACGGCTGGTGGGCCAACCGCAACGATCGCTCCGGCGACAACGTGTTTGAGGGGGGGTTTCTAGGCCTCGACAACATCGCCGTTTTTGATCGGCGTTTCCCCCTGGCCGATGGCAGCCGCATTGAGCAGTGCGATGGCACGGCCTGGATGGCTTCCCTCAGCCTAAATCTGCTCAACATCTCGGTGGAGCTGAGCCGTGAGGAGCCTGAGTATGCCGACACCTGCGAGCGCTTTGTTTACGACTTCACGCAACTGGCCATCACCCTCAATACTCCTTCAGAAAGAGGCTTCCTGAACTGGGATGACGACGATGGCTTTTACTACGACGTGATCAAGCGGCCCGACGGCAGCACCGACTACCTGCGCACTCGCTCCCTTTCGGGTTTGGTTCCCCTGCTGGCGGTGGCGAGTTTTGACCGTGAAACCGTGGGTCGCCTGCCCGTGCTTGATGTGCTCAAAAGCATGGCCTGGTTTGTGCATGAGCGCACCACGCCCACCTGGCTAGAACACAATTTAGGCCAGTGGCATAACGACCGTATCCTCTACACCCTCGTGCCGGAGGATCGCCTGCGGCGGATCTGTGAGCGGATGTTTGATGAAGAGGAATTCCTCTCCTCCTACGGAATCCGCTCCCTCTCCAAGGTGTACGAAGACCATCCCTATTCGTTCACAGAGGGCTCCGATAGTCAGACCCTCACCTACAGCCCTGGGGACAGTCCTGTGGCGATGTTTGGCGGCAATTCCAATTGGCGTGGGCCGGTGTGGATGCCAATCAACTTCCTGCTGATTGAGTCATTGCAGAAATACGCCCATTACTACGGGGACAATTTCAAGGTGGAGTTCCCCACGCGCTCCGGCAACTGGCTCAATCTCTGGGAGGTGTCGCTCGAGCTCGAGAAGCGCCTGGTGGGACTCTTCAGGCGGGATAAATCCGGGCGGAGGGCCTTCAATGGTGATGTGGAGTTGTTCCAGAACGATCCCCACTGGCGGGATCTGATCCAGTTCAACGAATATTTTCACGGAGATAATGGCCGGGGTGTGGGTGCTTCCCACCAGACCGGATGGAGCGCCACCGTCGCCAAGATGGTCAACCAGTTGAGTCGTTATTCATCTGGTTAACGCAAGGGACTGCCTGCTTCTTTTTCGACTGCCTCCTCTACTCAGCCATGGCTCATCCTTCTAATCGCACCGAGCTTCCTGGTCCTTCCCTGGCAATTTCGCCCTTGCCGAATGCCGGCCAGTTGGAGGTGGCCGATGGGGCCCACTTTGATGTGGTGATCATCGGCAGCGGTGCCGGCGGCGGCACCCTGGCGCGCCACCTGGCCCCCAGCGGCCTGAAGATTCTGGTGCTGGAGCGTGGCGACTGGCTCCCGCAAGAACCCCAGAACTGGGATGCGGAGGAGGTCTTCCAGAAGGGTCGCTATGTCTCCAAGGATGTGTGGCACGACAAGCACGGCAAGCCGTTTCAGCCCGGCAGCCATTACTTCGTCGGTGGGGCTACCAAGATGTATGGCGCGGCCCACTTCCGGCTGCGGCAGCAGGATTTTGAGCAGCTTCATCACTTCGATGGCATTTCGCCAGCCTGGCCCCTGCGTTACAGCGACTTCGAGCCCTATTACCAGCGGGCGGAAGAGATGTACCACGTGCATGGTCAGCGGGGTGAAGATCCCACCGAGCCCCCCTGCAGCGGCCCCTATCCCCATCCGCCGGTGGCCCATGAGCCCCGTATCCAGAAGCTGGTGGATGATCTGCGCTTGGCCGGATTGCATCCCTTCCATGCCCCTACCGGGGTGATGCTGGATGAGGCCAACATGGCCTTCAGCCGTTGCCGCAGATGCAATTGCTGCGATGGCTTCCCCTGTCTGGTGCATGCCAAATCCGATGCGGACGTGCTCGGCATGCGGCCGGCCCTGGCTGCTCCGAATGTCTCGCTACTCACCCGGGCCCATGTGCGCCGCCTGCAGACCGACGCCTCGGGCCGCAGCGTGCAGGCCGTGCAGCTGGAGCGGGATGGTCAACCGATGACCGTGCGGGGTGATGTGGTGGTGGTGAGTTGTGGTGCCGCCAATACGGCCCGGCTGCTGCTGATGTCAGCCAACGACCAGCACCCCCGCGGGCTGGCCAACAGCTCCGACCAGGTGGGACGCAATTACATGTCCCACAACAGCAAGGCGATGGTGGCCCTGGCCCACGAGCCCAATACCACCGTGTTCCAGAAGACGCTTTCGATCAACGATTGGTATCTGGGGGATGCCGACTTTGACTACCCGATGGGCAATATCCAGATGACGGGTAAGACCAACGGCACGATCATGAAGGGCTATGCGCCGCTCGAAACCTTCGTGATGCCGGGTTGGTCGATGGACAAAATCGCTGAGCACGCTGTCGATTTCTGGATCTCATCGGAAGATCTGCCCGACCCCAACAACCGGGTGACCATCGATGGCGAGGGCCAGATTCATCTGGACTACACGCCCAACAACCCAACCGCCGCCCAGCGGCTCTACGGCCGGCTTACCGGGATGCTGGACCAGCTCTATCTCAAGAAGCATTTGGTGGAGCGCCAGATTTATGTCAAGAACGCCATGGGTATTGCCGCCGTGGCGCACCAGGCCGGCACCTGCCGCTTCGGCGACGATCCGGCCACCTCAGTGCTGGACCTCAACTGCAAGGCCCATGACCTCGACAACCTCTACGTGGTCGATACCAGTTTCATGCCGACCATCGGCGCGGTGAACCCTTCACTCACGGCCATCGCCAATGCCCTGCGGGTGGGCGACCATCTGCGGGAGCGTCTGGGGCGGTGAATGTTGGCTGCTGATGCCTGGAGCTGGGTTCGTCGCCAGGCCGCCGATCCGGAAGGCCAGGTGTTGTTTGCCCTCGCTGGGCTGGTGACGCTCACAGTCGGTTGGGTCTGCTTCTGGCCGGTGCCCACGGAGGTGGTTGGCCGTGGCGTGAAGGTAGGAAGCGTGGCATCCGTGCCAGAAGTGCAACCTACCGATCATGTCGGTGGCCAGCACCCTGTGACGAACCCATGTCAGCGCCCGCTGGCACCGCATGGCCAATGGCCGGTGGAATCCGTTGACCTTCAAGCTGCCGAAGGCGGATTGGGATGGTGCTGTCCGTTCAGGGCAACCGGGGTACGATCTGCCTGTAGGGGCATCAACTAATAAACCCTTGACTGATGCAAATCGCCCCGAATCGTTTTTGGCTGTTTGTGAATCCGATTTCTGATGCGCGATCTATCTGACGCCCAGCTCCGAGCTGTTCCTGAATCCACGGCAGACCACAGCCTTGAGCAGGTAGTGCTTCTCCTGGTCGGTGTGATGCAAGGGGTCGCGTTGGTAACCTTCCCCGCCATCAGTACGGTTCTGACGTCAACGAACGGCTATGGCTTGTCAAGCAGTTCCTATGGCTTGATCTTTTTGCCACAGGTGATCGCTGCCATCGCAGCTTCTTTCCTGGGCGGAAAGCTCTCCCGGCTTTGGGGAGCAAAAGATCTCCTGTTGCTCGGATTGATGGCCGACACGGCCTCGATGGGTGTGCTTCTGCTGAGCTCTTTGTGGATCCATGAGCCCACGGTTGCCCTGCCGATGCTGCTGACGGCAACAGCACTGATGGGGTTTGGTTTTGGCGCTGTGGTGCCCCTCCTTAATACCTTTATCGCCGACTTCCAGCCGCAACGGGTGGATCAGTCGATTCTGATGCTGAATGCTCTGCTGGGTCTGGGCACTGCCTTGGCCCCTGCGTTGGCCGCTCTGGTGGTCGGACCCGGCATCTGGTGGCTGCTTCCCCTGACTGTGCTGGTGGCAGCGGCGCTTCTTCTGGTGGCGTGTCGTGCCCAGCCGTTGCAACTGAGTTCAAAAGTTCAGGACGGGGGCGCAATGGCTGGGCTCCAGCCGGGAGCCCCTGGGCTATTGGTGCTGTTTGTGCTGGTGGCTATTCTGTATGGGCTGATTGAAACCTTGAATGGCAATTGGTCGGTTTTGTTGATGTCTCGGCGTGTTGAAAGCCCGCCTCAGATTGCTTCGATGGCGCTCACTGTTTTTTGGGCGATGGTTACCATCGGAAGGCTGTTCTTCTCAGGTGTGTCCCGCTGGCTTACACCTAAATTGCTCTTGCCCGGCTTGCCAGTTTTTCTGGCTGTCGTCCTAGTGGCCATCAGCCGTTTGACTTCTGGCGACGATAGCAGCGCCCTTGTGCTATTCGCTCTTGCAGGTTTCGGCTGCTCGGCGATGTTGCCGTTGATCATCAGCTTTGGGCAAAAGCGACTGAATTGGCTTGGTGAATCTGTGGCTGGCCTGTTGATTGCTTCGTATCAGCTGGGCTTTGGTTTGGCTGCCTTTGGTGGAGGCACTCTGCAGCAAGCGCTTCAGCTTCCAATCTCAACGTTGTTTGGCTGGGGTGCCTGGGTGGCTCTGGCTTTGGCGCTGCTCTCTGTTTGCATTATTGCTCCAAAAGGCCTTGCTGCACTGTCTCAGCGGTAATGAATCAAACTGGGCGCCTGATTGGTGGCAAAGCAGCACTTTCATTGGGGGTTTTGATTCTGGCTGCTCCTGCACAAAGCCATGAACGCGCTGCAAAAGAGCCGTTGAAGCTTGGCGCCTCTCAGATGATCAAGCTGGTGATTCCCCAGCCATATTCATCTAATCGGCTTGAATATGACTATATCGTTCCCCTTGCTCAAACAGCGCGCGATCGATATTTTTTTGATGCCAAGGTTTTTGCATCGGAGCAGCCGTTGATCGGTGCTTCTGCTGGTTCGGATTTTTTTCAGGCTTTCGGTCAGAGTGCGCGCCTTGGTGTGAGGACACTGTTTGAACAGGGCAATGCGTTTCGTGGTGCAAGTGTTGGCTACGATAGCCTCTGGCAGCAGGGCGAGTATTATCAACAGATTGGGGCTGCATTTGAATATACAAAGCGGGACTATCAGTTGGTGTTAACAATGGGGCTGCCCATGACTCCCCCCGGTGCCACTGCTTCTGGGGACACCCCTTTGGCATCCGTTAATCTTCAAGTGTCGCTGCCAACGGGCTATCCAGGTCTCGCAGTTCAGCCCAGGGTTTATGTAGTGGGTAGTGATAGCACCGGTTCGGCTGTTGGAGGACAGTTGCAGTTCACTTATTCTTTTGCGCGCTCTTGGAGCGCGACTCTCGCTTCCAATTATGATGAGCTAACTGGGGTCAGTGGTTCTCTGACCTTTCAGGTGTTGTTTCCCCAGCGCCAGGCTGAAAGCATTGGAGCCGCCATTCATCCCAGTCTGATCAACAGTTTTGCAGGAGCCGTGGGAAACAACGGCTCCCGTGTCATTCGTCTGGATAATGCTCCTGCGGCTTCAGGAAACTAAGTTAGGGGTTGTCCGCTAGCGTGCGCAGTGGCACAAGGCCGCGTGCCTTCAGTTTCACGGCCCACAGCGTGTCGCTGGATCCAATGAAGAGAATATCGTTGTTGGCGCCACCGAAGCTCAGATTGGCTGTTTGTTTCGCCATCAGAAACTTACCGATGAGTTTGCCTTGGGGATTGAGCACGTGGATGCCCTCCAAGGTGCCCACATAGATATTTCCTTTTTCGTCCAGCCGCATCCCGTCGGGGAATCCTGGCGCCACGTTGGCGAGCAGGCGCTTGTTGTTGATGCTCTTGCCATCGGCACTGACGTCATACGCGTAGATGCGATGGGGTAGGTAGGGGAAATAGGTTCGCGGACCCTGAATGGCACCGCTGTCAATGATGTAAAGGGTTTTTTCTTTGGGCCCAAAGGCGATGCCATTGGGCATCACCAGGTTTGGTTCGACAACGGTCAATTGCTTTGTGCGAGGGTCAAAGCGGTAGACGTTGTTTGGTAGTTCGGCTGGTTGGGGGGGGAATTGCAGAGAACCGTAGCTGGGATCCGTAAACCAAACGCTGCCATCAGCCTTGACCACCAGATCATTGGGTGAATTCAGGCGTTTGCCTTGATAGCTCCCGACCAAGGTGGGGGCCTGGGGGTCTGGGCTGCTCAGGTTTGCCGTGATGGATCGGGTGATCGATACACGCCTGCCGGTGGTTTCTGCCGTCAGCAGGTTGCCTTGCAGATCAGGGGTCTGCCCATCGGCCACGCCGGAAGGATTGCGGAAGAGTTGTGGAGCGTCCCAGGATGCTGGGGTGATCTGGCCGTTAATCAGCCCTTTCCATCGCATTGCATAGATGCTGTTGTGTATCTGATCGGTGACGAATAGGATCCCGCCGCTGCCATCTTTGTGCTTGATAAAAACGGGTCCCTCAAGAAAACCGAAGCCTGTTGCGAGAGGGACAAGATTGGGTGTGCGTCCAACGATGGCTTCAAAGGCAGGGTCTAGGGCTATAACAGTTAATTGTGGTGATTGCGCTTCTGGATATGGTGGATTATTGGTGATCGACACCTTGCGGCATTGTTTTGCATCAGGGTTGCCTGGCAGGCAGGCGGCTCCCATCGGTGGATTCTCCAGGCTTTTCTGACAGCCAGTGATCAGCGCTGTACCAAGGATCAAGAAGCCTGCCAGGGTCGCACCGATGCTTTTGTGGAGCTGGCCTGTGATCCGCTCCAATGGTCGGGATTGATCCATGAGTAGCGCCGGTCAGCCTTAGTGAATTGTGATTGCAATCTATAAATGGTTTTGATCATTGACCTTTTGCGTAATCAATTGTGATTCTCAGGGCGCATCCTGCTTGATGTGATCCCCTCGATGTGACTCGATGCTCGCCGAGTTGCTTTGGTGACATGTGTTTTGAGGTCCTGACTTTTCCGTCTGAGAAAGCCTTGTCATGCACTGATGTATCGATTGCTGCGGCTTGCGCGAACCCGCCCTACGATTTCAGTACTGGTTCGCCAACTACAACGGAGAACCCGCTGTTTTTCCTCAACGACCAATGGCTTCTAGCAACCCATACGCTAATCAGATGCTCTCCACCTTCCTGCAGGGCAAGGTGGCCATCGTGACCGGTGGCAACAGCGGCATCGGCAAGGCGATCGTTGAAAATCTGGCTGAACTCGGCGCCAAGGTGGTGATCGACTACCGCTCCCATCCCGAGGCCACGGAGGAGCTGGAGCGGGAGATCGGTAGCTATGGCGGCAGCAGCTACGGCGTTCATGCCGATGTTTCCAATCTTGATGATCTCCAGCGGCTGGTGCAGGAGGCCGTGGCCAAATACGGCCGCCTGGATGTGATGGTCAACAATGCCGGCGTTGAGACCCGCACCTCGATTCTGAACACCACTCCCGATGATTTCGACAAGGTACTGGATGTAAATCTGCGGGGCGTGTTCTTTGCCTGTCAGTACGCCGCCAAGCAGATGATCGCCCAGGGTGGCGGTGGCCGTATCATCAACATCTCTTCGGTGCACGAAGACTGGCCGATGCCTGAGAACACTCCCTACTGCTGCGCCAAGGGAGGGGTGCGCATGCTCACCCGCACCGCCGGACTGGAGCTGGCCTCCCATGGCATCACGATGGTGAATGTGGGCCCAGGCGCCGTGGCCACACCGATCAACGACTCCACCATGAACAACCCGGAGTTGCTGGCCAAACTCAACGCCGCCATTCCCCTAGGCCGCATGGCCCAGCCCGAGGAGATTGCCAGGGTGGTGGGCTTCCTGGCCAGCGACGCCGCTAGCTACATCACGGCCACAACTATCTTTGCTGACGGCGGCATCATGCAGAGCAGCCCCGGGCTCTAGGTGTTTCGGAGCTGAGGAGGCCGCCATGCGCCTCACTCCTGCAGAGATCACTCGCTTGCGCGGGCGCCACCGCGGATATTGGCTGACATTGGCGACTGAAGTCGCCTTGTTGCTGCTGCTGCCGGTGGCCCAGGCCCAGATCTGGCTGTTGGCGTTTCTGCTGATTCTGCTGGCGTTGGTGTTGATGGTGTTCGTCAGCCGCTATTCGCCCCTCCGCAAAACCCGCCCGCTGATTTATGGCCTGGGCGGGCTGGCCATCGCCCTTGAATTGATCTGGCACCTGTCACTCAACCTCTGGCCAGCAGTGGGGCGGGCGCTCACCATTCCCCACGTGATCGTCTGGCTGGTCTTTTTGTCGCTTGCTGTGCTCCGCAAAGTTAAAACCCTCACCCGCGAGCCCTTTGTCACCGTGTCGGTGGTGATGGGTGCCGCTTCTGGCTACATGCTGGTTGGTATGGCAGGTGGGTTGCTGCTCACCGCCCTCTGGGTGCTCGATCCCGCCGCCTTCGACCTCACGTCCCTGCCCGCGGTGGGATCCACGGCGGCGCTGCCCAATGTGTCGGTGGCGCCTGCGCTGATGGCTGCCTCCTTCACCATGCTCACCACCATCGGCACCACGGTGCTCAAAACCAGCCATGTGGGCGGCCAGGTGGTGACCACGGTGATCACCGTGGTGGGGCAGCTCTATGTGGCCATTCTGATCGCCTTGATTCTTGGCCGTTTTCGCTGGCGCACATGATCAATCGACATCTCCTTTTTTATCGACACCGCTTCTATCGGCACCTCTTTTTGATTGCTACTGGTGTGGTCGCCTCCATGGGGGTGCCGTTCCCGATTCATCGGATCGGGGCCCTCGGTACGGTCGCTTTGATGGTTCTGCTGTCAGTTGAGCTCGGCGGCCCAATCCGTGCCCATCAGACCCACCACCGCTGGCCTGACACCGCCTATCGCCGGCTTGGTGTGCTGACCCTGCTGTTCCAGCTCCTCTGGATGTGCAGTCCCCGCGATTTCGCCTTTGTGGGGTTTGCCGTTCTCCTGGCCACAACGGCCTTTATTTTCTGGAGCTTGAAGCGTCTCCTGATCTGCCTGGCTCAGGAAACCCAGATCCGCATGGCCGTGCTCGGCGGAGCGGTGGCTGGCTATCTACTGCTGGGAATCAGCGGTGGTTTGCTGTTCGGAGCCCTGGAGACCGTGGCGCCCGGCAGCTTCATCAACCAGGCCGATGGAGGTCGGGAACTGCTGCTGGCTGGCTTGGGAGCGGATTCAGCGGCACATCGGATCTGGGACCTCGATTTCACCCGTATCCACTACTTCGCCTTCGTCAGTCTTACAACCGTGGGTTACGGCGACATAATCCCCGCCCTGCCGCCTTCCCAAATGGCCAGTGTGGCCTTGAGCATCTCTGGGCCGCTGTATCTGGCCATCGTGATGGGCTTGCTGATCAGTCGTTACACCCTGCAGTCTGAGAAGCAGGAGATCAGGGATTGGCAAGAGGGCGCTCCAGGCCCACCTCCACATTCAGGTGCTGATTCGGACGACCGGTGATCAGCATCGAGGCCCGCTGACGGGTGGCGATCGCCCACAACCATTTGGTGAGCAGGGTCAACCGATTTTCATTGGCGGGCATGAACATCAAGTGGGCCAGGCCCCAGAGGATCCAGCCCGGCAGGCCACTCACCTTGAGGCCGCGGAGGTCGGCTACGGCGTGCAGCGGACCAAGTACCGCCATGGTGCCGAAATCGGTGAACTGGAAGGCTTTGTGGGCGCGGCCTTGAATTTTGGCCACTATGTCGGCCGCCACCCAGCCGCCCATTTGCACTGCTGGCCCGGCCATACCCGCCAGGGGTTTGCCATCGGCGGTGTGGCTGTAGGAGCACAGGTCGCCGATTACGCGGATCTCCGGATGATCCGGGATCGAGAAGTCGGGCCCCACCACCACCCGTCCGCCTCGGTCGACGGTGCAACCGCTGGCATCGGCCAGCACCTGGCCCAGATGGGAGGCCTTCACGCCGGCGGTCCAGCAGATGGTGGCGGCTTCCAGGGTGCGGGCACCTTCGCTGGTGTTAACAACCACTTTCTCCGCTTCGATTGCCTGAACCCGTCCACCCAGCAGTAGCTCTACCCCTGCGGACTGCAGGTAGCTGCCGGCGGCGGCCGAGAGGCTCGGATCCATCGCTCGCAGCACCCGGTCCCCCGGGTCCACCAGGGTCACCTTGCACTGGCCGGGATCGAGCTGCTTGAAGTCGCGGCCGAGGGCATGGGTCATCAGCTCCATCAGGGAGCCGGAGAGTTCGCAACCCGAAGGTCCGCCACCCACGACGACGACCGATTGCAGAAAGGCCCGCCGCGCCGGATCGGGGGTCTGCTCGGCCTCCTCAAGGGCCAGCAGCACCCGCCGGCGGATCTCATCGGCGTGCTCGAGAATCTTCATCGGTGGCGCTGCTTCGCGCCATTCGTCGTGGCCGAAGTAACTGCTGCCGGAGCCGGCCGCCAGGATCAGGTGGTCGTAGGCCAGCTGCCGGTCGTTGAACACGATCTGCTTGGCCTGGGTGTCGATCTCTTCCACTTCACCCAATAAGACCTGCACATTGGGTGCCTGGCCCACCAGCTGACGCAGGGGTGAGGCCACATCCCCCTCCGCAACCAGCCCTGTCGCTACCTGATAAAGCAGGGGTTGGAACAGGCTGAAGTTGCGTTTATCGATCAGGGTGACGCGCACCGGCTTGCCAATTAGGGCATGGCAGGCCTTGAGTCCGGCGAAGCCCCCGCCCACCACCACCACGTGGGGCAGGATTTTGAGACTGCTATCTGGTGGATCGAGCTCAAGGAAGAAGCGTTCGCGGGCCATTGTTGCCTTGACACTCGCCTCAACGTATCGAGCCCGCCATGGTTTGGCCTGCTAGTAGTAGCTCTGGTTACTGAGTCAGTCATGTCTGTTGCGTCTATCCAGGCCTTTGTGGCCCGCGTTGCTGGTGATGCCTCCCTCCGCGACAAGCTGCATGCCGCTGCCGGCGTAGACGACATCGTGGCCATGGCGGCTGAGCATGGACATGCCATCGATAAGACAGTGCTGCTGCGCGAGCACGCCAAGGCCTTGGGCAGCGCCAAGGACCACGAGCTAGCGGCAATCAACAGCTGGGGCGATGCCCTGATGCATTGCTTTGGAGCTACCGAGAACGATTGAGCTGCAGCTGCTCAGTTCGCCCCCAGATAGGAAGCCTGGAGGCTGTTGTCGGCCAGGAGTTGTTCTGCGCTGCCGCCGGCGCTGATGCTGCCCGCCTCCAGCACTAGGCCACGATCTGCAATGGTCAGGGCGGCCTGGGCGTTTTGCTCTACAAGCAGAATGGTGAGCCCGTCTCGGTGCAGCTGGGACAGAGCGGCCATCACCTCGGCTACGAGCCGGGGCGCTAATCCCAGGCTCGGCTCATCCAGCATCAACAGGGTGGGCCTGGCCATCAGGGAGCGGCTGATGGCGAGCATCTGCTGCTCTCCTCCGGAGAGGGAGCCGGCCAGCTGGCTGCGGCGCTCGGCCAGGCGGGGAAACAAGGCGTAGCAGCGCTCCAGATCTGAGGCGATAGCGACTTTGTTCCGGCGCAACCAGGCGCCCAGGGCCAGGTTGTCGGCTACCGACTGGCGGCTGAGCACGCGCCGGCCCTCCGGGCAGTGGCTTATGCCCAACTTCACGGTGCGCTCGGTGCGCAGGCGATTGATCAAGCCGCCATGCCAGAGGATTTCGCCGCCGACGGGGTGAATCAGGCCGGAGATGGCACGCAGAGTGGTGCTTTTACCGGCGCCATTGGCTCCTAGCAGGGTCACCAACTCGCCAGCTTGCACCTTCAGATTGATGCCATGCAGGGCCGTGATGCTGCCGTACCGCACCACCAGGTTGCGCAGCTCGAGCAGGGGCGCTTGGGGGCCGTTCATGTGCCACCGCCCAGATAGGCCTCGATCACCGCCGGGTCGCGCCGCACCTGGTCGGGGCTGCCCAGGGCGATGCGTTGGCCGAAGTTGAGCACCGCCAGCCGGTCGCACAGGCCCAACATCAAGGGCACATGGTGCTCAATGATCAGCACCGTCAGCTTGAACTGGTCCCGGATGCGCCGAATCAGCTCCCGCAGCTCATCTTTCTCTGAGGGGTTCATGCCAGCGGCCGGCTCATCGAGCAGCAGGAGCTGGGGACGGCTGGCCAGGGCCCGAGCCATCTCCAGCCGGCGCCGGTCTCCATAGGAGAGGCTGGCGGCGTCTTGGTGGGCAGTGGCTTCCAGTTGAAATAGGTCAAGCAGCGCTAGAGCCTCTTGCTGCAGCTGGGATTCGCGGCGGCGAAAGGACTGGGTTTGCAGCAGGGCTGCGAGGGGCGGCTGACGGGCGTGCTGATGCATTCCCACGAGCACATTTTCAAGGCAGCTCATGCTGCTAAATAGCCGCAGATTCTGGAAGGTACGAGCGATGCCGAGGCGGGCAATGCGGTGGCTGCTGAGGCCAGCAAGGCTTGCCCCTCGCCAGCGCACGGTGCCGCTGCTGGGGGCGGTGAGGCCAGAAATCACGTTGAACAGGGTGGTCTTGCCGGCACCGTTGGGGCCGAGCAGGCCAAAAATCTCGCCCTGCTTCACCTCAAGATCGACACCCTGCAAGGCCCGCAGGCCACCAAAGCGGACCCCCACATCCTCAAGCTGGAGCAGGTTCATTGCTTTACCCCCTGCGCTGCTGCCGTGGTGATGCCTCCTATTCGCGGCTTGAACCACTTGAACAGCTCCGGGGTGATCACTCCCTGGGGAAAGAACAGGGGACCGACCAAAATCACGGCACCAAACACGATTAGGCGCAGGTCGCCGACCGGGCGCAGCAGCTCTGGTAGGGCGGTGAGCAGCAGCCCGCCAAACACCGGCCCCAGCCAGGTGCGCGAGCCGCCGAACACCACAAACGCCAGGGTGGTGATGCTGGCGTCGAAGTTGCCCAGCTTGGCGTTCCAGGAGTTGAGGAAGTGGGCCGCAACCACGCCGGTGATTCCCGCCACCAGAGCACTCAGTACAAAAGCGAGCAGTTTGGTGTCGGCGGTGTTGATGCCCTGGCTGGCGGCGGCCAGTTCGTCGTCGCGGATGGCGGCCATGGCCCGGCCGGGCCGGGTCTTTTCGAGCCGGTCGCATAGCCAGCAGATCAGGGCCAACAGCGCCAGGGTGAAGGCGGCGTAGCCAGCGGCGCTATTGAAGGGCTGGGGGATGCCGAAGATGCCCAGGGCTCCGCCAGTGAATTCCAGGTTGAGGGTGACAACCCGCAGAATCTCGACCAGGGCGATCGTGGCGATGGCTAGGTAGATGCCCCGCAGCCGCAGCACCACCCTGCCCAGGCCCAGGGCCAGCACGCCTGTGAGCAGGGCCGCTAGAGCCATTTCCAGCAAAACTGAAGTGATTGGGTAGGTGCTGCCGCTGCCGGCTAGGGCGGGGACCCGCGTTGATAGCAGGGCTGCCACCGTGCCGCCGATGGCGAAGAAGCCCGGAGTGGCGAGGGAGAGCTGGCCGCAGCGCAGGGGCAGGTACACCGACAGGCCCAGTAGGGCCCCCAGCAGCATTTGTTCGAGCAGGCCGGCGTCCATGCTGATCACACCTTGTTGGCCTGGGGTCGGCCTAGCAGACCCTGGGGCCTGACCAACAGCACCAGGAACAGGAAGCCAAAGGAGACCGCATCTTTGTAGCCCGATAGATCGGCGGGCACGCAGGCCTCGGCCAGGCCGATGATCAAGCCACCAAGCACGGCCCCAGGCACGCTGCCGAGCCCGCCCAGCACTAGTACTCCCAGCCCCTTAAGCCCATAGCCAATGCCGAAGTAAGGCCCGGCGATGCTGATGCTCAACCCCACCAGGCCGCCGGCCATGCCGGCCAGGAAGCCGCTGATGCCAAAGGCGATCTGGATCACGCGAGCGCTGTTGATGCCGAGCAGCTGGGCGGTGACCGGGTCTTCGGAAACGGCTTGCAGCGCCTTGCCGCTGCGGCTGCCGTTTATCCAGATTGAAAGGGCTGCCAGCAGCAGGCCGGAGATGGCCAGCAGCATCACCTGCACGGTGCGCACCTTGGCGCCGGCGATGCTCAGCGCCGCCGGCAGGGAGCCAAGGGTGCCCACAGGAATCGAATAGCTCTCGGCTCCCACCAGCAGCTGGATCAGGTTCACCAAAATCACACCGGCCCCAAGGCTGGTGATCAGGGCCAGCAGGGGATCGGAGCCTCGATCGCGCAGGGGGCGGAAGGCGATGCGCTCCACCACTAGGGCCACGGCGGCTGCGGCTATGCCCGCCAGTGGCAGAGCCAGCCAGAAGGGCAGGGCAAAGGGGAACTGCAGGCCGGCCAATAAACCATTAGCCCCCACCGCGCCCCCAATCAGCAGATAGGTGAAGTAGGCCCCCATGGTGAAGATCGCCCCGTGGGCGAAGTTGATCACCCCCAGCACTGAAAACACCAAGGTGTAGCCAAGGGCAAACAGGGCGTATACAGCTCCTACCGAAAGCCCGTTGAACAGCAGTTGCAGCAGGCCTTCCATGCCGCTTCCCTAAGGCAGCAGGCTAAAGCGTCCGCTTTTGCCCCCAGCATTCATGCGCACCTGGGCGACAAAGAAGTTTTTCTGAATCACCTCGCCCTCCGGCGTGAAGCGGATTTCACCGAGGGGGGTTTGGTAGGTGCCGCCGAGGATTTCAGCCATCAGGGCCTTGCGGGCCTGGGCTAGCGGGAGGCCCTTGAGGGGTTGCCTGCGATCGAGCCGGGCGAGCGCTTCGCCGATCACCTGCATGGCTGTGTACGCCTGGGCGGTGAGCTGGGGTGGGATCGGGCTGACCTTGGGATTGCGGGCCTGGGCGGCAGCGAAGGCTGCGGTAAAGCGTTGGTTGGCTGGCGTCTGAAGCTCCGGGCTGTAGGCCTGGGCGATCAAGATGCCGTCGCAATATTTCTGGCAGATCGGGTAGATGTTTGGCGTGTTCATACCATTGCCCACCACGATCGCGCCGCGGTAGCCGAGCTCCCGCAGCTGGCGAATGAGGTTGCCGCCATCCATCGCCTGCAGCGACAGCACCACCAGATCAGGCTTCTGATTTAGGGCGGCGGTGATCTGGCTCTGGAAGTCCTGGTCGTTGAGCTGGGTGCGTTGCACCGTGACTGGCTTGAGTCCCTTGGCTGTGAGGGCCTGCTGGAAGATCACCGTCTCTGCGGTGCTGTATGCGTCGTCTTGGGCGTAAAAAACCGCTGCCCGGCGGATGCCCGGGTTGAGTTGCAGGGCCTTGGCAATCGAGAGCGGCGCGATCACCGAGCTTTGGGCTGATACCCGGCTAATGAAATAGCCGATCTCCGGAATGCCGGTAGCGGTATTAGAAGGAGCCACCAAGGGCACGCCCCGGCGCTGGGCGATCGGACCGGCAGAAAATGATTGCTGGGAGAGGGTGGGGCCGATCAGGGCAAGTATGCCCCGGTTGATCTGCAAGGAGACGGCAGCGTTGGCACTGGGCTCCGCGCTGCCCCCGTCTTCGATGCTTAGGGATAGCGGTTTGCCGTTAACGCCGCCGGCGCCATTGAGGGCTGCCAGGGAGAGCTCGATGCCGATTTTCTGGTCTTGGCCATAGACGTTGGCATTGCCGGTGAGTGCCAATACGGCCCCAACGGGAACGCCCTTGCTCAGATTGACTGGACCCTGATCCTCTGTGCCCTGGCAGGCGCTGAGTGCAGCAGCAGCAGAGAGCAAGGCGGCCAGGCTGGAGGCAAGACGACGCTTCATGGGAGCCGGGGTCAAGCCACCGCTGCGAAGCATTCGCGGAATGCCGCGATGGTGGCGTCGATGTCAGCGTCTGAGTGGGCCAGGGAGGTGAAGCCCGCCTCGAAGGCGCTTGGGGCCAGGTAGACGCCGCGCTCGAGCATGGCGCGATGCAGTTTGCCGAAACGCACGGTGTCAGCCGCCTTGGCATCCTCGAAGTTGCGCACCGGGCCATCGCAGAGGAAGAAACCAAACATGGCGCTGATCGAGCCGCCGCAGATAGGCAGACCGGCGCTGCGGGCAGCATCAAGGATGCCGGCGACCAGCCGCTTGGTGATTACCTCTAGGCGCTCGTAGGTGCCGGGCTGCTGCAGCAGCTGCAGGGTCTTGATGCCGGCGGTCATCGCCAGGGGATTGCCGCTGAGGGTGCCGGCTTGATACATGGGGCCGGCTGGGGCCACCATCGACATGATGTCGGCCCTGCCGCCGTAGGCCCCCACGGGCAGGCCGCCACCGATCACTTTGCCCATGGTGGTGAGGTCGGGGGTGACGCCGAATTTGGCCTGGGCGCCGCCGTAGCTGATGCGGAAGCCGGTCATCACCTCGTCGAATACCAGCAGGGCGCCGTTCTCCTTGGTGAGCTCGCGGATGCCCTCGAGGAAGCCAGGCTCGGGGGTGATGAAGCCCGCATTGCCCACCACAGGCTCAAGAATCAAGCCGGCGATTTCACCGGGGTTCTCGGCGAAGAGCTGCTTGACAGCTTCCAGGTCGTTGTAGGGGGCGGTGAGGGTGCTGGCGGCGGTGCTGCGCGGCACGCCAGGGGAATCGGGCAAGCCCAGGGTGGCCACCCCGGAGCCGGCCTTCACCAAAAACATGTCGGCGTGGCCGTGATAACAGCCCTCGAACTTGATGATCTTTTCGCGGCCGGTGAAGGCGCGCATCAGGCGCAGCACCGACATGCAGGCCTCGGTGCCGCTGTTGACGAAGCGCACCATCTCCACCGATGGCACCGCGGCGATCACCATCTCGGCGAGGGTGTTTTCCAGGGCGCAGGGGGCGCCGAAGCTGGTTCCCTTGTCGAGGGCTTCGTGCAGGGCGGCGATCACCTCGGGGTGGGCATGGCCGCAGATGGCCGGCCCCCAGCTGCCGATGTAGTCGATGTAGCGGTTGCCGTCTACGTCCCAGGCGTAGGAGCCCTTGACCCGATCGAAGACGATCGGCTGGCCGCCGACCGACTTAAACGCCCGCACCGGCGAGCTGACGCCACCTGGCATCAAGCTCTGGGCAGCATTGAAGAGCTCCTGGGAGCGGCTGGTGTTGAGGGCAGAACCCGAGGCCGGAGCGGAGGTGGCAGCCGAGGTCAAAGCGGAACCCGCAGAGGGACAAAACCGTCAACCATCCTTACCCAAAACCGGCCCGTAGTGCTTTTTCGGTAAGTTGGGCCTCTTGCGAAGTGTCATCTGGGCGTCAATTGGCCAGAGTTGGAGCGGCAGTTACGCCAGTTCCTGCCACCCCGCGCCGTGGTGTCGGCGCGCCAGGAGCTGCTGGCCTACGACTGCGATGGCCTCACCCTGAGCCGGCACCAGCCCCCCCTGGTGGTGCTGCCTGAGACGACGGCCCAGGTGGCTGCCGCGGTAAAGCTCTGCCACCAGCAGGGGGTGCCGTTTGTGGCTCGGGGTAGTGGCACGGGCCTCTCCGGCGGGGCCGTAGCCGAGATCGAGTCCCTGGTGATCGTCACCAGTCGCATGCGCCAGGTGCTGGCCATAGATCTGGAAAACCAGCGCATCACGGTGCAGCCCGGTGTGATCAACAGCTGGGTGACGCGGGCGGTGGCGGGCGATGGCTTTTATTACGCCCCAGACCCCTCCAGCCAGGTGGCCTGCAGCATCGGCGGCAACGTGGCCGAAAATTCCGGTGGCGTGCACTGCCTCAAATACGGCGTGACCAGCAACCACGTGCTGGGGCTAGAGGTGGTTTTGCCCGATGGCAGCGTTACCAGCCTGGGCAGTGAGCTCGACGAAACTCCCGAACTCGATCTGCGCGGCGCCTTCATAGGCAGTGAGGGCACTTTGGGTATCGCTACGGCGATCACCCTGAGGCTGCTACGGGCGCCCCAGAGCGTGGCCGTGCTGCTGGCCGATTTCACCAGCATGGAAGCGGCCGGTGAGGCGGTGCGGCAGGTGACTGCTGCCGGCTTGCTGCCTGCTGGCATGGAAATGATGGATCGCCTCACGATCGAGGCGGTGAACGACTATTTCGGCGTTGATGAATACCCCCGCGATGCGGCAGCGCTGCTGTTGATCGAGCTGGATGGTCAGGAGGGGGAGGTGGCCGCGGCGGTGCAGCTCGCCACCCAGCTCTGCTCCCAGGCGGGCGCCCGCACCGTGCGCCAGGCCACCGATGCCCAGGAGCGCGCCCTTCTGTGGAAAGGGCGCAAATCGGCCGTATCAGCCTTGGGTCGCCGCTTCCCGAGCTACTACCTCCAGGACGGCGTAGTGCCCCGCAGTGCTCTGCCCCGGGTGCTGGCGGCGATTGAGCAGCTCAGCGCCAGCTACGGCTTGCCCGTGGCCAATGTTTTTCATGCCGGCGACGGCAACCTGCACCCCCTGATCCTTTATTCGGCCCAGGAGCCCGGCATCGAGGAGCGGGTGAAGGCCCTTGCTGCAGCAATCCTGCGGCTGTGTGTGGATGAAGGGGGCAGCATCAGCGGCGAGCACGGCGTGGGTAGCGATAAGCGCTGCTACCTCGACTGGATGTACGGCCCCGATGACCTGGCCACTATGCAGCTGGTGCGCCGGGCCTTCGATCCGCTGAATATTGCTAATCCCGGCAAGATCTTCCCCACCCCAAGTAGTTGCGGCGAATCGGCCCGCAGGGTGGCGGTGCTGCAGGCCCAGGGCCAGGCGCTGCCCGATGAAGCGGTGGTGTTCTGAGCGGGCTCAGCTCCAGTCCTTAGTTCCAGTCGTCGGCTTCAGGCGGCCACACCAGATTCACCACCACTGGCGCGTGGTCGCTGGGCTGCTCATTGCCGCGGGTGGCCTTGTGGATCACGCAGCCGGTGGCGCAGGCGAGCAGTTGTTCGCAGAGGTAAATGTGGTCGATACGCCAGCCCCGGTCCCGGTCCCAGGCGCCGGTGCGGTAGTCCCACCAGCTCCAGTGCCCGGCCTCTGGTTCGAACACCCGAAACACGTCTGTGAGCCGCTCGCCCAGCACCTGATGCAGGGCTGAGCGCTCCGCTGCGCTAGCCATGATGCCGCCGCTGAGTCGCTCCGGGTCGTGGATGTCGCGGGCCTCGGGGCCGATGTTGAAGTCGCCTACCATGCAGAGGGGATCTCCCTGGCGCTCCTGTTCCTCTAGGTAGCGCCGCAGGCAGGCCAACCACTCAAGCTTGTAGGCGTACTTTTCGCTCTTGAGCGAGCTCCCGTTGGGCACATAGAGATTCAGCACCCGGATGCCGTCGATCAGGGCGCTGATCACCCGTTTCTGCTCGCTGAGATCGGCTGCTTCTTGTTCGGCGGGCAGTAGGGCCTCAAAGCCGATCTGCACGTCGTCGAGGGGCAGCAGGCTGAGGATGGCGACGCCGTTGTAGGCCTTCTGGCCGCTGATGGCCACCGCGTAGCCCAGGGCCTCAAAGGCTTCACGCGGGAAGAGCTCATCGGTCACCTTGGTTTCCTGCAGGCACAGCACATCGGGACGTTCCTGTTGCAGCCAGGCCAGCACCTGGTCGAGGCGGGTCCGCACCGAGTTGACGTTCCAGGTGGCGATCTTCATAGGTAGGGGGTCAGCAGGGAGGCGGCCGAAACCCACCCTGGGGAACGCACCTAGGATGGGACTTGGAGAGCATCGGAGTACATAACCAATGGCCGCTGATAGTTCGCACCCTCCCACCACACGCTCTGCCAGTGCACTGGGAAGCAAGACCCTGGGAAGCAAGACCCTGGGATGCAAGGCTCTGGGGTGCCATGCCCTGGGTTACATCGGCGCATCGCTTGCCTTGGCTGCGGGGGTTGCTTCTGTAGTTGGAGTTGCTTCGGTAGTTGGAGTTGGAGCGGCCAGGGCCCAGGAGAAGGGCTACGGCCAAACGATCAGCAGCCCCCAGCAGGAGCGGGAGCTCGACTACGGCACCGGCACGAATCGGGGTGGATCGGTGATCGACTCCGCTAACCCGATCGACTTGATGAACAAGCTGCGCAAGGCCACCGCCATGGACGACGCCACTCCGCCTGGCGATGCGGTGGACGCGGCCCTCAGGGATTTCCACTCTCCGCCAGCGCCGCCGGCGTCTGCTTCTCCGGCGTCACTGGTGAAGGGTCCCTGAGCGGCGCCAAACCCCAGGCGGCAGCCACCTGATCTAGCCGCGGGTCGCTTGGTCCCGTTTTTCGGGAGCGAGCTAACGCCAGCGACTCCTGGGCGCCCTTGATGTCGCCACGCTCCTGCTGCAGCATCGCCCGCGCCAGCAAGGGACGTTGGTCGCTGGGGAATTCTGTGGCCAATTTGAGCAGCAGCGATTCACCCTGGCCCGGCTGGCCCCGTCTTTGCAGCAAGTTGGCGAGCAGCAGGCCGATCGGCAGGGCTTCCGGCTTTAGCTGGGGCTTGCTGGCCCTTTGCAGCGCCGCCTCCAGCTGGCTTTGGGCTTGGGCTCCACGCCCCATCTCCAGTTGCAGTAGAGCCATCAGCTGCAGTCCCTCGATCTGGTCGGGCCGCAGGTTGAGCAGTTGGCGCAGCTCCCGCTCAGCGCCGCTGCGGTCCTGCTGGTCGCGGCGTAGTTCGGCTAGCAGCAGCCGCAGCGACCATTGCTGGGGTTGCTGGTCGGCTAATCGCTCCAGCAGCGCTGTGGCCTCGGCTTTGCGATCGAGCGCCACCAGTAGCTCCAGCAGCCGCTGCTGTTCTGCCTGGCTGGCCTCGCCTTGGTTGAGCTGCTGCTGCAGGGAAGAGGCCTGACGCTCCAGGGCCGCGCGGGAGGGATCGGATCCAGTCGAACCGTTCTGAAGCTGTCCAAGCCACCAGCCAGCAGCGACGCACAGTGCCCCGGCCCCGACGAAGGCAAGCACAGGCCAGATCCCGGAGCGGTTGGCAGCGGCGGGCATTGGCAGGCGGCCTGCGTTGGGATGTAAGTCTGCCCTTTGTCTCCCGGCTAGGGGGCCCTTAAAGTTCAGCTCATGCGCCAACATCCGATTTCAGCGGTAACCGAACCCACTCAATACCGGGCCATTGGCGTGGTGCGCGGTGTCTACGTGCCCACCGATGCCGAGCAGCTCACCCGTGGGGTGATTCGCACGGCTGATGGCACCGAGCTGGAAGCAGTAGTGCTTGGCCGGCTACTTACCCTGATGCGTCGCCACCTCAACCTGGAAGAGCCTCACCTCTGGGTGGTCTACCCACGCTCCAGGGAGGAGGAGGGGTTGCATCTGCAGATGGTGGGTGTGTGGGAGCCCAGCACCCTGGCCGCTGGCGAGGAAGCTGTATCCCCAGCTGTCGATAGCTCTGCTGCCGTCAGCTCAGACGACGCCCTGCCAGAGGGAGACGACTACTTCTCGGTGCGCGGCGAGCTGATTTACACCCGCCCTGAAACCGGCGATCTGGTGGTGAAGGTGCGGGTGATGCCCCGCCCTGATGGCAGTCGGCCCGTGCCCTTCAAGCTGCAGTTGAAGGGGGATGTGCCCCTCGAGCATTTGCGCCACTTCGTGGCGCTCAATCTGCGCCGTCAGGCTCAGCAGTTGCAACTGGAGAGCTTTGAAGTGATCGGTCCGGTTGCCCAGCGGGGCAACCGTGGTGGCAAGGGACGCCGCGACGGTGCCGCGAGCAAAGGCGGCAAGGGCGGCAAGGGCCGGCCGGCGGCGCCAAGCCAGGCCGGCCAACGCCCCAGCCCCGTCAGCCGGCCGGCTACTTAATTGTCTAGTTGGGGGCGCTGGCCATGACCCAACCTCTGGCTGCTGGCCTAGCCGTGGCCTTGATCAGCTTGGCGGCGATTCTTGGCCCCTTCCTGGGCCTATCGCCCTGGATTGTGACCCTGATAGCGGGCTTGGGCTTGGGCAGCCTCACCTTGGATGCGGCCCGCTTCGGTGGCCGCGGCGGTCATGTGCTAGCTGAGGCCCTGCCTGGTGGTCGCGCCCGCCTGCGGCGGATTGCGATTCATGAGGCAGGTCACCTGTTGGTAGCGCGTCAGGAGGAGATGGCGGTGCGCCAGGTGCTGGTGGGTTCCCTGGCCTGCCTGCGGGCCGGCCTCAACACCAGCGGCAGCACCGAACTCGAGCCGCCGGCCCATGCCAAGTTGCCGGCCGAGGAGCTGCGGCGTTGGAGCCGGGTGCTGCAGGCGGGCATGGTGGCTGAGCAGCTGGTTTACGGCCAGAGCGTGGGCGGCTCCGACGACCGGGCCCTGCTGGGGCGGCTATGGGGCCTATCCGGCCAAGACGTTGATACCGCCCAACGGGAACAGCGCCGGGCCCGCCGCGAGGTGGAGGCCCAGTTGCGCGCCAGTCAACAGCAATTGCAGAGCGAGGCCGATGCCCTGCTGGCCCTGGCGCCAAGGCTGGGACGCCCCCTGGTTGGGGAGGCCTGAGGCGGTGCTGGCGCTGCTGGATGCGCCCACGGGCCTAGCCGGCAACATGCTTTTGGCTGCTCTGCTGGATCTGGGGCTGCCGCAGGCGGAGATCCATGGCCCCCTGTCCGCCCTCGGCCTGGCCGGGGCCTACCGCTTGGAGCTTGAGGAGCGCCGCAGCGGCGGCCTGCGCGGTCTGCATTTGGAGGTGCTGAGCCTGGAGCCCCAGCCAGCCCATCGGCTCTGGGGCGATCTGCGGAGCCAGTTACAGGCGGCCCCTTGGCCGGCGCCTTTGCAGCAGCGGGTGCTGGAAGTGTTTGGTCTGCTGGCGGCGGCTGAGGCGGCGGTGCATGGCCACAGCCCCGAGCAGGTGCACTTCCACGAGGTGGGCGCCCTCGATGCCCTGGTGGATGTGGTGGGTGTGTGCGCCGGCCTGCTGCACTTTGGGGTGGAGCAACTGGTGTGCAGCCCGCCGCCGGCGGGTCATGGTCTGGTGGCTACGGCCCACGGCACCCTGCCCCTGCCGGCGCCTGCCGTATTGGAGCTGGCCCGCTTGCGGGCGATTCCCCTGGCCTCAGCCGAGGGCTTCCCCCCCGGCGAACTCACCACCCCCACCGGTCTGGCCTTAGCAGCCTGCTGGGCAACGCGCTTTGGCCATCCACCCACCCACGTGCCTAAGCGGGTAGGCGTGGGGCTGGGCTCCCGCAGTCTGGATCGCCCCAACCTGCTGCGGCTCACCCTGGCCGATCATCCCTGGGCCGGTTACGCCCATCTCGAGCATCCTGCCCAGCTAGAAACCGTGCTGGTGCAGCAGGCCCAGATCGATGACGCTACGGCGGAGGATCTGGCTTTCCTGGCTGAGGAACTGCGCCAGGCCGGGGCCCTGGAGGTGTTCAGCCAGGCGATCGCCATGAAGAAAGGACGCACCGCCCAGCTGCTCACGGCCCTGCTAGCCCCCGAGCAGGCGGAGAGGTTGCGCCGGGTGTGGTGGCGGCACAGCACCACCCTGGGGTTGCGCGAACATCCCCAGACCCGCTGGGTGCTGCCGCGCCGCAGCCGGCAGCTGGCAACGCCCCTGGGGGAGGTGCGGCTCAAGCAGGTCCAGCTTCCCGACGGCCGCTGGCGCAGCAAGCCGGAACACGACGACCTGGCAGCTCTTGCGCGCCAGCACACACTGGGGATCGATCAGGTGCGGTTGGTTGTGCAGCAGGCCCTCGAGGCCCAGCCTGACGCCAACTTGCCCAGCTAGCTCCAGCCAACCAGCTTTAAGCATGCAGCCCTTTATCCACGCCCTGCTTCAGCGCTGCCGCCACGGGCAGACTCGTTTGGTCGCCTGGTGGGAGGGCTTGCCGCCCCTGCCCGGCGGCTTGAAGCTGTGGATCAGCTTGCTGAGTTTTGGTTTCCTGCTGGCGGCCCTAGTGGGCCACGGGCGCCAGCTGCTGCAGCTCAGCCTCGATCGCCAGGGCTGGCTGTGGTTGCTGCTGGGGGTGGGCGTGAGTTTGCTGAGCCTGGTGGCCAACGGCCTGGCCTTCGGCGTGGTGTTGCGCTGGCTCGGGCTGCGCCCCCGCTGGGGCGAACTGGTGCGGGTCTACCTCGATACCAACCTGCGCAAATTCCTGCCCGGTGGCATCTGGCACCTCAGCAGTCGCGTGCAGCTGTTGCGCAGCGCTGAGGCCCCCTTGGCGGCCCCGGCCCCGGGCGCTCTGGCCCTGGTGGCGGTGCTGCTGGACCCCTTGGTGGCGGCGGTGGCGGCCCTGGCGCTGATGTCTGCGGGCGGCTGGCAACACGGCCTGGCTTTGTTGGGGTTGTTGCCCTTGGCCTTGCTCTGGCCCAGTTGGCTCAACCCCCTGCTCAGTCGCCTGGAGCGCCGCAAGGTCTCGGCGCTGGGCATGGACATCGAGGCGGCCGCCACTGCGCCGATTCGCTCCTATCCCTGGCCGCCGCTGCTGGTGCAGTTTGGATTTGTGCTGCTGCGCTTTGGCGGCTTTGCCTGCTGCGTGCAGGCCTTCGACCTCTCCTACAGCCTCAGCTGGGGCGGCTGGCTGGCGGGCTTCGCCCTGGCCTGGACCGCTGGCCTGGTGGTTCCCGGGGCCCCCGGCGGTCTGGGCGTGTTCGAGTCGGTGCTGCTGCTGCGCCTCGGCTTTGCCATTCCCGAGGCGCCGCTGCTGGCGATCGCCATCAGCTACCGGCTGGTGGTGACCATTGCCGATCTGCTGGCGGCGCTCACGGCCAGGCTGGATGGGCACCGCCCTAACCTCGGACTTTGAATAGGCGACTGATGCCCGTTTCGGTTGCCGAGTGTGAGATTGCTGGAGCAAACTTCCGTGATGTGAGATTGAACTTTCCTGTGACCTTCAGGGGTGCAGAACTTTAATCCTGCACCCTGTGATTTGCTCAACGACAGCGCGACGGGTTGGCGTAGGTAAAGGACTGGTAGCGATTCAGGATGCTGCGCACGTCCACACAGCTTCCCCCGTGCTTCCAGAAGGAGTCCATGCCATTTTCCCTTGGGCTGGATTGGATATAGGTGTATCCCGAAGAGGTAAGACGGCTCTCGACATAGCCGGAATCACCTCCCACCAGATTCTGAAGTTCCGGCACGGGCTGGCCCTCGGCCCCAGTGGATCCGTTGCTGTGCTTGCCACCAGAGAGCAGAGCTCCAATCAAGGCACCCACGGCAGCCCCAGCCAAGGTGGCTCCAGTGGAGGTGCTGTGGTGATCGTCAAACTGGGCATTTGGGTTGGTGACTGTGTCTGTTTTCACCGCTAGTTGACGGGTTAATCGGCCGTCGTTCCAGGTGAATCGCCCCATGCTGCCCTGGTCTTCAAACAGCACATTCTGTTCAATTCCTGAAGGAGTTTCTACATGCAGTTGTTGACGGTTAGGTCCGGAAAACTGGAACCGATTTCCGTTCTCCAGGTCGACAACAAAAATGCTGGTTCCTCCATTTTGCTTTTGCTTCACCGTGCAGTAGCCGTTATAGGCTTGGTAGCCATTCTCTTTCAGCTGGCAACGGCCATTTGCTCTTGCTACGGTTTCGGCTTGGGAGGGAACTGCTAAGGCCGTGCTGGTGATTAAGAGGGCGCCAAGCAGGCCAAACTTGCGTTTAAAAGACATTGCAGAGTCTATGGTCTCACTAAGTATAAGATGCCTTTAGATTGCTGTTGAAAATGTTAGCTTTTGGTAGCGTTTTCAGCCAGCAATGGTTTGTGGTTTTTCTGGTCGTCGTGAGCGATCAGGGCCAGCGCCAGGCAGCCCGATCCAGCGCCGATTGGTCGGGTAATACGGTTGCTCCCTGATCCCGTTTCAACCGCAGCAGCCGACAACCGTCGGTGTGTTCCAGGGCAGAGATCAGGGTCTCGGCGTGGGCGATTACCCACATCTGGGTGCGCTGGGCCACCGTATCGATCATCCGCGCCAGGGGTGCCAGCAGATCGGGGTGGAGGCTGTTTTCGGGTTCGTTCAGCACCAGCAGGGGTGGCAGCCGCGGGCTAAATAGTGCTGCCGCCAGCAGCAGATAGCGCAGCGTGCCATCGGAGAGTTCGGCTGCCTCCAGGGGGCGAAGCAGCCCTGGCTGGTGGAGCTGCAGGCGAAAACTGGGCTGGCTGATGTCCACCGTGAGCCGGGAACCCGGAAAGGCCTCGCCGATGGCAGCCTGCAGGCCCTCGCCATCCCCGATTTCGAAAATCGTCTGCACCGCAGCCGCAAGATCGCCGCCATCGGCCGCCAACGATGGCGTGCGGGTGGCGAGGCGCGAGAGCCGCGCCGGCGCCTGGCGATCGGTGCGAAAGCTGTCGTAGAAGCGCCAGCTCAGGATCGTGCGCCGCAGCTGAAACACCTCCGGCGCCTCGAGCGGATCGGAGACAGCTGTGAACAGGCTCTCGTGGGGCGACACCTCCAGGGCCAGGGGAGTTTGGCTGTTGCCGCAGCGCTCCACCACGGCGCCGTTGCGTTGCACCAACAGGCTGCGCGGGTGAAAGGCCCCGCCAGCCCATATCCATTCCCGTTTGATCTCTGGATCGAGCAGGAAGGCGCTGGTCTGATCGTCCGCGCGGTAGCCCAGTTCCATTGCGTATGACAACGACTCCCCCGCGAAGCCGAGCCGCAGCCTGCTTCCCTGGCTGCCCCGCTCCGGGCCAGCCCAAAGCACCGCCGGCAATCCCCCTTCTGCGGCCAGGGTGGCTACCAGATCGCCGCGGGCGGCGGCGGCCACCAACCCCAGGGCTCGGTAGAGGTTGCTCTTGCCACAGCCGTTGGCGCCGCTCACAACTGTGAGCGGGCCGAGGGGCAGCATCAGCTGCTGCAAGGAGCGGTAGCCCGCGACGCCCAGATGACTCAGGGCTTCTCCGTGGACGGATGGGGCCACGCGGCAGGGCATCGAGGTTGATATCAGCATGGGGCGATGGCCCATCGACGTCGATCCCTTCGCTGGCTGGTGTTGCAGCTGGGTCTTGGCCTGGCCTGGATCGGGCTGCTGTCCAGTCGTGCATCGGGCCCGGTGGGGGCCGGGCTCACGCCAGCTCAGGTGGGGCAGATGCTCCTGCTGGCGGGCTGGCTGCCCAGCGTGGCACTGGCGGTGTGGCAGATGGGGCACCGCAGTTGGCGCGCCTTGATCGCCAGCGATGTGCTGGGCGCCGGCCTGTTGGTGCTGCTGGCCTGCACCGCCTATTTGCCGCTGTTTTTCTTCAACGTCGTGTGGTTCTTGCCCCTGGCCCTGCTGCCGCGTGGCGTGATCAGCGAGTTGTTGGCTAGGGGGCTTAGGGCTCTATTGAAGTTCTGCCAGATCGCAATTAAAGGATGAACACAAGGCACTGATGGAGAGTACATTGAGGTGTGAGTTAGTTAGTTAGTGCGCTGATGGCAATCAGCACATCAGATGGCAGCAGCGGCCTCGGCCTCGATTAAGAACTGCAGGCCCTGGTGCGCCAGTTCAGGGATCAGTTCGCCGGAGGTGCCGCTACCAAGCAGTTGCGCCAGCTCAGTCACAAACTGGGCCACCCATTCCCCCGCAGGGGCCCTGAGCCCAGGAAGTTACACCACTTGGCGGGCCACCCCCCAATCAGACAAGCGAAAGACCAATGAGACCAACTTGGCAACAGAAGAAGGCTGGCTACGCTTGCGAAGCATTTATAATTAAAAAAAATATGAAGCTTTCCGCAAGAATTGCCTTTCTTTCGCTTCTACATGGCGCATCCTGCATTGCAGTGGCAGACCAGGCCTTTGGACAATCTCGGATTTACGGGCCCGTCACGAATGTTGAGAATCCAAACAGCTTCATTATTTACCAACAACCCAGTGGGTCACTCAATCCCAATGCAACGGCGGAGGTAGCCGATGCAAGGGGAGACTATGCAATGGCTATCGGCGCTGGGGCGACCGCTCATGCAATTGAAGCTCTTGCTATTGGACATCAAACTGAAGCAAGAACGACGCCTTCCGCGCCTACAGTACCAGCGGATGTGGCGGGCAAAGCAATAGCTATCGGGGCGAGAACAGCAGCCTATGATACTGGAATTGCAATTGGCGTCTCTTCAGTTGCTGGCGGAGGAGAGGATTTAATACAGTATAGAACCTCTGCAATCGCAATTGGCGTTCAGACTAGCGCACGAACAACCGAGTCCATCGCCATAGGCACATTCGCCAGTGTTACTGAACAGAAAGCTCTCAAAGAAAACGCCGATAATTCGATCGCGATTGGACGTTCTGCTACAATTTCGGGTTCCCAAAACTCGGTTGCTATCGGTCCCGCTGCGACTGTCCTTGGCAACTCCCCTAGTTCCATCGCATTGGGATTCGGGGCCCTCGTTCGAAAGGGGAATGAGTCAGGCATTGCAATAGGAACTGATGCAATTGCCTTGAGTGGCGAATCAGCGATAGCCATAGGTAAGAATTCCAGTAGTGAAGGCTTAGGGTCAACTGCAATTGGCTTTCTTTCAAAGGCAGAAAATGGGAGCCTAGCCATGGGAACGTTGGCTGTAGCTGACGGCAAGGCTTCAATAGCCCTGGGGGAATTCTCTCTCGCCACAGGCGGCCAAGGAAGCATAGCGATTGGCGAGGGGGCTAATGCAAGAAATAGAAATGCCACAGCTATTGGACGCAACTCTTTATCGACTTTCTTAAATTCAACAGCACTAGGCGCCGGTGCCATCACCACCCGCAACAATCAGGTTGTAATCGGCACATCTCTAGAGACCGTCACAGCGCCAAGTGTTGCAGGCATTGGCAACCAATTCTTATTTGCCACTGCAGATGGCACTCTCAATCGCTATACAGGCGCCACAACCATCGGCAGTGATTTGCTGATCAGTGGCAGTCAGGCCATCGGTGGCAACCTCACGGTAGGTGGAGATGTTGTTTTCAACAACTACAAAAATACAAATCCGGGCAGTGGTACAACCTTCCTCTCAACCGATGCCAACGGCAAAGTCGCTTTAGCCGCCATCCCCAACGGCACCACCTTTTGCACCCTAGTAGGCGCCAATTCATCCTGCTATGGCCCCAATGCTGAGGCCAAAGGTGCCTTTGACACTGCCATTGGAGCGAACAGCAGAGCAGATGCAGCACTCGGCTCTACAGCCCTCGGAGCCGAAACCAATGCCTCTGGAAATGGGTCTACCGCCATTGGCGTCCTCGCCAAATCCCAGGGCGAAGGCTCCCTCGCCGTTGGTTTCGCTGCTAACTCCACAGCCGAAGATGGTATCGCCATTGGCTCCAATGCCCTGGCCAATGGCTTCAATGCCTTTGCCTTCGGCACGGGCGCTGTGGCCAATGGCCGAAACGTCACCGCCATTGGTTTCGGTGCACGTGCTGAAGGCTTCAATACCAATTCCCTCGCGCTCGGCACTGGTTCGCTCGCCAGCGGGACGGATGTGACTGCTCTTGGTGCCGGAGCCACGGCAACAGGAGTACGGGCCACCGCCATCGGTGCCGGTGCCATCACCACCCGCAACAATCAGGTTGTGATCGGCACACAGCAAGATGATGTCACCATGCCAGGCCTCTCCGGCTCGGGCACTGACTTGGTGGCAGCCAACAATGACGGCACCCTGCAACGCTCATCCGTCTCGTTGCAACAGGTCGATCAAGCGGTCAACACCACCATTCCCAAGCTGGAATCGGCAGTTAGCGGCCTTGGCCAAGCCGTCGAATCGGTTGGTGCCATCGCCTCCGCCATGTCAGCCGTTCCGCAGGTTTCTCTCATGGAAGACGAGCCCATGCGCTGCGGCGTGGGCACGGGTGGCTATGGATCCGAGTATGCGATTTCTGCCGGTTGTGCAGTTCGCATCGCCGACCGCCTGCACCTCAACGGCGCGCTTGCTTACGCACCCTCCGTCAACTATCAGTACGGGTCAACACCGTCTGTGGCTGGTCGCCTCGGCTTCTCCTTCCCCCTAGGTCGCATCGCCAAGCCCTCTAGCAAACCAACAGCCGAGGCTTCCAAAGAACTTTCCAATGTTCAAGGAACCATTCAAAAGATTCAAGCAGAAGTCAAATCCCGCGACAACCAAATCGGCATCCTCAAAACTCAGCTCGACAAGCTGCTCAAGGCTCAACACTCTGAAACGAGCACACCCAGCAGCAAGGCAACGACAGAGCTGATCGCAACATTCATGAGCAGAATTGAACAGCTTGAAAATCGCCTAGCCGAACAAGAACTTATTTCCCAACGTGCCATGGAACAGCTCAAATCACTTGTAGGCAGCGCCCCTCTAGGGATGGGGGCCATCAGCAAAGTAAACCGCTGATTTACTGCTGCTGATCCAGCTCACCCCTCATTCCTTGACATCGCCAATATGAATCACGCCTTTCTCCTAGTCGCTACACTTTTAGGCTCTGCAATCACAAGCCTCGTGGCGTTTACTCCAGGCCACGCACAAAGCAATCCTGCGAATGCGCAGCCAACCAAACAATTCAGCGATGGATTTATCAAAGGCTGCCTCCAAAGCAAGACAGTTGACGTCAAGAACCTGGCCAAGTACTGCACATGCATGGCCAGGAGCTATGAAACTCGCTACGATGTCGCAACCCTGTCGGCCATTGCTCAACTGTCCGGCAATGTTGGCCCGCAGGGCCCGGCCTTGGTGAATCTGATGATGGCTCCAGAAGCAAGGGCTTGCTCTAACAAGAGCTGAAACAGCATGTTACTCAACTGATGCAAACCCCTCTGGTGGTGATCAAGCGCCTGAGAAGTCTGCAGCGATGGCTCTGTGCCCTGGCCACCTGTTTGGCGGTGCTGGTGCTGATCCAGCCCTTACGGGCTGAACCGGTTACTCCAGCTCAAGCCAGACCCACTGATGTGAGTTCGCAACACACGGGTAGCTTTGAAGTGGCGCCGGTGCGCATCCTCGGCGTTCCTGCCCTAGTGGTGGCTTCACCAGAACTGCCGGGCAGCGGATCGGTGGTGAGTGCCCAGCGCCGCGCCGAGGTGATTGAAGGCAACCTGAGCTTGCTCTATGCCAACCAGAGCCTTTGCACGCAAGCCGAACAGCTCTCGGAAACCATCCTGGAACGCCTAGTGCTGGGCGGCCCACGAGAGCAGCAGCTCTGCAGTGGCGATCCCTGGGCCGTGCACGGTTCCGCGGACCAGTTGGTGGTGGAGCGCGTCGCTGGTCCTGCGGGCAGCGTGTTGCTGCAAGCCCGCCTGCCTGGGCGCGCCGTTCCGTTGCCGCTGCTCACGGTGACTGCAGCGGATGGGCAGCTGCATGGCTTCACGCCCCAGCAGCTGGCCAATCAGTGGCAATCAGTGCTGCAACGGCGGCTTCGTCATGCCAGGCGCACGATGCAGCCCGATCAGCTTGGTCTGCGGATCCGCGTGACTGTGGCCGTTGAGCTGTTCCTGCTCCTCACCACGGCGCTCACCCTGCAGCTGTGGAACCGGTTACGCCGACAGTTGAGCGAACGGTGGACGCCACAACCGCAACGTGCCCCACGTGCTCAGCAGTCCACACCTTGGCTGCTTTTGGCGAGCCGGATCAGCTTTGTGCTGGTGCTGCTGCAAGGGCTGGCCATGGTGGGTTTTGCCGTGGCGGCGATTCCGGGCCGCATCCCGCTGGCGCTTGGGCTGCTGCTGCAACCGCTCGACATCCTCACCAAGGCAGCCGCCGTAGGCGCCGTGGTGCTGGCGCTGCGCCTGCTGCTCCGTCTGTTGCTACGGCAATGGCGCAGCAGCCCCAATGTGCCAGCTGAACTGCAGGCGCGGCGTGAGCAGCGTTCTCTCAACCTGCTGCAGGCCGGACAGCGTCTGCTCAGCCTGTCAGGTGTGGTGGTGCTACTGGCGCTGGTGATCAGCGGAATCCCCGGACTCGCCGCCACGCCGGTGGCGTCGTGGCTGGCCGGCGGTGCAGTCCTCGGTGCCCTAGCCCTGGTGTTTCAGGGACTGCTGCGGGATTTTGCAGCAGGAGTTGTTGTGCTCATTGAAGACCACTACGCCGTTGGTGACTGGGTACAGGTGGATGCCCTCGAGGGAACCGTCGAAGACGTTGGCATCCTCACCACCGAGCTGCGTGCCTTGGATCAGCGTGTGGTAGTGATCCCCAACAGCCGCTGTGAACAGGTGGTCAATCACACCCGGATTCGCTCTGGTGTGGAGCTCGTGGTTCCCCTCCCACCGAGAAGTCCTCAGCTTGAGCGCGTGCTGAGCGTGCTCGCAGAAGAATGTGTGCTGTTTGCCGCCAAGCCGGAATGGAAGGATCTTCTGCTGGAACCACCGCTGATCCGTGGTGTCAAGCGGATCACCCCTCTGGCTGTCGAACTAAGCGTGCTGCTGATCACCCGAACCGGTGCTCAGTGGGCCGCCGAACGTGCCTTACTCACGCAGATCGTGGCGAGGATGGAGCGTGAAGCGTTGCCCCTGGCTCAAGATGAAACCATGACCAGCTGATGGATCTTCATATCCAACAGCGCGTGGCAGACGACTCCTCCAGTTGGCTCCCTTCCGCCAACTGAGCCAGGGAAACCCAGCTCAATCTCAGGGCTTAACGACTCAGGCCTCTCACTCGAGTATGCGAGCTGGCGCCTTGCACAGCCATGTCTGGGCCACGCCCTTGGCGGAGAGGAACGGCGCGTCGTAAAAGCTCGGGCGGCCTTGGGCACTGTCGCTGTTCTGCACGCGCCATTGCTCACGTTCACAGCTCACCGTGAGCGTGAGCGAGCCGCCGCCAGGCTGGGCCACGCGGAAAAAGCGAACGCCGTCGTACAGGCCCATTGGCTTGGCCTGCAGCTGCTTAAGCAGAATCGCCAGAGCCTGCGGTGGCTCCGCCCTAGCCTGGAGCGGCATGACCACCACCGCGGTGAGGCAGGCTGCTGCCGCAACCAGCAGGCGCCTTGCTTGGCTTGAAGACGTCATCTCAGAGCCCATGAGTTGAAGGAATTCTGACGAACCAGCCGGCAGTCTCAGCGAAAGACCTATCCCGAGACAGGCCACGCCCTAAATCCACATTTAGCCTTAATTGAGATTTTCTGGCCTGTCAACTTGAAACAATTCGTTCTCCTATTGAGTGCGACACTGCCGCTTGTTATCAACAGCGCAGCTCTGGCCCAACCCGCTGGTCTCAGCTACCCACGCCAGGGCGTGGTGTGTGATTCAGTTGGCCGCACTTGCTACGACAGCTACGGCCCCTCAATTGGCATCACTGCTGATGTGTATGGCCAGGGAGCTGCTAACAACCTCACTGCCAACCTCAACCAAACCAACAGTCGCGATTTCCGCCTGAGCACCGGCCAGGCCTGCAGCGTGCCCAGGCGAACTTGTTGGAATGATGGCTGGAGCGCAACAAAGGTGGCACCCGGACTGACCCAGCAACTCTTCGGCAGCAACAGTGCCAATGGGCAGCCCTTACAGCCGCAAAAGATCAGTGGCACTGGGCTCTGCAGCCTGAGCCGCAGCGGCCAGCGCATTTTCGACGGCACATGCAGGCTCAAGCAGGTGCGCAAGGGCGACCAGAACCTCTACGAGGTGCAACTGCAGAATGGCAGTAACTACGTCTTTCGACAGAACGGCAGTCAATACCAAATTCGTGATGGCTTCGGCGGCATCTGGCCAGTGACTTTCATCGACCACGGCAACACCGGCATTTTCCGCTTCGGCGACTACAAACTCGTCGCCACTCAGGAGTCTTCCAACCGCAATGCCGCCGTTGGCAGCGCCATCGGCAACCTCCTCAATGCACTCTTCCAGTAAACGCCCGTTCACACCGCTCGCCCTGGTGCTGGCCGTCTTCGGCTGGCCGGCAGCCGCGTTGGCCGATGTGGTGGTGGTGCCGGTTCCGAGCCCCTACAGCTACGACACCGCAACCCTGCGGCAGCTCAATCTGCGCGGCAGCTGGGGGCGCTACCTCGGCTTCACCGGCCACAGCGTGATCGAGTGGCCAGCGGTGCCAGCCCAGCTCAATGCCGGCAACCCCGGCACAATCCGGTGCGATGGCAACCGCTGCTGGCGCGAGGGCTACGTCGGCCCGAGCCTCACCGGTGGCACCCCCGCCGGGTCGCTGCGCCATTACTTCAACTACCAACTCGACTGCCGCGACCAAACGTTTGATCGCATCGGCGATGTGCGCCTGCCCGGCAACTACCAGCGCGGCTGGCAGCCCGTGCTCAACGACCCCGTGGCCCTGGCCGTGGCGCGTGACTGGTGCCCGCGCATCACCCAGCTGCCCACCGGCTCGTGAATCCACGCCCTCCCATGAACCACCCCGGAACGGGCTACAGCCTCTTCATGCACCGCTTTGCGTGGCGTTCACCCAGCTTCTGCTGGAGCAGCTACGCCCGTAACAGGGCCGTTCGGGGAGACCTGGCCCGCCACGGCTGCCCACACCTCACGGGGCGTGGCATCAAGCTCGCTGCGCAGGTGGTTCTGCAGCGTTCGCGCCGAGCAATGCAGCTCCAGAGCCAGAGCCCCCAGTGCGAAGGGGGTCTGAGGGTTGCGCTGCAACTTGTGCTGCACCAGTTCGAGAAAACGATCGGTAAGAACGTCGGGCGCAAGGTCGATGTGCGGTCTGCATCCGAGGGACTGCCCATGGCTGAGCAGGGCCTGCCAGAACAGACCTGCGCTGTGATCAAGCCATTGGGAGTGCCAACGCGCCACCGCAATCAGCTCGCGGGCCTGGCGCAACAACGCCATCGTGGCCGGCTGCCGATCGCGGCGGAAGGGATCGAGCACGGCGGTGCCGCTCAACCCGTCGCCGAAGCCCGCGAGCATCTGGCGCGGCACCAGAATCGACACTCCCACAGAGGTGGCCGAGATGCGGCCTTGCAGGTCGGCCCCCGGAGCAATCCAAAGGCCCTGACCAGTACTGGTGATCATGTCGTCGCCCCGATCGCCCTGCCGATCGCACGTCCAACCGCGCTCGGGAATCCAGAGCACCGCCATCTCTGAGCTCTGCTGCCGCCACAGATCCAGCTCCGCCCCTTCGCCACGCAGTTCCACCAGTGTGAGCGGCCCGGCAGAAGCCATCTGAATGCTGGCTTGAAACACTTGCCTGTCGAGCCCAGCACAGTTGACACGGCACTCCCCCATCACTGCCTGCAGGCTGGAGCGCCAGTGCTCGAACTCGGAGCTCTCAACAACGGGGTGAAAGGCCGTGGCAGCCGGGGGGGACGTCATGGCAGTGCGGTCGTCGCCATCCAGCAGCAGTGGGCCCGCATGGTAAGGCCGATCAGATTCGAAGCATTGAGGTGGGTGCCTTTATGGACAGTTGCGGCCCCTGTCTATCTGCTGGCTTCAGAACTAAAGCGTGGCAGTGCCTGCAGCGCCGATTTCTCCCTGGTGGACCATTTCGCCCTGGCTCCTCTTCCTCTGGGGGAGGTGCGGCAGCAGTTCAACGTGTGCCGGCCGCTCCAGCCCAGCCCCGTGGATCATCTGTTTTGGGATGGCTGGCGGGTTTCGCGCGGCGATTCCCCGCAGTAACGGCGGTAATCGGCGGCGGTGGCTCCGCAGGCCAGCAAGCCGGCGCGCACCATCAGCTCGGCGGTGGAGTGCTGGCGCTGCTCGGGATCGAGCAACAGCTGGCGCAGGCGCCGCAGGCGCAGTCGCTTCAGTTCCGCCATGGGCGAATGGCCCCGATCATCCAGGAAGGCGTATTGCAGCGTTCGGGTCGACACGCCCATCGCAGTGGCGATTCGGCGGATGTCGATGGCCTCGTGCAGGTGGAGGTCCATCCACTGGCGGGTTTGCTCCACATAGGCCCGCCGCCGCACTGCGGTGATGCGCTCCCGGGGCTGGCCCTGCAGGAGGGAGGTTTGGAGTTCCCAGCTCTGGAGAACATCCAGCAGCTCCAGTGCGGCATGCTCGGCCCCGGCGCGGCCCATGGCAACGGCCTCGGCAAAGCCCAGGGCGGCCTTCACCAGGGCCCGGTTGTGACGTCCGGCCCCGATCCGGGCTGGTGAGTTGAATTCGAGCTGATCGGGAGGCAGCACGATCGAGAGCCCCTCCATCCGCAGGCTCGTGATGCCTTCCAGCCCATCGCCCGGCCGCATCAGCAGGGCTTCGCCGGGCTCAGCGGTCTCCCAGCGGCCGTTGATCCGTTCCTGGCTCCAGCCCTGGAGAGGCAACCACAGCACCGCCTTGTCGGCTTCCTGGATGCGTTGCAGCTCCATCTGTCCCTGCCCCTGCAGGTGCACCACTTGCAGGGGGCCCGCCTGGCCGATGGCCACGCGGGTACGGAAGCTGCTGGACGGGGAGCGGAGGGTGCTGCGATGGTCCCCGAGGGTGCCTTCAATCACCAGCCGCCACTGGTCGAAGTCGTGGCTGTCGAGCACAGGGGTGAGGGCCGGTCCCGAAAACAGCGGTGCCAGCAGGGCGTCTTTCATTAGCAACAGCTGCCGTTGCTAGCCGCTTCACCGGAGCCGCTGCCCGTGAAGGGCAGGCTGCTGCCGCAGCCTGGGAAGAGGCCGTAGTGGCGGCTGAAGTCGCCGATGAAGGAGAAATGGGGGGCAAACCGCGTGTTCTGCAGCATGCGGAAGGTGTTGCCGCACACCGGAAACACCCGCCCGGTTTCGATGGCGTGGTGGCCATCGAGGTCGAAGCGGTGGGGGTGGTGGGGGATCGTGCCGCGGTAGATCACGGCCTGGCCGTGGTCTTCGCAGGCATCTTCCAGCTCGGCGATGTGGAACAGGCGGTAGGTGGCGGCATAGAAGTGGGCCTCGCCCACCAGCGGCGCCAGGGCAGGCTCGGTGATCCGGAACTCGCGGTCGCTCACCAGCCGCGGGTCGGGGAAGCCGGCGCCCTTGGCGAGGCGCAGGAAGTCGTTCCAGTAGAGCGCTCCGCCCAGGCATTCGCCGTAGAGCACCGGATCGCGCCGAACCGCTTCAGGTAGGCGCCGATCGACGTACACATCGGAGAAATACATCTCTCCGCCTGGCTTGAGCAGTCGTTTCACCCCCTGCAGCACCGCCGCCTTGTCGGTGGAGAGGTTGAGAACGCAGTTGCTCACCACCACATCGAAACTGCCGGGCTCCAGGTGCAGCGCCTCGAGGGCTTCGATCGTGCCCTCCAGAAACGACACGTTGGCGTAGCCGAACTGCTCGGCATGGAAGGCCAGGTGCTCGCGGGCCACCGCTAGCTGCTCCGCCGTCATGTCGACTCCCACCACCGAGCCGCTGGGCCCCACCAGCTGGGCCAGGGCGTAGACGTCCCGGCCCGTGCCGCAGCCCAGATCGAGGATGCGGCAGCCCTCCAGCAGGGGCGGGCACACCAGGCCGCAGCCGTAGTAGCGCGCCAGCACATCGGGGTGGATCCGGGCCAGCAGCGGCCGCAGCCAAGCCGGCACCGCGTCGACATCGCAGCAGGCGCTGGTCTTTAGGTCGGCCGTGCCGGTGAGCTCCTGGCCGTAATAGGCCTGCACGGCGGCTTGGGTGGGCATGGCAGCTCGCGACCTGGGGAGATGGGTTCAGTTTGCCTTCGGCGCCTCGGGCACTGCGGCCGTGCAGGAGCGATCCAGGGTCTGCAGGTACCGATCCAGGGGTTCGCGGGCCATCACCCGGGCCTCCGCCTCCCTTTGCCATCTCTCCGGCCGGTAGAGCACCTGCAGCTCCAGGCGATCGCGGCGTCTTAGCCGCGGCAGCAGCGCATCGAGACCCAGCAGGGGTTTCTCACGCAGGCAAAGCGACTGCACCGCGTGCCAGCTCTCGTGCAGCAGGGTTCCCAGCTGGTTACCCCTGGGGCAGACCACCACCTCGCGCCGGCCGCGCACGTACAACCCAAAGAGCTGGGGCTCCGCGCAGCGGGGATGCTCCCGGCGGATCACGAACCCCCGCTGCTCAAACCCGGCGATGGCCTCCTGCAGTGCGTCACTGCGGGCCTTGGCCCCCAGGGGCTGCAGGAGTGCCACGCCGAGCAGGGTGGCGCACACCCCACCTGCCGGCCGCTTCCACCCACGACCTGACATCTCAGTAGGTGTCGACCCGCACTGGCTTTAGCTGCCAGCTCGCCTCTCCCGGCACGAGCTTGTAGCTGATCTGCCGGGTGCCCCCAGTGGGCTTGGCATTGTTATCGCCAGGGCGGTAAATCGGGAATCGGCGGGCCAGGGTGAGCTCCACCACCGCGAATTCATCGTGGCCCTGGTAGCCCTGGGCCGCCTGCCCGGTGAGCTCCGGCATGTGAATCGTGGAGAGTGAGCGGCGCCCCTTGTTCAGGGCCCAACCCTCCATCGAGCCGTAGCTGCCACTGCCGGCACTGGTGATGAACACATACACCTCGGGCAGTCCGTTTGCGTCGAGGTCGGCCACCTCCACACCGCTGACGCTGCCGAGAATCTCCTGCCGAATCGGGGCAATGGCCTGGGGGTGCCGCTGGTGGCGATGGTCAGTTGCCGCACCGAGCCCTCCCCCTTGCTGCTCACAGTGAAGGTGACTCCTTGAAGGGAGGCCCGGGTGGGGTTGGCGGGTGCTGCCAGGGCAGCGGCTGGGCCGCCGATGGCCAGCACCGCTGCGATTGCGTAACCGAGCAGGCATGGATGGGAGTGGGTCATGGCAGGGGTGCCGATTCCCTGCAGTGTTGTCGAACCGTTGCGACCTGTCATTCCTAGATATGGCTCCGGAGCTCAGCCGCAAGGGCAGCCACCAGACGCTCCAGGGGGGCCAGGTCTACCGGGCCCAGGCTGAGGGCATCGAGGAAGACGGCCCGGGGTTTGCTCATGGCACCTCTTCGCAACTGCATCTATTGTTGAGAAGCCTGGGATCACGCTGTGACCGCCCGACTCAGCCCTGGAGCCCAGCCCCCCCCTGCAACCCTTCCCGCCGGTGGTGATGGCCTGCGCTCAAGCCTGCACGATCGCGGCCAGAGGCTGACGCCCCAGCGCCAGCGGGTGCTGGCCCTGTTTGAGCGCATTGGGGAAGGCAGCCACCTGGGTGCTGAAGAGGTGCACCAGCGCCTGCTGCGCAGCGAGGAGCGGGTGTCGCTCGCCACCGTGTATCGCACCCTGCGGCTTTTGAGCTCCATGGGGCTGCTGCAGGAGCTGGAGCTGCCCGAGGGTGGTCGCCGCTTTGAGCTGGCCAGTGATGCCCACCGCGACCATCACCATCTGGTGTGTGTGCGTTGTGGCCGCACTGAAGAATTTGAAAATTCTGCGGTGCTCCAGGCTGGCGAGCGGGCCGCGGGTGGCTATGGCTTCCGCTTGCTTGAGTGCGTGCTCAACGTTCGGGCCCTCTGCCCCAGCTGTGCGGCGGCTGAGTAGTTCCCGAATACATCTCAAGGCAACTCCTAAACGCAGCCTTTTGCAAAAGCGTCAGCGCAGCTGACGGCATCTGCAGTGCTACTTAGCTTTGGGAAAGTGAATGCACCCATGCTTGCCAGCTGACTTCGATGCCTAGCTCCGAGCCAAGCTTTTTGCTTGTTTTTGATCAGGGACTGGCCACCCTGGCCATGGCCCTGCGCAGCGTGCTTGAGGCCCTCTCCCTGGGCACGGTGCTGCTCGGTTTGTTGATCACCCTGCGCCAAGCCTGGCAGGGCTGGCGTGCCCGGCGGCGCGGCCCCAGTTCCTTTCAGGCGGTGAGGCTCACCTTCGGCAGCTGGTTGGCGATGGCTCTGGAGTTTCAGCTCGGGGCAGACATCGTCGCCACCTCCACTGCCCCTACCGGTGCCCATCTGGTGCAATTGGGCGTTGTCGCGGTGATTCGCACCTTGCTCAATGTGTTTTTAGCCCGTGATTTGGAGGCCGAAGCATCCCATCGATCCCTGAGCCCGGAGGGGCGCCCATGAATCTCACCAACGAACTGGCCAAGCAACGCAACCGGGATGCGGCTGAACGCACCCTCATGGCCTGGATCCGCACCTGTCTCTCCCTGATCAGCTTTGGCTTCGGCTTAGACAAGATTGTCGGAGCAATTGATCGTGCCGCCGGTGGCCAAGGTGCCCAGGTGGAGTGGGGGGTGCAGCTGGTGGCTGCGGCCTTCACCATCACTGGGATTCTCGCCATGGCGGGTGCCACGGTCCAATACCGCCGAGAGCTGCGCCGCCTGCATCAAGACGACTACGTCTACAGAGACAAGCCCCAAATAGCTGCCGCTACAGCTGTGATGCTCACTTTGATCGGGGTGCTGGCATTGGTGCTGATTGCTGCCCGCGCCGGCGGCTAACAACAGCTAATTGGCTCCTTTTGATCTGCTGTTCCGCGCCTTGCTCCGATGTCTCAATCTCCGCCCCTGCTGGTTTCTGCAACCCTGTTCGCGATCATGTTTGCCCTGGGGCTGGGCTTGCCCCTCGATGGCTTAACTCGCTGGCAGCAGCACCGGGGTCTGCTGCTGCGGGGCCTAGTCGGCACCTGCCTGCTCGTGCCGGTGGCAGCGGCTTTGCTGCTGTTGTGGCCACCTACCATGGCTATCTCCCAGCCGGCGCGATTTTCTATCGCCCTGATGGCTGTTTGCCCTAGTGCTCCTCTGCTGCTGCGCAAGGCAGGCAAGCAGGGAGGGGATCGCATCCTGGCAGCCCTGCTCCAGGTGGCCGCAGCCCTGGCGGCGATCATCACCATTCCCCTGCTGGCGAGCGGCTTCACCCGCATCTTTGGAGTTGAGGGTTGGCAGGTTCAGTCTCACCACGTAGCCAAGCAGGTGGCCCTAGTCCAGCTGCTGCCGCTGTTGTTGGGCTTGTTATTCAGGCGCTTCGTGCCTAGGTGGGCAAGCCGACTGGAGACCCCCCTCGATCGCCTCGCTAATGGGCTGGTGTTGCTGCTCGTGTTAGTGGTGTTGTGGAAAACGGCGCCGCTTTTGGTTACCTATGTGGGCGCCAATCTGATTGCCCTGCCGGTAATGGCGGCTTTGGTGTTGATCAGCCTGGCTTTGGGCTATGGCCTAACGAATCGGGATCCCTGCCTGGGGATCACCCTGGCGTTAGCCACATCGATGCGTAACCCGGGCCTGGCGCTATTACTGGCCAGCACTTATGCCCCGGAAGTGCCCGCCGTCAAACTTGGGATCCTGGTGTATCTATTGATAACTGTGTTGCTATCGATTCCATTTCTGAGATGGCAGCGGAGTCTTCAGGCCTGAAATATGTTGGATAGCCATTGATCTGGCAGATTCGCTGCTAGCATTGATTCTTTGCATTTGCGCCAATATTTGCATTTGCGCAAATAAATTCTTGCCTGAATATCTTGGTGTGAAGAAGTGCATACGTTTCCAGCGATGTTCTACAGCCATTCCATCCTTTAAGCAGGCGTATTCGTCTTCTTGCTTCCCATGCCAAACGGAAAACCCAACGTTCTCATCCTCTGGGGTGACGACATCGGCCAAAGCAATCTGAGTTGCTACAGCGATGGCTTGATGGGCTATCAGACCCCCAACATTGACCGCGTAGCCAAAGAGGGTGGTCGCTTCATTCACTACTACGCTGAACAGAGCTGCACCGCTGGCCGTGCAGCCTTCATCTCCGGTCAGAGCGTCTTCCGCACCGGTCTCAGCAAGGTGGGGCTTCCTGGCGCCGAAGCTGGCTTTAAAGCGGAAGATCCCACCATTGCTGAACTGCTCAAGCCCCAGGGCTATCGCACCGGCCAGTTTGGCAAAAACCACTTCGGCGATCGCGATGAGCATCTGCCGACCATGCACGGTTTTGATGAGTTTTTCGGCAACCTCTATCACCTCAATGCCGAGGAGGAGCCGGAGCTGCGCGACTATCCCAAGCCTGAAGATTTCCCGAACTTCAAGGAGCGCTTCGGCCCCCGCGGTGTTTTGCATTGCTGGGCTAATGGTGATGGCACCCAACGGATTGAAAACACCGGCCCCCTAACCCGTAAGCGGATGGAGACGGCCGATGATGAATTCATGGTTGAGGCAAAGCGTTTCATTCGCGATGCCGTTGCCTCTGGCGAGCCTTTCTTTGTCTGGTTCAACACCACCCACATGCATTTCCGCACCTATGCGCGTCCCCAGGATGTGGGCCGCAGCGGTCGCTGGCAGTCGGAGTATCACGATGTGATGATCTATCACGATGAGTGCATTGGTGAAATGCTCAACCTGCTCGACGAGTTGGGTGTCACCGACGACACAATCGTGATGTACGGCACCGACAACGGTCCCCACATGAACAGCTGGCCCGATGCCGGCATGACACCCTTCCGCAGCGAGAAGAACACCAATTGGGAAGGGGCTTATCGGGTCCCGGCCCTAGTTCGCTGGCCGGGGCATATCGCTCAAGGCACCATCTTCTCCGGTATTTGTAGCCACCTCGACTGGCTGCCCACCATCCTTGCGGCGGCTGGTGAGCCTGATATCAAGGAGAAGCTTAAGGCGGGCTATCAGGTGGGTAATAAGACCTTCAAGGTGCATCTTGATGGTTACAACATGCTCGACTACTGGACTGGCCAGGCTGAGAAGAGTCCCCGGGTTGAGTTCTTCTACTTCTCCGACGACGGCGACCTCACAGGCCTGCGTTACGACAACTGGAAGTTTGTGTTCATGGAGCAGCGCTCCCAGGGCACCTGCCAGATCTGGGCCGAACCGTTTACGGCTCTGCGGGTACCCAAGATCTTCAACCTGCTCACCGACCCCTATGAGCGCGCTGATGTGACTTCAAACACCTATTGGGACTGGATGTTTGATCATATTTTCCTTCTGGTACCAGCCCAGACCTATGTGGCCCAGTTCCTCGCCACCTTCGCTGAATTCCCACCCCGCCAAAAGGCTGCCAGCTTCTCGCTGCAGCAGGTGATGGAGAAGATGGTGAATACTGTCGGCGGACCCTGATCCTGCCGCCATGTCAGCCGGCACCGCCCGATCCCCCGGTCGTCCCCCATTCCCCGGAATGGTGTGGATACCGGCGGGCGGTTTCCGGATGGGGTCAGACCACCACTACCCAGAGGAGGCTCCGGCCCATGACGTAGAAGTAGAGGGCTTCTGGATCGATCGCACTCCTGTCACAAATGCTCAGTTTCGGAGCTTTGTGAAAGCCACCGGCCACTGCACGCTGGCGGAGCAGCCTGCAAATCCCGCTCACTATCCCGGCGCCAGTCAGGAACGATTGGCTCCGGCATCAATAGTTTTTGTGCCGCCCCCGGGGCCGCTGGGGCCTGGAAGTCACTACCGCTGGTGGCAATATCTCGCCGGAGCAAGCTGGCGCCATCCGGAGGGGCCGGGAAGCTCGATTAAGCGCCGCGAGCAGCATCCGGTGGTCCATGTCGCCTGGGACGACGTTTTGGCCTACGCCAGCTGGTGCGGCAAACAGTTGCCTACGGAGGTGGAATGGGAGCGGGCCGCTTGGGGTGGCCTGGGCAATGCCGAGTTTGCCTGGGGTGAAGAGCTGTATCCCGGTGGGGTGCCCCTAGCTAATACCTTTCAGGGTGATTTCCCCCACCACAACAACCGTTTAGATGGCTACGAGCGCACCTCCCCTGTAGGTGCTTTTCCTGCCAACGGCTATGGGCTTATCGACATGATCGGCAATGTGTGGGAGTGGACCGATAGCTGGTACGGCCAGCACCAGCAGAGCACGGGAGGCTGTTGTGCCGATGCCGCCCAAGCCAAAGCGCGTGAAGCGAGCATCGATCGCCACTCCCAGCACGGCGAGCAACCACGCAAAGTGGTTAAGGGCGGTTCTTATTTATGTGCACCTAGCTATTGCCGTCGTTACCGACCAGCAGCTCGAATGGCCCAGGGGCTTGATACCTCCACGGGCCATATGGGTTTTCGCTGTGTAGTGAGGCCCTCAGAGCTGGCGACGCTCTAAAGCTTCCGCCAGGCGGTTAGCGGCAGCAGCAAGTTGAGCCTGGGGATCGGAAGTGGGAGCGGAGATCGTTCGTTCGCCACGCTTCATGGCTTCAATGCCGCGCACGATCAGGAACACCACGAAGGCGATCACGATGAAATTGATCAGCGCCACGATCACCGCTCCCGCTGGCCAGGCGCTAATAGCGGACACATTGGCAGCTTTAAGGGCAGGAGCAAGTAGTGAGGTCATCACAAGGCTGACGACCGCATCTACTACTTTGCCAAAAGCTCCGCCGATAACTACGGCAACAGCGAGATCGACAACATTGCCTTTGTTGACGAAGTCCTTGAAGTCTGAGAGAACTGTGGTGCGGCGTTTCATTGAATTAGAAGAAGAATTTTAGACCAATTTCAAAGCCGTTTCGATAGCTGCTGTAGCCACTATCGGGAGTGTCGCCAGTATTGTAGTTGATCCCGGCATATCGCCAAGAAATATTTAGATCTGTATTGTTGCCCACTGCATAGCCAAGGCCAACTTGGGCATTTCCGGAAAGATCTTCTGATCCACTTAGCCCAAAGCCACCGATGTCGGCGCGGGCAAAGGCCCTTAAGCGGGGAGAGAGAAACACCGTAGCTTGTGTGCCCAGTAGGGGTTGAACCCAGGTGCGTCCAAAGTTGCCTTGTCGTTGGAAACTGACCCGACCTCCACTGCCTTGAATCTGGGCTGCCACATCCAACTGGGCATCGATTATCCGTATGCCGGCGTAGGGGATCAGGCTGAATTGCCCCGGCTTGCCCACTGCAGCTTCTCGATCCCCAAAGCGATAGCGCAGGGCAAGGTCGTAAATACCCTGAGTAGCGGTGACTTCAGCACTCCCCGTGAAGATTCCACGCTGGCCGGTCGTTGATCCGTATTGCCCAAGTTTGACGTAATCCAGATCGACCAAAAGACCAAGGCGATCCTTTTCGATGCTGCCGCGTAGTGAGGTGGCCCACTTCAGCTTTGATAGAACATCACCAAGATTTAGATCGGTGTCGGCACTGAAGTTTCTTGTCCCATTTGAGACAGTTGTTGTTCCGGTAGTGCTGATCGGTGCAAAGCCATATAGCTCGATGGTGCTCGCCCAAGGGGAGGTCGCTGCCGCTGGCTGGTTGGTGGAGCCAGCGGGAGACTCTTCGGTAGGTCGATCACCAGCTGCAGGCGCAGACTGCTGGGCGCGCAGCTCACTTGTGAGGCCACCCGTCAGGGTGAGCCCTATCAAGATGGGTATGGCTTTGGTCTGGTGCATGACGTGCTCGCCAAAATTTAGCGCCATCTTTTTGGCTAACACATTTATGGTTGAAAGATGGCTGCCATTTTTGCCATCATGCTTAATTGGATCTGCCACGGCTAGGGCGACAGATCCACGGGTTGTTAGCCGGTTAAACCGATCCGTATGCCACTTGGCAGGCGGCATTTAGGAGTTCGGCTTCTTCGGCGTTGCTGGGCTCTTGCCCGTTGATTGTGCCCTGGTTGCAGTTGGCAGTCAGTTGGTAGTTGCTGCCATTGGCCTGCATTACAAAACTAACTGAATTGCTGCCGGATGGTTGAACCGTTCCGTATAGCAACTGGTAGTTAGTGTTGGGCACCACAATGTAAGTGGCGTTGCTGCTAACAGCATTGTCAACGGCGTCGTTGATAATTGCTGCAGTGGCAAGAGTTGCCACTCCCCAGGCCGCCGCCCGAGCACCCCACCAGCCCCAGGTTGGGGTGGACCAGCCTCCGTACCAGCCGTAGTTCCAGGGCCGCGCTACTCCCCATCCGGGCCTTGCCCAGCCGGGACGAACGTTGACATTATTGATATTGACAGTGCGGTTCCAGTTGCGGTTTACATTCCTGTTTACATTCCTGTTTACGTTCCGGTTTACATCGCGGTTTATATCTCGATTGGTGTTTCGGTTTACGTCGCGGTTGAGGTTGCGATTGCCATCGCGGTTGGCCATCCGGTCACCTCCCTGGCCAGCGCCTGGTAGCTGACGTGTGCCTGCCGCCGGTCGGTTAACGGCCGCTGGTCGGTTCAAGGAAGGTCCTCCGGCCCCACCCGCGCCAGCACCAACCCTTGCGTTGTTGCTCCAGCCACCTGCTGGTTTGGTTGAACCGCGGTTAAGGCCCGCTCCGGCATTGCCGAAGCCGCTGTTGCCACCGGCGCGCATGCCACTGCCACCGCCAAGGGATCCGCCTCGGGATCCGCCGCCACCACCACGGGATCCGCCGCCACCACCACGGGATCCACCTCCACCTCCGCGGGCAAGCAGTTGGGCTGTGCCGCTATCCGGCATGGCGTTATTCATCACGGGCCGGTCAAAGGCAAACGCACTGCCGATCGGTAGGGCCAACACTCCCGCCAGAGCCAGTCCGAGGCCGCTCCACGGCTTGTCTTGAGCACTGGTCATTTGCCCACCCCCTTACAGCCGTCGTCGTAGCAGGTGAGATCTATGCGGCCATCAGCGCCGAATTGCACCTTGATCAGGTCGCGGCCTGCAGTTGCGTCAGGGCGATCCTCTCTAACACTGTTGAGGTAATTGGGGTTGATCACGCACAGGTCACGCCCGTTGAAGCAGATCGTGTTCGTAGAGAAGCGAGCTGCTGCGTTATCGAGGCTTTTCCAGGTTTTGGTGCTGTCAACCCAGACACTCATCCTCACTGGGCTATCTGTTACCCGAATCGTTTCGACGTTTTTGCCGATGATGTGGCGGTAGAGAGTGGCTTTGCCTTCGTTAACAGCCTCCACTACGCAGGCCTGCGGTTCACCGCCTTTGATGCTGCACTTGGTATCGAGTTTGTAGAGGGTTTCTGTTTGGGCTAGGGCTGGAGCTGCCGCCAGCAGGCTCGCGGCAGCGACCAGCAGGCCGATGCGGCTGCACATGGGGTTGCGGTTCAACATGAAGGGAAAATCCCCAGCGTCGGTGCAAAGTAATCCCAGACTGAACTACGGCGGATGATTTTGGCTGCAAGTTGTAGCCCATAGCTACAAAGGCCGAGTTTGCGTGCGTTAGCCGTTTGCAATTGCTGAAAAAGTAGACAAAAAGCGCAATTGCCCTGGGCCAGGCTCGGGCCATGCGCACTTGCAATTGCTTGTTGTTATTGAGAATCGCTTGCAAAAGGCGGCGTTCTTGTTTAGGTTGCGAGTCATTCGCAATAAGCCTTGCCGCGGCCATGAGTTTTCGCTTTCTGCCAGCCGATCCCCTTGCCGCAGTGCGCATGCCGGTTGGTCAAACCGTGCTGTTAAACCCCGCCCTGCTCCCTACTGGCAGCTGCATTGAGGTGCTGGATGGTGTGGCTCGCGTTTATTGCCCCTGCGAGGAAACCGAGGGGATGACCCTGGCTTTCCTGCAGGCGGGGGATCAGCTATGCACTGACCGCCTCTGCAGTGAGGGCGTCTGCGTTGAGGCGCTCACGCCTTTGAGCTTCCGTAGCGACGCCACGCTCCGGCAGGGCCAAGGCTTTGATGCCGTCAATGAATGGACCTTGCAGCTACTGCGCATCCGTCACTTAGGCAGCGCTGACCAGCGGCTACATGCATTGTTTGGTCTGCTGGTGCGCCGACTCGGTCGTCGCTGCGGTAGCTGGTGCGATCTGCCGTTTCGTCTCACCCATGAACGGATCGGTGAATTGATCGGCACCACCCGGGTTACCACCACGAGGCTGATTTCACGGATTCGCCAGGCCCAGCTGCTCGAGGCTCCTATTGGCGAGGTCGGCATGCGCCTGGCACCGGAATTAGTTGATTCCGCCCCTTTGGCTGCCGCCTGATTGGAGGGGGCCTGATCGGTTGCGCTCAGTCGCGCTGTTCCAGGGTTGGCACTAGGGCAAATGCCGCTAGCAAGCCAAACGCCATGATCATTACGGCTGGTGCCATTGCGGCACCAACCCTTTCATCACTGGCGTATTGGAATACGCGCACCGCCAGGGTGTCGAAATCGAAGGGCCGCAGGGCCAGGGTGATTGGCAGTTCTTTCACCACATCTACAAAGACCAGCAGTGATCCCACCAGCAGCGGCCCCCGCAGCAGGGGCAGGTGAATCCGCCGCAACACCGCCAGCCAGTCGCAGCCCAGGCTGGTCGCCGTTTCGTCGATGCTGGGGGGTATGCGCTCAAGCGCAGCATCAAGCCCCTGCTTTGAGACAGCGATGAAGCGGTCGCCGTAGCCCCAGAGCAACAGCAGCAGTGGGCTGAAGCCGAGGGGGCCGCCCAGCGCGATCAGCCCCAGGGCCAGCACACTGCCGGGAATGGCGTATCCCAAGCCAGCGATAAAGCTGAGCTGTTGCACCAGAGGCTGGGGGCTCCAGCGCCGGCAGATGGCCAGCAGCAGCGAACCAAGGCAGGTCACCGCAGTGGCTATAAGGGCAAGACCGAGGCTGCGGCTTGCCAGTTGGCCCAGTTCTGCGAACGATTCGCTCTGCAGCCCTTGCCAGCCCTGCTGAATCCAGAGGGCTGGAATGGCCACAGCGATAAGGGGTGGCAGCACACAGAACAACTGGGCTAGGGCGGCGCGCCAGCCCGCCAGATGCCAAACGTGGGCGCTGCCCGTTCCGCCTTCCAGGTTCCAGCGCCGACTGCGTTGGCGCAATTGACGTTCGCTGGCGATCAAAACCGCCACGATCGCCAGAGCGACCAGTGATAGCAGCGCCGCACCCTGGGGATCGCCATCCACCTGCCAGCGATCGAGGATGCCAGCAGAGAGGCTGGGCACGCCGAGCAGTCGCACCGCGCCGAGATCGTTCACGACCTCCATGGCGCTGAGGGCAATGCCGGCGCCGATCGAGGGCAGGGCAATTGGCAGGGCTACGCGAAAAAAACTTCTCCAGGGGCCCACGCCGAGGCTGCGGCTGGCCTCCAGGAGCCGCCTGCCACTAACAGAGAAGCTCTCGGTGCTCAGCAGAAATACGTAGCTGTAGTTAGCCAGGGTGAGCAGCAAGATGGCCCAGCCCAGGCCATGGATGCGCAGGCCCCGGTAGCTGCCCCAGTCGATCAGGCTGGCAGCCAGAAGGTATGCAGGGAAGGCCATTGGCACCAGTTGGGCGATGCGCAGCCAGCGGCGGCCTGGGAAGCGGCAAACCGCGGTGAGCCAGCCGATGGCAGTTCCCACTACGGCACCTAAGAGCCCTTCCCCTGCAACCAGCAGCAAGGTGCCCCGCACCTGTCTGAGTCCGTCAAATCCCAGCTCCAGCTTGCTTTCGCCCCTGTTGATCAACACGTCCTTCAACAGGGCGAGCAGGGGCAATAGGGCGAGCCCACTTGCCAAAATCACAACCAGTAAGAGCCAGGTCCGGCTGCTGGAGCGGCCCGGTCCCTGCCCTGGGGTGCCTTGTCCCTGCGCAGGGGCGCCTTGGATCGTGGAGGGCGTCAACGCGATGCCAAGTCGTTACTCCCAGCCAGCCTGCGTCATCAGTTGCACCGCTTCGCGGTTGCGGCGTCCCAGCTGCTCCATGGACACCGGTGAGGCCTTAAAAGTGCCGAATGCCTTCAGGGTCGGGTTGTTGCCCCAGCCCTTGAGGGGGTATTCGTTGTTGGCGGCGGCGTAGCCCGCCCCGGATTGGGGAGAAACCAGGAATTCCAGCAAGCGTTGCGCACCCTCGGGATTGCGGGAGCTGCGGGTGACGCCACCGGCCGAAATATTGATGTGGGTGGGGTTGGGCCACACAACTTTCAGCTTCGAAGCGGTGTTGCGCTCAGTGCTGTTCTTGTCTTGCAGCATGCGCGCTAGGTAGTACTGATTGGCCACAGCAGCGCCGCACTGTCCCTGTCCCACGGCCCGCAGCATTGGGGTGTCGGAGGTAAAGAAGGGCCTTTTGGTGTTGGCGAGCATGCCCTGCAGCCATTGCTGGGTGGCAGGTTTGCCGCGCCGCACCAGCTCATCGGCCGTGAGCGACTGGTTGTAGACGCTGGCGCGGTTGCGGAGGCAGAGCTTGTCTTTGAGCTCCGGACGGCTGAGGTCGGCGTAGCTGCGGATTAGGCCGGGCTTCACGATTGCTGGGTTGACCATTACGGGGCGGGCCCGGCGGGTCAGGGCAAACCATTGGCCTTTGGGGTCCCGAAGGTTGGCCGGCACGTCCTTGTTGAGTTCAGCGGAGCGAATCGACCTAAACAAATTGGCCTCCTGGGCTCGGTAAATCCGGGCCGCATCCACCAGTACCAGCAGGTCGGCTTTGCTGTTGTTGCCCTCGCTCTTCAGGCGCTGGATCAGCTCGTCATCTTTACCCTCCAGCAGGTTCACCTTGATGCCGGTGCGTCTGGTGAACTCGCTATAGAGCTGTTTATCAGTGTTGTAGTGCCTTCCGGAATAGACATTTACTTCCTGGGGGCGGTTCTGGGCCATGCCCGCTACCCCGATGGCACCAGCAAGGGTGGTAGCGGCTAGGGCACAAAAGCCAAGGGGTAGGCCCCAGGGGCTGGAACGTTGGCGGCTGGTGATGGGTGGGTGAGTCACGTGGTAAATGGATTTGGCGTTGACAATGCACTCAGGCTAAGAACGCTCACGCCTGCCCCCTGTGATCAATGCAAGCCTTGGACGTAACTATTGCTACGCCCAAGGTGGATTTGCTTCTTGATCAGAAGCGGAACTGGGTTTGAATCACTCCACCCCAAAGATCTTTGTCATTCACCTGGTTGGAACTGTTGGTGATGTAGAAGAGCCCTGGAGTGATTGAGATGTTGTCAGTTACCTGGTACTTGTAGAAGAGCTCAATAGAGAGAGGATCATCTATGCCTGTTCCAGCACTGGGGTTCTGACCGAGGGCAATGCCGGCGGAATTGCCCTTAGCGAAGGCGTCATCCCACTGAAGCGCCACATACCAGGATTGGGAATCGTCGGCCCAGCTGCTGGCGGCGGCGGGGCTGCCAGAACCACTGATGTCCGTGAAGCCGTAGCCGACACTGATCGAAGGCATGATTCCCGTTTCGACGGGCTGCCAGTAGCCAGCGATCGAGAAACTGTTGGAGTCTTGGCTTCCAACAAGGCTTTTATTGGCCGTCCCATTGGCATTGATCGTGCGGGTGCCAAAGGTGCCGTTGCGATAGGCCACCGCCGCCCCCCAGTTGGTGCCCTTGTAGCCAAACTGGGCGGTGGTGTTGAGGCTGCCGTCGCTGTCGAAGATCCCCTCGTTGGAGATTTCACCGTCCTGGGCGATGAAGTTGAGCGAGGCGTTCCAGAAGCCCTGGCCCTTGGCCACCTTCTGCTTCCAGACGGCACCAAAACCCTGACCCGTCACTTTGTTGTAGACGCCGGGTGTGCCAGCGACGGCAAAGAAATCGATCAGCTGGGAGCGGTAGGCGGTGGGGATGAAGGCGAGAATTTCAGTGTTGCGCACCAGGGCACCGGCGGTAAGCGTGAATTGCTTGCCCACCGGGAACTGGTAATAGAGGCGATCGATCGACAACGTATCGATGCCACCAACGCCTGATGCTCCCGCATTAGTGCTGGAGGCCTTGTCCAACTTGAACAGACTGTCTCCAGCGTTGAAGGGATTGAAGGCCGTGAAATTACCCGAGCGCAGGCGGGTTCTGAGCAGGTCCTTGCCGGTGAAGCTGGTATCAAGATTCAGGCGCAGGTCATAATTGAAGGTAGTGCGATCCTGCCTGCCAACAGTAACGGGAGGAGTTCCAACCCTCGTGTCCGAGTTGTAGTCGGGTACGCCACCCAGGATGAAGTTCACCTCGCCCTTGAGCTTGGTGGTGGTGGAAAACTGCTGGGCCTCCAATGTGCCCACCTTGGCCTCAAGTCCGTCGACGCGGCCCTTCAGCACCGCTAGTTCTTTCTTGAATTCATCCATCAACCTCTGCAGTTCGTCGGTCACTTCGGTGACACGGTCGAGGCAGGCATTCAAAAGGGCTGCTGCCTCGTAGCGGGTCATGGCCTGGCCACCCTTGTAGGTGCCGTTGGGATAGCCGGCCACGCAGCCGTACTTTTCCACCAAGTTGGTCAGTGCTTGGTAAGCCCAGTCGGTTGGCCTTACTTCGGAAAATTGGTTGACGCTGGTGACCTGGTTGCGCGAGCGCCAAGCCTTGAGCTCGTCAATTTCTTGTTGCTCCATGTAGTCATTGATTGCCTCCCTGCCATTCAGCGACGAGATTTCATTGGCAAAGGCGGTGTCTGGGGCGGCCAAGGCTGGCAAAACTACGCCAAAAATTGCAGGGGCCAGCAATAGGCGATGGAACTGATTCATGGACTCTTCACAACAGAAATTTGTTGATGTCCACTGGGGAATCAACAAGCCATACTTCTATTGGATTGAGCCGATGGGGGTTGAAACTATTGATTCAGAATGATGTAATCAATATCACCGGTTTTGCCTGACGCGCACTGGGACCAGCACGGGCTGCATCAGGCCACCACCACCGTTGTCATCATCTGAATCAGTGGCGAGCCAAAAAGCCAAGCCAAACAAGGCGAAAACGCCGGAGAAAAGGATTAGCTCGGCCATGGCGTTTAATTTCGCTTTGATAAGCGTAGCTAGCTCAGCAAGGTGCTTGTGTAACAAAAGTGTCCGCTTAGGACGGTTCTCACGCCAACTGCGCAAGTGCTAGCAGCGCTCCGCCGATGCAGAGAGCACCTGCAAAGCGCCTTCCCCAGCTGGGTGCTAGTTGGCGAATCACGGCGAAACTTGCACCCACCACGGCCGCTGAGCTGAGACTCGCCCCCAGCCACCAGCCCAACAGATCTGCGCTGCTGCCTGTGGCTTCCTGGCCATGCAGCATGGCGTGAATAGCCACTCCTCCTGCCAGCACTACGGCCAGCAGCTGGCCCTGGCGTGCAGCCAGCGCTAGGCCAAGACCAGACACCATCAATGCTGCTAACACCTCAGCTCCTGGCAGGTTGCCCCCTAAGGCCCCATACAAGCCGCCAGAAATCGCTGCAGCCAGGGCCACCAGCAATAGGGATGGGCCTGCCAAGGCGGCAGCGCCGCCAACGCCAAGCAGTAACAGCAAGTGGTCTAGCCCAAGCAGCGGATGGCTTGCTCCTGCGGCCAGGCCAGCGCCTGCCAAGCCATGGGCACCTGCTGGCAGGGTCGACAACAGGCTGAGGGCCAGGCCAGCGGCGGCGGCCGGGGCCAGTTGGCGCAGGGTGGTGGACATCATGAAATGGCTGGATCCTCTAAGTCAGTATCCCGTTCAAGCGAAGCCCTTGCCGGAATCTTTGGCAACGCACACCTGCAATTGCCGGCGCAACTGAGCGTGGTCGAGATTTTTACCGATCAGCACGATCTGGTTCTTGCGTCCTGAGCCCTCTGGCCAGTCGGAATCGTCGATTGAGAAGCGCTTGCCAGCCAGGTGGAACACATGGCGGCGCTCACTTTCGTTGAACCAGAGGATCCCCTTGGCGCGAAACACCTCAGCTGGCAGCTGGTTATCGAGAAAGTTCTGAAATTTGCGCAGGGCGAAAGGCCCCTCCGCCGCAAACGACAACGAGGTGAATCCCTCGATGGCTGCGTGATCGGGGTGAGCGGCGTGATCGTGCTTGTGATGATTGTGGTCGTGGTGATCGTGATTGTGGTGCTCGTGGTGTTCGTGATCGTGGTGCTCGTGCTCGCAGTGGCCGTGGTCGTGGTCACAGGAGCTGTGGTCTGGCTCGGCGCTGAGCTGCTGCTGGGCAACGATTTTGTCGCTTTCGAACAGCCCCACGCTGAGCAGCAGCGGCAGGGGCACTTCGCCCTTGACCGAGCGCAGGATGCGGGCATCGGTCTTGATCTCGCGCAACTGGGCCTCCAGGGCCGCCAGCCGCTCCTCAGCTACTAGGTCGCATTTGTTTAGTAACAGCATGTCGCTGTAAACGATCTGGGCCCGGGCCACATCACCCTCCAGCAGCTCGTCGCTGAAGTTCTCGGCGTCTACCAGGGTGATGATGGAGTCGAGCCTGGTGGCATCTCGCAGGTCGCTGCCGAGGAAGGTCATGGCCACCGGCAGGGGATCGGCCAGGCCGGTGGTCTCCACCACCAGATAGTCCACCGGATCGGGGCGCTCCAGGATGCGGTAAACCGCCTCGAGCAGTTCGCCGTTGATTGAGCAGCAGATGCAGCCGTTGCTCAGTTCCACCATGTCTTCGCCGGTGGCAACAATCAGGTCGTTGTCGATGCCGATTTCACCGAATTCGTTGACCAGCACGGCGGTTTTGACCCCCTGCTGATTGCTGAGAATGTGGTTGAGCAGGGTGGTCTTACCCGCCCCCAGAAAGCCGGTGAGGATTGTCACGGGCAGGCCCGTGGGGGTGGCACTGGCGGTCATGGAATGGCGCATGGCTTAGCTGTGATGACACTAGGAACCCGTTGCCGCAATCCATTGGAGCAACGGGTTGGCTCGGCTCAGAACCGGAAGCTGGTTTTGATCAGGGCACCGAATTGGTTGGCCCCATCCCCACTCCCTCCAGGATTGTTGAGAAAGAAGATCGCCGGGGTCACGGAGATGGCGTCGGTGACCTGCCACTGGTACCACCACTCCCAAGCCCACACGCCGGATTCGCTGGCAGCCCCATTGCGGGTGGCGGTTGCAAAGGCGGGTTGGCCCACTCCCATGCCAAAGCTGTTGCCCTCAGCCAGCACATCGCTCCATTGCAGGCCCACCATCCATGACTGGCTGGTGCGCAGGTCTGAGCCGGAGCTGCCGTTGACGCCGTAACCAGCGCTGATCGAGGGCAGCCAGCCACTCTCGGCGGGCTGCCAGAAGCCGCTGATGCCAAAGGCATTGGTGTTGACGCCGTTCTCCTCGATCTGGGTGGTGATGAACGGGGTGGCCCCGGGCACACCCACACCGGCCTCGACATATGAATAGAGCGCGGCGATGCCCCAGTTCTCCTGGCCGTAGCCCAGCTGCACGCTGCTGGTGCCTGCTGAGCTGCTGCTGAACAGGCCCTGGGCGGAATCGGCACCATTGCCGGCCACGTAGTTAGCGCTCACGCTCCAGCCGTTCTGTTGCCACCAGAGGCCCAGGCCTGGGCCGAGGTTTTTGTTGTAGGCCAGCGGTGCACCGTTGAGGGTGAGGACGTTGAGGATGGTGTCGCTGGGGTAGACGCTGGGCCAGAGGGCGAGCATGTCTTCCTGGCCCACCCGGCCGCCGAGGGTGGCAGTGAACTGGCCGCCGATCGGAGACTGCCCAAGCGGGAACTGATAAAAGATCTTGTCGATGCCCACCACATCGGGGCCACCCTCTTCCTGGAAGGCGATCTCCAGGGTGGAGAGGCCGCCGCCGAAGGCATTGCGATCGCCATCGAAGTTGCCGGCCCGCAGCACCGTGCGCAGCAGATCCTTGCCGCTGAAGCTGGTGTCGAGGTTGAGCTGCAGGTCGTAGTTGAACGTGACCTGCTCACCGGCAGGATTGTTGCTCACTCCGCCCACCACGAAGCTGGCCAGGCCGGAGAGCTTGGTGGTGGTCGAGAACTGGCTGGCCTCGATTTCGCCCGCTTTTGCTTCGAGGCCATCGACGCGGCCCTTGAGCACGGCCAGTTCCTGCGCAAACTCGGCCATCAGCCGCTTGAGCGTGTCGGTCACTTCAGTGACGCGATCAAGACAGGCGTTGAGCAGGGCGGCGGCCTCAAAGCGGGTCATGGCCTGCCCACCACTGAAGGTGCCGTTGGGGTAGCCGGCGACGCAGCCGTATTTCTCCACCAGGTTGGTCAGCGCCTGATAGGCCCAGTCGGTGGGGCGCAGATCAGAGAACTGGCTGATGCCGGTATTGAGGTCGGCGGGCTCGAATTCAACGGCAGCTGCGGTTACCGGTGCCAGTAATCCAGCAGCAGTTGCTGCAATCAGCAGGATTGGGCGAATTTTCACGGCTGCGAAGCGGGTCATGGAGCCAGTCTATGGCAAGAATGAGAACGATTCTCGCCGAGGCTGTCGGTTGGGTGTCAGCGAATGGCCTTCCAGCGCTGGCTCAGGGCCTGCTGGCCGGATGCGTCGCAGCGGCCGCCCAGGCCGTTGACGATCAGGCAGGTGTTGGCGGCGAGGGTGGCCACCAGGTTGCCGTTGCCATCGGGTTCCGCTGCCAGACCATCGGCCACCAGTGGTGCGGCGGCGATGGGCACACCGCTGAGGCTGCTGACCCTCTGCAGCGCTTTGCCTGCCGGCAGCTGTTCGGCGAACAGCATCGGCACCTGCTCGCGCCGCAATTGCTCCAGCACGGCCTGGAATGCCTGGGGGCGCAGGGTGTCGCTGCCGCTGCTGGCATCCACCACCGCCAGTTCCTCCAGTCCGTAGGCCCGGGCCAGGCTGGCAAAAGCCCGGTGTCCGGTGGCCAGGGGGCTGGCGGTGGGAATGGTGGCAAGTTGCCGGCGGTTCCAGGCGTTCAGCTGCTGCAGGGTCGTCGTCATCGCCTGGGCCCGGGCGGCAATGGGGGCTTGGGCAGCAGGCTTTAGCTGCTGAAGTTGCTGGGCCACCAGCAGCACCAGGGCGGCCGCCTGGGTTGGGTCGTGCCACACGTGGGGATCCCGGTCGCCATGGGCATGCTCCTCCTCATCGTGGTGCTGGCCATGCTCATCGCGGTGCTGGTGAGAATCGGCGGTCTTGGGTTGCGCGGCCTCTAGGACGGGGCTGTTGGGTACGGCCAGCTCGGCTACGGCCACGGTTTTGGTTTGGCTTGATCCCGGCTTGGTCAGTTCGGCGAGGGCTGGGGTGAGGCCGAAGCCGTTGATCAGTACCAGCTGGGCCTGGCTGAGTTCCCGGCTCTGCTGGGGCGTTAGCCGGAATTGATGGGGGTCGTCGCCTGGCTGCAAAAGGCAGCTCACCCGCATGTTGCTGGCGGCCAGGCGTTGTGTGATGTCGCAAAGGACCCCGTCGGCAGCGATCACGTCGGCCGGTGGGGGAGTGCGGCAAGCCTGCAGTCCTACGGCTGCTGCCAATGCCAGAGCGAGAGAGGCAGCGGCGGGAGCGGGGATACGGGGCATGGCTGGCGCGCCTGGTTCCGCGAATGATAATGGTTCTCAAGGTGTTGCTTGGGGGTGGGCTGTGGCTCGTTCTGCCGCCCTCCAGGTGGGATTGTTGGAGTTGATGCCGCTGATACAGGGCATGGATCGTTCTGCTCTGACCAGGCCTCACGCCCTGCTGATGGCGGGTGTGCTGCTGTTTTTTTATCTCGATGCCTTCGTGCTGGGGGCTCCGGGCGGGATGGCGTTGGCGCTGCTGCTGCTGGCGCTGGTGGTTCTGCTGGGCTTTTTGCGGCATGCGGGCCATGGCCCCCCTGGAGCGATCCAGCCCGCGCCCGTGCTGCTGGCAGCTTTCGCCGCTCTGGTCGTGCTGGCCCTGAGCCGTGGAGCGCTTGTTTCGGTGGCACTGGCTGCGGCGCTGGTTGGTGCTGCTGGCGGGCTGGTCGAGGCCATCGGCCATTCCAGCCGTCGTTGCCAGGGGGTGGCTGGCCCGGTGTATTGCGGGGCGTTTGCTGGGATGACCTCTGAGCTGGTGCTCGGCCATCCAGGCTGGGTGGTGCTGGCCGGGGTGCTGGCCGGACTGGCGTTGTCGCTCCTGAAGAACAGTTGGAGCGGGATCGGCGGCAAGCTTGGAACCATCGCCTTTCTGGGGGTGCTCGGCGCCACGGGGCTGGCCCTGGTCTCCGGTGCGATCGGTGCCGGCGCCCCTCTGCATGCCTTTACCGGCGCAGAGCGCTGGCTGGTGCTGATCGCCTCCCTGCTCTCTCCGCTACTCACCCATAGGCTCAGCTACTACTGGGGCTTCGGGGTGGTGCTGGGCTCCGCCCTGCCCTCCCTGGTGGTTGCCTTGCTCCTGGCCCTGCTGCCCCCTTCTTTGGAGCTGGCGCCGGGGCCCTTGGCGGCCATGTGGCTGGGTGCCAGTTTCGTCGGTATGACAGCTCCAGAGCGGCTAGCCCCTCGCCCGGTGCCCCTGTTGCTGGCAATGGGCCTGCTGTTCGCCCTGCTGAGCTTCAGCTTCGCTCCGCGCCTGGCGGGGATCGGCGGAGACCTCGGGGCCACGGCGGCGGTGTCGGTGTTTGCCGTGCTGGGGGCGCGGGTGCTGGTGCGCGACCGTCGTTAGGTTTGCGGTTGCACTGACGGTGTTGCGTGTCGCTTGAGGTGAGTGAGCTGCGGGTGCGCCGCGGCGGCGAGCTGGCTCTCGATGGTGTGGCTTTTGCGCTCGAGCCCGGCACGCTCACCGCCCTGGTGGGCCCCAACGGCGCTGGCAAAAGCACCCTCCTGCAGGCCATTGAGGGTCAGCTGCCAATCGAGAGCGGTTCGATCCGGCTCGATGGGGTGCCCCTCACCTTGGCCCTGGCGCGGCAGCAGTTGGCCCTGATGCCCCAGCGGGGGGAGATCGCCTGGCACTTCCCTATCAGTGTCCGGGAGTTGGTGGCCCTGGGGCGGATGGCCGCCAAGCGTCCTGGCTGCTGCGATGTGGAAGCCGCCCTGCAGCGGGTGGGCCTGGCCGGGTTGGCCGGCAGGCGCCTGGATCAGTTGTCCGGTGGCCAGCAGCAGCGAGCCCTGCTGGCCCGCACCTTGGTGCAGCCAGCCAGGCTGCTGCTGCTGGATGAGCCCTGCGCTGCCATCGACCCCCCTTCACGCACCCAGCTGCTCAAGGTGATGGGCCAGCTGCGCGATGCCGGTCTCACCCTGCTGGTGAGCAGCCACGACTGGGGCCGCGACCTCGATGCCTACGACCGGGTGCTGGTGCTTGATCGCTCCCTGCTCGCCGACGGCAGCCCCCAGCAGGTGCGCCAGGCCCTCGGCGACCTGCGGGTAGGCAACCACTGCTGCGGTTGATGGGCTGGCGCTAGCTGGCCTGGCGCTGTTGACAACTTCCGCAGAGCCCGAAAAATTCCAGGGTGTGAAATAGCAGCTGGAAGCCTGCGCTCTGGCCGCCGTCTAGGTGCACGTCGTGCATGGGGCAGTTATTAAGAACCACCGTGGCGCCGCAGTCGACACAGGTGAGGTGGTGTTCGTCGCGCTCTGTGGGGGCGAACAGAGCCTCGCCGCTGGGCAGGTGGCGGCAGCGGATCCAGCCCCGCTGTTGTAGCTGGCGCAGGTGGCGATAAACCGTAGCCAGCCCCATGGGCTGGGAGCCTTGGCGCAGCAGGGCGTGCAGGTCCTGGCCGGAGAGTTCCCGGTCGGCTTGGCGCAACGCCGTAAGCAGCAGCTGCTGGCGGTCGTTTGACGCGGCAACCTGGGTGGGCATGGCCAGAGTGGCTGGGGCGTAGTGCGCTGATCCTATGGAGACTCTTTGGTGGCTGCTGCCCCTGGTGCTGGCGCTGGTGATCGGCGGCCTCTGCCCATTGGCCGGCACCTTGCTGCTGGTGCAGCGGCGCCTGTTCCTGGCAAATCTCGTGTCGCACGCGGTGTTGCCGGGTTTGGCCCTGGCGCTGGCCCTGCGGCTTGATCCGGGCCTCGGTGGGGTGATTAGCGGCCTAGCCGGTGCCCTGTTGGCGGAGCGGCTCAGCCGTGGTGATCGTTCTGGGGAAGGGGGCGATGAGGCGGTGCTCAACACCGTGCTGGCTGGCTTTCTCGGTTTAGGGGTGCTGTTGATTCCCCTGCTGCACATCCGGGTCGATCTGGAGGCGGTGCTGTTTGGCGATCTGCTGGCCGCCGCTCCTGCCGACCTGCTGCGCAGCCTGCTGGCCCTGGTGGCGGTGCTGCTGCTGCTCGCTTGGCGCTATCACCACTACGTGTATCTGGGGGTGGATCCCCTCGGCGCCGCCAGTGCTGGTCTGCCGGTGCAGCGGCTGCGGCTACTGCTCACCCTGGTGACGGCCTTCACGGTGGTGAGCGCCATGACCGCCGTAGGGGTGGTGCTGGTGATTGCCTTGATGGGTGCTCCGGCCCTAGTGGCCTTGGCTGGAGCCGCCAGCCTGCGCCAAGCCCTGGGGCGCTCGGCCCTGGTGGGTATGGGGATCAGCGGTGGCGGCTTTCTGTTGGCGATCCAGCCAGCTGTGAACCTGCCGCCCGGTCCCTTGATCGGGGTGCTGTGCATGGGCCTGCTGCCCCTGGCCTCCCTGCAGCACCGGCGCCTATCAGCCAGCGGGTAGCCACAGGGCCAGGCGCACCGGCTTGGCCAGGGGTTGCAGGCTGAGGCTGCTGCCATCCACCAGCACCGGCTTGGCGTGGCTGCCTGAGCGCAGGGTGAGCAGCAGCTGCTGGCGGGTGGGATCAAACAACATCGGCGCTCCCGGCTCCACCTCCCAGCCCTTCAAGGAGCGTTGCTTGAGCAGTTGGCCGCGGCGATCGAGGGCCAGCATCAGGGGCTGGGATCCCTGCGCCCAGTTGCTCACTACCAGCCAGACCCGATCCCCACCCCGGTCGCAGGCGCTGGCCAGGACGGCTTCGCTGCCGATCCAAAGCTGCCGCGGCGGTTGGCCCGGCTCCACCAGCTCAAGGGAGCGCCGGTAGTCGGGCCAGTGCCTCACCAGCAGGGCGCGGCCGCTCACGGGGCAGAAACTGCTGAGCTCCCTACTGCCAGGCAGCAGCTGGCGCCGGCGGGGTTGGCCCGGCAGGTTGTGCAGGGTGAGGCCTTCAAGCTCAGGCACCACCACTCCGCCTCCCTCGGGGAGCAGCTGCATGGGGCCAGAAGCAGAGTGGGGCAGGGGCCATTTGCGCCCCTGGGCGGTACGCACACTGGTGCTCCCCGGATCCAGGGCGGTGGTGGACGATTGCACCAGCAGGTCGCCGCGTCGGTTGCTGCTCAGGTGGGCAAACAGCAGGGCTGCGTCGTCTAGGGGTTGAAGCCCACCCGCCACCGGTTCGGAGAGGCGCTGCGGTTCGCGCACCAGGTTGTGTTGCTGCAGCGGCAGCAGCCAGAGACGGTGGCTGCCCATGCCATCACCACTGAGCACGGCCACACCGGCACCGTTGCCGAGGGGCTGCACTTGGGCCAGCTGCGGCCACACCGGGGTCAGCGCCTGCCAGCTGCCATCGCGTCGTTGCAGCTGCAGCTGTTCGCCGCCGGCCACGGGCATCACCGCCAGCAAGCGCGGCCGGGGGTCCCAGTGCCACTGCTGGCGGCCCAGGGGCAGGTTGCGGCGGTCGACCCCTGCCAGCAGCAACCGCAATGGTCCGGGGATGGTTTGGCCTGGAAGCAGCAGCAGGCGCAGGGGGTTGCTTTCCCCCAGCCACATCCAGGCCAGCTGGGGTTGCAGGCTGCTGGAGCCCACCAGGCTGGATCTGCTCATCGGTCGGCTGAAGCGCAGGTCTAGGGCTGCTGGACCGGAGCTGGCGCTGCTTGACTCCAGTTCCAGCAGTCGTGGGGGGCGTAATAGCAGTAGTTGTTGCTGCAGCAAGGCCAGGGCGAGTCCTGCCGCCAGCACCAACGTGATCCGTTGCCCCGTTGCCGTCATGGTTCCAGGGGTCGCTTGGGCCGGGCAATCGGCGTGATTCGCTGCGCTACCACCACGCTGCGGCTCTGGCCGTTGCGTTCTTCAATAGCCATGGTGCCCTCCACCGCCAGCCATTGATCCGCCCGGGGCTGCCGGCCGGCCGGCCAGCGCACCGGCAGGCCCACCGGGGTGGCATCGGCGAGGCAACAGCGCACCAGCAGCCTGGCCAGCTGGGGGGGCTCACCTGGCTGGGGCAAGACAAAGCCGCTGATCCGCACGGGATCACCCGCGTAGAGGCTGGGGTCGGGTTGGCTGCGCAGCAAGCGCACCCAATCGGTGAGGCTGCGCTGGGCTGGCGGCAGCACGAAGCTCAGCTCAGTCTCATCGCCCAGCTCGGCGGGCCGGTTGGCGGCCAGGGTGCTGAAGGAGGGGTTGGGGGGAATCGCCAACACCAGCAAAGCCACTGCGGCGCTCAGCCACCAGGTTTTTGGGATGGCTTGGCGTCGCGATGGGGCTGGACTTTCCCGGCCCCTTAGCGCCAGTTCAGCCAGCAGCAGGCCCGCCAGCAGCAGCAATGCCACACCGCTAAGCCCCACCAGTGGGTGGAAAACGCCGCTGAGCAAGAGATCCAGCCTGCCGCTGAGGCTGCTTTGCAGCAGCACGGCTCCCCAGAGCCCCAGAGCGAAGGCGCGCATCACAGCAGCAGCAAATTGACCCATTGCCCCAGCACCAGCACGACCACCGCGGCGGCGGCACTGGTGAGGGCGATGGCCTTGGGCTTAAACAGCACCCGGAACAGTCCCAGCAGCTTCAGGTCGACCACCGGGCCCAGCACCAGAAAGGCCAGCAGCGCTCCCGGGGTGACCTGGGCAGCGAAGCCCAGGGCGAGGAAGGCATCAACGCTGGAGCAAACCGAAACCACCACCGCCAGCAGCATCAGGCTCAGCACAGAGATGGTTGGTGCTCCCCCCACCGCCAGCAGCCAGTTGCGCGGCAGCAAGGTTTGCACCGTGGCGGCGATGGCACAACCCAGCACCAGCAGGGCGGCCAGATCGAGAAATTCGCGGCTGCCGTGCTGGAGCAACTCCTGCAAGGGCGGCCGCGCCACCTGGACGGGCTGCACCTTGGCGCCGATGGCACCCACAAGCCCGCTGCGACGCTCCAGTAGCCCCACCTGGGCCAAGGGCTGGCTCAGCCGCCGTTCTTCGAGCAGCACTGGATCTAGTAATTCGGCCTCGGGCAGCAGGCGCAGCACCGTGGCCAGCAGCACCGCCAGCAGCAGGGCTGCTCCGGGGCGGGCCGCCAGCAGCCAGGGCTGGTTGGGAAAGGCGGCCCAGGTGCTGGCCAGCACGATTGGATTCAGCACCGGCGCGGCAAACAAAAAGCCCAGGGCCGTGCCAACCGGGGCACCACCGGCCAGCAGCCGCCGTGCCACCGGCACGTTGCCGCATTCACAAGCGGGTAGGGCAAAGCCAAGGGCGGCACCGGTGAGGGGCCCGAGCAGGGGGTGGGCGGGCAACTGCCGCAGCCAGGCACCTCCAGGGGCCAGCCAGCGGGCCAGGCTGGCGATACCGACGCCAATCAGCAGAAACGGCAGGGCTTCGAGCAGCAGACCCTGAAAAATCGCCCAGGCAGTGGCCAGCTGTGCCAAGAGCAACCCGCAGGGATGGACATCATGGACGCTGATTCAGGGTCTTCGGCTTTGCGCAGCTGGGGGTGGCTCGAGCTCGGGATGGGTGGCACAGGGCATCCACAGCGAACCCATCGCATGGACACCGTTGCAGCCCAGCTGTTTGGCTTTGATCAGGGCTTCCTGCTTGCTTGGGTAGGCGTAGAGGTTTGGGGGATGGGTCCCGGTGGCCGCTTGGTGGTGCTGGTGGGGGGAGCTAGCTCCGGCGTTCCAGACGCCCATCACGTTGACGCCAGCCACAACGATGCCCATGCCCACCACGCAGATATTGATTACCCCCATGCCCACCGCACCGAGGCTCAGCACGCCCATCGGCACCACCCCAATGCTCACGACCCCCATTGGCACGATGCCGATCGAGATGATGCCCTGGGGGGCGATGCCGATGGCCAGCAGTTTGGGTTTGTCGCCGCACTTGGCCATCAGTGGGCCGGCGTATGGCTGCCAGAGCCATCGGCGTGTTTGGTGCAGGGCATCCATTGATCGCCCATCTGGTGCGCTCCGGTGCAGTGGAAATGCTTGGCTGCTTTTTCGGCCGCGGCTTTAGTGGGGTACAGCGCCTGAACTCCACCACTACTCCCTGTGGGCTCAGCCAGGGCAGTAGGGGGCAGCAACAGGGCAGCGGTTAGTAGGAGGAGGGATCGGTCCATCGGGCGGTACTAGTGCATAGAGGGCCAATTTTGAAGCCTCACGCCCCTGGCCCACTCATTACTTGTCAGATATCAGGTTTTGAACCACCCCGGCAGGGCTTCAAAACAAGCGGCATTCTTCTCGTTTTCCCTCGCCTCCACCTTCCAGCAGCAGCTGCGGCCGCTGTCGCGGCCGTGCAGCAGTTCGTTGGCCCAGCCCCACACCAGCTCGGCGCTGGCCTCCATGCCCACATTGGTCATCACCCTCAGGTCGAGGGCGCCCTGGTCGTGCAGCTGGCGCCAGGTGGAGAGGAGGGGGTCATCGGCATTGGCCAGAAAGGTGTGGTCGAATTGATCTGCCAGCCGGGCTTCGAGCTGTTTCAGGCTGGAGAAATCCACCACAAAGCCACAGTCGTCGAGTTCAGTGGCCCGAAACCAGAAGCTAAAACTGCGGCTGTAGCCATGCACGAAGCGGCAGTGGCCCTGGTGGCGCCATTGGCGATGGCAACAGGGATAACCGCTGAAAGTTTTACTGCAGCTGTAGGCCGGAGTGGGCATGGGTGAGGATCGGGACAGCAGCAGCGCAAGGGCCTTGTCAGCAGTATTTCAGCCCCCAGACCCTCAATTCATTGGGGCCTTGCGCTTCAACGAAGCTGGTTTGATCCCCGCTGTCGCCCAGGACTGGCTCGATGGCGCCGTTTTGATGGTGGCCTGGATGAACCAGCAGGCGATCGAGCGCACCCTCGCCAGCGGCGAGGTGCACTACTGGAGCCGCTCGCGCCAGGAGCTATGGCACAAGGGGGCCACCAGCGGCCACATCCAGCAGCTCAAGGGCCTGCGCTACGACTGTGACGCCGACGTGCTGCTGCTCAGCATTGAGCAGAGCGGCGATGTGGCTTGCCACACCGGTGCCCGCAGCTGCTTCTACGACAACGGTCCCGAGCCCACGGCCGGGGGGCCATTGGCCGCTCAGCCGCCGGCAGATGTCTGCACCGAACTGATGCGGGTGATAGAAGGGCGCCGCGACCTTCCCGAGCCCGGCAGCTACACCAACAAATTGTTGGAGGGGGGCGACAACCGGATCCTCAAGAAGATCGGGGAGGAGAGCGCCGAATTCGTGATGGCCTGCAAGGACGACAACGCCGACGAGATCGCCGCTGAAGCGGCCGATATCGTCTTCCACCTGCAGGTAGCCCTTGCCCACCACGGAGTCAGCTGGCGGCAGGTGCAGCAGGTACTGGCCGCCCGCCGCGGCGCGCCCCGGCGGGACTGAGGGCCGCCTCAGCCCGTGCTGAGCATGGCCGCAGCAATCCAGATCACCAGGCCGGTGAGCACAAAGCCACCAGTTGCCACGGTGTATTGCCAGATAGCTTGGACCCTTGGTGTGGGCTGGCCTTCCAGCCAGGCTGGGCGCGCCCAGCCGCCGCCGTCGGTCCAGGGGTTTAATCCTCCAGCGGGTGCGCGCCTGGCCATCGCTTCTCGCCAGTAGGAGTCGTAGCGGGGGGCTTGCTGGTTGAAGGGCATGGTGCCTACGGCCTGGCCGGGAAGTACCCGCGAGCGCTGAAAAGGCACCAGGTTGTCGCCGAAGTTGTCGCGGTATTCGTCGGAATTCAGTAGCGCGTCAACAAACTTGGGCAGCCCCTGCTCGGCGATCACGATCGACCAGGCGATCTGTTCAGCTTGGCCATGCACCGGTCGGCCAAATACCCGACCCACCACCTGTTCCACCACCCTGTAATTGCTATTGCAGCGATAAAAATCCCTCTGAAACTTCTCAGAGAGCAGGAGTTGGCGGATGAAGTCGCGGGTGCTGATCTGACCGGAGCGCAGCTGGGATTCCAGCACCGCATCACGATCTACTTTAAAGGCGTGAAAGTAGATCTGACGGTAGGCCTGCTCAATCACAGCATCGGTGGCTGCCGGATCCCGCACCAGGCAAGCGGTGTCGATCTGGCGGGGGCTTTCCTCACCGGCGGCCAGAAAGCTGCTGACACGAGCGCTGTTGGTGAGTGGCTTGGTGGCCAGAACGGGCAAGGGCACAGGGGTGAAAAATCCTCAAGGCGAGCAACGTATAAGTTTTTTCAAGCGCTCTTTAAAAGATTCGTTGGATCATCAGACAACTTGACAATGCGCAACATTGCGCAATTAATGGCAGCCGACCTGGTCCCCGGCTGCAGTTGCGTCACTGCCTGGAAGACCGGGCTGCTGTTGCAGCCATATAAAAGTGGCCCGATCCCGGGCCGTGAGTTGCAGCACGGGGGTTGGCCCGGGCACGCCCGCCATGGCGTCTTGGGGCTGATCACTGTGTCCCCACATCCCGAAGGCGTGGCCAAGTTCGTGCAGGGCCGTGGCCTGGATGGCGTCAGGTCGCTGCCCAGGGCTGATGCTCACCAGTACCCGCGGCTCGATTTTGGGGGGGGCGCCTGGCTTGTTCGTCGCCAGAGCTAGCTCGGCTCGGCCATGGCTGGCCCGGCCCCGCTGCAGAGGTGGCCGGCGCCTCAATATCTGTACTTGGGCCGATTCCCTGCTTTCGCTGCGGTGAATCGTGACCAATTCAGCCCAGCTTGCCAGCGCCGCTTCCACGGCTTGCAGCCAAAGCTGATCCCAACGGGCGGCAGGCCCGGTCGCTGCGGCGGGCTCGATCCACACGCACCAGCTTTGGCGCTTGGGCCAGCCGTGGGATGTGGGAACCAGCCGCTGGCGGTAATCACCTGCAGCTGCTTCGGCTGTCAATGCCCTGACTGGAAAAAGGGCCAGAGCAAGCACCAGGCCGCAAGCCGGCAAACTCGCTCGATTTAATCGCCGGCTTAATCGCCGCAGCATCAGGCAGGCAGGCCGACGCCGCGGGCCATCAAGGTGGCTAGTAGGGGCACAAGGGCAAAGCCCACCAACTCGATATTGAGAATCCAGCCCAGACGGGTGGCGAGAGCTTCGCTTACTTGGGGCAGCTCGCCCTTGCGCAGCGGGATAGCCCAGAGGATGTAGGTGATGGTGGGGTAAAGCGACAGCCCTCCCACCCCTAGATAGAGCCCAACCTTCCACCAGAACAGGGGGTTCTCCGTATAAAACTCGCTTCCCTGGCCGAAGTACAGAACCCGCAGAATCCCGCTCACCAGCAGGGCAAGGGCTGCCAGGCCATACACCACATCGGTGATCACCATCAAGGTGGCATCGGCCTTGTTTGGATTTGGCTTGATCAAGCGCCGCTCCAGCACCAAGGCGCCAAAACAGAGCATGAAGCTCACGTAGTGCACGTAGGCCACCCCAGCGCGGGAGAGCACTTCAGGGGGGATGGCAGCCAAGCCAGGCATATGTAGTAGGCAAATCTTGCCAACCGTAACCGGCCAGTCATCTTGCCTGCTGCCCTGCCCAACAGGGAGCTGAAATCAGCAGCCATTGTGAAAGTTGAACAAGCACGGGGATTGCGATGGAATTTTGAAAGTCGGAAGCTTTTCTGTTAGTCCGTTTGTGCTTGCTGATTGCCCTTAGGTTCAATTCATTGCTTAGGTGATCCATGGCGAGCTCCTTGAGCGTCTTTTTAGGTGAAATTGGCCGTCATCAGTTGTTGACACCCGAGCAGGAGCTCACCTTGGGTCGCAAGGTGCAGGCCATGGCCCTTTTGCAGGAGCGCTGCCGTGATGCCGGTGGCTCGGGACCTGCTTGCGACTTCAATGATCTGGAGCGCTGCACCCTCAAAGCCGGTGAGCTGGCCAAAAACCAAATGATCACGGCCAACCTGCGGCTGGTGGTCAACCTGGCCAAGCGCTACCAGAACAAGGGCCTAGAGCTGCTGGACCTAATCCAGGAGGGCACCCTTGGGCTCACTCGCGCCGTGGAGAAATACGATCCCAGCCGCGGTCATCGCTTTAGTACTTACGCCTATTGGTGGATTCGACAGGGTCTAACCCGCGCCCTATCCACCCAGAGCCGCACCATTCGCATTCCCGTCAATGTGAATGAAAAACTCACAAAATTGCGGGCTGCCAAAGCTCGCTATCTCCAGGCCAACGGAGTTGCACCTAGGCCAGCCCAGTTGGCCCAGATGATGCATCTGCCCCAGGCGGCAGTGGATGATTTGCTGGGCTGCGAACTACGCAGCATCACCGTGAGCCTGCAGGGGGTGGTGAAATCGAAGTCTGATCCCTTTGAGCTGGTTGATGTGTTGCCCAGCCCGGAGCTGCCGCCGATGGAGCGCGTTGAGCTTGCCGAGCGCACGGCCGCGGTGTGGACACTGCTCGAACGCGCCAACCTCACCCCTAAGGAGCTCACGGTGGTGATGCAGCGCTTCGGTCTCGATAGCAGCCATGAATGGCGGACCCTGGCTGAAGTGGCCCGCCAGCTCGATTGCAGCCGGGAGTATTGCCGCCAGGTGCTGCAGCGGGCCCTGCGCAAATTGCGGAAAACCGGCATCGATAGCGGTTTGGTGGAAGCCGAGTAGCTGTCGTTTGCTCCTTGAATGAGCAGGTTGGCTGCAGTGCTGCCGTGACCGTGTTTGTAGATCCGACCTCAGGGGATGCTTCCGCAACGGATGCTCCCGTCGTTGATGCCCAGGTGCTGGAGAGCACCGAGGTGAATGAGGTGGTGTTGCTCAAGTTGTTGCGCCGAGCTGGCCGCACCCTGGCCAGGCCGGCCCTGGAATGTCTGGAGCTGTTGCTTGACCCCCAGACCCCTGCACCGGCCAAACTCACCGTGCTGGCCGCGCTCACCTACCTGCTGGTGCCCCTAGATCTGATTCCAGATTTCATTCCGGCGGCGGGCTTCAGCGACGATCTTGTGGCCGTTACGGCCTTGCTTGGTTTGTGCAGTCGCCATCGCACCCCGGCGGTGCAGTTGCGGGCCCAGCGCAGACTGGATCAATGGTTTCCCCTGAACCGCTGATAGCGATGGCCAGCCTCACAGGTGCAGAGCTCGATGATCTGCAGAGCTTTCTCAAAGACTGGCTGCGCCACACCGGACGCACCCAGGCGGATCTCAGGCGCGCTCTGCAAGCTGCTTCGATTCGGATGCCCGTCCTGCTTGAGGTGCTGCAACGCACTCACAACCGCGACGGGTTGCCTGGCCTCGCCCAGCAGCTGTGTGGCGTTGAGGAGCTCTGGCAAAATGAAGATGGAGCGGGCCAGAGCGAGGGGGCGGGTCGGCTGGGGTTGGAGGCTTCGCTGGGGCAGCTAGATCTGCTGTTGCAGGAAATTCGCCAAGACCAGCAAACCTGAGCATGGCCGTTCAGAGTGGGCAAATAACAGCTATTGCTTCGATGCTGCTCCCAGGCGTTTCTTTGACAATCCTTGCCGCCAGCACCTTGCTCGCCGTGGCTCCGGTCTTTGCCCAGGCGGAAAGTTTTCTTTTGGGCCCGGGCAGTTCCGTGGGGCCATCCACCAAGGTCAAGCCCAAAAATTGCGTCACAGCAGCGGATGGATCCATCACTTGTGACACCCAGCTGGAAAGCTCCCCCAGCGACACCCAAGCCCGACCTATCTATGAGCAGTTCAAGAATTAATTGGCGACTGTGATCAAAAAACTGCGCCGGCTCTGGCAAGACGCCACCTATCTCGAGCTGATCGATCGCAGCGAGCAATCCCTGGCCAAGCTGCTTGGCCTCGTGTTGCTGGTGGTGTTGGTAGCTGGCACCGTGCAGTTAACGATCGGTGTAACCGCGGCTGTGCTCCAGCCCGATACGCCCTGGCTCAGCAGCAAGATCAATGCGGTCTTGGGCGATCTGCTCACCCTGCTAATTGCGGTGGAGGTGCTCCAAAACGTGACCTCCTATCTGCGCCGTCATGTGGTGCAGATCGAGCTGGTGTTGCTCACAGCCATGACCGCTGTAGCTCGCAAGGTGATCGTGCTGCCCCCCGGGGCCGAAAACAAGCCTGAGCTTCTCGGCGGGCTAGGTATTGCGGTGCTCGCCCTAGCGGCGGCGTTCTGGCTGGTTCGCAGCGTCAACATTCGCCAGCCTCCCGCCAGAACAGGGCCAGCCATACGGTCCCCGGAGCAGGATCCGTAGCGAGCAGCCGGTGCCGCCGGTGGGCTGGAATCAGCAGGCTGTCACCTCGGCAGAGCTCTACAGGCACCGTCTCACCGTCTAGCTCAAGCAGGGCGCTGCCTTGGAGCAGGGTTACCCACTCGTGTTCCTCTTGGTCGTACCAAAAACCCTCAGGACTGGCTGCTAGGCAGGAGTGGATCCGCTCAAGTCGCCAGTTTTTTTGATCCACTAAAACGACACTGATTTCCTGTCCCTCAAGAGGGCAGGGAGTAGTTAATAGATTGGCTTCAGGTTGGCGGGGGGAATCGGTTTCACCCCAGCGCCGGCCGATCTCGAAGCCCCGGCTGCGGGCTAGTTCCACCACCCCGTGGTGATCACTGCAGTCCCTCAGGGCCTGGCGCAGGGATGGCTCGGCCTCGCTGAGGGCCACGAAGGCATTCAGCTGGCGTACCTTCTCGAGAAATTGCTGCAATTGGGCTTCAGCCATCGCGGCCCCGTTCGTTTTGCTGGCTCAGGTCTTTGATCATCCGCCATCGCTGGAAGGATTCCCCAGCAAATATCACCTTCTCTTCGGCCTCGATCTGCCAGCCGAGCTGGAGCAAAAGCGGCTTGGAAAGCTGGCTCGCCTCGGTGTGCAACTGGCGGCCCCCCTGTTGCCAGGCGTGGCTTTCAAGGGACTGCAGGATTAGGCGGCCCCTTCCCTGCCGGGAGGCCCTGCCGCGGCAATAGAGAAGCGATAGCCGTTGCGGCGGATCAAGCACCCCAAAAGCTTCAATAATGTTTTGGTTGTTGGCTGCGCAGCTGGCTAGGCCATAGCCCCTATGCAGGGCTTCGCGAACAGCATTGCTGGTGTGGGCATGGTTGGCCCATGCCGCAATCTGAGCTTGGCTATAAAGGCCTTTGGCTTGGCTGATCACGGCGTCGTGATACACCGCTGCTACTTGATCGAGATCGACGGGATGCAGCACCCGCAGGTTTTCCATCCCGTTGCTGGGTTCAGCCTGCTTTCTATCACCGCTGCCAGCCAGCATCGAAATGGGCTGAATGTTTAGGCATTGAATTGCCTGGCAAAGCTTGGCAGCTGCAGTTAATGGTGTAAATTCTGAATGTAATTCCCAGGGGCAAACCTCTTAAGCCCCGCCAATTCACCCACCAATCCCCTAAATCGATGCTCACAGGATCAGAACTGCTTGCCAAGGTCAAAGAGCTTGGCGATGTGGGTAAGTCGGAGATCGTCCGGGCCTGCGGCTATGTCTCCAATAAGAAGGACGGCGGAGAGCGCCTTAATTTCACTGCCTTCTATGAGGCCCTGCTTGAAGCCAAGGGCGTTGAGCTTGGCGGTGCTGGCAAGGTTGGCAAGGGCGGCCGCAAACTCAGCTACATCGCTACCGTGCAAGGCAATGGCAACCTGCTGATCGGCAAGGCCTATACGGCACTGCTTGATCTCAAGCCCGGCGATGAGTTCGAGATCAAGCTCGGCCGCAAGCAGATCCGCCTGATTCCCGCCGGTGCCACCGACGAAGACGAAGAGTGATAGCAGCGTCCCCACTGGACCCTGCTTAAGCATCTATTGATTGTTTACCCCGGCTGGTCCGGGGTTTTTTTTGTCTTGCCGCCCACGACTCTCTGGTCAGGCGGCTAGGGCGATCTCACTGCCAAGCTCGACAGCTAGCTCCTGATAGTCATTCGGGTTGCAGGACAGCAGGATCAGTTGCATGCCGTGGTTGGCCCCTCGGCGCAGCATCTGCTGCAGCGCTTGCAGGCGCTGTTGATCGCTGTTGGTAAAGGCGTCGTCGAATATCAACGGCAGGCAATCGTCGTAGGCGGGTTGGAGCACCTCCGCAATGGCCAAGCGCAGGGCGGCGGCTAATTGTTCGCGCATGCCTCCACTTAGCTGCTCGAAGCCAAAGCGGTGTTGGCCCTGCTGAAGTTCGAAATTGCCAAACCCACTTTTGGGGTCAAAGTCCAGGCTTGCCTGGTGCCTGCCGTTTTGCAGGTAGTGGAGGTAGGGCCCAATGGCCTGCTCCAGCGGTTCGCTGTAGCGCTGGGAGAAATCCTGGCGGGTCTGGTGAAACAGGTTCTGCAACATCTGCAATGCCTGGGTTTGGAGCTCCAGCGCCTCCAGATCTGCCTGGGCCGACTCCCAGGCTGCCTGGCGATGTTCCACTAATGCCGTTGGATCATCCGAGCTAAGAGTGAGGCAGCGTTGCTCGTTTTGGCCGCGGCTGGTGAGCAGGGCGTCTTTCTCGCCATCGAGCAGGCGTAGGCGCTGCTCGATGGCGCCGCCAGCTGGCAGCTTGTCGAGCAGTTCCTTATCCAGAGCAGACAACTCCGCCTCTTGGATGAGCAGGGCCTGGCGGCTGCTGTTCACCGCATCAGTTAGTTGCTGCGCATCACCGTGACTGGCTTGTAGGGCTAGTTGGCGTTCCGCCAAGGTGCTCAGGGAGCCCGTGAGTTGCTCGAGGTTTCGCTCCAGCTCCTGGCTGCTTCGGTGCTGCTGCTCCAGCTGCTGGCGCCAGCTTGTGCGCTCGGCTTCGGCCTGCTGCTGCTTTTGACTGAGCTCGTTGGCTTGTTGCCGCAGCTCCTCGATCCAGGCCTCGAGCTCCGCGCGCCCCTGGGGCAGCTCGCCGCTTTCGGCCAGGCGCTGGCGCTGCAATTGAAGGTGTGCCAGCCGGCTGAGCAGGCGCTGACGCCTCGGCTCAAGGGCGGCGATCTGCTCTTCCAAGCGACTCCAGGGGATGGCGCTGGCCGCTTGGCGCAGGTTGGCCAGCTCGAGCTCCAGGGCCTGGCGCTGCTGGGCAATCACTTCTGCCGCTTCGCTGTTGGCCACGCCAATTGAGCTCTGCAGCTCGCGCAGGGCCGCACCGCTGTGCTGCAGGGCAGCCGCAGCTTGGGCGGTCGCCTCCCCTCCCCCAGGGCTGATTTGCAGCCTTACCCCGCAGCCCACCGCCAGCTCGGCGCTGCCATTTAGCTGAACCGTTTCTCCAGGCGATAGGGGCTGGCCGGCGAGGCTTACGGGCTGATCCGCCTCAATCAAACAGATCGCTGTCGCCATGGCCTGGCTGCGGGCTTCGGCCTGGGCCCATTGCTGTTCGGCCTGCCGCAGGGCCTTCACAGCGGCGGCATCGATCGGGGCCAGCTGGGCAAGGCTCTGCTTGCACTGTTCCGCCTGGAGCTGGAGCCGCTGAAATTGTTGTTGATGCTCTAGGAGCTGCTGACCTTCCCGCTCGAGGTTGGCTAGATCGAGCAGTTGCTGGGCCAGCTCTAGACGCTCGACCTGTTGCTGCTGCTGGTTTTTCAGCTTCTGGCAGGCCTGCTCTGAGCTTTGGCAATTGGCTTCCAAGCTGCGGGATTGCTGTTGCCGGCTGGCGCGTTGCAGCTGCCAGTCCTGCTGCTGCGCTCCTAGTTCGCCCAGCTGCCGCTGCACCGCTTGCAGCTGCGATAGGGCCTGCTCAAGATTGCTCAGTTGCTGGCGCAGGGGCTCGATCTGGGCTCGCCGCAGCCGCACCTGGGCCTCCAGCTGGAGAGCTCGCTGCAGCTGCGGTCGCTCCTGGGCTTCGATCAGCTGCAACCTTTGACCTGATTGGCGCAGCTGCTCCATGGCCGCTTCCAGCTCAGCTTGGAGCGATTGGGCCTGCTGCAGGTTCTGTAGGGCGCTTGAGCAGCGCTGGCGGGCCGCGGCCAGGGGGGAGCCGGCTTTCACCTTGCCTGTGGCCGTGAACTGCTGGTCGAGCCGGGCCTGCAGCTGCTCGCTTACCAGGCGGTCGAGGGGGGATTCCAGGGCCGCAGCCGCCGCGCCCCGCTGCTGCAGTTGTTGTACCAGCTGTTCAACGTCGTAGGCCTCGCTGGGGCTGCCCAGCAGGTTGGTGCCGGCCTCCCCCTGGCGCACCCAGAGGTGGGCCCAGCGCAGCGGCAACTGACTGTGGCGCCTGCCCTCGATTGGCCCATCCACCCCCAGTAGACGGGCCAGCTGCTCCTCCGCCGCCGCCCCCCGCAGGGCCAGGCCAGCATCGCTGCTGAGCTGGCAGGTGCCACTTGCGCCGGAAAAGCGCTTGCGTAGCTCCCAACGGGCGCCGGCCGCCTCAAAGCCCAGTTCCACCTCCGGCAGGCCGCTGTGCAGGCGGGAGCGCATTTCGTCTACCGCCCGGCCCGTGGCAGTGGCCTTCAGGAACAGCACCTTGTGCAGGGCCTCCACCACCGTGCTCTTGCCCGCCTCATTGGGGCCGCCCAGCAGGGTGAAGCGGGGATCGAACTGGAGCTCGAGCTGCTGGTGCAAGCGCACCTGGCGCAGGGTGGTGTGGAGCAGGCGCATGTTTACCCCTGCAACTGGGCCACGGTTTGGTGCAGCTCGCTGAGGGCTAGACGCACCACCGTGGGGTCGGCGTCGCCAGGGGCCTTAAGACAGCGATGCAGCTCTTGGGCAACCCGGGCAACCAGGGGATCGCCGGGGCGCTGGGTGAGCTCGGCTAGTTCGGCATCTCCGGGCGCCGCTTCACAGCGTCCACGCAGCTTCAGGCGCAGCAGCTGGGCATCCAGGCGCTCCAGCAGTTCCGCGTAGCGGCGATGGCCAGCCAGGCTGAGGCTGCCGTCCACCTCCAGCAGCAGCAGGTCGCTGCCGATGCGCCCGCCGAGCAGAGCATCTAGCTGAACCTCCAGACGCTCGAGGTCGCTGTCCTGCTGCAGCTGGATGCGCAGGGGATGCCAGCCCAGGTTTCCGGTGGCCAAGGGGCTCACCTGGGGCACCACGCCCCGCCCAAGCTGCACCTGCAACACCTGGCCGCAGCGGTAGTCGGCGCTGCGGGGAAAGCGATCTGCTTCAGGGGTGCCGCTATACCAAACCTTCTCTGATACCCGTTTGAGGCCGTGCCAGTCGCCTAAGGCCACATAGTCAACATGCTCCAACCAGGCCCCCTCCAGCCGCAGCCGGTTGCTGGCATCGCCGGGGTTGTCGTCGTCTGGCTCGCCAGCGGCATCAAGGTCGGTGGCACCAAAGCCGTGAACCGAGCCATGGGCGAGCACCAACCTGGGCTTGTTTTTAGGCAGCTCAGTCCAGTTGAGGCCGTTGAGCCAGCCGCAGGGATCGCTTGCATCAGTGCGACGCAGGAGCGGACAGGGCAGCACTACCACTCTCTCCAGTTCGATGGGTGTGGCCTCCAGCAACACCTGCAGGTTGGCGGCGCGGCGCCCCTGCTCCGCCTGGAAATAGGGCGTATGCCACACGCTGCCTGGGGCACCGTGGTCGTGGTTGCCGGGGATCACCAGCACGGCACAAGGGATCGTGCCGATGGCGGCACACACGGCACTCACATCCGCTGCACCAGGCGTGGGTGAGTCGAACAGATCCCCAGCTACCACTACCAAGTCAGCTGCTGTGACGGCGGCGTGGGTTGCGATACGGCCGATTGCCTGGAGCCGCACCTTGCGCAGCAGGGCGCGTTTGTCTGGATCGCTGACCCGGGCATAGGGCTTGCCGATCTGCCAGTCGGCGCTGTGCAGCAGGGTGACGGGTGGCAAGGGGCTAGCCAGGACCCAGGTGGCGGCGTAGGACCCTGTTTAGCGCCTGCAGGCGCACACTGGAATCATCGGCACACTGGAATCATCAATAGCAAGATTGCCAAGATGCTGCAGAAGTTGTTGCGGGGGTTGGGGTTGGCCAGGTTGAGATGGTTTGCCGTTGTGATGGCGGCGCTGGTAATAAGTGCTGGCCCGGTTTGGGCTGCCCCTGCGGCGGATGGGGCTGAGCTGTTTGCCAACCATTGCGCTGGCTGCCACGTAAATGGGGGCAACATCATTCGCCGCGGCAAAAACTTGCACCTGGCTGCCCTGGAGCGAAATGGCATCGATGGTCCGGAGCGGATCGCCGTAATTGCCGCCGCCGGCCAGGGCCAGATGTCTGGTTATGCAGCCGTGCTTGGGGAAGGGGGAGCAGAGGCGGTGGCGGGCTACGTGTGGCAGCAGGCCCAGCTGGATTGGCCCAAGGTCTGAACTTGCTTCAGAAGGCCTGGATCCAGGGATACACCTGCACCTCAGTCCAGATGCCATTGCGCCAGTAGACATCTGCCTTAACCAGGGCTTCAACCTTCTCTTTGCTGTCGGCCTCGTAGATCCCGAACACATGGGTGCTGCCTTCGGTGGGGCCCAGGGTGATCAGGGTGCCGGCGTCCTTAAGGCCCTGCAGTCCGGCCAGGTGCTCTTCCCGATAGGGGCCGCGTTTTTCGAGGGCGTCATCGCAGTAGGTACCCCAGAGCACGAAGCGCATGGTGTTGGGAGTGATCGGGGCCTGACATTACGGGGTTACCGACTTACTGGTTGCCGATCAATGGTGTTAAGACGGGTTCGACAAGTTTCCAAATAAACGTGCTTCGCTCCTGTCTCGTTCTTGCTAGCGCTGCCTTTTTCGCGGCTCCTGCCCAAGCCAACATGATCAAGCAGATCATCGTCGGCAAATGCTCCAGCGCCATGCAGGATGACTTCAAGAAGGCAGGCAAAACACCACCTGCTGGCATGGTCGACGAGACCTGTGGCTGCATTGCCGACGGCTACAGCAAAGGCCAAAGCTTGGATCAAGCCAAGGCGACCTGCGTTAAGCAGTCAACTGCCAAATACAACCCTTGACCCTTAGGGCTGTGAGCGATCCCGCTTACCCCCTACCGGGCCCAAGCCAGCGGTTGGCGAAGGTACTCAGCCCAATTATTCCTGAGCTGGCGGCCCTAGTGCACCAGACCCCCGGCACCCTGTCGCTGGCCCAGGGAATGGTGGGCTGGGATCCGCCACCGGGCGTAGCGCTTGCCGTGGCCGAGGCCCTGGCGACCGGGGGGCCAGCGCTGCACCGTTACGGGCCACTCCTGGGTGATCCAGAGCTGCTGGCGGTAATCACCGCCAAGCTCACCAACCAGAACGACCTCGATCTCATAGGGGCTGAGCTGCTGGTCACAGCCGGCAGCAACATGGCTTTCAACGCGGTAGCACAAGTGATCGCAGCGGGTCCCCCAGGGGAACCCAGCGAGGTGATCCTGCCTGTGCCCTTTTATTTCAACCACGTGATGGCGGTGCAGCTGGCCGGTGCGGTGCCAGTCCCGGTGCAGGCGGGCCTGATACCCGATCCGGAGCGGCTGGCGGCGGCAATCACCCCGCGCACCAGGGCCATCGTCACCGTGTCGCCAAATAACCCTAGTGGCGTGGTGATTCCGGCCCGGGTGTTGGCGGCAATCAACCAGCTCTGTGCGTTGCACGGCCTGTTTCACATCAGCGATGAGGCCTACGAGCAGTTCGTTTACGGCGAGGAGCCCCACTGGAGCGCCGGTTCCCTGCCGGGCAGCGCCGCCCACACCGTGTCGCTGCACTCGCTCTCGAAGGCCTATGGCCTGGCGGGCTGGCGGTTGGGCTACATGGCCGTACCGCAGGCGCTGCTGCCTTCCTTGTTGAAGGTGCAGGACACGGTGCTGATCTGTCCGCCCCGACTCACCCAGCACGCCGCCCGTGCCGCCTTAGCTGCCGGACCGGCCTGGTGCGCGCCCAGGATCGCAGCCCTGGCGAAGCTGCGCCTGCAGCTGCTGGCTGCCGTGGCAGAGCAGCAGGCCCAGGGCTTGCCGGTGCGCTTGCTGGCCCAGCCAGATGGGGCCTTCTACGCCCTGCTGCAAGTTGCTGTGCCGTTGTCGTTCGATGCGGACACGCTGATGCGGCGGCTGGTGCTCGAGCACCGGGTGGCGACCCTGAGCGGCGGCAGCTTCGGGCTGGATTCCAACGACGCTGGGCCGGTGTTGCGGCTCAGCTACGGCCTGCTCGACGCTGCGGATCTGGCTGAGGCCCTCGATCGGCTGTTCAGCGGCCTACGCCGCCTACTGGCTACAGCTGGCCCCAGCGACCAATAAAGGGCCAGCGCACCAGCAGGGCAGCCTGACCCATCTCGGGCCATAGGGACTCCAGCTCAGCCTGAAGGTTAGGGAGTGGATCGCTACCGGCCTCACGGCTGCGCTGCACCGCTGACCAGGTGCCGATATGGGCGATCAGTTCGGCCAGGGTCCAGTGGCGTTCGATCCATAGCCCCGCCGGAAACGGCCACTCCTCAGCTGGGAAGGCCAAACCGGCGTAGCTCTGCTCCACCCAGCGGCGCTCGGCGGGCCACCAGGGGGCCAGGGTGACGCTGTGGAACGTATCTAGTGCTGACTGGAGTCGTGGATCCGCCAAGCGGAACGGCAGGTAGCCAATCCAGGCCACTACAGCCCCCGATTTGCACACTCGCCGCACTTCGGTGTTGAAAGCATCGCCGGCAAACCAGTGCACTGCGGCCGCCACCAGCACCCCGTCGACGCTGGCGTTGTCCAGACCACTGCTGCATGCCTCAGCTAGCTGATAGCGGATCTGGGGGTGGGGGCGGGCGGCTGAGAGCTGGGCCGCACTGGCGTCTGTGGCAATCACCCGGGCACCGGCGGTTGCCAGGTCGATTGCGGCCTGGCCGCTGCCGCAGCCGCAGTCCCACACCAGGGGGTTGCTGGCCAGGTGGCCCAGGAAGGCCTCGAAGAAGGCTGCGGGGTAGGTGATCCGGTGGCGGGCGTAGGACGCGGCCACCGCGCTGAATAGCTTGGTTGCCTCGTTGGTTGCCTCGTTCATCGACGCTCTAGCACCAGCATTCGATTGTTGGCCGGCAGGGGCAGATCGGCTAGGAGCTCGAGACCGAGGTTTTGGGCTTGCTGCACCAGCTCAATGGCATCACGCACCCCCATGGCTGGATCGAGACTGCGCAGGTGCTGGTCGAAGGCGGCGTTGCTGGCGGCAGTGTGTATGCCGCCGTCGTGGAAGGGGCCATAGAGCAGCAGCAGCCCGCTAGGCCGCAACACCCGCGAGGCTCCGGCTAATAGATGGGTTACGGCCGCGGCCGACATGATGTGAGCCGTATTGGCACTGAATACAGCATCGAAGCTCTGGCATGGCCACTGCCCAGCGTCCGTGACATCCAGGGCTATGGCGGCTGGCAGCGTGGGGCTAAGGGCCTCCAGCTGGGCCTGCAGATCCGTGAGGCTCTCTTGGCGTTCACTGGGCTGCCAGCCGATCCCTGCGATCTGCTGGCAGAAGAAAGCTGCGTGCTGGCCGCTGCCTGAGCCGATCTCAAGTACTTGGGCGTGGGCCGGCAACCACTCTTTAAGCACAGCCAGGATCGGCCCTTTGTTGCGCTCGCAGGCGGGGGAAAACAGCATGAGGGGCTTAAGCGTCGAGCCCGGCCCGCAACTCGGCGCAGAAGCTCCCGGCCGCGGCGGCAACGTCGCCCTGCTGGCCATGGGCGGCCGCCATCACTTTCACTAGGGCACTACCCACAATTGCTCCATCGGCGCCCCAGTCGCGCACCTGACGGGCTTGCTCGGGGCCGGAAATGCCAAAGCCCACGGCGATTGGCGTATCTCCCATGGTCTTGAGTTGGCCCACCAGATCGCCCACCCGGGATTCAAGGTTTGTGCGCACCCCGGTCACGCCGGTGACGCTCACCAGGTAGGTGAAGCCGCGGCTGGCCTGATGGATTCTTCCCATGCGCTCGGCTGGTGTGGTGGGCGCCACTAGCAGCACCAGATCGAGGCCGGCAGCTGCTGCGATTACTGAGAGTTTCTCGGCCTCCTCAAGGGGTAGGTCGGGCACCACCAAGCCAGCGGCACCAGCGGCGGCGGCGGCGGCACAGAAGGCCTCCATGCCGCGGTTGAGCAAGGGGTTGCTGTAGGTGAACAGCACCACGGGCATGGTCAGTTCACCCTTGAGGGAGCTAAGCATCTCCAGCACCCCGGCTGGAGTGGTGCCAGCTTTCAGGGCTCGGCTGGCGGCGGCCTGGATCACCGGTCCATCGGCCAAGGGATCGCTGTAGGGAATGCCGAGCTCCACCAGGTCGGCGCCATTGGCCTGCAGGGCCAGCAGGCTGGCCCGGGTGTGGGTCAGATCCGGATCGCCCGCCATCAAAAACGGCATCAGGGCGCAACGTCCCTGTTGGCGAAGGGAGATGAAACGCTGCTGGATTTGGGTGGGGGAGGCAGACAAAGCAGCAGACACAGCAGCGATAAGGGCTTCGGCCAGTGAGCCTATGTCTCTCCCTGGGGAGCTTCTGGCAGCTGGCCCGTTTCGCGCAGGAGTCGCTCCTGCTCTTCGGGGCTGAGGGCGTCAAACTTGCGCTGCAGAGCCTCAGTGGTGAAGGCGTCGTAGGCCTCGCGGTATTGGCGCCGCTGCTGGATAAAGGTCATTTTGCCTGTGACCACCCGAAACAGGTAGCTGCCCGTCCAGGCGAGTACCAGCACCATCAGCAGGGCAGAGGCGGCGATACCAGCAGAAAAGCCCTCAAAGCCCCCGGCCTGAAAAATCCAATAACCGCCGCCGCCCAAGCCGAATACCCCTAGGGCCAGCAGCAGGGCCCGACCGTTGGTCATGAGAGCACGTTGCCCTGACCTGCCATGCGCAGGTTGATGAAGGGAGCAAACAAGATCAGACCAGGGAAAAACAGGAACACCAGCCCGTAGACCCCGAAGCGCTCGAGCTTGCCCATCACCGTCCAACGCTTGATCATCCAGGCGTAGAGCAGCAGGGGCACGGCCACTAGATAGGCGCCTCCGATCAGGGCATAGGCCACCAGCACCAGCAGTAGATCAGGCGAAACGGATTGAAGAAACCCGGGCAGCTGCACGGCAAACCTTCTTGTTGCCACCAATTTAGGATGGCCACGAAGGGGGCATGGCGGAATTGGTAGACGCAGCGGACTTAAAATCCGCAGACGGCAACGTTGTGGGGGTTCAAGTCCCCCTGCCCCCATTGATTTTGGTTGGATTTGCCCGGTGCTGATTCGAGAAGTTTTGAGTGGTCGCTGGAAGCTGCTGCTGCTGGTGAGTGCAGTGGCGATTGTGGTGCCGCCTGAGGCGGCGGGCCCTTTCAAGCTCCCCTATTTCCTGCTTTGCGGCCTCGCCCTGATCCCCCTGGCCCAGATCACAGCTGAGCTGGTCGATCGCCTTGTGCACCGCGTTGGTGAGCGGTTGGGAGGGCTGCTGAACGTCACCCTGGGCAATTTGCTTGAGCTGGTGATCGCCTTGACGGCCTTGAAAAGTGGCCTTTACGACCTGGTGGTGTTGAGCATTGCCGGTGCCGTGATCACCAACAGTCTGTTGGTGCTCGGAATCAGCACGATCGTGGCTGGGAGGCGGGAGTTGGTGGTGGATCTCAATCGCCACAGTCGTGGCCTGAGCACCCGCCAGTTGCTGATAAGTGTGATTTTGATGTCGGTCCCCTCGATCTTTTTCTGGGACTCGATGCACCCGATCACCGAGGGCAGCAAAGTATTTGATCTGTTTGCCGTCTACTCCCTGGTTGTAGCGGTGATTGTGATGCTGGCTTATCTGCTTTCCTACCTATATCAACTTGGTACCCATCGGCGGCTATTTGCTGTTGAGAGGGAGATCGCAGAAGCTAGTGCTACCAGCGAGTCCCAGTCGTCGCTGCTGGCAATTGTGGGGGTGCTGGTTTTGGTGGCCCTGGCCATTGCCGGGGTTTCGGAACACTTGGTGGCTGGGCTCGAAGAACTGGTCGAAGGCAGTGCGGTCACCCCCCTATTTGTAGGCATGTTGTTGTTGCCGTTGTTTTCTGCAATTCCAGAAGCTCTGGTCGCCTTTCGGGCGGCCAGTCGAGGTCGCATGGCCCTGGCGATGGCCAGCACCGTCGAATCCAGTGTCCAGTTGATGTTGTTCGTATTGCCCGTCCTGGTGCTGCTCGGACCGCTAATGGGGCGTTTCCTACACCTCACCTTCCCGCCCCAGGCCCTTGCCTGCCTTGGGGCCACCGCCTTTGCCGTGCACTGGGTGACGGAAGGGGATTCCCTGACCTGGTACCAGGGTTTGCTGCTGCTCAGCATTTATACGGCCCTATTCGTGGGTGCTTTGTTGCTCAAACCCATCATTTGAATTGCTCAAGCGAAGGGGTGCCTGCTCTCGGGCTATGATGGATGGGTCTGGCGGAAGCCGGCTAGCTCTAAGAGCTTGCGCAGGCCAGAACAAGCACCATGCATCCCCTGCGCTTCCTGGGGAAGGCCAATCAGTCTGCCAAGTCAGATCTGTTGGCCAAGTCAGCTCAGTCCAGTTTGATTGTTCTGCTTAGCGATTGCTCCGTGTGAATTCCCCATAGGGGAATGGCAATCCTTCGGTGCGAGATCCATATCGATTCACTTTTCCATGTTTATTGTTTCCCCGTCCCCATCCCGCTCAAGCCGCACCAGCTATCCCAGCTGCCCGCTGCACTCCCGTCCCCAAGGACGTCCCCCCTCCCAACCGCTCACTTGGGAGGAGTTGCTAGGCCAGCGCTGAGCAGGGCCGCAAAGTGGCTGCCCTCGTCTCCAGGGGTGTCGGAGGTGTTTAACAGCACATCCAGATGCTCGCCCCAGCGCAGCGTCAACTCATGCAGTACGGCGTCTTGGTCAGAACCAGCCAGCCAGCTGGTGTTGAGAAATACCGTTTGGCTGCTTTCTGAAAAATGGCTGCGGGCCCCGGGCAATTCGTCGTCTGCCATCAACTCCACCGTTGGCAGACCACTGAAATCGCCCTGGGCTAAGGCCTCAGCCAAAGCGGTCAGAGCCAAAGGCTCCTTACCCAATCCCAGGGCATGGACAGCGGCGCTCACAAGTTCGCCGTTCTGGGCCCATGCCTGGACCTGCTGCTGCCAGAGACCAAGCAGAGCTTGGCGTTTGGTTGCGGTCATGGGGCCTGCAGGCGCTGCCGCTGCAGGTAGACACGAATCAACTTTTCGTCCATCAGCCCCTGGCGCGCCAGAGGCGCTTCATTGCAGCGCTCGAACAGTCCCAGCAATGTGGAGGCCTGGAAGTTGAAGCCCTGATCGGCGGCTATGGCCACCACATCGGGAGCTGATATCACATCGTTAAGCAGGTCTCGCAGGGCACCATCCTGCTGAATCTGGCCCAGAAAGCTAAAGAGGCTTTCGAGCTCATCGGACTGGGCCGAGGCAGCTGCGGCAATTGTGACGTCCGGATCAATCACTCGAAATGTCTGCCTAAGTTCTAGAGAAATCGTAGGTCGCAGTCCCCGGCTTGGCCCCTGTCGGCGGCTGGACCGTACAGAATCCCAATATCGATTCTTCGGCAGCCCTCACCGAGGCCACTTTGGCCAGTGGCGAGTTGTTTGTGAGCGGGTGGCTCCTCTGCCTTGCTCTGTTGTTGAGTACTAACCAGATTGTGATCGCCCCCACAGTGGTGTCTCTAGGCACCATCGTGCCAGGGGTATTTGAGAGTTTGATCTCCACGATTCAAGACTGCGGCGATATCGCCATCAGCAAAATTCTGGGTAAAAATATTTTTAACGTCTTGGTGGTGGTCGGTCTTTGCGGTGTGGCCTCTGCTGGCGAGGGCCTCATGGTGGTTCCGTTAATAGTTAACCGCGATTTCCCGATTACGATGATCATTGTCCTAGCCCGGCTCGGTGGGCGTTGGGTGCCCCTGGATCGGATCCTCGAAGGGTGGGAGAGCAGCCAACTCGATTCAAGTAACGGTCTCTGACAATGGATCTCACACCGCAGCAGCGGCGCGCCGCCACCCTGGCCGCCCTGCTGGGCAATGCCCTCGAGTGGTTCGACTTTGCCGTTTACGGCTATGTAGCCACCCCCCTCGGCCATGCCTTTTTCCCGGCCGAGGATCCGGGCCTGCAGGCATTGGCCGCCTTCGGCGTGTTTGCGGTGGGTTACCTGATGCGGCCCGTGGGCAGCCTGGTGCTCGGCCCAATCGGCGACCTGCTTGGCCGCCGCAACATGCTCAGCCTCAGCATCGTGCTGATGGGCGCCGCCAGCCTGTTGATTGCCCTGTTGCCGACTCATGCCCAGTGGGGTGCGGGGGCTGGGCTGGCTCTGCTGGGCCTACGCATGGTGCAAGGGTTTTCGGTGGGTGGTGAATTCACCGGTTCGATGACCTACGCCACCGAAGCGGCCCCCCCTGGTCAGCAGGGCTTGCTGGCCAGCCTGGCTACCGCCGGTGGCCTGGTGGGGTTCAGCCTGGGATCCCTCACCGTGGCCTTGCTGGCCCGCTCCCTCGGCGATGCCGCCATGGATGCCTGGGGCTGGCGGCTCCCCTTCGCCCTGGGTGGGCTGGTGGCTTTCCTGGGCCTGTGGATGCGGCGGCGCATGCCAGAAACCTTGGAGCCCCATCACAGCGATCCGCAACCTGCTGGTGCGGTTGGCTTGCTGCGGGCGATGGGGGGGCGGCTGGCCGAGGTGCGTCAGCAGGGTCCGCTGGTGCTGCGCATCATTGCGTTGGTTTCCTTCGCCAACGTCGTCTTTTATGTGCTGTTTGTCTACCTGGTCGACTACAGCGCTCACCAGCCCGGCTCAAGCTTGGCCCAGGCCAATAGCACCTCTACCGTGATACAGACCATTGGCCTGCCCGTGGTGCTGCTGGGCGGCGTGCTGGCGGATCGCTGGGGTAAGTTGCAGGTCAACCGGCTCGGCACACTTCTGCTGGCCCTAGTTACTCCGATCGCCTTGCCTGTGGTGCAGTTGGCCGGCCCCAGCGGCCTAGTTATGGGTCAGCTGCTCGGGGTGTTGCCCGTGATGATGTCCATGGGCGGGCAGGGGGTGCTGGCGGTGGAGTGGGTGCCAGTGCGACAGCGCTGCACAGTTTTTTCGATCGCCTACAGCCTGGCTATGGCCCTATTTGCTGGCACCGCTCCAGTGGTGTGCAGCTGGCTGCTGGAGGAGCAGGGCTGGCAGTGGGGGCCGGCCCTCTATTGCTGTCTGTTTGCCCTGCCGGCTTGGTGGGCGCTGAAGGGCCAAGGATCAAGGACCAAGGCCCTCACCTAGGCGTGGGGGGCTTTTTGCCGCCAGCCACCAGCCAGGCGCTCAGGGCCAACAACAACACGCTGCCGCTGAATACCAGCAGGTTGGTGGTGCTATGGATTGGGAAGACCAACATGGCCTTGAAGGCCGACACTATCAACGCCACTACGATCACCTTTACCAACTTTTCCTTGAGGTCATCGAGGCTGCGAATGTCGAGCAGGCCGCTGCCGCCGTCTTTGCCGTCCTCGTGCGCCGCTTCAATGTTGGAGATCAGCAGCTCATACACCCCGTAGCCAAAGATCATCAGGGCGATGCCGATCAAGTAAAGGTCGACTCCTCCCACCAACTTGCCCAGCTGCAGGGCGATTGCGTAACTGGTGTCGCCTGAGCCTTTGAGCAGCGCTTTCAGGGCCCCAAGCACCTCCAAGGTGCCGGCAAGGTATGCGGCTGCAGCACTGAGCAGGCTCATCACCACCGGCACAATCGCGATCAGCCGGAAGCGCCACAGCCAACGCTCAAATATCCACTCGAGGCGTTGTTGACGGTTAGCCATAGCTCTGATCAATAGCATTAATGGCGCCACCCTACCCTTGATGTAACACTGGTCCGACAGCGGAATTATCCATGGTCCAGCTTCACCGGTTCACTGCCGCCGTACCCCTGATCGCGTCCCTGGCCCTGGTGGGCTGCGCCAGTGATGGGGGTGGAGTTCAAAGCCAGAAAATGGCCGCAATTAAGGCTCGGGGTAGCTTGATCTGTGGTGTGGACGGCAAGCTGCCGGGTTTCAGTTTTGTGAGTCCTGACGGCAGCTACAGCGGCCTGGACGTAGACATTTGTAAGGCAACAGCGGCTGCGGTTTTATCGGATCCTGCCAAGGTCACTTACCGCGACCTCAGTGCCACCGAACGCTTTGCGGCTCTGAGCAGCGGTGAAGTTGACCTACTTTCCCGCAACACCACCATGACCCTCAGTCGCGATGCGCCTGGCGGTAATGCTCTCGCCTTTGCCCCCACCACCTTCTTTGATGGCCAGGCCGTGATGGTGCCCGCCACCAGCGGCATTCGATCCCTTAAGGACGTTGCCGGCAAGCCGATCTGCGTGGAGACCGGAACGGCATCAGAACTCAACCTGGCCGACCGTATGCGGGAGCTCAATGCCACCTACACCCCACTCAAATTTCAGTCGGGAGATCAGACCTACGCGGCCTATCTGCAGGGCCGCTGCGTTGCCGTCACCACCGATCGCTCCCAGCTAGCAGCAAAGCGAACCGGTTTCCCGAAGCCCTCTGAACACATCCTGCTTCCAGATGTATTGAGCAAGGAGCCCCTCAACCCTGCCACTGTTAATGCCGATCCGGCCTGGGCTGATGCCGTGCGCTGGGTCGTTTACAGCCTCATTCAGGCTGAGGAGATGGGCATCACTGCCGCCAACATCGACGCAAAGGTGGCTGAGGCCAAAGCAAACAAAAACCTTGCCCAGCTTCGCCGCTTTTTTGGAGTGGAGGGCGATCTTGGCAAGCAGCTGGGGTTGCCTGCCGATTTCGTGGTTCGGACCGTGAAGGCTGTGGGTAACTACGGCGAGGTGTTCGAGCGCAATGTGGGCACGGGATCGCCCCTCAAGCTGGAGCGAGGTGTGAATCAGCAATGGCGTCAAGGGGGCTTGATGTATTCGCCTCCCTTCCTGTGAGTTCCGTTAGCGCCGGCACACTGCCATGACGAGCCGATCTGAAGTCACCCCCTGGTGGCGCAACCGCCGCTACCTACCCTGGCTTGTTCAGGGGGCGGTGGCTCTGGTAATTGGGGTGGTGGTGGCATTTCTGCTCACCAACCTGCTGCTCAACCTCACCGCCCGGGGCCTGCTGCTCAGCTGGAGCTGGCTGGGGCAACCAGCGGGATTTGATCTGGCTGAAACAATCCTGCCGTTTGATGCCAGCCTTCCCTACTGGCGAGCCATGCTGGCGGGATTGGTCAACACCCTGCGGGTAGTGATCGCAGGCTTGGTGGGTGCGACTGTCCTCGGCACCCTTATAGGCACTGCTTCTTTCAGCAGCAATGGGCTGCTGCGCAGACTGGCTCGGGTGTATGTGGAGGTGATTCGCAATATTCCCCTGCTGCTGCAACTGATCTTTTGGTATTTCGTAGTTTTTTTGGCCTTGCCGAATGGCCGTGACGCTCTGCAACTGCCGGGGCTAGTGCTCGCTAAATCAGGACTGTTTTTAGGCTCCCCCGAATTGGTAGATGGGGTTTGGCAGGCCCCTCTGCGCTTCACCGTTGAATTTGGGGCCCTGCTCACCGGGCTGGTGGTTTATACCGCTGCCTTTATCGCCGAGGTGGTGCGCGGCGGTATTGCCTCTGTGCCCAAGGGACAGTGGGAGGCAGCCACCTCATTGGGTTTTCCGCCCCTGCTGACCCTGCGGCGAATCGTTTTGCCCCAAGCCTTGCGCGTAATTGTGCCGGGGCTCAACAGCCAATACATTTCACTGGCCAAGAATTCCTCACTGGCAGTGGCCTGCGGTTTCACCGATCTCTATTCAGTTTCGGAAACGACCCTGAATCAAACCGGCCGTGCCATTGAGGTGATGTTGATCTTGTTGGGTTCTTATTTAGTGATCGACCTCGTGATTTCTGCCCTGATGAACGGGCTGAATGGCTTGGTGCAGCTGAGAGAACGCTGAAATGGCAAGTACAGCTCCTCTGGTGGTGCGAGCGAGTCCCTTGCGCAGATTGCAAAAGGAGCTCTTTGGCAGCCGACTCGATGGCTTGATTTCAATCGCCCTGCTGGCCGCCCTGCTGGCAGCGGCCTTGGGCTTTTTCCGCTGGGCCCTATTCCAGGCCCAATGGGCCGTGCTCAGTGCCAACAGCACCCTGTTTGCTGTAGGTCGCTATCCAGTGGAGCAGCAGTGGCGCCTATGGCTGCTCACTACCTTGCTGGCCCTGGCAACTGGGCTGAGTTGGGGTCTGTTGAGGGCTTTTCCCGGCTCCGGTGCTGTTCGTGCTCTTTGGCCCCGCAACGACCGCTGGGCCGCCGCAATCCTGGGGGTGCTCGCCCTCTGGCGGCCCATGGCCCTACAGCTAACCCTTGCCATCCAGGCGCGTTGGTGGGGGATTGCGGGTCTGTTGCTGCTGGCCCGCTGGGCGGCGGGGCGCTACGGGCCAGCCATTCCCCAGGCTTTCCGCCGGCTGATTCCCCTGCTTTGGCCCTTGCTTTACCTGGTGGGGATGGTGCTGATTAGTGGTGGCCTGGGTCTGGTCCAGGTGCCGCCTTCTGAGTGGGGTGGCTTGCTGCTCACGGTGTTGATGGCCACTTTTGCCATTCTGCTCTGCTTTCCCTTAGGGGTTCTGCTCGCCCTTGGTCGCCGTAGCGAGCTGCCGCTGCTGCGCTGGGGCTCGGTGATCTACATCGAGTTCATCCGCGGTGCACCACTTATTACCCTGCTGTTTCTGGGGCAGAACATCCTCGGCTTCCTCCTGCCAGGGGGGTTGGCTCCCGATCGGGTTTGGCGGGCTGCCTGGGTGCTCACCTTCTTTGCTGCTGCCTATGTGGCTGAGGCGGTGCGATCAGGTTTGGTAGCGGTGCCTGCGGGTCAGTTGGAGGCGGCCCGCTCCCTGGGCTTGTCGGTGCCTCTGGCTCTGGTGCATGTGGTTCTTCCCCAAGCCCTACGAGTTGCTCTGCCAGCCACGGTGGGCCAATTCATATCCCTGCTGCAAGACACCACCTTGCTCTCCTTGATCGGCCTGCTTGACCTACTCGGCACCGCCCGTACGGTGATGGCCAACCCAATGTTTCTTGGTAAGAACGCGGAGGTGTACTTAGTGCTCGCCATTTTGTTTTGGAGTTGTTGCGCGGCCCTTGGGCTGGGCAGTCGCGCCTTAGAAACTCGCCTTAATCCCCATTCCCCCTCTGCGCCCCAGGCATGATCAGCTCCCCCGCCCTGATGATCGAGGCCCGTGGGGTCGAGAAGTGGTATCCCAACGGCTTCCATGCCCTGCGGGGAGTTGATCTTTGCGTCCACCAGGGCGAGGTGGTCGTGATCATGGGTCCGTCGGGCTCAGGTAAGAGCACCTTCCTGCGCACCTTCAATGCCATGGAGGATTTTCAGAAGGGCTCAATCGTGGTGGATGGCATTGAAATCAGCGACGATTTGCGCCGCATAGATGCGATCCGCCGGGAGGTTGGCATGGTGTTCCAGCAGTTCAATTTGTTTCCCCACCTCACGGTGCTCGACAACCTCACCCTGGCGCCGGTGAAGGTGCGCAAGCGCCCTAAAGCTGAGGTGGAGCGCCAGGCCCTGGAGTTGTTGGAGCGGGTTGGGATCGCCGAGCAGGCCCACAAATTTCCAGGCCAGCTTTCCGGCGGTCAGCAGCAGCGGGTGGCGATTGCTCGCTCGCTTTGCATGGAGCCCCGCATCATGTTGTTTGACGAGCCCACCAGTGCCCTAGATCCCGAGATGGTGCAGGAGGTGCTGGCAGTTATGCAGGAGCTGGCCCGCGACGGCATGACCATGGTGGTGGTAAGCCATGAGGTGCGCTTTGCGCGTAAGGTTGCAAGCCGAGTGGTGCTTATGGCTGATGGCGAGGTGGTTGAGGTGGCGCCGCCGCAGCAGTTTTTTACTAACCCGCGCCATGAGCGCAGTAAGCAGTTCCTCAGCCAGATCAGCTGAGTCCTCCCTAATCATCTATTCCAACTACTTCTGATTTCATGACAACTCCCATGCCCCAGAACTGGCATGCCATCGATGGGCAATCCTGCCTGCAGGAGCTGCAGAGCGGGGAGGCTGGGCTGAGCACGGCAGAGGCAAGCCGGCGTCTGGCCGCTACTGGCCCCAACCGGCTTGAACTTGCAGCTGGTCGCAGCAACTTGTTGATCCTGTGGGACCAGTTCAGCAACGTGATGTTGATCATGTTGCTGGCGGTTGCTGCTGTTTCCGCCGGCGTGGCCTATGTGGAGCAGAAGTTCCCTAAGGATGCGATCGCGATTGTGGTGATCGTTGCTCTCAATGGCCTACTGGGCTATCTGCAGGAGAGCCGGGCCCAGAAGGCGCTGCTGGCACTGCGCGATATGTCCCAACCCCAGGTGCAGGTGCGCCGCGACGGCCAGTGGCAGAAGTTGTCGAGTGAGGAGCTGGTGCCGGGCGACCTGATCCGCCTCGAGGCCGGCGATCGGGTGCCGGCTGATGGGCGCCTACTCGAGACGGCTGATCTGGGAGTGAGAGAAGCCGCCCTCACTGGTGAGTCGGAGGCCGTGTTTAAGCGAGCCGAGCTGGTGCTGGATTCAGCCACACCGATGCTGGAGCGACAGAACTGCATGTTCCAGGGCACCGAGGTGGTGCGGGGAAGGGGGGTTGCGGTAGTGACCTCTACCGGCATGGCCACTGAGCTGGGTCAGATAGCCACCCTGATCAACACCGCTGGCGGCGAGAGCACCCCCCTGCAGGAGAGGCTCGATGGTCTAGCCAAGGTGCTGGTTGGCACAGCCCTGGCCCTGGTGGCAATTGTTGTGGGTCTTGGGTTGCTGCTGGGTCAAGACCCGTTCGACCTGCTCGAAGTTTCCCTGTCGATGGCGGTGGCGATTGTGCCCGAGGGCTTGCCGGCCGTGATCACCGTCACCCTGGCGATCGGCACCCAGCGCATGGTGCGGCGTGCTGCCCTGATTCGGCGTCTGCCGGCGGTGGAGGCTTTGGGCTCTGTCACCGTGATCTGCTCAGACAAAACCGGTACCCTCACCCAAAATCGCCAGGTTGTTCAGGAGCTGCGCTTCGGCAATCAATCGGTGCTGGTGGGTGGCCAGGGCTACGAGCCCACCGGCGAATTCACGACAGCGCTCCTGGCAGCACCTGAGGCTCCCTTGGCCGGGGCCCATCCTGGTTTGCAGAATCTGCTGCTGCAGGCCGGTGTGCTCTGCAGTGATGCCGAGTTGCGCCAAGGAGCAGAGGGGGCCTGGGAGGTGCTTGGCGACCCCACGGAAGGAGCCTTGGCCGTGGTGGCTGGTAAGGCTGGTTTCGACGATTTCGAGCTCAGGCAGCGCTATGCCCGCAAGGCCGAGATTCCTTTCAGCTCAGAGCGTCAGTTGATGGCGGTATGGGTGAATGATCCGGACGGCAGCCTCCAGGCTCCCCTCGGGGCAGCGGCAGAAGGCTCCAGTCAGCTGATGATCAGCAAGGGTGCCCCTGAAGTGATCCTGGCTAGCTGCAGCAGCTGGCTGGATGGTTCCGGGGTAGTGGCGCTCAGCCCCAATCAGCTCCAGTGGTGGATCGATCAAGCCCGCGACCTGGCGGCCTCGGGCTTGCGGGTGCTGGCCTTTGCCTGTGCTCCCCACCATTCCAGTCCGCAGCAAGACCTCTCGGGTTTGGTGTTGATTGGCCTGATGGCCCAGCTGGATCCGGCACGGCCCGAGGTCACTGAGGCGGTGGCGATCTGCCGCGGTGCTGGCATTCGGCCCGTGATGATCACCGGCGATCACCCGCTCACCGCCAGGGCCATTGGTTCAAAAATTGGTCTAACCACCCTCGATGGTGAGGTGGTGCTGGGGCGGGAACTGGAAGCTTGCAGTGATGAGGAGCTGCGCGCGGTGGTAGCTCGCTGCAGTGTCTATGCCCGGGTGCCGCCTGAGCAGAAGCTGCGCATCGTTAAGGCCCTGCAGGCCAATGGCCAAGTGGTAGCGATGACGGGAGATGGGGTCAACGACGCCCCGGCCCTTAAGCAAGCCCATATCGGTGTAGCCATGGGCATCACCGGCACGGAGGTGAGCAAGGAGGCATCCGACATGGTGCTGCTGGATGACAACTTCGCCACGATTGTTAGCGCGGTTGAGGAGGGGCGACTGGTGTACGCCAATATTCGCCGCTTCGTTAAATACATTTTGGGTAGCAATGTCGGCGAGTTGGTCACGATTTCGGCGGCTCCCCTGGTTGGACTGATTGGCGTTCCTCTAACTCCTTTGCAGATCCTTTGGATGAATCTGGTCACAGACGGGGTGCCTGCCCTAGCGCTGGCCCTCGAGCCGGCGGAGGCCGGCCTGATGGACCGGGACCCTGCTCGGCCGGGTGAATCGATCTTTGCCAGGGGCATTGGTCGCTACATCGTGCGAGTTGGTCTGGTGTTCGGCTTAATGACGATTGCCATGATGGTGTGGTTTTACCGCACCCAGGGCGTGGACGGCCCCTGGAAAACCATGGTGTTCACCACCTTGTGCCTGGCCCAAATGGGTCATGCCCTTTCGGCTCGCAGTGAGCGCCCCTTGTTGCAAGTGAACCCCTTCAGTAATCCCTGGCTGCTCTGGGCTGTGGTATTCACCAGTGGCCTCCAGTTGCTGCTGCTTTATGTTCCCTGGCTCTCCCGTTTCTTTGGTACAGAGCCCCTGGCCCTTGTCGATCTGATGGTGTGCGTTGGGGTGAGCCTGTTGTTCTTCACCTACCTCGAGGCTGAGAAGGTTTTCCGGCAGTGGTGGAACCGCCGCCGGGCTAACACCCCTGCCGCAATGGGTTGATGGCCGAGCTGTCCGCCTTGATGGAGAAGCTTCCCCAGCTTCTCCTGGCGGCGGTGGACACCAACCCGCTTCTGGGATATGGGGCAATTGCCCTGGTGATGTTGCTGGAAAATCTGGTGCCACCTATTCCTTCGGAGGTGGTGATGCCGCTGGCAGGCTTTCTGATCCAGCAGGGAAGGCTTCAGCTATTTCCTGTAGTGCTTGCAGGCCTGTTGGGCACGGTGCTGGGGGCTTGGTTTTGGTATGGAATCGGCCGTCTAATCAACGAGGAGCAGCTGGAGCAGTGGTTGGCAAACCATGGCCGCTGGTTTGGTTTGAGGCCTGCGGACCTGGCCCGCAGCCGCCGCTGGTTCAATCGCCACGGAGTAGCGGTGGTGTTTTGGGGGCGGATTATCCCCGGGGTCCGCACGTTGGTGTCGTTGCCAGCTGGCATCGAGATGATGCCCCAGCCTTTGTTTCTGATTTGGACTACGGCAGGCAGCCTGATTTGGATCCTGCTGCTAACCGTTGCCGGTCAGACCCTTGGGGCTGGTTACGCAGGTGTTGCAGCTGCTCTTAAACCATTTACCAGCGTTCTAGTTGGGATCCTTTTTGGGGCGGTAGTTGGGGGAATGCTGTGGCTGCTGTTGAGGTGGATTTGCAAGAAATTCCGCTGGCGTTCTTAATTGCTGAATCAAGTGTTCTATCTAGTTTTGCTTAGATCCCAAATTTGCGGCAGATCAGCCAGGGAACCACGATCGCCAGTCCGATGGTGAGTGGCGCCCCGTAGCGCGTCATGTCCAGAAAGCGATAGCGCCCAGGCCCGAACACCATCAGGTTGGTTTGGTATCCGATCGGGGTAAGGAAGCTCTGGCTGGCCGCGAAGGTAATGGCAAAGATGAACGCCATCGGTGGCAGCGAAAGCCCCTGGGCTATGGCGGTGGCGATTGGCATCAGCAATACAACGGTGGTGCCGTTGCTGAGGGCTTCGGTGAAGAGTTGGGCGATCACGAAGACCACGAACAGGACCCCGTAAGCCGACCACCCCTGAAGGCCATGCAGCAGATCCTGCGCCAGTGCCTCGGCCAGGCCGGTTTTCTGCATCGCTTCGCTGAAGCAGGAGAGCGAACCCAGCAGCAAGATCACGTCCCAACGGATGGATCGCTGCAGTTCCCCGGGTCGCAGGCAGCCGGTGGCCACCATCACCACCACTGCCAGAAGAACAGCGGCCATCAGGTTGAGCACTTTGAACAGAGGCAGGATGATCACCAGGGATGCCACCAGAACCGCTACCCATTTGCGGTTGGTGGTGGGCATGTCCTTTTCCAGTTCGTCCAGCAGCACCAGATCGTTGTTGGCCTGCAGGCCGCGAATGGCATCAAGGGGCGCCTGCAGTAGCAACACATCGCCGGCTTGAAGCACGACTTGACCGAGCAATTCACGCAGCACCTGATTGCCGCGACGTACCGCCAGCAGGGTGGCGTTGTAGCGCTGACGGAAGCGAAGGTCTCGCACGCTGGTGCCGGTAATGGTGGAGCCGTTCGGAAGAAGCACTTCCACCATGCGCATGCTGGTGACCGCGGGATGCTTCATTTCCTCAAGGGCCTCCTCTTGCTCCGCCGGCGGTGACAGCACCACCGTGCGCTCCTGCTGGAGACGCAGCAGGGTTTCCCGGTTGCAACGCAGCACAAGACGATCGCCTACCTGGAGGGTGCGGTCGGCCAAGGGGGCGCTGAAGACCTCGCTACCGCGCTGCAGTTCGAGCACGTCTACGTCGTAGCGGCGCTGCAGACGGCTGTTGTGCAGCGATTGGCCCGCCAGCTCGGAGCCCTCCGGCACCAGTACCTCGGTGAGATAGCCCTCCCGGGCGAGGGATCCCAGCAAATCGCCGTCGTCGAGGCCGCGATCCGGTAGGAGCCGGTCGGAAGCCCACAACATGTAGAGCCCCCCCAGCAGCCAGACGGGGATACCGATGGCTGTGAAGCTGAACAGCTCGAGGGGACCAAAGCCGAGTTGGCTACTCACATCGCTGGCCAGCAGGTTGGTGGAGGTGCCCAGCAGGGAGATGGTGCCGCCCAACACCGTCGCAAATGACAGCGGCAGCAATACCTTCGAAGGCGATACCCCTCGCCGGTGGCACCAGCCTTCCACCACTGGCAGCAGGGTCGCCACGATCGGGGTGTTGGGGATAAATCCGGAGATCGGCGCCACCACTGCCACCATCAGGGCAATCATTCGTTTTGGACTGCGGATGGCATCGCTGGCGATCAGGGCTCTCAGACGATCCAGGCCACCGCTGCGGAACAGGCCCGCCGACACGGCGAAGAGGCCCATCAAGGTGATCAGGGCTGGGCTGCCGAACCCCTGTACGGCCTCATCGGGCTTGAGCACTCGGAAGGTCACAAGCAGGGCTGCCGCCAGTAACCCAGTGACTTCAGGGGCTAGCCAGCCGGTCACGAACAGCAGGATCGCCAGGGCAAACACCGCCAGGGTGATGGCCCCAGAGGGCTCCATGGCGGCGGTAAGAAAAGCATTCATAAGGCACAACCCCTACACTCGAAAATATACATCGGTTACTAGATGGGATTTAGGGAGATTGAGGTTGGTTGGCCGGTCTCGGGCGTTTTGCTCGCTTTCAGGCCCCGACAATTGATGTCATCGGCCAGCCAGCGGGTCTATCAGGCTTCAAGCTCATAGGGTTTGGGTACATCCATGGGCCGCCTGCTGCGCTACGTGCGTTTCCCGCTGCTGTGCTGTGCCGTGGGCCTGGTGGCAGTTTTCGTCAGCCATGGTGGTCTGAGCCCTGCGGGTCTTGAGGCCACCTGGCTCACCCTGGTGCTGCTGGCGCTGGAGATCAGCCTCTCCTTTGATAACGCGGTGGTGAATGCGCGGGTGCTGGAGCACCTCACCCCAGGCCAGCAGCGTTTTTTTCTCAGTTGGGGTCTGGTGATCCCGGTGTTTGGAGTGCGTTTTCTGGGGCCTTTGCTGCTGGTGAGCCTGGCTGGGGGGATCGGTCTGGGGCAAGCCCTCGACGCGGCTCTGCATCACCCCGAGGAATACCACGCGCTATTGGAGTTGGCTGAACCGCGGATCCTCGCCTTCGGGGGGATGTTTCTGTTGATGGTGTTTCTGCGCTATTTCATCGATGAGGCCAAAACGCTGCACTGGGTGGAGGTGCTCGAGGTGCGTCTGAGCAGCGCCGGAAGGGTTCCCTCCCTGGAGGTCGCTCTGGGGTTGATCATTTTGATGGGTGTGGCCTTTGTCCTGCCTGGCAGTTTGCGCAGCGATGTTCTTTTTGCCGGTCTGATCGGCCTGGTGCTGCAGATCCTCAGCACTTCCCTGGCGGAATTCTTCGGCGGCGGAGATCCGGCGGCGGGAAGTATGGCTGCCAAGAGCGGTGTTGCCAGCCTGATCTACCTCGAGTTGCTTGATGCCTCCTTCAGCCTCGATGGCGCGATCGGCGCCTTTGCGATCACCACCGATCTGGCGCTGATCATCACGGGCCTGGGCCTAGGAGCGCTCTTTATTCGCTCGCTCACGGTGATGCTGAGCCGGGAGAAGGCCCTCGACCAGTTGATCTATCTGGAGCACGGAGCCCACTACGCCATCGGCGCGCTGGGGTTGTTGATGCTGGCCGGGATTCCCTTGGCCCAGCACAACGTTCATGTACCCGAATGGTGCGCCGGGCTTATAGGCATCGGCCTCCTCGTCGTAGCTTTCTGGGATTCCATGCGTCAGAGGCAGCGGGCCTGAGACCGCTCGCTCAGGCACTCACCACGTCATCTGGTGAATGCCATGGAGGGCAACTCTCCTGACTAGGCCAGGAGGATGCCGGTTTTCAGCTGCCCGGCAGTTTGGCCAAGGCTTCACTGGCGCCCATCACCACCAGTAGCTCGCCCGCCTCGAGCACGTGGGAGGCGGGCGGGTTCACCGTGAGCTGGTTGTCAGGCCCGGCGGCCAGCACGCTCACATTGAAGTTCTTGCGCAAATTGATCTCGCGCAATGACTGGCCAATGAAGGCTTCGGGCACCCGAATCTCCTCGATGCTGTTGCGGTCGTCGAGGCGCAGGCGCTCCAACATGTTTGGCCGCACCAGTTCTATTCCTAAGCGTTGACCCTGCATCTTTGAGGGAAAAACCACCCGATCGGCGCCCACCCGCTGCAGCATTTTCACGTGCAGATCACTGGTGGCCCGCGCGATTACCTGCTTTACCTGGCTGCCGGGGCTGTCCTTAACGATCAAAGCAGCGGTAACGCTGGCCTCGATCGGCTCTCTCATGGCTATCACCACGGTGGTCATGTCGAGCACGCCGGCGGCCCTCAGGGCTTCTTCGTCTGTGCAGTCCACAACCCGCGCCTCGATGGCTGGCTCGATTTGACGCAGCTCATCAATGGCCCGCTGGCTGAGATCGATCGCCAGCACTTCAGCTCCGGCCTTGATCAGTTCGCTGCATACGGCGGAACCAAAGCGCCCCACTCCGATCACAGCGAAGCCACCTTTGATGGCGCCTTCAGACGGATTCCAATGCCACCAGTTCGTCATGGAGTCAACCTGTTCAGGGGATTCAGATGTAGATCTCTTCGCGGGGATAGCCCACGCGGGGTTGGGGCCGGCTGCCGTAGATCGCCGAAAGGAGCAGCAGGATGCCCAGTCTGCCTACAAACATGCCCACCATCAGCACCAGCTGGCCCCAGCGGTTGAGCTGGGCGGTAACCCCCAGATCCAGGCCCACGGTGCCGAAGGCCGACATGCAGGTGAACAGCTTTTCGAGGAAGTTGAAGGTGGTGCGGGTGGGCTCCCCGGAGGTTGTTGGGCCAATCCCCAGCAGCAGGGCCATCAAAATCACGAAGATTGCTGATGCCATGACGACCCCCACGGCACGCAGCACCACGGTGTCAGGGATCTGGCGCCGATGGATCACCACCTCCTCGCGCCCTTGCAGGGTGGAGCGGGTAGCCCCCATCAAGGTGGCGAAGGTGGTGGTCTTGATGCCACCACCGGTGCCGCCCGGGCTGGCACCAATAAACATCAGCACGATCAGCAGCAGCAGGCCCGCATCCGAGAAGGTCTTAATTGAGAGCGGCACGGTGTTGAACCCTGCCGTGCGCGCCGAGATCGACTGGAACAGGGTGACTTGAATATCCTGCCACCACTGCAGATTTTCGATTACGCCACCGGCGGCGAATTGTTCGGTGAACATCAGTCCCAGGGCCCCAAACACGATTAACAAGGCCGTGCTGCGCAGCACCAGCCGGGTATGCAGGCTGAGCCGGCGCAGCCCTTGCAGGCGGGCGCGATTGGTCCAGAGGTCGTTGATCACCCGCCAGCCGATGCCGCCCACCACGATCATCGAGGCGATCACGCCATTCACCACCGGGTTGTCCCGGTAGCGCACCAGGTTGTCGCCCCAGAGGCCAAAGCCGGCGTTGTTGTAAGCGCTAATGCAGTGAAAAAGAGAAGCCCAGAAGCGCTCAAGCGGATTGGCGATGTCGGTGAAGCCAAAGGCGTAGAGCACCACCGTGCCGATCCCCATCACACAGAAGCCCGTGATCAGGATGCTGTTGAAGGTGGGGCCGATGCCGCCTACCCCGAATTCATCCAGGGCCCGGCCCTTGTCTAGCCGTTGGCGCAGCCCTGAATTTCCCTGCACGAAGCCCTGCAAAAAGGTGGTGATCGCCATTAGGCCAAGGCCGCCGGTGATGATCAATCCCGCCAGTGTCAGTTGGCCTAAGGGCGTCAGATCGCGGCTCACATCGATGATCGAAAGGCCAGTTACCGTGATTGCCGAGGTCACGGTGAACAGGGCTTGCCATAGCCCCACGTCATCGGTGGAGCAAAGCGGGCTTGCCAGCAGCACCGTGCCGACGGCGATCACCAGAGCACCGGTGACCACGGTGAATTGGGGCACCGTGAGGCGCTGGCGCCAGGTCTTAAGAGCGTTCCAGGGTGTGCTGGTCAGGCTGATGTTGCGTTGGTGATGCCTACCCTAGTCACAGTCCTGTGCCGGGATTTCACCATTGATTCAGCAGTTGATCGACGGGCTGCCAGACCTGATCAGCGCCGCGGTAGAGACCAACCCCCTGCTCGGTTATGGAGCGGTTGCTTTGGTGATGCTGCTGGAAAATCTCATTCCGCCCATTCCCTCAGAAGTTTTGATGCCCTACGCCGGCTATCTAGTGCATGCGGGCCGGCTGCAATTGCTCCCCACGGTGGCTGCCGGACTGGTGGGCACCGTGCTGGGGGCCTGGTTTTGGTATGGCATCGGCCGCTGGATAAATGAGGAGCGGATCGCTGGCTGGCTGGCTAGCCAGGAGCCGTCGCTGGTTCAACCGCCATGGTTCGGCGGTGGTGTTCTGGGGACGACTGATCCCAGGGGTGCGGACCCTGGTGTCCGTGCCGGCTGGCATTGAATTAATGCCCCAGGCGAAGTTTCTCGCCTGGACAACCGCGGGCAGCCTGATCTGGACCACCTTGCTCACCCTGGCGGGCAGGGAGATGGGCCAGGCCTACGGCCAGGTGGAGGGGCTGCTGGCCCCCTGGGCCGGAGGGATCAAGCTGGTGTTGGAGATTGCGCTCGTCTGTGGAGTGGTGGCTCTGCTGCGGGTGTGGCAGCTGCGCAGCCGGGCCGCTGGCAGTGAGAGTTAGGGCCAAAACTCCGATGGACCTGGCTAGTTGATCTTTTCTATTTGAGATTCCCTACTTAGTGGTGTGGACGTGGAGCTAACCATACCTGAAACCAGGGTGTGAAACACAGGCACTCCAGCCACCATCAACACAACCATAAGCGTTGAGAGATGGCGCCACTGGGAGGCAAGCTGATCAGATGATTGTTCGAGTGGGTTGCTGCAATCGCTGCAGATCAGCATCTTCTTAGAGCGCCCCACCTTGGTGAGTAGGCGGCAGCCGCATTTTGGGCAGGCCATGGTTTTTACAAAGTGGAGAAGTTTTTACAGAGTGGAGGAGTTTGGAGCTGAGAGGGACTCCAAGTGATCTCGACGATTGATAAGCACTTCTACTGACACCGATTGGATTTGATCTACTTTTGCCGCCCCAAGCCGATGCGTCTGTTTCTATCGTTACCGATCCGCAGGCGTATTCGTCATCTTTCACATGCCTGAGCCGTTGAGATTTCTATTGCCTGGTTGACACGATGACTGTTGCTCTGCTTCAAACCGCCTGGTTGGTTCCTTTCTATCCCTTGCTGGCGGCCCTTTTGTCGCTGGCCTGGTCGCCGGGGGTGATCTCCCGCACCGGCCCGCGCCCCTGCGGCTACCTCAACTTGGCCATGGTGGCCGTGGCCTTCAGCCACAGCTTGCTAGCGCTAACGGCCTTGCACACCAATGCCGCTGCTGGGGCCCAGGCCCTCTATAGGCCCGTGAGCTTCAGCTGGACCTGGCTCGAGACGGCAGGGCTAAGGGTCGGCTTCGACGGGCTGGTGACCGAGCCAGTGCTGATCGCCATGACCGTGATCACCGGCTTGCACCTGCTGGTTCAGATCTACGCCATCGGCTACATGGAAATGGACTGGGGTTGGCCCCGCTTCTTTGGCTGCCTGAGCTTCTTTGAGGCGGGTCTGTGTGGTCTGGTGCTCACAGATTCGGTGTTCTTCAGCTACGTAATTCTCGAGTTGCTAACCCTGGGCACCTACCTGATCGTGGGCACCTGGTACAACCAACCCCTGGTGGTGAAAGGGGCTCGCGACGCCTTTCTCACCAAGCGCATCGGCGACCTGATCTTGCTGGCGGGGGTAATTGCCCTGTTGCCGGTGAGCGGCACCTGGAATTTTCATGGCCTGCAGGGATGGGCCGCCGATCTCACCAACAACGGCCAACCCCTGCCGGCCGGATTCACGTTGATCCTGCTAGCCCTGATCGCCGGCCCCATGGGCAAGTGCGCCCAAATTCCACTGCACCTCTGGCTGGATGAGGCCATGGAGAGCCCCCTGCCCTCCACCGTGCTGCGCAACTCGGTAGTGGTGGTTGGTGGTGCCTGGGTGCTGCTGCGCCTGGAGCCCCTCATCGAACTGAGCCCGCTGGTGCAGGCCGTGCTGGTTGCCGTTGGCGGCACCACGGCGGTGGTGGCCTCGCTGATTGCCCTGGCTCAGGTGGATGTCAAGCGAGCCCTCTCCTTCTTGGTGAGCAGCTGGCTTGGTTTGCTGTTTGTGGCGGTGGGTTTGGGTGGCACAGCGGTGGCCGATCACCTGCTGCTCGTTTATCCGCTGCCGATGGCCCTGATCCTGATGTCCATTGGCACCATCGTGATCAGCAACGTGACCCAGAACCTCACCCAGCTGGGTGGGCTTTGGAGCCGGCGGCCGCTGATGGGCCTGGCTTTCCTCACCGGGGCTGCTGGCCTGATGGGATTGCCTCCCTTCGCCAGTTTTGCCGCCTTGCGCGAGCTGCTCGCTCTCACAGCAGCCAGCGGCCACCCCTGGCTGCTGGGTGGCTTGGTGCTGCTCACCAATTGCCTGATCAGCGCAGGCTTGATCCGTGTATTCGGCCAAATCTGGGGCGGTCGCCCCACACCCTTCACCCAGCGCTCCGCCGAGGTGTTGTGGTTGATGGTGTTGCCCACCACCGTGTTGATGGGTATGGAGCTGCACCTGCCTCAATTGTTGGTGCGCAATGGCGTATTCAGCCTCACTCCCCTGCCCGGTTGGGGACCGCTGGCCTGGCCTCTTCTCGTATCCACCCTGGTGGGAGGGGGCTTCTCCGCTGCCTTCTACCTGCGGCCCCACGGCCTGGCCCGGCTGCCCCAGGCCCTATCAGGCCTGCAGGAGTGGCTCGCCCATGACATGCAAACCGAGCGCTTTTATCACCGCACCGTGGTGGCCCTGGTGCTGGCTCTAGCCCGCTTTGGCGCCTGGAGTGATAGCCGCCTGGTGGATGGTTTCAGTGGTGGCACCGGGGCCGCAGCCATGGCTGGAGCCCGCCGGCTAAGCCTCACCACCTCCGGCCGCTCCCAGGCCTATGCCCTCAGCCTGGTGCTGGGGGTGCTGCTGATGGCTGCCTGGCTGTTGGCCAGCCCCGCACCCTTACCCCTGTCCTTGCTGCCGTGACCTCTTCCCCGCTGCTGCTACTGCTGCTGATCCCCGGGGTTGCGGGTTTGCTGCTTTCCCGATTGCCGGAGGGTCGTCCCGCCCTGGTGCGCTCCCTGGCCGCCCTGGCCGCCCTGGCCCAGTTTTTGGTTGGGGTGTACTGCTGGCTGCAGCCCCCCGCCGACCTCAGCCTTACCTGGTTGCCTCGCCTGGGCCTTGCCCTGGAGCTCGGTCTCGATGGCATCTCCCTGCCCCTGGTGCTGCTCACCGCCCTGCTTACTGCTATGGCGGTGTTGGCCTCTCCTGCCGACCAGGGCCGCTCGCGCCTCTACTTCTCCTTAATGCTTGCCACCAACTTCGGTGTGGTGGGCGCCTTCCTCGCCCGCAATGCCTTGTTGTTTGTGCTGGCATTTGAACTGGTGTTGATCCCCACCACGCTGCTGGTGGCTATCTGGGGAGGGGAGCGACGAGCAGGAGCTGCCACGCGCTTCCTGCTTTATGGCGCAGTTTCTGGCCTCAGCCTGCTTGGTGGGGTACTGGCCTTCGGTTGGTTGGGTCAGGGCGCGGCGAGCAGCACCGTGAGCTTCAGTTTTGAGGCCCTGGCGGCAACGCCCCTCGCTCCAGCTGCCCAGGCCTGGGTGCTGGCCCTGCTGCTGCTTGCTTTTGGCCTGAAGTTGCCCGTGGTGCCGCTGCACGGTTGGCAACCTTTTAGCTACAGCCAGGCACCGGCTCCGGTGGTGATGTTGCTGGGGGGGGCCGTTTCCAAACTTGGTGCCTACGGCCTGCTGCGCTTCGGTGTGGGCCTATTGCCAGACGCCTGGACCGCTTTTTCCCCCTGGATCGCTGCTGCTGGTGCCATTAGCGCCGTGTATGGCGCCCTTAACGCTGTTGCGGCTACAGATATGCGCCGCCTGATGGCCTACAGCTCGCTTGGCCATATGGGCTTGCTGGTATTGGCTCTGGCTGCCGCCACCCCCTTGAGCCTGCAGGGGGTGATGGCTCAGGTGATTGCTCACGGCTTAATAGTGGCCCTGCTATTTGCCTGCGTTGAGCTAATCCAGCGCAAGACCGGCACCACGGTTATTGCCGAGCTATCCGGCCTGCTCAATCCGATTCGGGGCCTGCCATTCACGATGGGTTTGTTGTTGCTTGCCCTGATGGCCGCCGCTGGCATTCCCGGACTGGCTGGCTTCCCTGCAGAACTTCTGGTGTTTGAGGGCAGCTGGACCGTCTTTCCCAGGGCAACGTTGGTGTGCCTGGTGGCCTCTGGTTTTACTGCTGTTTATGCGGTGCGGCTATTCAATCGGGTTGGTTTTGGCCGGCTCGATAATTCCCGAGCTGACTGGCAGGGCACCAGCCTGGGCGAGCGATTGCCGGCCGTTGTGCTCACCCTGCTGGTGCTGCTCACCGGCCTATGGCCCCTAGGCCTCACCGGCTGGAGTGAAACCGCCACCGCTGCCCTTGCCCTCCGCACCCAACTGCCCGTATGACACCCATCGTTTCGACCCCGGGTGTCCGCACACCCCTGATTCCTCCCTCAACCCATCCCTACGCAGAGGTGATCCACCGGCTTGAGGCGGGAGGATCAATGCTGCCTGATACCCCCGAGAACCTGCAGCAGATCATCGGTATCTATAAGGCCTACGCCGTGCCGATGGATTTTTATTGGCGCGATCTTTTATATATAGCTGAGCGGGTATTTCTCAATCCGCTTCCCGCATTCAAGTATTTTATTTCTAAGGAGTATCTCGATCTCCCCAATAGCTACGCCGGTGATCAATCCAAGCTGAGGATCTGGCGTGGCGGTGAAAAGGCCCATCCGGAGCTACTGGAGTTTATGGAGCGGGGTGAGACCCGCCGCATGCCCAAGCTGCTGCATCACCTTTGGCACGACCGGGTGAATATGGAATTTGCCGAGGCCTGCATGCAGGCCATGTTCTGGCACCAGGGCATGGGAGGCCGCTTCAACGACTTCCTGGAGGGCGACGTCTACAAGGCCAATGCGGATCGGGCGATCAAGGCCTACTTCAAGGGCAATTTGGTGATGCTGGGGCTCTATAAGCTGTTCCCGGATATGTTTATGGAGCAGGTCAAGCAACTCTCCTTCTACGCCAACCTCGGCCTGTTCTGGGAGGTGATGGCGCCGGTGTTCTTTGAGATGAGCGACCTCTACGACGAGGGGAAGCTCACCTCCGTTCCCGAGGCGATGGACTTCCTCGTCAACGGCATCTTCGCGGTGGCGGGGCGGCCGATCTACCACCATGTGTTCATCCGGGGCGAGTGCTTCGAGATCATTCCCAAGAGCGAGGGCTTCACCTGGCTCTATGAGGCGGCGTTGCCCTATGTGGAGGCGGTGTTTTACCGCACCTCACCTTTCCGCGGCACCAAGAGCTACAACGCCCAGGCCTATCAGGTGCCGGCTGATCAAGCCGACTTCCACTACGGCATCCTCTATGCCGATGTGTTCCCGGTGGGATCCGCCGGCATTCCTCCCACCTTATTAATGCAGGACATGCTGCATTTTCTGCCTCCCTATTTGCAGGAGATGTACAAGACCCACAAGCGCGGTGAGGAAGACCAGCTGATCCAGTTGGGCATCACCTTTCAGCGCTCGATGTACAACGTGACTTCGGCAGTGATCCAGGCGTTGCGCTGTGCCTTGCTCTATCCCCTCGACGACACCGACCCGGAGCATCTTGCGGCCAACCGCCGCTTCTTTGAGGCCCAGATGGATCGTTTCCTGCGGCCCGAGGCGCGCCTTCCCGACATTCAAACCCAGGATTACCGCTAGGAGAGCTGCCATGGCCACGATTCTGGAAACCGCCCTCGCCGCCGGCGCCTTCAACACCCTGCTGGCGGCCGTCGATGCCGCCGGCCTGCGCGGCGCCCTGGAGGGCCCGGGCTCCTTCACGGTGTTTGCCCCGGTGGACGATGCCTTTGCTGCACTGCCTGCGGGCACGGTGCAAACGTTGGTAGACAACCCACCCCAGTTGGCTCGAATCCTCAAGTACCACGTGCTGGCTGGTGCCTACACCCGCGAGGCCCTGGTGGCCCAGGCCGAGTGGCCGAGCTTGGAGGGGGCTCCGATCCCGATCCGCCGTAGCGAGCCCTTTGAGGTGAAGAACGCCACAGTGGTAACCGCAGACATTGCCTGCGACAACGGCATTGTGCACGTGATTGATCGCGTGATCCTGCCGGGCTGATCCACCTTCGCCACCCTCGCCCCGCTGGCTCCCTTGGGTTCCTCCCTGCTCACGACCCTGCTGCTGTTGTTGGTGGGGGCCCTGCTGGCCCGGTTGACGGCAACCCGGCTCGCCCGCTGGGCGGTGCCGGCGATCGTGCTGGAGCTGGGAGTGGGCTTTGCCCTAGGCAACACCGTGCTGCCATTCGAGCAGATCCGCTCCCTCTCCGGTCTGCTGGAGCTGGGGGTGCTCACCCTGTTTTTTCAGGTGGGTCTGGAGGTGCGCGGCGGCTTGTTGGGCTCCCGGCCAGCGGCAGTGCTGCGCACGGTGTTGCTCTCGGCGCTGACGCCGCTGCTGGCCTGGTGGCCGCTGCAGCAGGGCTTCGGTCTCTCCACGGCCACCACCCTGCTCTTTGTGGCCGTGCTCAGTGCCACGGGCACCGGGGTGACCCTGCGGGCCCTAGGCCAGCTTGGTGCCTTGAAAACCCCCTCCGGTCGCCTGCTGGTGGGGGTGTCGGTGCTCGACGATCTGCCTGCCATCGCCCTCCTCACTGGCTCCATGCTGTTGGCGGGCGCCGGTCAGGGTGGTGTTGCCGGTTTGGCCGGGTCAGGTTGGCTGGTGCTGCTCGGTCCGGTCTTGGCCCTGCTGAGCGTGCCGCTGTCGAGCTGGTGGTTGCGGCGCCACGGGCCCTGGCAGCCGGGGCCCCTAGGAATGTTGCTGCTGTTGATCGGCTGCAGCTGGATCGGTGAGGTCACCGGGGTGACCAGCCTGCTTGGGGCGCTCTGGGGTGGGGTGCTGTTCAATCGCCTGGCGCCGATGGGGGAAGGGAGCACCGAGGCCAGCGAGCTGCGGGGCAACCTGGCCCTGCTGTCGGAGGTGTTTCTGCCCCTCTATTTCCTAGGGGTGGGGATGCGCATCCAGGCGGCCACCCTGTTGCAGCCCTCGGCCTGGTGGCTGGCCCTGGTGCTGTTGCTGCTGGCGATTGGCTGCAAGTTGATCTGCGGGCTTGGTATCAGCAGCCGAGATCAGGCGGCCGGGGTGGATCGCTGGGTGGTGGTGTTTGGCCTTATCCCCCGGGGCCTGCCTGGTCTGGTGTTTGCCTCCACGGCCCTGGCCAGTGGGGTGATCACCGCCGCCCAGTTCTCTGCCTTAGTGCTGATGGTGAGTGGTACCACCGTGCTGGGTCTGCTGTTGCTGGGCCGGCGTCTGTCGACCCTGCAGGCTGGATAGCTAGGGGGTTCAGACCGGCATCAGCGTATCCATCGCCTGCTTCACCACTGAGTAGCAGCGATCTAGCTGGTCTTCGTTGATGCCCAGGGGCGGCAGCAGATACACCACGTTGCCCAGGGGGCGTAGGTACACGCCCTGTTGCAGGCAGTGGCGCTGGATCTGCTTGCCCACGGGATTGAGGTAGCTGGCTTCGCCGGCGTCCACATCCCAGGCCGCCATGGTGCCGACGCAGCGGGGGCGCCGCACCAGCGGGTGTCGGGACAGAACTTCCAGCAGTGGCGTGTGGCGCACCTCGAACTGCTGGAAGCGCTCGGGGTTGGCCTGGAGCAGATCCAGGCTGGCCAGGGCCGCTGCACATCCCAGGGGATTGGCGGTGAAGCTGTGCCCGTGGAAGAAGGTGGCCTCCGGCCGTTCGCTGATGAACCCCTGATAGAGGCGCTCGCTGGCCATCGTTGCCCCCATTGGCAGGAAGCCACCGGTGAGGCCTTTGGAGAGGGCCATCAGGTCGGGCTGAATACCGGCCCGCCGGCAGGCGAACAGGTCGCCGGTGCGGCCGAAGCCTGTGAACACCTCATCGGCAATCAGCAGGGCTCCAGCAGCCTGGACCCGCTCGGCCACCGCCCGCAGGAAGGCCGGCCGCACCACCCGCATGCCGCTCGCCCCCTGGATCAAGGGTTCGAGGATCACGGCCGCGGTGGGCGTCTCTAGGGCCTGTTCGAGTTGGCGAAGGGCGACCTGTTCTCTTTGCTCCACTGCGTCGTCGCCCCAGTGGCTGTGGGGCCAGGCCACCCGGGCTACGGCAAATAGCAGTGGCTCATAGGGGTCGGTGAACAGCGAGCGCTCCCCCAGAGCCATCGCTCCGAAGGTGTCGCCGTGGTAGGCCCCCTCAAAGGCGATCACCTGGCGGCGTTCGCTGCCCTGGTTGCGCCACCACTGCCAGGCGATCTTGAGGGCTACCTCCACGGCGGTGGAGCCGTTGTCGGAGAAGAACAGCCGCTCGAGGCCCGTGAGCGCACTGATCCGAGTGGCGAGCTGCTCGGCGGGTTCGTGGCTGAAGTTGGCGAAGATCACCTGCTCCAACTGCTGGGCCTGACGGGCGATCGCCGCCGCAATGGCTGGCTCGGCGTGGCCGTGCAGGGTGACCCACCAGCTGCTGATCGCGTCAATCAGGCGGCGGCCATCGCTGAGCTCCAGCTCACTGCCCCGGGCTGAACGCACCTGCAGCGGCTCGGGGCTGCTGGCCACCTGGGTGGTGGGATGCCAGAGGTGGGGGTGCCAGGTCATGGGGTCAGGCTTCAAGGTGATCAATGAAGCGCACCGAAAGTCGCCGGATCAAGGCATTGTTTCGTCTCTCCCGCCCACGGGCCGTGTCTCGTGTGTCGCCCATCTGCCGGGCCGTGGAGCTCACGCTCAAAGGTTTCCCTGCTGCTATTCCGTAGCGCAATCGCAGCAGCTCGGCTTCCTGTTTTGGCAGTTCATTGAGCAGCTGAAGCCGCCAGGGCATTGTTGATGGCGTCGCGAATCAACCAGGTGGCGTAGGTGGTAAAACGCTAGCCCCGGCTGGGATCGAATCGTTCGGGTGGAGCGACCACGCCGAGATGGACTCTCCTCAGCCGATCCGGGCCACTGCCCGTGGTGCAATCCCTGAGGAATTTCAGCCGTTGCTGGAGTGACCCGGTGCCCACTGCTGGATCAGCTGTTCGAGGCGTACCAGCTGGTAGCGGGTCTGCTCGTTGGGCTGTTGGATGTAGGCGCTGCGCAGGTGATCGAGCTCGGCGTCGAGCGAGAGCAGCACGGGGTGGTTCTCGTTCACGGAGCAAATCCAGGACCTACCAGCAAATCCTAAGCCTTTATTAAATTTCGGGGATGGCCGGTCAGTCCCCGATTGGCTCAGGCTCCGATTGGCAGTGGGCCGTCCCGGTCGGAGCGGAAGGTGAGAGGCATGGATGGCACATGTCGCTGAATCAACTCCAGCAGCAGCTTGAAAACCTCGCGGGTGTGGGGGGCGGTAGTGCCCATGGCTTCGCGACTCAGCAGCACCAGCTCCAGCACCTTGCCATCTGCTTTTGATTGCACATCGGCGAAAAGCTGCATGCGCTGGGTTTCACCGCCGCCGCGGATCATGGCGCTGAGGTGGGCTGGTGTGCGGTGCTCGATCTCCGCTCTGAGACCCTCTAGTACAGGCTGGAGGGCCTCCAGCATGGCGGCGGCCTCCAGCGGCACGCCGGGTTTGAGCACCACTAAAAACCGCGCCACAGCCACTCCCTTATCAATTCACGCTACCTGTTGCAGCCTGCCCAGCTGGTTGGTCCGGATCCAGAGGTAATCCCTGCACGGCCAGGGCGAGGCGCCGGGCCAGCAGCAGCACCGGGTAAAGGCGCTTTGCTCTTCCCGGTGTGGCGAGGAGCGGGCCGAGCAGCTGCAGCAGGGTGGCGCTGGGCTCCAGCCGGCTGCAAATCCACTGAATCGCCTCGGCTCCATGCAGCACCCGGCCCTCTGCCAACACCACGGCACCCCGGCTCAGGTCCCAGCCCTGCTGCCGCAGCTGCCGCCTCAGTTCGCTATCGCTGCGGCCATCGCGGATCGCCAAGTTCGGGATGCCACTGCGCAGTTCCGCCAGCTCCGCGAAATGGCGGCAGAAGGGACAGCCTCCGTCAAACACCAGTACCGGATGGTCAAGTGCCGGGGGGCCAATCATCGGCTGCAGCCTTGGAGATCGCTGTCATCCTGAAGGCCTAGCGGTTTAGTTGTTGTGTATGCCCAGCTCGGGCCCGGAATCCATCGCCGTGATCGGGGCCGGGGTATCGGGCTGCGCTTTCGTTGCCCAGCTGCGCCGCTTGGGTTACACTGGAACCTTCAGCCTTTGGGAGACAGGGCGAGGCCCGGGCGGACGGGCCAGCACCCGGCGCTCCCGCCAGGATCGTGGGCTGCGCATCGATCACGGCGCGCCCCTGCTCAACATCACCGGCGCAATGGAGCCGCTGTTGTTGCAGCCCCTGCTGGCGGGGGGCTGGATTGAGCCTTGGCCTGGTTTGATCGCCCAGCTCCAGGGGGAAGCGACCCTGCGGCCAGGCCAGGCTGATGCCCTGGGGCTCGGCCAGCTCTACCGGGGTCGGGGTGGCATGGATCATCTCTGCAAAGGACTGTTGAGCCTTGCCGGCGAGGCTGGCGAAGCGTGGCAACCCCACTACGGCACCCTGGTGCGCCACCTCGATTGGAAGGATGGTCTCTGGCAGCTGCTGGATCGGGAGGGGGAGTTACTGGGGCAGGCCCATTGGCTTGTGCTGAGCAGCACCCTGCTGGCCCATCCGCGCAGCAGGCAGATCTTTGGCTGGGAGGAGGTACCCCTCAAGCAGGCTGCAGAACGGCTGGGCGACCTCCGGCTGGAGCATGCCCTCACTGTGATCGCCGGCATCCGCGCTGAGGCCCGCAGCAATCTGCTGGTGCTGCTTGAGGCAGCCGCGGCAGGACCTTGGGCCAGTCTTCCTTTCAGCCTGCTCCATTTCGATGCGGCAGCCCAGCAGCGCTGGGGGCTGCAGCGGATCACCGTTCAGCCCTTGTCCGACGGTCGCTGCGCCGTGGTGGCCCACTCCAGCCACTCCTTTGCCGCCGATCACCTTGATGTCTATGGCACCCATTCCGCCGTGGCCCGCATGCTTCAGCTGCCCCCCGATGAGGGCCGCGAAGATACGGTGATCGCTGCCCTCACCACCGCTCTTGAGCAGGTGATGGCCCCCTGGTTGCCTGGCCTAAACCTGGCCACGGCTGATCGCCAGCTGATGCGCTGGGGTGCCGCTTTTCCCTTGGCGCCCGGGCTGCCCTCCGAACTCAGTTGCTGCCCAAGCAGCCGGGTGGGATTCTGCGGCGACTTCATTGCGGGGGTGGGATTTGGGCGGATTGAGGGTGCCCTGCGCAGCGGCGAACAGCTAGCCCACGAGCTTTGTGCACTTGCCTAAGGAATCTCTGGACAAACGGGGTTTGAGCCGGAGGCAGTGAGCAGAAAAGAGTGCCTTTTACCGTAAATTGCCTCTGAGGCCCTTTTCAGAGGACTTTTGATCTCCTGTTCAGCCACTTTGGGCTGGTTTTGAAGCT
>NZ_PXXO01000008.1 GCF_003011885.1 Cyanobium usitatum str. Tous
ACCACCCTCGACGCCCTGCCGATCGACCAAGCCATGGCCGATCGCATTGTGGAGGAGGCCAACCACGCCTTCCACCTCAACATGACCATGTTCCAGGAACTGGAAGGCAATCTGATCGCCGCCATTGGCAAGGTGTTGTTTGGCTTCCTTACCCGGCGTCAGCGTTCGGGCAGCACGGAAGTGGCGGCGGCCTGAGCCAGAGTTGGCGGGCCGCAGCCTCTGAGTGTCTTGCGCCCCCTTCGCTTTTTGGTGCCTGGCACCAGCGGTCGCTACCGCTGCGGTGGCCTGCTGGTGGAGCAGCAGACGGCCCGGCTGCTGGCAGAACTGGTGCCAACAGAACTGGTCACCTATCGGCAGCGGGAGCCTGGACTGCCCTACCTGGTTGATCTGCTACGGGCTGAACCCCTAGGCAGCTCTGCCGCCACCGACTCCCTGTGGATCGTGAGCTGGGGCTTTGATGTGCCCCGCCAGTTGCGGGCGTTGCGGGGCCGGCCGGTGGCTTACCACGCTCATAGCAGCGGCTACGGCTTCCGCTTGCCACCCGGGGTGCCGGTGCTGGCAGTGAGTCGCAACACCCTGGGCTACTGGGGCCAATGGGCCAGCCGCAATCCGCTGTTCCTGGTGCCCAACGCCCTGGAGGCCAGTTGGATCGCCCGCGGTGATCGCCCCCACAACTGCGGCGCTGAGCCGGCGCCGAGCGGCCGCTCGATTGATGTGCTGATCCAGCGGCGCAAGACCAGCACCTACGTGCTGGAGCAGCTGGTGCCAGCCCTGCGGGCCCGCGGGCTCACCGTGCTGGTGCAGGACGGCTGGGTGGAAGATCTGGTGGGGCTGTTCAACAGCGCCAAGGTGGTTGTTTACGACTCCGCAGACCACTGGCGCTGCAGTGGTGTGAGCGAAGGCTTTGGTCTGCCGCCGATCGAGGCCCTGGCCTGTGGCTGCGTGCTGTTCAGCAGCCTCAACCACGCCCTGGCTGACAACCTGGACCCCGGGGGCTTGGCCCACCAGATCGGTATGGGCAGCCTGGCCGCCGACGGGGAGCGGATCGCTGCGGCGGTGGCCGATCCAGCCGCCTGGCTGCCTGCGCCACGCCGCTTGGAAGAGCTGCTTGATGAGCTCAGTGAACCGCGGCTGCGCCAGCGCTGGCGCCAGGCCCTGGACGCGATCAACATCCACATCGATCGGCTGCAGGCCGGTGAGCCGCCCCTGCGGCCCCCTTCTCTGCTCCAGCTGCGCTTGGAGCGCTGGCGGCAGAGGTTGGCCCGTCGCCTTGCCTAGGGTCTCAGGAATGAGCGCATTTCTAGCCGGCCTCAACGACGCCCAGCGCAAGGCGGTGGACCACCACACCGGTCCGCTGCTGGTGGTGGCCGGTGCGGGTAGCGGCAAAACCCGCGCCCTCACCCACCGCATCGCCCACCTGATCGGCCACCACGGCGCCGATCCGGCCCATCTGCTCGCCGTCACCTTCACCAACAAGGCGGCCCGCGAGATGAAGGAGCGGCTGGAGCTGCTGCTGGCCCAGAAGCTGGCCCAGAGCCAGTTTGGCCAGCCCTGGAGCACCCTGCCGGCGGTGGAGCAGCGCCAGCTGCGCTCGCGCATTTACCGCGAGGTGATCAAGGAGCTGTGGATCGGCACCTTCCATGCCCTGTTTGCCCGGCTGCTGCGCTTCGACATCGACAAGTTCAAGGATCCCGAAGGGCTCAGCTGGACGCGCCAGTTCTCGATCTACGACGAGAACGATGTTCAGAGCTTGATTAAGGAGATCGTCACCCAGGAGCTGCAGCTAGATCCCAAGCGCTTTGAGCCCAAGAAGGTGCGCTGGGCGATCAGCAACGCTAAGAACCAGGGCTGGATGCCCGAGCAGTTGGAAGCCGATGCCGGCGGCCAGCGGGGCAAGTTGATGGCGGAGACCTACCGGCGCTACCGGCGCGCCCTGGCTGCCAACAACGCCCTCGATTTCGACGACCTGCTGCTGCTGCCGGTGCAGCTGCTGCGCCAGAACGAGCAGATCCGCAACTACTGGCACCGGCGCTTTCGTCATGTGCTGGTGGATGAATACCAGGACACCAACCGCACCCAGTACGACCTAATCAAGCTGCTGGTGACCAACGGTCGCGAACCCTCCGACTACGACGACTGGGATGGGCGCTCGGTGTTTGTGGTGGGTGACGCGGACCAGAGCATCTACAGCTTCCGCGCCGCCGATTTCACGATCCTGATGGGCTTTCAGGATGACTTCGGTGACGGGGCCGCCAGTGAGACCACCGCCACGATGGTGAAGCTGGAGGAGAATTACCGCTCCACCGCCACGATTCTGGAGGCGGCTAATGCCCTGATCGCCCACAATTCCGAGCGGATCGACAAGGTGCTGCGGCCCACCCGAGGTGAGGGTGAATTGATCTCTCTCACCCGCTGCGATGACGAGATCGCCGAGGCCGAGGCTGTGGTGCACCGCATGCGCATGCTTGAAGCCGCCCACCCCGATCTCAGCTGGGGCGATATGGCGGTGTTGTATCGCACCAATGCCCAGTCGCGGGCGATGGAGGAGTCGCTGGTGCGCTGGGGCATCCCCTACATCGTGGTGGGGGGGCTGCGCTTCTACGACCGGCGCGAGATCAAGGATGTGCTCGCCTACCTCAAGCTGCTGGTCAACCCCGCTGACACCGTCAGCCTGTTGCGGGTGCTCAATACCCCCAAGCGCGGCATCGGTAAAACCACGATCGAGCGACTCACCGACGCCTCAAACCAGCTCGGCATTCCCCTCTGGGAAGTGGTTCGTGATGCAGAAGCAGTGCGTTCTTTGGGCGGCCGCTCGGCCAAGGGGTTGCTGCAGTTTTGCGAGTTGATCAACGGCCTCCAGGCCTGTGCTCAAGACATCGCCCCTTCTGAATTGGTGCAGCGGGTGATGGAGCAGAGCGGCTACGTGGCTGAGTTGATCACCGAAGGCACCGATGAAGCCGAAGACCGGCGCCGCAACCTCAATGAGCTGGTGAATGCTGCCTTGCAATACCAGGAGGAAAACGAGGAGGGTTCCCTGGAGGATTTCCTGGCTTCGGCGGCTCTGGCTAGCGACGCTGACAGTAAGGACACCGAGCAGGACCGCGTCACCCTGATGACCCTGCATGCCAGTAAGGGCTTGGAATTTCCGGTGGTGTATCTGGTGGGAATGGAGCAGGGTCTCTTCCCCAGCTATCGCTCCTTGGAAGACCCCTCGGCTCTCGAGGAGGAGCGCCGCCTCTGCTATGTGGGCCTCACCCGGGCCAAAGAGCGGCTGTTTCTATCTCATGCCAGTGAGCGGCGGCTTTGGGGTGGTATGCGCGAGCCGGCGGTGCCCTCGGTGTTTCTTTCGGAGCTGCCCAGCGCCCTGATCCAGGGGGACATTCCCCACAGCGGTGGAGCTTCCATTCGCCGTGAGCAGCGCCTGGATCGGCTCACCCGCGTGGATCGCGAGGATTCACGCCAGGTAGCTGGCGGCGGTGCGGCCGGTGCTCCCGCCAATGCGGTGCGGCGCCGGGCGGCCACCAAAACCTGGGCGGTGGGGGATCGGCTGCGCCACAGCAGCTTTGGCGAAGGTCAGGTGACCCACTTGTTTGGCAGTGGTGAGAAGGTGTCGATTGCTGTGAAATTTCAGGGGATGGGGCCCAAAATCCTTGACCCGCGCCTGGCGCCGATCGAGCCCGTCTAGGTGGAAATCCCTGGCATTCCAGCGCCCCTGCTGACAGCCCTGAGCCGGTCAGGGGTTGGGCCGGTGGCATTGGTCGGTGGAGGGGTGCGGGATTTATTGCTGCACCGGGTGCATAACGATCCCTGGCGGGGTCTGCCCGATCTGGACCTCGTGGTGCAGGGCCGGGCTTCAGAGCTGGTTAAGGAGTTGGTTGACGCCTTGGCTGGCCAGCTGGGTGAGGCTGTGGTGCAGCGCTGCCAGGAGCACGGCGCTTACGGCACCGTTGAGCTCGAACTCAACTTGGACGGCCAGCAGGTGCTGCTGGATGTGGCCACCGCCCGCTGCGAGACCTACCCGGTGCCAGCCGAAAATCCTCAGGTGAGCTTCGGCTCTCTGGCCGATGACCTGGCCAGGCGTGATTTCAGCGTCAACGCCATGGCCTTGGATCTGGTCAGCGGCACCCTGCTCGATCCCCATGGAGGCCAGGCCGATCTGGAGCTGCGCCAGCTGCGCTTTTTGCATCACGGCAGCGTTCGCGACGATCCCACCCGGCTGGTGCGCGGCGCCCGCTATGCGGCGCGGCTGGGGCTGGAGCTTGACGGAGCTAGCGCCGATCAGGCCGCAGCTACCCTGGCGCAGTGGCCTTGGCCTTGGCGCCAGGGTGATGCGCCAGCTCAAGCACCGTCAGCCCTGGGCACGCGCCTGCGGATGGAGCTGGAGTTGCTTCTGGAGCGCGAGCCCTGGCTGGCAGCTCTGGGGGCACTGCAGCGCTGGGGCGCTCTGGCGCTGCTTGATCCGGAGCTGCAGGCGGATACGCAGTGGCCGCGGCGGCTGCGCTGGGCTGCTCGGCTGGGGTTGCCGCTGCTGGTGGCCCTGGTGGCGGGAGCGCGCCAACCCCTCGCCCTGGCGGAGCGGCTGCAGTTGCCCCACCGCCAGCACCGCCTGCTAGCGCAATGGTTGGAGTTGCGGCGCCGGCTGGTGGCGCAGCAGCTGGAGGGCTCTCTGGCGCTGCCCGAGCACTGGTGCGCCCTGCTGGAGGCTTCTGGCTGCAGTCCAGAAGCGGTGGCCCTGGCCCTGGCCTGTGGCAGTGGCCCGCGCCGGCCCCTGCTGCGCTGGCTGCTGCGCTGGCGCCAGGTCAAGGCCGAGCTCAGCGCCGCTGATCTGCTGGCAGCTGGCATGCGGCAAGGCCCCGAGTTGGGCCAGAGGCTGAGGGAGCTGCGGGCCGAGCGGCTGCGCTTGGAGCGGATCTGAGTGCCGCAGACCCCTCGTTAGCGTGGGCGGATGACTGATCAGATGTCTGCTCCCCGAGTGGTGGTGGCCGTACCGGCCCGGCTGGAATCGGCGCGGCTCCCAGGCAAGCTGCTCGCCGATATTGCCGGCAAGCCCGTGCTCCAGCATGTGTTGGAGCGCTGCCGGCAGGCCCAGGGTCTGGCGGCCGTGGTGGTGTGCACAGACAGCGACCAGGTGCGCTCTTTTGCCGAAGGCTGGGGCTTTCCGGTGCTGATGACCTCGCCCCATTGCAGCTCGGGCAGTGAACGCCTGGCCAGCGTGGTGGCGGAGCTGGTGGCTGCTGCGGGGGGCGGGGCCTCTGATTTTGATGAAACCCTGGTGATCAACGTGCAGGGCGACCAGCCGCTGCTGGATCCGGCGATCATCGAGGCGATGGCGGCTCAGTTTGCCCAGCTGCAGCGGCCGCCGGTGCTCACGCCCGTCTATCCCCTTACCGCTGACAAGTTGCACGATCCCAATGTGGTGAAGGTGCTGCGGGCCCGCGACGGTCGCGCCATTACCTTCTCCCGCAGTGCCCTGCCCCATTTGCGCGGGGTGCCTCCCGAGCAGTGGGCTCAGCACAGCACCTATTGGGGCCATGTGGGCCTCTACGGCTATCGGGCCGACGTGTTGGCTGGCTGGGCGGCGCTGCCCCATTCCCTGCTCGAAGACCTGGAGAAGTTGGAGCAGTTGCGGCTTATCGACGCCGGCATTCCCCTGCTCACCTACGAGGTGGCGCATGACTGCCTCTCGGTGGATACCCCGGAGCAGCTGGAGCAGGCCCGGACCATTGCTCGCGCTGAGTTGGCCGGCGCCTAGGCGTTGCCTTCTCGCCAGCCCTCGCGGTTGAGGCTTTGCAACAGCCCCCGCTGCTGCAGCAGGGCTTCAGCTAGTTCACGCACGGCCCCATCCCCCCCCCGGCGGTGCAGCACCCAGTCGGCCTGGCGGCGCAGGCCCCGGGCGCCGTCGGCGGGGCAGATCAGCAGACCAGTAGCCGGGCGCACTGTTAGGTCGTTGAGGTCGTCGCCGATGAAGGCGGTTTGCTGGCGCTCCAGCTGCAGGTGGGCCTGGAGCTGGCTTAGGGCGCTGAGCTTGTCGCCGACGCCCACCAGACAGTGATTGACGTGCAGATGTCGGGCCCGCTGCTCGATGGCGCCGCTGCGCCCGCCGCTGAGAAAGGCCACCTCAATGCCTGCTCGCTGCAGCATCCGGATCGCCAGGCCGTCGCGCACGTCGAAGCGCTTCACCACCTGGCCCTGCTCGTCGTAGTGCAAGCCGCCATCGGTGAGCACACCGTCAACGTCACAAACCAGCAGTTCGATCGCCGCAAGATCCCGGCGCCGCAGCAGGGTTCGTTGCAGCAGCTGGCGGATCACAGGCTGCTTGGGGCCACACCCGCTGCCACTACTTGACGCAGGGCCAGCAGCTGGCTGAGCAGGGCCTCGAGCCGGTGCAGCGGCACCATGTTTGGCCCGTCGCTGAGGGCGTTGTCGGGGTCTGGATGGGTCTCCATGAACAAACCGTCCACCCCCACGGCGACTGCAGCTCTGGCAAGCGGTGCCACAAACTCCCGCTGCCCGCCGGTGCTGGTGCCACGGCCGCCGGGCTGCTGCACGGCGTGGGTGGCATCGAAGATCACCGGGCAACCCAGGGCTTGGAGCTGGGGGAAGCTGCGGTAGTCGACCACAAGGGTGTTGTAGCCAAAACTGGTGCCTCGCTCGGTGAGCCATAGGCGGCCGCTGGCGGGATCTAGCCCGCATTCCTGCATCTTGTTCACCACCTGGGCCATGTCCCAGGGCGCCAGAAACTGCCCCTTTTTGACGTTCACCACCTTGCTGGTGCCGGCCACGGCCTTGGCGGCGGCTTCGAGCAGGTCGGTCTGACGGCAGAGAAAGGCGGGGATCTGCAGCACATCCACGGCCTGGGCCGCTGCCGCCGCCTGACAGCTCTCGTGGATGTCGGTGAGCACGGGCACCCCGAAGCTCTGGCCCACCTCCTGCAGGATCTTCAGCCCCTCATCGGGGCCCGGGCCGCGAAACGACTTGCCGGAGCTGCGGTTGGCTTTGTCGAAGCTGGCTTTGAAGATGTAGCGGATGCCGACTCGAGCGCAGATCGTGCTCACCTGCTCGGCGATCTGAAGCACCAAATCGCGGCTTTCGATTACACAGGGCCCGGCGATCAAGGTGAAGGGAATGGCCGTCATGGGCGCTCCGCGGCGGTACTGGTGGTAAACCCAGCCTGCACCAGATCGTGCAGCCGTAGCAGGCCGAGCAACAGGCGAGGCTGGGCGGGATCCACAACTGGCAGCACTGAAATTGCCTGGTGGGGGTTGCGTTCCATCACTTTTAGAGCTTCTACAGCGAGCACCTCTGGCGTCACCGTGATCGGGTTAGCAGTGGCCATGGAGCCGGCGCGGAGGTCAGCCCACTCCTCGGGGGCATGATGCTGCAAGCTGCGGCGCAGGTCGCCGTCTGTGATCAGCCCGGCCATCAGTTCGGGGTTTGCGCCGGCCCGCACCCAGGCGGCCCCAAGACTGCCCTTGCCGTTGCTGCCTTCGGTGAGCCGGCCGATCACCTCGGCCAGGGGCGCCTCGGGAGAGAGCCCCTCCAGCGCTGTTGCCGGCACCATCAGATCGGCCACGGTGAGGGTGAGCTGGCGGCCTAGGGAGCCGGCTGGATGGTTGATGGCGAAGTCTTCGGGCGAGATGCCTGCCCGCTCCATCCACACTGCCGCCAGGGCGTCGCCAATCGCCATAGCTACCGCCGTGCTGGCCGTGGGAGCCAGGTTTAGCGGGCAAACCTCCCGATCTACCGAGCCATCCAGCACTACATCGCAGCCAGTAGCCAGGCTGGATGCCAGGCGGCCCACCAGGGCGATCCGGGCCGTGCCGCGGCGGCGCAGGTGGGGCAGGATCGCCAGCAACTCCTCTGTTTCACCGCTGTTCGAGAGCAGCAGGGCGACGTCGTCGGCCGCCACGATGCCGAGATCGCCGTGCAGGGCATCGACCGGATTGAGAAATACGGCCGTAAGGCCGATTGAAGAAAAGGTGGCAGCGATCTTGCGGGCAACAATGCCGCTCTTGCCCACGCCGGTAAGCACAAGCTTGGCCCGGCGTTGGCGGCACCCCTCCAGCAGTTCCAGAGCGGCCTCCACCTGGCTGCTGCTGAGGCGCTGGGCAGCAGCTGCTATGGCAGCAGCCTCTTCCTCCAGGCAGCGGGTGAGGGCAGACAAGATGCCGGTCTCGCAGATTCCCCATTCTCGCTGGCGGTTCGGCGCGTCGTCGTTTAGGTGTGCACCCGGCCGATCACAGCGGCTTCGCCAAAGCCTGCCTGCTGCAGATCGCTAAGGGCTGCTGCCAGCTGGTCGCCTGGAATCGCCGCCAGCAGCGGGCCGCAGGTCTGGGGATCAATCAGCAGGGCTTGATGAGCTGCATCGGTTTGCCCCTGGAGTTGAATCCGCTCCTCCAGTAGGGCCAGGGCGCTGGCATTAGAAGGGGCCAGGCTGCTGGCCCAGCCTGCGCTCAGCAGCGGTAAGGCCCCGGGCAGGGCCGGTATAGCTGCTGCCGCCAGCGTCACATGGCAGTTTTCTGGGCTGGCGGCCAGCATTTCGCCCAGATGGCCCAACAGCCCGAAGCCGGTCACGTCGGTGCAGGCGCGGCAACCGCGGCGGCTTAGCAGCTCCACCAGGCTTGCCTGGCATTGCTGCATCTGGGCTAGGGCGGCGTCTATCCACTGGGGCTGGGCCGCTCCAGTCATGGCCGCGGCAAACAGCACCCCCGTGCCGATGGGCCGGCATAGCAGCAGCCCATCGCCGCTGCGTAAGGGCCCCTTGCCCCAGTGCCGCCCAGCGGGTGCCCTGCCGTTCACGCTCAGCACCAAGCTCAGGCCTGCGGGGTTGGCCGGGTTGGATTGACTGTCGCGGGCCTCCAGGCTGTGGCCGCCGATCAGGCGGGCTCCGAGCGGTTGCAGCACCGATTGGATGCCGGCCAGGGTGTCGCTGAGCAGATCTGCCTGCAGGGCGGTAGCTAGCTCCGGCAGGGTGACCACCGCTTGCAGGCTTTCCACCTGGGCGCCACTGGCCCAGAGATCACTGCAGGCATGCAGGGTGGTGAGCCGGGCATTGAGCCAGGCATCGGCTACCAGCGCCGGAAAGCCATCGACGCTCTGCAGCAGCAGGGACCCATCGCCTGCCTGGGCGATCACCGCGGCGTCCTCGGCGCTGCCAGGGGTGCCGCCTCCGAGGCCATTGCGTGTCAGGGCGTCTTGCAGGGGGCTGGCGGCCAATTTGGCGGCGCAGCCCCGGCAGGCCATCGCTGCGCCCCCATCTAGGCCCATGGCCTTCAGCTCGCTGAAGCCGGCCATGAAGCGCCGATCCACGGTCTGCTTCCAGCGCCACAGCAGCGGGCTGGGGCCCAGGGCCCATGGACCCCAGAAGGCCACCGCCTGGGGCCTCGTGTTGCTGCCATCGCCCAGCAGCTGCAGCGCCCAGCGCTGGGGCCGCCAGGTTCGCAGCTCGCGGCCTGCAACCACTGCCTTCAAATTGTGGACCAGGGTTTGGGCGCAGCGCACAGCCCAGACACCGGAGGCGGGCCTGGGCCTGCTGGCGATCACGCCGCAGTCGCCGCTGGCGAACAGCCTTGGCTGTCGCCATACCTGCAGGCTGGCCTCAGTGAGCAGGCGCCCCTCGCTGTTGCAGGCCAGGCCTGAGGCGGTGAGCCAGCGGGGTGCGCGGCTGCCAGTGCAGGCCAGGTCGGCGGCGGCGTCATCCGGGCAGTTGGCCTCGATGGCAATGCCGGCGCTTTCCAGTAGCTGCTCCCCCAATTTGTTGGCTGCCTTTGAGCCCAGATTCAGCTGGCTGCCGCGCAGCTGCAGCCTGGGCTGCTGGCCCCTCGCCCGAAGCGCCAGGGCCACCTCTACGGCCGCGGCGCCGCCACCCTGGATGCGAACGCTGCCTGATTTGGGCTGGCTGCACCAGAGCAAAAAGGGCTCCAGGGGCTTTACCGCCATGGCTGCATGGTTTGCGACGCCGGTTTCTGCGCCCACATCGAGGCTGAGCCAGTCCCAGCGCAGGTTGGGCCGCCCCGCCAGTGCCAGCTCCCGACCCTCGGGATCAATCGCCGTGATCTCTGCCTGTACGAAGGTCACCCCCGCCAGCAGGCAAAGGCGGCGTAGGTCGATGGCGCAGGCGGCTGGCTCATAAAGACCGGCGACCAGCCCCGGCACCATGCCCGAGTAGAGGGCGGTGCTGTGGCGGCTCACCAGGGTGATCCAGGCGGCTGGCCGCTGCCGGTCCATGGCCCACATACGCAGCACCAGGGCGTGGCTATGGCCGCCACCGGCGAGCACCAGCCTTGCTTCAGCTGCCATAACCTTCGGGATTGGCCTGCTGCCAGGCCCAGCCGTCGCGGCACATCTCCTCCAGGGAGCGGCGGGTGCTCCAGCTGAGCCGTTCAGTTGCCAGGCGCGGATCGGCCACGGTGCTGGCGGCGTCTCCGTCTCGCCTTTCCACAACGGCGTACGGAACTGAACGGCGACTGGCGAGCTCAAAGGCCCTCACCACATCCAGCACCGAGTGGCCCTGGCCGCTGCCCAGGTTGAGGCTGAGCAGCTGGGGGGGCTCGGCCAGCAGCACGTCCAAGGCGGCCCGGTGCCCCTCAGCGAGGTCCATCACATGTATGTAATCGCGGACGCCGCTGCCATCGGGGGTGGGCCAGTCGCCGCCAAACACCTGCAGGCAGTCGCGACGCCCCACCGCCACCTGGCTCACAAAGGGGAACAGGTTGTTGGGTATGCCCCTGGGGTCTTCGCCGATGCGCCCACTGGGGTGGGCTCCCACCGGATTGAAGTAGCGCAGCCGGGCGATGCGCCAGCCGGGCTCACTGGCGACTAGGTCGGCTAGCAGCTGTTCCACGGCGGCTTTGCTGTGGCCGTAGGGGTTGATCGGCTGGATTGGTGCGCTTTCAGGGATCGGTACTAGCTCCGGCATGCCGTAGAGGGTGGCGCTGCTGCTGAACACCAGGTTGCGGCACCCATGGGCCTGCATCACCTGCAGCAGCTGGCGCGAGCCACAGAGGTTCACGTCCCAGTAACGCAGGGGCTCACGCAACGATTCACCCACCGCCTTGAGTCCGGCGAAGTGGACCACGGCTGTGATTGGCCGGCCGGTCGGGGTCGCCTTGAAGGCCCGCTCTAGATCTCCAGCGGAGCGAATGTCGCCCTCCACCACCTGCAGCCGGCCGGCTGCTGAGGGGCCGGCGAGTTCCAGCACGCGCTTCAGGCTTTCCCGAGAGCTGTTGTCAAAGTTGTCCAGCACCACCAAGTTGTGGCCTGCCTCCAGCAGCACCAGACAGGTGTGGGTGCCGATGAAGCCAGCACCTCCGGTGATCAACAGGTGGGCCATGGAGGTAATTCGTGCTTAAGGAATAGTCTCTCGTTGTGGCTATGTGAATTCCATGGGATTGTCCACTATCCGCTCCATCTGCTGCATTGGAGCGGGCTATGTGGGTGGGCCGACGATGGCGGTGATTGCAGATCGCTGCCCGGATGTGCAGGTGACTGTGGTGGACCTCAGCGCTGAGCGGATTGCAGCCTGGAATAGCGCCGATCTAAGCCGCCTGCCGGTGTATGAGCCGGGTCTCGATGCGGTTGTGGGCCGGGCGCGGGGCCGCAATTTGCACTTTTCCACGGCTGTGGAGGAGGCAATCGCTGCGGCGGATCTGGTGTTCATCTCGGTGAACACCCCCACCAAAACGAAAGGCCTGGGTGCCGGCCAGGCCAGCGACCTGAAGTGGGTGGAGGCGAGTGCCCGCACGGTGGCAAAAGCTGCCCAGGGTCACACGATCGTGGTGGAGAAGAGCACGCTGCCGGTGCGCACCGCTGAGGTGATTCAGCAGATCCTCTCCGCATCTGAGGGCAGTGGTGTAAGCGAAACCCAGCCGGCCAAGAGCTTTTCGGTGCTCTCCAACCCGGAGTTCCTGGCGGAGGGCACAGCTATTGCCGATCTGGAGAAGCCAGATCGGGTGCTGATCGGTGGCCAGGACCCCGAGGCGATCGAGGCCCTGGCGGCGATTTACGGCCACTGGGTGGCGCCCCAGAAGATCCTGCGCACCAACCTCTGGAGCAGCGAGCTCTCCAAGCTCACGGCTAATGCCTTTTTGGCGCAGCGGATCAGCTCGATCAACAGCATTGCGGCGTTTTGTGAGGCCACTGGCGCCAACGTGCGCGAGGTGGCCCGGGCGATTGGCGCCGACAGCCGCATTGGCGAGAAGTTTCTGCAGGCGGGTCCTGGCTTTGGCGGCAGCTGCTTTAAGAAGGACATCTTGAATTTGGTGTACCTGTGCCGCCACTACGGGCTGGAGGAGGTGGCGGCCTACTGGGAGCAGGTGGTGACGCTGAACCACTGGCAGCAGCAGCGCATAGCCCGGCTGGTGATCAGCAATCTGTTTGGCACGGTGAGCGGCAAGCGGATCGGCGTGCTGGGGTTTGCGTTCAAGGCCGATACGAACGACACGCGGGAGTCGCCGGCGATCCGGATCTGCCGGGAACTGCTAGAGGAGGGAGCGGTGCTGCAGATCGTCGATCCCAAGGTGAGCGAGAGCCAGATGGCTAAGGATCTGGGTCAACCGGCCGGCGCTGGCGAGGGCGACGGAGATGGCAGCTGGCAGCGGGTGCCGGAGGTGCTGCAGGCGGCCAGCGGCGCCGATGCCCTGCTGCTGCTCACCGAGTGGCAGCAGTTTGCTGTGATCGACTGGCCGGCGGTGGCGGCCGTAATGCGCCAGCCGGCCTGGCTGTTTGATGCTCGCGCCAAGGCCGACGGCGCCTTAGCCCGTGCTGCGGGTCTGCAGGTGTGGACCGTGGGGGAGGGCTGAGCCATGCCCGCCTCTCCCCCCCGCAACCTGATCACCGGCGGTGCCGGTTTTGTGGGTTCGCACCTGGTGGACCGGCTGATTGAAGCTGGCGAGGAGGTGATCTGCCTCGACAACTTTTTCACTGGCCGTAAGGCGAATGTGGCCCAGTGGATTGGCCACCCGCGCTTTGAGCTGATCCGCCATGACGTCACCGAGCCGATCCGGCTGGAGGTGGACCGGATCTGGCACCTGGCCTGCCCGGCCTCACCGGTGCACTACCAGCACAACCCGATCAAAACCGCCAAAACCAGCTTCCTGGGCACCTACAACATGCTGGGCCTGGCGAGGCGGGTGGGGGCGCGGCTGCTGCTGGCCAGCACCAGTGAGGTTTATGGCGATCCGGAGGTGCACCCCCAGCCCGAGAGCTACCGGGGCTGTGTGAACACGATTGGCATCCGCAGCTGCTACGACGAGGGCAAGCGGATCGCCGAAACGCTGTGCTTCGACTACCGGCGCATGCATGGGGTGGAGATCCGGGTGGCGCGGATCTTCAACACCTACGGTCCAAGAATGCTGCCCGACGACGGCCGGGTGGTGAGCAACTTCATCGTGCAGGCCCTTAAAGGCCAACCGCTCACCCTCTATGGCGATGGCAGCCAGACCCGCAGCTTTTGTTATGTGGATGATCTGGTGGAGGGCCTGATCCGGCTGATGAACGGCGGCCACACCGGCCCGATGAATATCGGCAACCCCGGTGAATTCACGATCCGCCAGCTGGCCGAGCTGGTGCGCGCGCGCATCAACCCCGACTTGCCGCTCACCTGTCAGCCGCTGCCGGCGGATGATCCCCTGCAACGTCAACCGGTGATCGAGCTGGCGCAGCGGGAGCTGGGCTGGCAGCCGACGGTGCCGCTGGAGCAGGGGCTGGAGCCCACGATTGCCTACTTCCGGGAGATGTTGAATCGATGAGTCGCCCCGTGTTGGTTACCGGTGCGGCCGGCTTTATCGGTGCGGCGGTGTGTGAGCGGCTTTTGGCCCGGGGTGAACGGGTGGTGGGGATCGATAACCTCAACAGTTACTACGACCCTGCCTTGAAGGAGGCCCGGCTGAGCCGGATCGAGGCCTCTGCCCCCAGGGAGTCCTGGAGCTTTCAGCGTCTGGAGCTGGAGGATGGATCTGCCATCGCGGATCTCTTCGCCCGCGACCGACCCCGACTGGTGATTCACTTGGCCGCCCAGGCCGGGGTGCGTTACTCCCTCGAAAATCCTGGTGCTTACTTGCAGAGCAACCTGGTGGGGTTTGGCGCAATCCTCGAAGGCTGCCGCCACCACGGCGTTGTGCATCTGGTGTACGCCTCCAGTAGCTCGGTGTATGGCGGCAATACCAACCTGCCGTTCACGGAACATCAGTCCGTGAACCATCCGGTGAGCCTGTACGCGGCAACTAAGAAAGCCAATGAATTGATGGCCCACACCTACAGCCACCTTTATGGGCTGCCGGCTACGGGGCTGCGCTTTTTCACCGTGTACGGCCCCTGGGGCCGGCCCGACATGGCGCCGATGTTGTTTGCCAAGGCGATCCTGGCGGGGGAGCCGATCCGGGTGTTCAACCAGGGGCGCATGCGCCGCGATTTTACCTACATCGACGACATCGTGACCGGGGTGATTGCCTGCGCCGATAAGCCGGCCAGCGCCGATCCCAGGTTTGACTCCGCGGCTCCAGACCCTGCCACCAGCTGGGCCCCGCATCGCTTGTTCAACATCGGCAACAGCGAGCCGGTGGAGCTGCTCCGCTTCATTGAATTGCTGGAGCAGGCGCTGGGTCGGCCGGCGATCCGCGACCTGCAGCCGATGCAGCCCGGCGATGTGGAGGCCACCGCCGCCGATACGAGCTTGCTCGAGGCCTGGGTGGGCTTCAGTCCCTCCACCTCGATCGAGGTGGGGGTTGAACGCTTCGCCCGTTGGTATCAAGCCAGCTACGCCTGAGCGCCGGCAGGCAGACTCACCCAACTTGCTGCTTTCGGTTTGGCATCGCTGCAGAGCCTGCGTGGCATGGCCGATCTGCTGCCAGAGCAGATTCGCCTGTGGCAGCACGTGGAAGCCACGGCCCGCGAGCACTTCCGCCGCAGTGCCATCACTGAGATCCGCACCCCCCTGCTGGAGGTCACCGAGCTGTTTGCCCGCGGCATCGGCGAGGCCACCGACGTGGTGGGCAAAGAGATGTACACCTTTCTCGACCGGGGTGAGCGCAGCTGCACCCTGCGGCCGGAGGGCACGGCGTCGGTGGTGCGGGCGGCGATCCAGCACGGCCTGCTGAGCCAGGGCCCCCAGCGCCTCTGGTATGGCGGGCCGATGTTTCGCTACGAGCGCCCCCAGGCGGGCCGGCTGCGTCAGTTCCACCAGATCGGACTGGAGCTGCTCGGTTTTGCCGATGCCTGCAGTGACGTGGAGGCCATTGCCGTGGCCTGGGATCTGCTGGCCGAGCTGGGGGTGGGCGGGCTGGAGCTGCAGCTCAATTCCCTCGGTAGCAGCGAAGACCGGGCCCGCTACCGCGAGCTGCTGGTGGCTTGGCTGGAGCAGCGGCGAGGCCAGCTCGATGCCGATTCCCAGGCCCGCATCCACAGCAACCCCCTGCGGGTGCTCGATTCCAAGAACCCCGATACCCAGGCTTTGCTGGCGGAGGCCCCCAGCCTGGCGTCCGCTCTCAGCGACGCGAGCCAGGCCCGCTTTGCGGCGGTGCAGCAGTCCCTCAAGGCCCTGGGGATCCCCTTTGTGCTCAACCCCCGGCTGGTGCGCGGCCTCGATTACTACAGCCACACCGCCTTTGAGATCACCAGCAGCCAGCTGGGGGCGCAGGCCACCGTGTGCGGTGGTGGCCGCTACGACGGCCTGGTGCAGCAGCTAGGCGGGCCGGCCACGCCGGCGATCGGCTGGGCCCTCGGGATGGAGCGGCTGGTGTTGCTGCTCAGCCAGAACGAAGCTTCGGTGGCTGCCGCCCCAGCCCTCGATCTCTATGTGGTTAGCCGTGGCGAGGCCGCGGCAGCGCTGGCCCTGGCCCTGGCACGGCGCTGCCGCCAGGCTGGACTGGCTGTGGAGAGGGATGCCAGTGGCGCGGCCTTCGGTAAGCAGTTCAAGCGGGCCGACCGTTCCGGGGCCCGTTGGGCGGCGGTAATCGGCGAGCAGGAGGCGCTAGACGGGGTGGTGGGGCTCAAGGATCTGCGGGTCGATGGCGGCGAGCAGGTCGATAAGCGGCTCACTCCTGAAGCCCTCCTTGTGGCCCTCGCAGCGGGCCCGCCGAGGCCATGACGCCACAGGACCTGTCCACCAGAGCAGGCCACTCCCGGGTGTTGGGCCTTTGACTGTGTTTTGACCCTTATGTGAAGCAAGCCCGGCCCTGATGGGTGATCCGACCGTCGCGATCATTGCTGGTGAGGGCGTGTTGCCTCGGATGCTCTCGGAGGCTCTCAGCCGTGCGGGGCGGACCCATATCGCCTGCTACCCCCACGGTCTGGAGGTGGAAGTGCCGGCGGCTGAGGAGTTTTTCTTCGAGCGCTCGATCGCCTTCATCAAGTCGCTGCAGCAGCGAGGCATCAAGCAGATCGTGATGGTGGGCAAGTTTGTGCGGCCGCGCTCGCTCAACCTGCTGCGCTTTGAAGGCTCCACCTTGATGGCCGCTCCCCGCATCCTGGCGTCGCTGCGCAATGGCGATGACGCCTCCCTGCGGGCCCTGGCCCAGATCATCGAGGAGCACGGCCTGAAGGTGGTGGGCATCGAAGATGTGGCGCCAAATCTGCTGCCGGAGCCAGGCTTGTATGCCAGCACCGTGCCCAGCGATCTGGACCGCGCCGATGTGGAGCGCGCCGCATACATCGTGGAGGCCATCTCCCAGGTGGACGTGGGCCAGGGAGCGGTGGTGGCCAAGGGGCTGTGCCTGGCCACCGAAGCCCTGCCCGGCACCGACGCCATGCTCGAGTGGGTGGCTGCCACCCGCACCGATCGGCCGGAGACGGGACGCACCGGGGTGCTCTACAAGGCCCCCAAGCTCAACCAGGACCGGCGCATGGACCTCCCCGGCATCGGTCCCACCACCGTGGCCAAGGCCGCGGCAGCGGGGTTGGCAGGCATCGCCTGGGAAGCCCGCAGTGCCCTGTTGCTGGATGCTGAGCAAACGATGGCGGACGCCGAGAGGCTGGGGCTGTTTTTATGGTCGCGGGAGCCTGATCAGGCCTAAGCCAGCACACCCTTGCTGCTCGGGACCGCACCCGCCCGGCGCGGATCGAGCTCCGTCGCCTGGCGCAGAGACCGGGCGAACGCCTTGAAGCAGGCCTCCACGATGTGGTGGGAGTTCACCCCATCCAGCTGGCGAATGTGCAGGGTGAGGCCACTGTTGTTGGCCACCGCCACGAAGAACTCCTTCACCAGCTCGGTGTCGTAGCAGCCAATCTTCTGGGCCGGGATCTTTAGCCCGTAGCTGAGGTGGGGCCGGCCGCTGCAGTCGAGGACCACCTGCACCAAGGCCTCATCCAGCGGCGCCACGAAGTGGCCGAAGCGGTGGATGCCGCGCCGCTCGCCCAGGGCCAGGGCCAGGGCCTGGCCCACGGCAATGCCAACGTCTTCGTTGGTGTGATGATCGTCGATATGGGTGTCCCCCAGCGCCTTGATCTCCAGGTCGATCAGGCCGTGGCTACTGATCTGGTGGAGCATGTGGTCAAGGAAGGGCACGCCGGTGTTCACCGTGCAGCAGCCGCTGCCATCGAGCCCCAGCGTCACGCGCACGTCGGTTTCGCCGGTGACGCGGTGGATGGTGCCGGTACGCATGGGGTTGCCCTCCTGGGCCTGCTTGGACTCTTGGCTCAGTGTGCCGCTCACATCCCCGTGATGCAGTAGCCGGCGTCCACATAGATCACCTGGCCGGTGATGCCGGAGGCCAGGGGGCTGGCCAGGAAGGCGGCGGTGCTGCCCACTTCCTCCTGGGTAACGGTGCGCTGCAGGGGCGCTTTCGCTTCCACGTTGTGGATCATGTCGAGGATGCCGCCGATGGCGCTGCTGGCCAGGGTGCGGATCGGTCCGGCGCTGATGGCGTTGACGCGCACCTGCTTCTCGGGGCCAAGCTCAGCCGCCAAGTAGCGCACCGAGGCCTCCAGGGCTGCCTTGGCCACGCCCATCACGTTGTAGTTGGGGATGGCCCGCTCAGCCCCCAGATAGCTCAGCGTGATGACGCTGCCGCCTTCGTTGAAGAGCGGCTTGGCCCAGCGGCACAGGGGCGCCAGGGAGTAGGCGCTCACCTCCAGGGCCCGGGCGAAGCCCTCGGGGCTGATGGCGGAATAGTCGCCGATCAGCTCCTCCTTGCCGGCGAAGGCCAGGCAGTGCACCAGCACGTCGATCGAGCTCCATTGCTCCTTCACCCGCGCAAACACGGCTTCGATTTGGGCGGAGTCCTGCACGTTGAGGGGTTCAAACAGGCTGGGGGCCAGCGGCGCGGTGAGCTCGCGCACCTTGCCCTCGAAGCGGCCCTTCTCATCGGGCAGATAGGTCACTCCCAGCTCAGCCCCGGCGGCATGCAGCTGCTGGGCGATGCCCCAGGCGATCGATTTGTTATTGGCGATGCCGGTAACCAGGGCCTTTTTGCCGCGCAAATCGAGGAGCATGGGAGCAGTGGCCGGGAGCCGGAACGATGCGATCGGGCGATTCTCTCCCACCCGGCGATCTGCCCCGCCAGTTCGCCAGCCGCGATGGGATGGAGGCGACCCTGCGCCAGCTGTTTCCCCAGGCCCCAGGTGGGTTGAGTCCCATTCAGGGCGGGCGCCGGGCGGCTGAAGCGGCCCTGGCTGCCATCGATCCGGCCGCTTATGGCCGCAGCCGCAACCACCTCGATGGGGCGGTGACGCGCCTGTCGCCCCATATCCGCCACGGCGTGCTCAGCCTGGTGGAGGTGCGTGAGGCTGTGTTCGCCTGGCTGGCGCGCAGCGGCCAGCCGCCGGTAGCGGCCCAAAAATTAATCAACGAGCTGGGCTGGCGCGACTACTGGCAGCGGCTCTGGCGCCAGCTGGGCGATGGCATCTGGCGCGACCAGGAGCCGCTCAAGACCGGCCATCCCCCCGAGCGCTACGCCGCCGCGCTGCCGGACGATCTGCTCGAGGCCCGCACCGGCCTGGCCTGCATGGATGGCTTCGCCAGTGAACTGATCCACACCGGCTGGCTGCACAACCACGCCCGTATGTGGCTTGCGGCCTACGTGGTGCACTGGCGGCTGATCCAGTGGCAGGCGGGTGCCCGCTGGTTTCTGCAGCATCTGCTCGATGGCGATCCGGCCAGCAACAACCTCAGCTGGCAGTGGGTGGCCTCCAGCTTCAGCAGCAAGCCCTACATGTTTAACCGGGAAAACCTGGAGCGTTTCAGCTCCGGCCGCTACTGCTCTGCTTGCGCCGCCGCTTCGGAGGGCACCTGCCCGTTTGAGGCCAGCTACGAGCAGTTGCAGGCGCACCTGTTCCCAGGAGCCAGCCCGTGCTGAAGCCCGTGCTTTGGATCCATGGCGAGGCCCTGGGGCCCGCCAATCCCGCCCTGGTGGCCCATCCGGGGGCGCCGGCGCTATTTGTGTTCGACCGGGAGCTCATCGAGACCCAGCGCCTCAGCCTCAAGCGGTTGGGCTTTCTCTACGAGTGTCTGCTGGAGCTGCCGGTGACCCTGCGCCACGGCGACGTGGTCGAGGAGGTGCTGAGCTTCGCTCGCCGCCATGGGGCTGATGGCGTGGTCACCAGCGCTGCGGTGGATCCGCGCTTTGGGCTGTTGCGGGAGCAGATTGCCGCCCAGTTACCGCTGCAGGTGCTGGAGCCTGAACCCTTCGTGGCCCTGCCGGAACCGCTGGATCTGCGCCGCTTCAGTCGCTATTGGCGCCGGGCTGAGCCGGTGCTGTGGGGGCGGGGTTCAGCAGCCGCTCCTCCTGCTCCAGCACAGCGTTGGGATCGCTGAGCAGGTCGGCTTCCTCCAGCAGCGGGTAGGGCTCCGGCTTGATTTCGGCGGCGTTGCGGGGGGGCTCCACCCAGCTGAAGCTGCTGCGCGGGGACTGTTGCAGGCAGAGGGCCTGGCTCTGCTGGCGCAGGGCCCGGCGCACGTCCTGGCGGGCTACGGCCTGGAAGTATTCCTGGCGCGGCGCCAGCCCCGAGCTGAACGGGGCCGTGCCATTGCCGTTGAACAGCCGGGCCGCATCGGCGCTCCAGCGGGGTTGGCAGCGCCCGCTCTGGCGGGTATCGGTGTCGATCCAGATGTGCAGGCCGTAGCCATCGGGCTGACTCACCACGGCTAGGCCGTCGTGGGCCATCCGCCTCTGCAGCGGATAGATCGCCCAGGTGGGGTGGCGGTGGGCCGGCACGCAGGCGCTGAGCAGCCCGGCGCCGAAGGCGGTGCTCAGGCCAGTGGCGAGGGCAGTGGCGAGGGCAGGACGGCTCCGGAATGGGGTCACAATCGGGGGCACAGGCCGGATGCCTGCTGCAAGATCAAGTGGCATCCTGGCCCCGAGATGGTGTGGTGGGCGACGTAAGTTGCTTGCCATGCAAGTGCCCCCGTTCAGCCTCAGCGAGCAGATTCAGGAGCTGGGCGCAGCTCTCGATCAGGCTGTGCTCGAGGTTTTGCGCAGTGGTCAGTACATCGGCGGAGCCACGATCTCCCGCTTTGAAACCGACTTCGCCACGGCCTGTGGCGTGCCCCACGCCATCGGCTGCAACAGCGGCACCGATGCCCTGATCCTGGCCCTGCGGGGCTTGGGCATCGGTCCAGGCGATGAGGTGATCACGGCTTCCTTCAGCTTTTTCGCCACCGCCGAAGCGATCAGCGCCGTGGGCGCCACGCCGGTGTTTGTGGATGTAGAGGAGAGCAGCTACCTGATCGATCTCGATCAGCTGGAAGCGGCGATCACGCCGGCCACCCGGGCCCTGCTGCCTGTGCACCTGTTCGGGCGGCCCGTGGACATGGAGCGGGTATGTGCCATCGCTGAACGCCATGGCCTCAAGGTGGTCGAAGATTGTGCCCAGGCCACCGGTGCCAGCTGGGCGGGCCGGCCGGTGGGCAGTTGGGGGGATGTGGGCTGTTTCAGTTTTTTCCCCACCAAGAATCTTGGCGCCGCTGGCGATGGAGGGGCGATCACCTGCCGGGATGCCGAGCTGGCCCAGGTCATCCGGGAGCTGGCGGTGCATGGCATGCCCCGCCGCTATCTGCACACCGCCCTGGGCTACAACAGCCGCCTTGACGCCATCCAAGCCGCCGTGCTCACCGTGAAGCTGCCCCATCTGGGCCGCTGGGTGGATCGTCGTAGGGCTATCTCGGCCCTGTATCGCCAGCAATTGGCAGGCCTTGGGGGCGTGCATCTGCCTGAAGCGGGCCTCACTGGCCACAGCTGGAATCAGTTTGTGGTGCGGGTGCCAGGCACCCCATCGGGGGTGAAAGCTTGCGCTGTGGCCTGTAATGGCTCTAACCAAGCGGCGGACTGTGTGTCTTCCACCGACAGCGCCGACTTCGGCCTGCCGGAAGCCTGCTGCCGGGATTGGCTCAAGCAGCAGCTCCAGAACGCTGGCGTCAGCACGATCATTTACTACCCGATCCCCATCCACCGCCAGCCGGCCTATGCCGAGCTGGGTTACGGGCCGGGCTCCTTGCCGATCACTGAGCGTCTCTGTTCCGAGGTTCTCAGCCTGCCGATCTTCCCCGAACTCTCAGTTGACCAGCAGCAGCAGGTGATTGCGGTGCTCGGTCAGCTGGTGGGCGCGGCTCAGTCGGCGGTTGCGGCCTGAGTAGGTCAAATTCGATGGGCGTTAACCACAGGCCATGCAGCGGTTCTTGACCCGGGGATGGCTCATTCAGAGGACCTTCCGCCTACGGAAGAGACGGCTTTTTCTGCTGGGCGTATTGGTGCTTTGCTTAGCTCCACCGGCAGCTGCTCAGGATGTGTTGCGCATCGGCGTGGTAGATGATCAGGCTCCCTGCTCGGATGTGGTCAATAGGAGCTTTGAGGGCAGCGCTGTTGATGTCTGGTACCAGGTGGCCAGCAGGGCAGACCTGCTCCACACTTTCGTTGCGCTGCGCAAGCCTGATGAGGCAGTTCGCGCGGCTGCCAGAGGCCAGGTTGATCTGGTCGTGTCGTGCCTGAACATCACCCCGTTCCGGCTGTATGAGGCTGCCTTTACAACGCCATACAGCGACGACGGGCTCTCACTCCTGACTAGACGCGAACAAAGCAGCTTTGCCACAATCATTAAAAATCTAAGGGCCAGTGCAATCATCCGAGACTCGATCGCTCTGCTGATTGGTCTCGGCCTTGGCTTCGCTCTGATCCTCTGGATCACATCGCGAGAGTTCCAGCATCGCGACATTGTTGGAGACAACAAGCGAGCCACCTTCTACAAAGGCTGGATGATGCTTGCCATGGGAACAGGCATCTACAAGATGGGCTCCGCACCATTGAGCATGTCGATCATTGCGCTCAATAATTTTGTCCGCTTGGTGATCACCTCGATCTTTGTGGCTGGAACCACCAGCGTGGTGCTCAAGGTCTCCAAACCAGTAGACATCAGCAATGCGAAGGACCTGCACTCAGCTCTCGAGGACAAGATTGGAGTGGTCTCCGACTCCGTGGCCCAGGCGTGGCTGGACCGCTCAGCGGATGCATTTTTGACAGCCGAAGATCAGCTAAAAATGATTGTTCCTTTTGATAGCTCTAGCGCCATGGTGGCTAGCCTGGAGCAGGGCAATGTGGGCAGTGTTCTTGCCGACTCAGCCAGCATCGCTACAATGAAAAGAAAAATAATTCATCCCAACGACTATGAAATAGTTGGTGAAACGCTCTACCGCACTCCACAGGCTTTTGCTGTTGGAGCAAGACTTGATGAGAAGACGCTAAAGAAGGTCAATGTCGCCCTAGCCCAACTGAAGTTCGAAGGAGAGGTAGATCGCACCCTCAAACGCTGGCAACCGGCTCACAATCACTGATTTCCGGCTTACTTGTTAGCCCTTGATCGTGGCGTAAAGCGCCTTGAAGCGCGCCTGCTGAACTTTGTGGTTCACCAGAGGCGCCGGGTAGCCGCGGCGCTCCAGCGGGGCGATCTCCCCACTGATCAGGTCGCGGGTGGCCACGTGCCGCAGTTCCGGCAGCCAGGTGCGGATGTAGGTGCCCTCGGGATCAAACTTGCCTGCCTGGGTAGCCGGGTTGAAGATGCGCAGCGGTTTGGGGTCCATGCCGCTGCTGGCGCTCCACTGCCAGCCGCCGTTGTTGGCGGCCAGATCGCCATCCACCAGGCGCGCCATGAAGGCCGCCTCGCCCCAGCGCCAGTCGCAGATCAGGTCCTTCACCAGGAAGGAGGCCACGATCATGCGGCAGCGGTTGTGCATCCAGCCGCTCTCGTTTAGCTGGCGCATGGCGGCATCGATGATCGGCATGCCCGTGAGTCCCTCGCGCCAGGCTTCAAACCAGCCGCTGTCGTTGTCCCAGGGGAAGGCGCGCCACTGGGGCCGGTAGGGCCCTTCAGCCAGCTCGGGAAAGTAAAAAAGTGCCTGCTGGTAAAACTCGCGCCAGGCCAGCTCCTGCTCCCACACCTGGATTGAGTACCGCTCCTCCTCGCTGCGGGCCAGCGGCCTGGCCTGCTGGGCGGCGGCCCAGGCCTGGCGGGGGCTGAGCGTGCCGAACTTGAGGGCGGCGCTGAGCCCTGAGGTGCCCGCTTCGCCGGGGATGTTGCGTCCCGGTTCGTAGCCAAGCAGCGAAATGGAGCGGCTATCGCCATCGCAGAAGGCTGCCAGCTGCTCTTGGGCCGCTTTTTCGCCAGGACGGCAGGGGCAGAGCTCAGCACCTCCAAAGCCGTGCTCCAAAAAGCCATGCTTCAGCTCCGGGTTGGTGAGCGGTAGGTCTGCCAGTGCTCCGGCGAGCTGGGCGGGATCAAGATCGATCAGGGCACTTGGCGGCGGCAGGGGGTCCAGGCCACCCGAGGCTGCTGTGCCGGTAGCGCTCGCCTCCTCCACCCAGCGGCGCCAACTGCGCCAGTAGGGCCCGTAGACCCGATAAGGGTCGCCAGCGCCTGTTTTGAGGGCTTCCGGCGCCACTAGGAGCTGGTCCCAATCGGCCAGCACCTTGCGGCCATCCGCCTGCAGCGCCCGCGCCACCCGCCGGTCGCGCTCGCGCCCGAAGGGTTCCACGTCCCGGTTCCAGGCCACCACCGCGGCGCCCAGGCCAGCGGCCAGGCGGGGCAGCAGCTCGGCTGGATCACCTCGCAGTACCACCAGCGTGCTGCCGGCCTGCTGCCAGGCCTGCTGCAGCTCCCGCAGGCTCTCAGAAAGAAACCACAGCCTCGCTGGGGCCATGCTGGGATCCGAGAGGATGGCCGGATCCAGCACGAACACCCCGGTCACGGCAGGGGTGGCGGCGGCGGCCGCCGCCAGGCCCCGGTTGTCGGCCAGGCGCAGATCGCGGCGATGCCAAAACAGCCAGCGCTCCGGAGCCATTAGATCCCCAGCAGTTGCTTGGCCCGCAGCCAGGCGGTGACGCTTTTGCCATCGAGGTACTCGTCGCCGCTGGCCAGGGCCGCATCCAGTTCGCCGGGCTCCATCAGCAGCACCTCCAGGTCTTCGTCGTCGTCGCCGGCGGGCGGTTCGGCCAAGGGGCTGAGGTCGCGGGCCAGGAAAAGGTGAATCACCTCATCGGAGTAGCCCGGGCAGGGCAGCATCGCCCCCAGGGGATCCCAGCGGCTGGCGCTGTAGCCGGCCTCCTCCTGCAGCTCTCGCTGCATGGTGCTGAGGGGATCTTCGCCTTCATCGAGGGTGCCGGCCGGAAATTCCAGCAGGCGGGTGGCCACGGCGAAGCGGTACTGGCGCAGCACTACCACCCGGCCGTCGTCAAGCACCGGCACCGCCAGGGAGGCGCCGGGGTGGCGGATCAAGCCAAAAGTGCCCACCACGCCCATCGGCAGCTCGACACGGTTTACCTCAAAGCGGATCTTGCGGGCATCGAGCACCGCGTTGGTTTCCAGGTGACGCGAGGGCTCTGGAGCGGGGAGGGGCGCCATGGGTGGGCTTGTCGCGGGTCGGTGGGGCCAGCATCGCGCAGGGTTACCCCAGCTGCTCGGGCCAGCCGGGTCTGCCAGCTAGCGCTATCACCGCGCAGCCAGCTTCTGGGGCCAGGCCTGTCAGGGCAGCCAGCGGCGCCAGCACAAAGTCTCGCTGCCGCCAAAGCGGGTGGGGCAACTGGAGGCGGGGGGTGTGGCAGCTCAGATCCCCCCACCAGAGCAGGTCGAGGTCGATGCTGCGGGGGGCCCAGCGCGCCTGACGCTCCCGGCCGAAGTCATGCTCCAGCGCTTGCAATTGCTCCAGTAGAGCTTCACCGGCTGCTGTCCTTGCCCTATCTGCTCCCAGCCCTGCCACCAGGCCGTCCACCACTAGGACCGCATTGATATAAGGCGGCTGGCCTGGGGGGCCGCCTACGGGTTCGGTCTCAAACAGAGGAGACCAGCGGAAGCCGGTAGGTCCCGAGCTGAGGCACTGGCCCCACTGGCGCAGGCTTGCTTCGAGCAGGGGGCGCACGGCGATCAGGGTGGCGATCGGGCCACCGCAGCGGCTGGGCAGGTTGGCGCCTAGGGCGATGGCCAGGGTTGCCGCTTCACTGCCTCTGGGCTGATCAGCGAGACTGGCTGGCACGTGAATCGGGTCTTAGCCCTCCCATGGTTGCAAGCGGAGTTGCCAGTAGGGCCTTTCCCCTCGCCGCCATTACCGGCCACGGCACCCTCAAGTTGGCCCTGCTGCTCGCCGCGGTCGATCCAGGCCTGGGCGGGGTGGTGATCGCCGGTGGTCGTGGCACCGGCAAGTCGGTGTTGGCTCGCGGTCTGCATGCCCTGCTGCCGCCGATCGACGTGCTCGATGTGGGCGGCCAGGCCTTCAACATCGATCCCCAGAGGCCCGATGACTGGGACGAGGCAACCTGCATTCGGCTTACCGAATTGGGTGCCGATCCCACGGGAGTTGCTAGCAGCGCCCTGTTGCCCACCGCAGTGGTGCCGGCGCCCTTTGTGCAGGTGCCGTTGGGCATCACCGAAGACAGGCTGGTGGGGTCGGTCGATGTGACGGCTTCGCTGACCAGTGGCCAGGCTGTCTTTCAGCCAGGGCTGCTGGCTGAAGCCCATCGGGGCGTGCTCTATGTCGACGAGCTCAACCTGCTTGACGACAACGTCACAAACCTGTTGTTGGCGGCGGTGGGCAGCGGCGAAAACCGGATCGAGCGGGAGGGCCTCAGCCTGAGCCACCCTTGTCGCTGCCTGCTGATCGCCACCTTCAATCCTGAGGAGGGGCCGGTGCGCGATCACCTGCTCGATCGCTTCGCCATCTGCCTAAGTGCCAATCAGGTGCTGGCGCTTGAGCAGCGGGTGGAAATCACCCGCGCGGCGATGGATCAGGCCGAATCCAGCACCGACTTCGGTGCACGCTGGCAGGAGGAAACCGATGCCTTGGCCACCCAGCTGCTGCTGGCGCGGCAGTGGCTTCCGGATGTGCAGATTGCCCGCGAGCAGATCGTTTATCTGGTGAATGAGGCTTTGCGGGGTGGGGTCGAGGGCCATCGCAGCGAGCTCTATGCCGTGCGGGTGGCCCGGGCCCATGCAGCCCTCAGCGGCAGAGATCGAGTCGAGGCCGACGACCTTCAAGTAGCAGTTCGCCTGGTGATTGCACCTCGTGCCATGCAAATGCCGCCCCCCGATCCCGACCAGCCCCTTGAACCGCCGCCACCACCACCACCGCCCCAGGGGGAGCAGCCGCCTGAGGATCCCGACCAGCCTGAGAAAGAGCAGGAGCCTGACGAACCAGACGACCAGGACGACGAACCTGAAGAAGACGAATCCCAAGACGACAGTCCTGAAGATCAGGCGCCGCCCCAGGTGCCTGAGGAATTTTTGCTGGATCCGGAGGCCATCGCCATCGATCCGGATCTGCTGCTGTTCGCCTCGGCCAAGGCCAAAACGGGCGGCAGTGGCAGCCGGGCGGTGGTGTTCAGCGATTCCCGCGGCCGCTATGTGAAGCCGATGCTGCCCCGCGGCCCGGTGAAGCGCATCGCTGTCGATGCCACCCTGCGGGCGGCCGCCCCCTATCAGAAATCTCGCCGTGAGCGGCAGCCCCATCGCAAGGTGATCGTTGAAGACGGTGACCTGCGCGCCAAACAGCTGCAGCGCAAGGCCGGTGCCCTGGTGATCTTCCTGGTGGATGCCAGCGGCTCGATGGCTCTCAATCGCATGCAGAGCGCTAAAGGGGCCGTGATTCGCTTGCTCACCGAGGCCTACGAAAATCGCGACGAAGTGGCCCTGATTCCCTTCCGCGGCGAGCAGGCCGAGGTGCTGCTGCCCCCCACCCGCTCGATCACCGCTGCGCGCCGGCGTCTGGAGGCGATGCCCTGCGGCGGCGGCTCACCCCTGGCCCACGGGCTCTCCCAGGCCGCCCGGGTGGGGGCCAACGCTCTGGCCACGGGCGATCTGGGCCAGGTGGTGGTGGTAGCGATCACCGATGGCCGCGGCAACGTGCCCCTCAGCCGCTCCCTGGGTCAACCCCAGCTGGAGGGCGAGGAGCCGGTGGACCTCAAGGAGGAGGTGAAGCAGGTGGCCAGCAAGTACCGGGCCCTAGGCATCAAGCTGCTGGTGATCGATACCGAGCGCAAGTTCATCGGCAGCGGCATGGGCAAGGACCTGGCCGAGGCGGCCGGCGGCAAGTACGTGCAACTACCCAAGGCCAGCGATCAGGCCATCGCTGCCATCGCCATGGAGGCGATCAACGGGATTTAGGGCTTTGTCTGCGCGGCCTTCTCTCGGGCGGCCTTGTCCCGGGCGACGTCGGTCTGGGCCGGGTACAGCTCATCGAAGAATTTGCCCAAGCCCACGGCCACGCTGCGGATGCCGTCCATGAAGCGGGGATCGTCGGTGAGTTTGGTCACATCGCCCCCAACTGAATTCCATTTGGCGGTGAGCTGCTCGGCATTGCTGACGGTGGCCTTCAGCTCCTTCAGGGTCTGGGGATTGTCTAGGGCGGCGATAATCCGGCGCAGGTGGTCACTGCTGCTGTTGAGATTGGTGATCGTGGGCTGGGCCGCTTTCACCGTCGATTCGAGCTCCTTGGCCAGGGACTGGCCTTCCTTCATGAAGTTGGAAGTGTCCTTGGCGGTGCGATCGAAGCTGCTGGCCGCGGTTGAGACTTTGCTCAGCAGTTTCATCTGGTCTGTTTCAACCAGCATCTTGTGCATCAGCGTGGTCACGCTGGTCAGACTTGGTCCCTGGATTCCCTCGATGGAGGAGCCATTGCAAATGGCTACGGTCGTGTTGCAGGCCTTGGAGCGAGGGTTGGCAGAGCCTGGCGGCAAGGGCGGGCCGCTGCTGATCAGAGCAACTTCGGCTTCACCACCTAGTAAGGAGGCTTCGCCGATCTCCGCCCTTGTAGGCCGAGCCAGATTCAGATCGGCATGGTTGATTTCCAGTTCAGCAACCACCGCCTCGGGTGTCACGGTTACGCGCCGCACGCTGCCAACTAAAACTCCTCTGTAGGTCACAGGTGAGCGCTCTGCCAGGCCAGATGCTTCGGCGAAGCTGGCTTTGACGCTCCAGTTTTGCCTGCTTAGGGAGATGCCGCGCAACCAGAAGGAGAGACCTACGGCACTGCCGATAGCGGCTAACAGGGAGAAGCCGACAACTGCTTCGCGGATGCTGCGGCGCATGGATTCAGAGCTCCGCAGGTTGCATCGGTCCGCGCAGACTACCGCTCCTGAACTGCACCACGTAGGGATCGCTGCAGCTGCGGTATTCCTCAACCGTGCCGCTCCAGCGGAATTGGCCGTCGTACAGCAGCACAACCCGTTCCGCAGAGCGTTCGATGGTGCTGTGCACATGGCTCACCACCACAGAGGTGGCCCGAGCTACTTCCGTGGTGCGCACGATTAGATCTTCGATTCGGGTACAGGCAATCGGATCCAGGCCGGCCGTGGGTTCGTCGAACAGCAGCAGGGGCATCTGTTCATTTGGCTTGGCCGGGTCGTCGATTAGGGCCCGGGCAAAGCTGACCCGCTTCTGCATGCCGCCGCTGAGCTCCGCAGGCATTTGCTCCTCGATGCCTTGCAGCCCCACCGCATGAAGTGCTGCGCCCACTCGCTCCCGTATCTCTCGTTCAGCTAGCCGGCCGTGGCGATAGAGCAGGAAGCCGACGTTTTCACGCACGGTTAGGGAGCCAAGTAGTGCCGGGTTCTGAAACACCAGTCGTACGTCCTGAGGCTGACGCTGATCTAGGCGCAAATAGGTCTGAGGGATGCCATGGAGACTCAAGCTGCCGCTGCTGGGCAGCTGCAGTCCTGCCAGCAGACGCAGGATGGTTGACTTGCCCGCTCCGGAAGGCCCAACCACCACTAGGCGCTCGCCGGCGGCGATCTGCAGATTTACCTGGTTAAGGATGCAGCGGCTGCCCCAGCGAACGCTGAGGTTCTCCATTGCGGCCAGCGGTGGTGCTGAGGAAGCCAGAGGGAGCCTATGAAGAAGTTTCCATCCTGGCTGTTTGCGGTGCCGATGGCACTCCTTAAAGTTCACCCAATTGCGGCAGCGTCCTCCCCCGCCCTTTGCGCTCCTCCGCTCCGGTTTCTCGATTGCGGCGCTCCCGCCGACCGCTGCCGAAACCGGGTTGGCTGGGCCGCGGAGATCTGCGCCGCAAGGACCTGGTGAGTCGCTCCCGGCGAGCGGCCCGCTGGTTGCAGCCAGGTCTGGTGGTGAAGCGCTGGGTGCTCACCTCCGGGTTGGGGTTATTGGTGGCCCTGCTCGGCGCGGCGGTGTGGGCCGATTTGCAGCCGATCTACTGGATGCTCTCCAGTATTCAATGGCTGCTGGCTCAGGTCACCGGGGTGTTGCCTCGCAAGTTCACGGGCCCGTTGGTGTTGCTGGTTGGGGCTGTGCTGATCTGGCTGGGCCAGAGCCGCAGTTTCGGTTCCATTCAGCAGGCTTTGGCCCCGGAAAAGGACACATTGTTAGTGGATGCCCTGCTGGCTCAGGGGCGCCTCAACCGCGGCCCAAGCATCGTCGCCATTGGCGGCGGCACCGGCCTGTCCACCCTGCTCAGTGGACTAAAGCGCTACAGCAGCAATCTCACGGCCATCGTTACGGTTGCTGATGACGGCGGCAGCAGCGGGGTGCTGCGGCGGGAGCTGGGCGTGCAACCACCCGGCGACATCCGCAACTGCCTGGCCGCCCTGGCTCGGGAGGAACCCCTGCTGACCCGGTTGTTCCAATACCGCTTCAAGGCCGGCAGCGGTCTGGAGGGCCACAGCTTCGGCAACTTATTCCTTTCAGCTCTCACGGCGATCACTGGCAATCTGGAATCGGCGATCACCGCCAGCAGCAGGGTGTTGGCGGTGCAGGGGCAGGTGGTTCCCGCCACCAACGCCGACGTGCGTTTGTGGGCTGAGCTTGAGAACGGCGAACGGATCGAAGGCGAGTCGAAGATTGGCCACGCCCCCAGCCCAATCGTGCGGCTGGGCTGCACGCCCGAGCGACCGCCGGCCCTACCCCGAGCCCTGGAGGCCATCGCAAATGCCGATTTGATTGTGCTTGGCCCGGGCAGCCTCTACACCTCACTGCTGCCCAACCTGCTCGTACCCGAGCTGGTGCAGGCCATCCGTCGCAGCAAGGCACCGCGCCTTTACATCTGCAACCTGATGACCCAGCCGGGCGAAACCGATGGGCTCGATGTAGAGGGACATTTGCGGGCCCTTGAGGCCCAATTGGCCAGCCTCGGGGTGGAGGAGCGACTATTCACCGCCGTGCTCGCCCAGGAAGATCTGGGCGATTCCGCCTTGATTGACCATTACCGGCACCAGGGCGCCGAGCCCGTGGCCTGTGATACGCGCCAGCTGCGCCGCCAGGGCTACGAAGTGATGTTGGCACCGCTCCAAGGAGCTAGGCCTACGGCCACGTTGCGCCATGATCCCCGCAGCGTCGCCCTAGCGGTGATCCGTTTTTACCGTAATCACCAGCGGGGCAGCGGCTCCGCGTCCTAGTAGGCGTCCTGCATTTCGTAGAAATCGGGCTGCACGTAGTCCTTGCGCATTGGAAAGCCCTTCCAGTCTTCCGGCATCAACAGCCTTTTGGGATGGGGGTGGCCAGCAAACTGAATGCCGTACATGTCGAAGGTTTCCCGCTCCTGCCAGTCGGCACCGCGGAAAAGGCCATAAAGAGTGGGAATGGTGAGATCGCCGTCGCGCTCCAGAAATACCTTGATGCGCACTTCTTCAGGGGCTTCCCCTGGGGGCATCACTCCAGCAGTACAGCGATCTGAAAGGGCTGCCAGCTTGACCAGGTGGTAGAAGCTCACCAACCGGCCACCTGCCCCTTCGTCGTAGCCCCCTTGGCATTGCAGGTAATCGAAACCTTGGCTTTTGAGGGCCGTAGCGATTACGGGCAGAAACACCGCTTCCACGCCGAGCATTTCGATGCCGAGATGGTCGCGGCCAAGCGCAACATGATCAAAATCCTGGCTGGAAAGCCAGCTGCCAACCGCGCCGGGAGCTGGGGTTTCAAGCGCCGTGCTGCTGGAGTTGTCGCCGGCGTTGGTTTGGATTGCGTCAGGCATGGCGGGCGTGGAGGAGGTGCTCAGGCTTCGACTGGTGCAGGGATGGCCGCAGCTGGTGCGGGCATGGGAAGGGAGCTGGCGGCGGCTAGGGCCTGTCTTTGGGTTTCGGCCGCTAGGTATTGGCCATTCACGATCGGGGCCACCGCTTTCATCTGGTGGGAGACCGTGCAATAGCGGTGCGATTGCTGCAGATTGCCGCGCTCGACCAAGGCTTCGTTGCCCACTTTTTTACGCAGTTTGATCACCGCATCAAAGATTGCTTCCGGGCGAGGAGGGCAGCCGGGCAGGTAGAGATCTACGGGGATCAACTTGTCCACGCCCCGCACGGCGGTAGTGGAATCGGCGGAAAACATGCCGCCGGTGATGGTGCAAGCGCCCATGGCGATCACATATTTAGGCTCCGGCATCTGCTCATAGAGACGCACCAGGGCAGGGGCCATTTTCATGGTCACGGTGCCGGCCACGATCAGCAGGTCGGCCTGGCGTGGGCTGGAGCGGGGCACTAGACCAAAGCGGTCGAAATCGAAGCGGGAGCCAATCAGGGCGGCAAATTCGATGAAGCAGCAAGCCGTGCCGTAAAGGAGGGGCCAGAGACTCGAGAGGCGCGCCCAGTTGTGAATGTCATCCAGGGTGGTGAGGATGACATTTTCGGAGAGATCCGAGGTGATCGTTGGCGTGCCAACCGGGTTGCAGCTAGCCGCCCGCAGATCCTTTAAAGCTTCTATTGAGGGTGTGTTGGTCATGGGTTCAGCTCCACTCAAGGGCGCCTTTGCGCCAGGCGTATGCGAGAGCCACTACCAGGATGGCGATGAATATAAGGGCCTCGATAAAGGCCAGCAGGCCAAGGCGGTGAAATGCCACGGCCCAGGGGTAGAGAAAGACGGTCTCAACGTCAAAGATGACGAAGACCAAGGCAAACATGTAGTAGCGGATGTTGAATTGAATCCAGGCGCCGCCAATCGGCTCCATACCCGATTCGTAGGTGAGCTCGCGCTCGCCTTTGCGGCTCTGGGGTGACAGCAATTTGTTGGCCAGCAACGCCAGCACTGGCACCGCCGCTGAAATCAGCAGGAAGCCAACAAAAGCGTCGTAGCCGGAGAGCACGAACATTCGAGCCATACCAACCTCCCAGTCAGTCTGGCATCTGTGCCCGGGCCCTGGGGTGGCACCGATAAAGTGACTGAACCACCTGAGGCCCAGGGATGAGTTCTGATCAAGTGCCTGGGCCCCAGCCCGAAGCCAGCGAACCCAGCGAGGTCATGGAGGCCGAGCCGGGCCCCCAAGCGGAAGAGGCGCTGTCAGTTGATCCAGTGGAGGATCCAGATACGCACCGATTTGAATGCCGCAGCTGCGGTTTCGTCTACGACCCGGATGAGGGGGTGCGCAAGCTGGCCATTGCCCCCGGCACGCCTTTTAGCCAGCTTGATCCGATCGGCTTCCGCTGCCCCGTCTGCCGCAGTCGGGTGGGGGCCTTTAAGGACATCGGTCCCCGCAACAAGCCCAGCGGCTTCGAAGAAAACCTCAACTTCGGGTTGGGCGTCAACAAGCTCACCCCAGGCCAGAAGAATGTCTTGATCTTCGGGGGCTTCGCTTTGGCTTTTGCCTTCTTCCTCTCCCTCTACTCCCTGCGCTGATGACCAGTCTTCCCCTGTCCCGCAAGCTTCAGGCCCTAATGCGGCCCCTAGTGAGCTTGCTGCTCGTTGCTGGGCTGGGCTTTGGCCTCTCCGGCTGTGTCACCACCGGGTTGCCTGTGGCAGCCGCAAGCCCCTGGCAAGCCGTGCCTTTGGCCACAAAGGCCAATCCCCTGGATGTGGCCTTTACCGATGACCGCCACGGCTTCCTGGTGGGTAGCAACAGGTTGATACTGGAAACCAACGATGGCGGTGCCAGCTGGGCTGAGCGGGCCCTCGATCTGCCGGAAGAGGAAAACTTCCGTTTGATCAGCCTTGATTTCCGCGGCGATGAGGGCTGGATTGCCGGCCAGCCTGGTTTGTTGCTGCACACCACGGACGGCGGCCAAAACTGGAGCCGTCTTTTCCTGGATACCAAGCTGCCAGGTGAGCCGTACTTGATCACGGCTTTGGGGCCAGATCAGGCCGAGCTGGCCACCAATGTGGGAGCGATCTACCAAACCCGTGATGGCGGCACCAATTGGCAAGCCGATGTGGATGACGCTGCCGGGGCCGTGCGGGAGCTGCGCCGCTTTGGCGATGGTCGTTATGTAAGCGTCAGCGGCCTGGGCAACTTCTTCTCCACTTGGAAGCCAGGGGATGGCACCTGGCAGCCCCACCAACGGATGAGCAGCCAGCGGCTCCAGTCGATGGGCTTCCAGCCCGACGGCTCCCTCTGGATGTTGGCCCGTGGAGCCCAGATCCGCTTCAACCCAGATGCCAGCAACGTTGAGGAGTGGGGCAAGGCGGTGGTGCCGATCACGAATGGCTTCGGTTATCTCGACATGGCCTGGGCCCCTGATGGCTCGATCTGGACCGGCGGCGGCAGCGGCACTTTGTTGATGTCTAGCGATGGTGGCAAAAGCTGGCAGAAAGATCCGGTGGGCGCCCAGCAGCCCTCCAACTTCACCCGCATCAGCTTTAAGTCAGATGGCAAGGGCTTCGTGCTTGGTGAACGGGGATCCCTGCTGCGCTGGGTGGGCTGATCCCACCCCGTCCAGCTGCTGCGGTCGCCAACTTCTGTAACCAAGGCGCCATTCCGGCCCCGTCCTCCCCCGGCTCACCCTTAGGATCTTTGAGCTGAACGCTTGTCGCTATGGCTGCCGGCTCGACAGGAGAACGCCCGTTCTTCGAGATCATCACGAGCATTCGTTACTGGGTAATCCATGCGGTTACCCTGCCCGCCATCTTTTTGGCCGGTTTTATGTTCGTTTCTACGGGCTTGGCCTATGACGCCTTTGGGACCCCTCGCCCTGACGCCTATTTTCAGGCTCAGGAGAGCAAGGCTCCAGTGGTGAGTCGGCGTTACGAGGGCAAGACCCAACTTGACCAGCGCTTGCAATAAGCCATGACCCAAGCACCTGTTTCCACCACTCCCCGCAACTATCCGATCTTCACGGTTCGGTGGCTGTCGGTGCATGCCCTCGGCGTTCCTACGGTCTTTTTCCTGGGATGTCTTGCGGCTATGCAATTTGTCCGCCGCTGAGTCGGTAATCGCTCGTCAGCCATGCAACGCTCTCCTAATCCCAATAATTTGCCGGTTGAACTAAACCGCACCAGCTTGTTTTTGGGCTTGTTGTTCGTTTTCACGATCGGCATCCTTTTTTCAAGCTATTTCTTTAACTGACCCCTCTTCACGTAACCCGGAGAGCTCCCGATGAGCGGCAAGAAGTCCAACCTGCCTGATGGCCGGATTCCAGATCGTCTGCCCGATGGTCGTCCTGCAGTTGCTTGGCGCTCTCGCTGGACCGAAGGGGTTTTGCCCCTGTGGCTGGTCGCAACGGCCGGCGGTATGGCGGTAATTTTTGTTGTTGGGCTGTTTTTCTACGGCTCATACGTGGGCGTTGGTTCCGCCTGAGTTGGCTTCCGATCTGATTCGTGATTCCCTGCAGAATTGCCGTTTTCGGCAGGTCTGTAGGGTTTTTTGATGGGTCGTTTTGGTGAAAAAACGAACCCTGCTCAATAACCGACTGCTGGCCAGCCTTGCCGGCGCTGCGCTCAATTGCTACGGGGAGCTGTTTGTGCGTACCTCGCGGATCCGCATTCAGGCCCATCCCGACACCTATCGGTTGGTTCAGGAACAGGGGACCGCAGTGATTTATGCCCTCTGGCATCGTCACGCTTTTTTTATACCCCTATTGCGTCGCTTTGATCGGCGCCGGGTGGCAGTGCTGCTCAGTAGCCATCGGGATGCCCAGATCGTTGCCGTGGCAGTGCGCTTACGCGGTTTGGAGGTGGTGGAGGGTTCCTCCACCCGTGGTGGCCTGCAGGCCTATCACTCACTGCGCCGGGCTCTGCAGCAATGCCAGCCTGTTTGCATCACCCCAGATGGGCCTAAGGGTCCGGCTGAGTTGGTCAAAAGTGGGGTGATTCATCTTGCCCAGCAATCGGGCTGCTCGATTGTGCCGGTTTCTGTTTCCTGCTCCCGCAGCTATCGCTTGCGCTCCTGGGACCGGTCGGTGTTGCCCTTGCCCCTGTCGCGAGTGGTTGTGCAGCTGGGCGAGCCGCTATGGCTGCACAACAGCTTGGTGGATAGCCAGGAGCTGCTGGCGGAGCGATTGCGCCATGGGGCCGACCTGGCTGGTGAGTGCCCGTGAAGCGAGCTAAGGCCTGGTTGCTGCTGGGGATCTATCGACTGCTCTCCCTTGGCCTGACCCCGTTCTGGCTGGTCTTGTTACTGGTCCGCCTGGCCCAGGCCAAGGAGGATCCCCGCAGGCTGGGGGAGCGCCTGGGCTGGCCCAGCCGCCGCCGCCCAGCTGGTCCGCTGCTGTGGTTTCACGCCGCCAGCGTGGGCGAACTCAACAGCCTGTTGCCCCTGTTGCGAGCGCTGGATCAGGTTGTTGGAGCGCCAGTGCTGCTGGTGACAACGGTGACACGCACCTCCGCCGCCCTGGCTGGCCGGGTATTGCCGCCTGCTGCGATTCACCAATACGTGCCGATAGATCATTGGCTGGCCCTGTTGCCCTTTCGTTGCTATTGGCGGCCCTGTCTGGGGGTTTTGGCGGAGGCGGAGCTCTGGCCTGAGCTGGTGCAGGCGATGCCCCATCTGCACTTGATCAATGCCCGCATGAGCCAACGCTCCTACCTGCGGCATCGGCGGTTCCCTGTTTATGCCGGCTGGTTGCTGGCGCGGGTGGAGGTATGCCTGGCCCAGTCCCAGGACGATGCCGAGCGTTTTCGGCGTCTGGGGGCCCGTGATGTGCGCGCCCTGGGCTCCACCAAGCTCGATGCCGATCCGCCGCCGGTCAATAGCGTTCATCTTGAGCTGGTGCAGCAGGTGTTTGCCGGCAGGTCGGTGCTGCTGCTGGCCAGCAGCCATGCCAGTGAAGAGCGGCAATGGCTTGAAGCCTGGGTGGAAAACAAGCTGACGCAGCGCCCATTTGGACTGCTGTTGGCACCGCGCCATCCCCAGCGGGCCCAGGAGGTGCTTGCACAGGCGCGGGAGCTGGGACTGTCGGCGGCGCTCTGGAGTGACCTGGCTGGCGGGGGCTTGGCTCCTAACCCCGATCTGCTTGTGGCTGATGTAATTGGCGAGATGGGCACCTGGATCAGCGCAGCGGCCGTGGTGGTGATGGGGGGTAGTTTTTATTCGCAGGGCCGGGCCCTTGGTGGCCAGAACCCCCTGGAGCCCGTGGCCCTGGGGCGTCCCGTGCTCTGCGGCCCCGATATGGCCAACTTTTCTGACCTGCTGGAGCCGTTGGTGGCGGCTGGCTGCCTCCAGCAGTGCGCCGATGTGGCAGCAACGCTGGCGGCTGCCCTGCCCCAGCTGGTTCAGCCATTGCCGCGGGGGCATGGGGAGGGCCTGCGCTTGCGCGGCCCCTCCCAGCTGCTTGCTTCACTGCTGCTGAAGCGGTGCAACTTATGAGATGCCAATGATCTAATGCCATTAACTACGCCGCGTTTTTGGTATCAGCGCCGCCGTGGCTGGCAGGCCTGGCTGCTCTGGCCACTGGGCTGGCTTTATGGCTGCGCCGTGACTTTGCACCGGCGCGGTACTCGCCCATGGCGTTGTTCGGTGCCGGTGCTCTCGATAGGCAACCTCACCCTGGGGGGGACGGGCAAGACCCCTCTGGGGATTGCCTTGGCCCAGGGCCTTGAGAAGCGCGGCTGGCGGGTGGCGGTGCTGCTGCGTGGCTATGGCACCCGGCGCCGAAACTCGTGCCTGGTTTCTGCGACCAGCTCCTGCGCGGAGGTGGGGGATGAGGCCCTGGAGTACGCCCAAAGCCTCGGGGAGGGTGGGGTGTGGGTGGGCTCGAACCGCTGCCAGAGTGCGGCGTTGGCAGTGGCGGCTGGGGCCACTGTGATCTTGCTGGACGATGGTTTGCAGCACTGGCGTTTGGGCCGTGATTTGGACCTGTCGCTGCTGGATCGAAAGCACGGACTGGGAAACCGTCTGGTGTTTCCGGCGGGCCCGCTACGCGAGCCCCTGGATCAATTGGCCCGGGCCGATGGGCTTGTGTTCACCGGTGCAGAGCCTGTTGAGCCGTTGCCGCCTATTCCCGTGGGTTGGCCGAGCCACAAGCCACGCTTTGCCGTGCGCTTCTGTTTACTGCCGCCGCCCCAACTCCAGCAGGAGCGTCTGGTGGCCTTCTGCGGTATCGGCTTGCCGGAGAAGTTTTTTTCAGCTCTGCGGGCCTGCGGACTCCAGCTGGTGGCAACGAAATCCTTCCCGGATCACCACGTTTATGCTGAATCAGACCTGAAGGGTTTGTTGGATTTGGCCCATGCCAATGGCGCACGGTTGGTCACCACCGTCAAGGATGGTCAACGCCTGCCCCACCGTTATCGCCAGGTGGTGAGCTTGGTGCCGCTTCAGGTGGACAGTGCCAGTCTGGCTCCCTTACTGAATTGGCTGGATCAGCGTCTTTGTGCTCTGTCAAAAGTTCGGTTCCATGGTTGATCTGGGACGGCGGCGGGTTTTGTTTGTGGCAGGTGAGGCGTCGGGAGATCTCCATGGCGGCTTCTTGGTGCGCGAGCTGCAGCGCCAAGTGCCGGGGGTAGAGATAGCAGGGGTGGGCGGTGACCAACTGCGCGCCTGCGGAATCGACATCCTGGCCGACGTGCGAGTGCTTTCTGCGGTTGGCTTGGTGGAGATCATCGGTAGTCTTCGCCGTCACCACCGCGTGATGGAGTTGTTGAAGCATCAGATGGATAACCATCGCCCGGATGTGGTGGTGCTGGTTGACTATCCCGGTTTCAATATGTTTGTGGCTAAGGAGGCTAAGAAGCGCGGCATTCCTGTGTTTTTCTACATTGCGCCCCAGGTTTGGGCCTGGGGCCAGGGAAGGGCCAAAAAGATGGAGCGAATAATTGAGCGCCTGGCGGTAATTTTCCCGTTTGAGGAGCCCATCTTTAATGCCCATGGCCGCGACTTTGCTCGCTATGTGGGCCATCCACTAGTGGATGAGCTCCAAGTCAGTTGCTCCCGTGAGCAGACGCGGCTTCGCCATGGGTTATCTCTGGAGCAGTCCTTGCTTGTGTTGATGCCTGGCAGCCGCAGGGCTGAGGTGCGGATGCTGTTGCCCGCCATGCTGAAAGCTGCCAACCAGCTCAAACTCGATGGTTGGCAGGTTGTCTTACTGAAGGCGCCCACCATCGATCGCTCCTATTTGGAGCAGGCGAATGGTGGAGAGGCACTGCCGGTTCCCCTGGTTGATGGCGACGCCCATAACCTGCTGCATGCTGCCGATGCTGGTGTGATCGCCTCTGGCACAGCCACCCTCGAGGCGGCCTTGCTGGGTTGTCCCCATGTGATTCTTTATCGCTTCTCCTGGCTTACCTATTTGATTGCCAGGCTGGTAATTGGCCAGCGCTCAATGGGTCTACCCAATGTTATTCTCGGGAAACAGTTGTTTCCCGAGTTAGTTCAGAGGCATGTGACGGCTGACAAAATTGTGAGATCCCTCCACAGCCTTGAGCGTAATCGGGCCTTGTTTAATCAATCTGTGCAGGAGTTGCAGGCAACCATGGGCCCACCTGGCGCATCCAGGCGAGCGGCCGATGAATTAGTAGGCTTGCTTAAATGAGTGCACAAATTTATCAACGGCTGGCTTATTATGGCCGCCGCCATTTGTGGCCGAGCTTTTCTCTGGCTCTATTCTTTAATTTTCTGTATGGTGCGTCAACCGGCTTCGTGCCATTAGTAATTCGCTACCTTTTTGATGATATTTTGCCTTCGAGTGATCGAAGTCGCTTGTATTTGGCGCCTGTAGCCATACTTGTGGTCATGGTACTTAGGGCGGCATCTCAATATTTAGGAGCCTATCTAACTGAGACTGTGGGCCAGTCAATCACGGCTGACTTGCGCCATCAGCTTGCTGAGCGAATATTAGATTTGCCCCAGTCCTATGTGGATCGCAATTCCTCCACCGTATTGGTGTCTCGAGTGCTCACTGATGTGTCACTCGTCAAGAGCGGAATTGTTGATGGTTTTTCATCTATATTTAAAGATTCCCTAACTCTCCTGGTTCTGGTTTGTGTGGCCTTTTATCAAGATTGGCTGCTGTCTTTGATCGCTTTCATCCTTTTCCCTGTAGCGATTTTACCGATTCTCAACTCATCTAAAAAAGTCAGGCGTCACTCTGGTAAAGGGCAGCTGAGTCTGGCCAAGTTGGCTTCATTCCTCCAGGAGTCGGTAATCGGCTTGCGGGTGGTCAAGATCTTCGGTATGCAGGCCTATGAGTTGTCGAGGTTTGATCAAGAGAATCAATCGGTTTTAAAGGCTGCCCTAAAGACCACTCGGGCCAAGCTTGCTAATCAGCCATTGATGGAAGTAATAGGTGCGATTGGTTTTAGTGCCGTTTTGGTATACGGTGGTGAAAACGTAATTGCCGGTACGCGTACGACTGGTAACTTTTTTGCATTTTTAACATCTCTCTATCTGTGCTATGCGCCCTTTAAGGGGATTGCTAAGTCTAATTCAACATTGCAGCAAGGGGTTTCTGCCGCCAGTGATTTATTCAATATTCTCGATACTAAGCCTGAGCCTCCTGAGGCTTCCAGCCCCCAGTCCTTAAACAGCGTTTCCGAAGGCCTTGTGGCGAGGAATGTCTCTTTTGCTTATGGCGATGATCTGGTTATCGATGACTTATCTTTAGAGCTGCCTTGCAGCAGCACTGTCGCATTGGTTGGATCTAGTGGTGGCGGCAAAAGTACCATAATTGATTTATTTTGTCGCTTTTACGACCCCAGCTCAGGGGTTATATCAATTGATGGCATTGATATTCGCCAGCTTTCGCTGGCGTCGCTGCGCTCCTTGATTTCAGTTGTTGATCAAAATACATTCCTTTTTAACGACACTGTTGCTAACAATATTGCCTATGGCTTGTCTTCGGCTTCCTCGTCCCAAATTGAGGCTGCTGCAAGGGCTGCGAATGCTCATGATTTCATTATTCAACTGCCCGAGGGCTATGCCACCCTTATTGGAGAAAACGGCACGATGCTCTCCGGCGGACAGCGTCAGCGGATTGCAATTGCGCGCGCATTAATTAAGGATGCGCCCTTGCTGTTTCTGGACGAGGCCACCTCTGCCCTCGACTCTGCCTCTGAGCAAGTGGTGCAAGAAGCCCTAGACCGATTGATGGCTGACCGCACCACCTTGGTAGTGGCCCATCGCCTCTCCACTGTGGTTAATGCCGACTGCATTTGTGTAATTGCGGGTGGTCGAGTGGTTGAGTCGGGAAATCACGCCACCCTGCTAGCTCGCGGCGGCACTTATGCCGACCTATTTTCGACACAATTCGCAAACGCTGACGCGGGATCGCCAAGATGACAGTTGCCGCTTCTCAGCCCACTGGTTTTCAGCCCGCCTATGAGCGTCACGATTGGTCCAGCGCCTTTCGCAACGTCGGTGTTGAACTAAGCGACGTTCCCTTAGAGCCCGTGCGTGGCACGATCCCGGCTGAGCTCAAGGGCACTTTGTTCCGCAATGGGCCAGGCCGGCTCGAGCGGGGTGGCCAGTGGGTTCATCACCCATTTGATGGCGACGGCATGATCAGCGCCTTCCGGTTTGAGGGGGGGCAAGCCCGACTCACCAACCGCTTTGTGCGCACCGAGGGCTGGCTGGCTGAGGAGCAGGCCGGTCGCTTCGTTTACCGGGGGGTCTTCGGCACCCAAAAGCCTGGAGGGCCCCTCGCCAATGCTTTTGATCTGCGCCTCAAGAACATCGCCAACACCCATGTGGTGCAGCTGGGTGACCAGCTGCTGGCGCTCTGGGAAGCGGCCGAGCCCCACGCCCTTGATCCCCGCACCCTCGAGACCAGGGGGCTCTCGCGGCTCGAGGGTCTGCTCAAGCCAGGAGAAGCTTTCAGTGCCCACCCCCGCTTCGATCCAGGTCACCACGGCGAGCCCCGCATGGTCACCTTCGGTGTCAAGGCGGGCCCCACCAGCACCGTTCGCTTGATGGAATTTGCCAGCGCAGACCAGCCAGATGGTGTGCGCGCCGGCGATCTGGTGGCTGACAGTCGCCACAGCTTTAAGGGTTTTGCCTTCCTGCATGATTTTGCGATCACACCCAGCTGGGCTGTGTTTCTGCAGAACGCTGTGGCGTTTAACCCCCTGCCGTTTGTGCTCGGGCAGAAGGGGGCGGCCCAATGCCTGGCTTCCAAGCCCGGTGAGGCCGGCCAGTTTTGGTTGGTGCCTCGCCAGCCGGGACATCACGCCGGCGCCCGCCCCCTGCTGCTACCTGCTCCTGAAGGCTTTGTGTTCCACCACCTCAATGCCTTTGAGGATCCGGCCACCGGCGAGGTGGTGGTGGATTCGATCTACTACGACGATTTCCCTTCGATTGGCCCGGAGGTTGATTACCGCGAAATCGATTTCGACTCGATACCTGAGGGCCAGTTGCGCCGTTGCCGGATAGACCCCAGCAGTGGCACGGTGCGGAGCGAGTGGTTGGAGCAGCGCTGCTGTGAGTTCGCCATGGTTAATCCGGCAAAGCAGGGCCTAAACGCCCGCTTCGCCTGGATGGCGGTAGCGCAGCGGGAGCGGGGTAATGATCCGCTCCAGGCGATTGAGAAGCTCGACTTGCAGACCGGCGAACGCCTGGTGTGGAGTGCGGCCCCCCGCGGTTTTGTCACCGAACCGGTGATGGTGCCCCGCTTAACTGATGACTCACCCGAAGAAGGGGCCGCAGAAGACATTGCTGCAGAAGACAGTGGCTGGGTGTTGGTGCCGGTTTGGAACGGTGCTCGCTGCGCTACGGATCTGGTGATCCTCAACGCTGCCGATATGACTGAGCAAGCCGTGCTCGAGCTTCCCCTCGCCATTCCCTATGGGCTGCACGGCAGTTGGTCTGCGACTGCCTGATCAGCTGCCCAGCAGGGAGCGCAACTGGGGCTCCAGCTGGGCAAAAGCCCGGCCCCTGTGTCCGATCTCGCTTTTGAGGCCTTTGTCCATCTCGGCGTAGGTGAGCCCCGTCTGCGGCACAAAAAACACGGGGTCGTAGCCGAAGCCCCCACTACCCCGCGGTGTTGGCAGGATCAGGCCGGCGCAGCGGCCCTCCACCTCCAGCCGCACGCTGCCGCTCGGATCGGCCACCGCCAGGGCGGCGCTGAACTCGGCGCTGCGGTCGGTAGCGCCCTCCAGTTCTTGCAGCAGCCTGGCGATACGGTCTGTGTCGCTGCTTGCGTAGCGGGCTGAGTGCACGCCTGGCGCGCCGCCTAAGGCATGCACACTCAGCCCTGAGTCATCGGCCAGGGCCCAGCAACCGGTGGCGCTGGCCACTGCCACTGCCTTGAGGCGCGCGTTCTCGGCAAAGGTGCTGCCGGTTTCCTCCACCCCCAAGCCATCGGGCTGGGCCTCGATTGCAAGGTTGAGTCCGGCGAGCAGGTGCTGGAACTCGCGCACCTTGCCGGCATTGCCGCTGGCGATCACCAGCTTGGTGACGGGTGAGCAGTCCATATCTGTTGTGTGCATGGCGTCAGACCGATTCCGCTAGCTCGCGGGCCCAGCCCAGCACCTCAGCCACCCGGGCTTCGCTGGGGGCTTCGCAGTAGAGCCGCAGCAGCGGCTCGGTGCCGGAGAAGCGCAGCATCAGCCAGTGGCTGGGGCCCAGGCGCAGCTTCACCCCATCGGTGGTGATTACCTCCAGCACGGGGCTGCCGGCCACCTCGCTGGGCGGTGCTGCGGCCAGCTTTGCTTCGAGGCGCTCGCGGGCTGCCATGTCTGGCAGGCGTAGGTCGAGTCGGTCGTAGGCGGCAGCACCACCGCAGCGCTGCTGCAGGGCATCGATTCGCTCCCCCAGGGGCAGGCCCCCCTCCACCAGCGCTTCGATCAGCAGCAGGGCTGCAAAGGGAGCATCCCGCTCTGGCAGATGCATGCCGAAGCCCACGCCGCCTGATTCCTCGCCGCCCACCAGCACCTCGCCGCTCAGCATCTCTGCCGCGATGTATTTGAAGCCCACGGGCTTTTCCAGCACCCTGCGCTCCAGGCCTTCTGCCACAAGTTGCATCAGGTCGGAGCCGCTTACGGTTTTGATTACGCAGCCCGGCAGCTGGCGGGCCCGGGCCAGGTGGTCGATGAATAGGGGCATCAGCAGCTGGGTGCTGCAGAAGCGGCCGCGCTCATCCACGGCGGCGATGCGGTCGCCGTCGCCGTCAAACACGATCCCCATGGCGGGCCGGCCAGCTGCGGTGCTGGCGGTTACGGCCGTGATCAATTCCTGTAGGTAAGGGGCCAGCGGCTCGGGAGGGTTGCCGCCAAATAGGGGGTCCCGGTTTGCCCGAATTTCGCGGATGACGCCACTGGATCTGGCCCCATCGCCCAGCAGGGCCGGCAGCACACCGGCTGCTGAGCCGTGCATTGGATCGACAATCACCGTGAGTCCCAGGCGCTCTAGGCCTGCCGCCAGGGCCGCAGTGTTCACCTTGGTCTGCAGGCCCGCCACGTAGGTGCCGAGGGCATCGAAGCGTTGGGGGTCGCCCGGGATCGGCACGGTGATGCCACCGGCTTCCAGGCGGGTTTCAACTCGGCGGGTGAAGTCACCTTCCACCGAGCCGCCGAACGGTCCCTTGATTTTTAAGCCGAGCCACTCCGGCGGGTTGTGGCTGGCGGTGATCACCAGGGCGCCCAGGGCCTGGCGCTGCACCACGGCCCAGCTGCTGGCAGGGGTGGGTGTGGCTGTGGCCGAAAGCAGGGGCTCGAGGCCGCAACCTCTAACGGCGCTGCAGATCGCCTCAGCTAGTTCGGGCGCCAGAAAACGGCGGTCGTAGCCGATCACCACCTCCCGGCTTTTCAGGCCTTCGGGGGCGTAGTGGGCCAGCTCCCGGGCTGCAGCTGCAGCTACCGGCAGAAGTCGATCCAGGGTGATGTCCACGCCGAGGATCCCGCGCCAGCCATCGGTGCCGAAGGCGATCGGGCTGGCCTCCAGGGGCAGGGGGGCTGAGGCCATGGGGGGTGGGCATGCCGAGCTGGAGCAATTCTGCGGTGCCGGCGGCGCTCCAGCCCTAGCGTCGGGGTCTGTGGACGCCAGCATTGACTTCCCGGCCCCAAATTGAATGTTCAGGGCCCGAGCCGGCTCTCACTGATCGCTTGCTGCGCAGTTGGCTGCGATGCAGGCGCCGCGCCTGGCTGGATCGCTTTGGACTTGCCAGCGAGCGGCAGTGGAATGCCCACCGGGCCCTGGCCTTGAGCGACCAGCTGCGCAGCTTTCAGACCCTGCTGCCCCAGCGGCCCGGCCACGGCGAAGCGGCCTGCGCCGCAGGGGCGGCTGGGGTGGTGGGCTTGCGGCTGCGGGGGGCTGGTCCCCAGGGAGTGGGATTGGAATCCCATCCCTCCCTGCTGGAGCGCATCGCTGGCCAAAGCCGTTGGGGCGCCTATGCATACCGGCCGGTATTGGCTCGTCAGGGGCGACGTCTAACCCGCGAAGCTCGGGTGGTGCTGGCGCTTTGGGGGCGCCTGTTGGCGGAGCACCAGCAGGCACCAGTGCCCCATGGTCTGGTGGTGGCCGGTGAAGGCAGGTTCCTGCAGCGGGAGCGCCTGGCATTGGCTAGCGGCCTGCAGCACCAGCTCGATGAGAGCCTGCAGCGTCTCGCCGCTGATCTTGCCCAGTCCACGCCACCGCCCTTGGTGAGCGATCGCAAAAAGTGCACCCTGTGCAGCTGGCGAGGCGTCTGCGATAAGGAGGCCGCCGCCATGGGGCATCTCAGCGAGGTGAGTGGCATCGGCGGTAAGCGCCGCGAGATGTTGCTGGAGCAGGGGGTCACCAGCCTGCCGGACCTGGCTGCCCGCGATCCAGAGCTGTTGGCCGAGGCCCTGGCCGCCTATGGAGAGCAGCACCGCGAGATTGCCGCTGAGTTGGTGGCCCAGGCCCGGGTGCAGGCCTCTGGCCTGCCGCAGCGCCTTGGCTGTGGGCCGGTCTTGCCCGAGTTGGCAGCAGCACCTGGTGTGCTGCTCTACGACATCGAATCCGATCCGGATGCCCGCGATGATTTCCTGCACGGCTTTGTGGTGCTGGAGAGCGACGGGGCGGGGGGCTGGCTAGAGCAGTCCGCCCGCTACCAGCCCCTGCTGGCCTTGCAGGAGCATGGTGAGCAGCGCCTCTGGCAGCGATTGCAGCGTTTGCTCGCCCGCTATCCCGATTGGCCGGTGTTGCATTACGGCGAAACCGAGGTGATTGGCCTGGTGCGCCTGGCCCAGCGCCAGGGTGCCAGTGAGGCTGAGGTAGCCCGGTTGCGGGGCAGGATGGTGGATGTGCACGCCCGGCTGCGGCGCCACTGGCGCCTGCCGGTGAGCAGCTACGGGCTCAAGACGGTGGCCGGCTGGCTGGGCTTTGCCTGGAGCCAGAAAGGGGTAGATGGGGCCCGCTGCCTGCTTTGGTGGCGCCAGTGGCGTCAATGGCACCGCCAAGGCGGTAGCCGGGGCCAGGCCAGTCGCTATCAGTTGCAGCGGATATTTCTCTACAACCGCGATGACAGCCTGGCCACCTGGGCAGTGGTGCGCTGGCTACTGGCTCAGCCCTAACGCTTCAGGACTTCAGATTCAGGACTGAAGATTCAGGATTTACGGCCGGCACCGACCGGTGGATCAACCCAGGCTGGTGGGCGAGATAGCTCCAGCAGCGCGCCATCGGCATCGGGGCCGGCGCGCAGGCAGGTTTGTTGAAGCGACTGGCGGCGCACCAGGGCTAGGCCAATCCAGAGGCCATCTTCCAGGGCCAGGCTGGAGGTGATCAGACCCGCCCGGGGGCTGCTGGCCTCGTCGCCCGTCAAGACTGTGCCTGGCTCTCCAGGCTCCTGGGTTCCGCGCCAGAACCAGCGCCGCAGCTGTTGTTTAACGCCGTCGTAGGTGGCGAGTTTGGCCAGGGTTTCCTGGCCCACGTAGCAGCCCTTGCTGAGGCTCACCCGGTCGGCGAGCCCTACTTCGAAGGGGTTGGTGTCGTCGTTGATCTCACCTGGGGCCGCCGGCACCCCCTGCTGGATGCGCCAACGCTGCTGCTCCCTGGCCGGCAGGGGCGCTCGATCGGCTAGCCAGGCGGGCAGCTCGGCGTTTGTCAGCAGGACCAACTGGCGGCCCAGCAACCAACCGCTGCCATCTTCTAGAGAAATCCAGCTCCTATCAGCAACCTGGGGCAGGGCGTCGCTGCCATCCCCAAGCGGAGTGATCAAACGCACCGGAGTTACCGGACCCAGTTGCACTCGATCGGCGGGAAACAGCACCCGCTCAAGGCCCTGCCAAAGGGCGGTGCCATCAGCGCCGCGCAGCAGCAGCCAGGCCCCATCCCTATCCACCAACACCTCAGCGAGGGCTCGCAGACGACCGGTGGCTGTGGTGCAACAGCTGGGTATCCAGCTGCCGGGCTGCTGGCCTTCGATTGCCGAGCTGGTTTGGCCGTGTAGAAATCTGCCCGAATCTGGGCCATCCAGGCGGATCAGGTAGCCCGCTTGTTCGGTTCGAGACGGGCCGCTGGGCTGCCAGCCCCAGGGATCGGAGCTCATGAGTTGGCCAGGTCCGCGGCGGTGGCAGCCACCTCGTCCAGCAGAAACAGGCTGCGCAGCTCGAGCCCGGCAGCCGTCATCGCCTCGATCCCCCCCTCCTGGCGATCAACGATTGTCACTACCCGGTTCACTGTGTAGCCAGCCTCCCGCAGCTGCTGCACGGCCTTTAGGGAAGAGCCGCCGGTGGTGACTACGTCTTCAAGCACGGTGATGGTGCTTCCCGGTTCAGGCAGCGGCCCCTCCAGCCAGGCACCGGTGCCGTGGCCCTTGGCCTCTTTGCGCACGATCAGAGCATTGAGCTCCCGGCCCACCAAGGCAGCCATCATTGCCACTGCGCTCACCAAGGGATCTGCCCCCAGGGTGAGGCCGGCCACCGCCCGCGCTTCCGCTTCCACCTGCTCGAGCATTAGGGCGCCGAGCAGGGCCAAGCCGGTACCACTGAGGCTGACTGGCTTGCAATTGACGTAGTGGTGGCTGCTGCGCCCGGAGGCCAAGGTGAAGTTGCCGTGGCGGTAGGCCTGGGAGGCGAGCAGGGGAAGCAGGGCCAAGCGCATCTCTGCGGGGCTGGCAGTGAATGACGGGGCAGCCAGGGAAACGGTCGACAAGATCTGGTGCATTCGCGATTGGTTGATTAGTTTGCGACCATCACGACAGGATCAGCCCTGGGCTGATGGGATCAATGGCTTACGGCACCAACTTAAGGTTCACTTTGGGTTTGGCCGTAGGCGCATGTTCCTCGGCAGTAGGCGCATGGCCCTCGGCCGTAGGCGCATGGTCTTCGGCCGTAGGCGCATGGTCTTCGGCCGTAGGCGCAATGTCTCTGGTAGGAGCCTTGGTCTCGAGCCCTGCAGCGGCGGGCCCAGTGGTTTGCACCACGACCTTGGAGGCCCCAAACAGCAGTGGGCAGGCACTCAATGGGGGAGCTGCCGGACCCGTTGAAGTTACCCGCTGTGGCGTCGTGCAGACCACGCCCCAGCTGATGGAGCAACGCTTTTTCAGCTACACGGCACCCTTTGCTCGCGGCGTGAGCCTCACCAATCAAATCACCGATCTATTCGGCATCGCCATGGGTGGTGGTGATGGCACCAGGGTGATGGGCTTCGGCTTCCCCGATCAAACGATCATCTGGGATGGCACGGCAGTGGAAAATACTTATCAAGTGTTACTTCAGCAGCAGAGTGATCCCATGCCCTGGCGTACGGGGGATGTGTCAAACGGCTATTCCGGCAGCCTGGGATCCGCTGGCTCCCAGCCTGATGGCCCAGGCTGGCAGGATGGCGGTGCCAGCTACAGCGCTCCGGTGCGCGGCCTCTGGTAGCGCTGCTGGCGAGGGGGTCTAGCAATCTGGTGAATGCAGCGAACTCATAATTCGCCTTAGCCGAGTTCGATCCTCGGGACCCCCATTTCACCTTGGTTCAATCAACCCCTACGGTCTGATTGCCCAGCAACCCCTATCGTCAGAGCACTGCTGGCTCTCCTGGCGGAGCTTCCTGTGATTCAAGTCCTGGCGCTGGCCATTTTGCTGGCTCTGCTGGCTTTTTTTGCCGCTGGGGAATTCGCCCTGATTCGCCTGCGGCCTAGCCGGGTGCAGCAACTGCAGGAGGCGGGTGAGCCCGGTGCCCAAGCCGTTGCCAAGCTGCAGCATCGGCTCCGGCGAGTGCTGGTGGCTACCCAGCTGGGTACTGCGCTCGCTTTGGTGGCATTGGGCTGGGCCGGTCGCGGCTTGGCTGAACAGCTCGGCATAGCTATGGCCGCCAAAAGTGGTGCTGGAGCCATTCCCCAGGTTTGGCTTGATGCCGGTTTATTTCTTGTACTGGTGTTGCTTGCCACCGTGCTGGGCGGCTTACTACCCAAGGCCTGGGTGTTGCATCGTCCCGAAAGCTCGGCTCTGCGACTGGCGCCGTTGCTGGCTGCGGTGAGTCGCAATCTGGCCCCCTTGCTTTCCCTGATTGAGCGTTGCAGCGGTGTGCTGCTGCACCTGCTCGGCTTACCCCGTAACTGGGATGAGCTGGTGCCTGCCCTGTCGGCTGGCGAGCTTGAAACCTTGATCGAAACCGGCAATGTCACCGGTCTGATGCCCGACGAACGCAACATTTTGGAGGGAGTCTTTTCGCTGAGGGACACCCTGGTGCGGGAGGTGATGGTGCCCCGATCCGGCATGGTCACCCTGCCCCTGGATGTGAGTTTTGCCGAGCTGATGCGCGAGGTCCATGACACCGCCCACGCCCGCTTCCCGGTGATCGGCAGCTCCCTCGATGACGTGCGCGGCGTGCTGGACCTGCGGCGTCTTGCTGATCCCATTGCCAGGGGCATGCTCAGCGCCGACACTCCCCTTGCTCCCTACATCACCCCCGTGGCGCTGGTGCAGGAGAGCACTTCCCTAGCGGAACTCCTGCCCCTGATTCGCAGTGGTCAGCCCCTGCTGGTGGTGGTTGATGAGCATGGTGGTACGGAGGGGCTGGTCACTGTGGCCGACCTCACCAGCGAGATTGTCGGAGAGGAAGAAGATTCCCTTGAGGCGGCCCAGGATCTGCAGAAACTCGGCGAAGGCTGCTGGTCGGTGGCAGGGGACCTGGAAATCTTCGAACTCAACAGGCAGCTGGCGCTGCAGTTGCCTGAGGCGGAAGGTCATCACACGCTTGCTGGCTTCCTGCTTGAGCGCTTGCAGCACATTCCCTCGGCAGGTGAAGGTTTGCGCTGGAAGGGCCACCAATTTCGGGTGCTGGCCATGGATGGCCCGCGCATTGAGCGAGTACAGATCGAGCGTCCAGTCGTCGAACCGGAGCGCACCGAGGGCGGCTGATCAGCGGTCTGGGCCCCCGTACCCCCGATAATGCCCACAGTTGAGAGCCCCGGCCTTGAACCCTGTGCGCGTGGGTGTCATCGGCATCGGCAACATGGGTTGGCACCACGCCCGGGTGCTGAGCCTGATCAAAGACGCCGAACTGGTTGGGGTGGCTGATCCAGATCGGAGCCGGGGACAGCTAGCTACCGAGCAGTTCGGTTGCCGCTGGTTCCCCTCCTACGAGGAAATGTTGCCCGAGGTGGACGCTGTTTGTATCGCCGTGCCCACCCTGCTTCACCATCGGGTCGGTTTGGCCTGCCTGAAGGCCGGGGTGCACGTGCTGATCGAGAAGCCGATCGCGGCCAGTCAGGAGGAGGCGGTTGAGTTGATCCATGCGGCTGAGCAGGCTGGTCGTCTGTTGCAGGTGGGCCATATCGAGCGCTTCAATCCCGCCTTCCGGGAATTGGTCAAAGTTGTGGCTAATGAGGAGGTGGTAGTGCTTGAAGCGCGCCGTCACAGTCCCAACCCAGACCGCGCTAATGACGTGTCGGTGGTGCTCGACCTGATGATTCACGACATTGACCTAGTGCTGGAGCTGGCTGGGGCGCCAGTGATTCGCCTGGCGGCGGCCGGCGGTCGCAGTGCTGAAGGGCCAATCGACTACGTCAACGCCACCCTGGCCTTTGCTAACGGTGTGGTGGCCAGCCTGACGGCCAGCAAGATGGCCCATCGCAAGATTCGCAGTCTTAGTGCCCACTGTCGCGGCAGCTTGGTAGAGACGGATTTTCTTAAGCGCACTTTGCACATTCATCGCCGCGCTCACGAGTCGGTGAGCGCAGATCACGGCGAGTTGGTTTACAGATCCGATGGAGTAATTGAAGAGGTCAGTACCACCTCCATTGAGCCCCTATACGCCGAACTAGAGCATTTCCTCCAGTGCGTGCGGGGTGTTGAGACCCCAGCGGTTGATGGCTTGCAGGCTTCCCGGGCTTTGCAGCTGGCCGACCTGATTGAGCAGTGCGTCGAGCAGCCCAATCTCTGCATGAGCCTGGAGGCGCCGATCTAGGTCGTCGAAGTTGCCCTTGCTACTGGGGTTATGTCCGGGCTAGTGAGCTGGCGCAGAGCTGCAAGCTGCCAGCGGCGGCAATCAGCTGGCGAAGCCAGATAAAATTGATCCCAGGCGTCTGCCTTATGCAGGCCGTATTGGGATTCAGGAATATTCGGGTGGCGTTGCTGCCAGCCCACCCGTACGGCGTGACCGATCACCACGTCTAACACCAGGTCGTCGTCAAATACCACCTCGGGATTAGCACCCATAAAGGTGATCAAGGTGAGCAGGGTTTCCGTGCATAGCTGGCGATAGTCCGGCGCTTCGATTTTGCTGAGTAGGTGATCGACAAGGGCGGCGAAATTACGTTCGCCAGGTGTCTTTTCACTCAATAGGGGACCGCTGTCCAGTCGGTTGCGCTTCTCCAGCTTGTCGCCGATGACGATGCCGTGGCAGTGGTGCAGTAGATCCCAGATGCCGGGATAGAAATCGCGGGGTACGCGCCCTAGGGCCCCGAGGCGCAGCCGGTGTTGCAACCAGCAGCCGCCCTTGGGTAGCTCTGCCAGGGGATCGGGAACGTCCCAACGCACCCGGCCGCTCACATGCAGTTGCTCCTGGCGCTGCAGGGAGGCTTTGGCATGTTCCAGGTCAGCCAGCACGGTCCGCAGCCGGCGCTGGATGGCGTGGGGGGGTTGATCGCAAAGGGCCTCGAAGGCGTCGATGGGGTTGAGCCCGGCTTCGCTGGCCAGTTCGCCTGTCAGCAACAGCAGCAGCTGGCCCAGTTGCAGGGTGAGGCTGCCGCTCAGCAGGGCCGGCTCGTGGCGGGCCAGGCCGTCGAGGGCAAGTAGCAATTCCTGCTGCAGCATCCATTCACGGCCGTCTTCGCCGCTGTAGCGACGGATCATGGCGGCGATGCTGGCGCTGCCCTGGGGCTCGCTGATGCGCGAATCGCTGGTGTAGTTGCGACCTACCACCACCTGCTTCTGGCGCACCAGCAGGTCTGTGAGGGCATCTTCCAGCTGGGGATGGACCAGGTCCAGGGCGCCAGCCACCCGCCGCACCACGTTCCAGTCGGCTTCGGCCAGGGCGCGGCGGTAGACCTCCTCCAGCAGGTCATGCAGGCGTACTGGTTGGCTGCCGGCCGGTCCCTGCAGCCGGGAGTCGGGCCCTAGGCGCCGCACCAGTTGCTCCAGCACTTCGCCCTGCTCTTCCAGGGAGGAGCTGCGCCAGAGCCGATCGGCGAGTTCGCCAATGCTGATGTCCTCGCGTTCGAGTTCTTGCTCCTCCTTGGCGCTAAGGGGGGTCTGGCTGGTACCAGCCCGCAACGGGGTGGGTATGGGTGCAGGCGGCAGAAGCACGGCCCCCGGCGCTTGGGCGGGCAGCTCCACCCAGCTGCCCTGGTCGATGAGTTCTGCCAGCGGGGCCAGCTGCACGGGGACGCCGTCCAGCAGGCCTGCCTGCAACTGCTGCCCCAGCCTTAGGAAGGCATCTGGGTTGGCCTGGAAGGCACCCTCGGCGATCGGCAGCAGCAGCAGCGGCGAGCCGCTTCCGCGCCAGTGGCGCTGCAACAGGCGCAGTTCGGCGGTCACGGCGTCCACGAGCTGCTCAGGATCGTCTGCCAGGTAGAAGGTGTCTTCCTCCAGCACGGCTGGGAAAAACGCAAAACAGCTGGTTCCCTGCCGGTAAAGGCGAGCCGTAGCCATGGTTTCCATCCGCACGGGTGGATGGCCGCTGAGGCCGAGGGCGGGGTTTGCACCTACCTGGGCCATCCGCATCGCCAGCTCCTGGGAGCCGCCGATGCGGATCGCCGGATTGGTACTGCTGGGGCCTGTGGTACTGCTGGGGCCATGGGCCAGGGGCAGTCCAGCTGCCTCCAGGCTGGCTGCGATAGCCGCGTTAGCTGGCACCAGCGCCACCAGCACCCGGTCGGCGCCAAGAGTGCTGGGCCGGCGTCGCCCGGTTGGATCTAGATCGTCTGGACTTATTAATCCGGCTAGCAACAGGTCTGAGAGCCAGGTGAGGCTTTGGGTCCACAGCAAGGGCACGTTGGGGTTCGCCACTCGGCGCTGGCTGCCGGGCTGTTGCCGTTCGGCTGCTATGGCTGCTTCGGGAACGAGGTAGAGCTCGGGGAGCAGGGCGCCCTCCGCTTGCTCCAGGCTCACTTCATGGAGGCGCTGGCGCCATTGGCGGGCCTCTTCCCAGCGCTCTTCGCAGCAGGCCGTGATTAGTTCATAAGCCCAAAACAGGGGCCATTCGCATTCGATGTGCTCAAACTCCGCCAGTTCCTCCCGTTCGTAGTGCAGGCGGGTGTGGTCTTCGACCACGGTTTGGTGGCCATCTCGGCGGAAGCGTTTATATCCGTAGGCCCCACCCAGCTCGGCGCGAATCTTGGCGCGGGTGCGCCGCCTCAGCTCTGGGTCGTCCACGGCCCAGGCGGGATAGCCGATTACCGCTAGGCAGGCGCTGTCAACCTCCTTGCTCGCTGATTCCCGCGGCAGCAGGGCGTCCAGAGCCCGGCGCAGCCTCACGATGGCGTCGTGGGGGATCACCAGACAGCTGCGGCCATCACCGTGGGGTCCGTAGAGATCGAGTCCCTCCAGGGACTCCAGAGCGGCCTTGACCAGGCCAATCGAGCTGGCGTTGCGCTCTGGGAGGCCGTGGTTGCCTTTGTCGCCCCTTTCCCAAATGCCGTAGTCGGCTATGCGGTATGCACGGGCCACGTAGTACACCAGGTTTTGCACGAAGTCGCGCTCGTGGCTGCTTTGCACCACCACCAGGCCTGAGCGGGTCAGCTGGGCGAGTTGGAGCAGAAACAGCGCCGTGGCATCGAGTTGCAGATGCCCCCAGCCGTCATCGGCCACTACGGCAGCGCCGGTGGCCGTGTCGAACTTGGCGTGGATGGCATGCAGGCGATGCAGGCTGTGCTTGAAGCGCTCCACCTTCGGGGCCTGGCGCAGCATGGCGTTGAGCAGGCCGCGCATCAGGTGCAGCACCCTCGCTTCAAGCTCGTATACGCGGCGACTGGCCCCCCGCAGGCGGCGATGGGCCAGGGCAAGTCCCCAGACGCATTGGATTGAATAAACGCAGTCGCGCACCCAGGCGTCTGCGTAGTTGCCGTGCACGGTATTGGCGGTGCTGGCTGGCAGCAGTCCCGTAATCGGGTGTTGGCGGCTCAACACCACCCGATCAATTTGACTATCCAAGTCTTGCAGCAGGACCCAGGCCTGAGCCGGATCCAAGGCGGCTGAAACGGCGGGTTCCGGCTGATGGGCCGGATTGTTCAGTGGCAGGGATTGCGCCATGGATGTCCCTATGCCAGTGGTAGGCCAGCCATATATTCTCCACCCCCACCTCACCCCTGATGGCATCAACTGCAACTGAACCACTGCGCACCAGGGTTCTGGGGGTGCCGGTGAGCGTGTGTCCAGATGTGTTTGCAGCGGCCTTGGCCCTGCGGCAGCGGAGTGGTGGGCAGATCGTCACCCTGAATGCTGAGATGACGATGGCCGCTAAGGCCGATCCAGCCCTGGGGGCTGCCATCGCCGCGGCATCCCTGGTGATTCCGGATGGTGCCGGCGTGGTTTGGGCCCTAGGCCGCCAGGGCTACCGGGTGCGGCGCAGTCCTGGGATTGAGCTGGCCCGTGATTTGCTCACTCACGCGGCTTCCCATGGCTGGAGGGTGGCTTTGGTGGGCGCCTCACCGGAGGTGATGGAGCAGCTCACCGCGCGCTTGCGCCAGGAGCTTCCCGGACTAAAGCTGGTGCTCCATGCCCATGGCTACCAACCGGCTGAAGCCTGGCCAGGCTTGGAGCAGCAGCTGCTGGCGGCTCGGCCTGACCTGGTGCTGGCCGCCCTAGGCGTACCCCGCCAGGAAACCTGGATTCAGCAGCTGCCTGGGCGCAGTGGCGGCCTCTGGATGGGCGTGGGCGGCAGCTTTGACGTTTGGGCTGGGGTCAAAAAAAGAGCCCCCGCTTGGATGGGAGCCCTGCAGATCGAATGGTTGTACCGGCTGATTCAGGAGCCCAGTCGCTGGCGCCGCATGCTCTCACTACCCAAATTTGCCTGGGAGGTGCTCAGGCAGGGCTGAGGCCGGATTCAGCGAAAGCCGACGGATGCCTGCCACACGAAGGCAAGCAGCAGAAAGAACAGGGGAATGATCGGCAGGATGTCGACCAGTGGTCCGAAGGCTTGGTAGGCCTCGGGGAGTTGGGCCAGGGTTTGCAGGGCGTAGGTAGCCATCCCGGAATTCACTGAGCTAGGGGCGGACGCTACCACGTGTGGGCGGCTGGGGAGTCCGCTTCCCAGGGAGCGAAATCCTCTGCAAAACAGCCGTCCCGGATGGCCTGCCCCATGGCGGTGGAGAAGCGCACCAACTGGGTGATGTTGTGCAAGCTCAACAGAATCTTGCCCAGCAGCTCCTCGCTCTTGATTAGGTGGTGCAGGTAGGCCCTGCTGTGCTGGCGGCAGGCTGGGCAGGGGCAGCTGGCATCCATAGGGGTGTGGTCGTGGCGGAAACGGGAGTTCTTGAGGTTCCAGCGTTCGCCACCCACCAAGGCCGCGCCATGGCGGCCGAGGCGGGTGGGAATCACGCAATCAAACAGGTCGAAGCCGTTGGCCACGGCGATGGCCATTTCCCGCAGGGTGCCTATGCCCATTAGGTAGTGGGGTACGGCATCAGGCAGCAGCGGCCCCAGCTGGCGCACGATCCGATGCATTTCCTCGGTGGGCTCGCCCACACTCACGCCGCCCACGGCTATCCCGGGCAGGCCCATGGAGGCCACCACCTGGGCCGACTCCTGGCGCAGGTGGGGGAAGCAGCCCCCTTGGACGATGCCAAACAGGGCCTGGTCGACCTTGGTGTGGCTGGTGATGCAGCGCTCCAGCCAACTGTGGGTGCGCCGGCAGGCGGCAGCCACGTCTGCCTCACTGGCGGGATAGGGGGGGCATTGGTCGAAGGCCATGGCCACATCGGCCCCCAGGGCCATCTGGATCGCCATCGAGCGCTCGGGGGTGAGTTCGATGCGGGCGCCGTCGCGCGGTGAGCGGAACACCACGCCGTGGTCGTCGATGGTGTTGATGTCGCCGAGGCTGAAAACCTGGAAGCCGCCGGAATCGGTGAGCATCGGCCCGTCCCAACCCATGAATCGGTGTAGACCACCGGCATCCGCCACGATCTGCTCGCCGGGCTGCAGATGTAGGTGATAGGTGTTGGAGAGCACCATCTGGGCGCCGGTGTCCCGCAGTTGGGACGCTGTAACCCCTTTCACCGTGGCCAGGGTGCCCACGGGCATGAATCGGGGCGTGGTGACATCGCCATGGGGGGTGTGAAAGCAGCCGCAGCGAGCCCGGGTGCGGCTGCACTGGGCTGTGATGTCGAAGGAGAACGCTGGTGGGAAGCTGATTGCGCCGAACAGGTGCTGTTCCGACGCTAGGTGTCGCTTGCTAGAGCCCGTGCCGAAGTCTTTTTCTGGGGCGATTCCCGGCTGGTTGGGCGATCTGGCCGGTGCCTGGGTGTTTTATTCCGTGCTGCCCGCCTGGCCAGGAGTGCCGCCGCGCTTTGAGCGCATTGCCCGCTTCGCACCCCTGATCGGCCTGGTGCTGGGCGGGCTGCAGGGCCTTTTCTGGTGGCTTGCCGCTGGCTGGTTGCCCCTTGGAGCCCAGGTGGCCTTGGTGCTGGCGCTCGGGTTGGTGCTTACAGGCGGCTTGCACGTTGATGGCGCAATGGATACGGCCGATGGCTTGGGCGCCGGCCCTAGGGCCTTGGAGGCGATGGCAGATAGCAGGGTGGGCGCATCGGGGGTGCAGGCCCTGGTGGTGGTGCTGCTGCTCAAGGCAGCAGCCCTGCTTTGCCTAGGGGCCGCTGCCCCGCTGGCCATGCTCTGGGCAGCTTTCTGGGGCCGGGTGTCACCCCTTTTGGCCATGCAGTGGTTTCCATATTTGAGGCAGCAGGGCAGTGCTGCTTTTCACCGGCAGCACTGGCGGGGTCTGGCCGCGGAACTGGTGCCGGCCCTGCTGGTGTTCGCCCTGGCCCTGGGGCTAGCGGCCTGGACCCGCTGGCCCTGGCCCCAGGGGGTGGGTTTGCTGCCAGCGGTTCTCGTGCCTCTATGGCTCGGCCGCCGTCTCGGCGGCCACAGCGGCGATAGCTACGGAGCCTGTGTCGAATGGACAGAAGCTCTGGCCCTGCTGCTCATGGCCCTGCTGCTGGGCTTGGGACCGCGGCTGGCAGCCTGAGGCAAAAGGCGTTGCCCCGCTCGGGCAGTTGCTGGGCAACGGCTGCCGGCGGCAACACCAGGTTGAGCTCGCCACCGAGGCTGCGGGCCAGATCCCTGGCCAGGGCCAGTCCCAGCCCCGTCCCCGGCCGCCCCTGCCCCTGCCGCCCCCGGAAACCCTGCTCAAAGATGGCCTGGCGCTCGTTTTCGGCGATCGGCTCGCCGCCATCCCACACCGTCAGTTGCCAGTCCCCAGACGCCAGGGCTTGGCAGTCCAGGCCGATGGCCGTGCCGCTGGGGCTGTATCGGAAGGCGTTGTTCAGCAGGTTGGCCAAAATTTCAGCCACGGCACCACTGTCCCCGTGCCAGTTGGGCAAGCAGGATGGCGGATGCCAGGGGCGGCCCTGCAGAGAGGCCGTGGCAGCAGCCCGCTGCACCAAGGGCTGAAGCCAGTCGAGCAGGGGTTGGCCCTCGGGCCCCACCAGCCCGGGGGGAAGTAGCAGGGGCGGCGCCGCTTCGCCGCTGACGGCGGCTTGTTCGTGGCGCCCCAGCTGGCTGAGGGCATCCACGTAACGGTTGAGCTGGCGCTCTTCCGCCAGCAAGCCTTCCACCAGCGGTCGGTTCTGCTGGTCCTGTTCGAGGCGCCGCAGCAGTAGTTGGCCGAAGGTGCGCAGCGCGGCGAGGGGGTTGCGCAGCTGGTGCAACAACAGGCTCAATTCGGCTTGCTGTTGCTCGAGGGTCTGCTGCAGTTGCTGTTGTTCCAGATCAAGGCAGAGCGCTTCTGTCAGACACAGGGCGACGGCCTGGAGCCGCTGCCCCAGGCTGTCTGGCCAGGGCACCACGCTGGTTTCCACCTGGATCGCGCCCAGCAGCACCCGTTGGTGGCGCAGCGGCAGCCAGCGCCGCTCCTCCGCTGGCAAGCTCAGCGGACTGCCGGCTTCGACCGCAGGCAGGGCTCGGCCATCACTGGGCCATTGGCCGATTGGTACCAGGATGGGGGCGTTGGCTTCACCGGGCTGGGTGACGTAAACCACCAGGGAGCTGAGGTCGCTGCGATCAGCGAACTGGGCTAGCTGGAAGCGCAGTAGGGCGAGAAAGCGGTTGGAGACTTGCATCTGCTGCCCTCAGCCCCGGCCCTCTTCCAATAAGTTTGGATAAGGGGTGGGAAAACCAGAAAAAAGTCTTAAGATGAGCGGTATCGACCAATACGGCGCGGTCCGCAAGCGGGCAGCGGCTCGTCGTCGTGACGCCCTCACCCTTTGTTGCCCATTCAGGCAATTCAGGCTACAGCAGTAACAGATCCAACTTTCGCCGATCTTGCTTCCTGTTGTTCTGCACCCCGAATGGGCGGGGTGTGGCGTCACTGACCCCTGGGCCTGCTGACTCTCTCGGACAACAGAACGTTTGGGCGTCGCCCTGCTCTCCAAATTTTGGGGGGTGCGGGTGGGCTGAGTCACGGACCCTGCGCATGTTTTGCGCTCCCACTGTCCGTTCCCCCTCCGGTTTCTTTTCCTTCTCCTAATTCCTCCTTCTCGGGAGCAGTTCAATGTCCAAAAAGCGCAAGCGGATTAGCCGTCGCCGGCTCGCGGGCCAGCGGGTGCTGGCGCATGTTCCCACCTTCAATCTCGAGACCGGCTCCCACAAGCCGGTCACGGCAGCACGCCGCTTCATTGCTGAGGAGCTGTTGGTGCCCCCAGCAATTCTCAACGTGCGCCGCAACGAGCACACCACTGATCGCTTCTTCTGGGGCGAAAAGGGTCTGTTCAGCGCCCAGTACGCCGAGGAAAACCATTTCCTGTTTCCTTCACTGCGCACGATCGTCGACCGCATCGGTGAGGAGGTGCTTTTCGAAGGCATCGAAGCCCTCGCCGCCGACGACTGGGAAGAAATGGAGGAGTACGAATACGCCTTCGTTTGAGCTTGGCTTTGCCCTGGCGGAACTCAGGTGGGCCAGTGGTTGTTCAGCATGACCACTGGCTGGCCAAGTAGCTCCGCAGGGCAGGAAACAGGCAGCTATCAATTGTGTGGCCGCCTGTAAAGCCAACCAGTTCGGTGTCGATGCCACCGAGTTGCAACTGCTCTTTTAGGGCCTCACTGGCTCCGTAGGGCACCACAGGATCCTGTTCGCCATGGGTGAGCAGGATTTTTGGCAGGCATGCTGCGGTTGGTTGCCAGCCGGGATGGGGGTAGCCGCTGCAGCCGATCAGGCCGGCCAGGGGTAGGCCGCTGCCGGCTGTGGCCACATCAAGGGCCATTGCGGCGCCTTGGGAGAAGCCCAGCAGAGCCGTTTGCTGCAGGGGCACCTCTACAGCTAGGGCCAGGAGCCGCTCTAGCAGCTGGGTTCGAGCGGCAGGTAGCTGGGGCCAATTTGGCTGTTGCAGGTCGTACCACTGGCGGCCGCTACCGCTTGGATGCGGCAGTGGTGCCCGCAGGGCCACCACGCTCACCGCTGGCCCCACCAGCACCTCGGCCAGGTCGAGCAGATCGTCGGCATCCGCTCCCCAGCCGTGCAGCAGCACAAGGCGCCGGTCGCACAGGTCCGGGCCACTGCGGATCAGTTGGTCGTTGGGCTGGCTGGTTTGGCTACTCATGGCGGGGGATCGATTGCTGCGTAGGTTGGCCCTTATACCTGCACTTATGGCAGCCATGGCCCCCACGGCCCTTCTAAGCGTCTCCAATAAGGAGGGCCTGGTGCCCTTGGCCGAGGGGCTGCTGGAGGCTGGCTATCAGTTGATTTCAAGTGGCGGCACCGCTGCGGCCCTCAAGGCGGCCGGGCTTGAGGTCACCAAGGTGGCGGAGCACACCGGGGCCCCTGAGATCTTGGGCGGCAGGGTCAAGACCCTGCACCCACGCATCCATGGCGGCATCCTGGCTCGCCGCTGCGAGCCCAGCCACCAGGCTGATCTGGAGGCCCAGGGCATTGCCCCGATCGACGTGGTGGTGGTCAACCTCTACCCATTTCGAGAAACCGTTGCCAACCCCGAGGTGGCATTCGATACCGCCATCGAGAACATCGATATCGGTGGACCGGCAATGGTGCGGGCAGCGGCCAAAAATCACGCCGATGTGGTGGTGCTGACCAGCCCCAGCCAATACGAACCCTTTCTTGAGTGCCTGCGCACCGGAGCCATCAGCGCTGCCCTGCGGCGCCAGCTGGCGCTGGAAGCCTTCCAGCACACCGCCAGCTACGACACGGCGATCAGCAGCTGGCTGGCAGCCCAGCTGGCCGGCGCAGCCGAGCTTCCATCAGCGGTGGCGGCGCCCCTGCGACTGGAACTGCCCGCCCGTCAGAGCCTGCGCTACGGCGAAAACCCCCACCAACAGGCCACCTGGCACAGCGAGCCCGCTGCCGGCTGGGGCGCCGCGGTGCAACTCCAGGGCAAGGAGCTCAGCTACAACAACTTGATTGATCTGGATGCGGCCCTAGCCACCGTGCGGGAGTTTGGCTACGGCCCCGGGGCCCAGCCCGCGGCGGTTGTGGTCAAGCACACCAATCCCTGTGGTGTGGCCATCGGCCACAGCGGCGCCGCTGCCCTCAGCCGGGCCCTTGACGCCGATCGGCTCTCAGCCTTCGGCGGCATTGTGGCTATCAACTGTGTGGTGGATCTAGCCACCGCTGAATTGCTGACCAGCCTGTTCCTTGAATGTGTAGTGGCGCCTGGCTTTGATGGACCGGCATTGGAGCGGCTGGCCACGAAAGCCAATCTGCGCCTGCTGGAATTGAATCCTGCGGCGATCGCTATGGCGTCCAGGCGCCAGCTGCGCACCCTGCTGGGCGGGGTACTGGTACAGGAGTTAGACGATCAACCGGTTGATGGAGCGGCCTGGCAGGTGGTTAGCGAACGCCAGCCCACAGCCCAGGAGCTCGACGACCTCGGTTTTGCCTGGAAGCTGGCCCGCCACGTGCGCTCCAATGCCATCACCGTGGCCAAGGGTGGTCAGAGCCTGGGCATTGGCGCCGGCCAGATGAATCGGGTTGGCTCGGCCAGGCTGGCCTTGGAAGCGGCCGGAGATCGGGCCCGCGGTGCGGTGCTTGCTAGCGATGGCTTCTTCCCCTTCGATGACACCGTGCGGCTGGCCGCTGGTCAAGGCATCACTGCTGTCATTCAGCCTGGCGGCAGCGTGCGCGACGCCGATTCGATCACTGCCTGCAATGCCCTTGGCTTGGCGATGGTGGTAACCGGTCGACGTCATTTTCTGCATTGACGCCCTTGCTGGGGCGCAGTGAGTTGTAGTTTCGCTCCATAAGTCCTGTTCTGCTGCGCACTTGCCGCAGCCTTCCCTTGGCCCCCTCTGACGCCATGCCCGAAGCCCTCGCCTACAACCTCAACTTCCTCCATCCCCTGTTGATGCTGGGTCTGCTGGCCCTCTCCAGTTATGGGATGCTGCTTGGCATCAAGGCCAAGAAAACCCGCACCGCAGATGCTGAGACCCGCAAGCAGCTGATCAAGGGTCAATTCGCTAAGCGCCATTTCCAGATCGGCAGCCTGATCCTGGCCCTCACCGTGCTGGGTACCTTTGGCGGAATGGCCGTCACCTACCTCAATAACGGCAAATTATTTGTAGGCCCCCACCTGCTTGTGGGCATTGGCATGACCTGCTTGATCGCCCTGGCGGTGTCGCTTACCCCACTGATGCAGCAGGGCAATTTGATCGCCCGCAAGGTCCATGTGGGCCTCAACATGGCAATGATGACCCTGTTTCTGTGGCAGGCGGTGAGTGGCTTTCAGATCCTCAACAAAATCTGGGAAAACCGCCCTGCTTGAGTGCTGGCTTCGGGGCTAGGTCTCAAGTTTGAAAGACTGCCCAGTTGATTTAGAACTGGGCGCTTCGCCGGGGTGGGCACTCCAGATCGTGGCTGCCGTGGAAATCTTCCTGCACCTTCCAGGTGAGCCGGCGAGAGATCTGCCTCACGATTTGACGGAGCAGGTGGTCGCCGCTCGACTGCACTAGCCCGTCAGGCAGCAGGGTGATCACTCCGGGTAGGCGTATCCAGACGCTCAGGTCGAGCTGCCAGCGCACCAGAGTCTGGGGGCGAGGATCGTCGGAAGCGACGGTATCCTCATTGGCTTGGTCGAGCTGCAGCGAGGCGTTGAACTCGACGTCGTAGAGCCCTTCGAGGTTGGGATCGCCTCCGGGGTGGGGAACGGTCAAAATTCGGTATAGGCCTTGGTCTTGGGGCAGCAACTCCAGGCCGATGGTGGGCTCCACTTCGAAGCCGAAGTTGCCAAAGGTGCCCAGAGTCAGCGCGTAGCCCCGCTTGCCGAGGGGTTCCACAGTCATCGGGGCAGCACAACGGCGAAACCAACCCTCGTGGTGATCGAGGTATTCGGAGACAACGGGCGCGCTAGCCCGCATTTCCATCACGTCGGCAAAGGCACTGGCATAGCGCCTCACCCGCGGATCATCGCTGTGGCGCAGCAGCAGCAGACCGGAGCCCAGCTCTCCCTTGGACGACGGATGGGCTGGTGCGGTTGACAACGACAAAGGCAACTACTGGCGTTTGACCAGCCCTGGCAGCAAGATGCCGGGCTTGTTCAAGGCGTTCTTGAATCAATGTAAAGCCCCTGGTGGACCCAAGTGCCGCCGGCTGTGACACCCGGACACCTTGGTTCGGCTCAGGCTTCGCAGAGTTCGATCAGCCGCTCGATCACGTCTTCCACCACCCGGTCTGGAGTGGAGGCCCCGGAGGTGATGCCCACTCGGATTGGACCTTCGGGCAGGAAGGGCAGCTCGATTTCGAGCTCGCCCCCTAGGGGCATGTGCTCGATGCGGTTGCCAGGGCCAATGCGCTCGGGGGTGTCGATGTGGAAGGAGCGGATGCCGCGGCTGACGGCGATCTCCTGCAGGTGGGTGGTATTAGACGAGTTGTAACCGCCGATCACCACCATCAGGTCGAGGGGCTCATCAACTAAGGCGAAAATGGCGTCCTGGCGCTCCTGGGTGGCGTCGCAAATGGTGTTGAAGGCCAAGAAGTGCTCATTGAGCTCAATGGGGCCGAAGCGCTGCAGCATGGTGCGCTCGAACAGGCGGCCAATCTCTTCGGTTTCGCTCTTCAGCATGGTGGTCTGGTTTGCGACTCCCACCCGGATCAGATCGCGGTCGGGGTCAAAGCCGGGCGAGCAGGCTTTGGCAAAGCGGGCCATGAACGATTCCCGATCGCCATTGCCGAGGATGTATTCGCTCACCATTTGGGCTTCGGCCAAGTCGAGCACAACCAAGTAGGTGCCGGCGAAGCTGCTGGTGGCGAGGGTTTCCTCGTGCTTGACCTTGCCGTGGATGATCGAGGTGAAGGAGTGCTTTTTGTGCTTTTCCACCGTGTTCCACACCTTGGAGACCCAGGGGCAGGTCGTATCAACGATGTGGCAGCCCCGCTCGCTTAGCAGCTGCATCTCCTGAACGGTGGCGCCGAATGCGGGCAGTATCACCACATCACCGCTGGCAACCTCCGAAAAATCTTTCATGCCGTCTTCCACGGAGATGAACAGCACGTTCATGTCGCGCAGGTGATCGTTGACCGAAGGGTTGTGGATGATTTCGTTGGTGATCCAGATCCGTTCAGTGGGGTAGTGGCGCCGAGTTTCGTAGGCCATCGCCACTGCCCGCTCTACGCCCCAGCAGAAACCAAAAGCTTCAGCCAGCCGCACGGTGAGGCGGCCGCTCTCGAGCGAGTAGCCGCTTTCCCGCAGCTTGGCGATCAGATCGCTTTGGTAGGCCTGCTCCAGGCTGCCTGCCACCTCATTGCCCAAGCCGAAGCCTCGGCGGTTGTAACGCTCCGAGTGGTGCAAGGAGCGTTTGAAGGCGCGGGTATCCACAGCGTCGAGGTCTCGGTGAATCAACTCTATGGGCCACTTAGGTCAGAGCTGCGGCTCCCAGGGTCATCTGGTGGAGGCCCTCAATTCCTTGCCAGCCCAGATAGACCCCCAGCACTAGGGCGAACACCCCCACCAGCCATTCCGCCCGATGCACAAGCCAGTCGTTGAGGCGGCTCAGGGGCTGGCGCAGCCTGCCGCCGCTCAGCAGCCAGGCCAGTGGTGGCAGCAGCAGTAGCGAGGTGGTTACGGCCACAAATACGGCGCCCACCTCCAGATCCCCGCGCAGGGAGGTGTGGTTGGTGAGCAACATGCCCCCTTCCTTGGCGTAAAAAACCAGATTTTCCGGGCTGACCAAGGCACAGCCGGCCCCCAGTCCGAGCAGGGGAAACCAGTCGAGCTCGGGCAGCTGGCCCATCAGTTGCATCGCCCAGCTCTCCTCACCGATGGCTGCTGCAGGGGTTAGCTGGAACAGCCCCAAGGCCACCAGGGCTCCGGCACCGATCAGGTCCATCAACACCTGGCCGCGGCTGCCCAGCTGCATGGCCCAACTGAAGCGACTGCCTACCAGCACCACCGCTGCCAGCGCGCCACCGTTGGCGAGTATCCAGCCCCCCAGGTAGGTGAAGCAGCGTCGCAGCGGGTTGGGGCCCAGCAGCAGCAGGGCCACCAGAGCGATGTTGAGTGGGCTGAAGGAAATGCCCAGGCCCAGGGCGATGGTCTGGGTGAGCCAGTGGAACGGGAGCATCGCGGGATTGTGGCGCTTAGCCAGCCCCAAGGGCGGGACCGTGGGTTTCCACAGCCGCAATTCCATGCCAGTTCACCTCGCTGGCGCTGAAGCTGTAGCGGCAGGGCAGTACCTCCACGCCCGCTGCCAGGGCCTGGCGAAAAAGTTCGCCATAGCGTGGATCTGCCGCGTCGCCCGGGGCAAAGCGGCTCACATCGCCCCGACTAAGGCAGGGCACCAGTACGGAACGGCTCTCTGGCAGCAGGGCCATCAGCTCCACCAGGTGTTTTTGGCCCCGTTCAGTGACGGTGTCTGGGAAAAGGGCCAGCTCCCCTTCGCTCCAGGTGGTGTTTTTCACCTCCAGGTAGATCGGCCTGGGATCGGCGGCGTTTTCCGCTGGTGTGAGCAGCAGGTCGATGCGGCTGCGGCGCCCTTCGCCATAGGGCACCTCGGCACGGATGGCTGCGATCGGCCCCAGCCAGGGCTCCAGGCAACCGGCCTCAATCGTGGCCCGCACCAGATGGTTGGGGAGGGCCGTGTTGACGCCCACCCAGATGGGCGTGCCATCGGCGCCAGGCACCTGGGCCTGCTCCCAGGTCCAGGCAAGCTTGCGGCTGGGGGAAGGGGCGTGGCGCAAGCGCACCCTTCCGCCGGGGTGCAGCACTCCGGTCATCGGCCCGGTGTTGGCGCAGTGGGCCGTGACCAGTTCGCCGTTTTCTAGTTCGATATCGGCCAGGAAGCGCTTGTAGCGCTTCACCAAGGTGCCCTCTACCAGGGGGCGGAGGCTGAGCACGCAGGTGGCCATGGCGGGCGGGGTGGGGTGGATTGGAGCAGGCCAGCCATACTGCCGCCAACTCCCGGGCCTTGAGTTCCACTGGATGGCACAGTCCCTCAGGCGCATTGCCCTGGTTGTGGCAGTGGCCACTGCCCTCAGCAAGTTGGCCGGCTTGGTGCGGCAGCAGGCCATTGCAGCAGCCTTCGGCGTTGGCGCGGCTTACGACGCCTACAACTACGCCTACGTGCTGCCCGGCTTTCTGCTGATCCTGCTGGGCGGCATTAACGGACCTTTCCACAGCGCCATGGTGAGCGTGCTGGCCCGCCGGCCCCGCCAGGAGGGCGCCTACGTGCTGGCAGCAATCAACACCCTGGTGGGGGCGGGGTTGCTCGGGGTGACGGTGTTGCTGCTGGTGTTCGCTGGCCCCCTGATCACCCTGGTGGGCCCGGGTCTGGATGCCACCCGCCACGACATCGCCGTACTGCAGCTGCGTTGGATGGCGCCGATGGCCCTATTTGCCGGGCTGATCGGCCTCGGCTTTGGAGCCCTTAATGCTGCTGATGAATTTTGGTTGCCCTCGGTGAGCCCCTTGCTCTCGAGCGTGGCCGTGATCGCTGGTATCGGGGTGCTGTGGTGGCAGCTCGGTGCAGCGATCACCCTGCCCACCACGGCGGTGCTTGGCGGCGTGGTGCTGGCCGGCTCCACAACTTTGGGGGCGGTGCTGCAGTGGCTGATTCAGCTGCCAGCCCTGGCCCGGCAAGGGCTGCAACGCTTTCAGCTGGTGTGGGACTGGAGGGACCCCGGTGTGCGCGAGGTTCTGCAGGTGATGGGGCCCGCCACCCTCTCCTCGGGGATGCTGCAGATCAACGTGTTTGTGTCCCTGTTTTTCGCTTCGGGCATCCCGGCGGCCGCGGCGGGTCTCGGCTACGCCAACCTGCTCGTGCAAACGCCCCTAGGGCTGCTCTCCAATGCCCTGCTGGTGCCGCTATTGCCGGTTTATGCTCGGCTAACGGCACCGGACGATCGACCTGAGCTGGTCGGTCGTATCCGCCAGGGGCTGATGCTCTCCAACGCCAGCATGCTGCCCCTGGGGGCGTTGATGGTGGCGCTGGCTTTGCCGATCGTGGCTTTGATCTATGAGCGGGGAGCTTTCAATGCCGGTGCTGCGGAGTTGGTGGGCAACCTGCTGATGGCCTACGGCATCGGCATGCCCGCCTATCTGGCTCGCGACGTGCTGGTGAGGGTGTTCTATGCCCTCGGCGATGGGGTTACGCCGTTCCGCTGGTCGATGGCGGGGATTGGGCTGAATGCGCTCTTCTGCTGGGCTTTCGTGGGCGGACCGGTGCCCGGCGCTACCCAGCTGCTGCCTGGGCTCTATTGCGGCGCCGCCGGCCTGGTGCTGGCCACCGTGGCGGTGAATCTGATCACCTGTGTGGGTTTGCTGCTGGCGCTGCAGACCAAGCTCGGTGGGCTGCCATTGCGGCTGTGGCTGCGCGACACGATGGTGCTGTTCGGTGCTGCCGTACTGGCCGGACTGGCGGCCTGGGGCGTGTCAGTCACTGTGGCCTGGCCCACTGGTCTTTGGGGCCGGCTCCTGGAGTGCAGCTTTGCCGGCGGAGTGGGTGTGCTGATCTATGGCGTGGTGGCCAGCCTTGCCCAGGTGCCAGAGGTCAAGGATCTGACCGACCAGTTGCGGGATCGCTTGCCTCGAATTGGCGCCAGGCGCTAGAGGTCGAGGCGAACGTCCCGTTCAGCTCGCACCTGAACTGGAATCTCCAGGTGGGAGCGACCCAGCATCCGGGGGCCGTCCACCGAAAAGATGCGTGCCTCAATGCCGAATTCCTTGAAGGCCGTCTCTAGCTCCTGAATCAGGGCTTTTTCAACCTGGGCCTCGGCGTCCACCACCTTGCCGATTAGGCGTCCGCCCAGGCGACCCAGGCGTTGACGCACCACATCGCGGGCGTTGGTTACCTCAATGACCAGCACAGCCCGTCGCCAGTTGTCGCAACCTTATCGGCAAAACTGCTCCAGCACCTCTTCGAGATCCCGCAGCTGGCCGGCGGGCATCAGCCGAGCCAGGGGCAGCCGGGTGGAACCGGCGCCGATCGGCACCTGCACCGCCTCAAGGGCCTGGCGCGCGCACACCTCCGCCCCCTGGTCCAGCCGGGCGGAACATTCGATCGCCAGGGCCTGGGCCAGGCCGGCGTCGCCGAGGTAGAGATGCCAACTGGCTACTTGCACATAAAGGCGATCTGCCAGGGCCAGTTCCAGTTCTTTGAGGTCCGTGGCGGAGAGGGTCATGGCCGGGGGGTTGGACGCAGAACCACTACAGCGCCAGCGTGAGCCAGCAACACCACCAACCAACCCAGGCTGAGCCAGTTGAGGTGGGCCCAGGGGTGACGCATTTCCTGTACCAACCAGAGGCCACTGTTCAGGGCGGCGAATAGGGCGGCGTGGAGCGTCAGGTTCACGATCCGTTCGAAGTGCCTGTAAGTGGGGTCTTCGGGGTTGGCGGGGCCGTACCAGCGGATGGGCATTGATGGGGAGGCGAGGACGGGGTGTTTGACGGATGGGCCCTCCGTGCGGTGAAAATGGACCCATGCGCTTGTAGCTCAGCGGATTAGAGCATCTGACTACGGATCAGAGGGTCGGGAGTTCGAATCTCTCCAGGCGCGCTTCTTACACAAAACCGCTCTAGGGCGGTTTTTTTGTGGCTTGGCTTCGACATTGAGGTGTCCGATGCCCGGCTCCGGTCTTTACGATCATCGGACGATTTAACCCTTAACCATGACCAACCCCGGCGGTGCTGCTCTCAACCAGTCCCTAGCTGCCGGGGACCCCGCCATCGCCGGGCTGATTGAAAAGGAGCTGCAGCGCCAGGAAACCCATCTGGAGCTGATTGCATCTGAGAACTTCGCCTCCCGAGCTGTGATGGAGGCGCAGGGCTCGGTGCTCACAAACAAATATGCCGAAGGCCTGCCATCCAAGCGCTACTACGGCGGCTGTGAGCATGTGGATGCGATCGAGGAGCTGGCGATTGAGCGGGCCAAGCAGTTGTTTGGTGCCGCCTGGGCCAACGTGCAGCCCCACAGCGGTGCCCAGGCCAACTTCGCGGTGTTCCTGGCCCTGCTGCAGCCCGGCGACACGATCCTGGGTATGGACCTCAGCCATGGCGGTCACCTCACCCATGGCTCGCCGGTGAACGTGAGCGGCAAGTGGTTCAAGGCCGTGCACTACGGCGTGGACCCCGACACCCAGCAGCTCAACTTCGACACCATCCGCCAGCTGGCCCTGGAGCACAAGCCCAAGCTGATCGTGTGCGGCTACTCCGCCTATCCCCGCACCATTGATTTCCAGGCCTTCCGCGCCATCGCCGATGAGGTGGGCGCCTACCTGCTGGCCGATATGGCCCACATCGCCGGCCTGGTAGCGGCGGGTGTGCACCCCAACCCCGTGCCCCATTGCGATGTGGTGACCACCACCACCCACAAGACCCTGAGGGGCCCCCGCGGCGGCCTGATCCTCTGCCGCGATGCCGAGTTCGGCAAGCAGTTCGACAAGGCCGTTTTCCCCGGCAGCCAGGGCGGTCCGCTTGAGCACGTGATCGCCGCCAAGGCGGTGGCCTTTGGTGAGGCCCTACAGCCCTGCTTCCGCGTCTACAGCCAGCAGGTGGTTGCCAACGCCCAAGCCCTCGCCGAGCGCATCCAGGAGCGCGGCATCGCCGTGGTGAGCGGCGGCACCGACAACCACATCGTGCTGCTGGATCTGCGCGGCATCGGCATGACCGGCAAGGTGGCTGACCTGCTGGTGAGTGATGTGCACATCACCGCCAACAAGAACACGGTGCCCTTCGATCCCCAGTCGCCCTTCGTGACCAGCGGCCTGCGCCTGGGCACCGCTGCCTGCACCACCCGCGGCTTTGACGAGGCCGCCTTCCGCGAGGTGGCCGATGTGATTGCCGATCGCCTGCTCAATCCCGAAGACAGCACCATTGAGCAGCGCTGCCGCGATCGGGTTGCGGCTCTCTGTGAGCGCTTCCCGCTTTATTCAGCAGCGCGTGAGCTTCAGCACGCTTGATCCACTTCAACGCCCGTAAGGTGGGTGCTGAAGGCCATTTTTCGGCTTGCTTCGGTCTGGTTCAGTGACCCTCGCCTACAGCCCCAACGCGGCCGCCTTGCTCACCTTTGCCGTGGCTGCTCTGTGCACGGCTTTGGTGGTGCCAGTGGTACGCCGGCTCGGCCTGCGCTGGGGATTGGTGGATGCTCCCGATTCCCGCAAGCAGCACACCTCTCCCATGGTGCGCCTTGGAGGGGTCGGCATTGTTATCGCCTTTAGTGCAGCCCTGGGTCTCACCTGGGCCTTGGGAGGGTTCGCCAACCTTCCCGCTGAAAAGGACCAGTTGATCTGGACCACCCTGGCTGGAGCCCTTTGCTTTTTCTTGATCGGGCTGGCAGATGATCTCTATGCTCTGCCGCCCCTGCCCCGTTTGGCCGGCCAGTTGGCCATTTCGATGGTTGCTTGGAACGAGGGTGTGCGCATCGGCAACATCGAGATCCCCATGGGCTGGTGGGGAGGCTCTGATCTGCTGCTGCCATTGCCAGATTGGCTCAGCCTGCTGGCAACGGTGATCTGGTTGGTGGGTATCACCAACGCCATCAACTGGCTTGATGGTCTCGATGGTCTGGCGGCGGGCGTGAGCGGTATCGCTGCAGTGGGTTTGTTGTCGGTGAGTTTCAGCCTGCATCAGCCGGCTGCAGGCCTGCTGGCCGCGGCGCTGGCGGGCAGCTGCCTCGGTTTCCTGCGGCACAACTTCAACCCTGCCCGCATCTTCATGGGCGACGGCGGCTCCTATTTTTTGGGCTTTGCCTTGGCGGCGATCAGCATTGTCGGCCCGGCCAAGGGGCTCACCAGCGTGAGCCTGCTACTACCGCTTCTGATCCTGTCGCTGCCCTTGGCCGACATGTCGGCAGTGATCATGGGGCGCCTCAGCGAAGGCCACTCGCCCTTCTATCCCGATCGGCGCCACCTCCACCACCGGCTGCTGAGGACGGGACTGAGCCATCGCCGCACCGTGTTGCTTATTTATGCCTTCACCCAGTGGTTGGGCTCCCTGGCCCTGGTGCTGGTGAATGCTGAATTGCGCTTCCTCTGGCTAGCCCTGGCTACTGCGGTGCTGATCTGGGTGCTGGTTAGCACTCGCCGGGCCCTGCAGCAGCCTGCGGCCACCCGGGAGCTGTGAGGCTGTGAGCGCCGAGATTCTCTGCATCGGCACCGAGCTGCTGCTTGGCAACATCACCAATGGCAATGCCCGCTGGTTGGCGGAGCAGCTGGCGGCCCTGGGCATCGCCCACCAGCGCCAGAGCGTGGTTGGTGACAACCGCACGCGTCTGATGGCAGCGGTGCGGGAAGTGGCAGGTCGCTGCCGGGTGTTGATCACAACCGGAGGCCTCGGCCCGACCCCAGACGACCTCACCACAGAAGCCATCGCTGCTGCCTTTGACACGCCCCTGGTGGAGCACCCAGAGATCTGGGCTGACATCCAGGCCCGTATCGGCGCGCGCGGCCGTTTCTGTTCCCCAAGTAACCGCAAGCAGGCATTTCTGCCCGCAGGGGCGGCGGTGTTGCCAAATCCCACCGGCACCGCCCCCGGCATGATCTGGACCCCGCCTGCGGCCCCGGGCATTCAGCCAGGTTTCACGGTGCTCACTTTCCCTGGTGTGCCAAGCGAAATGGAGGCGATGTGGTTTGCCACCGCAGAGCCATGGCTGCGCTCAGCTGGTTTGGCGGATGGGGTGTTCGCCAGTCGCATGTTGCGCTTTTGGGGCGTTTCCGAGTCGGCTCTGGCTGAGCAGATGGCCGATCTGCTGGCCCTAGAAAACCCAACTGTGGCTCCCTACGCCGGCGCCGGTGAAGTGAAGCTGCGCCTCACGGCCAGGGCAGGCAGCGTTGCTGAAGCCCAGATCCTGCTGGCTCCGCTTGAGGCGCAGATCCGGGTCCGCTCCGGAAGGGCCTGCTTCGGCGTCGATGACGACAGTCTGGCCAGTGTGGTGCTTGAGCAGATGCGCCGCCGCGGTGAGACGATGGCTGTAGCTGAGAGCTGTACTGGCGGGGGGCTGGGGGCGGCCCTGGCGGCGGTGCCCGGAGCCTCTGATGGCTTTGTTGGTGGCGTGATTGCCTACGCCAACTCGATTAAGCAGGCCTTGCTTGGCGTGCCGCAGGCGCTGCTTGAGAGCCAAGGCGCCGTGAGCGATTCGGTGGCTATCGCCATGGCTGAGGGCGCTCGCCGAGCAACTGGTGCCACCTGGGCAATTGCTGTGACCGGCATCGCTGGCCCGGGGGGTGGCAGCACTGAGAAGCCGGTGGGACTTGTGCATATCGCCATCGCCGGCCCTGATGGTTGCAGCAGCGAGGCAGTGCGCTTTGGCGCCACGCGCGGCCGGGTCTGGATCCAGCGCTTGACGAGCGGTGAAGCGCTTAATCGCTTGCGCCTGCGGCTGGCCGACTGCCCCGGGGCGCAGCTTTAGGCTTAAGCCTCAGTTGAACGGACCTTGCGTGAGTGCCGGCACCCTCTACGACAAGGTCTGGGATCTGCATCGGGTGGCCCAGTTGCCTGGCGGCTCCACCCAGTTGTTTATCGGTTTGCACCTGATTCATGAGGTGACCAGCCCCCAGGCCTTTGCAGCCTTGAAAGATTTGGGCCTACCGGTGCGACTCCCCGAGCGCACCGTGGCCACGGTTGATCACATCGTGCCCACCACCTCCCAGGCGCGCCCCTTCGCTGATCCCCTGGCTGAGGAGATGCTCGCCACCCTCGAGCGCAACTGCAGCGACTACGGCATCCCTTTGCATGGCCTCGGCAGCGGCCGCCAGGGAATCGTGCATGTGATTGCCCCCGAATTGGGCCTCACCCAGCCGGGTATGACCGTCGCCTGCGGCGACTCTCACACCTCCACTCACGGGGCGTTTGGGGCGATTGCCTTTGGCATTGGCACCAGCCAGGTGCGCGATGTGCTGGCCAGCCAGAGCCTGTCGATGGGCAAGCTCAAGGTGCGGAGGATTTGGGTTGGGGGTCAGCTGCAGCCCGGCGTCTATGCCAAGGACTTGGTGTTGCACATCATCCGGGTGTTGGGTGTCAAAGGTGGTGTGGGCTACGCCTACGAATTCGCCGGTCCAGCCATCGATGCTTTGACGATGGAGGAGCGCATGACCCTCTGCAACATGGCAATCGAGGGCGGTGCCCGCTGCGGCTACGTCAACCCAGACGCCGTTACCTTTGCCTACCTGCAAGGCCGGCCCTATGCCCCCAAGGCTCAAGCCTGGGAGCGGGCCGTGGCCTGGTGGCGTGGCCTGGCTAGTGGTGCAGACGCAGTTTTTGACGACGAGGTGCGCTTCGATGCTGCGGCCATTGCGCCGACAGTCACCTGGGGGATCACCCCCGGCCAGGGCATCGGCGTTGATGAAACGGTGCCAACCTTGGAGCAGACAGAGCCGGATGAGCGGCCCTTGGCCCAGGAGGCCTACCGCTACATGGATCTCCAGCCCGGCACTCCGATTGCAGGCACAGCGGTGGATGTTTGCTTCATTGGCAGCTGCACCAATGGGCGCCTGTCCGATTTGCAGGCGGCTGCGGCGGTGGCCAAGGGGCGCCATGTGGCTCCGGGCATCAAGGCCTTTGTCGTGCCTGGCTCTGAACAGGTAGCGGCGGCTGCGGAAGCTGAAGGGCTTGACCAGGTGTTTAGGGAGGCTGGCTTTGAGTGGCGTGAGCCTGGCTGCTCGATGTGCCTGGCCATGAATCCAGACCGGCTTGAGGGCCGCCAGATCAGCGCTAGTTCAAGTAATCGCAACTTCAAGGGTCGCCAGGGCTCGGCTACCGGCCGCACCCTGCTGATGAGTCCGGCGATGGTGGCTGCGGCCGCAATTGCCGGCAAAGTCTGTGATGTGCGCCAGATGATTAACACCACGCCATGACCGCGGCCATGACCACCTCCAGCTTTCCCTTTGGCCCTGTCTCGGCTGTGCGCGGGCGCGCAGTTGTCATCGCCGGCGACGACATTGACACCGACCGAATCATTCCAGCCCGCTTTCTTAAGTGCGTCACTTTTGACGGGCTCGGTGAGCAGGTGTTTGCCGATGATCGGGCCGAGCTCTCTGGGGAGCATCCCTTCGATCGAGCAGAGCTGCAGGGAGCCTCTGTGCTGGTTGTGAACCGCAACTTTGGCTGTGGCTCAAGTCGTGAGCATGCTCCCCAGGCGTTGATGCGCTGGGGCATCCGGGCGCTGGTGGGGGAAAGCTTTGCTGAGATCTTCTATGGCAACTGTCTGGCCTTGGGAATCCCCTGTTTCACCGCATCCCACGCCAGCGTGCTGAGTCTGCAAGAGGCGCTGATCGCCGATAATTACCAAGAGCTGAGCTTGTCGCTGGCTACGGCCTCCTTGGAAAACTCCCAGGGCCAGCTTTGGCAGCTAGAACTCCAGTCCGGTCCCCAGCAGATGCTGGCTTCTGGGCAATGGGATGCCACCTCCCAGTTGCTGGCTAACGACGGCGAGCTGGCTCGCACTGCTGCATCGTTGCCTTACATCAACGGCTTCTAGGTCTGGGCACGAAGGGTGTGCCGCTGCCAGTGAAGTTGAAGTCGTTGAGTTTGACGCGGATGCCGCCAATGCCGTCGTAGGGGCTGTAGTAGACACCAACCTCGTAGGAGCGGCGTTGCAGTTTCAACTCCACATAGGAATAGGAGGCATCGCCGTAGAACTCGGAACCATCGTCGATGTTGAAGGTGGCACCAGCTTCCAGCACAATTGGACCATAGATCTGTTGGGCTGCTTGAAAGCTAAGGGTGCGTAGATCTACCGTGCGATCAAAGCCAAAGGGGCTGGCTCCATTTAAAAAGGTGCCGGCGATTGAGGCGGAGAAGCGGGTGTAATCGAATACGGGTCGATCAAACTGCCCCAGCGTGAACGAAGGTCCGCCCCACAGGGTGAGGGTGTTCTGGTTTGCTCCATCGCTATAAGTGGCTGCATAGCCACTGGCTCCGAAGTTGATTCCCAGGCCTGGTACTACCGGCACAGGTGCATAGCGCAAGCCCCGCTTGGGATCTTCGCTGGCGTCAAGGGCAGAGCCCTGCCAGAGCTGCAGAGTGGTGCTTGCTGCCAGGTTGGCATAGCTACGCCATAGCGTGTCTAGCGTATCTGTCTCAAAAAGCTCGGCTTGGTAGGACCCTGATTGGACTGCCCAGTTGAGATTGACTGGCGCAAAGAAGGGGGATTTGCGAGAGGTTTCTGGATTTTTGTACTGGTTTAATAGCGCATTTCCCGCTAGATTGGCGCCATAGGAGTAAACTACTGTTTGTAGTCCAAGGCTGCCATTGTAAATCCGCTCTCGGTATGAGCCAAATAAGCTGGCATTGGCGCTTGAATGGCCGGGCAGGCTCAAGGGAGCTGTCAGGCTTGTAGTGCTACGGGTCCCGGCTTTGAAATTATCAGGATTGAAGGTAGATAGGCTGGCTTCGGCATTCAGAGAGAGCCAGCCTATGGGCAGATTGAGTGCCGCCAGCAGGCCGAACGTGTCACCAAGCTTGGCTGTCTGTTCGCTGCCGGGGCTGGCCAGATTTTGTCCGGGAAGGGCGTAACTACTGGTGCGTCCTTCTATAGCCCGCTGCAAATTCAGCTGGGGTTGGAGCCGCAAGCTTCCCCGTTGGCCCAGCTTGATTAGCTCCAGGTTGTAGCCGAGAAAAAACCCATCGCGATCTTTTTTGTCGGTGTCGAAAGCAAGCCGAGCCTCCTCAGCGCCGATTGTTGTGTTGGTAATCGCCGGCAGAGAGATCTTGCCGTCCAGCAGTATCTGAGTGCTGCGGCTATTGATACGGGTTGCACCTCGCCCATCCATTACGGCCACCACTTTGTGGGCCAGAATCCATGACGCTGCTGGTGTGAAAGGGTCATTGGTGAAGGCGAGCTGCTCGGCAGTCCAGCGGTTGCCTCGGATTTGGATTTGGGCTCCTTGAAAGCGGATTCTGCTGATCGTGCCTTTTTTGTCTTTAGGTGGGCGGTAGTCCTGTCCTTTGCTATTGAGCGAGTCGGTGGTATCGATTACTGCAGCCAGATCAAGCTTTAAGCGGATGCTCCAGCTCTGCTGGAAAGCAACATCACTGACTTTTGAATCCACCTCTGGTAGCTGCCCAATTTCAAGTGCTTTGGTAGTAGAGATGCTGGGGTTTTGCGTTGATTGTCCCTGCTGCGGGCCGCCTGCCTGGGGGGGGCCGAAAGCAACTGATTCCAGTGCCCTACTTAGAGATAGAGCTGGGGTGGAGAGCTCACTGCCAGGGCAGCCGGCTGGCGCTGGCATGGTGGGCAGGCTGCTGCGACCTGGTGGCAACACCCGCACCAGCGTTCTATTGGCAGGATCTGCGCTGAGTGGCGGACAGGCAAACGCTGGTTGGCTGAAGTCAGACGGCTGACCGTTAGTTTTGGCGTTGGGATCTGGGGAGTTGACCTCTTTAAAATTGACTTCTTTCGAACTGATTTCTTTAGAAGTGACCCCTTGAGAATTGATGTCCCGGGCAAGGGTGTCCTGCTCGATAACGCCATAGACGTCGTCAAGTTCGCCGCTGCCTTCTAGTTCGCTGTAGCGCAGACGGCTTGCTTGCAGGTATTGATCTCCTTTGGTCAGGCGAATTTGCCCGCTGGCGTAGACACTGCGGCTGGCTTCTGCCATTTCGACTCGATCTGCCAGCAGGCGCCAGCCATTGAAGCGGGCTTCTACGTTGCCGGTGGCAACAAACCGGCCCAGTTGCTGGTCGTAGCCTTGCTGATCGGCCTTGATTACAGCAAAGTTGGGAGCAGGAATAACTGAACTAGAGGCTTTGACTGCCCCAGGCTGGCTGGGAATATCACCTGCCAGAGCCTCTGGAGCGAATAGGACGGATAGGCAAGCAGCTGTTAATAGTTGGTGAGCGAGCCTTTTTAAAGGCGATTTCCCCAGAGGCACTCGGTGGGAATTGCCAGCCAAATCCATCAGCCCTTAAGACCTTCTTGAGCCCGAAGTGTTGAAGGAAGCGTGTCTGAAATTGGCACGATTAAATCAGGCGCAGCAGGTCCTTTTGGGGATCATCCCACAAACAGAATCAGGATCTTGCTTGCCTAGTGCCAGCTGATCAATCTTCCAGGTCTTTACGGCTCGGGGTGCGGCTGGGGTCGCTGGCCAAAAAGCCGAACACAAAGATCCCAATAAAGAAGAAGACGACCGAATAAACCGAGATCTTGAGGGCGAGCATGGTTCGGCCTTGGGGAATGGCGAGCGGGTGACAGGGAGTGACAGGCGCGTTGAAGGGCCTAGTCGACCCCGCAGCTGCGGGATCATCCTATGGGACTCGGCTTGCCATCCAACGATGCCTGAGGCCTCAGGACTAGGGCAGACCCCACGGATTGAAACGATTCAGTCACGTTTGCGGCCAACCCATTCGCGCTGGGATCTCCAACCACTCTGGCGCTGCGTGCAGGCGGGAGGGCGGCTTGGCCCAGCCCTTGACGATCCTTGGGGCCAGCAATGTCGTCCGGATTGGGCAGCGCGGGGGTTGGTGATCTGGCCGCGGGGTGGCCAGTGGCGGGAGCTACGGCTGCGGCTGGTTTGCCCGGCGAACTGGATGCAGCTGCAGCAGCCGGAGCCCGTTGCCCAGGCCCGGCTGGTGCTGCGCTGGTGGGCCGACCAGGTGGAGCTGCGGGTGGATGGTGCGCGGGTGCATGGCGGCGACCTGTTTGACACCGCTTGCCGTTGGTTGCTGCCCGAGCGCTGGTGGCAGGGGGAGGCCCTTGAGCTGGAGTTACGCCTGCGCAGCCCCTTGCACGACGACGGTGCCCTGATCGAGAGCCGTCTCGAGCTCGAGCCCCTGGATCCAGCCGATCCGGTGGATTTGTTGGCTGAAACCAAGGCTGAGCTTGCCCAGCTGCGCAGCGGCGAACCGCCGACAGGTCGGTTTCATGTGTTGGGCCATGCCCACCTCGATCTGGCCTGGCTTTGGCCGGTGGCCGACACCTGGCAAGCGGCCGAGCGCACCTTCACCTCTGCCCTTGATCTGATCGAGCGCTTCGAGGAGTTGCATTTCGGCCACTCCACACCGGCCTTATACGCCTGGCTGCAGCAACACCGGCCGGCCCTGTTCGCCCGCCTGCAGCGTGCGGTGGCAGCCGGTCGCTTTGAACCGATCAACGGCCCCTGGGTGGAGAGCGACTGCGTGCTGATCAGTAGCTCCTCACTGCTGCGCCAGTTTCAGCTGGGCCAGCAATTCAGCGCCGCTAGCTTCCCTGAGCTGGAGCACTATCTGGCCTGGTTGCCCGACAGCTTTGGTTTCGCCAGCGGCCTGCCGGCCGTGGCTCGCAGCACCGGCGTGCGTTGGTTTTGCACCCACAAAATGGCCTGGAATGCCACCAATCCCTTCCCCCACCGGCTGTTTCGCTGGCGCAGCCGCTGCGGTTCCGAGCTGCTGGCCCTGATCAACGCCCCGATCGGCACCGATGGCGATCCCGTGGCGATGGAGCGCTATCGCTTGGCTTGGCAAGGCGCGACCGGGGTTGATTCGGCCCTGTGGCTGCCCGGAGTGGGCGACCACGGTGGAGGCCCCAGCGCTGAAATGCTCGAGCAGCTGCGGCTCTGGCAGCAGCAAGCTGAAGCTGCTCCCCAGCATCACGGCAGCTTGCGGGGTTATTTGGCTGACCTCGAGCCGCTGGCGCCCGGGCTGCCGGTGTGGCGCGACGAGCTTTACCTGGAGCTGCATCGCGGCTGCGCCACCTCGCGCCCTGATCAGAAGCGCCACAACCGCACACTCGAGCGGCTGCTGCGGGAGGCGGAGCTGGCCCAGGCCCTAGCCGGCGAGCCTGAAACGGTCGACTGGCGAATTCTGCTTTTTCAGCAGTTTCACGACATTTTGCCCGGCACCTCGATTCCAGAGGTGTTCGAGCAGGCCGAGCCCCAGTGGCGGGCAGCGCGCCGCAGCGCCTGCCTGCAACGGGATCGGGCTCTGCAGGCCTGGCTAGGAGCTGGTGACGGTGAAGATGAAGGTGTGGGCGTGGGTGTGGGTTGGTGGCTAGCCCAGCTCCAGCCCCTACCTCCCCGGGCCCGCAGTCTGCGGGTGCCGTTGGGCTGCTGGAGTTGGGGCGGTGTGAAGCTGCCGTCCCAGCCGGCCCGGGCTGGCGGCCAGTGGCTGCAGCTGCCGCCCTTGGCGGGCGTGGCCGCCCTGCCCCTAGAGCGAACGGCCGCAGCGGCGGCCCCTCAGGCAGTTCAGGTTGAGGCAGCTCAGGTTGAGGCGCCGGTGTGGCGAGAGGGCTGGCGCTGCGGCAACGGTTTGGTGAGTTTTGAGCTGGGGCCGCGGGGCCTCGAGCAGCTGTGGGATAGCCAGGATCAGCCCCAGTTGGCAGGCCCGCTGGCCTGGCGGCGTTTTGCCGATCGAGGTGAGTTTTGGGATGCCTGGGACATCGCCACGGGCTACCGGGACCATCCACTGGCCTGGCAGTGGCAGGGCGAGCCGAGCTGGCTGGAGCAGGGCGAGCTGTGCACCAGTTTTGTGTGGCGGGGCCAGTGCGGGGCAAGTGCGGTGCGGCTTGAGGGGCGCTTACTTGCCAATACACCCTGGCTCGAGCTTGTGCTCAGCGTCGACTGGCGCCAGCGCCATGAGCTGCTGCGCCTGGAGATCCCCCTGGCCCAGCCGGCCCAGCGCTGGGCGGCAGATACCTCCGGTGGCGTGCTGGAACGGCCAGCCCAGCCGGTCACTGCCCGCGAGCAGGCCCGCTGGGAGCTGCCAGCGATCAGCTGGATCGCTTCTGTGGCTGCTGGCGGCGGCTTGGCGGTGCTGCTCGATGGCCCCCAGGGGGTGTCGGCTAGTCCGGAGCAGTTGGGTGTGTCGTTGCTGCGGGCGCCTACTTGGCCCGATCCTGGCGCCGATAACGGCCTGCAGCGCCTGCGGCTGGCCCTGGCGCCCTGCCCAGCAGGCTGGTGCCGGGCCCAGGTGCCCAAGCAGGCGGTGGCCTTCAGGGAACCGCTATGGCTGCGGCCGGAGGCGGCCAAGGGCCGGCCTAAACGACCTCAGGCCCTGCCTCCCCTGGGCGAGGGGCTGTTGCTACTGGGCTGCCGGCCGCTAGGGGAGTCGGGGGACGTGGTGCTCACCGTGCAGAACTGTTCCCCTTGCCGCCGTTACCTGCAGGTGGGAGAGGGCTGGCAGCTGCTGGAGCGGCTCGATGGCCTGGATCAGCCTCTGATTTCCCAGGGAAAGCTCTCTGAAGATCCCTGGCTGCTGGCGCCGTGGAGCCTGGGTTTTTGGCGAGTGCGCCCCCATTGGCCTAGCGCTTAGGGCTCAGTCGTCGTGGTCGTCAAAGGGGTCGGTGAGGCCCTTGGAGGGCGGCCCGAAGGCTTGGTACACCCCAAAACCGGTGAGTGAAAGCAGCACCGCCAGCACGGCGAGGGCCACGGAAAGGGCCGGGGAGCTGGTGGTGGCGGTGGGGTCCATGGAGGCGGAAGGGGAATGCAGGTGACGGGTTGCGTCACAACTCTCGACGGACAACCGCGGCGCGGTACGCGAGGCCCTTACAGTACTTAAAGCGAATCCATGCCCGAGAGGCTGCAGCAGACATGGCCCAACGCACCCGCCTCGGAGACATCCTGCGGCCACTCAATTCTGAGTACGGCAAGGTCGTTCCCGGCTGGGGCACCACGCCCGTCATGGGCATTTTTATGGTGCTCTTCTTGGTGTTTCTGCTGATCATCCTGCAGCTGTACAACAAGTCCCTGCTGCTCGAGGGCATCACGGTCAACTGGAACGGCCTCGGCTGATGAACGTGTTTGGCATTGGCTTGCCTGAGCTGGCGGTAATTGCCGCCATCGGGCTGCTGGTGTTCGGACCAAAGCGCCTGCCGGAGCTCGGTAAAACCTTGGGCCGCACCCTTAAGGGTTTTCAATCGGCCTCCTCTGAGTTCGAAAAGGAGCTGCGCACGGCGATCACCACCGCCGAACCTGTTGCGGCTGACCTACCAGTTGCAGTTTCTGCAACTGAGCTTGTTTCAGCTGATGCCTCCGGGGCTGATGCTCCAGAGCTGATTGAGCAGCCTTTCGATGGTCCCGCGGCCTGAGTTGTCGTTGCAGTTGGTGGTGGGCCTGGGTAACCCGGGAGCCAAGTACTTAGGTACTCGCCACAACGTGGGCTTTATGGCCCTTGAGCGTCTAGCCGATTGCGCTGGTGGGGCCTCTTTTCGGCAGCAGCCCAAGCTTCAGGGCTTGTTGGCTGAGGTGGGTTCGGGGCCTGCCCGGCTGCGGCTGTTGATGCCCCAGACCTACATGAATGAGAGTGGTCGCTCGATCCGCGCAGCCCTTGACTGGTTTGGTTTAGAGCCCGCCCAGTTACTGGTGGTGGTTGACGACATGGACCTGCCCCTCGGCAAGTTGAGACTGCGGGCTACTGGCAGTGCCGGGGGGCATAACGGCCTGCGCAGCACCATCAGCCACCTAGGTACCCAGGACTTTCCGCGGCTTCGTATTGGTATTGGCGCCCCCGCCCAAGATCCCGGCGAGCGCCGCGCCCGCACCGTTGGCCATGTGCTCGGACGCTTCACGCCTGCCGAGCAGCCCCTGCTCGAGGAGTTGTTGCGCGAGGTGGAGGCAGGTATTGGCCTGGTCCAGCGCCTCGGCCTGGAGCGGGCTGGCAACCGACTCAACGGTTTTCAGCCCCAGGGCGCGGCAGCCTGAGCCGATGGCACGCCTTCCCTCCACCACTGCCCAGTTGCGGGTGCTGCACCAGAGCTTCAGCCAGCGGGTGCTGGAGGGGGAGGTGAGTGCGGGCGGCTACCAATGGAGTTTCCGCTGGGCCTTTGACCGCGGTGAACTCAGCGTTGAGCCTTCTTTGGGCAGGGCTCTGATCCAGGATGCCCTGCTGCGTTATCTGCTCAAGGTCGACTACCAGCTCGAGCCTGGCGGTGACTACATCTTTACGGTTCGGGCCCGTTTTTAAACCGATTCAGCCTCCGGCGCGACCGGCAGCGGCCATCGCCTCAGCACCTCCTGGTTGCTGCGTTGCAGGGTCACCCCGCAGTAACGCTCTATCAGCAGCTGGGCCACCACATCGTCGATATCCCGGGGGGGCAAGCGCAAGCCCGCCGGCAGCAGCCGCCTCCAGCCCCTAGGGGGCCAAAGCTGCCAGTAGCGCTCGCGGGCCGCCAGGGTGCTGCCGCTCTCATCCACCACAGCTAGCGCCAGCCGCTGCTGGCCAAGTTGATTGCGCCAGTCTTGGCTGCCGGTGCCATTGCCGAGCACAACCTGGCCAAGCCCCACTTGCTGCCAGCTTTTGAGCAGGGCGAGGCAGGCTTGTGGGGGCAGGATGGCAGCCTGCCGGATCTGGCCAACGGCAGGATCAGCCAGCACTAGACCGCATTTGCTGCGCCCGGGATCGAGGCCTGCCACCAGGCTCGCCGCAGCGCCCGTCATGGGCGGCGAGGGCCCGGCCCCGATTGGGCCGGAGATGGGGCCGCCAACCAGCGCAATTCCACCGCAATTGGGTCGGCGGTGCTGGCGTTGTTGATGGCGAGGGCTTCTAGTTGGGCAACCTGGCCCGGCTGGCGCTCGCTCAGCTCCCGGGCCAGCTGTTTGAAGCTGGCCGCATCGAACTGCAGCCCTTCCACCAACGTGCCCTGGCGCTGGGCTCGGGCATAGGCAGCGGCCAGCAGCAGGTTGAGTCGCCGCGAAACCGGCTCCAGGGCTGTGAGGTCGCCCTCGATCGTGGTGCTGGCCAGCACTTCATCTGCTTTAACTACTGGACGGTTGGGGCGTAGGTCTGGGAAGGCAAGCACCTGGCGCTCGCCCCTCAGCACGTTGGCGGCCGAGAGAATGCTGACCACCCAGCTGCCGGGTTTGGCGAGCAGGCCTTCCAGCTTGCTGATGTCATTTTTGGGGACCAGCAGGATCTGGCGATCGGGGGGCTGGCCGGGCAGCACCCGCCTGAAGGCGTTGAGATTGGCCTGCTGCAGCAAGGCGTTGATCACCTCCTTGGCCTGCTCGGGGCGCTCAAGGGTCACCTTGGCGCTGGCCAGGGTCTGACCGCTGCTGAGCACCACGTCGCCGCGGCGCAGGGCAATCAGGTTGCTCTCCAGGTCTTTAAGTTCTTGGGCACCGGCGCTGATCCGGCGGCGCACCTGGGCTAGTTCCGCTTCGGTGCGGCGGATTTCCGCATCCCTCCCCTTCACCTCCTGGCTGAGAAGGCTGCGCTCCAGCTCCAACTTGTTGCGCTGGGCTAGAAGTGGCGCCAGCTCTTGGCGCAATTTGCTGGCACGGGCTTGGGCCTGCTCAAAGCGCGTCTGAGCTTCGCGTTTGCCCTGTTCGGCCCGCGCCACCTCCAGGCGGCTGCTGGCTAGTTGGCTGTTGCTGCGGCTCAGTTGGCTGCGGCTGGTTTGCAGCCGTTGCTCCAGTCGATCGAGTTCAAACAGGCCCGTGCGCAGCCGCTCGCTTACCAGCAGCATCAGGCCGAGGGAGATGGCACTGATCAGGCTGCCAGTGAGCACCGTGATCAACACGGCGGTGCGGCGGGGCCGCATCCCCAACAGGCTCAAGCGCGCCTTGCCCACCAGGCTGCCGAGTCGGTCGCCCAGGGTGGAGAGCACTCCCCCCAGGGCGAGCAAAGCGAGGATCAGCAGCCAGCCCGTCACGTACGTCCGCGGAGGGCCCCAGTATCCCTGGCCTTCAGCTGAAGCGCTTGGCTAGGGCGATTGGATCAAACACAGTGATCTTTTTGCGGTCGATCTGAACCAGCCCGTCGTTGCGCAGGTCGCCCAGCAGGCGAGTGATTGTGACGCGGGTGGAGCCAATCGCTTCGGCAATCGCCTGGTGGGAGAGGCGCAGATCAATCGTGATCCCTTCCGAGCTGGGCACGCCGAAATCGCGGCACAGCACCAGCAGGAAGCTCACCAGCCTCGAGCTCATGTCGCGGTGGGTGAGGGTTTCGATCATCGTTTCGGTCTGCAGTATTCGCGAAGACAGGCCCTGCAGCAGCAGCAAGCCCACGCTGGCGTCCTGCTCGATCGCCCGGCGTACGGAGGTGGCTGGTGCTGTCACCATCTCGACCCTGGTAAAGGCCACAGCGTGATAAAAACGATCGGAGCGCTGGCCGGTAAGCAGCGAGAGCACACCAAACAGGCTGTTCTCACGCAACAGGGCCACGGTGATCTCCTCGCCGGATTCATATACCCGCGACAGCCTGACCGCGCCGCGCCGCAGCAGATAGACCCGCTCGGCTGGATCGCCGGGAAAAAAAATCGTCTTGCCCCGTTCGATCGTCTCGACACTGCTGCCGGCCAGGCCCCGGATCACTTCCAACAGGGTGGGGTTGCCCTGGCCGGCGCTGCCCATGCCTGCCACCACGCCAGGGGCACCCGTCGATGGGGTGTTGGCGGTACGGCTAAATCCGTGGGTAGCGCCAACCATCAAGGTCTGGGCAAGTGCCGGGACCCTAAGGATCACCCGGGGGGCGGCTTGTAGCAATACACACGGTTTGAGACGACACCGCCGGGGTCCCCTGCGTACCAGTACGTATGTTTCCACTAGGGATGGTGTCGTTTGCTTGTGGAGCGGCCCGATCCCGCTACATTCAGCTCCGCGGGGCCATGGGCTGCTCGCGGCGCCCCAGGTCTGTTTTTCGATTTTCCAGGTTCTTATTCAGGTTGTTCATGACCGCGAGCTTGCCCGTCTCAGGCCTCACCTCCTCCTCGGGAGCTGGTTTTCCGGCGGTCCAGCACCAACCTCAGCGCTCTGGCCATCGCCCTTTGGCTGTGGCGGCTGCCGCGTCCGCCCCTTCTGCTGCGCCGGCATTGCGGCTGGTGGCCCAGTCGGAGGGCTTACTGCAAATCCATACGGCGCCTTTCCGCGGCAGTTACGGTGCCGTGCTCAGCCAGGCCCTACGCAGTGCCGGCTTGGGCAGCCGGGTGCTGGTTACTCAGTTTCTTAAGGGCGGCGTGGATCAGGGCCTCGGCAGCAGCGTCTGGCTGTGTGGGCGACTGCAATGGCTGCGGCCCGGTGTGCCCGGCTGTCTGTCAGAGCCAGCTGCCCACCAGGGGCTCGAGCTGTTGGAGGCGGTGCGCCAGGTGTGGGCCTTCAGCCGCGAGCAGCTGCTCAGTGGTGCGGTGGATCTGATGGTGCTCGATGAGCTGGGCTTGGCTGTGGAGCTGGGCTACATCGAGCAGGCTGAAGTGCTGGCAACCTTGGAGCGCCGACCAGCCCATCTAGATGTCATTTTGACAGGGCCAGCCATGACTCCTGAGTTGATGGCCATGGCTGATCAGGTCACCCAGTTGCGCCGAGGCCTCTGATGCTGAAGAACGATCGCTGGATCAACGAGCAAGCTGCGGTAGGAATGTTGCAGCCGTTTCAGTCGAGCCTGGTGCGCCACCTCGATCCCGCTACGGCGGGCTCCCCGGTGCTCAGCTACGGCTGTTCTTCCTATGGCTACGACTTGCGGTTGTCGGCCAAGGAATTTTTGATCTTTCGGCATGTGCCTGGCACCGTGATGAACCCCAAGCGGTTCAACCCGGCGAACCTGGAGCCGGCGCCGCTGCACAGCGACGAAGACGGTGAGTACTTCATCCTGCCGGCCCATTCCTATGGCTTGGGAGTGGCACTGGAGAAGATGAAGGTGCCATCAAATATAACGGTGATCTGCCTGGGTAAGAGCACATACGCCCGACTAGGCATCATTGTTAATACGACGCCAGCGGAAGCCGGCTGGGAGGGTCACCTCACCCTGGAGTTTAGTAATTCTTCGGGTGCAGATTGCCGCATTTATGCCAATGAGGGAATTTGTCAGCTGCTCTTTTTTGAGGGCGATCCCTGCGAGACCACCTATCAAGATCGGGCTGGTAAATATCAGCATCAGCCCGAACGGGTTACCTTGGCGCGTATCTAGTTCCCCGCAAAAGGCCCAGTGGGGCGCGAGCCTTGCGTAGCACCGAGAGGTGCGCCAAATGGTTCGCCCTATGGGGCGAGCCTGGCTTTATGCAAGCGGCTCTTTTCATACCAGTCAGCAAATTGGGGCGTCCAAGCCTGTAGGTGGGGCCACATCAGATCACAGAGCTCACGGATCTCCTGCTGGGCATCGAGCTTCGCCCGCAGGTCAAGGAAGTGCAGAAATGCCCGCAAGGTGAAGCTCACCACGAAGTGCTGGCGGTAGTCGAAGGGCAGGATGCCGCGGGCGTGCTCCTCGGCGAAGCCAGCCGCCAAAAGGTCGCGGTAGCGAGCTGCCGCAGCCCTGCAGAGCTCTAGATCTATGTAGCGCTGCTCTTCTGTGTAGGCGTATTTTTTGCCTTGCCGGTCGCTATAGCTACCTATGGGCCGTAGATAGAACACCTCCTCCAGTTCCAGTTCATCATTGGCGGCCTTGCAGATGCGATCGCCGGTGTAGCGCATGGATTGCACGTCAAAGCTCACCCCCACCCGGTGGGTCCGCGCCTGCTGCATCACTGAGTGGGGAAACCAGCCAACGTTGAGCACGATTTGGGCGTGTTCTAAGGGGCCGTAGTGACCGCGCTCGCCGGCGAGAAGTCGTTTGATGCAGATCTCCCCTGCTTTGCTCTCCTCGGGCCAGTTGGCGGAGTCTGCCGCCACAAAGCCCTCGCTGTAGTCCTGATGCATTCCCGCATAAACGCACTGCTGGGGGTTAGGCGTAGCGGCGATCAGGTCAACGCGGAAACGGGAATCCATGGCGGGCGTCAACCGTGGCTGCGGGGTCCGGCCATCGTGGCAGTAGCTGGCTCCGCTGCCGCAACTTCGCCAGCGGGTTGGCTCAGGTTGCTGACGGCACCCACTCCGGCCAGGGCCGGCAGGGGTTCGCCGGCGATCAGGGCGCTGCTGAGAGCGCGCAATTCGTTGAGGCTGCGGGCGCCAATCGAGCGGCCCACCGCTTCACCGGCAGCATTGAACAGCTCTAGTTGGGGAATGCCGTTGACGTCGTAGCGCTCCAGCTCCGGCTGCCAGCGCGGATTGTCAACGTTGAGCAGCACCACATCGAGCTGGCCGCGGTGTTGGGCTTCGATCGTTTCCATTGCCGGAGCCATGGTGCGGCAGGCGTCGCACCAGTCGGCGTAGAACTCCACCAGCGTTGGCTTGCCATTGCGCAAGGCCACGGGTAGATCCAGGGATTGGCGCGCCAAGCGCTCCAGGGGAGCCTCCGGATTAAGTCCGCCCCGGAACCACAGCAGGCCCGCTGCCAGTAAGGCCGCCAGCACGACTAGCAGCAGCCGTTCGCTTGGCCCCAGGCCGGAATTCGGGGTGGAGTTGGTCATGACTGCACTTTGCCAGTGCTTGCTAGCGTTTTGCGGAGGTAAGCGTGCTTTTCCCGCGAACCGGATCCTCGTGAAACGGCGCCTAACCCTGCACTTTCCCCGCGAAGCGGTGCATCAGCCGATCACCTATCGGCTGGCGGTGGATTTCGATATCGCCGCCAAGATCCTGCGCGCCCAGATTTCCCCCAACCAGAGCGGCACCATGGTGGTGGAGCTCTCAGGCGACATCGACGAACTAACAGCGGCGGAAGCCTGGCTAGAAAGTCAGGGACTCGGCCTCAACCGGGCGCCTGGTCAGATAGACGTAGACCACGGTCTCTGTGTTGACTGCGGCCTCTGCTCGAGCGTTTGCCCCAGCGGTGCCCTCAGCTTGACCCAGTCGGCTTGGCAGCTGCAATTCGATGCGCAACGCTGCTTGGTGTGCGAACAGTGCATTCCGAGTTGCCCTCTGGATGCGATTTCCCTGGTGCTGGCTCCCCCGTGATGGCGATGTTGCGTCTGCTGTTGCTGCCCTTGCGGGCGCCGATGCTGCTGGTGCTGGTAGTGATATCCGTTTACGAGGGCTTGCAGTGGAGCCAGCCGCTCGAGGGTGCGGCAGCGTCGGGGATGGGGCAGTTATCCAGCTTGTTCTGGTCGCTTGACTGTCTCCACGCCTTGCTGGTGGTGGTGGTTTGCACCATGCCCGACCTGCTGCTGCAGCGGATTTCCAATTTGATGGCCGCCAGTCGGGTGATGAGCCTGGTGATCAGCCTGTTGATCGTCACGGTGGGTGGCCTCTATCTGCTCCACCTCAAAGTGCTCACCAATGTGCTGATCCTGGGCACCACTGTGTTGTTGGCACGCCTCGATCTAGCTCGGATTCGGGTGGCACCCCCGCCGGTGCTCCTGGCAGGGGTGCTGGGTGTGCTCGTGTTGTCAGGGGCATGGGTGGGCCGCTGGCTGGCAAGCGGTGGCTAGCAGCTAGCCAGCGGCCTCTCTTGAAAGTTCCAAAAGTTGCCGAGCACTTTTTTGACGTACAGCCGGGTTTCCGGGTAGGGGATGGCCTCTATCCATAGCTCCGGTTCCTGTTGCAGTTGGGGTGTCACCCAGCCAGCGGTGGCACCGGGGCCGGCGTTGTAGCTGGCAGCCATCAGCACGGGGTTGCCCTGCCACTGGCCCAGCAGTTGCTTTAGGTAGAGCGCGCCTAACTGGGCATTGCGGGCTGGGTCGGTGAGGTCATCGGCTGCCAGGGGCGTGCCGGCTAGTTCGGCGGCGGTGGCCGGCATCAGTTGGAGCAAGCCGATGGCACCGGCGCCGGAGCTCACCCCTGGGCTGAAGCGCGATTCCTGTTTTGCTACGGCTGCCAGCAGGGTTGCCGGTACCCCGGCGGTTGAGCCAGCCTCCTCGAGCTCCGCCACGAAGCTGGCGGTTTGCAGGTCGAGCTCAAGCTGTTGGGCCAGGGCGCAGTTTGCATTCACCGGTAGGCGCAGGCTGGCTTGCTCGAGTTGGCCGAGTCCTATCCAGTGGTCTCCCACGGCCCGGCGTAGCCGGCCTTCCGTAATCAGCTCCTGGGGACTAGTGGGGGGGGAACTCCGCTCCGTGCGCCAGTGCTCCCAGGCTTCCAGGGGCTGGCCCAGGCGCCAGAGCCGGTCGATCTGCCAGTCGCCGCTGCCCAGGGGGTGCCATTGGGGTTGCACAAGGGCCGGGCTGCTGCGGGGATCGAGGTTGAGATCGCCGCGGCCTAGGCGCACCGCCGCCCGCCAGCCGTAGTAGCCGCCCGGATGCTGTTTGATCAGATCACTCCAGGTGCGTTGTGCTTGGGCGGTGGCGCCTTGCTGCTTCTGGCTGAAACCCAGCCAGAAGCGCTGGCGTCCCACCAGCCCCACTGGCAATTCGCGACCGATCGGCGCACTTAGCAGCGTTGTGGCCGTTGCCCATTGGCGCTTGAGCAGGGCCTGGCGGGCTTGCTGCCACTGCAGTTCCCAGCTGGCTGGATCGTTGGGCCAGCGCTGCAGCACCGCCAGCGTCGCGCCGATGTCGCCACTCTCCATCGCCCGCCGCGCCTGCACCGGGGCCGTGTCTTGCAGGGCAGAGGGCAGCCCCTTCAAGGCCTGGAGAGCCCTGGGCCCGGGCTGTTCGCTGAGCAGGGCTGCGGCCTCGCTGGCCTGGCTGGAGCGCGGCGCGGATTTGGCCAGTTGCAGCAGCAGACTTTCGGCCTGGGCCTGCTGCTGGCTGCCGCCACCGAGCAGGGCCCGGCTGAGGGCTAGCTGGGTTGCTGGGCTCGGTGGACTGCCCTTGAGGCAGCTCAGGGCAGCGGCCGAGTCGCCTAGCTGGGCCAGGCCCCTGGCCAATTGGTCCCGCTGGCCAGGGGTAGCTGCTGCGGCCGTGCTCTGGCAGGCCTGGCGCAAGCGTGGCCCCGCACCGGGCCAGCGCACACCGTGACGGGCCAGGTGCAGGGCTGCCTGGAGGCGATCTGCGTCGCTCGGGCCCGCCTCCACGGCCGCCGCTAGGGCCGCGGGATGGGCGGCGAAGCGGCTGCGTAGTTTCTGCCGCAGCTGGGACTGCTGCCGGCCCAGGGCATAAAGCCCATCGGCTGAGGCGGGCGTGTCGGGGAAGCGCCGCACAAGCTGCTGCCAGCGTTGCTGGGCGGCTGCCTGATCACCTAGGGATTCGGCGGCCAGGGCATCGCGTTTGAGCACCAGGGCGGCTAGTTCATCGCCACCCCAGCCCTGGCCGCGCAGCAACCGGCGCTCGCCGGCTAGGTCGCCTTTTGCCTGGCGCGGCAGCAGCAGCAAGCTGGCCTCCCGCCGCCGCTCCGGATCGGGCGAGAACCGCCGCAGGCGCTTCAGGGTTGGGGTGGGTGTGCTGGGGTCTGGCGCGGGAATCAGGGTCAGCAGTGCCCTGCCGCCCACCAAGGCGGCGCCGCTGCCCAAGCAGGTGAGGGCCAGCAGCAGGGGGAGGCGAGCCAAGGGCAATAGCGGCGCAGCTTCGGCATTCTGGGGAGGTGTGAATCCCGCTTAGCTGGTGCGCCTGCCCTCCCTACCCCCCTATCTCTCCACCTTGCCTGGGGCAGAGCAGCGGTTGCGGGCTCTGCGGGTGCTGGCGGTATCGGGCCTGGTGCTGCTGCTGCGCCCCTTTTGGCCATTGAGCTGGCTGCCGGGCTGGGTGGTTGGTGCGCTGCTGCTCTGGACGATTGGCGAACTGGTGCTCTGGATCTGGTGGCCCCGCCGCTGGCGCTGAATGGGCTCAGGCCCCTACCTGGCCCAGGCCAGCCATGGCGAGCGTTTTGCAGCAGCCCACGTAACCTGAGCACCACTGAGGCATCTGCTGCTGCCCATGGCCGACCTGGCTCCCCATCCCGTTGGCCTGCCCCTGCGGGGTGGTGTGGCCGGTTTCGGGACCGATGGCATCCGTGGCCGGGTGGGAACCCAGGTGAGCCCGGCTTTGGCTTTGCAGGTTGGCTTCTGGTGCGGCCAGGTGTTGCCCCAGGGGGCGCCGGTGCTCATCGGCATGGATTCCCGTAGCAGTGGCCCGATGCTGGTGGCGGCGCTTACCGCCGGGCTCACCGCTGCAGGTAGGGAGGTATGGACCCTGGGTCTATGCCCTACGCCAGCGATTCCTGGCGCCATTCGCCGTCTTGGCGCGGCTGGCGGTCTGATGGTGTCCGCCAGCCACAACCCCCCTGAAGACAACGGCATCAAGGTGTTTGGGGCCTCCGGCGCCAAGCTGAGCCGCGGCCAGCAGCAGGCGATCGAGGCTGGGCTGCAGGGGGTTGGGGCTGGACCGGCAATAGGTGCTTCCGGCGGCTTCTTGGGCACAGGAGTTGTGCACGACCGCCCCGATTTACTAGCCGACTACCAGCGGTCCTTGGTGGCGAGCGTGATGGGTCGGCGCTTAGAAGGTTGCAAGATTGTGCTGGACCTTTGTTGGGGCTCGGCTTCTGCCTGTGGAGAGGCGGTGTTTCGGGCCTTAGGCGCGGAACTCACCGTGCTGCACGGCAAGCCGGATGGAACCCGCATCAACGTGGACTGCGGCAGCACCCACCTTGAGCCGCTCAGACGCGCGGTGCTGGAGAGCGGAGCCAGCATGGGTTTTGGCTTCGATGGCGATGCAGATCGGATGCTGGCGGTGGATGGCCGGGGCCGGGTGGTGGATGGTGACCAGATCCTTTATCTCTGGGGATCGTCCCTGCTTGATGCGGGCCAGTTGCCGGCCAATCGCATCGTTGCCACGGTGATGTCAAACCTCGGCTTTGAGCGTGCCTGGCAGGCCAAGGGAGGGGTGCTCGAGCGCACCGCCGTTGGTGATCAATACGTCCACCAGGCGATGGAGCAGATGGGCGCTGGCCTGGGTGGCGAGCAGTCGGGCCATATTTTGTCGGCCCGCCACGGCATGAGTGGCGATGGGCTGCTCACCGCTTTGCAAGTGGCCACGCTGTTGCACCGCAGTGGCCAATCACTGGCCGACTGGATGGATAGCAGTTTCAAGCCCTACCCCCAGGCCCTGTTGAATGTGACGGTGCCAGACCGGCAACGGCGCCAGCAGTGGCAAGCCTGCGAGCCGCTGCGGCTCGCTGTGGAGCAGGCGGAGATTGAGATGGAGGGTCGTGGCCGGGTGCTGGTGCGCGCCAGTGGCACCGAACCACTGCTGAGGGTGATGGTGGAGGCCGCCGATCAGCAGCTGGTGGACCACTGGTCAAGCCAGCTGGCTGCTGCAGCGGAGCAGCACCTCAACGCGGCCTAGCTTCCAGGCATTCCCGAGCCAGGCTCAGGGCTCCGCTGCAGGCATCTGCGGCGGGGACCTGCAGTTGAGCGCCTGGGCAGCACTCCCCAAGGCAGGCCTCCAGCCGGCAGCGCAGCAAGGCAAGGTGCTCCAGCGCCCCGCCCATGGGCCACACTCGCGGGGCACTTAGCTGCAGCCTTGTGCAGATGGTGGCTGCCATTAATGCCAGGGCCTGGGCGGAGCGCTCCACAACGGCGGCGGCGCCAGCATCACCCTCGTTAGCGGCGTCCGCCACCAGCGGTGCCAGGCGGGCGAAGCCAGCGGCCCCGAAGCCAGGCTCCACAACCAAAGCTTTGATGGCCTGAGCGGCCTGGGGGTCGCCTGGGCTCACATTCAGTCCGGCCCAGATCCGGGCTCGCAGGGGTGAATCGGGCTGGCGTCCATCCGCCATCGCCAAGCTGAGGGCTAGGCCATCGCGGCCGATGTCCGTGGCCGAGCCAGCCCCATCTAGCAGCCAGCCCCAGCCGGAGCAGCGGTGTTCCTGGCCTGCCGGATTGCGCCCAACGGCGATGGTGCCAGTGCCGCTGATCACAACGATGCCTCCCTGGTGGTGGTTGCCCATGGCTCCGCGCAGGGCAGTGCGCTCATCTCCCGTGACTACTACGCGCTCCAGGGGTAGTTGCAGGGCTTCGGCCGCCAGCTGCCGGCCCAGCTCCTGGACGGAGCTGCCCACTTCGATGCCGCTGGCGCCAATGCCGGCGGCTAGCAGGGGCGTGCCGGCGTGCGGCAGATGCAGGCGGGCCTGCGCCAGGCTGCCTTGAAGGGCCTGGCGGAAGCGGGTGGGGCCGTCAGCTGCGGCCAGGTGGCACACTCCAGGTCCCTGGCCTTCACCTAGCAGCTCACCACTGCAGGCATCGCTGAGGCGACAGCTGGTGTGGGTTTGGCCAGCGTCGAAGCCGGCAATCAGGCTTGGCTCAGCCACGACCTTCGGCGCGGCTAGCTCCGGCCGCCAGGGTGGCGATGCAAAACCAGCCGCTCAGTTGCACCTCCGGCCGGAAAAAGATCGTGTCGGTTAGTCCCTGCACCGTGAGCCCAGCAATTACGGCGATCGCCGCCATGGCCGGCAGGCTGAAGCAGCTATCCCTGCGCCAGAGGCTGGTGGCGCTGCGCAGGCTGGCCAGCAGCAGGCCGATCCCGGCCAGCAGGCCAGGAATGCCGGCTTCTACCGCCAGCTCCAGGGGGATGGAGTAAGCGCTGAGCGCGTTGAACTTGGGTTGCTGAAACAGCGGATAGATCTGGTTAAAAGCGTCGTTGCCGGGGCCGATGCCAAGCCACGGGCGGGCCTGGACCATATCCAGCGCTGCAAGCCAGACGTTGATGCGGAAGTTGTTGGAGCTGTCTTGCCGGCCGGCCACCAGGCTCATCACCCGCACTCGCAGAGGCTCCACCTGGGTAACTAGCACCACGAGCAGGGCGGCCCCGCCTAGCAGCAGCAGCAAGGGAAACAGGCGCCGCCAGAGCAAGGGCCAGGCCCGGGTGGCCCGCACGGCTAGCAGCAGCAAGATCACTGCCGCCTCGGCCACCAAACCCATCCAGGCGCCGCGGCTGAAGGTGAGCACCAGGGCGGCGACGCCCAGCACCAGGGCAGTGAGAGCAAAGAGCTTGCGGGCTCGCCCCGGCCAGCGCAGCAGGGCCACGAGGGCTAGGGGCAGCACCGGCAGCAGATAACCCGCCAGCAGGTTGGGGTTTTCGAGGGTGCTGTAAATGCGCACCGTGCCATCGGCCACGGAGTTGGGGTCAGCCCAGCGGGCTAGTTCGCCGCTATCGCCGTAGAGCTGGCGGATACCGATCACGCAGGTGACCAGGTTTCCAGCCAGCAGCGCAGCCACGATCCGGTCCCACCAGACCGGCGCCAGGGTCAGCAGTTGGCGCATCAGGGCGTAAACGCCCAGATAGCTCACAAGTTTGACCAGCCCCTTGGCGGCGGCCAGGGGCACCGGTGAGAAGCCTGTGGCCAGCAGGGCGATGGCCAGGATCCCCAGAATCCAGCGGTCGATCTCCACCAGCGGTCCAGGGGTAGTGGTCAGGGCCAGCAGCAGCCATAGGAGGCCACTGGCCAGCACCAGCAGGCTGAGGCCGCTGCGGGTTACCAGGGGCAGGCCAACCATCAGGGCGCAGAGCACCAGGCCGGCTATCAGGGTTAGCTGCCGCCCCAGGGGACCACTGTCAGCGCGCTGCAGGCAGCCCTGCCAGCGCAACAAAATTGGCATTGGGGGGGCGCTCAAGGGGTGCAGCCTGGCTTCAGGCCCGATTATCAACCGCTTCAAGCTGATCTTCCAGGTTGGTCAGGCCTTCCAGGTTGCGGTCGTTGCGTTGGTAGAGCACCCGGTAGACCGGCAACCCCTGGCTCAGCACGTAGGTTTCGCGCTCGGTTGGAACCGCCAGGGGGTTGCCGGCACGCCAGGGGCGCCCATATGCGGCCGGGCGATCGAAGCCGCCGCTGGCCTCGATCAGCTGCACCATCGGTGTGATCACCGCCAGCACATCGCTCTGAATAAACAGCTCACGGCCAGGCCCCAGCGCCTCGGCCAGGGCCGCCAGCAGGGCGGGCTGCAGCACCCGCCGCTTTTGATGCTTTTGCTTAAACCAGGGATCTGGAAACTGGATGGTCACCCGCTGCAGCAGCCCGGCTGGCAGGGCCACTAGCCAGTCCTGCAGGCTGATGTTGGCGTTGCAGAACAGGTAGTGGAGGTTGCCGAGCCCCAGGGCCTGGCGGTCGGCTTCGGCGGCATCCACCAAGGGCCGGCGGATTTCAACACCTAAATAGTTGCAGTTGGGCTGGTGCTGGGCCAGGGCCAGTAGGAAGCGGCCGCGGGCGCAGCCAATGTCCAGATGCAGGGGGAGATCCGGCTGACTGAAAAGCTCGGCTGGCGGCGGCAGGGGCCGGGGTAGCTGGAAAAAGCGGCTGAGTGGATTGACGTGCTGGCGCACCATCAGCCCTCTCCGCGCGGCACCAGGAAGGCCAGGCTGGCTGTGTAGCCGTGCAGATGGGTGCTACCGGCGACCGGGCCGATTTCGCCGTTGCAGAACGATCCGGCGATGGGCACCTGATCAAACACTTCCCGGCACAGCTCCACGTCGCCATCGGCGCTGCCGTAGAGCCCAACGCCACGGCCTAGGCAGGCAAACAGCAGGGCGGCTAGGGGCTCCGGGTTGCGACCCCGTTGGCTGGTCAGCAGCTGGCGCAGTTCCAGTCTGGAGGTGCTGGCATCGCGCAGTTGGAACTGCACCTGTTGTCCCACCCGCATCCGTTCAGCTACGGCTACGGCGCCGTTGCGGGGGTCGACACCAAGCAGGTTGCGCACCAGAAAAGCGGTGGGACCATCTGGATCTGCGGCGCTGAGGCTGAAGTTGCTACGGCCCACGCCCAGGAACAGCGAGTGCTTCACCAGCTCCCGCTCCTCGGGATTCAGATCCGTGAGGATCGACTGAAGCGCTGCTACAGGGCTGCGGCGGGCCTGGCCCTGGCTCACCTCCAGCACCACGTTGCGCTGAACTTGCTCCACATCAAAAACCGGCCCGATCGGCCGGCAGCCCTGGGCCACCACCGGATCGAGTTGCCAGGCTCCACCAATGAGGCAGCCGACAGCACCGCGAACCACCTGATCTCCAAACAGCAGGGAGCCATGGCCGGCACTGTGGGGGCCGGCGACGCCGCCAATTTTCGCCGCCCCTGGACAGGCGTAATCCAGGCCACTGATCAGATCGTTGATCCGGGAGCAGCTGGGATCCACCAGCAGCAGCATCGAGGGGCTGGGAGCTGCTGGCGCATCGAGCAGGTCGCGCCAGGGATCAGCCGGGCCGTCGAGGTCGGGAAGGGAGTCGGTATCAATCGCAAAAGGGTGGAGCTCGGCGCCGGGTAGGCGCAGCAGGGTGACACTCAGGGCTGGTTTGTTCTCCAGCTCATGGGGGGTGCCGCCAGCATCGGTGCCCACCACCCCACCGCCCAGGCAGCCAAGCCAATGGCTGGCTGAGAGTTTCCCCTGAAGTAGGGGCAGCAGCCGGGGCAGGTCGCTGGCGTAGCTGGCTGCGACGAAGACCAAGGCCAGATCTGCTGGACCGGCCCCCCGCAGCTGGCTGGCGATCTCTTCAACCGACGCCTGCAGCGAGGTTTCGCTGGCCAGGGCGGTGCGGCACCAGGCCTGGGCTGGACGGGCTCCGAAGGTGCGGGAGAGCCAGCTGGGCAGGGAGAAGGCGGCCATGACCTGGACCCTATCGCTTGCCGGGGACGCGGATAATGGCGCCTTACCGAACCACACGCGTGCTCGCCGCCCTACCAGAACCTCTGTACCGCTCCTTGGTGTGGCTCGATGTCCGCCTGGCGATGCTGTTCAGCGTCGGCTTGCCCCTAGTGCTCCTGATCTGGGCGTCGGTACGCAAGGAGGGATCCTTAGTGCGCCTGCTGGGGATTTATTGGAAGGTGGCCAGCCTGTTGCTGCTTGCAACCCTGCTGCTCACCGACCGGAGGCCCCTCGGCTTTGTGGTTTTGCTGCTGGCCCAGCTACTGGTGGTGCTGAGCGTCTGGTTCTGGGTGGATCTCAACGAGGAGCTGGCCGACCTGCCGCCCTGGCGTCCCTTGCCCCTGACCCTGCGCATCTGGCGCTGGAGTCTCACGGCGTGGGCCGTGCTTGGCGCCCTGCTTACTGCCACGGCCCTGGGCTGTTTGGGCCCCGGAGGCTTGGCCCAGCCCCGTTGCGCCGCTTGGATTCAGCCGCCCCTTGGCCTGCACCGGCATGTTGAGGGGCTGTTTGCCTTCATTTTTGGCGGCGAATGGACCCCTGCCGTGGCCGCCTTCATCGGTTACGTGGGTTTGGTTGCCTATGTGGTGGGACTGTTGCAATGGCTGCTGGTGCGCTTGCCAAAGCAGGGGCGAATCGCTGGCGATTTCTGAGGATCAGCCCTATTGCTTCCTCTGCCGCCCCGCCTTCTCTCTGGCCATGACCCTCTCCGCTGCATCTGCGATGGCCCTGCTGGCCAGGCTGGAAGAATTGAGCCGGGAGCGGCCCGATCGGGTGCTGCGGCTCAGGGGCCAGCTTCAGTTGGCGGCAGGTCCGCTTGAGCCCTACGAGCTGCTGATTTTTCGGGGTTTTTCGAGCAGCACCACCCACCCCACCGATTTCGATCCCGACCAGCCATTGCTGCCCGAGGGGGCGGTGATCGAAACAGCTGAATTACTGCAGGCCCCCCTGAATCCGGCTTCGGAACAGCTGTTGGCTGGGCCAGTTTCCCCTGAGGTTTTCCTTGAATCCGGCGGTTGGGATTGAGCCCCCAGATCAGCCCATACCAACCAGGCGGCGCCAATCACTGCAGCAGGATTCCAGCTGGGCGGCGTGGCACTGCAGCTGGGTCTGGCTGGCTAGTTCGAAATCGACGAAATCAAAGCCTGGGGCCACTGTGCAGCCCACCAGGCTCCATGTGGTGTTTCCAGCTACGGGTTCAGCTGCGAACCAGCTGCCAGCAGGCACTACAACCTGGGGCTGTTCTCCGGCGCTTAGATCAAGCCCAAGCCTGCTGACGCAAGCCTGGCCATCCGGGTGGAGTTGATAGATCAGGAGCCCGTCGCCGCCATGGTGGTGCCAGGCCTCATCGGAGCAGATCCGATGCCAGCTGGACCACTCGCCTGCGGCCAGTAAATACAAGATCGCCGTGCTGGCGGCCCTGGCTCCCCGCGGCGTTTCCACCACCTCACTTGACCGGTAGGTCTCGCGGTAGTGGCCACCCTCCGGATGGGGCTGGAGTTCCAGCCGCTCAATCAGTGCCTTGGCGTTCAGGACAGCACCGCCACGCAGCGACCGCAGAGGCTGGGATGGGCGCTGTGCTGGCCGATGTCGCTCTCGTAATGCCAGCAGCGCTCGCATTTTTGGCCTTCGGCCTTGGCAATGCGCACCGTGATGCCGTTTGCGCTGGCTTCGGCCAGCAGCTCGGCAGGCGCTACGCCGCCTTCCTTGAGGCCCGACACCAGCAGCCAATCGGCCAGGTTGTCGACGCTGGGGTGGCTTGAGCTGGCCAGCCAGCTCAGGGATTCCGCCGTGTTGGTGCTGCCTGCTTCCAGCTCCAGCTGCACCTGGGCTTCCAGCGAAGCACCGAGCTGGCCGCTGGAGCGGCAGCTCTCCAGTTGGCGATTCACCAAAGATCGCAATTCCAGGATTCGCTCCATCGGCGCCTCCAGTTGCGCTTGGCGCCAGCCATCGGGGGCCGTGGGCCAGCCCCGTTCGAATACCGAGGTTTCGGCTACCGGATAGGGCAGGTTTTGCCAGATGTCCTCGGCCATATGGCAGAGCACCGGTGCGATCAGCCCCGCGAGACGCTCCAGCACCAGGCTCAGCACCGTTTGGCAGCTGCGGCGGCGGAACTCATCGGCTCCGCTCACATAGAGGCGGTCCTTGGCGATGTCGAGGTAGACGTTGGAGAGGTCCACCACGCAGAAGTTCTGCAGGGCCTGGAAGAAGCGGTAAAACTCATATCGCTCGAAGTCTCCCGTCACGCTGTCGATCAGGGCGGCGGTGCGCTGCAGCATCCACTGATCCAGCAGGGGCAGCTGGTCGTAGGGCACGGCATCGCGGTCTGGTGCAAAGTCGTGCAGGTTGCCCAGCAGGTAGCGGGCCGTGTTGCGGACCTTGCGGTACACATCCGCCAGCTGCTTGACGATCCCAGGCCCCAGCGGCACGTCGGCCGAGTAGTCCACCGAGCTCACCCACAGCCGCAGCACATCGGCGCCGTAGGCCGGCTCTTGCTTTTCGTTCTTGCCGCCCTCTACCAACACCGCCGGATCGACGACGTTGCCCAGCGATTTGCTCATCTTGCGGCCCTTCTCATCGAGGGTGAAGCCGTGGGTGAGCACCCGCTTGTAGGGGGCGTGGCCGTTAACCGCGACCGAGGTGAGCAAGCTGCTCTGGAACCAGCCGCGGTGCTGATCGCTGCCTTCTAGGTAGAGATCGGCGGGGTAGTGAAGGCCGCGCTCTTGGAGCACGCCAGCCCAGGAGGAGCCTGAGTCAAACCACACGTCCATGGTGTCGCTGCCCTTGCGCCAGTGGCTGGCTTCGGCGGCGTAGGCCTCAGGCAGCAGGCCTGCCTCATCGCGCTGCCACCACACATCCGCACCGTGCTCGGCGATCAGGGCTTGGATGTGGCCCAGGGTGGCTTCGTTGAGTAGCACCTCACCCGTTTCGCGGTGATAAAAGACGGGGATCGGCACGCCCCAGGTGCGCTGGCGGCTGATGCACCAGTCGCCCCGATCGCTCACCATCGCTTCAATTCGGTTGCGGCCGCTGGCCGGCAGCCAATCCACCTCGTCGATGGCCCCGAGAGCGGCGGCGCGGAAGCCCTCCACTGAGGCAAACCATTGCTCGGTGGCGCGGAAGATCGTCGGTTTTTTGGTGCGCCAGTCGTAGGGGTAGCGGTGTTCGTAGCGCTCTTGCTTGAGCAGCAGGCCGGTGGCTTCTAGGGCACTGAGGATCGCGGGGTTGGCGTCCTTGAGCACGTTGGTGCCAGCAAAGGGCCCGGCTTCGGCGGTGAGGTTGCCGGCCTCATCCACGGGGCAGAGCACAGGCAAGCCGTATTTCTTGCCGGTGTTGAAGTCGTCTACGCCGTGGCCCGGGGCGGTGTGAACCAGGCCCGTGCCGGCCTCGGTGGTGATGTAGTCGCCGCCGATTACCACCGGGCTGGTGCGCTCCAGCAGCGGATGGCGGTAAGTAATTCCCTCTAGCTCGCTGCCCTTAAGGCTTAAAAGAGGAGTGAGCTCGAGCCCCAGGCTGATTTGCAGGCTCTCAATCAGCTCAGCGGCTACCACCAGGTGGCTGGCGGCTGGGGTGGGGGCGTCGCCCCTGGCCGCCACTGCGCAGATGGCGTAGTCGAGCCGCCCATTCACCGACACCGCCAGGTTGGCCGGCAGCGTCCAGGGGGTGGTGGTCCAGATAGCCACTGCCAGGCCGCCAGCCCCTGTGGCCGCCTTGGCCGTCAGGCCAGCTGTTTCTAATTGGGTGGCCAGGGCCTCGGGTAGCGCCACCACCGGGAAGGCCGCGAAAACGCTGGGGGAGGTGTGGCCGTCGGGATATTCGAGTTCGGCTTCGGCCAGGGCGGTGCGGGAGCTGGGGCTCCAGTGCACCGGCTTGAGGCCTCGATAAATGTGGCCAGCAAGCACCATGGCGCCAAAAACGCCGATCTGGGCGGCCTCGTAGTCCTTCTGCAAAGTGAGATAGGGCGTTTCCCAGTCAGCCCAGATGCCCCAGCGGCGGAAGCCGCTCTTCTGGCCCTCCACCTGCTCGAGGGCGTAGGCGTGGGCCTTCTGGCGCAGCGTTACCGGGGTGAGCTCGGCCCGGTCGCTGCTGCTGAGCCCCTGCAGCACCTTGAGTTCGATTGGTAGGCCGTGGCAATCCCAGCCAGGCACAAACCGCGCCCGCTTGCCCTGCAGCAGGGCGGTTTTATTGATGATGTCCTTAAGGATTTTGTTGAGGGCATGGCCCACGTGCAGGGCCCCATTGGCGTAGGGAGGGCCGTCGTGCAGGGTGAAAACTTCGCCGGGGTTCTGCTGGCTCAGGCGCTCGTAGAGCCGCTGCTGGGCCCAGAACGCCTGGATTTCCGGCTCGCGCACCTTGGCATTGGCCCTCATCGCAAAGGGCGTCTGCAGCAGGTTGAGCGTGTCCTTGTAGGAGGGGGGGTAGGAGACGGGCGCAGGGCTGGCGGTCACGTCGCCTGGGGGCAGCAGTGCTGATTATCCCGCCTGGCTGCTGGAGGGCTCGGGCAGCGGTTGCGGTTCCGGGATTTCGGCCGTCACCAGGCTGTCGATCACCAGGCTGTCGATCTCGCTGGTGGAGCTCGGCTCTTCCGGGCGCACCCAGCGTTTGCCACTGGCTTTGGGCTGGCGTTGCTGAGTCAGCCATTGGCTCATGCCTGAAGTGGCAGTGGTCAGGAGGGCGAGCAGATGGGCCAGGCTGGCGCCGGCTTGTTGCAGGCTCGTCTGCCAGCGTTCCGTCGACCAAAGCCGCTGCTGCTCCTCAGCGGTGAGCTGCCGCCAACGGCCCTGGGAAACCTCGCCTGCGAGCCTGCCGATCAGTAGGCCACCGCAAAGCACGCCCAGCATCGGTGCGCCCGTGAGCCGGTCGGCACTGGTTACAAGCACCAGGCCCAGCAGCAGCACTACGGCGCCCCAGGCCGAATCCCGTGGCCGGCTCAGTTCGGTGGCCAGCAGCGGCAGCAGCAGGATGGCGAGTCCCAGCAGCAGCGCCAGGAGTCCGCCCAGGGTGGCGAGCATGGCCAGAAGGCGTGGAGTCCCCCATTGTGGGCGACTCCACGCATCTGTCTCTACAGTCCCGTTCTGCCCACCTGGCGGAATTGGTAGACGCGCTGGTTTTAGGTACCAGTGGCTTAGGTCGTGGGGGTTCAAGTCCCCCGGTGGGCATCATCACTTTCTTAAGTTGCCTTGATGCAACGTTCTGGGATCTGGTTCGGCTGAGATGACACAGGTTCTGGGCGCCTCTCCAACCGCCGTGCTCTCCGAGGGGGCAATGGCTTCTCCCTCGCGGCTTGTGCCGCGCGAATTTCTTGACCCGCCTGCTGCCTGGAACCCCACGGTTGGGCTGTTTTTGGCTGGCTACGGCTTGGCTGCCCTCACGATTTGGGGCTGGTTCGTTGCTGGCTGGCCCCTGCCCGTGCTGCTTGCTACCGGATTTCTGGCCTTGCACTTAGAGGGCACGGTGATTCACGACGCCTGCCACAACGCGGCCCATCCGCACCGCTTCTGGAATGCGGTGATGGGCCATGGCGCTGCCCTGCTGCTTGGCTTCAGCTTTCCCGTTTTTACCAGGGTGCACCTGCAGCACCATGCCCATGTCAATGATCCCAAGAACGATCCTGATCACATCGTCAGCACTTTTGGACCCCTGTGGTTGATTGCGCCACGATTTTTCTATCACGAGCTGTTTTTCTTCCGCCGCCGTTTGTGGCGTCGTTATGAACTGTTTGAGTGGGGCCTAGCCCGGGTTGTATTTGTGGCGATAGTTGTGGCCGCTGCAAAATTTGGCTTTCTTGACTTTATTTTCAACTGCTGGTTTGCCCCTGCCCTAATGGTCGGAGTGACCTTGGGCCTGTTCTTTGACTACTTGCCCCACCGCCCCTTCCAGTCACGCAACCGCTGGCACAACTCCCGCGTATATCCGGGACGACTGATGAATTGGTTGATCATGGGTCAGAATTATCACCTTATTCATCACCTGTGGCCCTCTATACCCTGGTTTGAATACCGCCCTGCTTATCACGCCACTAAGCCCATCCTTGATGCCAAAGGTTCGCCCCAGCGGCTTGGCTTGTTTGAAACCAAGAATGATGGTCTTAACTTCCTCTACGATATCTTCCTTGGCGTTCGAAGTCATCGCAAAAGGCGCAGCAAGCTTAGGCCTATTGCTGCATTAATGCCCACCCGCCATGCCCGCAGGCGAGTGCTGGAGTTGCTTCATCGCACTGCAATTTCGCCGGTGCGTTAACTGGTTAGTTGACTTAGCTCAGCTGGCTACGATTTTGGGCACGCGGATGAAGTCCCCCTCCCTTTGGGGAGCTTCATTTAGTAGCTCTTCGCGCACGTCCGTAGGGGTTACCAGATCTTCACGGCAGACGTTTACTACTTCCACCGCTCGAGTGGTGGCTGCTACTCCTTCCGTGTCTACTGTTTCAAGGTGGGCTACGTAGTCGAGGATGCGCTCGAGCTGGCCGGTGTAAGTGGCGATCTTGGCCTCCGGCAGGTCTAGGCGGGCCAGCTTGGCCACCTTGCGCACGTCGTCTGCGGTGATCTTGCTCATCGGGATTTACCAGATATGCCGACGCTAGCGCTCAGGTCAGAAAGGCTTCCAGGTCTGAGGCAAGGGCGGTGGCGGCCAGCTCCAAGAAGCGCTCGCCATGGCTGGCCTGGGCCAGGTAGGGGTTTGAGCCCATGCGGCCATCCGGATGGCGGCGGCGGAAATCTTCGGGGCCGTGGATGGGGCCGGCCGGGGCTGGATCAGGCAGGGGCCTCTGCTTGGTCTGGAGGCTGGGCTCCAGGTGCAATGTGAGGGCTATTTCGCTGGGGGTGGCGTGGTGACCTTCTTCCGCGCCATAAAGGCTGCGCGCCTCCTGCATTACCGGGCCAGCCATGAACCAATTGGCCAGCTTGCAGCGCAGCCGCGGCGCCACCGCCAGGCCCCGATCGGCGGCGGTGGCATAGGCCTGGGCGAAAGCGGCCTTGCTGGTGGCGATGTTGCCGCCATGGCCGTTGATTACGTAGATGCGCTCGAAGCCGTGGCGTGCAAGTGACAGCACCACGTCGTGCAGAACGGCTAGCAGGGTGGAGGGTTGCAGGCTCACGGTGCCAGCAAAGCCCAAGTGGTGCTCGGCCATGCCGAACGCCTGGGCCGGAGTCACCAGCACGCCGGTGCGGCGGCCCACTTCCAGGGCCACGGCCTCGGCCGTGAGCGCATCGGTGCCGATGGCGCCGGTGGGGCCGTGCTGCTCGGTGGAGCCCAGGGGCACGATCACGCCCTTGCAATTTTCCAGATAGGTCTCCACCTCAGGCCAGCTACGCAGTTGCAGGCGAATGGCGTCATTGGAGCTGGCGGATTGGATCATGGTGAACAGCAGGTAGAGCCTGGAGACTGGCTAATGTTTGAAGGCCAGCAGTGCCTCGGCCCATGCTGCACCGCAAGCTTTATCAGTTTTGTGCCGAACAGCGCCCGGTGTGGGTGTTTTTGCGTGACCAGCAGCGCTGGATTGAGGCGGCCACGGTGGTTGAGGTCGAGGGGGATCTCGTCACCCTGCGCTACGACGCTGAAGACGACGACGAAACCCACAGCTGGGAGGAGAGCGTGCGACTCGATTCGATCGGGGCCGTCAGCACCAGGCTGGCCTACGTCTGCCGCAGCGGCAGTCCCGATGACGTGATCACCTCCGAAGACTGCCCTGAGGCTGAGAGGCTGCCTAGTCAGGGTCAGTGAGCGGTGCCGTTGCCGTCGTAGTCGTCGCTGTCGTAGTAGCCACCTTTGGTGCCAAAAAACAGGGTGGCCAGTACAAAAAGGCCGCTGCCAAAGATGAGCACAGTGGCGAGGGAGAAACCGGTGGTGTGCATGGCGGACCAGGGTTTTGACACTTAAGGACTTCAGTTTGCTGGCGGCTGCTCCCAGTGGCGAGCAACACCTCGAACTTGTGGTGAATCCATTGCCGAAGGCTTTCTTCGCCCGCCCCGCCGAGCAGGTCGCCCCCGAGCTCATTGGCTGCCTGCTGGTGAAACGCCAAGTCTCAGGCGAGCTGCTGAGGGGCGTGATTGTGGAAACGGAGGCGTATTGCCAATCCGACCCCGCCTGCCACGGCTATCGCCGCCGCTTCCCCAGCAACGAAACCCTGTTTGGTGAGCCTGGGCGGTTTTATGTGTATGTGAGCTATGGCATCCACCACTGCGTCAAGCGAGCCGTGACTTCAAGGAGCTCAGGCTGGGCTTGAAGTTTCAGTGCTGCCAAGGGGTCTCCCAGCCAATCTCCAAGCCACTGCCCCAAAAACTCCCAGATTTTTCTCCCAGAGACCCCCAGGGCTACGAAGAGCTACAAGCCGAGTTGGCTGGCTTGGCTTTGTCAGTGTTGAAGCCGTAGCCCTGGCGTCAGCAGCAGCACCGCCCAGTGAAGAAACCACCTTCTCTACGAAATAACAACGGCAGCCTCCAGGTGCGGGTGCGGATTGATGGGAGGGATGCGTTTATCAACCGCCTGGGTCGCTGGAGTGACCCTGTGGCAGTAGCCAAAGCCCACGCCATCGCCGCCCAAATCTGGAGCGACTACTGCCAGGGCACTTTTGATAGAAGCCTGATGGCATACCAACCCCTCATAGGCGGCAAGGAGGTGGGTCTGCTGGAGGCGTTGAGGGTGCGGGCAGAGACCAAACGCCAGGCAGCCGCCATCCACGCCTACAAGCTGCTCCAGAGGTATGGGCTTCCTATCCGTAACCGCAGTGACGCAGAAGGGTTTCTGGGGTGGTTACGGGCAGAGGGATTGGGTGATAGCACCATCGCTGGGTTGATGACCCACTACCGCCAGTGCTGCGGTGGAAATCGCCACCTGTTTTCCCACACGCTGAAGTGGCAGCGGCGCTCTGTGTTGAGTGATGTGCTGAGCGTGGAAGAAATCCAAATGGTGCTGAGTGATTTGGAGAGCAAAGAGCCCTGGTATTACCCACTGTTTCTGCTGTGGCTCAGCACAGGGATGAGGAATGGTGAAATCAGGGGTTTGACCTGGGATTGCCTGAGGTGGGTCGATGGGGAAGTGCTGATAAGCAAGAGCTTGCGGCGTGATGGCTACAACTCAGGTCAGCACAGTTGGGCGCCCACTAAGACAGGGAAAGAGCGTGTGGTGCCCCTGACGCCCCAGGTGCTGGAAACCCTCAAGAAGCACCAGCAGCAGATGAAGCAGCTGGGTGTTTATGACCCTTACGGGCTGGTCTTTGTCACGCCCACCAGTCACACGAATATCTACGACCATCTGGTGGGTCGTGTGTGGCACCGCAGCTTGGAGCGTTGTGGATTGAAGCCCCGTCGCCTTTACGCCCAGCGGCATTCCTTTCTCAGTCACGCCTTGGCGATGGGAAACTCACCAGCTGATTTGGCAGCGGCGGCAGGGCACTCCACCAAGATGCTGCTGGATACTTACGCCAAGCCAACGGGCAGATTGAAGATGCCGAGTTGGCAGACAGCCTGAATCGGAAAACCAAAAAGGATGCTTATTTCCAAGCTATAAAAGTGGGTGCGTAGCTGTGTGATGCAACAGGAAAATAGTAATAAAAACAAGCTTGCGTGAAGTGTCGCTTTTGTTGGCTTTGCCTGCAGATGTTGACGTGTTAGCAAATCCACACAAGCAGACCCTGTAAAAACAGCAACTCGCATAAATAATCACTGCCCGTAGTGCTTACTCGGTGGATTGAGAAGCGACAGCTGCGAGCAACTAACAGAAGAGAAGTGCTGGATGCCGAAGGGTGTGCCAGTGCTTCTGCGTGAGAAGAAACAGGAGAAACTCAAATGACCTCAATACAAGCCCAAATACAACAACAAGACCGCCAACAAGCCCAACGGCTGAAAAGGAATATCAAACGCCTCATCCACGACCAACTCAACGACATCAATGCTTGGTGGCTCATCAGTTTTCACTACCGAGACCACCACAGCAAGGAAGATGAATTGCTCCAAGATGTTACCGACCTCAAGCGAAAACTCCACCGCATTATCTTTCAATCCCGTGACAAGACCATCAAAGGTGCTGGTGAATACCCCTACCCCAAGATGCTGTTTTTCCACGAAACCAGCCACCAGGGCACGGGTCAGTTTCATACGCACCTAATCACAGAAAAGCTGCCAGCGAGCCTAAATACCCAATATGAGATGGAAACCCTGTTTCACAAGCGATTGCCCCATAAGGTCAAAGCGTTGTCTAAATGGAAATCGGTTGATATTCAACGCATCAACCCAGAAGTGCCCGACTACAGCCGCATCAGCAGTTATTTGGGAAAACAGACCAGCCTGGAGCTGATTGCCCTTGACCCATTCAACAGCGACCTATCACCCCAAAAGAAATGAGAAGAAATCAACTCACCATCACCTACCCAGAAGGCGACGCCCAACAGCTCCATCAAGCACTGCTCCTGCTGAAGAGAAGCCGCTGCCTGAATATCTCAGCATTCTGTAGAGAAGCGATTGCTGAGAAGTTGGAGCGATTGGAGGCAGCCAAATGAAGACCATCACCATTCGGCTGCCTGATGTGGAGGCAGCGATGCTCCTTGAGGTGGGGAAGGTCAATAAGGCTTATAGAGACCTTCAGGGTCTTCTCATCAGTCAAATCCAAACTGAATACCAGAAGACACCAAAAGGTAGAGCAGCAAAGTGAAAGACAATATGCCCTCGCATTCCAAATGCCCCGCTCACCCCGCCATCTGCCGCAGGGTTATTCGTTTCACATCACGCTGAGGTGCAATAGCCGTCAGTTTTTGATTGCTAAAGGATTGAGACGGGATGTGTTGCTGGCAGTGCTCGCCAGGGCACAAGCCAAAATCCCTCACAAGCTTTATGCGGTGTGTCTGATGGCAAATCACCTGCACCTCCTCATCAGACCTGATGATGCCTCTCAACTCCCCCGCTTGATGCACTGGATTGGTTGGTATTCAGCGATGGCACTCAACCGCCTTGCTGGGCGTTGCGGGCACTTCTGGGAGGCAAGGTATTACGCCACTGCGATTGCCCCCAAAGACCAGACCACAGACGGGTGCTGAATACACTCAGGTATATCCACGCCAATCCCAAAGCGGCAGGGATAAGGAAAGGATTTTATGACCCCTATTCCAACTACGGGTACTACGGCAGATTGGAGAGTGATGGCATCAGTGAATGGCACCCAAGTTTTCTAACCCTGGCACCAACGCTGAAGGGATGCTCCAAGCGTTATGAGCGTTTCTGCCAGCAGTATCGCCATCATTCCAAAGGAGCACCCAAGTGCCACTGGGGCTCAAGGATGCTGAAGCGATTGGTTGAGAAAGGTAGAAGCAAGAGCAAGCGAATATCACCAGGTCAGCAGTTACTGCCGTTTGCCTTTGATTGACGCCTCAATCAAATCCCTGATGACTGGCATCAAATAGCGGTGAGATTTAGAAGAGCCAACGGCATCCGTGATGGCGATAGGGAGCGAAGTATTTGGTAGTTGTGTTGGGGGAATAGATGTATCAGTAGAGGTGGAATATGGAGATGACTGGCTTTGCTGTGGGTGGAAATATATGGGATTTGTATTGGAGGGGAAAGCGCCTCAAGATTGGATGCAGAGGTGGGTGAGGGTGCCAGGTATTGGAAGTGCTTTTAGGTGCTTTTGGCTTGATTGAAGAATTAAAAAGCCCCTGTGGTGGCAGGGGCTTGGCGGGTTTAGGGTAATAGTCTTAAATTTCGCATCGATTCAGCCAGAGGTGCAACCACAGTACGCCCCAGCAGACACCCAGAGATCACAGCAGTCACACCAGCCAGTTAAAAACACCAGTAATACGGGCGCCCATACCCATAACACACCTCGTCGTGCACCCGCACATCCCTGTTGGCTGGCGTTGTTGATAGTGCCTGAATAACAGGCATTACCACAGGCTGCTGCTTTCTAATGCTTGGTGCACCGTAGCCATTGGCACCAAAGCGATATTTAAGGTCTGCTGAAACTCTCGTCTCAAATGCCTGGTCGTAGGAGAGATTGGCGCCGACGGTGAGACCATTGGTGAGGTTGTAGGCAAGCCTGCCTCTCACGCCAGAGCCATCAACTTCTTCTTCTGACCTGTCTTGATGGTAATAGCCAATAGATGCTTTAAGCTGGGGTGTAATGCTATATCCAATGTCTAATCCGTAAGTGTTCAAGGCACCGCCTTGATAAACACTATTAAGCTGCTGCTCTAAATCACCAACTGGCACAAGTGCATAGGCATTGAAGTTCCAAGTATTGGAGACGGCTTCTAGCCCTGCTGCCAACTGCTGAAAGAAGACCGTTTGAGAGCCCGTTACCGCAACACCTGTATCAGTGCCACCTGTTGCCATTGGTCGGCTGTCATAACCCGCATTGACGCCATACATCCAGGAGCGGTTGCCATTGAGCCAGCGGTAACCCAGGCGTGTGGATGTGGAGAAGGTGGTGCCTGAAACGTCAGTATTAATGATGCTGCTGTAACCGCTGTAGTCGCTAAAGTTGGCATTTACCAGCACATCCACAAAGGCAACGCTGCTGCTGCCGACGTGGAGTGGAATGAAGGCGCCAATGCCTGCCTGATTAGGGGTGCCAGCACCTTGCAGTGCCCCTTGAAAGCCGTAGTTGAATTTGACGGCATCCCTGAGGTTGACGCCCATCACGCCAAGGTCTGCTGCCTCAGTGGTTTCAGCCTTTGGCTCTGCAACTGCTGCGGGCGCCTCCTGAGCCCCTGCAGGTCTGATGGCAAGAGGCAGTGATGCCAGTGCCAGTGCAGCAGTGCCCGCCAGCGACAGGCTGAGACGGATAGAGCGCTGCATCAAGGAAAATCTTAAAAATATTGCCTCCACATTGCTGCAAACTGCTTCAGCACCTGGGTTTTTAGGTCAGTTATTTGGTTGGCAGCAGGATGGCATCAGCGCCCTCACCCTAGCCATTCCAATAGCCACCACGACCTCCCAGCACCTCCCCCAAGCCTTCTTCGCCCGCCCCGCCGAGCAGGTCGCCCCCGAGCTCATTGGCTGCCTGCTGGTGAAACGCCAAGCGGATGGCGAGTTGCTGTGGGGCGTGATTGTGGAAACGGAGGCGTATTGCCAGAGCGAGCCCGCCTGCCACGGGCATCGCCGCCTCTCCCCCAGCAACGAAACCCTGTTTGGCGAGCCTGGACGGTTTTATGTCTATGTGAGCTATGGCATTCACCACTGCGTCAACGTGGTGACAGGCCGCTCCGACTGGGCCAATGGGGTGCTGCTGCGCGCCGTGGCCATTCCTGGTGAGCCGGAGCGGCTGGCGGCGGGTCCCGCCCTATTGGCTCGCTGCTTTGGCATCAATCGCTCCCACGACGCCCAGCTGGTGCATCCCGATCGGGGGTTGTGGATCGCCCGGCGGCCATTCGAGCTGGCCGGTTTGGACGCTGCCGACTTGATGCAGGCCAGCCGCATCGGCATCAGCCAGGGGCAGGACATTCCCTGGCGCTGGTATTGGCGGGCCAGCCGCAGCGTCAGCAAGCGGGCCAAGGGTGATCGCCAGCCCCCCCTACGATGAGTTGATATTCCTGTTGGGGCCATGACCATTGCTCCTCCAGCACCACGGGCCGATGCTCTGGCGCCTCTGCAGCTGCCTTCTGATCTTTGCCTCAGCCCGGAGCAATTCGCTGCCGTCTGTGCCGCCAATCCAGATGCGGTGCTCGAGCTCGACGCTGCTGGGAACCTGATCCACATGACTCCAACCGGCGGGGAAACCGGCGCCCGCAACAGTCGCCTGTTGATGCGCTTTCTGGCCTGGGCCGATCAGCTCGGCGGCTGGCAGGTCTTCGACAGTTCCACCGGCTTTCGACTGCCTGACGGCGCCGTGCTTAGCCCCGATGCCTCCCTAGTGCGTCTGGAGCGCTGGCAGGTCCTCACCCCTCAGCAGCGCCGAAGCTTTCCACCCCTTTGTCCAGATGTGGTGGTGGAACTCGCCAGCCCCAGTGATCAAGGCCCCCGCGCTGTTGCCGCCCTCCGCCAGAAGATGGCGGCTTACCAGGCCAACGGGGCCCAGCTGGGCTGGTTGCTGATCCCTGAGGAGCGGTCTGTAGAGGTCTGGCCGGTGGCAGGTGAGCCGTACCGCATTGAGGCTGCCACCCAGCTGGATGGCGGCCAGCTTCTGCCGGGGTTGCGGATCGAACTGCAGGACATCTGGCAGGTGTGATCACCCGGGGGCGGTTGCAGATCTATCGCTGCAGCAACGTGGCCGGATCGAAGTCGCTTGACACCGGTGGCATGGTTGTTTTCAGCAGGCCAAAGCTGCGGTATGTCGGGCTGGCTGCAGGTTGCGCTGGTCTCATCTTCAGGTGATCGCCCATCATTCAAAAGTAACAAGGTTGTCCTTCAGGCGACGCTGGCGTCAGCCTCTACCCTGAGCCTGTGAGTCGCCGCACCCCTTGAGCAGCTGGAGCCACCGCCACGTGCTGGATCTGGCGGCCTTTTCGCTGGATGATTTCACCACCGTGCTCACGCTGGCCCAGCGTTTCCGGGCCCTGCCGGTGGCTGGAGCCCGCAAGTTGCCCGCCCTGCAGGGGCGGTTGATGACCAGCCTTTTCTTTGAACCAAGCACCCGCACTCGCAGCAGTTTTGAGCTGGCTGCTAAGCGGCTCTCTGCCGATGTGCAGAGTTTTTCTCCCTCCTCCAGCTCCCTCAGCAAGGGCGAGAGCCTGCTCGATACGGCCCGCACCTACGTGGCCATGGGCGCCAATGTGCTGGTGGTGCGTCATCGCTGCGCCGGGGTGCCCCAGAGCCTGGCGGCCGAGCTCGACCGTGCCGGTGAGCGGGTCGCGGTGCTGAATGCCGGCGATGGCCTGCACAGCCATCCCAGCCAGGGATTGCTGGATTTGTTCACCTTGGCGCGCCACTTCGCCCCTGAAGCCCCCACGCCCGCGGCCCTGAGGGGGAAGCGCATTGTGATCGTCGGTGATGTGCTCCACTCCCGCGTGGCCCGCTCCAACCTCTGGGCCCTCACCGCCTGCGGCGCCGAGGTGGTGCTCTGCGGCCCGCCCACCTTGCTGCCCGCCGCCTTCGCCGACTTTGTGGCGGCACCACCGCCAGGCCAGGCGGCCGATCCGGTGGCGGCGCGGGGCCCGGTGCGGATTGAGCGCAGCCTGGAGCAGGCCCTGGCGGGGGCCGATGCGGTGATGACTCTGAGACTTCAGAAGGAGCGCATGCATCAGCACCTGCTCACCAGCCTCGACACCTATCACCGGCAATTCGGCATCACCCGAGCGCGCCTAGCCCCCTGCGGCCCGTCCGTGCCCCTGCTGCATCCGGGCCCGGTGAATCGGGGCGTGGAGCTGGCGGGAGATGTGCTCGACGATCCCGCCGTTTCACTGGTGGAGGAGCAGGTGCGCAATGGCATCCCTGTGCGCATGGCCCTGCTCTATCTCCTGGCCGCGGCAGAACCGCTGGCTTGAAAAGCTTTGCAGCAGTTGCATCAGAGCAACTTGAAGCCGTCAAGCAGCAAGCCGTAGAGCAAGCCGATTCGTGCCATATCGAGCAATTGCAGCACGAGTGCATCGCCACCACGACGTATCAGCGGGCCCCTGGCGCGAATGGCTAGCTCGATGGCGGCCACGCAGATCAGTGCCCCCACCGGGTCGAGCTTGGCCAGGGTGCCAGTGATCGAGCCGACGGCTCCGCCAATGCTGAAGCTGATCAGCAAAACGATCAACAACAGCGCTAGTCGCCGCCAGGGATTGGCTGCCCAACTCTCTAGGGCCGCCCGAGCTTGGGCAACCCGTTCCTGAAAGCCGGTCTGTTGATAACGACTTCCGGGAGGTGAGGCCATCACGGCTGAAGGGTTATCAGCGAGGGCCAAAAGGGGAGGCAGGGATGCTGAAGGCGGTGATCCCCATCACCCGGCCCGAGCCCTGCCATTGCCTGTCTACACCATCTCTGGCGTGTGCGCAGCCTTTTGGCGCTACATATAGGGGATTCCAATAAAAAAGCCCGAGGCCAATGGCCCGGGCTGGGTGATGGGGACTGAGCAACCAAAGCGCCTGGCTGGCCAATGATCAACTGCCCGCAGACGTTTGCCAGAGCGTCCCAAGGGGCTTGACGTCCTCCAGGGGCTTCCCGATCTGGGTCTCAGCCGTCGCTGTCCTTCTTGCGTGAGGATTTGCCCTCTAGGAGCTCCAGTAGAGCTTCCATCTGGGCCATAACCCCACGTACCTCGCCGGCTTCTGGAAGTAAGCCGTCGTCCATGACACCCTGGTGCATTTCTCGGAGCTCCTGGCGGATGTACCGCAGGTGGCTAACCACCTGTTCGCGTTTCGACTGCGACATCTATGGGTGTTCTAATAATGCACCCTTTTACCGCATCGCCGGTTCACTTCTGGCCAAACCTTGCCTTGGCCTGCTCGTAGAAGGGGGCATCGATGGCGCTAAGACCGGCCTCCTGGGCCATGGATTCGATGCGGCGTCGCACCGTTGGACGTACAAAAAAGGGCACTTCCTTAAGTTTGGCTTCGGCGTCTGGATGCCAATCCATAGGGCTGACCAGCAGCACTTCTTTGAGTATTAATGGAGAATAGGGGACTCGAACCCCTGACCTCTGCGGTGCGATCGCAGCGCTCTACCAGCTGAGCTAAATCCCCGGCTTAGGGCTCTCTTGTCCCTAGACCCCATTATCCCCGACCCCACCTCCCCAGCAACTTCCATGAACGCGTCGATCACCCCCGAACGGCTCGCCGCTTTCGATGAAGCTTCGATCGCGGAGCTCGCCCGTCGACTGGAGGAAGACGACTACCCCAGTGCCTTTGACGGCTTAGCCGATTGGCACCTGATGCGTGCCCTGGCGATCCACCAACCGGAGTTGGCTCGGCCCTACGTGCATCTGGTGGACCAGGAACCCTTTGATGAGGACTGATTCGGCTGCTGCTGCTGACCCCTTGGTGCACCCGCTGGCGGGTCGCCGCGTATTGGTGGGTATCAGCGGCAGCATCGCTGCGGTCAAGCTGCCTCTGGTGGTGAGCTCCCTAGTCCAGTGCGGCGCCGAGGTGCGTTGCCTGGTTACGCCGTCGGCGGCCCAACTGGTAAGTCCGGTTGCCCTTGCCAGCCTCAGCCGCAATCCCTGCAACCTCGATGCGGATCAGTGGAGTCATCGCGCTGCCAGGCCGCTGCATGTGGAGCTGGCGGAGTGGTCTGAGTTGGTCTTGGTGGCGCCCTTGAGTGCCACCAGCCTGGGTCGTTGGGTGCATGGGTTGGCTGACAGCCTGTTGGCCAGCACCCTGTTGGCAACCGAGGCGCCGGTGCTGGCTGCTGCGGCCATGAACACTTCAATGTGGATCTCCCCGGGAGTGCGCCGCAACTGGGAGCTGCTACAGGGCTTTGAGCGGGTGTTGCCCCTGGGACCTACCGCGGGTTTGTTGGCCTGCGACCGGCAGGGGGACGGCCGCATGGCTGAGCCGCAACAGCTCCTACTGGCCTTGCAGTGTCTGCAGCTGTGGGGTTGGCAGCGGGACTGGGCTGGCTTGCGGCTTTTGGTCACTGCCGGCCCTACCCGCGAACCACTGGATCCGGCCCGCTTTCTCACCAACCCCAGCTCCGGGCTGATGGGCGTGCTGCTAGCCCAGGCAGCCCGGCTGCGTGGGGCGGAGGTGACTTTGGTGCATGGTCCGTTGACCGTGGATTCCCAGTTGCTGGAGGGCTTGGCTTGTGTGCCTGTCCAGACGGCGGCCGATATGGAGCGGGCCTTGGTGCGTCTTCAGCCTTGTGCCGATGCCATTGCCATGGCGGCGGCTGTGGCCGACCACCGCCGCCAGCAACCGCTCCCGCACAAATTGACCAAAGAGGAGCTTTCCGTTGAGCTCGCCTCCGGCTGGCAGCCGGTGCCCGATCTTTTGGCTGGCCTGGTGAGCCGCCGGCACCCCGGTCAGCGGATTTTGGGTTTCGCGGCCCAATCGGGCGATGTATTGGCTCAGGCCCGTGCCAAGTGGGCCCGTAAAGGCTGCGACCTGCTGTTCGCGAACCCGATAGATCAAGCCGATGCGGGCTTTGGCGTGAACAGCAACCACGGTTGGCTGCTGGGAGGGCAGGGCGGTGAGCAACGCATCGAGCCAGGCTCAAAGCTGGCGATTGCCCAGCAGTTGCTTACCGCCCTGAGGCCCTAAGCCACCAGAGTATCTTCGGCGGGCAGGGTCTCGTCTGCAGCAGCTTCGTGCTGGAGCAGATCCATGAAGGTGCGCAGTTGCAACCTCGGGATGTAGGGCCAGCCCCCACTGCGCTCGACGCTTTGCAGCAGGCTGAACAGCTGGCTGCGGTCGGCTGGAAGGCTGCCCCGGAATGGACCGTCTTGGACCGAGCGATGCAGCTGCTCGAGCTGGCGCAGCAGGGTCAGCAGGTCTTCAGGCTGGCCTTCGAGTTCAGTTGCCAGCTCGTTTAGTTGCTGCAGCTGGTTGGTAAGACGGCCTTGCTGGGATGGGGTGAGGCTCATGACTGGTCTTGCTTTGCGCTCGCGTCTGGCTCTCGCATACAGGTTGTTGAGAGCCGCGACATCGTACGGGGAATAGCAGATTTGCACCGGTAGGATCGGCGACAGCCCAGTTCCCATCCACCGTCTCTGCGGCGTTTCCCCATGAGTTTTCGTCCTCTGCTGGCTCTTGTGCTGGCGCTGTGCCTGACCCTGGTGACCGCGTGCAGCGGTGGTGCCAAGGCCGTGGATCGCGCCAATCTCACCTACGAAGACATCCACAACACCGGTTTGGCGAACGACTGTCCGACCCTGCCGGAATCGGCCCGCGGCTCGATCTCCCTCGATTCCTCCGTTAAATACCAGCTCCGAGAAATTTGCATGCACCCCGCCGAGGTGTATGTGAAGGGTGAGCCAGCTAACAAGCGCCAGGAGGCACAGTTTGTTGCTGGCAAAATTCTTACCCGTTTCACCTCCAGCCTTGATCAGGTTTACGGCGATCTGGCCGTTACTGCCGATGGCCTTAGCTTCAAGGAGCTCGGCGGCATCGACTTCCAGCCGATCACCGTGCTGCTGCCCGGTGGTGAGGAAGTGCCCTTCACCTTCTCCAGCAAGGAGTTGTTGGCCACGGCTGATGGTTCAGCTCTGACCACCAGCACCGACTTTGAAGGCCCTTACCGGGCTCCCAGCTACCGCACCAGCAACTTCCTCGACCCCAAAGGTCGTGGTCTAACAACCGGCTACAGCAGCGCTGTCGGCCTGGTTCCTGCTGGAGATGAGTTCACTGGCGAAACCGTGAAGCGCTATGTGGATGGCTCCGGCACTATGAACTTCTCAATTACCAAAGTCGATCCCAGTACTGGCGAGTTTGCAGGCGTGTTTACTGCAATCCAGCCTTCCGACTCCGACATGGGCACCAAGGCGGTTGTCGATGTCAAGATCGTCGGCCAGCTCTATGGCCGCCTAGAGCAGATTTGACCCCTGGGCGCTAGCTCGCAGTTCTTGACTGACTCTTTAAGGCCCCATCGGGGCCTTTTTTATTGGGTCCTGGGTCTTTTTATTGGCACTTGAGCCTCGACTCCCCCGGTCTGGGAGAATCCACCCCTTCCTGAGTTGGCCTCCATGACCGCCGCTGAATCCGCTGGCTTGATCGCTCCTCACGGTGGGTCCTTGGTGAATTTGGCAGTGCCTGCGGCTGAGCGCGAGTCGCTGCTCGCTGGGGTGAGCCGCAGGATCGAGTGCAGCGATCGCAATGCCTGCGACGTTGAGTTGCTGGTGGTGGGAGGCTTCTCTCCCCTGCGTGGCTTCATGCATCAGCAGGACTATGAAGCCGTGGTGGCGGGCCACCGCACCACCAGTGGCCTGTTGTTTGGCCTGCCGATCGTCTTCGACACCGACGACGCTTCGATTGCTATCGGCGACCAGCTGCTGCTCACCTATCGCGGTCAGGAGCTGGCAGTGATGACGGTGGAGAGTCGTTGGGAGCCTGACAAGGCGCGTGAGGCTCAGGGCTGCTATGGCACCACCTCAATTGAGCATCCGGCGGTGAAGATGATCGCCACCGAGCGGGGTCGCATCTACCTCGGCGGCAGTATTCAGGGCCTGGAGCTGCCCAGCCGGGTGTTCCCTTGCAAAACGCCCGCTGAAGTGCGCGCCACCCTCCCCGCTGGCCAGAGCGTGGTGGCTTTCCAGTGCCGCAACCCCATTCACCGCGCCCACTACGAGCTGTTTACCCGGGCATTGGGCGCGGCCAACGTCAGTGAGCAGGGTGTGGTGCTGGTGCACCCCACCTGCGGCCCCACCCAGGACGACGACATTGCCGGCGAGGTGCGCTTCCAGACCTACGAGCGGCTGGCGGCCGAGGTTAATAACGCCCGAATTCGCTGGGCCTACTTGCCTTATTCGATGCACATGGCCGGCCCGCGGGAGGCTCTGCAGCACATGATCATCCGCAAGAACTACGGCTGCACCCACTTCATCATTGGCCGCGACATGGCCGGCTGTAAAAGCTCCCTCAGCGGCGAAGACTTCTACGGCCCCTACCAAGCCCAAGATTTTGCCCGCGACAACGCTGCAGAGCTCGGGATGGAGACCGTGCCCTCGCTCAACCTCGTTTACACGGAGGAGGAGGGCTATGTGACCGCTGAACATGCCGAGGCCAGGGGGCTGCATATCCGCAAGCTCAGCGGCACCCAATTCCGTCAGATGCTGCGTGGTGGCGAAGAAATCCCAGAGTGGTTCGCCTTCCGTAGTGTGGTTGAAGTGCTGCGGGCCGCAGCCGGTTAACATTCCGTAACTGACTTCTCAGCTGAGGCAAGGTTCTTGAAGAAGCGCTGGCGCAACGCGGGGCTCTATGTCCTTTTGGTGATCGTGATGATCGCCGTGGGTACGGCTTTCCTCGACAGGCCCGACCCGGCCAATGCGCCGCGCACCCTCCGCTACAGCGACTTCGTAGAGGCCGTTCAGGACAACGAAGTTTCCCGGGTGCTGATTTCCCCAGACCGGGGCACGGCCCAGGTGGTCGAAAACGACGGACGCCGTGCGGTCGTCAACCTTGCTCCTGACAAGGACCTGCTCAAGCTGCTCACCGACCACAACGTCGATATCGCGGTCCAGCCCAGCCGCGAGCCCGCTGCATGGCAGCAGGCCGTTGGCAGTCTGATTTTCCCGCTACTTCTCCTTGGTGGCCTGTTTTTCCTGTTGCGTCGCGCCCAGGGTGGTGGTGGCAATCAGGCAATGAATTTCGGTAAGAGCAAGGCGCGGCTTCAAATGGAGCCCCAAACCCAGGTGACTTTTGGCGATGTGGCCGGTATTGAGGGAGCAAAGCTCGAGCTCACTGAAGTCGTTGACTTTCTCAAGAACCCAGATCGCTTCACCGCGGTTGGCGCCAAAATTCCTAAAGGGGTGCTTCTGGTAGGACCTCCAGGAACAGGAAAAACCCTGCTTGCCAAGGCTGTGGCAGGTGAGGCCGGTGTGCCCTTCTTTTCGATTTCCGGTTCGGAATTTGTCGAGATGTTTGTTGGCGTTGGCGCCAGCCGGGTGCGTGATCTTTTTGAGCAGGCCAAAAAGAGTGCCCCTTGCATCGTTTTCATCGACGAAATCGACGCCGTAGGCCGCCAGCGTGGTGCCGGACTCGGCGGAGGTAACGATGAGCGCGAGCAGACCCTCAATCAGCTCCTTACTGAGATGGACGGTTTTGAGGGCAATACCGGCATCATCATTGTGGCTGCAACCAACCGCCCAGATGTGCTGGATGCCGCTTTGATGCGCCCGGGTCGTTTTGACCGCCAGGTGGTTGTAGATCGTCCCGACTATGCCGGCCGCCTGCAGATTCTCGGCGTCCACGCCCGAGGCAAAACCTTGGCGAAGGATGTCGACCTCGACAAGATTGCTCGCCGCACCCCCGGCTACACCGGCGCTGACTTGGCAAACCTCCTCAATGAGGCTGCGATTCTCGCTGCCCGCCGTCAGCTCACTGAAGTGGCCATGGACGAGGTCAATGACGCCATCGAGCGCGTCATGGCTGGCCCCGAGAAGAAGGATCGGGTGATGAGCGAGAAGCGCAAGCGGCTTGTTGCTTATCACGAAGCTGGCCACGCCCTGGTCGGTGCCCTGATGCCCGATTACGACCCGGTGCAGAAGATTTCGATCATTCCTCGGGGTAATGCAGGCGGCCTCACCTTCTTCACCCCCTCTGAAGAGCGGATGGAATCAGGTCTCTATTCCCGCGCCTATCTGCAGAACCAGATGGCAGTTGCCCTTGGTGGTCGGGTTGCCGAAGAGATCGTCTACGGAGAAGACGAAGTCACCACCGGCGCCTCAAACGACCTCCAACAGGTAGCCCGCGTTGCCCGTCAGATGGTTACCCGATTCGGCATGAGCGATCGCCTCGGCCCAGTGGCCTTGGGTCGCAGCCAGGGGGGCATGTTCCTGGGCCGTGATATCGCTGCAGAGCGTGATTTCTCTGAAGACACCGCTGCGGCAATCGACGAGGAAGTCAGCGAGCTGGTGGCGGTGGCCTATAAGCGTGCCACTTGCGTTCTCGTCGACAATCGTTCGGTCCTTGATGAGCTCGCCGAGATGTTGGTAGAGAAGGAAACAGTCGACGCTGATGACCTGCAGGAGCTGCTGATCCGCAGCGACGTGAAGGTGGCGGAATACGTCTGAAACTCCAACGCTCCTAGCCGCTTTGCACCGCCAGCCTTTGCTGGTGGTGCTTCGTGCTTATGACCTGCTTGAGCTGCTGCCCTGTTTAGAGCGTTTGCAGGAGCTGGGTGTTCAGCATGTAGAGCTTGCTTGGAGCAGCCATCCCCGTTGGGTTGCCCAGGCGATTGAGCTTCGTCAGCGCTTCGCGCATTTGCGCTTGGGTGCGGCTTCGGTAGTTGACTTAGCTGGCCTTAAAGCTGCTGCTGCTGCTGGCCTGGGCTATGCGGTTTCACCGGTGCTTGATCGTGACTTGATTGAGGCTGCAATGGCTCTGCGTTTGCAGTTTGTGCCAGGTGTGATGTCTCCATCAGAGGTGCACCTAGCGCATTTGTGGGGATGCTCCATCGTCAAGCTCTTTCCCGCCGCTGCGCTGGGTCGCTCCTATTGGCAACGACTCGCAGCTCCTCTGGCTGGCGCTGATGGCTTGCCCTTTTGCATTGCGGCAGGTGGACTTGGCCCTGCTGATGTGGAGCCCTGGTTGGCTGCGGGAGTAGATGCGGTCGCCTTGGGTGGATCCCTTGTTAACCCCGCCGATTGGGAGGCGTTGGCCAGGCTTGTCGAGCGCCTGAGGACCTAGTTACCAAAGGCCGCACTGGCCCTTTTGGCGTAGCAAGTGATCGGCGAGCACTAAGGCCACCATCGCCTCCACCATCGGCACGGCGCGAGGCAGTACACAAGGGTCGTGCCTGCCTTTGGCCTCCAGGGTGGTGGCTTCGCCACGGTCATTGATCGTCTGCTGGGCCTTGCGGATCGTGGCGGTGGGCTTGAAGGCCACCCGAATCACGATTTGCTCGCCGTTGCTGATGCCCCCCTGGATACCACCGGAATTGTTGGTGGCTGTGTGCAGGGAGCCATCGCTTGTGGGTAGGAAGGCATCGTTGTGCTCGCTGCCCTTGAGTAGGGTGCCTGCGAAGCCCGAGCCGATTTCAAACCCCTTGGTGGCCGGCAGCGACATCACCGCCTTGGCCAGGTCAGCTTCGAGTTTGTCAAATACGGGCATGCCAAGGCCTATTGGCGCCTGGCGCACCAGGCAGGTGATCACGCCGCCGCAGGAATCGCCCTCCCGGCCGATTGCCTCGATGCGCTCGATCATCTGGGCTGCCATTGCTTGGTCGGGGCAGCGCACGATATTTGCTTCCACGGCCGCCAGGTTCACCTGTCCTGGGTCGATCGAAGCCTCAAGGTTGTGGATGCGCTCCACCCAGGCGATCACTTCGGTGCCGTGGGCCTTGGCCAGGAGCTGTTTGGCGATAGCCCCGGCAGCTACTCGGCCGATGGTTTCGCGGGCAGAAGCCCGGCCGCCGCCGCTGCGGGCTTGTATGCCGTACTTCGCTTGGTAGGTGGCATCGGCGTGGGAGGGACGGAAGGCCACTTCCATTTCTCTGTAGTCCTGTGGTCGCTGATCCTTGTTGCGCACCACCATCGCGATCGGTGTGCCGAGGGTCACGCCATCGAGCAGGCCACTGAGAATTTCGACCTGGTCATCCTCCTTGCGGGGGGTGGTGATCTTGCTCTGCCCTGGCTTGCGGCGGTCGAGTTCGGCCTGAATCGCTTCTAGATCCAGCTCCAATCTGGGCGGACAGCCGTCGATGATTACGCCAACCCCGCCGCCATGGGATTCGCCGAAGGTGCTGATCCGAAAGAGATCTCCGAAGCTGCTGCCCATGGCCCACCTGCGTTGGGGCGAGCCTACAAACTGGGCTTCACCTTTGGCATAGCGCAATCTTGAAGAGGCAGGAGCGTGCCGCCCTAATCATGGAGCGGCTGCAGCAGCACTACCCCGAAACCCCTGTACCTCTCGACCACAGCGATTCCTTCACGCTGCTGGTGGCGGTCCTGCTGAGCGCCCAATGCACAGATAAGAAGGTCAACGAGGTCACCCCGGCCCTGTTTGCAGCTGGCCAGGACCCTGCTGCGATGGCAGCCCTGAGCGAGGAGACGATCCTGGCCCATATCCGCCAGCTTGGCCTGGCTCGCACCAAGGCTCGCAATGTCAAACGCCTTGCCGAGCTCTTGCTTGAGCGCCATGGCGGCATGGTGCCCCGCAGTTTTGAACAGCTTGAGGCCCTGCCTGGGGTTGGTCACAAAACCGCAAGTGTGGTGATGGCCCAGGCCTTCGGTGTGCCCGCCTTCCCCGTAGACACCCACATCCACCGATTGGCGCAGCGTTGGGGTCTCAGCAGTGGCAAGAGTGTTGTGCAAACGGAGCATGATCTCAAGACCTTGTTCCCCAAAGAAGCCTGGAATCGCTTGCACCTGCAGATCATTTTTTATGGGCGCGAATTCTGCACGGCCCGGGGTTGTGACGGCACCATCTGCCCACTTTGCCGGGAGCTTTATCCCCGCCGTCGCACCGCTGTTATCTGGCTTAAGCCCTGATTTTTTGCTTTTACCTAGGGGCTACATACGTAGTTCCCTCGCGCTCTGTGCTTCCCTCTGTTTAGCTGTCCAAGCTTGTCGCCCAAATTGTGCCGCCCACCAAGCCCAACCCCCCAGCCAAGGGTCCAGCCAATAAAAAAGCCCCCTGGTGAGAGGGAGCTTTTGGGATTCCGTTATTACCCAGCCGTAGCTGGGCTGTTGACTATCAACCGATTGCAGGTGCGGTCAGTGCCACGGGGGTGGCAGTAGCA
>NZ_PXXO01000009.1 GCF_003011885.1 Cyanobium usitatum str. Tous
CGCCAGTCGCCACCGAAATAAAAGGCAAGATCCTGCTCGAGACTTTCGCGCCGGTTCAGCTCTGGGAAAGCCACCGGACCCACCACCGGATGCTCCCTAAGCCGGCCAAACTCCTCCTCCATCGCCGAGTACACGAAATAAAGGTCGGCCACCAAGGTGCGGTAGCTGGCCTTATCCACCACCCCCTTAAGGAAGCAGCTCACGAAGCCGGTGTTCTCCGCCATCGTGTGGGCCTTTTTGGTGCCTTCACGCAGTTGGGAAGCGAGCGCAACAGCCATAGGTGCCGGTCTGAGGAACAGGTATGTCGGCAGCAACTTAGAGGGGGCGCCCTGGATTGGTTTGCCCCTTTGCGAAGAGTTCACGACTGGAGTAGTAGGCCCGCCACGCGCGTTGGTCCTGGGGCTGAGTTGATGCTTTGAAAGCCCCATTTATGCGATTCCGGTGCCTGGCTGGCTCTCACTCATTGAGAGCCAGGCCTCAGCGGACCTGCCGGAATCATGCCCAAGCTGAAATTTCGAACCAGACCGGGCAGTGGCAACATCACTTGGAGCCCGCGTCTCGCGACAGCACCCATGGCCGACGACGACGCCAGCCCCCCCCAGGCAGGCGAACCCATTAGTGAGCAGGAAGCCCTGCGCCGGCTCCGCCAGAGCGAAGACTCCTCCCAGCAGTACTACGGAGCCTGGTGGCTGGGCCGAATGCGCAGCCAGCACCCAGAGGCAGTGCCCCTATTGCAACAAGCCCTGCGTCGACGCCGGCCCAGGGATAGCGGGGCCGGCGTCGAGGAGAACGCAGTAGCCCGCAATGCCGCCCGCTCCCTCGGCAAACTGGCTCCAGCAGCACAAGCGGCCATCCCCGACCTGCTCGACACCCTGCAGGACGGCGACGACGGACTACGGGAAGCGGCAGCCCGGGCCCTGGGCCAACTCGGGGCCAGCGAAGCCATTGAGGCTCTCTGCGAGAGGCTAGCCAGCGGCCCCGCCGTGGCTGGCGTCCAGCAGGCCAACAGCCACCGCCTGATGGAACCCTGCGAAGCTCTGCTGGAGGCCTTGGGCGACATCGGTGTCAACGAGCCGCGGGTGCTGGCCGTGGTGAAACCCTTCCTCGGCCACGAGAGCCCCCTGATCCGCAGCGCTGCGGCCCGCACCCTGCTGCAACTGAGCGGTGAGGCGCGCTGGGGGGAACTGCTTGTGGACCTACTTGACCATCCCCAGCTGCAGGTGCGTCATGCAGCCCTGATGGACCTAGGTGCCGCCGGCTGGCGGCCCGGATTTAAAGCCATTGCCGCCACCCTTGCCGAGAACAGTCTGAAATTGATTGCCCTGCGGGGGCTGGTGGAACAGGGCAGCGGCGACCCCGGCGACGAGGCCCTGCTGGCCTACATGGACACCTTGCTATGAGCCAGGTTTCACTGGTGGCAGCCCGGATTGCAGCCCTGCAACAGGCCGGCAGTGCCCTGGCCCTACAGCAAGCCACCCAGGAACTGGCCAGCTGCGCCGATGCCAGCGCAGCTCCAGTGCTGGTGGAGGTGTTGGGCTTCAACAACCCCGGTGCGGCGGTAGCCGCCGTGAAGGGGCTGATCAGCCTGGGGCCAGCGGCCGTGGAAGCCCTGTTGCAGCTCGACCCAGTGAATTACGGGGCTAGGGCCTGGGCCGTGCGCGCCCTCGCCGGCATCGGTGATGTGCGTGGGCTAGAGCTGCTGCTCGATGCCCTCGGCAGCGACGTAGCTGCCAGCGTGCGCCGGGCTGCCGCAAAGGGGCTCGGCCAACTGCAACTGGACGAGCTCCCCCCTGACCAACAGCAAGCTGTGCGGCGTCAGTGCCTAGGAGCCCTGCTGGCCGCCACTAGCGACGGCGAGTGGGTGGTGCGCTACGCGGTGGCAGTGGGGTTGGAGTTGCTGGCAGCTGGCCTGCCCGCGGCAGGACCGGAGAGGCAGCTGGCCCAACAGGGCCTGCTCACACTGCAGGAAGCGGCCGCAGACAACGCTCCGGTGGTGCAGAGGCGCGCCAACTTGGCCCTTTCACGGCTGGAGCTGCAATGAAGAAACAGGTGCTGTTTGTCTGCCTGGGCAACATCTGCCGCTCCCCAGCCGCTGAAGGGGTGTTTTTGCACCTGCTGGAGCAATCTCAGGCCTGTGACCGGTTTGTGGTGGATTCGGCTGGCACCGGGGGCTGGCATGTGGGCAAGGCTGCCGATGCACGCATGCGCGCAGCCGCCAGCCGCCGCGGCATCCAGCTGCCCAGCCGGGCGCGACAGCTGGAGCGAGCGGACCTCAACCGCTTCGACCACATCCTCACCATGGACGCCAGCAACCTGCTTCAGGTGCAAGCCCTAGCCGGGAAAGCTGGCGGCAGCAGCCTCGCCCGCATCGAGCCCCTACTGCGCTACTGCAGTCGGTTTGATGTCAGCGAAGTGCCCGATCCCTATTACGGGGGAGCCGAGGGATTTGAGCACGTGCTCGACCTACTGGAAGACGCCTGCAGCGGCCTGCTGCAGGCCCTAGACGACTAAGCGACTAAAGGTCTAAACGCCGTTAGCGGCCGGCCAGGCCTCCTCCGGAACCCTCTCGCGGAACAGGTCCACGAGTGCCTGGATCACAGCCTTAATGGCCATACCGTCCGTAACCAGCTCCACCGCATCCTCTGCCTGGCACAGCGGCGCCACCTCCCGGCTGGAATCCTGGTGATCACGGGCAGCTATCTGGGCCTCCAGCTCAGCCAGCGGTGGCACCTCAAATCCCCGCCGCTCGAGGTCTTGGGCGCGGCGGCGGGCCCGCTCCGCCGCAGTGGCCGTCAGAAAAACCTTGAGCTCGGCGTCGGGGAAAACGGCGGTGCCAATGTCGCGGCCCTCGGCCACCAGCCCCCCTTTAAGCCCCATGGCCTGCTGCTGGGCAGTGAGGGCCTGGCGCACACAGCCGTGGGCAGCCACCAGGGAGACCTGGGCCGTTACCTCCGGGCTGCGAATCGCCTCGGTCACGTCGAAGCCATTGATGCTCACCAGCTGCTCGCCGGCGCCGCCGGCACTGAGCTGCAGATCCAGGTCCAGCAGCAGGGGTTCCACAGCCGCCGCATCGGCGGGGTCGGCTCCCTGGCGCAGCACCCACCAGGTGAGGGCCCGGTACATGGCGCCGGTGTCTAGGTAAACCAGGCCCATCTGGCGCGCAAAGGCACGGGTGACGGTGCTCTTGCCCGCCCCCGCTGGTCCATCAATGGCAACGATCGGCAGACGAGACATCAGAAAACAATGGTCGATCAAGCGGCTTGAACCGCAGTGAACCGCAGTGGCGAGCAGGGCCAAGCCTTGCACTTGCTGCAATGGCTCCAGGCTATGGGGAGCCACAAGCTCCACATAATCCACCCTCAGGCCCGCCGCTTCCAGCTGCCGGGCCAGCTGGGAAGTGAGCGCTGGGGCCTGGGAAAGGCCGCCGCGCACTTGGGCAGCCGCAGCCGCCAGACCAGCTGGCAGCGCCGCGGCCTGCTGGCGCTGGGAGGGGGAAAGGCGACGGTTGCGGGAGCTGCAGGCGAGCCCATCGGCCTCCCGCACTGTGGGGCAGCCCTGAATGCGCAGCGGCAAGCCCAGATCCGCCACCACCCGCCTCAGGATCACCAGCTGCTGCCAATCCTTTTCGCCAAGCAGCAGGAGATCAGGGCGCACCAGGGTCAGCAGCCGAATCACCACGGTGGCCACCCCCTCAAAGTGCTGGGGCCGGTGGCGGCCACAGAGCCCCTGGCGCAAAAGCAAAGGCGGCACCACCCGGGTCAAGCCGGCCTCGCCCCGGGGGTAGATCTCCGCCACGTTGGGAGCAAACAGGGCCGTGGCACCGGCGGCGGCGGCTAGATCAATGTCGGAGCGGAGGTTCCGGGGATAGGACTCGAGATCTTCCCCAGGGCCGAACTGCAGGGGATTGACAAACACACTCAGCAACACAGATGGGGGCTGGCCTGACCCTTGCCTCAGTGCCGCTGCTCGGCGAATCAGCTGCTGATGCCCCTCATGCAGGGACCCCATCGTGGGCACGAAATGCAGGGGAGCCTGCTGCTGCTGCCGCCAGGCGGCTAGGTCTTGGCATGTTTCGAGCAGGTCCAAGGAAAGAGCGGCGGCAGCCAACAAAAAACCCACCCGCCAGATTGGCGGATGGGCTGATCAAGGGAGCTGACTTGGCTCAGCTCACTGGAGCACTTCGAGACGCACTTGAGCAACGCCACTGGCTGTGAGGCCTAAAGACTGAGCAGCTCCATGGGCAATGTCAATGACGCGGTTGCCGTGGAAAGGACCCCGGTCGTTGATGCGCACCACGGCGGTGCGGCCATTCCAGAGGTTGGTCACACGCACCTTGGTGCCGAAAGGCAGGGTGCGGTGGGCCGCCGTGAGGGTGCCAGGACGAAAGACCTCACCGTTGGCAGTGCGGTTTCCAAAGAAACCGGGGCCATACCAACTGGCCTGACCCTTGGAGCTATGCACCACACGGGGCGCTGGCTTGGGGGCAGGAGCGATGGGGGTCGGAGGAGCCTGCTTGATCTGGGTGTCACTTGGTGACAGCTCCACATCGACCTCGCGGATGGCGACTGCAGGCGTGGGGCCTTGGGGCTCAGGGCTGGAAACAGCCGTCGCTACAGCATCATTGCTGGTTGCGGCGAGGCTGGACTCGGCGATGGCGGGAACCAAAGCACTGCCTGAAAGAAGCAGGGCGAGAGCCCCAAGGGAGAAGGTGCTGCGCATAACAAACGAAACTCGCCGCTATTGCGGCAATCACCAGCCAGAGGCAATTAGTGATTCGTCAGCGTTGGATTCGATCTCAAACTGAATGGAATTGAGGTACGAATTCGCGTTCGGGGTTCCTATCGAGAATTGACGACAGGGCAAAGTTAACTGCTCCAGCCGGCCGTTTCGGTCAAAAACGACACCTACAAGATTGATCAGCAATTGCAATCCAAGCGGCCAGGGCAGGCGCCTACAGGGCTGAGCGGGGGTCGGCAAGGCCAGCGAGGATCAGCGACCCAAATCACAATCATCAGCGCAGCTAATCACTTGAGGTGCCAATCGAGCAATTGGCCCCGAATTTGGGCAGGTGGCATCAGAGGATCGGAGCTGCAGATGGGTTCGCACGGGATGGACTACCGCACAGCCGGGGTGGATGTGGTCGCAGGCAGGGAGTTTGTGGAGCGGATCCGATCCAGTGTTGAAGCCACCCGACGCCCTGAGGTTGTGGGCGGGCTCGGAGGCTTCGGGGGTCTATGCCGACTGCCCGCCGGGCTGCGGGATCCCCTGCTGGTCTCAGGCACCGACGGGGTTGGCACCAAGCTTGAACTGGCTCAGGCCTACGGCCGCCACCACGATGTGGGCATCGACTTGGTGGCGATGTGCGTCAACGACGTAATCACCAGCGGGGCCGAGCCGCTTTTTTTCCTTGATTACATCGCCACAGGCAAGCTCAGCCCGGAGGCCATGGCTGAGGTGGTGGAGGGCATCGCCGATGGTTGCCGCCAAAGCGGCTGCGCCCTTCTTGGCGGCGAAACAGCCGAAATGCCTGGCTTCTATGCCCCGGGCCGCTACGACCTGGCCGGTTTCTGCGTGGCCGTGGTCGAGGCGAGCGCCCTGATCGATGGACGCGCCGTTAGTCCAGGGGATCGCATCCTGGCGGTGGCCAGCAGTGGAGTCCATAGCAATGGCTTCAGCCTGGTGCGCCGCATTCTTGAGAGCCAGGCGGTCGATGAACTCACGACCCTGCCCCACAGCAACCAAAACCTGATAGATGCCCTGCTCGCCCCCACCCGTCTCTATGGAACCCTGGTTAAAGCCTTGCTTGCCAGCGAGGTGCCCATAAACGGCATGGCCCACATCACCGGCGGCGGCCTGCCTGAAAACCTGCCCCGCTGCCTGCCCACTGGGGTGCAAGGCGTGATCGACCCAACCAGCTGGCAGCGTCCAGCTCTGTTCCACTGGCTGCAGCAAGCCGGCGAAGTGCCGGAGGCCGATCTCTGGAACACCTTCAATTTGGGGGTGGGCTACTGCCTAGTGGTGCCGGCAGCTGCAGCGGATCAAGCTCTCGCAATCTGCCAAGACACTGGCTACGAGGCCTGGGAGCTGGGCGCGGTGGCCAATGGCAGTGCTGGAGCGCAACCGCTGGCAGGACTTCCCTTCAGCGCTTGATCAGCACGGCTGCCAATGGCCAATTGCATCAGAGTGGGCTGCTGGCCCGGTCGGAAGACGCTCTCCTGCCTAGGGTGCTGGCCTCGAAGTTGATCAACACCTATCGCCCCGGTTCCTGAGCCAGGGCGATGTTCGAGCCATACGTAGTTGTATTAGGAGTGGCGTCATGACGCAATCAATAGGTTCACCACAGCGAATAGCGGCCCCAAGTCCCTTGGGCTCCTCCGCTGCACCTCCCCTCGGCACCGGTCAACGCATCACCCGCCGCCGCAGCTCGGCCGGCCCCGTAGCCCCAGCCCGGCCGCAACGCCCCCGAGAGCTTCAGGCAGCGCCCCAGCGGGGTGGAGTGAGGCCCACTTTCCTCACCCTGCGAGATCACGGCAAGGTCTATGTAGCCGACCTGCCCCGGCTCTCAGACGGCCAACTGGCCCACGTGACCAAAGAAGCGCGGGAGGTGCTTGAAAGCCTGGGTCGCCGGCTTGAGGAGCTTGAGGCTCAGCCTTTCCTATCCCAGGCCGAACAGGACACCAGGATCCGGGCTTCCACCAAGCGGGATGTCACGGAGCGCTTCCTGCGCTCAATCGATGACGAGCTGCAGCTACGCCACAACAACCCCGCCCTGAGGGCAGCGGCTGGTGAGTCGCTGGCTCGAGCCTTCCTGGAGCTGGCACGCCACCGGCTGCCTGGAGCCACCTTCGATTCCCTGCTGCAGGAAGCCCTGGCAGCCTGCGGTCCCGAAGCGGCCGCCGAAGCCGAAAGCCACGGCGACCACGGTCCCAACCCTGTGGTGCCCCTGGTACGCCCCCAGGCCATGCCGGTGGTGCTCACCCTCGATCCAGCCCCCCAGGCCGGTTAGTCGCTCTGGAAGGGATTGGCAGGCATGCCTACGTCCAATCCCAGCGCCAGATCATCTAGACGGCGCCGCTCCTCCTCAGACAGGTTCCAGGCCAGGGCAGCCGCGGCCTGCTCCACCTGCTCCGGCCGGCGCAGGCCAGGAATCGGCAAAGCGCCGTGGGCACGACACCAGTTGAGGGCCACCGCCGCCAGGCTGGCGTCGCGACTGGCGGCGATTCGGGCCATCTCAGCCTGGAGCTCAACCAAGGCGGGAGCTAGACGGCGGAACAAAGCTCCCCTTGGCCCCCTAGGCAGAGGCCCATCCGCCATTGATCTGGCCAGCAGCCCCAGGGCCAAGGGGCTGTAGGCGATCAAACGGATACCCAGCTCACGGCAGACTTCAGCCACGCCGCCCGGCTGGACCGGATTGGGTGCCAGCAGTGATAGCTGCACTTGGAGGCTGCTAGGCGGCACTCCCCGCTCGGCCAAGCGCCGGTGCACCGCCCGCAGGCGACGCGGTCCCATATTTGAAACGCCAAGGGCCGCCACCTCCCCCTGCTGCACCAGATCAGCCAGACCCTCAAGCAAGGGGTCCTCCTGCCAGGGGGCGTAACGAGCCGTGCTCCAGTGCAACTGCACCAAATCAATTCGACCGGCCAGGCGCCGTTTCGAAGCCGCAAAAGCCCGGTCATAGCCGCGGCGCCCCAGTCGCCAGGGGAAGGGGGCGAGCTTGGTCGCCACCAGCAGCTGGTCGCGTTGTGCCGCCGGTAGGGCCGCCGCAAAGCGGCCCAAAAGGGCCTCACTGCGGCCGTTAAACCTGCCAGTGCCGTAGGAGTCCGCGGTATCAAAGGTGTGCAGGCCGCATGCCACAGCCCGCTGGAAGGTGGCTTCAAGCACCGGATCCTGGCTCGGGTCGTAGCCCCAAAGAAATTGATTTCCCCAGGCCCAAGTGCCAACGCCGATGCCGGCCTGCCCCACTGGATGCGCCATCGTGGAGCTAGGTGCCAAAGCAGATACTTCCCAAAATGCCCGATTCCACCCCACCCGGCTGCGCCAGCTTGCCTAATAACACCAGCCAGCCGGAGCCTCCCCTCGAGCCGGTTCTTTGCCAACACTGCGGACGCACCGCCAGCAATGGCATCAGCTGCCAGGGCAGCTGCGTGGCCGACTCGGGCTACTGAGCACTCCCATGGCTCGAATGTTCAGCCTGGGCCTGATGCTGCTGGCCTGGGCCAGCGCCGCCCAAGCAGGGGGCTTCGGGCGCTGGGAGATCGGGCTAAGAGGCTGCTCACTGAGGCAGGGCCAGATGGGGCAACCCCAGCTACTGCGCGAACAGAAGCAGAACTGCGTCCGGTTGCGGCTTGAACAAAACATGGAGGGGCTGCTGAGTGTGCGCCTGATCACGCCCTCTGCCAACCAACTATTCGGCAGCAGGAGCCTGGTCTTCGCCGGTGTGCTCGCCCCCGGTCAAAAGCCGATGCGCTGCAACGCCGATGGCGAATGCAAACCGCAATGGCCTATCCGGCTGGATGTGACCACGGTGGCCACCAACGTGGAATTAGACGGATCTCCAGCGCCCACCTTGCCCCGGGCCCAGCTAGCCAAAGGGACATGCCTGCTGGAACGCCATCGACTGAGGTGCGAGGCCAGTGATTCCAGCGGACAGAGGTGGGAAGCTCAGGCCCGCCTCTGAAATGAGGCGGAGCTTCAAGCCGAAGCCATTAAAAAAGGCGGCACCCAGATTCGAACTGGGGGTAAAGGATTTGCAATCCTCTGCCTTACCACTTGGCCATGCCGCCGGCCGGGGAGCAAACTCCCTGCAGCGGATCGTATCAGCCACGGCATGTCCTCCCGTCTGCTGGTTCTGAGCAACGGCCACGGTGAGGATCTGATAGCCCAACGGGTTCTGCAGGCCCTACGGGCGCGGCGGCCCAACCTGGAAATCCAGGTACTGCCCCTAGTGGGGCTCGGCGAGGCGTTCAGCGCCGACGCAGCTGCCGGCCACCTGCAGCGGATCGGCCCCCAGCTGCAGCTGCCTAGTGGTGGCTTCAGCAACCAGAGCTTGAGGGGCCTGGCCCGGGACCTCGGGGCCGGACTGCCCCTGCTGAGCTGGCGCCAACTGCAACTTGTGCGCCACTCGGCCCGTCAAGGCTGCCCGGTGCTAGCAATTGGCGACCTGCTGCCCCTACTGCTGGCCTGGAGCGGCGGCGGCAGCTTCGGCTTCATTGGCACCCCCAAAAGCGACCACACCTGGGCCACGCCGGCACCACCGGACTGGGCGGCGACACCGCTCGCTGATGCCTACCACCGCTGCAAGGGCAGCGAATGGGATCCGTGGGAATGGGCGTTGATGGGCAGCCGGCGCTGCCGGCTCGTGGCCGTGCGCGACCAGCTCACCTCCCAAGGGCTGCGGCGCCACAAGGTGGCAGCCCTGGCTCCTGGCAACCCAATGATGGATGGCTTCCGCCACAACCCTCTGCCGGCCGGGCTGGCAAGCCAGCGGCGCCTAATCCTGCTGGCCGGCAGCCGCCTGCCCGAAGCCCTCGGCAATGCCCGCCGGCTGCTGGGTTGCCTCAACCTCCAGCAGCCGCGGCAGCCAGCCAGCGTGCTGGTGGCCTCTGGATCGGCGCCCACGGTCGCCGCCTGGGCCGAGCTGTTGGGGCAAGCGGGCTTTACGCCCCTACCGCCAGCAGCAGCTAGCGCCGCCAGCGGAGCAATTAGCAGCTGGCAACGGGGCCGCTGGACCCTGCTGCTTAGCCAAAACCGCTTCGCCACTTGGGCCGGCTGGGCCGAGCTGGGCCTGGCCACCGCGGGCACTGCCACGGAGCAACTAGCGGGGCTGGGGGTGCCCTGCCTGTCGCTGCCGGGACCGGGGCCCCAATTCAAGCCAGGCTTTGCCCGCCGCCAGAGCCGCCTGCTGGGGGGGGCCGTCGTGCCCTGCCATTCCCAACAGGAGCTGGCCCTAAAACTGCACCAACTGCTCGACGATCCAGCCGAATGCGCCCAGCGTGGCGCCATGGGTCGGGAGCGGATGGGGCCGGCCGGTGGCAGCGCCCAGCTAGCCGAGCTGGTGGAGCAACAGCTGCTGGGATGATGCGGCCACCCCCGCAGCTCCGTCGCCCATGGCCGGCATCCCCGATCGGGCCTACAACGCCGCCTGCGGCATGTTGGCTAGCCAGTTGAGCATCAGCCTGGCGGCCGCCCGCCGCAAGGTCGACGTGCGCAGCTCCCAAGAGGGGCTGAAAGAAACCGCAGCCAAGCTCGCCCTGGCCCAGCAGATGCTTGCGGAAGCCCAAGCCAGCGGCGAAAACCACCATGAATTGCTCAGCTCCCAGCTGGAGGCAGTCGGCAACGACGAGAACTTCATGGTGGAGGACTGAGACGGCCGGGGCCCTTCAGCGGTTGCCGCCGGTGGAGTGCTCAAACAGCAGGTGAAAGCGCTGGCGATCCAGATCGGCCAACACCGGGATGCAGCCAAAGCAACGCTCAGCCAGCTGCCAGCGCTCCTCCCGCTTCAGCATGGTTTCCAACCTGTCGCGAGCGGGAAGCAAGTAGCGCACATCGCCGGCGGCGTAGGCCAGCTGGACATCAGAGAGATCTTCAACCCGGCCCCAATCGGAACTCTGGGCCTGCTTGTCGAGCTCAATGCCCACCAGCTCCTGCACCACTTCCTTGAGGCCATGGCGGGGGCTGTAAGTGCGGCCCAGCCGGCTGGCCACCTTGGTGCAAAAGATCGGATCTACGGCAATTGCCAAGTTTTCAGCCAGGGCAGCCACGTCAAACCGGGCGAAGTGGAAAACTTTTTCAATCGCCGGGTTTTCCATCAAGACCTGGAGCCGGGGTGCCGAGCTCTGGCCGCGGTGGAGGCGGATGCAGCAAACGTTGTCGTTGTCGTCGCAGATCTGTACCAGGCAGAGCCGATCGCGGCCATGAATCAGACCCATCGCCTCGGTGTCCACCGCCAGCGCCCTAGCCCCGGCGTAGAGGGCCGCCCACTCGGCATCAAGATCACCGTCAAACACGGCGAAGCGGGCGGGAGCCGGCAGGTTGCTGGGGGCAGACGAAGCGGTCACACGGAAAGGGCGAATGCCTTGCCATGCTGACAAGCCATGCCCCCTAGGGGTGGCGTCACAATTGGATGGATGGCCAACCTCAGCTCCACCCTGCTGCTCACCCTGCTATTAGCCGTAGGCCTGGTTTTTTTCTTGCGTGCCGCCAGTAAAGACCGCACCACCACAGTCGAGGTCCGCTCCTCGCGGCCGCCTCTGGAGGTGTTGAGCCAGCTGAGCGAATGGCTGCTGCAACGTGGTTGGCGCACTGAATCCACTGACCCCGAGCGCCGCCACCTCTGCTTCCGCGCCGAGGTGGCTGCCAGTCCCTGGTTGGCGGTGCTGCTCTCCGTGCTGGGAGCGGTGGGGGCCGCCTGCCTTGGGCTGGTGCTGCGCCAGCTGCTGCCCCAGCTGGGCTGGTGGCCCCTGTTGCTGGCCTTACTGGGGCCGGCGGCTGGGCTGATTTATCGCACTCGGGCGATGCGGGCCGAAACCCTGGAGCTGCGCCTGATCAGCCATGACAGCGCCACGGGCAGCGCCTTACGGCTGAGGGCCCACCGCGATGAGCTAATAGCGCTCGAATTGGAAATGGGTCCCAAGCTGGGTCTATTCAGCGACGGCAAGCTGCTCAGCTCCCCCATCTGACCCTTGCCTGGCAGTCATGCAACGATTCCGCCCCCTGGCTTTCGTCTTGACCGGAGTGCTTGCCATAGCTGGGGGCGCGGCTGCCCAAGCGCCGCCGCTGGCCAACTTTGATCCGCTCACAGGGCCGCGCAGCCGGCTGAGCAAAAACTGGCGAGGTCTGGCTGAGCTGCCCAGCAGCACCGAAATCCTGGTGCTAGCGGGTCATGCCGATTCCCAGGGGATTGGCGGAGCCGGCACAGGGGGAGAGGCCGTCGACCTCGGCGCAGCCGCGCCGATGCAGCCGGGCATGCGCGACGAGCTCTATTGGAACCTGCTCACCGTGCAGGCGGTGGTGGCCCTTGGCCAGCAGCGGGGTCTGGCCATCCGCTTCTACGACCCACCGCTGCGCAGCATTGCTGACGGCGACGATCCACGCACCAACTGGAGCGTGGGCAAAGCCCATGCCCAAGCCGGTGGGTATGCCCTGGAAATCCACTACGACGCCTACGGACCAGATGGTGTGGGTTCGGGCCTGATCCCTCCCCTACATCGCCACCCAACCCGCCTAGACGAAAGCCTGGCGCTGGCCTTTGGCCCCTATCCCCTGCTCTTCCGCGACGGCCTGGGAGCCCCCAGGCGAGGCATCGCCATTCTCGAGATCGGCAAACTTGAGGGCCAGCTAGAAGCATCGCTGCGAGATCCCCGCAGCCGCAATGGCGCTCTCCAAGCGATCGCTGAGCGAGTGGTTTCAGCTTTGCAACGGGGTCTGGAGCAGGGCTTGCAACCAGCCCCACCAATGCCTGGCCTGGCCGCCACCAAACCAGCGACCATCAACCCATCACCTAATTCAGCGCCTGATGGGGGGCGCAGCGGTCCGCAAGCGAGCCGTCCTCCAGCCAATCCTGGGGACGAGTGAACAGGTCTGTGAGCAAGGCCTCACGGCTGCCAGCCTCCGACTGATATCCGTATTCCCAGCGCACCAAGGGCGGCAGAGACATCAGGATCGACTCGGTACGTCCGTTGGTCTGCAAGCCGAAAATCGTGCCCCTGTCAAACACCAAATTGAACTCCACATAGCGGCCCCGCCTGTAGAGCTGAAACTGGCGCTCCCGCTCGCCATAAGCGGTGTGCTGTCGCTTCTCAGCGATCGGCAAATAGCTGGGCAGGAAGGCGTTGCCGCAGGCACTGGCCAGGGCAAACAGCTGCTCCCAACTCTGCGGCACCGGGCCTAATTGGTTGCTCACAGCCGCCGCAGGCCCATCGGGGTCCTGGCCCTTGTAGAGCACCCCGCGGGGATCCTGGTAGTCGTAAAAGATGCCGCCCACGCCGCGGGTCTCGTCCCGATGCTTGAGGAAGAAGTACTCGTCGCACCAGGGCTTAAACACCTGATAGAAAGCGGGATTAACGCTGTCGCAGGCTCCTTTGAGCGTGCGGTGGAAATGCTGGGCGTCTTGCAGGAACGGGTAATAGGGGGTGAGATCGGCGCCGCCGCCAAACCACCACACCGGGCCCGCTTCGAAGTAGCGGTAGTTGAGATGAATGGTGGGGATGTAGGGGTTGCGGGGGTGCAGCACCATCGAGGTGCCTGTGGCAAACCAGCGATGCCCCTTGGCTTCCGGCCGCTGGCTGAGGATCGAGGGGGGCAGTTCTGAGCCCTCCACCTCTGAGAAGTTGACGCCGCCCTGCTCGAAGACGCGGCCGCCCTTCATCACTCGAGAGCGACCGCCGCCGCCCTCCGGACGCTCCCAGCTCTCCTCGGCGAAGCAACCTTCGGCATCAAATTCTTCTAAACCGGCGCAAATGGAGTCCTGCAAGCCCATCAGCAGGGCCTTAGCCCTGGTGCGGGAGTCGGCCGGTGGAGCTTCCAGCAGGGCCTTAAGCATCGACACTGCGCCACATGGCGCTGGAAACGTCTAACCATTTCAGCCCAGCCTCCCCCCAGACAAGTCATCGAGAGGGTCTGTCACGCCCATCCTGACGGTCAAACGCAGCAGCGAGGCCCCTAGGATCGCAGTCTCTGATTGGATTTCCGATGGCATCTGTGGAGCAGGCTCAGGCCGCCCTCAACGCCGTTCAGGATGCCGGCAGCGGGCGCAGCCTGATCGAGCTGGGCTGGATCCAGCAAACGCGACTGGTGGACGATCGGGCCCTATTTCGCCTTGCCCTACCTGGGTTTGCCCAGAGCCAGCGGGATCGGATCGCCGCTGAGGCCAAGGCGGCCCTGCTCGCCCTTGAAGGCATCAACGACGTTCAAATTGAGTTGGAGCAGCCCAGCGGCGGCGCTCCAATCGGCGCTGCTGGTCATGGCGCGGGTGGCCAGGGACAACTGCCAGAGCGCCAGGCCATCCCTGGGGTGCGCCAGGTCATCGCCGTCAGCAGCGGCAAGGGCGGAGTGGGCAAGAGCACGGTTGCCGTGAACCTGGCCTGTGCCCTGGCTGCTTCAGGACTGAAGGTGGGCTTGCTCGATGCGGACATCTACGGGCCGAATGCCCCCACCATGCTGGGAGTGGCTGATCGCACGCCTGAAGTGAGCGGCGAAGGCGCCCAGCAATTGATGACACCGATCGAAACCTGCGGCATCGCCATGGTGTCGATGGGCCTGCTGATCCAGGAAAACCAACCCGTGATCTGGCGGGGGCCGATGCTCAACGGCATCATTCGCCAGTTTCTTTACCAAGTCGCCTGGGGCGAACGGGATGTGCTGATCGTCGACCTGCCTCCTGGCACCGGTGATGCCCAGCTCACCATCGCCCAGGCGGTGCCGATGGCCGGGGCGATCATCGTCACCACTCCCCAGCTGGTTTCCCTGGCTGATGCCCGCCGAGGCCTGGCGATGTTTCTGCAGATGGGGGTGGACGTGCTGGGTGTGGTGGAAAACATGAGCGTCTTCATTCCCCCTGACGCTCCAGACAAGCGTTATGCCCTATTCGGCAGCGGCGGCGGCTCCCGCCTGGCCGAAGAGGCCGGAGTGCCCCTGCTGGCCGAACTTCCCCTGGAGATGCCCGTGCGGGAGGGGGGAGATGCCGGACGCCCCGTAGTGCTCAGCCACCCCGAATCGATCAGCGCCCGGGGCTTTTTGGCTTTGGCCCGCCAGCTAAGCGCCGCCCATCTGGTGCCAGCCTGAAGCCCATGTTGAGCCAGTTGGGGCGGCGAAACCCTCGATTTTTTAGTGGCCGCAGCAGCCGGCGCAACCCCCTGGCCGACGTGGACCTGATCCTCTGGGGGGTACCGCTGGCAATGGTGGCGATCGCCGGGATCCTGATTGCCAGCACCCAGCGCCAAGCGAATTACGCCGACTGGTACCAGCACTGGGTAACGGCGGCGGTGGGCGTGGTGGTGGCCCTACTGCTGGCGCGAATGCCATTGGATCGGCTGATCCCATTTAAGTGGCCGATTTATATAGCCATGGTCGCCAGCCTGGTGGCCGTACGAGTTGTCGGCACCAGCGCCCTAGGGGCCCAGAGCTGGATCAACATTGGCGGCTTTTATGTGCAGCCCTCGGAATTCGCCAAGGTGGGCGCCATCTTGCTTCTCGCCGAGGTACTAGCCAGACACCCGGTTGATCGTCCTGTTGACCTGATCCGTCCAGTGGGACTGATCGCCCTGCCCTGGCTGCTGGTTTTTGTGCAACCCGACCTAGGCAGCTCGCTTGTGTTTGGGGCCGTACTGCTGGTGATGCTGTTTTGGGCTGGAATGCCTGGGGCCTGGGTGGTGCTGCTGCTCTCCCCTCTTGTGGCGGCGATAGTGGCAGGCACCCTGCCCTGGCTGCTGCTGGGCTGGGTGCCCCTGATGGGCTGGCTGGCATGGAAGAGCCTGCCCTGGAAGCGGGTGGCCCTGGCGATAAGCCTTGCCGTGCAGGGGATCTTCGCAATCGCCACCCCCTGGCTCTGGGAGCACGGCCTGCGCCCCCACCAGCGAGCCAGGCTCACCCTGTTTCTTGATCCCGCCCAGGATCCCCTCGGCGGCGGCTACCACCTGCTGCAGAGCACCGTGGGCATCGGCTCGGGGCAGATCTGGGGCACCGGCTTAATGCAAGGCTCCCTCACGAAACTGCGGTTTATCCCTGAGCAACACACCGATTTCATCTTCAGCGCCCTTGGCGAGGAAACCGGTTTTCTCGGCTCGGTGCTGGTGGTGGCCGGCTTCGCCCTGCTGATGTGGCGCCTGCTGCAGATCGCTGGACGGGCCCGCAGCGATTACGAGGCCCTGGTGGTGGTGGGAATTGGGGCGATGCTGATGTTCCAAGTGGTGGTGAACATCAACATGACCATTGGACTAGGTCCCATCACCGGCATCCCCCTGCCCTGGCTGAGTTATGGAAGATCCGCCATGTTGGTGAACTTCATCTCCCTTGGGCTGTGCGTCTCAGCCGCCCGCCGGGGCCGCACGGCCCAGGGCCGCTGGTGAGCCTGGCCGACCTGCGACTTTGTTTGGCTGAAGGGGTGCCAACCGGAGTCGGCAACGAGGACTGCGCGCGGCGGCAGTGGTGGGCAGCCCTGGCCACCCTGCAGGAGGATTTCCTGCTGCCCCACCAACCCCTCCAGGGCCTATGGCTGGCCGCGCCACTGCCCGCCCTCTATGAACCAGCCCTGTTACAACAGCTGCAGGGCTGGGTTTGGGCCCCAAGCGACCTAGATGGCCTGCTGCCCAGCCCGGCACCCCTTCTGCCAGGAGCCGGCAACCCAGCTCCATGCGGCAGCTTTCAGCGGCTAGCCCTGGCGGAGGAGGACGGCACCGACCCCCTCCTGCTGGTGATAACCCCCCAGCTACAGGTAGCCCTTTGCCTCGATGGCCCGGCTGAAGGCCGGCGCCTGATTGTTCGCTTCGACCCTGAGGCCCTGTCCGAGGCCCTAGGCCTTATTCATGGGCACCTACTTAGCCAGGATCCCGCAGCCTCGGCAGACCTGCGCAGCGCCCTAGAGCGACTGGGGCCCCTGCGCAGCGACGACCAACTGGGCTTGCGCTTCTGGCCGCGGCTGGGGGAACGGCTGGCCGCCATGGCCCCCAGCCTGACGCTGCAGCCCCTGGTGCATGGCGGTAGCGATCGCCCAGCCCAGGCCCAGGAGCGCCAGGCCGGCGACACCCCACGAGCTGTTAGCAGCGAACTAGCCCTGCTCGAGGCCCTCACCCACGAGGTGCGCACACCGCTGGCCACGATCCGCACCCTGATCCGCTCCTTGCTGCGGCGCAACGACCTGCCGTCGGTGGTGCGCCAGCGCCTCGAGCAGATCGACGGCGAATGCAGTGAGCAAATCGATCGCTTCGGCCTGATCTTCCTAGCGGCCGAGCTGCAACGCCAACCAGGCTGCGAACAGCCCCTTGAAAGCCACGACCTGGCCCGCACCGACCTCAGTGCGGTGCTGCACCAGCAGCAAGAACTGTGGCAGCGGCAACTGGCGCGCCGCGGCCTGGACCTGGAGCTGGCGATAGCCGATGGCTTGTCGCCGGTGCTGAGCGATCCGGCCCGGCTCGAAACCATGCTGGGCGGACTAATCGACCGCTTCAGCCGCGGCCTGCCCAGCGGCAGCCGCGTGACCGTGAGCCTGCTGCCGGCGGGCAGCAGGCTGAAGCTGCAGCTCAACAGCGAGGGCCACGACCCCAGCGAGAACGACGGGATGGGGAACGGCGAGCAGCGGGAGCTGGTGGGGCCAGTGCTGAGCTGGAATCCCACCACCGGCAGCCTGCAGCTGAGCCGTCAAGCCACCCAGCGGCTATTCCATCGCCTCGGCGGTCGCCTCACCGAGCGCAACGGCAGCGGCTTGACCGTGTTTTTCCCGGTTTGCTGAAGGGCCGGTTTGTTGACGGGTGTGAAGAGTGCGGCAGAAGCCCCGATGAGGTCAAAAACACGGTGCTAGTTTCCGGCTGAAACGTTCCAAAGCCATGGCAGCGACGGTGCTCAACGGTCAACTCCCGAAGTACATCGGCAGCACCGGCGGCCTGCTGAACTCTGCTGAAACTGAGGAGAAATACGCCATCACCTGGACCAGCCCGAAGGAGCAAGTCTTCGAGCTGCCCACCGGTGGCGCGGCCCACATGAATGAGGGCGAAAATCTGATGTACTTCGCCCGCAAGGAGCAGTGCCTCGCCCTGGGCACCCAGCTGCGCACCAAGTTCAAACCCCGGATCGAGGACTACAAGATCTACCGGATCTTCCCTGGCGGCGACACCGAGTTCCTGCACCCCAAGGACGGCGTTTTCCCCGAGAAGGTCAATGAGGGTCGCACCATGGTTGGTCACAACCCCCGCCGCATCGGCGCCAACCAAAATCCCGCCAATCTCAAGTTCACCGGCAAGAACACCTTCGACGCTTGATTGGCTCTGCTGATCAACCACCTGTTGCAACGCGTCAAGATCGGCCGAGTGGGGCTCACGCCCCCCTTGCCTTTGCATGATCGCCACGGAGTTGCCATTGCATTGGTGGTGCGCAATGAAGAGCGCCACATTGGTGAGTGGGCCAGATTTCACCGGCTCGCTGGTGTGCGCCATGTATTCGTCTACGACGACGCCAGCAGGGACAACACGCTGGCGGAGCTTCGCCGCCATTTAGGCCCCCAGCAACTCACCGTGATTCCCTGGGGGCAGCGCCTCAGCGACCGCAGCCTAGGCCGTCCCATCCACAACCAGGTTTTGGCTTACGCCCATGCCGCCGCCAATTTTGGTGGTGCGTTCCGTTGGCTGGCCTGCATCGACGCCGATGAATTTTTAGTGCCTGTTAAGGCCAACTCGATCGATGCCGCGTTAGCCCACCTCGGGCCGGAGGTGGTGAATGTGTCGCTGCCGTGGCACATGTTCGGCCGCTGCGGCCACCAGGATCCCCCTGCTGGGGGTGTAGTAAGCAATTACCTGCAAAGAGCCCGGAACCCTATGCAGGACGTGAATTTCAAGTGCATTGTTGACCCTTGCCAGCTCAGCGGTGTGCGCGTTCACACCATGGACACCGGCCGACCCGCGCTCACCTGGAATGACCGTGGCGAGGCTTTTCGCGTAAAGCAACGGCACAAGTCTTTGTTCTATTCGGCCGAGCACCTGCAACTCAATCACTACTACACGCGCTCAAAGGAAGAGCTGGAACAGAAAATTAGTCGCGGTCCCAACCTCGAGGCGAAGCGGCAGGATTATCGGCGTAAGGTGATGCGGACAGTTACCCGGATCGAGGCGGGCACCAGGGAGGACCGGCAGGCGATCAATTTCCTGGAGAGAGCCGCGGCTGTGAACTCAGTTCAAAACTGATAACCGAACTGGTCGATCTCGGAAGCATAGAGGCGTCCAATTAGAACTTCTAGCTCTGGTGTGTAGTGGTTTCGGTATCCCCCGGGGGCACCAGCCGGTCGATGCCCTCCCTTGGAGCGGGGCATCCAACCGTCCCAATCCATCCCAGCGTCCCGAAAAAATAACTGCAGATCTTGCTGGAGCTGCTCAAAGCGCACCACCCGATCAGCCACCACCTGATCGTTGATGGTGTACATCGGCCAGTTGTCGTGGAAGGCGAGGGGCACGATGCCGCCGAGGTCATGGCCAGCGGCCAAAGCCTCCACATAGGCGGCAAAACTGGGAGGAGTCCTTTGACGCTGAATGCGCCAGTAGTAGTCAGACACCGTCTTGTCCCAGGGGTTGCGAATGATCGCCAACTTGCGAAAGCTCGCCCACTCCTGCGGAAAAGTCGCCGCAACGCAAGCAGCGGGGGCATGGGGAGGCTTGCGGCCGAGCATGGGCCTGTAGGCATGATCTACAGCTCTTGTGAGCGCACGGCGATAGGCACGAGGCCCGAGCAGGCGGAACAGGGAGAGCACTCCACGACTCTGACGCCAGGCGATGCGGCGCACCCGTTGGGTGAGCGGGATGCCCAGGGCCATGGTTTCGGCCAAGGCACTTATCTGCAGATCTTCAGGTCCAAGCAATCGGGCCAACGAGACACACAGCGAGCTGCCCGCCGCTTTGCGGCAGTGCAACACGATCAGCTGATGGCGCTCACTAATGATCATCAGACTTCAGCGCTGGGCCCGTGGGCGGTGGTGGGCCAACCAACTTTTGGCAGCTTGCAGCCATTCAGGCAGTTGGCGGCCACGGCCGCGGCCGATGTGGCCATAGTGCTCAGGGCTTAAGCCGTAGCCGGGCAAGCGGGCGATCAAGGCCTCAATCGGATCACTGTCAATGTTGAATTCCACCAGCTGCTCCGGCCGATCCCTCATGAAGCTCCGTACCGCCGCCAGGTGAGCATCCCACTCAGCGCGCCAAGCATCAATCAGCAGTCTTTGGCTAACAAGTTTCCGGACCTTTTGTTCGCGCATGGCAAACTCACCGTGGCCATGTAACAAACGAGATCTTATCCAATCCTCACGATCTCTGAAGTTGAGCAGCAAAATTGTATTGGGGTAGTCGCGCAGGATTTCCCGAAACAAGGAATTGGCATCAAAGCTGCCGATATAATTACTGTCAATCAGATCGCCGTAGAAAATAAATTGATCTATTCCGGTGAATACGGGCACGCCCGCCTCGACATTTGCCCTCATGATGCCGCCAATCTTGCGGCGACGACGCAAGCGACTTGGCAACTTTTGGTGAACTGCGGGATGGCCCGAGAGAGCGAACAACTGGGAGATGCTCCGAGTAGCACACTTATTGAAGCCGATTGCCACAACCTTTGGGAGAGATAGTGACTGGTTAACAAGTCCTGCCAGAACGCTTTCAGCAACTGACTCAATAATACTTGATATTTCTCGCAAGCACCAGTACAGTTGCCGAAATTACCGTGCTCAATTGGCCGGAACCATGCCCGGATCGGGGCTACTTAGATCCAGCAGCCGTATTGGCGCCAGGCTATTTTCACCCTTCTATCGTCGCTTCCCCTACCAAGGAGCGATGGATATTTTCAAGCTTGATCCTAGGGGTGCCTACTCGCCGCTTGAGCCATTTTTTTACAATCGTGTACCTAAAGCGGCGAACACCTCCATAACCCAGACCCTCTTCAACCACAGCGCTTATCGCCCTGGACTGGCCCGGCGTGATAATCCAAAATACAAGTTTCAAAGGCCAATTTTTCTCTCTCCAAATCAAGTACATAAGCTCGAATATGAAGCCTTTAAATTCACCTTTGTGCGCAATCCCTATAGCCGAGTCCTCTCTGCATATCTCGACAAGGTGGGGCGCAGAAAGCATCAAGGCGTGAGATTTCTGGCATGGGCAGAGGCAAACAGCCAACCAGCCAGCTTTCTGGGATTTTGTCGCTACCTAGATGCAGGCGGACTGTTTCTGGACATGCACTGGGCTCCACAAGTAGAGATTCTTTGCTTACCACTCGAATGCTTTGATTTTATTGGGCGAATAGAATCTATCGACCGAGATCTCAACCAAGTTCTGCAGAGGGTCTTCAAGGTGCAACTGGAAAGCCCACTACCGCAAACAGGCCGACATCACACACAAGCCAATCAAAAGCTCAAAGAGGCCTATGGGATGGAGGAGCGTCAAATTGTTAATCGTCTCTATGCCACTGATTTCTTAAAGCTTGGCTACCCCCAAGACTTATAAAGGCTTCGTCGCACCACAGGTTCGATGTCCAAATCCGAGGATCAGGCCTTTGGCAACCAGCTCGAGGCTGGCCACAACTTCATACCCCTCTGGAAGCGCTGGCCTGCTGATCTGGAAACCCCTCTCACCGCCTGGCTGAAGGCCGGAGCTGGTAGCAGTTATGGCGTGCTGCTGGAGTCGGTGGAAGGTGGTGAGCGCATCGGCCGCTGGAGCTTTGTGGTGTCTGATCCGCTCTGGACCCTCACCAGCCGGGGCGACCAAAGCGTGCGCCAGTGGCGCACCGGCTCCGAGGAGCGGCTGCAAGGCAACCCCTTCGACCTGCTGCGCCAGTGCCTAGAGCCCCTATCGAGCCCGCCGATCCCCGGTCTGCCACCGGTGGGCCAGCTATTTGGCTTCTGGGGCTACGAGCTGATCCGTTGGATCGAACCCAGCGTGCCGGTGCATCCGGCGGCCGAGGGTGCACCACCTGATGGCTGCTGGATGCTGGCCGACAGCCTGCTGGTGTTCGACCAGGTGAAGCGCCAGATCACCGCAGTGGCCTACGCCGATTTGAGTGGCGGCCAGGATCCACAGGCCGCCTACGCCGCGGCCGCAGCCCGGATCTCCGGCCTGGAAGAGCGCATGCACGGCCCCCTGCCCGGAGCCGGCACCCCCCTTAGCTGGCACGACGCCACGGCCGGTGACATCGCTGCCAATTTGCGGACCACCAGCAACGTCGGCCAGGAGGCCTTCGAGGCCGCCGTGAGCCGCGGAGAAGGGCACATCGAAGCTGGCGACGTGTTCCAGCTGGTGCTCAGCCAGCGGCTGGAAACCCGCATCGATCGCGATCCCTTCGAGCTCTACCGCAGCCTGCGGATGGTGAATCCCTCGCCCTACATGGCGTTTTTCAACTTCGGCGGCTGGTATCTGATCGGCTCCAGTCCGGAGGTGATGGTGAAGGCAGAGCCCACTGCCGCAGGGAGAGTGAAGGCTTCTTTACGGCCAATCGCAGGCACGCGCCCCCGGGGCGCCGATGAGGCCGAAGACCTGGCCCTGGAGGCGGAGCTGCTGGCTGATCCCAAGGAGCGGGCCGAGCACGTGATGCTGGTGGATCTGGGCCGCAACGACCTGGGCCGCGTCTGCCAGCCAGGCACCGTCAAGGTGAGCGAGCTGATGGTGATCGAGCGCTACTCCCACGTGATGCACATCGTGAGCCAGGTGGAGGGCCTGCTGGCCGAGGGCCAAACGGTATGGGACCTGCTGATGGCCTCCTTCCCCGCCGGTACGGTCAGTGGCGCTCCCAAGATTCGGGCTATGCAGCTGATCCACGCCCTGGAGCCCGACGCCCGAGGCCCATACTCCGGGGTGTACGGCGGGGTTGACCTGGCCGGCGCACTCAACACCGCTATCACCATCCGCACAATGGTGGTGCTGCCCCACCCCGAAGGGGGCTGGCGGGTGCAGGTGCAAGCCGGCGCTGGAGTAGTGGCCGACTCCAAGCCCGAACTCGAATACCAGGAAACCTTGAACAAAGCCCGCGGCATGCTCAAAGCCCTGGCCTGTCTGCTGCCGGCCCAGCCATGAGCGCCCCTCTGCTGCTTAAAGGTTTTGAGGTGGAGCTCTACACCGGCCGTGCCGATGGCACGGTGGTGGGCTGCAGCGCCGAGGCTGCGGCCGCCCTCGAGGGGTTCGTAACCGAGCCCGATTGCCGCAACCTCGAATACATCACTCCCCCGGATGCCGACTACGCCCGGCAACTGCAACTGCTGCTCGAGCCCCGCCAACGGCTGCGCCGCTGGCTCGCCAGCCGCCAGCTCACCCTGCTCCCCGGCAGCACGCTGAGCCTGGGGGACAGCCAGCGTTTTGAGCGCTCAGATCCGGCCAATCCGTATCACGGCTACATCGAGGCCACCTACGGCACCAAGGTGGTTACAGCCAGTGTGCACATCAATCTGGGGCTCACCGCCGGCCACGGCCTCGAGCCAATGACCAGCCTGTTTGCGGGCCTGCGCCTGATGCGCTGCGAAGCGTCCCTGCTCCTGGCCCTCAGCGCCAGCTCACCCTTTCTCGACGGGGTCGTAACCGCTGCCCATTCCCAGCGCTGGCTGCAGTTTCCCCTGACGCCAGCGGAGGTGCCCCTGTTCCTGGACCACCAGCACTACATCGACTGGATGGGCGAGCAACTGGCCTTGGGCACGATGCAAAACGTGCGCCATCTCTGGACATCGGTGCGGCCCAATGGCGACAACCGGCCCCACGACCTCAACCGCCTGGAGATTCGCATTTGCGATCTGGTCACCGATCCACTCGTGCTTTTGGCGATCACGGCCTTCGCCGAACTGCGCCTGCAGAAGTTGATGCGAGAACCGGAGCGCTACGACCCACTCCAGGCCAGCCGCCTGGACCCATCCCAGCTAGCCGCCCTCGCCGATGCCAACGACCGGGCCGCAGCCCGCTCCAGCCTTGATGCCACCTTGATGCACTGGCGCAATGGGGCCCCGATCCAGGCTCGAGACTGGCTGGCTCAGGAGCTGGCCGATCTGGCTCCACTTGCTCAAGAGCTGGGACTAACCAGGGTGCTCGCCCCCCTGCAGGGCGTCCTTGGCCAGGGCAACCAGGCCATGAGCTGGCTAGCCGGACACCAGGCTGGCCTGTCGATCCCGACCCTGCTCAACCAGACCGTCGAGGCGATGGCAAGCCAGGAGGCCGAGCTACTTGAGGCAATCGCCACAGACGGGGGGCCTGGTCCTTTGGGATGATCGAAAATCACTCCGCCGCCAATTCAGCTCCCATGCGGCAGTCCATGCCCACTCCCGCTGCAGCCAGCGAAGCGATACCGGCTTCCCAGCGGGTCACGCGGCTGCTGGGCGAGCGTCTCGAATTAGTTGAAGATCTCTGGGAGACGGTGCTGCGCAGCGAGTGCCCCCCCGAGCAGGCCGAGCGACTGCTGCGCCTCAAGCAGCTGAGTGACCCAGACGAGGCTGATGTCACTGGGGCGATCGTGCAGCTGATCCGCGAGATGGATCTGGCCGAGGCAATCGCCGCGGCCAGGGCCTTTTCGCTTTATTTCCAGCTGGTCAACATCCTCGAACAACACATCGAGGAGGACAGCTACCTCGACAGCCTCAGAAACCAGGAAAACGGCCCCAGCGATCCCTTCCTGCCGGCCCTGGCCAACCAGACCGACCCGGCCACCTTTCGCCAGCTGTTCGCCCGCCTGCGCAGCCTGAATGTGCCGCCAGCCCAGCTGGAGAAGTTGCTGCGCACCCTCGACCTGCGGCTGGTGTTCACCGCCCACCCCACTGAAATTGTGCGCCATACGGTGCGGCACAAGCAGCGACGCGTGGCCACCTTGATCCAGAAACTGGAGCAGGGCAGCGGCCTCAATTGCCTTGAGCGCCAAGGCCTGCGACTCCAGCTAGAGGAGGAGATCCGGCTCTGGTGGCGCACCGACGAACTACACCAGTTCAAACCGACGGTGCTCGACGAGGTCGACTACGCCCTGCACTACTTCCAGCAGGTGCTCTTCGACGCCATGCCCCAGCTACGCGATCGCATTCGCGCCGCCCTGAAGCTGAGCTATCCAGACGTGGAACCGCCACGGGATTCGTTCTGCACCTTCGGCTCCTGGGTGGGCTCAGACCGGGACGGCAACCCCTCGGTGACACCGGACATCACCTGGCGCACCGCCTGCTACCAACGCCAGCTAATGCTGGAGCGCTATCTCAAGGCGGTGAACGAGCTCAGTGACCAGCTCAGCATCTCGATGCAGTGGAGCCAGGTGAGCCCGGCTCTGCTGGAGTCGCTGGAAATGGACCGGCTGCGCTTCCCGGAGATCTACGAGGAGCGGGCTGCCCGCTACCGACTCGAGCCCTACCGGCTCAAGCTCAGCTACACCATGGAGCGGCTGCGGCTCACCCACCAACGCAACCAGCAACTGGCCGATGCCGGCTGGGAGTCTCCCTGCGATGGCAGCGCCCCACCGCCGCCGATGGGGGGCAGCATGGCCCCCGCTCCCACCCAGGAGTTGCACTACAGCACGGTTGATGAATTCCGCTACGACCTGGAACTGATCCAAGACAGCCTCGAGCGCACTGGCCTGAGCTGCGAATCGCTGCAGCACCTGATCAGCCAGGCCCAGATCTTTGCCTTCTGCCTTGCCAGCCTGGACATCCGCCAGGAGAGCACCCGCCACAGCGATGCCCTCGACGAACTCAGCCGCTACTTGCAGTTAGCCGTGCCCTACGGCGAGATGGATGAGGCCCAGCGGGTCGAGTGGCTGCTCAGCGAAATCCAGACCCGCCGCCCCCTGCTGCCGCCCACTGCCAAATGGAGTGCCGCCACAGCCGAAACCTTCGCCGTGTTCCGGATGCTGCAGAGGCTGCAGCAGGAATTCGGATCGCGTATTTGCCGCACCTATGTGATCTCGATGAGTCACACGGTGTCCGATTTGCTGGAGGTGCTGCTGCTGGCCAAGGAGGCCGGGCTAGTAGACCCACTTGCCCAGCGCGCCGGCCTGCTGGTGGTGCCGCTGTTTGAAACGGTGGAGGATCTCCAGAGGGCGCCAGCGGTGATGGGCACCCTGTTCCGCCATCCTTTTTACCTAGCCCTGCTGGGCAGTGACGGTGGCCAGCCCCTCCAAGAAGTGATGCTGGGCTACTCCGACAGCAATAAGGATTCGGGCTTCCTCTCCAGCAACTGGGAAATCCATAAGGCCCAGATCGCCCTGCAGCGTCTGGCCATCGAGCACGGCGTCGCCCTGCGCATCTTCCACGGCCGGGGCGGCTCGGTGGGCCGCGGTGGTGGGCCCGCCTATCAGGCGATCCTGGCCCAGCCCAGCGGCACCCTCAGCGGCCGCATCAAGATCACCGAACAAGGGGAGGTGCTGGCCTCCAAATACTCCCTGCCGGAGCTAGCGCTCTACAACCTGGAAACGGTCACCACCGCCGTGTTGCAGAACAGCCTGGTGAGCAGCCCCGTTGACGAAACCCCCAGCTGGAACGAGCTGATGGGCCGACTGGCGGCCCGCTCCCGCGACCACTACCGGGCCCTGGTGCACGACAACCCCGACCTGGTGGCCTTCTTCCAGCAGGTGACCCCAATCGAAGAGATCAGCAAGCTGCAGATCTCCAGCCGCCCGGCCCGCCGCAAGAGTGGCGCCAAGGACCTCTCAAGCCTGCGGGCCATCCCCTGGGTGTTCGGCTGGACCCAGAGCCGCTTCCTGTTGCCCAGCTGGTTTGGGGTGGGAGCCGCCCTGCAGGAGGAGCTCGACCAGGATCCAGGCCAGCTGGAGCTACTGCGGTTGCTCTACCAGCGCTGGCCGTTCTTCCGCATGCTGATTTCCAAAGTGGAGATGACCCTCTCCAAGGTGGATCTCGACCTGGCCCACCACTACGTCCAGGCCCTGGGCCGCAGCGAAAACCGCGAGGCCTTTGAAGCAATCTTCCAGTCGATCGCTGCGGAATTTGGCCTTACCCGCGATCTGGTGCGGGCGATCACAGGCCACAGCCGACTGCTGGATGGCGATCCTGCCTTGCAGCTCTCGGTGGATCTACGCAACCGCACGATCATTCCGCTCGGCTTCCTGCAGGTGGCCCTGCTCAGACGCCTGCGCGACCAAAACCGCCAGCCACCGATGAGTGAAACGAGCGCCAGCAGCAGCGACGATGGGCGCACCTATAGCCGCAGTGAACTGCTGCGGGGCGCCCTGCTCACCATCAACGGCATCGCGGCGGGCATGCGCAACACCGGCTGAGTCCATTCCCTTCAGCCCCTACCTAGATCAGCCCAGCTCTGGACTCCCTCTTGATCCCGTTCCGCAGCCAGCCCCAAGCCCCACAACTGAGGGATGGTTATCACCTGCTGGCCGATGGCCTACTGCCCAGTGCCGAAGCGCTCAACAGGCTGCTGGTGGCAGCGGGTGATCAGCCCCGGCAGCCTGAGCGCTGGCAGCGGGTGCTGGAGCTAAGCGTTTGGCACTTGGGCGTGGCGGGCCCCGATGGCCAGCTGGTGGGGTTTGTCAGAGCTACCAGCGACCTCGCCCTCAATGCCAACCTCTGGGACCTTTGCGCCGATCCTGCCGATCCAGCTGAGGCAGAGATCCTGGCGGTGCTTGTCCATGCCGCCTTGGGCCGATTGCGCCGGGAGCTGGCGGGGTGCAGTATTTCTCTTTCAGCCCCGCCCCAGGCCCTTGCTGCCCTAGAGCGCTACGGGTTTGCCGTGGATCCGGGGGGCATCCGCGCCATGGGGCTCAAGCTTGAGAATTGATCTCAAGCTGGAGAGTTGATTTCAAACCGGGCTTGGCCAGCAAACCACAGTTCCCAAGCAAAACCCCACCGCCTGGGCCTTGATTGCCTCGGCGGTGGGGAGAGGTGGGGCGGGATGCGGTTGGGTGACGAGCATGGAGGGACTCGAACCCCCGACCCTCAGAACCGGAATCTGATGCTCTATCCAACTGAGCTACATGCCCTTAATGGCACCCTGCCTGGCTTACCTTAACCGCACACCGCATCAGACCCATCCGGCTGCATCGCCTGGAGCTGCTGCGTTTCCGCAATATCAGTCGGCTGGAGCTGAGCCTGGAGGCTCCCCGGCTACTGGTGGTCGGGGCCAATGGCGAGGGCAAATCCAACCTGCTGGAAGCGGTGGAATTACTTGGCTGCCTGCGATCCCACCGCACCAGTAGCGATCGTGATTTGATCCAGCACGGCGAGGCCAGCGGCCAGGTGCGCGCCCTCACCAGCGGCGGGGACCAGCTGCAGCTGGAGCTGCGCCGAAGTGGCGGCAGGCAGGCCCAGCGCAACGGCAAGCAGCTGGAGCGCCAGCTTGACCTGCTGGGTTCGCTGCGCTGCGTGGGCTTCAGCGCCCTCGACCTCGAGCTGGTGCGGGGCGAGCCCGCTGGCCGGCGTCAGTGGCTCGACCGGGTGGTGCTGCAGCTCGAGCCTCTCTACGGCGACCTGCTGAGTCGCTACGGCCGGCTGCTACGCCAGCGCAGCCAATTGCTGCGGCGCGGCCTGGGGGGAACCAGCCTGCTGGCCCTACTCGACACCTTTGATCTGCAAATGGCCGTGATCGGCACCCGCTTACACCGGCGCCGCTTCCGGGCGATCCGGCGCCTCGAGCCCCTGGCCGCAGCCTGGCAGGAGCGGCTCAGCGGCGGCCGTGAAGAGCTGCAACTGAATTACCAAAGCGGCACTGTCTTGGCGGGAGAGGAGGCTGAGGAACCTTGGCGTCAATCCCTGCTTGAGCAGCTACAGCTTCAACGCCAGGAGGAACTGCGGCTGGGCCAATGCACGGTGGGGCCCCACCGGGACGAGCTAGAGCTGGCCTTGGCCGGCCAACCGGCCCGCCGCTACGGCTCGGCTGGCCAGCAACGCACCTTGGTACTGGCCCTCAAGCTGGCTGAGCTCGAGCTTGTGGGATCCGTCCTGGGGGAGCCACCCCTACTGCTCCTCGACGACGTGCTCGCCGAACTAGACCCGGAGCGGCAACAATTGCTGCTCGAGGCGGTGGGCGAAGGTCACCAGTGCCTGGTGAGTGCCACCCACCTGGGAGCCTTCAGTGGGGGCTGGCAGGCCGAAAGCCAGGTGGTGCGGATGCGCGCCGGCCAGCTCGATCCGAAGATGCCAACTGACTTGGACAGCTAGGCCCCACTACCTGGCCGACAGCCTATGGTTAATTGCTCGTTTGGTCGGATTCGATGACCCAGACCCTGCCCTGCCTCCACCCGAACCCGGGATGGACTGAGGCCCCTGCTGCTACCACCGCAGCCTCTCCCCTGCCTCACCAGATTTCCGAAACGGTCGGGAAACACTGCATCCTTGAGCTTTATGGCTGCGACAGCGCCAAGCTCGACGACGAAGCCTTCCTGAGGGACACCATCACCGCAGCAGCGAAGCGTGCCGGTGCCACCCTCCTCAACCTGATCACCCACCGATTCGAACCCCAAGGGGTTACGGGATTAGCCCTACTGGCCGAATCCCATATCTCGATTCACACCTGGCCAGAATCGGGCTACGCGGCGGTTGATGTGTTCACCTGCGGTGATCACACGATGCCGGAAAAAGCCTGTGCGGTACTCGCCGCCGAGCTTTCAGCCAACGACCACAAGCTCACCAGCTTCCGCCGCGAGACACCGCCGTCGATTGCTGAGAGCCCGCGTGATCCGTTGCAGGAGCATGGGTTCACCGCCGCGGTGACCCTCTGATCTCAGCCGGCTAACCACCGGTTGGCTGAGCCCAGTTCCCGGTTGAGCTTGCCGCTCACCAGCCCCTCCAGATCCAGCCCAACGGCGCTGAAACCCATCTCCAGGAAGGCCGCCACCAGCGCCTGCCTGGTTTCGGGCTTGGCCCACAAACCCAGGGCGCGATCCAATTGGGCGGGAGGCAGTTCAATCCGAGCCGTCTGGCCCTGGGAGCGCACGCGCACCTGGGGCCATCCTCTTGCAAACAACCAGGCTTCCGCTGCAGCCACCCGCTCCAGCCTCTCCGCCGTGATCCGTTCGCCGTAGGGAAAGCGCGAAGCCAGACAAGGCTGGGCCGGCTTGTCCCACCAGGGCAATCCCAGAGCCCGAGAAATTTGGCGTACGCCGGCCTTGTCGAGGCCCACCTCGGCCAGAGGCGAACGCACTCCGAATTCCTTTGCGGCCCGAATGCCGGGCCGATGATCGTCTAGATCCTCGGCATTGACGCCATCGAGCACGGTCGCCCCTGCCGCCGCGGCCGCGATCGGCGCCAGCAGCCGGTGCAGCTCCCGCTTGCAGGCGTAGCAGCGCTGGTCAGGATTACTGGCGTAGGCCGGATCTGCCAGCTCCGCCGTAGCGATCTCCCGGTGGGTGATCCGCAGCCAACGAGCCTGCTCCGCCGCCTCCGCCCGCAGGTGGGGGGCTAGGGCCGGCGACACACCCGTAATCGCCAAAGCCGCCTCGCCGCGTTGCTCTACGGCGAGGGCAGCCACTAGGGAACTATCAACGCCACCGGAATAGGCCAGAACCAGCCGATCTAGGCACGCCAACTGCTGACGCAGCGAGGCCAGCGCCAGCTCCAGCGGCGGCGGCAACGGCTCCAACGGGGAAAACAGCATCGCCACCAAACTCCTGCCCAGATCTTGGCAACCCCCACCCCAATGACGCCGGTAACATCGCAATATGAGCAGCACCCAGACGCCGCAACGAGGAACGGGCCGGGGTATCGGCATCCGTACGGCGGCCGGCAGCGATGAGCGCGCCCATGGCCAGCTGCACGTCTATGACGGCGATGGCAAGGGCAAAAGCCAGGCGGCCCTAGGTGTAGTTCTGCGCACCATCGGCCTGGGTATCTGCGAGCAAAAACGCACACGGGTGCTGCTGCTGCGCTTTCTCAAGGGGCCCGGCCGGGCCTACGACGAAGACGCCGCCATCGAAGCCCTGCAACAGGGCTTTCCCCACCTGATCGACCAGGTGCGCACCGGCAGGGGAGACTTTTTCAGCGCCGAGGAAGCCACCCGCTTCGACCGGCAGGAGGCCCAGCGGGGCTGGGACATTGCCAAAGGGGCCATCGCCAGCGACCTCTACTCGGTGGTGGTGCTCGACGAGCTCAACCCGGTGCTTGATCTGGGCCTGCTTGATATCGAAGATGTAGCCCGCACCCTGGCGGCCAAACCCGACGGCATGGAGGTGATCTGCACAGGTCGCGGTGCGCCCCGCCAGCTGGTGCAACTGGCCGACCTGCACTCGGAAATGCGCGCCCACCAGGGCCCGGGTGGCCTTGAAGGCGTCGAGATTTACACCGGTGAAGGCAAGGGGAAATCCACCAGTGCCCTGGGCAAGGGGCTACAGGCGATCGGCCGTGGCATCAGCCAGGACAAAAGCCACCGGGTGCTGATTCTGCAGTGGCTCAAAGGTGGCGCTGGCTATACCGAAGATGCCGCCATCGCCGCACTTCGCGAGAGCTATCCCCACCTGGTGGATCACCTGCGCTCCGGGCGCGACGCGATCGTGTGGCGCGGCCAGCAGCAGCCGATCGACTACGTGGAAGCCGAGCGTGCTTGGGAGATCGCCCGCGCCGCCATCTCCAGCGGCCTCTACAAAACAGTGATCCTCGATGAAATCAACCCCACAGTTGATCTGGAGCTGCTGCCGGTGGAGCCGATCGTGCAAACCCTGCTGCGCAAACCCGCTGAAACGGAAGTAATCCTCACCGGCCGCTGTAAAAACCGCCCTGCCTATTTCGACCTAGCTTCGGTGCACTCCGAGATGGTGTGCCACAAGCATTACGCCGAGCGCGGCGTCGATCTCAAACGCGGCGTGGATTACTAAAGCTGGATTACTGAGACTGGGCTACTGAGAAGAGGCCTCAGTAGCGCAGCACACTCGGATCAACTTCCTGGCTCCAGGCGTCGATGCCCCCGCTCACATTGATGCCCTCGATGCCGTGGCGTTTCAGGGCAATCAGGGCCTTGGCACTGCGGCCGCCCAGCTTGCAGTGGACGTAGAGGCTTTTGCCCGCCGCCAGCTGCTGGATGCGTTCCACTGCCGTGCCGTTCTCGATCTGATCGAGAGGGATCAATACGGCGCCGGGAATCCCGGCGATCTCAGCCTCGGGGGGGTTGCGCACGTCGATCAGCACCAGGCCACTGGTGTCACCATCGAGCAGCGTTTTGAGCTCGCCCACGCTGATACTCTCCACAGCTCCGGATTCTTCCTGGCCAGGTGCGGTGCCGCCAACGCCGCAAAACTCTTGGTAATCAATAAGTTTGTCGATCACGGGGCGCTCGGGATTTGGCCGCAGCTTCAGCTCGCGGAACTTCATCGCCAGGGCATCGAACAGCAGCAGCCGGCCGCTGAGGGTGGTGCCGATGCCGGTGATGATCTTCACCGCCTCGGTGGCCTGGATCACGCCGATGATTCCGGGCAATACGCCCACCACGCCGCCCTCGGCGCAGGAGGGCACCATGCCCGGCGGCGGCGGTTCGGGGAACAGGTCGCGGTAGTTGGGGCTCTCGGCATCCAGGTTGAACACCGTGGCCTGGCCCTCGAAGCGGAAGATCGAGCCGTAAACATTTGGCTTACCCAGCAGCACGCAGGCGTCGTTCACCAGGTAGCGGGTGGGGAAGTTATCAGTGCCGTCGCAGACCAGGTCGTAGCCGGAAATGATCTCCAGGGCATTTTCGCTGGTGAGGGCGGTCTCGTAGAGATCCACCTGGCAGTGGGGATTGATCTCCAGGATGCGCGCCTTGGCCGATTCAATCTTGGGCTTGCCAACCCAGCTGGTGCCATGGATCACCTGGCGCTGGAGGTTGGAGTGGTCGACCACATCGAAATCGACGATGCCGAGCCGGCCAACTCCGGCAGCCGCTAGATAAAGGAGCAGGGGCGAGCCCAGCCCACCGGTGCCCACGCACAGAACAGAAGCTGCCTTGAGCCGCTTTTGCCCCTCCATACCCACCTCTGGCAGGATCAGGTGCCGGGCAAAGCGAGCCACCTCATCGGGGCTGAGCTGGACGCCGCTGGTGTCGGGAGGAAGCATGGCCTCTTGGATCAGGACACCATTCTCCATGGCAGGCGCAGGGGCGCGGCCGGGGCTTCCGGCAGCCACCAGGCAACCAACTCCCCGCCAAGGGTTTGGGCCCCGAGGATCACCATCAAAGTGGATATCCCACAGAGACTGCGATCAGTGCCAGAAGGCACTGCCCCACTGGTGGGGTGGCTGTGGGCCGAGCCCAGCAGCTCCAGCCCCTGAGCCCTGCCCCACTTCTGCGCCTGCAGCTGCTCCCTTGGATCAATCGCAAAGCGCTGGCAGCGTTGCTGAGGCTGGGGCCAGACGTTGCAACACGGCCAGACCAGGCGCAGTTGCCAGTCGAAGTCCAAGCGTTCGCCCAGCAGCAGGGCACAACCCTCCTCCGGTTCTGCGCTGGCCAGGATGGGGCGCAAAACGGTGAGCAGGTGCAGATCTGCCCTGATTTGCTCTGGCGCTTGGGAGAACACGCCGATACCTTATGAATCATTCCAAACATTCGCCTCCCAACCGGTCCATGAGCGATACCACCACCGACGCGGTTGAGCAGGGCACTGCCACTGAAGTGGAGACTGACGCCACCTCCGGTGCAGCCGAAGCCAGCTTCAGTGAGCGTTACAGCGAAATTCTTGCCAAGGTGAACGGCACCCTGGACCAGGTGGACTGGAGCCAGATGGGACGGATCGGCAAAGCCAGCGGGGTGATTCTGGCTGTGATCGTCGCTCAGATCCTGATCAAAGGAGTGCTCGACGCAATAAACCTGCTACCCGTGGTTCCCGGCCTGCTGGAACTGCTGGGCTTGGTGGTTGTCGGCCAGTGGAGTTGGCACAACCTCACCACCAGCGAAAAGCGTGGTGCCGTGGTGGCCAAGGTCCAGAACCTCCGCAAGGAATATCTGGGCTAATCAGCTCCTATTAATTAGCAGCTGATCAATGCTGGCTTGAGCCTGGCGCCCCCAGCCGCCGCCAAACAGGCTGGCGTGATTCAAAAGGTGATACAGGTTGTAGAGGGCGACCCGAGCCTTGGCCCCAGGCTCCACCGGCCAGACATCTACGTAACCGCTAAAAAAAGCTTTCGGAAATCCGCCGAATAGCTGGGCCATCGCCATATCCACCTCCCGATCCCCCCAATAGCAAGCGGGGTCGAAAATTGTGCTGCAGCCATTGGTCAGCAGGCCCGCATTGCCGCGCCAGAGATCCCCGTGCACAAGCACCGGCTCACAGTGACGGCCGCTTAGCCGTAGCGGCACCAGCTCCAGCAGCTCCCGTGCTCCCCGCAGCGGCTCTCCCCGCCTAGCGGCCCAAGCCAGCTGGGGCGCCAAGCGGCACTCCGCAAAAAACACCCCCCAATCGGAGCGCCAGCCGTTGGGCTGGGGGGCTGATCCAATGAAGTTGTCTGCCGCCGCGCCGTAGCCCTGGGCTGGTGCCGAGCCGGCACTGCTGCGGTGCAGCTGGGCCAAGCCCTGGCCGCATTGAAACCAACCACTTTCAGCTGCGGCGCCAGCTGAGCCGGCCAACTGCAGCCAGCTGAGCAGCAGCACGGCGAGATCGCCGGCCACTCCCCATGCCAGGGGCTCTGGAATCACCAGCGCGGCAGGCGCATGCTGTGCCAACTGCTGCAGACCGCTTAGCTCCGCCTCAAACATGGGTAGGGCTGCGGCCGCGTTGGTCTTGGCAAACAAGCTGCGACCATCAGCCAACTCAAGCCGCCAGGCCTGGTGGATACAACCACCCCCCAGCGGCGTCTGGGCCACCACGGCGCAGCCGAGCTGCTGCTCTACCCAGGCCTGCATCGCGCGCCCGCGCACCTGGTTGCCAGCATGGCGCCATGGAGAAGCGCCTCGATGTGGTGGTGGTGGGCGCCGGCATCGCCGGCCTCACCGCCGCAGCCCTACTGGCCCGGGAGGGCCTAACGGTGGAACTGCTGGAAGCCCACCAGCAGAGCGGTGGCTGCGCCGGCACCTTCCGCCGCGGCCCCTACACCTTTGATGTGGGCGCCACCCAGGTCGCTGGCCTGGAACCTGGCGGCAGCCACCAGCGCCTGCTGGCCCACTTCGCTCTGCCCTTACCGCAGGCCACCCCCCTGGATCCGGCCTGCGTGGTGGATCTGGCCGATGGCCAGCCGCCGGTGCGGATCTGGCGCGATCCGGAGCGCTGGGCCGCCGAGCGGGAGCTGCAGTTTCCCGGCAGCGGCCGCTTCTGGCAACTGTGCGCCGTCCTGCACCAGGCCAACTGGACCTTCGCTGGCCGCGATCCGGTGCTACCACCGCGCACCCTCTGGGATCTGGGCCAGCTGCTGCCGGCCATGCGCCCCGCCAACCTGGCCAGTGGCCTGCTGGCCGGCGCCACGGTGGCCGATCTGCTGGCGCTCACGGGCTGCGGCGGCGACCCGCGCCTGCGCCGCTTCCTCGATCTGCAGCTACGCCTCTACTCCCAGGAGCCCGCCGATCGCACCGCCGCCCTCTATGGCGCCACCGTGCTGGCCATGGGCCAGGCACCGCTGGGGCTCTGGCACCTGCAGGGCTCAATGCAGGTGCTCAGCCAGCAGCTTGAGCAGGCCCTGGCTGCCGGCGGCGGCCAGCTGCGACTGCGACATCGGGTGAAAGCCCTGCAGCGCAACAACGAGCCTGGAGGCGGGGCGGGCTGGAGGTTGCAGGGCGAGCAGCTGGGTGGAGCAGGCAAGGGGCAGGCGTTCAGCTTGAGCGCTACCAATGTGGTGCTGGCCATACCGGTGCAAAGCCTGCCCGCTCTGCTCGGCCAGCAGCTGCCTACGGGCTACCGCAACCGGATAGAAAATTTGAGCGATCCATCTGGGGCATTGGTTTTTTACGGTGCCATTGAGCGAGCACTGCTGCCCGCCAACTGCCCCAGCCACCTACAACTCGATTGGGCCGATCCGGGCACCTTGTTTGTGTCGGTGAGCCAGGAGGGCGACGGCCGGGCGCCGGTGGGCCTGGCCACTGTGATCGCCAGCGTTTTCACCCCAGCGAAACCCTGGTTTGGCCTCGAACCCACCGCCTACGACCAAGCCAAGGCCGAATCGCTGGCCGCCATGCAGCGGGGGTTGGAGTCGCTGCTGGGCATCAGCCCAGCACAGTGGCGCCACGCTGAGCTGGCCACACCAAGGGGTTTTGAGCGCTGGACCGGGCGGCCCTTTGGCTTTGTGGGCGGTCTGGGACAGCACCCCAGCCGCTTCGGGCCCTTCGGCCTAGCCAGCCGCACCCCTCTGCCGGGCCTGTGGCTGTGCGGTGATTCGATCCACCCCGGAGAGGGCACGGCCGCCGTGGGCCTCTCAGCCCTGATGGCCTGTCGGCAGCTGCTGGCAGAGCGTGGCCAGACGCTTAGCCTCAGCGGACTGAGCACCTAGCCATGTCAGGGGGAGCAGAGAAACTGCGGCCGCAACTCCTGGCTGCGATCGAGCACCTGCCGCAAGCCCTGCCAATCCCCCTGGCTCACCTGCTGCTCGAGAGCTTCCAGCTGCTGCCGGTAGACCGCCAGCGCCGCTAGCAGCGCCTCGCGGTTGCAGCGGGCCATCAGGGCACCCAACTCCGGATTGCCGCCGCCCACCCGGCTGGTGTCGGCAAAGCCGCTCGAAGCCAGGGCGCGCACTAGGCCGGCTAAATCCCCGGCGCCCGCAGCGCCAGCCCGATCAGCCGCATGCAGCAAGGCGGCACCCACCAAAACCGGCAGGTGGGAGATCAGCGCCACCGCTTGGTCGTGCTCAGCGGCGCCGCAACTGAGCCAGTGGGCCCCCACAGCCTGGGCCAAGCCCTGAACCAACGCCAGCGCCTGCGGATCGGTAGCGGCAGCGGGGGTCGCCACCCAAGGGCGCCCGTGAAACAACCCGTGCTGGCCCGCCTCCACCCCCGCCTCAGCCGTACCGGCCATCGGATGACTAGCGACAAAACGGGGATGCAGGCCCTGCCAGAGCTCCAGCACCGGCGCCTTCACCGAACCCACATCGGTGATCACCGCCTGGGGTGGCAACGCCGCCACCAACTCCTGCGGCGGCTCCAGCAGCCGGTCTAGGGGCAGGGCCAGGACCACCAGGCTGCAGCCCGCCAGCACGGCGGGGTTGGTGCCCACCTCGGTGGCCAGGAGCCGCTGCCGGGCTCGCTCGGCGGTGGCCTCACGGTGCACTAAGGCACGCACCTCCACGCCTTGGTGCTGCAGATCCAGCCCCAAGGAGCCGCCAATCAATCCCAAGCCCACGATCCCCACGGGCCCCTGCCGCCACGGATTGGCAGTGCTGTGAGCACGAGCCTGGGGGCTGGGCAAGGAATGGGGAGTCATCGGGGCGCAGGAGCCATCCCGCCAGCTTCCTACGCTTTTGATCTGTTGGTTGGCTGGGAATGCTCGAAGCCCGCGCCCATCAGCAACTCAAAGACCTATTGCGCCAGGAGGGCAGTGCTCCCTGGCCCCACCACCTCAGCCTCAGCCGCTTGGTGGCCCGCAGCCTGCGCCGCGGCGACCACACCCTGGTGCGACTAGCCCCAGGCAGCGAACCCAGCTGGTGGATCAGCCTGCTGGTACCCCTTGCCCTGAGCGAGTGCCCCCTGGCAATAGTGGTGGGCGAGGCCCAACGCCAACGGCTGCTACAGGTGGAGCTGCCCAGGCTGGCAAAGGCCGAACCAAGCATGGCCCTGCCCTGCTTCGAGGGCGACCGAGCACCAGAAGATGCCCGCGTCTGGTTGCTTAACCATCAACAGCTGGTGGCGGCCTGGCAAAAGGGGTGGCTGGGGGAGCGCCAACTGGTGATCCCGGAGGCGGAACAGCTCGACACCCTGCTGCGCCAAACCCTGGAGGTGGTGGTCACGCCCCAGCACTGGGACCAACTGCGGCGGGCCCAGCCCGCGGCCGAGTCCAGCCTGCTGAGCCTGCACCAACGGCTCAATCGCCGGGTGCTCAGCGCCCCCCACCGTCCCAACCAGCTGGTGGCCCTGGCCCCAGACGACGAAGCCCCCCTGCGCCATCTACTGCAGCTGCTAAGCCCCCTACCCGCGCCATGGCCCGACTGGCTGGCCGCCAAGGGCGAAGGCTGGACCAGCTGGGCCCAGCTGAATCCCCAACTGCTGCAATGGCAACTGCACCGCCACCCCCTCGAGCCCTTGGCGGTGCTGCGCGGCCTGCTGGAGCGGCGGGGTGCGGTGCTGCTGGGCCAACTTGCGCCGGGGAGTGAATTGGGGCTCCAGCCGGTTGTGGAGCTGAATCTCGGCGATGCGCCCCTTGCCGACCCCCTGCCCCTGTTTGCGCCGCTGCGCCAACCGCTGCCGAATAGCCCGAACTACGGACAGCACCTGCTCGAGCAAAGCCGACGCCTGATCCTTGGCCAAGCTGGGCTAACGGTCGTGCTGATCGATGACGACGCCCTGCGATTAGGACTGACCAGTGGGCTGGCAGCGGAATTCGGCAGTCGAGTAGTGCACGAGAGCACCGCGCCCGAAGGCAATGGGGTGATTTGTGCACGCTGGTGCTGGTGGCTTGAGCAGCAGGCCCGGCTGCCACTGCCAAGCCAGATCGTGATCGCCCTGCTGCCGATCGCCAGCCTCGAAGATCCCCTCACCGCAGCGCGAGTAATGGCATTACGCCAAGGGGGGCGCGATTGGTTCCGAGAGGGCCTGTTGCCAGATGCCCTCACCCGTTTGCAGCTCGGTGTAGCGGGGCTTAGGCGCGAGGGCGCTGGCCGGCTGGCCGTACTGGATGGACGGCTGCGGGGGCGGAGCTGGGGCCGCCAGGTGCTTGCGGCCCTGGAACCCTGGATCAACCTGACCCGCTTACTGCCTCACTGACGTGGGATTCTGGCTTCACCATCCAAGTAGCGGAGGCCATGGGGGAAGCCAAGCGTCGCAGTATTCAGGGTCTGCCACCCAAGCTGGTTAAGCCAAAACGGCCAAAAGAAATTGACACCTCGCCACGCGTCGCAGCCTGGCTGCCCCTGACGCGCAGCCAGGCTGATCGCTTCGTCACCCTCACCACCAAAGGGGCCTGGATAGGCATCGGCGCCCTGGTGCTGTTCTGGCTGACGGTGCGTTTTATCGGCCCCGCAGCCGGCTGGTGGAACCTGTCCGACGGCTGAGCCGCGAAATCCTGAAGAAAAGATTAGGATCTTTATGAATCCGTCGGGTCGTCGTGTTCCCACGCTTAGCCGAGCAGTACAGATCTGTGGTTCACGACCTGGTGATGAGTCTTCAGGCTCTCGCCAAAAGCCTTCAAGACCGAGGCATTGCTGCCACCTGCTACGTCTGCGGTGATGGCCGGGATGGTCACGGGGCCTCCTTCGTCGCCAACCTCGACGCAAACCACATGGTGCGGTTTTTAGTTTCCGATTTCGGCATCAGCTGGGTGGAATCCCGCGATGGCCACGAACTGGTGAAGTTGGAAGGAGCCGAAGCCATCCAGGAGCTACAGCGAGTCGCCCAGGTGCTCCAAAGCCCCGTAGCAGCCAAGGGATCGCGAGCTCAATCGCCAGCCAACCCGCCTAACCCCAACCAGCTCAAGGGAGCATTCACGCACCCTTGAGCTGGGACAAGCCGCTCAGCTAGCCACCAGCAACTCTTCGAGGCCATCGCCCGCTTCAGCGAGCCCTGATGCTGCAACAGCCGCCTTGGCAGCCGCGGCCAGGGGCTTCATGGAATTGGCGGTGACCTCTGAGCCCTCCTTCAGCTTTTGCCGAGTGAGTTGCTCAATCACCTCAGCCTGGGCTGGGTTTTGCTCCAACCAGGTGATCGTGTTGTCCCGGCCCTGACCAATGTTGTCGCCCTCGTAGCTATACCAGGCACCTTTGCGGATCACCACACCGGTCTCCTCAGCCAGGTCGAGCAAACAGCCAAGGGTGCTGATGCCACGGCCAAACAGGATGTCGAATTCGGCGATCCGGAAGGGCGGGGCGACTTTGTTTTTTGCCACCTTCACCTTGGCGCGGATGCCGTACTCCTCGGTGCCCCGCTTGAGGGTCTGAATCCGGCGAATGTCCAAGCGCACCGATGCATAAAACTTGAGGGCGTTACCACCGGTGGTGGTTTCCGGATTGCCGTAGGTGACACCGATCTTCTGGCGCAGCTGGTTGAGGAAGATCACGGTGCAGCCGGATTTACCGATGTTGCCGGTGATCTTGCGCATGGCCTGGCTCATCAGGCGAGCCTGGGCACCTACAGCCAGGTCCCCCATTTCACCTTCAATTTCAGCGCGGGGGGTCAAGGCCGCCACCGAGTCGATCACCACGATGTCTACGGCCGCTGAACGCACCAGCTGGTCGACAATCTCCAAGGCCATCTCACCGGTATCCGGTTGGGAGACCAGCAGGTTTTCAATGTCAACGCCAAGGGCAGCTGCATAAACGGGGTCGAGGGCATGCTCCGCATCCACAAAAGCGGCCACACCACCTCGCTTCTGCACCTCGGCAATGGCATGCAGCGTGAGGGTGGTCTTACCGGAACTCTCCGGCCCATAGACCTCAACTACGCGACCCTTGGGATAGCCCCCACCCAGGGCCAGATCCAGGGTGAGAGCCCCAGTGCCGATGGTTTCCACCCGCATGCGGGACGCATCCCCCAGGCGCATGATCGAACCCTTGCCGAAATTACGCTCGATCTGATTCAAGACAAGCCCCAAGGCCTTGTCGCGCTCGGCGGCTGCCCGGCTATCGGCAGTCGAATTATTAGCTGAAGAGGCGGTAGCCGCAGAAGAGGCAGAAGCCGAAGCAGAACTGGCTGAGGCGCGGGAAGCAGGGGGCACGGAAGGGCTGGAGGAGGAGTTAGGGGTAGCGGGCATAACAGCAATCAAATGCGAAGGAACAGGCCGCAAAGACGCAAAGCAGGGCGGGGAGCGAGCCGTAAATCGGCATTACCCGCAGGCACGACCTCCAGGCAAACCGGAAGACGGCCATCCTGCGGCCTCTAAGCAGCAAGTGCCCCTAAAGCGGGCCGGCGTATCAATTACTTATAGTACGAGCGTACTCTAGCTCACTGGGGCCATTGCGCCAGGGGGGCAGCAAATAGCTCCGGCGTCAGCCAGCCGATGTCAGCCGGCAAAGCCTCAGCGTCCTGGGGGCACAAGTACCCCCAACTCACCAAAAAACACCGAACCGATGCCAAGCGGGAATCTGCCCGCACTGTTGCCAGCGTGGGGCGTCGGTCTTCGACAAACCAGAGCGGGCGCCCATGATCCAGCAGCTGGTGCAGCACCTCGGGCTTGCTGCCGTGCTCGTGGCCATAAAGGGCGGAAGGCTCTAGAGCCGCAGCCGCCAACAGCCTGGCCGCAAAAGCGGCGCCCTTGGTGGTGAGCACCATCCAGTCGGCCCCTTCCTGCCCCAAGCGCTGTAATCGCTCCTTCACCCCCGGGTAAAGCCTGTGGCGGGAAAGCCAGGCAGCAGGCGCTTCAGCGATGGCGGCATTGCGGACCTGCTCGAGCTGGCGCTGCAGCCGCTCCGGCTGCCACCCCCAACGGGCCAGAGCGGCAGGCAAGGCCCCGTCGTAATCGGCCAGCAACTCCTCCAGATTGAGATCCGGGCGGCCCAGCTCCGCTGCCATCAGCACCATCTCCCAACCCTTGTGAATCAGGGGCCGCAAGCTGGTGAAACCTGCCGGTGCCTGCTCGGGGAGCACCAGCTCTGGAGCCAGCTGCAGGGCCGCCGCCCGGGCCGACCACCAGTATTCGGGCATGCCATCCATCAACACCCCGTCGAAATCAAAAACGATCAAGGGGCCAGATTTAGCCCAAAAGCCAGTCGCAGCAGGGGGAGCGAAAGACATGGATCAAAACTGGGTCGCTAGGATTCGAACCTAGGAATGGCGGTACCAAAAACCGCTGCCTTACCGCTTGGCGACGACCCAATGGCGCTCTGAAAGAGCTTGAACCAAACCTAACGGATGGGCTCAACCGGAAATTCCGGATACCAAGATAGTTACCCATAGCGCCCGGTCCTTCGTCAACCGCCGCAGCCACCGGCTCCTAGCTCAGACAGGAAATAGCCGCAGTCGCTGCTCCACACCGCGACCAAACACAGCGCTGCGTAGCCGGTAGCGATCAGCTAATTCCGCCTGCATCAACCGCACCCTCTCGCTGCGGGGCAGCAGCTCTACGGGCTGGCCGTGGGGCAACACCACCTGTTCAACAGCCAGCCGGCATTCCTCCAGCCCGGCGAGTGCGTCATCGGCCTGGGCGCTGCAGGCAGCCACTGCGACTGGATCCTTTTGCGCCTGGCCCTCACGATGACGCTGGAGCAGCCGCTCTAGGGCGCGCTGCAGCTGGGGCGGGGCCGCCGACTTCAAGACCAAAATCGGCAGGCCCAGGTCCTGAGCCTGACGGCGCACATGGGGATCACGGCCGAGATGTTGGCGCAGGCTGAGTACCGCGTCAGCCAGCTCGACACTGCCCACCAGCTCCACGGGCAACTGACGGGCCCGCACCACCTGCTCCAGCGGCCCCAGGCTGAGGCCCGCTCCGTACACCCGCAACATCGCTGCCGCAGCTTCAACCGCTGGGAGCTCTGACGCCGCGTCAGCGTCCTCCAACTCGGGCAGGGGTGCGGCCGCCAGCCGTGGTCGCCCATGGGGCCGCGGCGCCACCGCCTCCCTGGCAGCTGGGGCAGGCGCTGACTCAAGTTGCCGCTGCAGCTGCCCATCGGCGCCGAGCTCCCGAATCTCGGGGCGCCCCACCTGGCCCCGCAGCAGCATGTCCACCGTGCGTGCCACATCCCTGTGCACATGCCAACGATGGCGGCTGTGCATCTCAACCGCCATGGCAAAAGTGGGCTCGGCAGCCCTCTCCAACACGGTTTTCTGCGTGCGACGGCGGCGGGCCTCCTCATCGCCGAGCGTCACCGCCTGAATGCCACCCACCAAATCGGAGAGGGTGGGATTTTTAATCAAGTTTTCGATGGCATTGCCATGGGCCGTGGCCACGAGCATCACGCCACGCTCGGCAATGGTGCGAGCCGCCTGGGCTTCAAGCTCGGTGCCGATCTCGTCAATAACGATCACCTCGGGCATGTGGTTTTCCACGGCCTCGATCATCACCTGGTGCTGAAGCTCCGGCCGGGCTACCTGCATGCGCCGGGCGCCGCCGATGGCGGGATGGGGAATGTCGCCATCCCCGGCGATTTCATTGCTGGTGTCAATCACCACCACCCGCTTGCCCAGGTCGTCGGCCAACACCCGGGCGATCTCGCGCAGGGCGGTGGTCTTGCCCACACCAGGGCGCCCCATCAACAGCAGCGACTCGCCGGAATCGAGCAGGTCGCGCACCATGGCCACTGTGCCAAACACTGCTCTGCCCACCCGGCAGGTGAGTCCCACGATCGTGCCGGTGCGGTTGCGGATCGCACTGATGCGATGCAGGGTGCGCTCAATGCCGGCACGGTTGTCGCCGCCGAAGCTGCCTAATTTCTCCACCACTACAGCCAGGTCGGCGCGCTCCAGGGGCTGATTGCCCAGGGCGCTTACCTGGCCCGGATAGCGGGCCTCGGGCACCCGGCCCAGGTCGAGCACAACCTCCAGCAACTGCTCACGCGACTCGGCGGTCGCCAGGGCCGCCTGCACCACCTCAGGCAGCAGGGCCAGCAGGCGATCGAGGTCGTCGGTGACGCGCTGGGGGGCGATCAAAGCAGGGCTGGACAACGAATCGCAAGGCACTACGTACGTTCTAGCCAGGGATTAACAAGCTCCCGAGCCAGCCCCAGGGCAAGGGGGAAAAGCTCGGCATCGGCCAGCAAAGAGCGTCCCCGCCCCTGGGCCTCAAGTAGCAGGGGCTGCAACAGCCGGCGAGCCACGCCACCAAAGGCGACGCCAGCGATTCGATGCTGCAAGGGATAGCTAGTCAACTGAGGCAGCGTGTGAGCGTTGGTGCCCCCAGCCAGCTGCACGGGGCCGGGGGGAGCCTGGGGGAGCACGGCCGCAACCAACTTGACGGCCGCTCGGGCCGTACCCGCCCCCACATCACCACTCATCGGCCGGCCATCGAGCTGCCAGAGGGGACGAAAGCCGGCGCCGCGCAGCAGGCTGAAGCGCTGCCATAGCTCCGCCACCAGCGCAGCGGGCGATTGGGCTGTGCCCTCAAGACCCGCACTCACCGCCAGCCGCTGCAGCTGCACGCCACTGGCCCGCAGCTGGCCAACCCGCTCTGCAAAGGCCACGCCGCGACCGGGGTGGGTGTGGAGTTCCACCGCATCAGGGCGCAACTGCGCAAGCAGGGGAGGCACATCCGCCCCTGCCAGCACCTGACTCCGCTCCTCAATCAGTCCGTGGGGGCAGGCAGGCAGGCAGCGGCCACAGCCATAGCAGCGCTCCGCCAACACTCCTGGAGCGCCAGTAGCAGCAAGCCCGATGGCCAAGGCCGGACAAACCCGCTCACAGGGGCGGGGGCAGGCCGGCGGGCAGCAGGCGGGGTCGAACCAAGCCTTACGGAAATGGGGATCGTCGCCATCGCTGAGGCTCAACATCAGCCAGGGGCGACTGGCGCCACGGGCTTCAGCCCAATCAATCCCTCGGCGGATCGCGGCCACTACAGCCGCATCTACCGCGCCATCTATGCAGTGCACACCGGCCAGAGAAAAAATGCCGCAGAGGTCTTCGATCCCAGCCAGATCCTGGTTGCTAGCCCCACAGATCAACTTGACCCAGCGGCCTGAGGCGAGAGCCTCCTCAGGCGTCAAGCAGCTGCTCAAGGGGCTGCCAGCGCAGTTCACGGGAACCGCCCATCTCCACCACAAGCTTGAGTCGAGTCTCACGCTGACAGTGGGAAATCAGGGAGCCCAATTCAGCCTGAGACAGAACCTGACCCTCCAACAACCACAGCAGGATCGGCTGCGTGCCCTCGAGCAAAGCCCCCAATTGGGGCATCACCCGCTGCACCTCGCCCACGGCTGCGCCCCTGCCCACGCTCTGGTGACCCAGGTGGGGCGGACGCACACCGTGCAACTGCAAAAGAAAGGCCTCAGGATCACCAAGCCCCCGCGCCGATGTGAGCTGGGCGCGATAACCAACAGCCCGCATCCGGCGCATCAAGCGAGTCTCTGCGCCACCCTCAAGGGGTGCAAATAGGGCCAGAGCACCGGCGCGCTCAAGGTCCTGGCGGAAACCGCGACCGGAGAGCAGCAGGGGCATTACAGGTAATTGCTAGCTAGACACCACTCTGACAGCCCAAGCAGGGTTAGGTGGTGCGGTATGTTCATCAACTGTGCCATTGATATGTGCCCGACCGCTAGCCGGGCCTCCAGATCACGGCGCACGATCACCAGTGGTGGTGATCGTCCTCGGCCAGCACGGTTCCAGCAGCTTTAAAAGGTTGCAGGTCCCGTCGGGAAACTGCCAGAACGCATTGCTCTCACGTCTGTTGAGTCCAGTCCGGTTCCGATAAGTCCCAGCCGCGCTGATCCGAATCAGATCAGCCTCGCTAGCCCTTGGAAATCGCAACCCGTCGATGGAGGCCCAAGCTTCCGCGGCGAAGAGCGGCCCCTCGGCCGAGCCAGGCAAAATCCTGACCGCTTCAGTTTCACCGTCGTGCATGAGCCCCTTGCTCACTGCGCCCGGTGGTCCAGCTGGCGTTGTTTCCCCTCCTATGTCTATCGGCATTCTTGGGAAGAAATTGGGCATGTCCCAGTTCTTCAACGACGAGGGCAAGTCCATCCCGGTCACCTTGATCGAGGCGGGTCCTTGCCGCATCACCCAACTCAAAAGCACCAGCACCGACGGCTACAACGCCGTTCAGCTTGGTTTTGGCGACATTCGCGAAAAGCTCGTGAACAAGCCAGCCAAGGGGCACCTAGCCAAATCTGGTGATGAGGTCCTGCGCCACCTGAAGGAATATCGGGTCGACAGCGTGGATGGCCTTGAGCTGGGTGGCTCCATCTCCGTGACGGCCTTTGAGCCTGGTCAAAAGGTTGATGTGAGCGGCGACACCATGGGCCGTGGCTTTTCCGGCCTCCAAAAGCGCCACGGCTTCAGCCGGGGCCCCATGACCCACGGTTCCAAGAACCACCGAGAGCCTGGCTCGATCGGCGCCGGCACCACGCCGGGCCGCGTCTACCCCGGCAAGCGCATGGCGGGCCGCTACGGCGGCAAACAAATCACCACCCGCGGCCTCGTCATCCTCAAAGTGGATGTGGAGCGCAACTTGCTGGTAGTGAAGGGTTCGGTGCCCGGCAAGCCTGGCGCCCTGCTCAACATCCGCCCGGCGAACCGGGTGGGCGCCAAAGCCGGGAACTGAGGAGAAAACCAATGGCTAATTGTGTAATTCGCGACTGGCAAGGCAAGGAGGCCGGCAAGGCTGCCCTTGAACTCAAAGTTGCTAAGGAATCGTCTGCCACAGACTTGGTGCATCGCGCCGTGGTGCGTCAGCTGGCAAACGCCCGTCAGGGCACGGCCAGCACGCTTACCCGCGCTGAAGTAGCCGGTGGCGGCCGCAAGCCCTACAAGCAAAAGGGCACAGGACGGGCTCGCCAAGGCTCGATTCGAACCCCCCTCCGCCCCGGCGGTGGTGTGGTGTTTGGTCCCAAGCCCCGCAGCTACACCCTGGCGATGAACCGCAAGGAGCGTCGCCTGGCCCTGCGCACCGCGTTGATGAGTCGCATCAACGACATCACCGTGGTCAAGGGCTTTGGCGTTGGGCTCGATACTCCCAAAACCAAGGAAATCACCGCCGGCCTCGGCCGGCTTGGTATCGAAGCCGGCACCAAGGTGCTGGTGGTGCTCGACGGAGCCTCCGAGGCCGTGCGCCGCTCGGTGCGCAACCTCGAGAAGGTCAAGCTGATCGCTGCGGATCAGCTCAACGTGTTTGATTTGCTCCACGCCAACAAGTTGGTGGTGAGCGAGGAAGCACTCGCGAAGATTCAGGAGGTCTACGGCGATGGCTGAACGTTTTTCGAGCCGGCTTGCGGATGTGATCCGTCGGCCGCTGATCACCGAGAAGGCCACCCGGGCCCTCGAGCAGAACCAGTACACCTTTGAGGTGGACCATCGGGCTGCAAAACCCGATATCAAGGCTGCCGTTGAACAGCTGTTCGACGTCAAAGTCATCGGCATCAGCACCATGAATCCCCCTCGCCGCTCCAGGCGGGTGGGCCGCTTCGCCGGCAAACGTGCCCAAGTGAAGAAAGCAGTGGTGCGCCTCGCCGAAGGCAATGCCATCCAGCTGTTCCCTGAGTCCTGAGGGGTCTGAAAAGAAATGGCTATCCGTAAATACCGACCCATCACCCCCGGCACCCGTACCCGTGTCGCCAGCGACTTCTCTGAAGTAACTGGCCGCGAACGGGAGCGAGGCCTGGTGGTCGCCAAACACCGCCGCAAAGGTCGCAACAACCGCGGCGTGATCACCTGCCGCCACCGCGGCGGTGGTCACAAGCGCCTCTACCGCATCGTCGACTTCCGCCGCGACAAGCTCGGAGTCGTCGCCAAAGTGGCGGCCATCCACTACGACCCGCACCGCAACGCCCGCCTAGCGCTGCTCTTCTACGTCGATGGCGAGAAGCGCTACATCCTTGCTCCGGCTGGCATTGAGATCGGACAGCAGGTGATCTCTGGACCCGAGTCGCCGATTGAAACGGGGAATGCCCTGCCTCTTTCTGCCATCCCCCTCGGCTCCAGCGTCCACAACGTCGAGCTCTATGCCGGTCGGGGCGGCCAGATGGTCCGCACGGCTGGTGCCAGTGCCCAAGTGGTTGCCAAAGAGGGCGACTACGTAGCCCTCAAGCTGCCTTCCACCGAGGTGCGCCTTGTGCGCCGCGAGTGCTACGCCACCCTTGGTGAAGTTGGCAACTCCGAAGTGCGCAACACCAGCCTGGGCAAGGCTGGTCGCAAGCGCTGGCTTGGTCGCCGGCCTGAAGTGCGTGGATCGGTGATGAACCCCTGCGACCACCCTCACGGTGGTGGTGAGGGCCGCGCCCCGATCGGACGCTCTGGGCCGGTCACCCCCTGGGGCAAGCCTGCCCTTGGCTACAAAACCCGTAAGCGGAACAAACCCAGCAATCGGTTTGTGCTCCGGAAACGTCGCCGTACCTCCAAACGGAGCCGTGGCGGACGCGATTCCTGATGATCAACACCGCTTTGCTGTTCGCTTAATCAACCATGGGACGTTCGCTCAAAAAAGGACCGTTTGTTGCCGACAGCCTGCTTCGCAAGGTTGAAAAGCAAAACGGCGCAGATGACAAGTCCGTGATCAAAACCTGGTCACGTGCTTCCACCATCCTGCCGATGATGATCGGCCACACCATTGCCGTTCACAACGGCAAATCCCATGTTCCCGTCTACGTGACGGAACAGATGGTGGGCCACAAACTCGGGGAATTTGCCCCCACCCGCACCTTCCGGGGCCACATCAAGGATAAGAAAGGAGGCCGCTGACGCTATGGCAAACACACCTTCCAACCAGGCTCTCGCCCACGGCCGCTTCATCCGCGGTTCCGTATCCAAGGTGCGACGGGTTCTCGACCAGATCCGCGGCCGCAGCTATCGCGAGGCCCTGATCATGCTCGAGTTCATGCCTTACCGCTCAACCGGCCCAATCACCAAGGTGTTGCGCTCGGCTGTGGCTAACGCCGAGAACAATCTCGGCCTAGACCCCTCGACATTGGTAATCGCTTCAGCGATCGCCGACATGGGTCCCTGCCTGAAGCGCTTCCGCCCACGCGCCCAGGGTCGTGCCTACGCGATCAAAAAACAAACCTGCCACATCAGCATTGCTGTGGCTCCTTCCACCTAACCCCCGAGGACACCGAAAGATGGGACACAAGATCCATCCAACCGGCCTGCGCCTGGGGATTACCCAGGATCACCGCTCGCGTTGGTACGCCCCCAGTAAGACCTATCCAATCCTGCTTCAGGAAGACGACCGCATTCGCAAGTTCGTCCATAAGAAGTACGGCGCCGCAGGCATCAGCGACGTGCTGATTGCCCGTAAGGCAGATCAACTGGAAGTTGAACTCAAGACCGCCCGTCCCGGCGTGCTTGTTGGCCGTCAGGGCAGCGGCATTGAGGAGCTACGTACCGGCATTCAGAAAACCCTCGGTGATGCCAACCGTCAGGTGCGCATCAACGTGGTGGAGGTAGAGCGGGTCGATGCCGACTCGTTCTTGCTGGCTGAATACATCGCCCAGCAACTGGAGAAGCGCGTTGCCTTCCGCCGCGTCATCCGCATGGCCGTGCAACGGGCCCAGCGGGCTGGCGTGCTCGGCCTGAAAATCATGGTGGCTGGCCGACTAAACGGCGCCGAGATCGCCCGGACCGAATGGACCCGGGAAGGTCGCGTGCCCCTGCACACCCTGCGTGCCGACATCGACTACGCAACCAAACTGGCCAGCACCACCTACGGGGTGCTGGGTATCAAGGTGTGGATTTTCAAAGGCGAGGTGCTGCCTGGCCAGAAAGAGCAGTTGCCCGTTGGTGCTGCGCCCCGCCGCCGGACCAGCCGGCAGCCGCAACAGTTTGAAGACCGCTCTAACAAAGAGTGATCCGGAGCCCTGAACCATGCTGAGTCCAAGACGCGTCAAATTCCGCAAACAACAGCGAGGCCGCATGCGCGGTGTCGCTACCCGGGGCAACACGATTGCCTTCGGGGAGTTTGCATTGCAGGCCCAGGAATGTGGCTGGATCACCTCCCGCCAGATTGAAGCCAGCCGCCGAGCCATGACCCGCCACGTCAAACGCGGCGGCAAGATCTGGATCCGGATCTTCCCTGACAAACCAGTCACCATGCGCGCCGCCGAAACCCGTATGGGTTCTGGTAAAGGCAACCCGGAATTCTGGGTGGCCGTAATCAAACCGGGCCGCATTCTGTTTGAAATGGGTGGCCCTGAAATCACCCCCGAGATCGCCAAGGAAGCCATGCGCCTGGCGCAGTTCAAGCTTCCTCTCAAGACCAAATTCCTGAGCCTGGCGGATCAGGAAATCGCAGCCCCAGTGGAGGCCTGACCGATGGCAAAACCCAACATCGCCGATGTGCGCAAGCTCACCGGTGACCAGATCAACGAACAGGTCAACGCCACCAGGCGTGAACTGTTTGAGTTGCGCTTCCAGCAAGCCACCCGCCGGCTGGAAACTACTCACCGCTTCAAGGAGGCTCGCATCAAGCTGGCCCACCTGATGACGGTGCAGCAGGAGCAGCAACGCTCCGCCGCCACGGCTGCTTCAGCCTCCTGATACCCCCTCGATCCCCATGGCACTCAAGGAAAGGGTCGGCACCGTCGTCAGCGACAAGATGGACAAAACGGTGGTGGTGGCGGTGGAAAACCGCTTCCCCCATCCCATCTATCAAAAGACGGTCAGCCGCACCACCAGATACAAAGCCCACGATGAAGCGAACAGCTGCAAAGTGGGTGACCGGGTTCGCATCACCGAGACCCGCCCGCTCAGTCGCACCAAGCGCTGGACCGTGGCCGAAGTTCTCACCAACAGCACCGCCGGTTGAGGAGAACTCCTAATGATCCAACAAGAAACCTATTTAAACGTCGCTGATAACAGCGGCGCCAAGCGCATCCAATGCATCCGGGTGCTCGGCACAAACCGTCGCTACGCCCACGTGGGCGACGTGATCGTGGCAGCCGTCAAGGATGCCATGCCCAACATGGGTGTCAAAAAATCGGATGTGGTCAAAGCCGTAGTGGTGCGCACCAAAGCCACCCTGCGCCGTGACACCGGCAATTCAATCCGGTTTGACGACAACGCAGCCGTGATCTTGGGTAACGACAACAACCCCAAGGGAACCCGAGTCTTCGGCCCGGTTGCCCGTGAACTGCGCGAGCGCAACTTCACCAAGATCGTTTCCCTCGCTCCGGAGGTCATCTGAAATGGCGACCGCAACTCCCAAGGCAAAACCCGCTGAGCGCATCAAGATGCGCGTCAAAAAGGGTGACACCGTCCAGCTGATCTCCGGCAAGGACAAGGGCAAAACCGGAGAGGTGCTACGCACCCTTCCCTATGAAAATCGTGTCGTAGTGCAGGGAATCAACCTGCGTACCCGCCACGTCAAACCCACCCAGGAAGGCGAGAGTGGCCGCATCGTGACCGAGGAAGCCTCTGTGCATGCCTCGAATGTGATGCTCTACTCCAGCTCAAAACAGGTGGCAAGCCGCGTTGAAATCGTGGTGGAGAAAGACGGCACTAAAAAGCGTCGCCTCAAGAAGACAGGAGAAATCCTCGATTGAGCTCCAGAGGCGTGCCCCGCGAGCACTCGCGCAGGCCCCGCCAACTTCAACTCCAGTCCCTGTCAGCCTTCTGACCCAGACCAGAAGCGCACCCCCCTCTCCCCGTCATGTCACTGAAAAAGCGCTACCGGGAGTCGATTCAGCCCAAACTCCTAAAGGACCTGAATCTCTCCAATATTCACGAAGTTCCCAAGGTGGTGAAAGTCACCATCAACAGGGGCCTCGGCGAAGCGGCCCAGAATGCCAAAGCCCTCGAGGCCTCAATCACCGAAATGGCCACAATCACTGGCCAAAAAGTGGTGGTGACTCGAGCCAAAAAAGCAATCGCCGGCTTCAAAATTCGCCAGGGGATGCCAATCGGTGTCGCCGTCACCCTGCGTGGTGAGCGGATGTATGCCTTCCTGGAGCGCCTAATCAATCTTGCTCTGCCCCGCATCCGCGACTTCCGCGGTGTGAGCCCCAAGAGCTTTGACGGCCGGGGGAATTACACCCTGGGGATCCGCGAACAAATCATTTTCCCTGAGATCTCCTTCGACAAAATCGATGCGATCCGGGGGATGGACGTCACGATTGTGACCAACGCCCGTAACGACGAAGAGGGCCGGGCCCTCCTCCGCGAGATGGGAATGCCGTTCCGCAGCAACTGAGCCCTCTTCGGACCCGACCATGGCCAATCACGACCCAATTTCAGACATGCTCACCCGCATCCGCAATGCGAGTGAGAAGCGCCACGAAACCACCAAGATTCCTGCATCCCGACTGGTGCGTAACGTCGCCAATGTGCTGCAGCAGGAAGGCTTCATCGCCGCAGTCACCGAAGAAGGTGAGGGCGTCACGAAGCACTTGGTGCTTGAGCTCAAGTACAGCGGCAAGCATCGCCAGCCCACGATTCGCTCTGTCCAGCGAGTCAGCAAGCCAGGCCTGCGCATTTACAAGAACAATCGCCAGTTGCCCAAAGTTTTGGGCGGCCTGGGAGTTGCCATCATCTCTACGTCGAAAGGGGTGATGAGCGACCGCGATGCCCGTAAGCAGGGCGTCGGCGGCGAAGTGCTCTGCTACGTCTACTGAATCTGGGAGATTGATCCATGTCTCGTATTGGTAAAGCGCCGATTCCCCTCCCCGACAAGGTGAGCGTCAGCCTCAATGGCTTGGCAGTCACCTTGAAGGGTCCTAAGGGCGAACTCAGCCGCACCCTGCCCGAAGGGGTGCAGATCTCCCAGGACGGCAACACCCTGGTGGTGAGCCCCAGCAGCGAAACCCGTCGCTCCCGCGAGCGCCACGGTCTCTGCCGCACGCTTGTCGCCAACATGGTGGAAGGCGTCAGCCAGGGATACACCCGCAAGCTGGAAATTATTGGCGTTGGCTATCGCGCCGCCGTCCAAGGCACAAAGCTTGTGGTCTCAGCTGGCTACAGCCACCAGGTGGAGATGGTGCCCCCCGAGGGCGTCACCTTCGCCGTAGAGGGAAATACCACCGTGTTTGTCTCCGGTGCCAACAAGGAATTGGTGGGCAACGAAGCTGCCAAGGTGCGTGCCATTCGTCCGCCTGAGCCTTACAAGGGCAAGGGCATCAAGTACGAGGGTGAGCGCATCCTGCGCAAGGCCGGTAAGACCGGTAAGAAATGAGGTCTGCCTGAGCGTCGTTACCCTGTATCGCAATGTCATCCATCTCCCGCAAACAGCAGACCCAGAAGCGTCACCGCCGCCTGCGTCGTCAGCTCACTGGCACGTCCTCCCGTCCCCGGTTGGCCGTGTTCCGCTCCAACAACCACATCTACGCGCAGGTCATCGACGACGACGCCCAGAACACCATCTGTGCGGCTTCGACCCTCGACAAGGACCTGCGCACCAACCTCGACGCCAGCTCTACCTGTGATGCCTCCGTGGCGGTAGGCGAGCTGGTAGCCAAACGGGCGCTCGCCCAAGGCATCCAGCAGGTGGTCTTCGATCGAGGCGGCAACCTGTACCACGGCCGGGTCAAGGCCCTGGCTGACGCCGCCCGGGAAGCGGGCCTTCAGTTCTGATCCCTGCTCTCACCATGACCGAAACCAACGATCAAGTTCAGTCCAACGACATCCCGGCCGCGTCGGATGTACCTGCTGCTGCCGAAGGCCAGCAGGATCGCCGCGGTGGTCGGGCTGAAGGCCGAGGCGGCGATAGCCGTCGCGGTGGCGGCCGCGGGCGCGACAACCGTCGCGGCCAGGAGCGCGACTCCGAATGGCAGGAGCGGGTGGTGCAAATCCGCCGCGTCTCCAAGACCGTTAAAGGCGGCAAGAAGATGAGTTTCCGGGCCATCGTTGTCGTTGGCAACGAGAAGGGCCAAGTAGGTGTGGGCGTCGGCAAAGCCGGCGACGTGATCGGCGCCGTCCGCAAGGGCGTAGCCGATGGCAAGAAGCACCTGGTCAAGGTGCCCCTAACCCGTCACAACTCCATCCCTACCCTCAGCAACGGCCGCGACGGTGCCGCCAGCGTGCTGATCCGCCCGGCAGCGCCCGGAACCGGGGTGATTGCGGGCGGCTCGATCCGCACGGTGCTCGAATTGGCCGGCATCAAAAATGTGCTGGCCAAGCGCCTCGGATCCAAGACCCCCCTCAACAACGCCCGCGCTGCGATGGAGGCATTGGCCGGCCTTCGCACGCACAAGGAGACCGCCAAGGAGCGGGGCATCTCCCTAGAGCAGATCTACTCCTAAGGCCTCGTCATGACGTTCAATCTCCAGTCTCTCAAATCCAACCCTGGCGCCCGGCGCCGCAAGCTCCGCAAGGGTCGCGGCATTGCTGCGGGCCAGGGTGCCAGCTGCGGTTTCGGCATGCGCGGCCAGAAGTCCCGTTCGGGTCGGCCGACCCGTCCTGGCTTCGAGGGTGGCCAAATGCCTCTCTACCGCCGCATCCCCAAGCTCAAGCACTTTGAGCTGGTCAACCAGAAGGAGTTCACGATCATCAACGTGGCCAAGCTCGCCGACTGCAAAACCGGCAGCACCATCAGCCTCGATTCCCTGGTGAAGGATGGTCTCGTGACCAGCCCCAAGCACCCCCTCAAGGTGCTTGGCAACGGTGAACTCTCCGTCAAGCTCACCGTGCAGGCCGCCGCATTTACTGCCAGCGCCCGCACCAAGATCGAAGCTGCCGGTGGCAGCTGCGAAGTCATCTGATCGCCTTGCGGGCCTCCGCCCTAAGGTCTGAGCCGTCCAGTCGAGCCCCGGGCACGCCACGGGTCTTGATGGGCGGTTTTTTCATGTCCATCACACGCCGCCATGCTTGTTAGCCGGGGTCGCAACCCAAGCGCCGGGGAAATCCTCAGCCAACTGATCCAGTCGAAGGGACTGCGCGACCGGGTGCTAACCACCCTCGGCCTGCTGCTGCTGGTCCGGCTGGGCATCTACATCCCGATGCCAGGCATCGACCGGGTGGCCTTTCAGCAGTTCCTCTCCCAGGGCGGTCAGCTGATCGGGTTCCTGGACATCTTCACCGGGGGCGGCCTGTCCACCCTCGGCGTTTTCGCTCTGGGCATCCTGCCGTTCATCAACGCCTCGATCATCATTCAGCTGCTTACCGCGGCCCTGCCCCAACTGGAGGACCTCCAGAAGAATGAGGGCGAGGCCGGCCGGCGCAAGATCGCCCAGATCACCCGCTACGTAGCTCTGGGCTGGGGCATCCTTCAGAGCCTGGTCTTTGCCCTGATCCTGCGGCAATACGCCACAGAGGGCCTTTCGGAGCCGGTGTTTGTAATCCAAACGGCCCTCGCCCTGGTTACCGGCTCGATGGTGGTGATGTGGATCAGCGAGGTGATCACCGAGCGAGGCATCGGTCAAGGCGCCTCGCTGGTGATCTTCGTCAACATCGTGGCCACCCTGCCCAAGGCCCTGGGTTCAACGATCGAGCTGGCCCAGAGCGGTGACCGCAGCACAGTTGGCGGCATTGTCGTGCTTGTGCTGGTTTTCCTGTTGACGATCGTGGGGATCATCTTTGTGCAGGAAGGCAACCGCCGCATCCCAATTGTCAGCGCCAAGCGCCAAGTGGGCGGAGCAGGGGTGCTTGCGGCGCGCCAGAGCTATCTGCCGCTCAAGCTCAACGCCGGCGGCGTGATGCCCATCATTTTTGCCTCGGCCGTGGTTTTCCTGCCGCTCACCATTGCCAACCTCACCCGCAACCCTTGGCTGATCAAGTTGGCGGGATATCTCAACCCCAACAGCAGCACTCCCTGGCTGTACGCCTTGGTTTTCTTCGGCCTGATCTGCGGCTTCGGCTTCTTCTACGCCTCACTCACCGTAAACCCGGTGGACATCGCCACCAACCTCAAACGCAGTGGGGTGGCGATCCCTGGCGTGCGGCCCGGCTCTGCCACCGCCAGCTATCTGAGCGGAGTGCAAAACCGACTCACCCTGCTCGGCGGCTTGTTCCTTGGCGCCGTTGCGATCATTCCCTCAGCCGTGGAAGGGGCCACCCAGGTGCGCACCTTCCAGGGACTGGGAGCCACCTCCCTGCTGATTCTTGTGGGCGTTGCGATCGACACAGCCAAACAAGTGCAGACCTACGTGATCTCCCAGCGCTACGAGGGCATGGTGCGCGAGTGACCACCAGCCCCTTGCCTGCGGGCCTCGCAGCAACCCCTTCCTCCAACTTTCAAGTTCAGCGATGAAGCAACGTCTCCTCTTCCTTGGCCCCCCCGGCGCTGGCAAGGGCACCCAAGCCCAGCAACTGGCCGCCGATCGCCAGCTGCTGCATCTCTCTACGGGGGACCTGCTGAGGGCGGAGGTAGCTGCTGGCAGCGATCTGGGTAAGGAAGCCGAGGCCGTAATGGCCCGTGGTGAGCTGGTGAGTGATGCGCTGGTGCTGGCGATTGTGCGTGGCCGGCTGGAAGCACTGGCCGCCAGCGGCGGCGGCGGCTGGTTACTGGATGGCTTCCCCCGCAACCTCGCCCAAGCCGAGGCTCTGGGGCTGTTGCTCGATGAGCTGCAGCAACCGATCGAGCTAGTGGTGCTGATGGAGCTCGACGACGCCGTCTTGATCCAAAGGCTCCTTAGCCGGGGGCGCTCTGACGACAACGAAAGCGTGATTCGCCACCGGCTGGAGGTCTACCGGGAACAGACCGCACCTCTTATTCACCACTATCAGCAGCTTGGCTTGCTGCAGGCCATTGAGGCCAATGGCAGCGTCGATGCGATCGCTGAACGGATCGCCGCCCTGCTCGGCTGAGTCACTTAAGGGTGTTGACCGGTGTGGTAGGTTGTCGGTTTGCAAATTAGGAGAGCACAACTCCCATGAAGGTGCGTGCCTCGGTCAAGAGAATGTGCGACAAATGCCGGGTGATTCGTCGCCACGGCCGGGTGATGGTGATCTGCACCAATCCCAAGCACAAACAGCGCCAAGGCTGACCAGCCCTAGCCCGCCCCCTTGGGGGCCAGCTGTGCATCATTTCCCCGCTCCGTTCAGGCGGAGCCCCTTGCCCCCTCATCGAATTACTACGTGGCTCGGATTGCCGGCGTTGATATCCCACGCGAAAAGCGCGTCGAGATTGCCCTCACCTACGTGTATGGCATCGGTCTTACCCGTGCCCAGAAGATTCTGGCCAAATCCGGTGTCAGCCCTGACATACGGGTAAAAGACCTCAGCGACGCCGACGTACAAAAGTTGCGCGGTGCTGCCGAAACCTTCACCCTCGAAGGCGACCTGCGCCGTCAAGAGGGCATGGCCCTCAAGCGCCTCCAAGACATCGGCTGCGTGCGCGGTCGCCGCCATCGCATGGGTCTGCCCGTGCGTGGCCAGCGCACACGCACCAATGCGCGCACCCGTCGTGGTGCTCGCAAAACCGTGGCCGGCAAGAAGAAGTAAGGCCTCGCCTTCCTTCACCTGCTCCCACCCTGCCGCCAACTGCGTAAGCGACCGGCGTCACCAGGGTGCCTCCCGACGTTCCCCTGATCACCTCCTGCACCAGCAGGCCTTTCCGCCATGGCAAAGCCAGCCAAAAAATCCGGCGCCAAGAAAACGAAGCGCAACGTCCCCAACGGCGTTGCCCACATTCAGAGCACTTTCAACAACACGATCGTGTCGATCACCGACACCGCCGGAGAGGTGATTTCCTGGAGTTCCGCCGGTGCCAGCGGCTTCAAAGGAGCCCGCAAAGGCACACCCTTTGCCGCCCAAACCGCAGCTGAAGCAGCAGCACGCCGCGCCCTCGAGCAGGGCATGCGCCAGATCGAAGTCCTTGTGAGGGGTCCTGGTTCAGGCCGCGAAACCGCAATCCGAGCCCTGCAGGTGGCCGGCCTTGAAATCACCCTGATCCGCGACGTGACTCCCCTTCCCCACAACGGTTGCCGTCGCTCCAAGCGCCGTCGCGTCTGAGTCGTCGTTTCGTTCCTGCCCCCCTGGGCTTTCTCCAACCTTTCGACCCTTCAGACCGTGTTGCATTACCAAATCGATCGCATTGAGCACGAGGTCGCGGAAGACCGATCCCAGATTGGTACCTTCCTGATCGGCCCGCTCGATCGCGGCCAGGCCACCACGCTTGGCAATGCCCTGCGACGCGTCCTGATCGGCAGCCTCGAAGGCAGTGCCATCACCGCGGTACGCATTTCCGGAGTCAACCACGAGTACGCCACCGTGCCTGGGGTTCGTGAAGACGTGCTCGACATTCTGCTCAACTGCAAGCAGATCTCCGTTAGCAGCCGCAACCGCGAGCTGGAGATCGGACGCCTAGTGGTGAATGGCCCCGCGACGGTTACCGCCGCGGATCTGCAGTTCTCCTCCCAGGTTCAGGTAATCGATTCAGATCGCCTGATCGCCACCGTGGCTGAAGGCCACAGCCTCGAAATGGAGGTCCATGTGGAGCGTGGTGTTGGCTATCGGCCCGTCAATCGCCACAGCGAAGACACCAACGCCATTGACCTGCTTCAGATCGATGCTGTGTTCAAGCCCGTGCGCCGGGTCAACTACACGGTGGATGAAACCGCCGTTGGTGAGGGTGGATCCGCTCGCGAAAGACTGCGCCTGGAGATCGAAACCAATGGCAGCGTCACACCAGACGACGCCATGGCCCAATCAGCCAACCAGCTGATCGGTCTGTTCCAGCCCCTGGCCAGCTTGACCATGGTTGAAGAGCCCGGCCTTGAGCCCGAGCCCTCCGCCGAGGCCCAAATTCCTCTCGAAGAGCTAAACCTCTCCGTGCGGGCCTACAACTGCCTGAAGCGCGCCCAGGTCAACTCCGTGTCCGACCTGATGGGCTTCAGCTACGAAGATCTGCTGGAGATCAAAAACTTCGGCTCCAAATCAGCCGACGAGGTGATCGAAGCGCTGGAGCGCATCGGCATCACCCTGCCCCAGAGCCGCACTAGCGCCTGATCGGCGGCCCCTTTACCGACAGCCTTCTCACCTGAGTCAGACCTATGAGACACCAGTGCCGAGTCCCCATGCTGGGACGCCCCGCCGACCAACGCAAAGCCATGCTGCGGGGTCTCACCACCCAGCTGATTCGCGAAGGTCGGGTTACCACGACCAAAGCCCGTGCCAAGGCGTTGCGCGATGAAGCTGAGCGCATGATCAGCCTGGCCAAGGACGGCAGCCTGTCTGCCCGTCGCCGCGCCATCGGTTACATCTATGACAAGCAGTTGGTTCATGCCCTGTTTGACAAAGCTCAAGACCGCTATGGCGAGCGCCAAGGTGGCTATACCCGCATCATCCGCACCGTTCCCCGCCGCGGCGACAACGCCGAAATGGCCATCATCGAATTGGTCTAAATCTCTACCCCTCTGGCGAGATTCCAAACTGCCGCGGTGGCTTAAGCCCACCGCGGTTTTTTAATGGCTGCATGGTGCCCGTGCTGACTCCCGCCCCCGCCCTGCGCCGCATCGCACTTTGCCTGCAATACGACGGCTCCGCGTACTGCGGCTGGCAGCGGCAACGCAATGCCCACAGCGTGCAGCAGACCCTGGAGCAAGCGATAGCTGGGCTTGACCCCCAAGGACCCAATCGCACCATGGCTGCTGGGCGCACCGATACGGGCGTGCATGCTGCTGCCCAGGTGGCACATTTCGAAGCTGCTGGGCCAATTCCGCCGGAGCGCTGGGCCAAGGCCCTCAATGGTCGGCTACCGGCCACGATCCGCATCCGGGCGGCTGTAGAGGTTGACCCCAGCTGGCACGCCCGCTTCAGCGCTAGCTACCGGCGGTACCGCTACACGATCTACAACGCCCGCACCCCCAACCTGTTCCTGGCCCCCTGGAGCTGGCACCGCTATCAGCGCCGGTTGGATGAACAAGCCATGGGCCAGGTCCTGGAGTCCATGCTGGGAGAACACGACTTTTCTGCCTTTCAACGAGCCGGCAGCCGCCGAGCCCACGGCCGCACCACCCTTCAGGAGGTGCGTTTGGAGCGCCAGGGTGACCTGATCAGCGTCGAGTTGCAAGCCAGCGGTTTTCTTTACGGCATGGTGCGTCTGGTGCTGAGCCAACTCGTGGCGGTTGGCGAGGGGCGGCTCAGCAGCTCCGACTTCGAGCGCCGCTGGCGCGAGTGCCAACGCGTGGAAGTAAAAGAGGCCGCACCACCGCAGGGCCTCTGCCTGCTGCGGGTGGGCTACCCCAAACCAGTTTTCCCACGAGCCGCCTGGTATGATTGCCAACCGCGGTATCAGCTCGAGATTTCCGATTCTCCGGATCTCCAGCCTGGTTCAGCCCAGCCTTTCGTCAGTTCAGCGCAGCTACCTCCTGGGGGCGCGCCGGCCAGGCGGTAAGGTCACTGAACCCGGGCGTTGGGTTTCCAACGACCAGCTGTCCTGCCCCACTTCCGGCCTGCCGGTGCCTGATCAGGCGAAATGAACAAGACCCCCCTGCCCTCAATTGATTCCCTCGACCGCCAGTGGTACCTGGTGGACGCAGAGAATCAGACCCTCGGTCGCCTGGCGAGCGAAGTGGCCCAAGTGCTGCGCGGCAAGAACAAGCCCTGCTACACACCCCACCTCGACACCGGCGACTTTGTCATCGTCATCAACGCCGACAAGGTGAAGGTGAGCGGTAACAAGTCGACCCAGAAGATCTACCGCCGCCACTCCGGCCGGCCCGGTGGCATGAAGACCGAAACCTTCGCCCACCTCCAAGCCCGGATCCCTGAGCGGATCGTGGAGAAAGCCATCAAAGGCATGCTTCCCCACAACGCCCTGGGTCGTCAGCTGTTCCGCAAGCTGAAGGTTTACAAGGGTACTGAGCATCCCCACGCTGCCCAACAACCCCAAGCCCTAGCCCTCGATCCCGCCACTGCCGCCCAATGAGCACTAACAAAGTCGTCTATTGGGGTACGGGTCGTCGTAAGACGGCAGTCGCCCGAGTGCGTGTGGTTCCCGGCAACGGCACAGTAACCATCAACGGTCGCCCTGGCGACAACTACCTCAACTACAACCCCGTCTATCTCGCAGCGGTCAAAGCTCCCCTGCAGACTCTCGGGCTTGCAACTGACTATGACCTGCTGGTGAATGTGCGTGGTGGTGGGCTTACTGGCCAAGCCGACGCCATCAAGCAGGGTGCAGCTCGTGCCTTGTGTGAATTGTCCCCGGACAACCGCAAACCCCTTAAAACAGAAGGCCACCTCAGCCGCGACCCCCGCGCCAAGGAGCGTCGCAAGTACGGCCTGAAGAAAGCTCGTAAGGCGCCTCAGTTCTCCAAGCGCTGATTTCTTCCCTCCGCCATCAGCCCCTTCCCCGTCATGCCCAAGGCCGAAATTCATCCCACCTGGTATCCCGATGCCAAGGTGATTTGCAACGGAGAGGTGGTTATGACCACCGGTTCCACCTCCCCCGAACTCCACGTCGATGTGTGGAGTGGCAACCACCCCTTCTATACAGGCACCCAAAAGATCCTCGACACCGAGGGCCGTGTAGACCGCTTCATGCGCAAGTACGGCATGGGTGGAGCAGATTCACTCTCCAACGCCGCTGCCAAGCAGGAGCCCCAAGTTGAGGCCCCGGCCGAAGCTGCAACCGAAGTTGAGACCGAGGCCCCCGCTGTGGCCGAAGCCTGATCTCTGCAGGCCTGATTGAACCCCCCAGCCGGGTGCTTACGGGCACCCGGCTTTGTGTTGTCTGGTGCCCATGCGGGCTCCTCCTATCTCGCTGATGGATCCTTCCCTGCTGCATGAGCGTCTGGAGACGGCCCGCCGCACCTTCGAGACCCTGGAACGCCAGCTGGCCGATCCAGCCGTGGCGGCTAATCCCAGCCAGATGCAGGCCATCGCCCGCGAGAGGGCTCGGCTTGAGCCCTTGGTGCAGGACCACCTGAGCCTGCAGAAACTGCAGCAGGAAGAACGAGAAGCTCGCGCCCTGCTGAAGGAACATCGGGGCGACCTCGCCATGGAGGAACTGGTCAACGAGGAGCTGGCAACCCTGGCGGAAGCCACGGCCAGCCTGCTCGACAAGCTCACGGTGGCCCTGCTGCCCCGAGACCCCCGCGATGAGCGCAGCGTGATGTTGGAGATCCGCGCCGGCGCCGGTGGCGATGAAGCGGCGATCTGGGCCGGCGATCTAGCCCGCATGTATGAGCGCTACGCCCAAGGGGTGGGCTGGCGGGTGGAACCGGTGAGCGCCTCCGAAGCCGAGCTCGGGGGCTACAAAGAACTGATCCTCGCCATCAAGGGGGATGGGGTTTTCAGCCAGCTGAAGTTTGAGGCCGGCGTGCATCGGGTGCAACGGGTGCCGGCCACCGAGTCCCAGGGCCGGGTGCACACCTCAACCGCCACGGTCGCCGTGATGCCGGAGGCTGATCCCGTGGAGGTTCAGATCGACCCCGGCGACATCGAAATCAGTACCGCCCGCTCCGGTGGCGCCGGCGGCCAAAACGTCAACAAAGTCGAAACGGCCGTAGACCTGTTGCACAAGCCCACCGGCATTCGGGTGTTCTGCACCCAGCAGCGCTCCCAGCTGCAGAACCGTGAGCGCGCCATGGAAATCCTGCGGGCAAAGCTCTATGAGCGCCAGCTGGCAGAAGCCAACGCCCAGCAGCGCTCCACCAGGCTGGCCCAGGTAGGCAGCGGCGACCGCAGCGAGAAAATCCGCACCTACAACTTCAAAGACAGCCGCACCACCGACCACCGCCTAGGCCGCAACTTCGCGCTTGAGCCGGTGCTCAACGGCCAGCTCCACGACCTGATCAGTGCCTCAATCGCCGCCGATCAGAGCCGCCAGCTCGAGGAGCTGGCCCAACAGGTAGCCAGCTGAGCGCTCTCAGGCCCCAATCACATATTTGGCCCACTCGCCATGCAGCCCTGCCGAAATCTGGCGACTGGCTTCAAAGCTGAAGCTGCCCAGGGGCCGATGAGGTGGACGCAGCAGCGGCATCGCGGCCTCCCGCGGCGTGCGGTTGCCCTTGCGGACATTGCAGGGCAGACAGGCTGTGGTGACGTTTTCCCAGGTATCGAGGCCACCGCGGCTGCGGGGCACCACATGGTCGACAGAGAGCTGCTGAGCGCTGGCCCCGCAGTACTGGCAGCGATGGCCATCGCGGTGAAACAGGTTGCGACGGGTCAGGGGCAACGGCTTGTAGGGCACCCGAACAAAATGACGCAGGCGGATCACAGTGGGGAGCAGCGTGTCCTCGCGAATCCTGCGAACCGGGTCATGCTCAAGCCCCTCCGCCTTCCCCTTCAGCACCATCACCACCGCACGACGCCAGGTGGTGATGTTGAGGGGCTCGTAGGACGCGTTTAGAACGAGAACATGGCCCATGCCAGCACCCGTGATCGGCGGCATGCTAGTGGCAATCTTCGCTGTAATCCGTGACCCAGGCGACCGAGACCAGCTGGAGTGCCCAGGCCCATGAGGCCAGCCTGGCTCGGCAACGGGCCTGGGTAGAGGTGAATACCGGCGCCATAAGTGCCAACGCCCGCAGCTTGAAACGCTGCATAGGCAATGGCACCGAGCTGATGGCTGTGGTCAAGGCCGACGGCTATGGCCATGGATCGATCTCCGTGGCCCGGGCCGCCCTCGCTGGTGGAGCTAGTCAGTGCGGTGTCGCCACCCTGAGCGAAGGCATCGAGCTACGCAGGGCCGGCATCGAAGCACCAATCCTGGTGCTCGGCAACCTCACCCAGGTAGAGGAGCTGCGCAGCTGTCTGCACTGGCAGCTCATGCCGACTATCAGCGGCATGCGCGAAGCCCTGCTCTGCCAAAACCTCGCCAGCGGCCAAGGCCGCCCGATGGCCCTGCAGCTCAAGCTCGACACTGGCATGGCTCGGCTCGGGGCCGATTGGCAGGAGGGGCCCAGACTCGTGGCCGCGATCACGGAACTGGAAGCCGTGCAGTTGGCCGGTCTCTATTCCCATCTCGCCAGTGCCGATGCATCAGCGGACGCCGATGACGGGCTCACCGATCAACAGCAGCGGCTTTTCGAGACGGTGCTGCAGGCCCTGGAGCACCAGCGCCTGCCGGCTGGCATCCGCCACCTGGCCAACTCGGCCGGCACCCTGCGCAGCCCCGCGCTGCACTACGACCTAGTGCGCGTGGGCCTGGCGCTATATGGTCACAGTCCGGCGGCCCACCTGGCTTCTGTCACTCCCCTGCAGGGAGCGATGACCCTGCACGCCCGCGTCAGCCTGATTCGGGAGGCGGGCAGCGGGGTGGGGGTGAGCTACGGCCATCGCTTCCGCACCAGCCGCCCCAGCCGTCTGGCCGTTGTTGGCATTGGCTACGCCGATGGCGTGCCTCGCCAGCTCTCCAACCAGCTGGAAGTGCTGTTTGCAGGCCAACGTCTGCCCCAAGTGGGCGCCATCACCATGGACCAACTGGTGCTCGATGCAACCGACTGCCCGGGACTGGAGGTGGGGTCGGTGGTGACTCTGCTGGGCCAGGAGGGAAGCGAACAAATCACCCCTACCGACTGGAGCGATCGCTGCCAGACCATCCCCTGGGAAATCCTCTGCGGCTTTAAGCACCGCCTGCCACGACTCACCGCCGCCCAAGCCGCCTGGGAAGCCCCAGGCGATAGGGCTCACTGATAAAGTCGTCGAGCCCCTGGAGAGGTGGCTGAGTGGTTGAAAGCGGCTCCCTGCTAAGGAGTTACAGGAGGCAACTCTTGTCGAGGGTTCGAATCCCTCCCTCTCCGTTTTAAGCAGAATTCACGGCGAGTCACCACCGCCGCGAGTCCTGCTTGCGACTGACATTGGTGAGTCAGCGATTTTCCACTAGTGCGACCCAGTACCCGCCCATGGGTGTTGGAAGTGGTGTTAGGTGCCCAGTCTTGTGGTGTTGGATGCCCGAATTGCCGAAAGGCAGCCCAGCACTGGATAGCAGCGGGTATGAGCGATGGTTCCACGCCACCTCACCCAGGGAGACCCATACCTGACGCTGTTTAAGAGAAAAGTGGGGCGTGAGCGACGGGGACGAAATCTCCGCCCACTTCCTCGACCTATGGACGGGTCGAACGCCGCCATAGGTAGTTATTTGAGTTAGGCACTGGTATTGGGTGCGAGCAGCAGCAAGGTTTGTTCACAAAAAAATCCCTGGCGTGTTCGACTCCGCCAGGGATACGCTTCCCGTCGCTCATCACGACTAACTAACGCTATTAGGTACTTACGCTCAGGCCATGGAGTGATTGCCTCAGGTGTTCATGCGGACACGCTCAAGGCACCTCACCCATCCTCGGTACACCACCCACTCTTGACCTCCGCTTGAGGAGTGGGATGGCTTGAGGACATTCCACTCAAGGAACTCCTATTCCCCAGAGGGGGCAGCAGGTGGCCCAGGGAGAGCAGCAGCTACAGCAGAAAAGCGGATACACCTGCACCATTCGCGCTGGAGCCGTGAGTCCAAGGCGTCCCATAGCACCAAGGCAGTCGCCAACAGCCGAAAGCACCCGTACCCTGCTCACAAGCCCCAACAAGACCAGATGAAGCGCCTGCTGCTACTCGCCCTGACCGCTGCGACGCTGCTGATGGGCACAACTGCCAGCGCCCACTGCGACCAGAAGCACGGGCACCAGGAAACCTCGAGCCAAAGCGCCAGGAAGTGATATCTCAGCCCCTATCGATGCTGGTGCTCTGGTTGGTCTTTGCCGTCGCAGCAGGAATCAAGTTCTGGGGCCTGGCGGCTCAGTTTAGAAAATGCCCTGAGGCCACTAGCAAGAGTACAGAGGAGTTCCGAAAGACCCTTGAACGCATCTGGGCGAAGAATCAGCAACGGGCTCAATGGAGCGCCTGAACTGGGGATACATCCAACTGGGCCTGGTCGCCCTGATCTTTGGCGGTCTTCAGGTGTGGTGGATTAGCAGCGTCTTTTGGAGGCGCGACCTGGCACGTCCACAAAGCGGTGGAGAGTTCCGCAAATCACTGGAACGGATCTGGAAGAAGGAACAGCGGCAGGGGTAGCGGCGCAATGGTTGCGTATCTATGAAGTTGCCAAAACAACCGTCTGCAACAACTGCGACACTTCAATCAAACTCGTCCCAAAGCACTTCTTCCACTACGACGCGAAGCTGGCGACGGGGGGCGCTGGATACTAGGAGGAACGGTCTCAGGAAAGCAGACAACGACGACAACATAAACTTTTGCGATAGAACCCTGTAAATGTTATAATTTGCAACTATAAAATCTTCATAAGTGCTAAATTAGAAATTCAGAATTTACCGACTTTTATGAGTTTTGAATTTGGCGATCCAGATGTTTTTGATAAGATTTATGAGAATTCATACTGGGGCAAGGGGTCAGGGGGCGGAAGCTCCCCCGAAGCAACTCAACCCTACAAGATATTCCTAGAAGAGTTTATTCGTCAACATAATATTAAATCAGTCGTTGACCTTGGTTGCGGCGACTGGCAGTTTTCTCAATTTCTCGACTTTGGCAGCGCAACATATATTGGCATCGATGCATCCAAAAATGTAATCACAAATAATCAGCGGTCATTTTCGCGGCCAGGAGTTTCCTTTGCCAATCTTCCAGAGGATTACAATGAACTTCCCTCCGCCGAACTGTTAGTCTGCAAAGACGTACTAATGCATTTAAGCACGAAGGAAGTTCAAGATATTTTGTCAATTCTTCCAAACTTTAAATATGCATTAATCACCAATGACATTCCATGCGTATCCGCATTCGGGAAAATTCTTCTAAAGTTGCGGCGTCCATTTGCGCCCGTAAATAACAGAGAAATAAAGACAGGTGACTATAGGACCCTTGACCCGACCGAACGCCCATTCAACCTAAGGTTGAATAAAGTATTTGAGTGGAAAGGCAGCAATCTAATCCTTGGCAAAGATTGTGGCTGGACAAAGCGAACTTATTTACATCAGTAATGCCAAGACGTGGAATTGCAGTGTCCAGGAGCTCATTGAGTCCCTTGCCTCCAAGATAGTCGCCAATAGCAGAAAGCACCCATGCCCTGGCGATAACACGGTAGAGATGCGCTACTGCGCTGGTCAGTCCTGGGAGCAATCCACAGACCAGTTGAAGCAAAAGCTGCCCAGGCAGATGAGGAGAGGGCGCCATGACGACTACAAGGGCTCAGCGCTGGTGTTGACCTGCGGCCAGCGCCCTGAATTTGCACGTTCTATGTGGTGTTGAAAATAGTATTGGAATTGGTGTTGGAAATAGCATTGGAATCCGCCTCCACCAATGGGAAGCGTTGTCTCTTCCCGTGTCACCACTTCGCTCTGAGAGTCACAACGAGGGCCTCCCTCTCCGTTGTCAAGCCCGAATGCTTATTTACGGCTGGCTGCGGCCAGCCGGGTAGCTATCTCGGGTAGGAGCTTGTGATCCTGGGCGCAGGCCTGGCCCTCAGAAAAAATCACCAGCAAGAAAGGCGCAGCTTTTGGCATAGAACCCTCAGCTGACGGCTCCACGTAGGCCGCATCGTGCCGGGCCTGGCTCATCCAGCCCGCCTTGCTCCAGAGGCGAGAGCCAAGGGGCAAACCCTCACCTATGAAGCCATCCACCTGGTTTTCTGGATCCGCAAGCCTCAAGGCCGGATCCAAGCTGCGCGCCAGCAGAGCTGCCATCCGGGCACAAGCCGGTGGCGACACCAGAGCCGACGCCAGCACGGCCTGCAACAGACGGGCTACAGCGTCGGTACTGAGGCGATTGCGGTTTTCCAGCTCGGTGCCGTAAAAGACCCGCTCCCGCCCGTAGGGACCATCACCCCAGGTTTTCTGGCAAGCATTACAGCCCTGCAGCTCCGGCCAGCCAAGCTCGCTCAGCCAGCCATTGACAAGCTGACGCTGCTCCACCCAGTGGGCCATGGGCTCGGGGGGCAGAGAAGGGCCGCTGGTGGTGCCACTAAGCAAATCCACCACTAGGGAGGTGGCGTCGTTGCTTGAGTCGCGAATCATGTCTGAAAGGGCGCGCCGCAGCTCGGGCGTATCCGCAAGCAAGTCAGCCTGGCGCCAGGCCTCCGCCGCCACTAGGTAAACCAGCTTCACCACGCTTGCTGGGTAGCGAGGACGATCCCCAGCCCAGCTCGCCCCCTGCACCGGCTGGGCCCAGAACAGATCGGGATCCAGATCGGCAGCTCGGCCAAGCAAGGGCTGGTCGTAGCGAAGCCAGGTAATGGAGAGGTGCTGGGCTAATCCAGGCCGCCCCTCCAGCTCTAGAGCCCGCACCAGATCGGCCAGGATCTGAGCCATGGCTGGATCGGGGCTGTAAAAAGCCATCACCGCCGGCCAACGTTGTGGCGAGATTAGCTGTGCTGACAGTAGACACCATCAACCCTGCCCAGCTGGCTGCCGGCGCCCCAGCCGCGCCGGAATGGCTCATCGCAGGCACGAACTGGCAGCTCACTGGCAGCGTCGACCTCTACAGCCAGGCCCGCGGTGAGGGGCTAGCCAGCCAGGCGTGGACTGGCCGCCACCTGCAAATCCTGACCAGTCCAGCAGCTACGGGGCCAGGAATGCGCCTGCGGGTACGACTGCTCGACGATGGCTACCCTGGCTTCCTTGAACCCGATTCCCTGCTAGGGCGAGCAGTGGCGTGCTCGCCGCCCCAGCCGCAACTCCTGCAACGCTGCAGCATTGTCCAGCGGATGGAGCAGGTGCTGAGCTTCGCGCAGGCCGCCCAGCGCGTAGCCAACACCTACCTGTGGGGCGGCAGCCTGGGCCCCAACTACGACTGCTCCGGTCTGATGCAGCGGGCCTATGCCAGCGCTGGCATCTGGATTCCGCGCGATGCCTACCTGCAGGAGCGGTTCTGTCAGCCTGTGGCGGTGCAGCCGGGCCAGGTGCAGTTACTGGAGCCTGGCGACCTGATCTTTTTTGGCACACCCCAGCGCTGCAGCCACGTGGGGCTGCACCTAGGTGGCGGCCGCTATTTACACAGCTCCGGCGTCGCCCACGGCCGCAACGGCATCGGCATCGACGACCTGGCGCCCCAAAACCCCGACCCGGTGGCGCGCCACTACCGACTGGAACTGCGGGGAGCGGGGCGGGTAATGCACAGCCATAACGGCAGTCCCCTACCCACCTAGGGTCGACGCCAAAGGCTGACAAAAACATGCAGCAAACGAGGGAAGGCCAGGCCGAGCTTTCCGTAGTGGTGCCCCTCTACAACGAGGAGGAGAGCCTGCCCCAGTTGGTGGAGCAGTTGCTGGCGGCACTGCGACCGCTGCAGCTGGGCTTTGAGTTGGTGCTGGTAGACGACGGATCCAGAGACGACACAGCGAAGGTGCTCAGCCAGCTGGCCGCCACGGTTCCGGAGCTGGTGGCCGTGCTGCTGCGCCGCAACTACGGCCAGACGGCGGCAATGGCGGCCGGCTTTGACGCCAGCGGCGGGGCGGTGATCGTGACCCTCGATGGCGATCTGCAGAACGACCCCGCCGATATCCCCCTACTGCTAGCTGAGCTCGACCAAGGCTTCGACTTGGTAAGCGGCTGGCGCCACCAGCGCCAGGATGCGGCCATGCAACGGCTGCTGCCCAGCCGCATCGCCAACAGCCTGATTGCCCGGGTAACTGGGGTGCGACTCCACGACTACGGCTGCTCCCTCAAGGCTTATCGGCGCGAGGTGGTGAGTGACCTCAACCTCTACGGCGAACTCCACCGCTTCCTGCCTGCCCTGGCCTTCATCGAAGGTGCCCGGATCAGCGAGGTGAAAGTAAACCACCATCCCCGGCGTTATGGGGAAAGCAAATACGGACTCGACCGCACCTTCCGGGTATTGATGGACCTGCTGACGGTCTGGTTCATGAAACGCTTTCTGACCAGACCGATGCACGTCTTCGGCTTCGGCGGCCTGGCCGCCATGGGCGCAGGGCTGCTGATCGGCATCTGGCTTGTAGGCGAGAAACTACTGCTTGGCGCAGACATCGGCGATCGCCCCCTGCTGCTGATGGCCCTACTGAGTTTTCTGACGGGGGTGCAGCTCTTCTGCTTTGGCCTGCTGGCCGAACTGCAGATGCGCACGTACCACGAAAGTCAGGGACGACCGATCTACCGGGTGCGCGGCATGGTGCGCGGATCCGACAGCTGAGAGGCGGGGCAAAGGGATTGAATTTTTATGTCGCCCTAGCCGGCCCCGCAAGCTGCCACGGGTGGTCTTCGTAGAGTATTAACGGTTGCTATTGGCCCGCGCCATGACTGGAGAATTTGCTGCCGCTTGGTTGCCCTCGGTGTTAGTCCCACTTGTTGGAATCCTCGGCCCAGCCGTGGCCATGGCCTTGCTTTTCAACGTAATCGAAGCCCGCGACTGAGCCCGACCCAAGCCGTCGCTCAGCCTCATCGCCTACCCCCGCCACCATGACCGTGACCCCCGTGGCCGACCCCTGCGTCGGCAATCTGGCAACCCCCGTCAACAGCAGCTATTTCAGCCGGGCCTTCATCAATGCCCTGCCCGCCTACCGCCCCTCCCTATCTCCGAACCGTCGTGGTTTGGAAGTGGGCATGGCCCATGGTTTCTTTCTCTACGGACCCTTCGCCGTCTGTGGTCCCCTGCGGCTCACCGAATACGCCAGCACCGCTGGTTTACTCGCCGCCATTGGACTGGTGTCGATCTTGACCGTATGTCTCTCGATCTACGGCACCGCTGGCAACGGACCCAACATCCAGCCGGCTGACGCCACCATCGACAACCCGCCCGCAGACCTGTTCACCAAGGCTGGCTGGGCAGAATTCGCCAGTGGTTTCTGGCTGGGTGGCTGCGGTGGCGCTGCCTTTGCCTGGTTCCTAGCCGGCACTGCGATCGTTGCCCCGCTGGTCAATATCGCTGGCGGCGTCTGGAGCGTCAACTGAATCCCAAGCGGTTTTCCAATCCCCTGAAAGCTCCGCCAAGGCGGGGCTTTTTTATTGGCTGGTTTTACTGGGCGTTTTTATTGGGCGTTTTGATTGAACCTTTATTGGGCTCCTAATTGGGCCTTTGATTGGGCTGATCTTGTTTGGGGGCAGCCCGATAGACAGTGGCTGCTGGGCCACAAGCCAAGCCTTCGGGACCAGAACTATTCCCTTGGGGGAAAGAGCCGGGGGGTGCGGTGAGGGGCAAGTTAGCCAACAAACAATGGACAATAAAAAACCCCAGCTTGCGCCGGGGTTAATTCGTCCCTCGAGGGAGCAAGTAGGCCGCAGTTAGCCGAACTTGCCAGAGGTAGAAGCAATCAGGAAGGCGGCATACGTGAGTATGTAGCCAATAGTGAAGTGAGCAAGACCCACAACACGAGCCTGGACGATCGAAAGAGCGACAGGCTTATCTCGCCAGCCAACAAGGTTGGCAAGCGGGGTCCGCTGATGCGCCCAGACGATGGTCTCGATGAGTTCCTGCCAGTAGCCGCGCCAGGAGATCAGGAACATGAAACCGGTGGCCCAAACCAGGTGACCGAACAGGAACATCCAAGACCAGACGGCCAAGTTGTTGCTGCCAAACGGGTTGTAACCGTTGATCAGCTGGGAGGAGTTAAGCCACAGGTAGTCGCGGAACCAACCCATTAGATAGGTGCTGGATTCGTTGAACTGAGCCACGTTGCCCTGCCAGATGGCGAGGTGCTTCCAGTGCCAGTAGAAGGTGACCCAACCGACGGTATTCAGGGCCCAGAAGACGCTCAGATAGAAAGAGTCCCAGGCACTAATGTCGCAGGTACCACCACGGCCGGGGCCGTCGCAGGGGAAGGAATAGCCGAAGTCCTTTTTGTCAGGCATCAGCTTGGAACCCCGGGCATCCAGAGCACCCTTCACCAGGATCAGAGTGGTGGTGTGCAGACCAAGCGCAATGGCGTGGTGAACAAGGAAATCACCAGGACCGATCTGCAGGAAGAGGTCGTTGCCACCATTGATGGCGTCGATCCAACCGGGCAGATAAACCGCACTGGCATTGCTAGCTGCGGATGCGGAATTGGATAGCAGCACATCCATGCCATACATCGCCTTGCCGGAAGCGGCCTGGACGAATTGGGCAAAGACGGGCTCCACCAAAATCTGCTTCTCGGGAGTGCCGAAGGCCACGACCACGTCGTTGTGGACGTAGAGACCCAGGGTGTGGAAGCCGAGGAACAGGGAGACCCAGCTCAGGTGGCTGATTATGGCTTCCTTGTGCTCGAGCATCCGGGCCAACACGTTGTCTTTGTTGGCTTCCGGGTCGTAGTCGCGGATGAAGAAGATCGCACCGTGGGCGAACGCACCGCACATCAGGAAGATGGCGATGTATTGGTGGTGGGTATAAAGCGCAGCCTGCGTTGTGTAGTCCTTAGCGATAAACGCGTAGGACGGCATCGCATACATGTGCTGAGCCACCAGGCTGGTGACCACACCCAGAGATGCCAAAGCCAGACCAAGCTGGAAGTGGAGCGAGTTGTTGATCGTGTCGTAGAGGCCCTTGTGGCCAGCACCGAGGTCACCAGGGGTGCCCTTGGGTGGGTTGTGGGCTTCAAGAATCTCGCGAATCGAGTGGCCGATACCGAAGTTTGTCCGGTACATGTGGCCAGCGATCACAAAGATGCAACCGATCGCCAGGTGGTGGTGGGCAATGTCCGTGAGCCAAAGGGCTTCCGTTTGGGGGTGGAAGCCACCCAGGAAGGTAAGGATCGCGGTGCCAGAACCCTCAGCAGTTCCGAACTGTTGATAGACGGTGTCTGGGTTCTGGGCATAAACACCCCAGTTGCCGGTGAAGAACGGAGCCAAACCAGCGGGGTGAGGCAGCACTGAGAGGAAGTTGTCCCACCCAACATGCTGACCACGGGCCTCAGGGATAGCCACGTGAACCAGGTGACCGGTCCAAGCGATCGAGCTGAAACCAAACAGAACCGCCAGGTGGTGGTTTAGGCGGGATTCAGCGTTCTTGAACCAGGCCAGGGAAGGCCGGAACTTGGGCTGAAGGTGGAGCCAGCCTGCGAACAGGGCCCAAGCCGACAGGATCATCATGAAGATGGAACCCTGATAAAGCTCAGCGTTGGTTTTCATCCCGATCGTGTACCACCAGTGGTACAGGCCGGAATAAGCAATGTTCACAGGGGAGGTAGCACCAGCCTGGGTAAAGGCGGCGATAGCTCCCTGGCCGAAGTGGGGATCCCAGATCGCGTGAGCGATGGGACGTACATGCAGAGGATCGGCGACCCACTGCTCAAAGTTGCCCTGCCAGGCGATATGGAACAGGTTGCCCGAAACCCAGAGGCCAATGATGGCCAGGTGTCCGAAATGGGTGGAGAACAGCTTTTGGTAAAGCCGCTCCTCGGTCATGCCGTCGTGGCTCTCGAAATCGTGAGCCGTGGCAATGCCGTACCAAATCCGGCGGGTTGTCGGGTCCTGTGCCAGACCCTGGCTGAACGAAGGAAATTTCGTTGCCATTGGGAGAGGTCAGAAAAGGTCAGCCGACCGCGACGATGCGGGCCAGGAAGAATGCCCAGGTTGTTGCAATACCGCCCAGCAAATAGTGAGCGACACCGACAGCACGGCCCTGGGTAATGGAAAGCGCCCGCGGTTGGATGGCGGGCGCAACCCTCAGCTTGTTGTGAGCCCAGACGATGGACTCGATCAGCTCTTGCCAGTAGCCGCGGCCACTGAACAGGAACATCAGGCTGAAGGCCCAGATGAAGTGGGCTCCTAGGAACATCAAGCCGTAGGCACTGGAACTCGAGCCGTAGCTGTTGATCACCTGTGCAGCTTGGGCCCAGAGGAAGTCCCGCAGCCAACCATTAATGGTGATGGCGCTTTGGGCAAAGTTGCCATTGGTGATGTGCTGGACGCTGCCATCAGCGTTGACGGTGCCCCACACGTCGCTCTGCATCTTCCAGGAGAAGTGGAAAATGACGATCGACAGGGAGTTGTACATCCAGAACAGGCCAAGGAACACATGGTCCCAAGCCGACACCTGGCAGGTACCGCCACGGCCAGGGCCGTCGCAGGGGAAGCGGAAGCCCAGATTCGCCTTATCAGGGACTAGGCGGGAGCTACGCGCATACAACACACCCTTCAACAGGATCAGCACGGTGACGTGGATCGTGAAGGCGTGAATGTGGTGGACCATGAAGTCGGCCGTTCCCAAAGGAATCGGACCGGCGGCCACCTTGCCGCCCACCGCTACAACGGTGCCGTTGAACACTTCGCTCACACCCGCGAGGGCGTTGGGCGCAGTGCTACCTGCAGCGGCAGCGTGAAGACCCTGAATCCACTGCGCGAAGACAGGCTTCAAGGCAATGGCGGAGTCGCTGAACATGTCTTGGGGACGCCCCAAGGCACGCATGGTGTCGTTGTGGATATAAAGGCCAAAGCTGTGGAAGCCAAGCCAGATGCACACCCAGTTGAGGTGGCTGATCAGGGCATCACGAGCTTTAAGCACCCGGTCCAGCACGTTATCGACGTGCTTGGCGGGGTCATAATCGCGAATCATCGCGATAGCGGCGTGCGCACCAGCACCCACAACTAAGAAACCACCGATCCACATGTGATGGGTGAAGATCGACAGTTGGGTGGGGTAATCAATCCCGATGTAGGGATAAGGAGGCATCGCATACATGTGCTGGGCCACGATGATGCTCAGCGAGCCGAGCATCGCCAGGTTCACAGCCAGTTGGGCGTGCCAGCTGGTGGTCATGAACTCGAAGAGTCCGTCATGACCATTGGGAGCGGGGAACAGCAGGGGATCGCCCTTCTGGCCCTGGAGAATCTCCTTGATGCTGTGACCAATGCCCCAGTTGGTGCGATACATGTGGCCAGCCACGATGAACAACACGGCGATCGCCAAGTGGTGATGGGCGATGTCGGTCATCCAGAGGCTGCCGGTCACAGGATTCAAACCACCTTTAAAGGTGAGGAAATCGCTGTAAGCGGCCCAATTGCCCGTGAAGAAGGCTGAAACGCCAGCCCCGAAACCGGGGAATATCTGGGCGATCACGTCCTGGTTCAGGAACTCGTGGGGCAGGGGAATGTCGGCGTAGGTGGCGATGGTTTTGCCATTGAGCGCCAGCGGCTGGCCGGCGTCGATGGCGTCCATCAGCGCGGTGGTGGGCAGGGACACATGCAGCAGGTGTCCTGTCCAGGAGAGAGATCCCAGACCGAGCAGGCCGGCCAGATGGTGGTTGAGCATCGACTCAACGTTCTGGAACCACTCGAGCTTGGGAGCCGCCTTGTGGTAATGGAAGACGCCGGCATTGAGCATCAAGCCGGCCATCACCAAAGCACCGATGGCCAGGGCCATCAGCTGGGTTTCATTGGTGATGCCCCAGGCCCTCCACACATGGAAGAGGCCGGAGGTGATCTGAATGCCGTGGAAGCCGGCACCCATGTCTCCATTGAGAATTTCCTGGCCGAAAATGGGCCACACCACCTGCGCCGAAGGCTTGACGTGCAGGGGATCGGTCAACCAACCGGTGTAGTTGGAGAAGCGCGCTCCATGGAAGAAGGCGCCACTCAGCCAGATAAAGATGACGGCCAAATGGCCGAAGTGAGCTGAAAAGATCTTGCGAGAGACCTCTTCAAGGTCACTCGTGTGACTGTCGAAATCGTGAGCATTGGCGTGGAGGTTCCAAACCCAGGTGGTGGTTTTGGGACCTTTGGCAAGGCTGCGATCGAAATGGCCGGGCTTGCCGAACAGTTCGAAGGTGGCCGGAACTGGGTTCCGGTCGACCATGGCCTTCGCCTTTTCCCCACGCTCTGGTGGGCTGATGGTCATCGAGACGTTCCTCGAGGGACGGGATCGAGGTGGTGGGTCCACCCCTGCAGCAGGCCGGAGAGCCTGCAGTTGGGCCCCATGAACGACCGGCGACCGAGGCCTCCAAGCGTTCATGGGCACCAGCCAGGAAGGGGGTCCGCGAAAACGCGAAACCACTTGCCACAACTGGGGCTTTGGGCCCCAATTAGGGGACCGCTCGCCGAAGTATAGGGGTCGTTTCCGAGAGGTTTTGGCTTGCAGTTACAAAGGTTCAATCCCGGCGCTTCCCAGGCCAGCACAGGGCTTTACAGAACAGAAAGAATCATCAACTTCAACCATCTTGCGGGCAGTTTTTTATTACTTAGAGCGCATCAAAAACAGCCGTCTGCCGCATCCGTTTCCCCCAGGGTGGCACCGGCCAGCAGAATGCTTCCACTACAAGCTGAGCAACCCAGCGTGGGCGCAGGCAGCGCAACCCATCCGGCTCTCCCGTCTCGCCCCGTGCGATGGCGGCAGCGACTGCTAGCGGTCCTGCTAGTGGCAGCGTTGATGTTGTTGGCTGGCTGCAATCGAGTAGCCGCTAGCCGCAGCAGCGGCCCAGCCCCAGCGCCTCTTCCAGTCCAGGGGCCAAGTGGCCGCTTGCAGGAAGTCGCGCCACCTGCCGCCGTACAACAAGTTCAAGCGGCCCTGGCCGAACGCCAGCCCCAGGTATCGATCCAGATCCCGCTAGATGGAAGCGACCTGCCAGGCGGGCCGGTCAAGTTGCAAGTGCAGGTTCGTGATTGGCCGTTAGTTGATGCGGGAGTGCTCGGGTTGGGGCCTCACCTCGTTGTGCAAGTTGATGACCTACCGCCCCAACGCCTCACCACCTCACTATCTGGGCAATTCCCAACTCGCCTGGACGCCGAACTACCGCCCCTGGGCCCGGGCAGCCATCGCCTTACCGCCTATGCGGCCAAACCCTGGGGGGAAGTGGTGAAAAGTCCAGGCGCCTGGGACCAGGTGCGGGTGAACCGGGTGGCCGCCAATCCCCTGGCCACTCCCCAGCTGGGCACACCCCAGTTGATCGGCGTCAGCACAGCAGATCTGGCCGGTCGCGAACCGGTGCTGCTCGACTGGCTGTTACTAGATGCTCCCCTCCAGGGCCTGCGCAACAACGACGGCAGCTGGCGCCTGCGGGTGACGGTCAACGGGGACAGTTTTTTGGTAGATCAGAACTCGCCTCTGTGGCTCAAGGGCTGGCACAGCGGCAGCAACAGTGTGCTGATGGAGCTGGTTGATGGCCGCGGCGCTCCCCTCAACCCCCCTTTCAACACCTTGGTGAGCGAGGTGACAATTAATGGTTCCTCGCCCACGCCCAGTTGGCAGCGGGGGCGCCTGGATGCCAGCGAGTTAGCCCAGCTACTGGGAGAGGAGCCTGCAACCCCGGCGGCTCCAGAACCAGAACCTAAACCAGTCCCAGAAGAACCAGCAGCAGCCATAGAAATCAATCCGCCGACGGCCAGCGAGCCCCAAACCGTGGCTGAACCGTTGCCCGCAACTGAGCCCCAATCCCCACTTGAGCCCGAGGCTTCGCCGGAAACGGAACCCCTGCCGGAACCAGGACAACTTGACCCAGAACAACTGCTTGAGCTGGAGCCCACTGTTGAAGCTGAGTTAACCGAATCTTCGCAGCAAGATGCCCCACAAGCAGAGTCCACACCTGTGATGCCCCCACAAGCGATCCCCGCCCCTACTCCGGCCCCCACCACTAGGGCCCCCACTGATCGGCTCAGCGCCTCCACCAACCTGGGGGGATCGGCCCGCAGCCAGCTGAATCCAGATGGTTCCCTGCTCAAGCCCAAGGCGCCGGGTCCCATGGCCGGGCTGCGTCAGAAGCTAGGTACGTGAATTCACCAAACAACCGCCCCGAGCAGGCCGCGCCGCGCGCCCGCCGCTGGGGCCTGGGCTTCAGCCCTGCCAGCGCCCCCGTGCTGGACCAGCTCCTTCAGGCCGGCCTGATCGACTCCCAGGTGGGGACTGACGACCAGCCCGCCGCTGGGGACTGCTTAGTTGAACAGTGGTCAACGGCCAGCGGCTTTGTGATCGTTGGTGCCTGTGGCCTGGTGACCAGGCTGATTGCGCCGCTGCTCGTGAATAAAGAGCGCGATCCCGCAGTGGTGGTGGTGGATCCCCAGGGTCGGTTCGCCATTCCCCTGCTGGGGGGGCACGCGGCCGGGGCCGAGCGACTGAGCCACCAGATTGCCGCCTGCCTAGGCGGCCAGGCTGTGCTCACCGGGGCAACGGCTGCAGCAGGCTTACTGAGCCTCGACAGCTTCGGCAAAGACTGGGGTTGGCAGCGGGGGCAGGGCGATTGGAGCGCCCTGATGCGTAAGGCAGCCCATCTGGATCAACCGCTGCGGCTGGAAGCTCACCACGGCAGCCGCCGCTGGCTAGAGCTCGAGGCCGCCACCTGCCTACTGGAGCGAGCTGGTGGCTCTGGAGAGAACCCAGAGGCAGATCTGGTCGTAGATATCCACACCGGCGCTGGCTGCCGCTGGCATCCGCCGAGCCTGTGGCTAGGTATGGGCTGTGAACGCAACACCAGCCTGAGCCTGCTGGAGCGCTTGCTGGAACAGACCCTGGCCGACCAGCAATTGGCACCTGAATCCGTAGCTGGTTTAGCGAGCATCGACCGCAAGGCCGATGAACCGGCCCTGCTTGCTCTAGCGGCTAAACGAGGCTGGCCAGTGCGCTGGTTTGGGGCCGATTCCCTAGCGGCAGTGCCGGTGCCCACCCCATCGGCGGCCGTGGCCCGGGAGATGGGCACCGCCAGCGTGGCCGAGGCCGCAGCCCTGCTGGCAGCTGGCCCCGCCGCCCAATTGCTGCAAACCAAGCTCATCGAGCATGCCAACCCAGGCGAGCTCGGGGCAGCCACCCTGGCGGTGGCTCTGGCCGAGAGTCAATGGGCTCCCGAGCGGGGCCAGCTGCACCTGGTGGGCAGTGGCCCGGGCAGCCTGGAGCTGCTCACTGCGGATGCGCGCCGCGCCCTGGCGGAAGCCACGGTGTGGGTGGGCTACGGCCTCTACCTCGACCTGCTTGAACCGCTGCGGCGACCGGATCAGCTGCGCTGGAACGGCCAACTCACCGAGGAGCGGGCCCGCTGCGCCCTGGCTCTGGAGCTAGCGAGCCAGGGGCTGAATGTGGCCCTGGTCTCCTCTGGCGACAGCGGCATCTACGCCATGGCCGGCCTGGCCCTGGAGCTTTGGCTGGCCAGCCCAGCCGATGGCCGGCCCAGCTTCAGCGTGCATCCGGGCATCTCGGCCCTGCAACTCGCCGCTGCCAAGGCCGGAGCTCCCTTGATGCACGATTTCTGCACCATCAGCCTCAGCGACCGACTCACCCCTTGGGAAGTGATCGAAAAGCGGCTGCAAGCAGCGGCTGCAGGGGACTTTGTAGTAGCCCTCTACAACCCTCGCTCCCTGGGCCGCGACTGGCAACTGGCCCGAGCCAGGGAGCTGCTGCTGGAGGGCCGGCCGGCCTCAACACCGGTAGCCCTGGCCCGCCAACTGGGGCGAGCCGATGAGGCCGTCAGCCTGCACAGCCTGGGCGAATTACCGGTGGAGCAAGTAGACATGCTGACCCTGGTGCTGATTGGCAATAGCAGCAGCTATGCCAAAGACGGACGCATGGTGACCCCGAGGGGTTACCCAGGAGCCGAGCTCAGCTGAAAAAATCGGGATGACAGGATTCGAACCTGCGGCCCCTTCGTCCCGAACGAAGTGCGCTACCAAGCTGCGCCACATCCCGATCAGGCGACTTTAGGGGATCAACTCGGCTGTAGGCCTTGGCCTGCCGGTGGCTTCCTAAAATTTAGATCAGCCCTTCTTCTGGCCCCCGTGGCCCTACTGGCGCCTTGCTCAAACCCGACTGGCTGCGCGTCAAGGCCCCCCAGCGGGAGCGCATCGGTGAGGTGGCCGACCTACTGCAGGATCTCAAGCTCAACACCGTCTGCCAGGAGGCCAGCTGCCCCAACATCGGCGAGTGCTTCGCCGGCGGCACGGCCACCTTTTTGATCATGGGGCCGGGCTGCACCCGGGCCTGCCCCTACTGCGACATCGACTTCGACAAGAGCGTGCGGGAGATCGATCCCAGCGAACCTGAACGACTGGGCGAAGCGGTGGCACGCCTGGGCCTGAGCCACGTGGTGATCACCTCGGTAAACCGCGACGACCTGGTAGATGGCGGCGCCAGCCAGTTTGTAGCCTGCATGGCGCAGGTGCGCCAGCGCTCACCGCTCACCACTATCGAGCTGCTGATCCCCGATTTCTGCGGCAACTGGGACGCCCTGGCCGCCGTAATGGAAGGCGCCCCTGAGGTGCTCAACCACAACATCGAAACGGTGCCAAGGCTGTACAAAAAAGCCAGACCCCAGGGGATCTACGAGCGCTCCCTGGAGCTACTGCAGCGGGTGCGCCAGGGCTGGCCGCGCACGTACACCAAATCCGGACTGATGACCGGCCTGGGCGAAAGCGACGCCGAGGTGCTCGCGGTGATGGCCGATCTACGCCGCCACCAGGTGGACATCGTCACCATCGGCCAGTACCTCTCGCCAGGCCCCAAACATCTGCCCGTGGATCGCTTCGTGACCCCAGAGCAATTTGCGACGTTCAAGCAGCACGGTGAGCAGGAGCTCGGCTTCCTGCAGGTGGTGAGCAGCCCGCTCACCCGCAGCAGCTATCACGCCGGCGAGGTGCAGCGGCTGATGCGGGAGTATCCGCGCTAAGCCACCACAGCCTCCCGCTCCGCCAGACCCACGGCGGCCTTCTCGCTGGGGGGAACCAGCAGCTTGAACTGGGCCTTCCAGGTGGACCAATCCGCCAAGATCTCAGCTGCCTTGGCGCTGCCGGTGGCGTCGAGATGGGCCTGCAGCAGGGGCTTGAGCAGGGCCTCCTGCTCGGGGGTGGTGAGCTCCGCGATGGCCACGATCTCAGAATTTACCCGCTGCGCCAAACCACCGCTCTCATCAAGGATGAAGGCCACACCACCGGTCATGCCGGCGGCCACGTTGCGACCGGTGCTGCCCAGCACCACCACCACGCCACCGGTCATGTATTCGCAGCAGTGATCGCCGGCGCCCTCGACCACGGTTTTCGCCCCGCTGTTGCGCACGCCAAAGCGCTCACCGGCGCGGCCTAGGGCGAAGAGCTCTCCACCTGTGGCGCCATAGAGACAGGTGTTGCCCAGAATCACCTGGTTACCAGGGTCGTTGACGCCGGCAGGGGGCACCACGGTGAGGCGTCCGCCATTGAGGCCCTTGCCCACATAGTCGTTGGCTTCACCCACCAGGCGCACGTTCATGCCCTGGAGCACGAAGGCCCCGAAGCTCTGACCCGCGGCACCTTCATAAGTGAGATCGAGCTGGCCTTGGAAGCCGGTGTTGCCATGGCGGGCGGCGATCTCGCCGGATAGGCGGGCGCCCACGCTGCGATCTGTGTTCACGATCGCCAGGGTGCTGGCCACGCGGCCGTGGCCCTCGATAGCCGCCAGCACCTCCGCATCAGCGAGCAGCTGATCTTCCAGGATTTGTCCATTGCCATGGGCCTGGGCGTCGTGCAGAAGCCAGCTGCGATCAGCAGCGGCGGGGATCGGGTCAATCAGGCAGGAGAGATCAAGGGCTCTGGTTTTGGCTAGAGCCACGGCCCGGGGCTGCAGCAATTCACTGCGGCCGATCAGCTCTTCGAGCCGGGCCACGCCAAGCACGCTCAGCAGCTGACGCACCTCCTCGGCAACAAACAGGAAGAAATTCACCACGTGTTCGGGCACGCCGGGGAAGCGCTTGCGCAGGTTTTCTTTCTGGGTAGCCACGCCCACCGGGCAGTTATTGGTGTGGCAGACGCGGGCCATGATGCAGCCTTCGGCAATCATCGCCACCGAGCCGAAGCCGTATTCCTCAGCGCCCAGCAGGGCGGCGATGATCACGTCCCAGCCGGTTTTGAGGCCGCCATCGGCACGCAGCAGAACCCGATCGCGCAAGCCATTCTCCAGCAGCGACCGGTGCACCTCAGTGAGGCCTAGCTCCCAGGGGCTGCCGGCATGTTTGATCGAGCTGAGCGGTGAAGCGCCCGTGCCGCCGTCGTGGCCGGAGATCTGAATCACATCGGCGTTGGCCTTGGCCACACCGGCGGCGATGGTGCCGATGCCGATTTCCGCCACCAGCTTCACGCTCACCTTGGCGGCGGGGTGCACCTGGTGCAGGTCGTGGATCAGCTGGGCCAGATCCTCAATTGAATAGATGTCGTGATGGGGAGGCGGCGAAATCAGGGCCACACCGGCCTTGCTGTTGCGCAGCCAGGCGATGTAGGGGTCGACCTTCGGCCCCGGCAGTTGACCTCCCTCGCCCGGCTTGGCCCCCTGGGCCACCTTGATCTCCAGCTGGCGGCCACTGCGCAGATATTCGGGGGTCACACCGAAGCGCCCTGAGGCGATCTGCTTGATGGCGGAGCAGGCGGTATCACCGTTGCGCAGGCCATTGAGGCTGGGCATGGTCGGCGAATGACCGTCGGCGTCCACATCGCTAAGCAGCCCGAAGCGGGCCGGATCCTCGCCGCCCTCACCGCTGTTGCTCTTGCCGCCGATGCGGTTCATGGCGATGGCTAACACCTCGTGGGCCTCGCGGGAGAGGGCCCCCAAACTCATGCCGCCGGTGCAAAAGCGGCTACAGATGCTCTCCACGCTCTCCACCTGCTCGATCGGCAGCGGGGCGGGAGCAGGCTTGAGTTCCAGCAGGTCCCGCAGGGCCGTGACTGGCCGGTGCTCCAGCAGGGTTTTGTAGGTGGAGAAGTGGTCGTAGCCGGGGCCAGCCTTGACGGCGGCATGCAGGGCCTTGGCCATCTCCGGGCTATTGAGGTGATACTCGCCGCCAGTTCGGTACTGCACGAAGCCCATGAACTCGAGCTTGGTGCGGTTGAGCTCGGGGAAGGCCTTGGCATGGAAGCTGAGGGTTTCGCTGGCCAGCTCGCCCAAGCTGAGGCCAGCCACCCGGCTGGTGGTGCCACTGAAGGCAAGCTGGATCAGATCGGCGCCAAGGCCGATGGCTTCGAAGATCTGGGCGCCGTGATAGCTGGCCAGCAGGGAAATGCCGATCTTGGAGAGAATCTTGCGCAGGCCGTCTTCTAGGGCCTTGCGCACATTTGCCTGCACCTGATCGGGGCTGAGCGCCGGCAGCTTGCCGGTTTCGATCAGCTTCTGCACCCGGGGGTGGGCTAGCCAGTGGCGGCTGGTTTCCCAGGTAAGCCAAGGGCAAACGGCACTGGCGCCATAACCGATCAGGCAGGCGAGGTGGTGAGTGCTCCAGCACTGGGCCGTTTCCACCACCAGGGAAGCCTGCAGGCGCAAGCCCAGGTTGAGCAGGTGGTGATGCACCGCGCCGACGGCCAGCAGCGGTGGAATGGTGGCCGTGGTGGCATTGATCCCACCAGCCTCGCCGCCCCGATCGCTCAGCACCAGAATCTGGCTGCCGGCGCGCACGGCCGCCTCGGCCGCGCTGCGCAGGCGCTGCACCGCAAGCTCGAGACCTCCGGGGCCGTCGGTGACGGCCATCAGCGTGGAAAGGGTGGTGGTGGGCAGGCCCTGCCGGCCAACCTCCGCAAGCTCCGCTTCATTGAGGATCGGACTGGCCAGGTGCAGCACCGCCGCCGAGGCAGCTTCGGGGCGCAGCGGCGAGCCCCGCCTGCCCAGATGCATCTCCAGGCTCATCACCAGCTTTTCCCGCAGGGGATCTATCGGCGGGTTGGTGACCTGGGCAAAACGCTGCTTGAAGTAGTCGTAAAGGAGGTGGGGCTTGTCTGAAAGCACCGCCAGGGGAATGTCGTCGCCCATGCAATAGGTGGGCTCTTTAGCCGCGCCGGCCATGTCCTCGATCACCAGCTCGAAGTCTTCGGCGGTGAAGCCAAAGGCCGTTTGCTGTTGCAGCAGCTCCAGATCTGCCAGCTGACGCTCCTGGGTCCAGGGCTGGGGGACGAGGTTGCGACGATGCTGCGCCAACCAGTCACCGTAGGGATGGCGGGCGGCAACCTCGGCCTTCACCTCCCAATTGCGCAGCAGGCGGCCCTGCTCCAGGTCCACTGCCAGCATCTGGCCAGGGCCGAGGCGACCCTTTTCGATGATGCGGCTCTCCTCAAGCTCGACCACCCCGGTTTCTGAGCCCATCACCACAAAACCGTCGCTGGTGATGCAGTAGCGGGCGGGGCGCAGGCCGTTGCGATCGAGGGTGGCTCCCACGCAGCGGCCATCGGCGAACACCAGCAGGGCCGGACCATCCCAGGGCTCCTGGGTGCAGGCGGAATACTCGTAAAAAGACTGGATATCAGGCTTATCTGCCAGCTCAGGCTGGTCGCGGAAAGCTTCTGGCACCAGGGTGAGCAGGCTCTCGGTGATCGGCCGGCCGCTGCGCACCAGCAGCTCAAGGGTGGCGTCGAGGTTGGCGGAATCGCTGAAGGCGGGGTTCACCACTGGCTTCAGTTCTGAAGCCGCCTCCCCCCAGACCGCATCGAGATTTGCTTCCGAAGCCCTTGCCCAGTTGAGGTTGCCCAACAAGGTATTTATCTCGCCGTTGTGACCCAGCAGCCGCATGGGCTGGGCCAGGGGCCAGCGGGGCAGGGTGTTGGTGCTGAAACGGCGGTGGTACACCGCAAAGCTCACGGCAAAGCGTGCATCGCGCAGGTCGCCATAGAAAGCGGACAGCACCGCTGAACGCACCATGCCCTTGTAGACAACAGTCCGGCTGCTCAGGGAAGCGAAATAGAGTTCACCAGGCCCTGGCCCCCAAACGGCGCGGGCCCGATCACCGCAACGGCGGCGCAGCCTGAATAGCAACGCTTCCAGATCATCACCGGCTTGGTCTGCGGCAATTAGCCATTGCTCAATGGCAGGAGCGGTCTGGCGGGCCAGGGAGCCGAGAACAGATGCATCCAGAGGGACTGCACGCCAACCCAGGCTGCCTAAACCCAGCTTGGCGGCCTCATCTTCACAGAAAAGTTTTGCCTGCTCGCGCTTTGCAGCATCGGCTGGCAGGAAAACCATGCCCAGCCCGCGAGCCGCTCCCTTGGCTGCCGCCGCCTCAGGCCATACATCTTCTAGATAGCTCCAGGGGATGCCGCAGAGCACCCCGGCCCCATCGCCGGAATCACCATCGCCACCGCAACCGCCGCGGTGCTCCATGCAGTCGAGGCCGCGCAGGGCCTGCTGCAGCACCCAGTGGCTGGCTTCACCCTGAAGATTGGCCAAAAAGCCCACACCACAGGCGTCCTTTTCGCCAGCGACAGCGGCCGGCGCAGCGCTATCGCAATGGGGCCAAACAGGGCGAGAGAAATGAGGCATAACCCGAGACGGTCCGGCAGGTGATCTGTCAGGGCAGCGCCGCTAACACCCACAGGTGCTGGCAGCAGCAGAGCAGCTGATCCTAGGGATGCACATCCCCAAAGCAGGGCGCCCAAACCCTGGCACCCAAACCCTTAAAGAGGGCTAGCTTTCAAGGCTGTCGGCCAGGCTGGCCCATGGCCTCTACTGCATTCCTGGCTGGCTGGCTCCTGGTTCTGTGCCTGCCAGGGGTTGGCCAGGCCATGCCGATTACGCCGCCACCGCCGCCGCCTCTAGTTCCAATCGGTGCGGCCGCCGCAACTGAGCGCCAGGGCAGCAGTATCCGCATCAACGGCCGGCTCCAGAGCGCCCGCTGGATCTGGGTTAGGGGCTTAGGCGACACGCCCCAACAACTGTGGATCCCCCTAGAGGTGCTCGAGAACCAGCTCGGAGTCACCAGCCGCAGCCGCAGCGATGGCGCGCTGGAGCTGGAGTGGTTTGGCCAGGAACTCAAGGTGCCCGCCAGCGCCCAGCGCAGCCTCGAAGACGAAGTAGCGGTAGACGTGAGCAGCCTGTTTGGCCGCGTCGGCGTGGGCCTACGCCACGAGGGCAGCCTGCTCAGCCTGGAGCTGGCCAGGCCCCAGCTGCTCCAGGTGCGCAGCTCAAACCCTGGCCCCGTCAAGCGCATCGTGCTCGACCTGGGCGGCCCGGCGGCCATTGGTAGAGACGACGCCGGACTGGTGGTTGACCTGCTCAGCCGCAGTGACCAACAAACCCTGCTGGGGAGCCTGGGCCTCCAGGCCCGGCAGGACAGCGCTGGGCTGAGGCTCAAACCCTCCGCAGCCAAATTGACGCGGGTATTCAGCCTGGGCGAACCCAACCGGGTGGTGATCGAGTGGCCGGATCAGGGGGCCGCTAGCCGCACTGACAGTCCAGCCCCGATCGATCCGCGCCTGCAGGCCCTACTTGGCAAAGAACTTCAGTGGGATCGCCTGGTGCGCCAGGGGGTGCGCATCAATGCGATCCGCATTGATCCACTTAAGGCCTCACTGCAGCTGCGGCCCCTGGCCAGACCTGGAGGCATGGAGGGCCTCAGCTCCCTGGTGCAGCTCGCCAACCAGCAGCAGGCCTGGGTAGCGATCAATGGGGGTTACTTCAACCGGGTAAGGCGCCTGCCCTTGGGGGCTCTAAAACAAGACGGCCGCTGGCTTTCCGGGCCAATTTTGAACCGGGGAGTCGCCGCCTGGGACGGGCGAACCATGCCCCGCTTTGGCCGGCTACAGCTTTCAGAATGGGTTGTGGGCCCCGGAGCTCTGCGTCTACCGGTCGCCGTTGTCAACAGTGGCTACGTGCAGCGAGGTATCAGCCGCTATACCGCCGACTGGGGGCCCAACTACCGAGCCCTGAGTGGCTCTGAGACTGGCTTGTTAATCCAAGGGGGCCTGGTGCGACAGCAGCTTGGCCCCTCCGAATTGGATGCGGGTGTGGCGCTACGGGGCGATGACCTGCTGCTGGTGGGAAGGGGCGGAGCGGAGCTGCCCTGGGGCTTAGACGATCGGCTCCAGATCGAAAGCCGCCCCAGCAGCAACCTCGGCCTCGCAACACACGTGATTGGCGGGGGGCCATTGCTGTTGCAGGCAGGACGCATCGTGCTCGATGGCGCCGCCGAAAACTTCAGTTCCGCCTTCCTCAGCCAAGGAGCACCCCGCACCGTGCTGGCCAGAGACGACCGCCAGATTTGGCTGATCACCCTGGAGGGGATCCAGGACAGCGGCCCCTCCCTGGGGGAAACCGCCGCGCTGCTGCAACAGCTAGGCCTGCAAGATGCCCTAAATCTCGATGGCGGCAGCTCCACCGGGCTGGTGCTGGGGGGTTCCCTGCAGGTGAAAGGTCGTGGTGTGGCCGGATCCGTTCACAACGGTCTCGGCCTGGTGCCGTGAGAAAGCTGCCAAAATGAGTTCAGATATGCATCCCCCCATGGCCAAGGCGCACAGCCTGCGCGTGACCGCCGCCGCCGCCGCCGAGCTGGGCCGCCACGCAGCTGTGGCGGGCACCCCCGGGATGATGCATCTGGATTTAGTAGACGGGCGCTGTGAGCGCTGGGCGATTCGATTGCGCCCTGGCCACCTGGCGGGCACGCCGATTGCCCGCGCCGATGGCATCACCCTTTATGCGCCAGCAGAGCAACTCAACCTGCTGAGCGGCCTGAGCCTGGACTACCGGGGAGACATCAGCGGCGGCGGCTTTTTGGTACGTCCAGGCGAAGGCACGGTGAGTTGCGCCTGCGGCACTGCATTCAGCCGCTCAGGAGGAGGGCGACAGGCGACCCAGTAAGGTGACGGATTGTCGAAATCGGTCGGACGTCCGACCAATATTCTCCGACCAGACCCCGGTCCTCGATGCCCACCATTCAGCAGCTAATCCGTACTGAGCGCCAGAGTCTTTCCCGGAAGACCAAGTCGCCCGCCCTGCGCGCTTGTCCCGAGCGCCGCGGTGTGTGCACACGCGTGTACACCTCCACCCCCAAGAAGCCGAATTCGGCCCTGCGCAAGGTCGCTCGGGTGCGTCTCACCTCTGGCTTTGAGGTGACCGCATACATCCCCGGCATTGGGCACAACCTTCAGGAGCACTCTGTGGTTCTGATCCGGGGTGGACGCGTCAAGGATCTGCCTGGCGTCCGCTATCACATCATCCGCGGCACCTTGGACACCGCGGGCGTCAAGGACCGTCGCCAGTCCCGTTCCAAGTACGGCGCCAAGACGCCAAAGAGCTGAAACCGCCTAGCTCAGCGTGACCAGCCGCTGAGCAGCAACTTCAGCAAAGGGCGTCACCGATGCCCGCTCCATTCCCTTCCCCTAGTTCTCCCCGCTCCGGTCGACCATGTCTCGCCGCAATGCCGCCGAGAAGCGCCCAGTGCTTCCCGACCCCCAATTCAACAGCCGCCTGGCCTCCATGATCGTGGCCCGGCTCATGAAGCACGGCAAAAAGTCCACGGCGCAGCGCATCCTTTCGGATGCCTTCTCCCTGATCAACGACCGCACCGGTACTGATCCCCTGGAGCTGTTTGAGACAGCTGTACGCAATGCCACCCCTCTGGTTGAGGTTCGTGCCCGCCGGGTTGGCGGTGCCACTTACCAGGTGCCGATGGAAGTTCGCCAGGAGCGCGGTACAGCCATGGCTCTGCGCTGGCTGGTGAATTTCTCCCGCGCCCGCAACGGTCGCAGCATGGCCCAGAAATTGGCTGGTGAGCTAATGGATGCAGCCAACGAAGCCGGTAGCGCGGTTCGCAAGCGGGAAGAGACCCACAAGATGGCTGAAGCCAACAAGGCTTTCGCCCACTACCGCTACTGATCCCGCCTGAACAGCTGAAGTCCAGGGCGACTTCAGCCTCAACAGACCCGGTCTGTAGAGTTACGCCCACGTTTTGTTGACCTTTCGGAGACCTCCCCCGTGGCCCGCGCCTTTCCACTGGAACGCGTTAGAAATATTGGTATTGCCGCCCACATCGATGCGGGCAAGACCACGACGACTGAACGGATTCTGTTCTATTCAGGCGTCGTCCACAAGATGGGCGAGGTGCACGACGGTGCGGCTGTGACCGACTGGATGGATCAGGAGCGTGAACGTGGTATCACGATCACCGCAGCTGCCATTTCCACCACTTGGAAAGACAACCGCATCAACATCATCGACACCCCCGGGCACGTCGACTTCACCATCGAGGTGGAACGTTCGATGCGGGTCCTGGACGGCGTGGTCGCTGTCTTCTGCGCCGTTGGTGGCGTACAGCCCCAGTCAGAGACCGTCTGGCGTCAGGCTGACCGCTACAACGTGCCTCGGCTCGTGTTCGTCAACAAGATGGACCGGACGGGTGCCGACTTCCTGAAGGTCTACGACCAAATCAAGGATCGGCTCAAAGCCAATGCCGCGCCGATCCAGCTGCCGATCGGAGCCGAGGGCGATCTGAAGGGAATTATTGACCTTGTGCGCAACAAGGCGATTATTTACACCAATGATCTCGGCACTGACATCATTGAAGGTGAAATCCCTGAAGACATGATTGAAGAGGCCAAAAAGTGGCGCCTCAAGTTGATGGAAACGGTGGCTGAGTCCGACGAAGACTTAATCGATCCCTTCCTGGAAAATGGCGAGCTCACCGAAGAGCAGTTGATCAAAGGCATCCGCAAGGCCACCATCCATCATGGCTTAGTGCCAATTGTTTGTGGCTCAGCCTTTAAAAATAAGGGCGTCCAACTGGTGCTAGATGCAGTGGTTGACTACCTGCCAGCACCAGTTGATCTACCTCCCATCACTGGCCTACTGGCTGACGGCAGCGAGGCAACCCGCCCTTGCGACGACAGCGCGCCCTTCAGCGCCTTGGCCTTCAAAGTAATGGCTGACCCCTACGGGAAGCTTACTTTTGTACGCATCTACTCCGGGGTACTCAACAAAGGCAGCTATGTACTCAACTCCACCAAAGATAAGAAGGAGCGCATTTCTCGCTTAATCCTCCTCAAAGCCATTGACCGTGAAGAGGTCGATGAGCTGCGTGCCGGTGATCTTGGGGCAGTCTTGGGCCTCAAGGACACCACCACGGGTGACACGCTTTGCGTCGATTCTGACCCGATCATTCTGGAATCGCTCTTCATCCCCGAGCCCGTGATCTCGGTGGCTGTTGAGCCAAAAACCAAGGGTGACATGGAGAAGCTTTCCAAAGCTCTTCAGTCACTTGCTGAAGAAGACCCCACTTTCCGGGTCTCCACCGATCCTGAAACCAGCCAGACAGTTATTGCTGGCATGGGAGAACTCCACCTTGAAATCCTGGTGGATCGGATGCTGCGCGAGTTCAAGGTTGAAGCGAACATCGGCGCTCCCCAAGTGTCGTATCGCGAAACCATTCGCAGCAGCTCCAAGGGCGAAGGCAAATTTGCCCGTCAGACTGGTGGCAAAGGTCAATACGGTCACGTAGTGATCGAAATGGAGCCCGGCGAACCAGGCACAGGATTCGAATTCGTCAACAAAATTATTGGCGGCATCGTTCCCAAGGAGTACATCGGTCCCGCAGAAGCCGGCATGAAGGAGACCTGCCAATCCGGTGTGATTGCTGGTTTCCCCATGATCGACGTCAGGGCAACCATGGTTGACGGCTCTTACCACGACGTCGACTCCTCGGAGATGGCGTTTAAAATCGCCGGATCCATGGCCTTCAAAGACGCAGTCAAGAAGTGCAACCCCGTACTCCTTGAGCCAATGATGAAGGTGGAAGTTGAGATCCCCGAGGATTTCCTTGGGTCGGTCATCGGCGACCTCTCATCGCGTCGAGGCCAGGTCGAAGGACAGTCCATTGATAATGGGCAGTCCAAGGTCCAAACAAAAGTGCCTCTGGCCGAAATGTTCGGCTACGCCACCCAGCTCCGATCCATGACCCAGGGTCGGGGTATTTTCTCGATGGAGTTCAGCCATTACGAGGAAGTTCCTCGCAATGTGGCTGAGGCCATCATCTCCAAGAATCAGGGCAATTCCTGATCTCTCCTTTACCCACTAACCCCCCCGATTCTTTCTACTCATGGCACGCGAGAAGTTCGAAAGGAACAAACCCCACGTCAACATTGGCACCATCGGCCACGTTGACCACGGCAAAACCACCCTCACGGCTGCCATCACCAACGTGTTGGCGTCCCAGGGCATGGCCAAGGCCCAGGCCTACGACGAGATCGACGGTGCTCCTGAGGAGAAAGAGCGGGGCATCACTATCAACACTGCGCACGTCGAGTACGAGACCACAAATCGTCACTACGCTCACGTGGACTGCCCCGGCCACGCGGACTACGTCAAGAACATGATCACCGGTGCCGCCCAGATGGACGGCGCGATCCTGGTTGTAGCTGCGACCGACGGGCCGATGGCCCAGACCAAAGAACACATCCTGCTTGCCAAGCAGGTGGGCGTTCCCGCCCTAGTGGTGTTCCTCAACAAGAAGGACATGGTCGACGACGAGGAAATCCTCGAGCTTGTCGAACTGGAAATGCGCGAGCTGCTCAGCAGCTACGACTTCCCAGGCGATGACATCCCAGTGGTGGCAGGTTCAGCCCTGAAGGCCCTCGAATTTATCCAAGCTGGCAACAAGGCCGAGCGCGGTGCGAATGAGTGGGTTGACAAGATTCTCGACCTAATGGACGCCGTCGACGAGTCGATTCCCGAGCCCGAGCGCGAAGTCGACAAGCCCTTCCTGATGGCAATCGAGGACGTTTTCTCGATCACCGGTCGTGGCACCGTGGCAACTGGACGTATCGAACGCGGCAAGGTCAAGGTTGGCGAAACCGTTCAAATCGTCGGCATCCGCGACACCCGTGAGACCACTGTCACGGGTGTGGAAATGTTCCGCAAGCTGCTCGAAGAGGGTTTGGCTGGCGACAACTGTGGACTACTGCTGCGCGGCATCCAGAAAGAGGACATCGAGCGCGGCATGGTGCTGGTGAAGCCCAACTCCATCAAGCCCCACACCAAATTCGAAGGTGAGGTCTACGTGCTGAAGAAGGAAGAAGGCGGCCGCCACACCCCCTTCTTTGCTGGCTATCGCCCTCAGTTCTACATCCGTACAACTGACGTGACAGGCCAGATCACGGCCTTCACCTCTGACGACGGCGCCAACGTCGAAATGGTGATGCCCGGTGACCGCATCAAGATGACCGGCGAGCTCATCTGCCCCGTTGCCATCGAGCAAGGCATGCGCTTCGCCATCCGCGAAGGCGGCCGCACCATCGGTGCAGGCGTGGTTTCCAAGATCATCGCCTGATCCTGAGGTAGGTTTTTGGGGTGGGACTTCTATGGGTCTCCACCCCACCTGCCGCTCCTCGACAATCCAGCTCCACCAGCCACCCGGGCGTTCCGCCCAGGAGCTTCCTGACGCCTGATCTGACATGTCCACAGCCATTGCCCAGCAGAAGATCCGCATTCGCCTCAAGGCGTTTGATCGCCGGATGCTTGATCTCTCCTGCGAAAAAATCATCGAAACTGCCGACCACACCGCCGCAACGGCGATCGGCCCCATTCCGCTGCCAACCAAGCGCAAGATCTACTGCGTGCTGCGCTCGCCCCACGTCGACAAAGACTCCCGGGAGCACTTCGAAACCCGCACCCATCGGCGCATCATCGATATCTACAGCCCTTCGGCAAAGACCATCGACGCACTGATGAAGCTTGACCTGCCCAGCGGCGTTGATATTGAAGTCAAGCTCTGAGCCCAATCTCGGGTAATCCTGCCTAACCAGTCGCTGACTGCAGCCGCCCCTGTCACGCCAACGCGTGACAGGGGCATTTTTTCTAGGATGCACTTGCATCTCCTGGTAAAGCCATGGGCGAGCTGGCCGTAAGGGAGCTGCCGCTATTTCCCTTGCCCGACGTGGTGCTTTTCCCCCAGGAAGTTCTGCCACTTCATATTTTTGAGCCTCGTTACCGGATGCTGCTGCGCACCGTGATGGCCGGAGACCAGCGCTTCGGAGTTGTGCGTTGGGACCCCCAAAACCAGACCATGGCCGATGTGGGCTGCTGTGCCGAGATCCTGCACTGCCAGACCCAGGACGACGACCACAGCAACATTGTGACCATGGGGCAACAGCGTTTTCGCGTACTCGACATCGTGCGTGAGGCGCCCTTTCGGGTGGGAATGGTGAGCTGGATTGAGGATGAACCCGAGACGAGCCATGCGGAGCTGGCTGCGTTAGCGGGCGATGTCGGCCAGGCCCTGCGGGATGTGGTGGAACTCACCGGCAAGCTGATTGGCAAACCGGCCAGCCTGCCCAACGACCTGCCCGACCTGCCCCGGGAGCTGTCGTTCTGGATCGGAGCCCACCTAGGCGGCCCCGTGGCCGACCACCAGCAGGCCCTGCTGGAGATCACTGACACCAGCGAGCGCCTGCGCCAGGAATACGAACTGCTGGACCAGACCAGGAGGCAGTTGGCGGCACGCACCGTGCTCAAAGACACCTTCCAGCCCCAATAACTCCTGCCATGACCGTCCTGAGCTGGCCCCTGGCCGCCTCCATCGGGGCAGGAGCCCTTGGCTGCCTTGCCGTCGCCCTATCAGCGCGCCTCTGGTTGAAACGCCGGCGGCGTTATGAATCATCTGCAAGCGTGGCAGACGCCTACGACCGCTGGACCAATGACCAGCTGCTGGAGCGGCTCTGGGGGGACCATATCCACCTGGGCTTCTACCGCCAAAGTGGTAGCGGCAGGTCGCACCACCAGGATTTCCGAGTTGCCAAAGAAACCTTCGTCCATGAACTGGCGCGCTGGAGCGGCCTCGACCAACTGCCCCGCGGCTCCACCGTGCTGGATGTGGGCTGCGGCATTGGCGGCAGCGCCCGCATCCTGGCGAGGGACTATGGACTGAACGTCCTGGGTATCAGCATCAGCCCGGCCCAGATCGCCCGGGCCACAGCCCTAACTCCAGCCGGCCTCAGCTGCCGCTTTGCGGTGATGGATGCCCTGGCCCTGGAAATTGCCGACGCCAGCGTTGATGCCGTCTGGAGTGTGGAGGCCTGTCCCCATATGCCCGACAAGCAGCGCTACGCCGATGAGTTGTTGCGAGTGCTCAAACCTGGCGGCCTGCTGGCTGTAGCTGACTGGAACCGGCGCGATCCGGCCGATGGCGCCATGGATCGGCGAGAGCGCTGGGTGATGCGTCAGTTGCTTGAACAGTGGGCCCACCCTGAATTCGCCAGTATCCGCGGACTGCAAAAGCACCTCGAGCAAAGTCAGCAGGCTGGTGGCATGACAATCGAAACCGGCGACTGGACCAGCGCCACCCTGCCCTCCTGGATCGAATCGATCTTTGAGGGCGTACGCCGGCCAGGCGCCATCCTGGGCCTGGGTCCCGCCGCAGTTTTGCAAGGCCTGCGCGAAACCCCCACGATCCTGCTGATGCGTTGGGCCTTCGCCACCGGACTGATGCAATTTGGCGTCTTTCGCGGTCGCAAGCCCAGCCAGGCCTAAGCGAGGTTGGTGACTGGGTAGGCCCCAAATAGGGCTAGGTGCTCGCAAAGGGGCGCTAGCTCAGCAAGGGCTGCCTCCAGAGGGGTCGATCCATTGGGAAGCTCCAGATCAACGAAAAATATGTACTCACCCATCTCCCGCTTTGATGGGCGCGACTCGATCCGGCCCATGTTGAGCCCGCGCTGGGCAAAGCAGCCCAGGGCTTCGAGCAGGGCCCCTGGCTGGTTGGAGTGCAGGGAGAAGGCGAGGCTTGCCATCGGGCCCTGCGAGGAGCGGGGTCCCCGCCGCAGCAACAGGAAGCGGGTGCAGTTGCCCGCCACATCATTGATCGGGTAGGCCAGCTCCAGCAGGCCATGCTCCGTGCCGGCCTGCTGGGAGGCGATCGCCGCACGGAAGCGACTGCCCGCCACCATGCGGGCCGCCTCCGCCGTGGAGCTGGTGGGCAACTGCAGGGCCTGGGGTAGGTGTTCCGACAGCCACTGGCTGCACTGGGCCAGGGCCTGGGGATGGGACAACACCTCACTCACGCCCGTAATCGGGCCGCTGCCAAGCAGGGCATGGCGGATCGGCAGCACCAGGGCCCGCGCGACGCTGAGATCCGGATGCTCCCAGAGCGCGTCCAGGCAGGCCGTCACCCCCCCCTCCACTGAATTCTCGACAGGCACGACTGCCGCATCACAGGTGCCCTGGGCTAGGGCCTGAACAACGGCCCGGATACCTAGCTGAGGCACCAATTCAGGGTTGGCGACGCCTTCCAACTCGGCCAGTTGCCGGGTTGCCTGCTCGCCGTAGGTGCCGGCCGGCCCGAGGAAGGCAAAACGCATCGTTTCCGAAACCGAGGAGAGGCCATCGTGTGGTGACCGATAGGATCATGCCGCGCCGGCCCGCAGGCCATGCCCCTGGCCTTCAGCGCCAGTCAGCAACTGCAACTTGACGTGAGCCACCAGCCCGAAAGGCTGGCCGCCTACTTGAGCGATCAGGATCGGGTGGTCAAAGCCCTGCTGGATCCCAACCAGCTCGAGCCCCTCGGCCCAGGTCGCTATCGCTACGCGGTGACCCATCTGCAGGTATTTCAACTGCAGATTCAGCCAGTGGTGGATCTGCGCATCCATCTGGCCCAAGACCGACTGGTGCTGGAAGCCACCGAGTGTGAACTGGAGGGTTTGGGGCTAGTGGATGATTTCCAGCTCACCCTGGGATCCTGGTTGGCAGCGGGTGCCAACGGGCTGGAAGGGGAAGCCAGCTTGGCCGTGACGGTGAGCCAGCCCTCGCTGCTCAAACTGATTCCCGCCAAGGTGCTGGAAGCCACCGGCCGCTCTCTGCTGGCAGGCATCCTGCTGGGCATCAAGGGCCGGGTGGGGCAGCAGCTACTCAGCGACTATCGCCTCTGGTGCCAGGAGCACTGAGCTCCAGCCGCCCCAAAAAACTATGACGATGCAGCGGCGTTGTGCCGAGGTTTTGGAGGGCGGCGCGATGCAAGGCCGTGCCATACCCGGCATGACGCTCCAGCCCATAGCCTGGATAGCGCTCCGCCAGGGCGGTGATCAAGGCGTCCCGGGCCTCCTTGGCCAGCACGCTGGCGGCCGCAATCGCCAGGCAGTGGCTATCGCCTCGCACCATGGTGCGCTGGTCGCCGTGCCAGCCCCGCAGGGGCAGCACCCCATCCACCAGCAGCAGCTCAAACGGACACGACAGTTTTTGCAGGGCGCGGGCCATGGCCAGCTCTGTTGCTAGCCGGATGCCCCCGCGATCGATTTCTGCCGCCGAGGCCTGGCCGAGGGCCCAGGAAGCCGCCAGGCGCTGGATAACGGGCACCAGGGCAGCTCGCCGCCGGGCGGTGAGCTTTTTGCTGTCGGTGAGCCCCAGACCAGCCAAGGGCTTTAGCGCTGCGGCCGGCAGCACTACCGCAGCAGCAAAAACAGGGCCGAACAGACAACCGCGACCGACCTCATCAACGCCGGCGCAGTCGCCCGGATCCCGGCCCTGCCAGGGATCCGACTCCGGCGGGCCCACTCAGCTAGAGGCAGAGGAGCGCCGGCGGCGGCGACGTGGTTCGCCTGACTCATCAAGCTCCGGCTCAGCGACTGCCAACGCGGTGTCTACTTGGGCGGTGCCGGCTTGGGAGGTTTGGGTTTTCGCTGCAGGGGTTTTGGCCGCAGAACTGCGGGTGCGACCGCGGCGAGCTGGAATCTCGACTTCAGGAGGGGCGATGCTGGCAGTGGTCGGCACCGACACCGTGACCACGGTCTCGGGCTCGCTGAGCTCTGGCAGGGGCGTGATTTCCACCGGGGCCGGCATAACCAGAGTCACTACGCCTGAGGCCGGCATGTCTGCAGCGCCGTACTGGCCATCAGCGGCGGCCGCAGTACCGCCGCGACCACCTCGTCCGCGGCGACGACGGGAACCAGCAGCTGCCAGCTGCTGCCTGGCTTGCTCCAGCACTTCTTCCGCCTCCATGCCGGGGCGAACCACCCTGACCACGACGTTGTCGTTGCTGGGGGGCTGCTCGAGCAGCAGGGCGGGATTGAGGCCCATCCAACCAAACACCAATTCCTGGTCCGCATCCATCGGCACGGCCACCAGCTCCTGATCAAAGCGGCGGGGGGCCGGCTCCATGCTGGCGCCGCTGCCTGAGACAGGTGCCTCGATCGGAACGATCTCGACCCCATCAGCGGCCTGCGTGCCAGGCGCATCGAGGAACTCACTGCCATTACGCCCGCCTCGCCCGCCTCGGCGGCGGCGACCGGTAGCGGCCTCGGGGATAGCGGGGCTGAGCACCTCAGCGCGAGCCGATGCGGCGGAGCGCACCAAGCCGGTGAGGGTTGCCAGGGGCTGAAGCGTGTCTTTGCCTGGCAGCACGGCCACATGACCCAAGCCCCCACAGCTGGGACAAGCTCGTCCAAACAGTTCGTAGATGTTCTGGCCCTGGCGCTTGCGGGTGAGCTCCACTAGGCCGAGCTCGGTGAGCTGGGCTATCTGGGGACGGGCGGCATCGTCGCGAACCGCCTGGGTGAAATGTTCGAGCAGCTGCAGCTGATCACGACGGGACTCCATATCAATGAAGTCAATGATCACCACGCCACCGATGTTGCGCAGCTTCAGCTGGCGGCCGATCTCCACAGCCGCTTCGCAGTTGGTCCAGAGCACCGTCTCGCGAGAGTTGGCCGAGCGGGTGAAGGAGCCGGAGTTGACATCAATGACAGTGAGAGCCTCGGTGGGCTCGATAATCACGTAGCCGCCGGAAGGCAGATCAACTCGCGGCTTCAAGGCATCGCGAATGGCGGCATTAACCTTGAAGTGCTCAAGAATCTCCGCCGATTCGGTGTGGGCTTCCACCAGCACCGTGGTGTGATCAGAGCCCAGAAAGGCATTGGCCCGGGCAACCGCTTCGGGCGTATCAACCACCACCCGCACTAGCTCTGGGCTGTAGAGATCGCGCAACACGCGATGCACAAAGTCTTCGTCGCGGTTGAGCAGCACCGGTGGGCTGGCGGTTTCGGCGGCGGTTTGGATGCCCTCCCACTGGCGCAGCAGGGCCTCAAGGTCGTCGATTAGCAGCTCTTCGCTAACAGCTTCTGCCTCGGTGCGGATCAACAGGCCTGCGCCTGGTGGCTTGATGAGCACACCGAGGGCCCGCAACCGGTTGCGCTCGTTCTCACCGTTGATGCGGCGGGAGATGTTCACTCCCTGGCCGTGGGGCTGCAGCACCAAAAACCGCCCTGGCAAGGCGAGGTTGCCGGTGAGGCGGGGGCCCTTGGTACCGGTGGGCTCCTTCATCACCTGCACCAACACCTTCTGGCGCGGCTCCAGTAGCTCGGTAATGCCGGCAGCTCCCTTGCGCAGCCGCAAGGGGCCCAGATCAGTGACGTGAATAAAGCCGTTCTTTTCGCTTTCGCCGATATTTACAAAAGCGGCGTCGATGCCAGGCAACACATTTTCAACGGTGCCTAGATAGACGTCTCCGATCTGATAGCGGCCTTGAGCCACAACCAATTCATCAACACGTTCGTCGTTGAGAACTGCGGCGATTCGCAGTTGCTCGGCTATGACGATCTGCTGGGGCATGGGGAATGAGATGGGCCCGACGGGCCCGGCCAGGGATAAAACGATGGATATGGGCGGACTTGAAGGCTGAAACCTGGTTCAAGCCCTACGGGGCCAGGCCAAAAAACATCAACAAGCCAAAAAAGTTGGACTATCGGAAGCCCAAAAAACGTTCGGAGCGCCGGTAAATCCGGATCGCTCTAGCGGCAATACTGCAAAAAATGCTGTTCTGAATCTTTCGCGCATCGAGTGCCGCGAAACAGCCTTCAAGAATCGAGCTTCCTGAAAGCGGTGGGGCGAAGACTGGGACAGAGGTGTCCTGGGGCGGTTAGACCAGCGAATCTGGCTACCGGCAACCGCTGGAACTCGATCAATAAACCGAGTCCAATCGGCTATTCGCCTTCGTGGAAAATTAGCACGGCTTGAGCACCAAATCCTTCCGCCGCAAGTCACTCAGGGCAAGGGATTGACCGAGCCGTTCAGCGAGCCAGTGCTGCACCTGCTCAGGGCGGAGACTGCGGCCAGCAGCATCGATCGCAGCCCAAAGGGTGCACAGCAAGGAACCATCCGACTGCGGCTCCGCCCATTGCAAATCGAGCAGAAACGGCCGGCAATCCCGGCTGCGGGGGCGACCCTTTTTATCTGTGTCGTTCCACATCAGCGTCTCGGCGGCGAGCAGGCTGGCGCGGGCCTGCTGCCATTGCTCCGAGGTAGGCGGTGCCCCGGCTTGGGGCTGCAAAACAAACTGCCAATGGGCTGAGGCCAGCTCTTGGGAAAGGCTGACGCCAAACACCTCAACCCGAATAGCCGAGAGCAGCTGGAAGCCAGGTGGAAGCTCACGCTGCAATCGAGAGCGCACCAGGCCTGGATCCACCTGTTCGGTGAACTCCAAATCCAGCCACTCGCCGCTGCCCTCTACCCCTAATGGCAGCGGCAGGGCTAGCTGCAGGCGAGGCAGAGGATGGAAGCCACCGGTGAAACTCACCGGCAAGCCGGAGCGGCGCAGGGCCCGCTCCAGCATCCGCAAGGTGTCTAGATGGCTAATCAAAGCCAGGGAGCCAGTTTTGGCAAAGCCAATGCGGAGCCGGTCGACCCGGTCGCTGGCAGGGGCCCGCTGGGGAAGAGCCGCCGGAATGGCAGGCGGCGGAATCACCACGTTGTGGCCAAGCTCCGGGCCGCACACGCCACAGCTACTGCAACCTTCAAAGGAGCAATCGGGCACCACAGTGGCGGCCAAGGCGCGCTGCAGGTCCTCGGCCAGCCAGCGCTTATCTAGGCCAGAATCGATATGGTCCCAAGGCAGGCTCTGGCGGCAGAAGGCCTCCAAATCCGCAGTCTCCATAGCCTCAGCCGCACTCCAGGCGCCTAGCTCCAGCTGGCGGTAGCGGCCACCCAGTCCCGCCGCCTCGATCGCGCCGGTCCAGGCGGCGTAGCTGCGCTCGGCCGACTCAAACCAGGCATCCAATCCCGCCCCGGCACGCCAGGCCGCCTCAATCACCGCTGAGAGGCGACGGTCGCCGCGGCCGACAAAGTCCTCCACCGCGGAAAGGCGCACATCACTGAAATTAGTTTTGAGGCCCCGCAACTGGCGCAGGGCTCGGCGCAACAGCTCCTGACGCCGCCGAAATTCATCGGTGCTGACGCTGTGCCACTGGAATGGCGTGTGGGGCTTGGGCGTGAAATTACTGATCGTGAGGTTGAGCTCCAGCCGGCCGAGATCGGAGCACTGCCCTTGCAGGGCCTGGCAGGTATCGGCGATGCCGAGCACGTCGGCGTCAGTTTCACCCGGCAGACCGATCATGAAATAGAGCTTCAACTTGCGATAGCCGTTCTCCATCGCCGTACGCACGCCGGCCAGCAGCTCTGCGTCGGTGAGCCCCTTATTGACGATGTCGCGCAGACGCTGGCTGCCAGCCTCCGGCGCAAAGGTGAGGCCCGCCTTGCGGGTACCGCCCAGGATGTGGGCGATGTTTTGATCAAAACGATCCACTCGCTGGCTAGGCAGGGTGAGGCTGACGTTTTTGTCAGCCAGGCGATTGCGCAGCTCCACCCCCACCGCAGGCAGAGCCAGATAATCCGAGCAGCTCAGCGAAAGCAGCGAGAAATCGCTGTAGCCGGTGCGGCCCATGCCCTCCTCAACGGCTTCAATGACCGCTTCTGGCTCCACATCGCGGGCAGGCCGAGTCAGCATCCCCGGCTGACAGAAACGGCAACCGCGGGTGCAGCCGCGGCGAATTTCCACCGTGAGCCTGTCGTGCACGGTTTCGATATGGGGCACCAACCCCATGGCGTAGTGGGGCATCGGCGTGGCCGTTCGCCGCTGAACCCGAGCAGGAACGCCTGGTTCGAGCGGCTCGATGCACACCCCATCGACGCCGGGGCCATATAACGAGGGTACGTACACGCCAGGCACCTGAGCCAGATCGCGCAGCAGCTGCCGGCGCGTATGGCCGGCTGCGCGAGCCTCAGCGACCACCAGGCCGATCTCAGGCAGCAGCTCCTCGCCATCGCCGAGGGCCACGAAGTCGAAGAAGGCAGCAAAGGGCTCCGGGTTGCTGGTGGCGGTGGGGCCGCCGGCAAAGATCAGCGGTGGCGCATCCGGGTGAGCCAGGGGTAGGTCGCCCCGCTCAGCAGCCCGAATCGGAATGCCGGCCAGCTCCAGCATCTCAAGGATGTTGGTGCCACCCAGTTCGTAGCTGAGCGAGAAGCCCAGGATGTCGAAGGCGGCCAGGGGCCGCCGGCTCTCGACCGCAAAAAGGGGCGCGCCGCGCTCGCGCAGGCGTGCCGCCAGATCAGGAGCAGGCAGGTAGCTGCGATCGCACAGCTGGCCGGGAACGGCGTTGAGGATTGAATAGAGAATGATGTGGCCGCTGTTGCTTGCCCCCACCTCGTAGACCTCGGGGTAGGTGAGCGCCCAACGCACCCCTACCGCCTGCCAATCGGCCTCCCAGTCGCGCGGCTTCACCCCCAGCTCATTGCCCAGGTAGCGGGCGGGCTTGCTGATGCCCAGATCAACCAGGGCGTCAAAGTCGACCGGCGCATCAGCCGAGGTGGCAACGGTCACGGGCACGGCGGCTGGAAGCTGAGTTGATCGTATGCAGCACCGGGCTCAGAGCTGCTGCACCGCCGGCGTGAGCGCCAGCTCGCCAGCCTTGCGCACGAAAGCTCTATCGAAGCTGACCAGAGCCGCGCAGCCCTCACTGCGCAGCAGATGCAGGGCATCGGCGAAATCCAGGCCCTTGGCATAGGCCTCGAGGGCCTGCAACACCTGCTCCTCCTGCTCCAGATGCAGTTGGCGGATCGCGTTCAAGCCACGGAAGGCCCGAATGATCGCCTCCCGGGGCAATTGATAAGCGCCGCGCAGGACCCATTCCAGCTCCAGCACCACGGTGATCGGCACGAAACAGGCTGAGCTGTCGTCGATCAGATCGGCCACGCGGCGGGCCTGCTCCGGGTCGTCATTGGTGAGTAAGCGCACCAGCAGGTTGGTGTCAAGAGCCACCGGCAAGGTCATGGCGTTCCCTTGGAGACATAGAGCGCCGGGTCCATACGCTCAAGCGGCACAGGCTCACCCTCATAGTGAGCTGCACCAATCAATGCATGAGCACTGGCGGCATTGGCCGCCCCCTGGGGGGCCAGATGCAGGCCATCGGGCTCAAGGTTCAGGGCCAGGCGATCGCCGGCGCGTAGCCCGAGCAACTGGCGCAGCCGGGCTGGAATCACCAGCTGGCCCTTGGAGGAGAGGGTGAGCAGAGCATCCATCCGAGCATCCACAGGCCTGCTTACCAGCGTAAGCCAAATCTGCCGCATAGGACAATCGCCCCATCACTCACCGGGCCCGGCGGCGGCCCACCCCGCGCACCATGGCCCAGGTCAACGGCAACTACCTCAAGCTCAAGGCTGGCTACCTGTTTCCGGAGATCGCCCGGCGGGTGAAGGCCTTCAGTGAGGCCAATCCCGAGGCGCAGATCATCCGCCTCGGCATCGGCGACGTCACCGAGCCGCTCCCTGAGGCCTGCCGCACCGCCATGAAGGGCGCCATCGACGAGATGGGCACCCGTGAGGGCTTCCATGGCTACGGTCCTGAGCAGGGCTACCTATGGCTGCGGGAAAAAATCGCCGCCAGCGATTTCCAGGCCCGCGGCTGCCAGGTGAGCGCCGAGGAGATCTTCGTCTCCGACGGCTCGAAATGCGACAGCAGCAACATCCTCGACATCCTCGGCGAGGGCAACCGCATCGCCGTGACAGACCCGGTTTACCCGGTTTATGTGGACAGCAATGTGATGGCAGGGCGCACCGGCGACGCCGACGATGCGGGGCGCTATGGCGGCCTCACCTACCTGCCGATCACCGCTGCCAACGGCTTCACCGCCGAGATCCCAACTGAAAAGGTGGATCTGATTTACCTGTGCTTTCCCAATAACCCCACTGGCGCTGTGGCCACCAAGGCGCAGCTGCAGGCCTGGGTCGATTACGCCCGCGCCAACGATGCCCTGATCCTGTTTGACGCCGCCTACGAGGCCTTCATCCAGGACCCCGAACTACCCCACTCGATCTACGAGATCGAAGGCGCCCGCGAGTGCGCCATTGAGTTTCGCTCCTTTTCCAAAAACGCCGGCTTCACCGGCACCCGCTGCGCTCTCACCGTGGTGCCCCGCGGCCTGATGGGCACTGCCGCCAATGGCGAACGGGTGGAGCTTTGGGCCCTGTGGAACAGGCGCCAGTGCACCAAATTCAACGGCGTCAGCTACATCGTGCAGCGCGGCGCCGAGGCGGTGTATTCGGTCGAGGGGCAGGCCCAAGTGCAGGCTCTGGTTGCCTTTTACATGCAAAACGCGGCGATCATCCGCCGCGAGCTAACGGCCGCCGGTATCCAGGTGTATGGCGGCGAGCAGGCCCCCTACGTGTGGCTGAAAACCCCCGAAAACATGGATTCCTGGGGCTTCTTCGACCACCTGCTCGGCAAAGCCCACGTAGTGGGCACCCCCGGCAGCGGCTTCGGCGCCGCAGGAGAGGGCTACTTCCGCCTTTCGGCCTTCAACAGCCGCGAGAACGTGCAGGAAGCCATGGGGCGCATCCGGGCCCTTTAATAGGGCGAAACGTCATGTCTGTTGCCATGACTCCTATGCCAATCGCCACCCAGAGTCCCAGCCGCGAGAGCGGCGGGGCAGCCGTGATGGAGAAGGCCCCGGAGAGGGTGCGCAAGCCATCGCCCCGCTACAAGGTGCTGCTGCACAACGATCCCGTCAACTCGATGGAATACGTGGTGACCACCCTGCGCCAAGTGGTGCCCTCGCTCAGTGAGCAGGACGCGATTGCCGTAATGCTTGAGGCCCACAACACCGGCGTAGGACTGGTGATCGTCTGCGATCTAGAGCCCGCTGAGTTTTATTGCGAAACCCTTAAGGGCAAGGGCCTGAGCAGCAGCCTCGAGCCCGAAAGCTGATGGAGCCGCCTGCTGCGGCAGCTAACGCGGCAGTGCGACCGCACTGGTGGGGCACCTTGTTGTACGTGCCCTTGCTCTACCTAATGGGTTGGCTGGTGGCCCGGCCTCTTGCCCTCCTAGCCCCCAACTGGCGCTCCGACCAGGTGGATCTGGCGGGACTGGTGGTGGCCCTGGTTTTGTTGCTTGCCAGCCTGCCTTTGAGGCTGAGGCGAGTTTGGCAGGAGTCCAATCCCTGGCTGCGCCTGGGATTGGCTGTGCCAGGTGCCCTTGCCCTACGCAGCGGCGTGCGGGGGCTGCTGAAGGCACTGCTCTTGCTAGCCCTAGTTGCCGAGGGGTTAGTGATCGCGGGCCAAGCCCAATGGCTTGGGGAGCTCAATGGAGCCCTGCTGCTCAACGGCCTGCTGCTGCTGGCGGGGGTGGGATTTGCCGAAGAGCTGCTATTTCGCGGCTGGCTATGGGGTGAACTGGAGTTCCAGCTGGGGGCACGCCGGGCGCTGGTGGTGCAGGCGCTGATCTTTGCCCTGCTGCACCCCTGGTATCGGGCCCCTGAGCTCGAGGCCTTGGGGCTGCTGGGGGGTCTAATTCTGTTGGGTCTGGTGCTGGCTCTGCAGCGGCGAGCCGACGCAGGCTCCCTATGGGGAGCAATTGGCCTGCATGGCGGCCTGGTGGGGGGTTGGTTTCTAGTGCAGAAGGGCCTGCTGCAGATTTCCCCAGCAGCGCCTGGCTGGCTGGTGGGGCCCGGTGGCGCCGACATCAACCCGATCGGCGGACTGATTGGCTGGGTAGGCCTAGGCGCCCTGCTCTGGATTCGCCGCCGCTGGTGGAGCAAAGACGGGGCTAGCGGGTCGCCGTAGCCAGGGCTTTGCGCCCCTCCACTGGAGCATGTAGGGCCTCTTCCAGTGGGGCGAGGCCGTAATCACGTTCAAGCAGGTCCATCACCGTGCGGCCGAAATCACCGGGGTTGCGCTCGAAGGCCTCGAGGCAGATGCGGCCGAAGGTGCTGCCCATCGGCTCAGGGTTCCAGAGCAGCTGGCGAGCAGTCCAAGGCAGCATGCTCATCGGGTTGTAGCCAGGCTTGATCAGGCCCTGATCAAAGCCGTATTGCTCCAGGTGGGTGTGGGGCTGCAGGCCGATGAAAAAGATCGCCGGCTCGACTTTGTCGGCACCGAAGATGCGCTCGAGCTCGCGGTGATAGGCCACGGTCTGGCGGATCGTCTCTGGCCGCTCGTCGATCACGTTGAACGAATAGTTCACCGACACGTGCTCGCGGAAGCCGGCCCGAGCCAGCAGGCGGCAGTTCTCGAGCACGGTGCGCAGGTTGTAGCCCATGCGCATCTTGCGCACGAGCTCCTGGGAGCCCGAGGTGATGCCGATCTCGAAGTAATCCATGCCGGTGGCCACCATCAGCTCAGCCAGCTCGGCGTCGAGGTTGTCGGCGCGGATATAGGCGGCCCAGCGGATATCGCTCCAACCCTGGGCCTGAATCGCCCGCAACAACTGCTTGGCGTCGTCGATGTAGCGCCGGGCCGGGATGAACTGGGCATCGGTGAACCAAAAACCTCTCACGCCCTTGGCGTAGAGCTGGCCCATCTCAGCGATCACCTCCTCCACAGGATTGACGCGCACCGCCTTGCCCTCCACCACGGTGTACACGCAGTAGCAGCAGTTGTGGGGGCAGCCGCGCTTGGTCTGGACGCCCACGTAGAAGTCACCGCCGTCGAGATACCAGTCGAGCTGGGGCCAAATCTCGGCGATGTAGGCGTAGTTGCAGGCGGTCTTATCCATGCCCGCCGGTTGTTCGTGGATCAGCCCGACCCGGGGTGCCTCACCCGCCAAAAAGCAGCGCTCCCCAGCCAGGGATTCACCGCGAATCAGCTTCTCCAGCAGGGGCTCCCCCTCTCCCACCGACACAACCGTGCCCTTGGGCAGCTTGCGGCCCAGCTGCTCATAAAACACACTCACCGCACCCCCTCCCAGCACAGCGGTGGCCTGGGGCTCGAAGCGGCGGGCCCGGCGCAGACCGCGGCGCACCAACCGCAAATTGCGCCATAGCTCACCGTAAAAGGAAGCCATCAACCCCAGGCCACCCAAGGCCCCGCGCAGACGCCGCAAGGGGTTGCGGGCATAAAACACCTCAAAGGAATTCTGCAGGGGATTGCCGCCACGACCATCCACGGGCGCATAAATCTGGATGTCGCGCCAAGAGAACACCAGCAGGGTGGGCCTAAATGCCTCAACTGCCCGCAGCAGCACCTGCTCCACATCAAGCAGGGGCACTGCCGCCAGATCAAGAATCTGCTGAGGCAGCTGCGGGAACTGCTTATGCAGGTGATCAGCCAGGTAGATCGGGCCGATCGGAAAAATTGGATTGCAGGGAAGCCGCACCAGCAGCACCCGTTGGTCGCTCGCGGCGCTCACGGCCATGGACTTCTGAGTCCGGAAGGTTTGGACGCTAACAACCTTGATTCGGCGCGGAGAGCCTGGCGCTGCATAGCGAGCGGCAAACAGCGGCGCCAGGCTTGATGCACGCACAGCCGGGGAGTCAGCTCATAGCCAGCCTGGGCAAGCACTTCTGCCAACTGACCTGGCGTGGGCTGGGGATAGGCGCGGTTGATCACATCACTGCTGTCGATGCCGCCGAGATCATCGATGCCCGCCGCCAGGGCAGCAGGTAGCTCTTGCAAGGGCCAAAGATTCGGTGGCAACTGCAGGTGCACTTCCGGCGGCAGGATTGACCGGGCAGCGGCAATGGTGCCAAGCAGGTCGGCCTGCTCAGTGGCATTGAGCAACAGCGCAGCATCGGCATCGGGTCGAAAGGGCTGGAGGATCACCTCCTGCAAGTGACCCCAGCGGCGCTGCAGCTGGGCCAGCAACTCCAGGGCCGCGAGCCTGTCGGCCTCGGACTCCCCCACGCCCAGCAACAGCCCCGTGGTGAAGGGGATCCCTAAACGACCAGCCTGCTCCAACTGGCCGAGCCGCACCGCCAACCGCTTGCTCGGAGATTGGCGATGCAGGGCGTCGTAGGCCGGGCCGAGCCCTTCCAGCATCAACCCCATGGAGCCATTAAACCGGCCTAGGGAGGCCATCTCAGCGATGGAGAGGGGGCCCGCGTTTGTGTGCGGCAGCCGGCCTTCTGTCCAGGCCAGACGGCTAAGAGCCAGCAGACGACTGAACCAGGCGCGGCGCTGGGGGGAGCCGGGCGGCACCTCGCCGCTTAGCAACAGCACCTCCGCAGCCCAAGGGCGCAGCCTCAATGCCGCTTGCGCCTGGGGATCACTGAGCCCATCAGCTAGCGGATCTAAGCCATCTGGAGGCCGCCGAAAGCTGCAATAGCCGCAGGAATTAAAACAAAAGCGGGTGGGTACGAGGGTGACGCTGGGGCTCCAGGTGATCGGCCACTCCCCGACATAAGCGCTACTTATGCGATGCATCAGCAGGGCTTTGGCGCCTCCCCGACCTGCCTTCTCACTAATCCCGCAATCTTCCGTTACAGTCCTGTTACGCAATGTTCTTGCGCTCGACGGGATTCCGTCTGG